>CAVZVV010000027.1:0-19682 GCA_963778785.1 uncultured Actinomycetes bacterium
CGCTCGTCGAGGTCGGCCAGCACGTCGTCGCCCACGTTCGGGATGTCGCGGGTGATCTCCTCGGGGCCCAGCTTGGTGTCGCGCGCGTCGACCTCGTGCTCCTCGATGTGGATCGAGGAGAGCACGTCGTCCTGTACGAGACGCTGGCTCAGGATGATCGCGTCTTCGTAGTTGTGCCCCTGCCACGGCATGAACGCCACCAGCAGGTTGCGCCCGAGAGCCATCTCGCCCTCGTCGGTGCAGGGACCGTCAGCGATGACCTGGCGGACCTCGACCCGCTGGCCTTCCTTGACCAGGGGCCGCTGGTTGTAGCACGTGCCCTGGTTCGACCGGCGGAACTTGTGCACGGCGTAGGTGGTGCTGGTGCCGTCGTCGTTCATCACGGTGATGGTGTCGGCGGACACCTCGGTGACCACGCCGCCCTTCTCAGCAGTGATGACGTCGCCGGCGTCGACAGCGGCGCGGTACTCCATGCCGGTGCCGACCAGCGGTGCCTCGCTGCGAAGCAGCGGGACGGACTGGCGCTGCATGTTGGATCCCATGAGCGCGCGGTTCGCGTCGTCGTGCTCGAGGAACGGGATCATGGCCGTAGCCACGGACACCATCTGGCGCGGAGAGACGTCCATGAAGTCGACGTCCATGCCAGGGATGTACTCGACCTCGCCACCCTTGGTGCGCACGAGGACGCGGGCCTCGGCGAACGAACCGTCGTCGTTCAGAGGTGCGTTCGCCTGCGCGATGACGTGGAGGTCTTCCTCGTCGGCGGTGAGGTAGTTGATCTGGTCGGTGACCTTGCCCTTGGTGACCTTGCGGTACGGGGTCTCGACGAACCCGAACGCGTTGATGCGGGCGAAGGTGGACAGCGAGCCGATCAGCCCGATGTTGGGACCCTCGGGGGTCTCGATCGGGCACATCCGGCCGTAGTGCGACGGGTGCACGTCGCGGACCTCGAAGCCGGCCCGCTCGCGCGAGAGGCCGCCCGGACCGAGCGCGGAGAGGCGCCGCTTGTGGGTGAGGCCGGCCAGCGGGTTGGTCTGGTCCATGAACTGGGACAACTGGCTCGTGCCGAAGAACTCCTTGATGGAGGCGACGACGGGCCGGATGTTGATCAGGGTCTGCGGCGTGATGGCCTCGACGTCCTGCGTGGTCATCCGCTCCTTGACGACGCGCTCCATCCGGGACAGACCCGTGCGGATCTGGTTCTGGATGAGCTCGCCCACCGTGCGCAGCCGGCGGTTGCCGAAGTGATCGATGTCGTCGGTCTCGCAGCGCAGCGTGCCACGGGGGGTCTCGACGTCGGTGAGGTCGGCGTGCAGCCGCACGATGTACTCGATCGTCGCGGCGATGTCGTCGATCGTCAGGGTGGTGTCGGTGAGCGGCCGGTCGGTGCCGAGCTTCTTGTTCACCTTGTAGCGGCCGACCTTTGCGAGGTCGTAGCGCTTCGGGTTGAAGTAGAAGTTGTCGAGCAGCGTGCGGGCCGCCTCGACCGTGGGGGGCTCGCCCGGGCGCAGCTTGCGGTAGATGTCGAGCAGCGCCTCGTCCTGGGTGCCGGTCGGGTCCTTCTCCAGGGTGGCCATGACCGACTCGTACTGGCCGAAGCGCTCGGTGATCTGCTCGGTGGTCCAGCCCAGCGCCTTGAGCAGCACGGTGACCGGCTGCTTGCGCTTGCGGTCGACCCGGACGGCGACCATGTCCTTCTTGTCGACCTCGAACTCGAGCCAGGCGCCCCGGCTCGGGATGATCTTGGCGACGTAGACGTCCTTGTCCGAGGTCTTGTCGAGCGTGCGCTCGAAGTAGACGCCGGGTGAGCGCACCAGCTGCGACACCACGACGCGCTCGGTGCCGTTGATGATGAAGGTGCCCTTGTCGGTCATGAGCGGGAAGTCGCCCATGAACACGGTCTGGCTCTTGATCTCGCCGGTCTCGTTGTTCATGAACTCGGCAGTGACGAACAGGGGCGCCGAGTAAGTGAAGTCCTTGTCGCGGCACTGCTCGACGGAGTACTTCGGGGGCTCGAAGCGGTGGTCGCGGAAGCTCAGCGACATGGTGCCGCTGAAATCCTCGATCGGGCTGATCTCCTCGAAGATCTCCTCGAGGCCGGACTGCTGGGGCACATCGTCACGGCCGACGGAGCGGTCGCGCCAGGCGTCGTTGCCGAGCAGCCAGTCGAAGGAATCGGTCTGCAGCGCCAGGAGGTTCGGAACCTCCAGAGGTTCGCGGATCTTCGCGAACGAGATGCGGGTGGGGCCAGGAACGGGGCGGTCAGTAGAGCGCGAGGCGGCCAAGGCGGTCCTTCCGGGGCGAAGCGGCCGGTGTGCGCCCATGCCAGAATTCTCGTCTGAGACGAGTCGACAGGCAGGGCAAAGCAGCAGCGTACCCAGATGGGCAGCCGCTGTCAACCCCTCGGTATCCTGCCCCAGGCCCTCGAACCAGTCCCGATCGGCATCCGGCGACAGCGTCCGGATCACGTACGGAAGGTTCCTCGTCCTGCGGCGGCCTCCCCGAAGGGCGGTGCGCCCCTCGATGGTGACCGCTTAGCGGGGCGGAGTCAAGCACCGACGGCCGCTCGAGGGTGTTCGGCGCCGGCGCAGCGACGCGCTCCGGGCGGCCGCACGGCACGAGGGCGGGCGCCCGACCCGGAGGTCGTGGCGCCCGCCCTCTGCGTGCGGGGTGGTCGCGACCTACTTGACGGACACCGTGGCGCCGGCGGCCTCGAGGGCCTCCTTGGCCTTCTCCGCGGCGTCCTTGGCGACCTTCTCCAGGACCGACTTGGGCGCGCCGTCGACGAGGTCCTTGGCCTCCTTGAGGCCGAGGTTCGTGAGCGTGCGCACCTCCTTGATGACCTGGATCTTCTTCTCGCCGGCCGCCTCGAGGATGACGTCGAACTCGTCCTGCTCCTCGGCGACCTCGGCCGCGCCGGCGCCGCACGCCAGCGGCGACGGCGGCCACGGCCACCGGGGCCGCAGCGGTGACGTCGAAGGTCTCTTCGAACTGCTTCACGAACTCGCTCAGCTCGAGGAGGGTCATCTCCTTGAACGCGTCGAGCAGCTCGTCGGTGCTCAGCTTCGCCATGGTGGCGTTTCCTTTCGATCTCGACTCCGGCCGGGGGCCGGACGCTCTCGTCCTGTGGGGGTGAAGGCGTCAGCCCTCGGTGCCGTCGGAGGAGGTCTCCTCCTCGGCACTGGCGGCCTCGGGCGCGGCGGGTGCCACGTCCGTGGTCGCCTCGGCGTCGGCCGGGGCCTCTGCCGGGGTCTGGTCGGCGGCGGGTGCCGCCTGCGGGTCGTCGGTGACGGGTGCCTCGGCGACGGCCTCGGCAGCCGGCTCCTCGGCGGTAGGTGCCGGCGTGCCAGCACCACCGATGACCGACGGGTCCTGCTCGGCCTTGAGACGTAGCGCCTCGACAAGGCGAGCGGTCTTGGCCAGTGGCGCCTGGAAGAGCGCGGCGGCCTGGGCCGTCTTCGCCTTCAGCGCGCCGGCCAGCTTGGCCAGCAGCACCTCGCGCGACTCGAGGTCGGCGATCGTGGCGATCTCGGCGGGCGACAGGACCTTTCCGTCCATGTAGCCGCCCTTGATCACCAGGTGCGGGTTGGTCTTGGCGAAGTCACGCAGGCCCTTGGCCGCGTCGACTGGGTCGCCGTGCACGAACGCAATCGCGCTCGGCCCGGCCAGCAAGTCGTCGAGACCCTCGACCCCGGCGTCCTTCGCCGCGATCTTGGTCAGCGTGTTCTTCACCACGGCGTAGGACGTGCTCGCCCCGAGCGACCGTCGCAGCGTCTTGAGCTGCGCGACGGTGAGCCCGCGGTACTCCGTGAGCACGGCGGCGCTCGAGCTGCGGAACTCCTCCGCCAGCTCGGCAACGGCAGCCGCCTTGTCGGACCGCGCCATGGGACTCCTTCCGGTACGTGCGTCGGGGACCGCCCCCGCCCATGACGAACGCCCCACGCAGATGCGCGGGGCGTGAGCCGCCCTGAGAGGCGACGGACGATCCAGGCACCTGCGTCGGCGCCCGGTGTGACGGGGCCTTAGGCCGCCCTGGCGGGCGGCACCGACGGTCTTCGGCGGGTTTCAGGGTACGGCCTGCGGGGCGGGCGGCCAAATCCTCGTAGATCCGGGTCGCCGCGCCCCGCCAGACGCGAAGCGCCCGGACGATCCGGCAACCGGATCCCGCGGGCACATACGGACCCGCCGGGGGCACTAAGCGCCCGGAGGATCCGGCATCCGCGTCCGCCGGCACGCAGCGGCCCGCATGGCGCTGGCGGCGCTCACCGCACGAACGATCCGGCAACCGGATCCCGCGGGCACATACGGGCGCGCCGGGGGTCCTAAGCGCCCGAACGATCCGGCAACCGGATCCGGCGGGCATGCCGGCCCGCGCGAGGCCTCACCGGGCCGACGTGCGTGCCGGTGGGGCTGGAGGACGCGGGGGCTCAGGCCTCGTCGTCGGAGGCCACGGCCCGGATGCGGTTCGGGTCGACCGGGATGCCAGGACCCATCGTCGAGGAGAAGCTCACGGTCTTGACGTAGCGGCCCTTGGACGAGGCCGGCTTGAGCCGGAGGACCTCGTCGAGCGCGGCAGCGTAGTTCTCCGCGAGCTGGACGGGAGTGAACGAAGCCTTGCCGATCGTGAACTGCAGGTTCGAGTGCTTGTCGACGCGGAACTCGATCTTGCCGCCCTTGATCTCCTCCACCGCCTTGGCGACGTCCATGGTGACGGTGCCGGTCTTCGGGTTCGGCATCAGGCCGCGCGGGCCGAGCACCTTGCCGAGGCGGCCGACCTTGCCCATGAGGTCGGGCGTGGCGACCGCGGCGTCGAACTCGGTCCAGCCGCCGGCGACCTTCTCGATCATGTCGTCCGAGCCGACGAAGTCGGCGCCGGCCGCACGGGCCTCCTCGGCCTTGTCAGCGTTGGCGAAGACCAGGACCCGGGCGGTCTTGCCGGTGCCGTGCGGGAGGTTGACCGTGCCGCGCACCATCTGGTCGGCCTTGCGGGGGTCGACCCCGAGTCGCATGGCGACGTCGACAGAGGCGTCGAAGGTGGCCGAGGAGGTCTCGGCGGCCAGGGTGGCGGCCTTGAGCGGGCTGTACACCTCGTTGGTGTCGATCTTGGCAGCGCTCTCGCGCCACTTCTTGCTGCGCTTCATGCGTGGTTCCTTCTCTCGCAGTCGTGGTTCGGCGGGCCGCAGCGGCCCTCCCACGGGCGTCGGTCGACGCCTGGTCGTTCAGTCGGTCGGTAGTGTTGCCGGGGCTGGTCGTCGTCACTCGGTGACGGTGACACCCATCTGGCGGGCGGTGCCCTCGATGATCTTCATGGCGGCCTCGACGTCGTTGGCGTTGAGGTCGGGCATCTTCGTCGTGGCGATCTCGCGCACCTGGTCGCGGCTGATGCTGCCGACCTTGGTGGTGTGCGGCACGCCCGACCCCTTCGCCAGGCCGGCGGCCTTGAGGATGAGCCGGCTCGCCGGGGGCGTCTTGAGCACGAACGTGAACGAACGGTCCTCGTACACCGTGATCTCGACCGGGATGATCTGGCCACGCTGCGACTCGGTGGCCGCGTTGTAGGCCTTGCAGAACTCCATGATGTTCACGCCGTGCTGGCCGAGGGCGGGGCCCACCGGCGGAGCAGGGTTCGCAGCCCCGGCCTGGATCTGGAGCTTGATCAGGCCAGAGACCTTCTTCTTGGGAGGCATTCTTCGGGTCCTTACCGGGTTGTGGTGCATCCCGCGGACGGGCCGCGGGAGGTGGGTGGGGTCAGCTCTTCTCGATCTGGGCGAACGTGAGCTCGACCGGGGTCTCACGGCCGAAGAGCTCGACCATGACGATGACCTTCTGGCCCTCGGGGTTGATCTCCGAGATGGTCGCCTGCATGGTTCCGAACGCCCCCTCGATGATCGTGACGGCGTCGCCGACCTCGAAGTCGACCACGCGCGGGGCCGCCTTCTCGGGGGCGGTACCGGGCTTCTTCTCCGGCTTCGGGGCCAGGATGGCGACGACCTCGTCGAGGGAGAGCGGAGCGGGCTGGTGCCCGTGGCCGACGAAACCGGTGACGCCCGGCGTGTGGCGCACGGCGCCCCACGACTCGTCGGTGAGGTCCATCCGCACCAGGACGTAGCCCGGGAACTTGTTGCGCTTGACCTGCTTGCGCACCCCGTTCTTGATCTCGACGACCTCTTCGATGGGCACCTCGACCTGGAAGATCTCGTGCTCCATGTTCAGGGAGGTGATGCGGCTCTCGAGGTTGGTCTTCACCCGGTTCTCGTATCCGGCGTACGAGTGGATCACGTACCACTCGCCGGGAGCCGTGCGCGTGGCCTCACGGAATGCCTCGACCGGGTCGGCGTCGTCGTCCTCGTCGGCGGCGGCCGGCTCAGCCCCGGCGCCATCCGCCGATTCGGTCGGCGAGGCCTCGGTGACGACCTCGAGGATCACACCGTCGGCATCGGTGACGACGACGTCCTCGACGACGGTCTCCCCGTCGCTCACGACGACGTCGTCGATGACGACCTCGCCGTCGGTGGTGACGGTCTCGTCCACCACGACCTCGCCGTCGGTGGTGACGGTCTCGTCCACCACGACCTCGCCGTCGGTGGTGACGGTCTCGTCCACCACGACCTCGCCGTCGGTGGTGACGGTCTCGTCCACCACGACCTCGCCGTCGCTTGCCACGATGTGCTCGACCACGACCTCGCCCTCGGCGGTCTCCTCGACCACCACGGTGTCCTCGACGACGGCCACGGGCTCACCGTCGACCTCGATGACCCCGAGGTGGCTCTCGCCGACGACCTCGACCTCGCCGCCCTCGTCGAGGACGACGACCTCCTCGGAGGCGACCTCCTCGAACGTGACGCCGCTCGCGGTCTCGTCGGCGCCCTCGGCGCTCGCGACGGCCTCGGACCAGGGATCGCCGGCAGGGGCGCCGGTGGTCTCGGCCTCGGGCGTGGTGGGCTCGCTCACGTGGGGTGGCTCCAGGGTCGTGGGGACGTCGGGGCGTGGGTGGGGTGCTAGTGGCTGCCGAAGACGGCCAGCACACCGCGGGCGAACAGCAGATCGAGGGCCGCGACGAACAGGGCCATGGCGGTGACGAAGACGATCACCACGTACGTGTACGTGATCAGCTCCTTGCGCGTGGGCCAGATGACCTTGCGCAGCTCGGCGATGACCTGCCGGTAGAACAGCGAGATGCGGGCCCCGAGCCCGGGTTTGTCGCTGCCCTTGCCCTTGGACGCGCCGGAGCCGGCGCCGTCGGCGGCGGTGGCCTCGCTCACGTGCTCTCCTGCAGGTCGGGCGGCCTCGGCCGCGGGGGGCGATGCGGGGTGACGCGGGTGGAACGGACGTGCTGTGCAGGGCCGGAGGGACTTGAACCCCCAACCGCCGGTTTTGGAGACCGGTGCTCTACCAATTGAGCTACGACCCTTCGGGCCCTTCCACGCCCGCCTGCGGGCAGGCTGGCGCAATGGTGAAGGGGCCACCGGAGCCCCGAGTGTACGTGCCGGGCGGCACCCGGGTCCAACCGCCCTCGAACCCCGCGGGCCCGAGCGGGGACCCGGGAACCCGTTCCGCACCGGGAACGCCCGCCTGTGAGAATGACGCCATGACGAGCTCGCCCGAGGGCCACCATCGAGTCTCCCGCCGCGTCGGCGCCATCGCCGAGTCCGCCACCCTGGCCGTCGATGCGAAGGCCAAGGCGCTGCAGGCCGCCGGCCGGCCGGTCATCGGCTTCGGCGCCGGCGAGCCGGACTTCCCCACCCCCGACTACATCGTGGAGGCCGCCGTGGCCGCGGCCCGCGACCCGAAGTGGCACCGCTACACCCCCGCGGGGGGGCTGCCGGCACTCAAGGACGCCATCGCCGCCAAGACGCTGCGCGACTCCGGCTACGAGGTGTCCCCGGGGCAGGTCCTGGTCACGAACGGGGGCAAGCAGGCCCTCTACAACGCCTTCGCCGCACTGCTCGACCCGGGCGACGAGGTGCTCCTGCCGGCGCCGTACTGGACCACCTACCCCGAGTCGATCCGGCTCGCCGGGGGCGTGCCCGTCGAGGTGCTGACCGACGAGCTGTCCGGCTACCGGGCCACGACCGCCCAGCTGGAGCGCTCGCTCACGTCCCGCACCAAGGTGCTCGTGTTCGTCTCTCCCTCCAACCCGACGGGCGCCGTCTACCCGCCGGCGGCCGTGGCCGAGATCGGCCGCTGGGCCGCAGCGCGGGGGTTGTGGGTGGTCACCGACGAGATCTACGAGCACCTCGTCTACGGCTCGGCCGTGTTCTCGTCGATGCCCGTGGTCGTACCCGAGCTCGCTGACCATTGCGTCGTGGTCAACGGGGTGGCCAAGACGTACGCGATGACCGGGTGGCGGGTGGGCTGGATGATCGGCCCGACCGACGTCGTCAAGGCAGCCACCAACCTCCAGTCGCACGCCACCAGCAACGTGGCGAACGTCTCGCAGATGGCCGCCCTCGCAGCCGTCAGCGGCGACCTCGAGGCCGTGGCGCAGATGCGTGCGGCCTTCGATCGCCGCCGCCAGACCATGGTGCGGATGCTGAACGAGATCCCGGGAGTCACCTGCCCCGAGCCCGAGGGCGCGTTCTATGCGTACCCGTCGGTCAAGCACGTGCTCGGCAGGCTGATCCGCGGCCGGGTGGCGGCCTCGTCGGCCGAGCTCGCTGGGCTGATCCTCGACGAGGCAGAGGTGGCCGTCGTGCCCGGCGAGGCCTTCGGCACGCCAGGCTACCTGCGGCTGTCGTACGCGCTCGGCGACGACGACCTCGTCGAGGGTGTGAGGCGGATGGGAGCACTGCTCGCCGAGGCCCGCTGACGCGGTCCCCCGCCCCGCGCCAGCGGGTCGTCACGGCGTCCGGGCCGGTGGCCCGAAACGGTTCCCCCAGAGTGCCGGCGGCTAGACGAAGATCAGCCGCGCGCCGGCCGTACGCTCGAGGAACGCCGCGCTCCCGAGCGCGTCGTCGACGAGTGGGTCGAGGTCGTTGAGGCACAGGCCTTCCGCCGTGAGGTCGCTGGTGCAGGCGTGCACCCACACCTCACCGATCTCGCGGGCCTCGCGCAGCACCTCGACCCAGGAGGGCTCACCCGTGTCGGACATCCGGGCCTGCAGGTGCAGCGCCTCGTCGCCGTACGCAGGGTCGACTGGCGCGGGCACCATCGCCCCAGCTCGACGGAACGCCCGCAGGCCCCACTGCATCAGCAGCACGTCGGCGCGCTCTCCCGCGGCGGCGGCCCCCGAGATCAGTTCGGCCGCAGCCATGAGACGGTCCGCGGTCCCCGAGAACAGGACCAGTGCGAGCCGTTCGCCCATGGCACACCTCCTCCGCCAACACCCACCATGCCGGTGCGGCGGGGGTCGGGGGCAGGGCGACAGGGCCCCACTTCACCGGGACTTGTGACCGCCATAGCCGCCCGACAGGGGGGACCTCAGGCCGTCGAGGGGGTGACGTCCAGCGAGCAGCCGACGAGGATGGGCTCCGCCTCCAGCATGATCCCGAACCGGCTGCGCACGCCGTCGCGCAGGTGCCTGGCGAGCTCGAGCAGGTCGGACGTGGTCGCGCCGCCCCGGTTGGTGAGCGCCAGCGTGTGTCGGCTGGACAGGGCGGCCGGAGCCCCTGGACGCACCGCGTAGCCACGGGAGAACCCGGCCGCCTCGATCAACCACGCGGCGCTCGTCTTGATCCGGCCATCGGGCTGGGGGTACCTGGGGGCGGCCGCGGGCAGCGCGTCCGCGGCTGGCCCCTCGAGCACCGGGTTGGTGAAGAAGGACCCCGCGCTCCAGGTGTCGTGGTCGTCGGGGTCGAGCACCATCGCCTTGCCTCTCCTGAGGTCGAGGACGGCACCGCGTACCTCGGCGGCCGGTGCGCGGACACCGAGCTCGACGCCGAGCGCACGGGCCAGCTCGGCGTAGCGCACGGGGGCGCCGAGGCTGGCGAGGGGCAGCTGCAGCGTGACCCCCAGCACCACAAATCGCCCCGCTTCGGCCTTGAAGCGGCTGGACCGGTACGTCAGGCCGCAGTCAGCGACGGCCAGCGTTCGGCGAGCACGTGCCGAACGGTCGTACACGTCGACGCGGGCGAGGGTGTCTCCCACCTCCTGCCCGTAGGCGCCCACGTTCTGGATGGGGGTGGCGCCCGCGGCGCCCGGGATGCCCGAGAGCGCCTCGACCCCGCTCCAGCCGCGCTCGACGGCCAGCGCGACGACGTCGTCCCACGGCTCGCCCGCGGCGATCCGCACCCATGCGCCCGCGCACGTCTCGTCCTGGGCCTCCAGCCCTCGGGTGGCCACGAGGACGACCGTGCCGTCGAACCCGTCGTCCGAGACGACCAGGTTGCTGCCCCCGCCGACGACGAGCACCTCTGAGCCTGCGTCGTCGGCCGTGCGGACGGCCTCGACCACCTCGTCGTCCGACTCGGCGCGTACGACGGTTGCCGCCGGTCCCCCCACGCGCAGGGTGGTCAGCTCGGCCAGAGGGACCTCGTGGTTCAGCCGCACGTGCGGGTCGCCCGCCGCGTCACGGCTCGAGGCGGACGACGGCCTGGGCCCGGCCCAGCACGGTGGAGCCGGCGGAGGTCGCGGTGAGGTCGACCCGCACCGTGCCGTCGTCGCGCTTCTCGGCGACGACGGCCGCGACCTCGAGGGTGGCGCCCCGGTCGTCGTCGGGCACCACCACGGGCCGGGTCATCCGCACGCCGTACTCGACGACCGCGGCGGGGTCGCCGACCCAGTCGGTGACAACGCGCACCGCCTCGGCCATCGTCAGCATCCCGTGCGCGATGACGTCGGGCAGGCCCACGCCGGTGGCGACGCGGTGGTTCCAATGGATGGGGTTGAAGTCGCCCGAGGCCCCGGCGTACATCACCAGGTGGACCCGCTGCAGGCCGAACGAGGCAGGCGGGAGCCGGTCGCCCACACTCACGTCGCCGTAGCGCACCGTCGTGGCCATGTCTCAGCCCTCCGCCGTGCCGCGGGAGACGATGACCGACCAGGCCGACACGACCGGCTCGCCGTCGGCCGTGGTGACGTCGCCCCGGAACGTGAGCAGATCGTTCCCGGCCACCGAGCGGATGTTCTCGATCGTGGGGTGCACCACGAGGGTGTCGCCCGCCACGACCGGGCGCGTATACGAGAAGCGCTGCTCGCCGTGCACCACCCGCGAGTAGTCGAGCCCGAGGTCGGGGTCGAACATCGCGATCGCCATCGCCCGGTGCGTCAGGACGAAGGGGAACGTCGGCGGCGCGACGAGGTCGCGGTGGCCGAGCGCTCGCGCGGCCGCGACGTCGTGGTACGCCGGATTCTGGTCGCCGATCGCGGTGGCGAACTCGCGGATCTTCTCGCGACCCACCTCGTACGGCTCCGACGGCGGGTAGGTGCGGCCGATGAAGCCCTGGTTGAGCGCCATCACGTACCCCAGTTCTCTCGGGTCTGCCTGGTCGACATCACATACCTCCGAGCTGGCCACCGGTGACCGGAATCGTGACACCGGAGACGAAGTCGGAGTCGGCCGAGCAGAGGAAGGCGGTGACATTCGCGATGTCCTCGGGCTGGCCGAACCGGCCGAGCGCGATGAGCATGAGGCTCATCTGACGCATCTCCTCAGGGATGCCGTGCACCTGACCCTCGGACTTGGCCTGGGTGAGCCGGGTCTCGACGAACCCTGGCGCCACGGCGTTGACATTGATGCCGAACGGTCCGAGCTCGCGGGCGAGCGTCTTGGTGAGCGCGATGAGCCCACCTTTGGCCACGGTGTAGTTCGCCTGGCCCGGGTTGCCCATGAGGGCCGCGACCGAAGAGGTGAACACGATCTTGCGCTGGTACTGCGGACGGCCGCCGTTCGCCTTCATCTCGGCCTTGGCCACCTCCCGCAGGTACGGCATCGCCGCGAGGGTGGTGTGGAAGGAGGTGCGCAGGTTGGCGTCGAGGACGAACTCGAACGTCTCGTCGTCGAGGCCGTGGAACATCTTGTCGCGTGTGGTGCCGGCATTGTTCACGACGATGTCGAGCTGACCGTAGGCCTCGACCGCCGCGGCCACGAGCAGGTGCGCCTGGTCGAGCTTGGACGTGTCGGCCACGACGCCGAGGGCCCTACCGCCGCTGGCTTGCACCAGCGCCACCGTCTCGTCGCAGGCCGCCTGGTCGAGATCGTTGACGACCACCGTCGCGCCGTCGCTCGCGAGCCGGAGCGCAGTGGCGCGGCCGATGCCCCGCCCGCTTCCGGTGACGATGGCGACGCGGTCGTCGAAACGGGGCACGGGGAACCTCCTGCAGGTGGCGGGGCGGGCCCGGTGTCGCGCGCTGGCGCGGCGGGCCAACGCTCATCCTGCCCCAGCCGCCCCCGTCGCGACACGCAGGGCATGCACACCTGCCCCCAAGCGCATCACCGCCGCGCGCGTTTCCGCGCCCGACCTCCGCCGCGGCGCATCCTCGCGTCACTGCCGCCGTGGTCGTTTCCCGGCGCCGGAAGCGACCATCCGGGCAGTGACGCGGGGGCTGGGGCGACCGCGCGTACCCGGGGTTCGGGCGTGACGGGGCTAGCGCGTCTCTTTGTGCGCGGTGTGCTTTCCGCAGTTCGGGCAGAACTTCGACAGCTCGATGCGGTCGGGGTCGTTGCGCCGGTTCTTCTTGGTGATGTAGTTGCGGTGCTTGCACTCGGCGCAGGCGAGCGTGATCTTGGGGCGTACGTCGGTCGCCTTGGCCACGGGACTGTCCTTGTCGTCGGCCCCCAGCGCGCGGGGGCGGTGTCGGTGCTTCTGGTGGACCGCCGGGGAGGGATCCCCGTCGTCCACCGCGGGTAGCGGAGGCCGGACTTGAACCGGCGACACAGCGATTATGAGCCGCTTGCTCTACCAGGCTGAGCTACTCCGCCGGGTGCGTGCTCCGCCGGTGGCGGTGCGCGCCTCGAGCCCCTTTACGGAATCGAACCGTAGACCTTCTCCTTACCATGGAGACGCTCTGCCGACTGAGCTAAAGGGGCGCAGTGCCCGGCAAGGATAGCCGACGACCCCGGCGGCCATGAAATCGGTCGCAGCCGCCACCGGGCCCATAAGATGCCGACCATTCGGCCCGGTGCGAACGTGGACTCATGACCCGTTGGACCGCTTCCGACATTCCCGACCTCTCCGGCCGTACCGCGGTCGTGACAGGCGCCAACTCCGGCCTCGGGCTGGTCACCGCGACGGAGCTGGCGCGTCACGGCGCCGCCGTGACGATGGCGTGCCGCGACCCTCAGCGCGCGGCACGAGCGATCCAGCAGGTGTTCGAAGCCGCCCCCGGAGCGGAGGTCACGCTGGCTCGGCTGGACCTCGCCGACCTGGCGTCCGTGCACGCTTTCGTGGAGTCGTGGACCGCCGGGCACTCCGACGGCCTCGCTCTCCTCGTCAACAACGCCGGCGTCATGGCCATCCCGCGGGGCACCACGGCGGACGGCTTCGAGCGGCAGATCGGCACGAACCACCTCGGTCACTTCGCCCTCACCGGGCTGCTGCTGCCGGTCCTGCGGCAGCGCCCAGACGCCCGGGTCATCACGGTCTCGTCCAACGCGCACAAGATGGGGCGGATCGACCTGGACGACCTGCAGTCGCAGCGGTCGTACCGCCGTTGGCGTGCCTACGGACAGAGCAAGCTGGCCAACTTGCTCTTCGCCGCTGAGCTCCAGCGGCGGGCCGACGCGGCGGGGTCCGCGCTGCTGTCGATCGCCGCCCACCCGGGCTACGCCGCCACGAACCTCACCACGGCGGGACCGGGCTCCGGCTCGTCCCTGGTCGCCACCGCGATGCGGGCGTTCGACCGGATCCTGGGCCAGTCGGCCGAGCAGGGCGCCCTCCCCCAGCTGTACGCAGCCACCGCCCTCGGCGTGCCCGGCGGGGCCTACGTCGGGCCCGACGGCTTCGCCGAGCAGCGTGGTTACCCGGCCCTCACGCGCCCGAACGACGCAGCTCGGGACGAGGTCGTGGCGGCTCGCCTGTGGGACGAGTCCGAGCGGCTCACGGGCGTCACGTTCGACTTCGGCGGGCGCTGAGCTCCCCGGCGCTGCGCGCGCACGGCGAAGGCCCCCGCTCGGTGAGCAGGGGCCCTCGCACTGTGGCGGGTCCAGGATTCGAACCTGGGTAGGCATACGCCGACGGATTTACAGTCCGCTCCCATTGGCCGCTCGGGCAACCCGCCGAGCACGCGCCCCCGTCGTGCGGGCGCGACGCGAGAATACATGGGACCCCGCGGCCCGTGGAAACGAAGGGGGTCACCGGCGGACGCCGAGGATTCCTGAGGGACGGCACGGGGACGCCGGTAGGTTGTCCGGCACGCCCCACCCCGCCACGAGGAGGACCCATGGCCGAGAGCAGCTTCGACATCGTCTCGAAGGTCGACCGCCAGGAGGCCGACAACGCCCTCAACCAGGCCGCCAAGGAGCTCGCCCAGCGTTTCGACTTCAAGAACACCGGGGCCGGCATCGAGTGGAAGGGCGAGCTCGCCGTCGAGCTCACCGCGAACACGGAGGACCGGGTGCGCGCTGCGCTGGACGTGTTCAAGGAGAAGCTGGTCAAGCGCTCGATCTCGCTCAAGTCGCTCGACGCCGGCGATCCGAAGGCCTCGGGCAAGGAGTACAAGATCTCCGGCACGTTCCAACAAGGGATCACCCAGGAGCAGGCGAAGAAGGTGGCCAAGCTGATCCGCGACGAGGGGCCCAAGAACGTCAAGGCCCAGGTGATGGGCGAGGAGCTTCGGGTCACGGGCAAGAGCCGCGACGACCTGCAGGCGGTGCAGGCGCTGGTGCGCGGCGCCGATCTGGACTTCGCCGTGCAGTTCGTCAACTACCGCTAGGCGCCCCCTGTGTGAGCACGTCCGCGATGGTGCGCCGCGCGGCGTCGGCCACCACCTCGTCGTCGTGCCCGGGCCCAGCATCGACTGGCTCGAGGTCGCGGGTGCGGGACTTCCTCAGCGCCCGGCGGGCGGGGCGTCCGGCCACAGGCTCTCGAGGCGGTCGCGATCGTGCCGCAGGGCGGTGACCGCCGGCTCTGCTGGGGTCGGGACCGGCACCCAGGCGAGCGCGTCGAACGGGCACACCTGCACGCAGATGCCGCAGTACATGCACAGCCCGTAGTCGACGTCGAACGAGTCCAGGACGTTGACGAGACGCGGACGGCGGCCCACCGGGGACCCGAGTTCGTCCTCCTGGTGCGAGTCAAGATGCAGGCACCACACGGGGCACTCTCGGACGCACAGCATGCACGACGTGCAGGCTGACGCGTCCAGGGCCAGGGATCCGCGGGCCACCACCGCGTGGTCGTCGCGGCTCACGCCGGGCTCCGGTCCGGGTCGACGCCCGGCGGGAGCGATCGGCGCCGGGCGCGGGCGGGGGCGCCGTGCGGCCCGCGGTCGGCCGGGTCCTTCTCCCCCGGCCACGGCGTCGTCTGGCGCGGCTCGAGCAGGACGTCGCGCCGCAGGGGCGCGCGAGTACCCGGTGGCAGCAAGAGCGGACGGAGGTCGGGGTGCCCGACGACGCCCAGTGCGAGCATCTCGTGCGCTTCCCGCTCAGCCCACAGGGCGCCCGCCCACCAGCTGCCGAGGCTCGCCAGCGCGCCGCCGTCACGGGGGACGGCAGTGCGCAGCGCCGCGCGCTGGGAGAGGTCGGCGGTGGCCACCCCCAGCACCACCGCGATGCGGTCGGCGTGGGGCTCGTCGACAGCCGTGAGATGGTCGAACCAGACGAAGCCGGCTGCGTGCAAGGATCCGGCAGCCGCTTGCCAGTCGTGGGCGGCCACGTCGACGGGCACGGGCCCGACGTCGGCCTCTCCGACGGTCGCGGGTACCCCGGCGGCTGCCAGCACCTGCCGGGCGACCGGCCCGGAGGTCACGTCTGGCTCCTGGCAAGCCGCGCGGGCTCGGCGACCAGGGCTCGCGCGAGCTCCTCGAGCGCCGCGCGCACGGCCGGTGGGGGCGGCGGGCAGCCAGGCACGACCACGTCGACCGGCACGAGCTCGCCGACCCCGGGCACCACGGCGTAGGAGTCCCAGTAGGGCCCGCCCGTGGTCGCGCAGGCCCCATAGGCCACAACGAAACGGGGCTCGGGCATGAGGTCGTACCTCGCCCGAACGGCTCGTGCGTTGGCGCGTGTGACGGTGCCCGCCACGAGCAGGACGTGGGCGTCGAGCTCGTCCGTCGCACCTCCTTCGACCGGGTCGAGGTCGCGGGTGGCCTCGGCCACTTCGACCGCGCAGCACGCCAGGTTGACCGGCTCGACCCCGAGCCGGATCCCGGACACCTCGACGACCACCACGGCGCCACTGTAGGAGGCAGTGGCCAGCATGGCGGCGCTCTGCCACCCGGTAGGTCACAAGGCGGCTCTCATGCAGCGGGCGTAGCCTTGCCGGGACCGGTCGGCACCGGACCCGCGCAGCCCGTCCTGGCACTCGTCCGGAAGAGGCTTTCAGCGACCCTGACGATGGGATAGCGCGTGTCCAAGCAGGTAGTGCAGCTCGACAAGGTGATCATCCGCTTCGCCGGAGACTCCGGGGACGGGATGCAGCTCACCGGCGACCGGTTCACGTCGACGACGGCCTCCTTCGGCAACGACCTGTCGACCCTTCCGGACTTCCCTGCGGAGATCCGCGCCCCAGCGGGCACCCTCGCCGGCGTCTCCGCCTTCCAGCTCGCGTTCGCCGACCACGACATCATGACGCCGGGCGACTCCCCCAACGTGCTGGTGGCGATGAACCCCGCGGCCCTCAAGGCGAACCTGAAGGACCTCCCCCGCGGTGCCGACATCATCGTCAACACCGACGAGTTCACCAAGCGCAACCTCGAGAAGGTCGGGTACGCGACCAGCCCCATCGACGACGGCACGCTCGACTCGTACATGGTTCACCCGATCGCGCTGACGTCCCGCACCGTCGAGGCCCTCACCGACTACGACATCACCAAGAAGGAGGCCCAGCGCGCCAAGAACATGTACGCGCTCGGCCTGCTCATGTGGCTTTACCACCGCCCCGCCGAGGGCACGATCGCCTGGCTCGAGTCGAAGTTCTCGCACAAGCCCGAGATCCTCAAGGCGAACATCGCGGCCTTCCAGGCGGGCTGGTCGTTCGGGGAGACCACCGAGGACTTCTCCGTCCAGTACGAAGTGGCCCCCGCGGCGCTGCCCGAGGGCGAGTACCGCAACATCAGCGGCAACCTCGCTCTCTCGTACGGCCTCATCGCGGCGGCCAAGTGCGCCGACCTGCCGCTCTTCCTCGGCTCGTACCCGATCACCCCAGCCTCCGACATCCTGCACGAGCTGAGCAAGCACAAGAAGTTCGGCGTGCGCACCTTCCAGGCCGAGGACGAGATCGCCGGGGTCGGCGCGGCGATCGGCGCGGCTTACGGCGGTGCGCTCGCCGTCACCACCACCTCGGGTCCGGGGCTCGCCCTGAAGTCCGAGGCGATCGGCCTGGCCGTCTCCCTCGAGCTGCCGCTGATCATCGTCGACGTGCAGCGCGGCGGACCCTCCACCGGCCTGCCGACCAAGACCGAGCAGTCCGACCTGCTCCAGGCCATGTTCGGCCGTAACGGCGAGGCCCCGGTGCCGATCGTCGCGCCGCGCTCGCCGGCCGACTGCTTCGAGGCGGCCATCGAGGCCGTGCGCATCGCTATCACCTACCGCACGCCCGTGTTCCTGCTCTCGGACGGTTACCTGGCCAACGGCTCCGAACCGTGGCGGGTTCCGTCGGTCGACTCCCTGCCGGACCTGCGGGTCGAGTTCACCACGGCGCCGAACCACACGAACGAGGACGGCACCGAGGAGTTCTGGCCGTACCTGCGCGACCCCGAGACGCTTGCCCGGCCCTGGGCCGTGCCGGGCACGCCGGGCCTCGAGCACCGGATCGGCGGCATCGAGAAGGCCGACGGCACCGGGCACATCTCCTACGACCCCGCCAACCACGACTTCATGGTGCGCACGCGGGCCGCGAAGGTGGAGGGCATCACCAAGACCCTCCCGCCGCTCGTGGTGGAGGACCCCGACGGGGACGCCAAGGTGCTGGTGCTCGGCTGGGGGTCGACGTACGGACCGATCGGCGCGGCCTGCCGCCGCGTGCGCCGCAACGGGCACTCAGTGGCGCGGGTGCACCTGCGCCACGTCAACCCGTTCCCGGCCGACCTCGGGGACGTGCTGGGCAGGTACGAGAAGGTCGTCATCCCGGAGATGAACCTCGGTCAGCTCTCGATGCTGGTCAGGGCGCGCTACCTCGTCGACGCCCTCGGCATCAACCAGGTGCGCGGCCTCCCCTTCAAGGCCGAGGAACTGCAAGAGGTCCTCGAGGACGTCATCACGAACGGAGTCTCGAAAGGCCACCGACCGCGACCTCAGCGCCCTGTCTCTGGTGCCCAAGACCGACACGCCGCAGACCGCGAAGGATTTCAAGACCGACCAGGAGGTCCGCTGGTGCCCGGGCTGCGGCGACTACGCGATCCTCGCCGCGGTCCAGGGCTTCATGCCCCAGCTCGGGCTGCGCAAGGAGAACGTCGTCTTCGTCTCCGGCATCGGCTGCTCGGCGCGGTTCCCGTACTACATGAACACCTACGGGATGCACTCGATCCACGGCCGCGCCCCGGCCATCGCGACCGGGCTGGCGCTCGCCCGGCCGGACCTGTCGGTGTGGGTCGTCACCGGTGACGGCGACGCGCTGTCGATCGGCGGCAACCACCTGATCCACGCGCTGCGGCGCAACGTCAACCTGAAGATCCTGCTGTTCAACAACCGGATCTACGGGCTGACCAAGGGCCAGTACTCGCCGACCTCCGAGGTGGGCAAGCGCACCAAGTCCACCCCGCTCGGCTCGCTGGACACCCCGTTCAACCCGGTGTCGGTGGCGCTCGGGCGCCGAGGCCAGTTTCGTGGCCAGGACGATCGACTCCGACCGCGAGCACCTGACCGTCGGTGCTGCAAGCCGCGGCCGCAGCACCCGGGCACGTCGCTGGTGGAGATCTACCAGAACTGCAACATCTTCAACGACGGCGCCTTCGAGCCGCTCAAGGACGCCACCAGCAAGGACGAGGTGACGATCCGGCTCGAGCACGGCAAGCCGATCCGGTTCGGCATCGGGGGCACCGAGGGAGTGGCTCGACGGCCCGACGGATCGGCTCAAGGTGGTCGACGTCGAGCAGGTCGGAGCGGAGAACCTGCTGGTGCACGACGCCCACGACACCGACCCCGGCGTGGCGTTCGCGCTGTCCCGGCTGTCCCATCCGGAGACCCTCAACGACACCCCGATCGGGATCTTCCGCGACGTCACCCGGGCACCTACGACGAGCTGCTCGCCGCACAGATCGACCGCCGTGCGCGAGCAGGGCGTCGGCGATCTCGCCACGCTGCTGGCGGGTCGGACACCTGGACGGTGTAGCGGGGTCAACCCGTTTCGCCGTCGCGGACCCGAGGGCGTAGCGTCGGGCCGGTCATGTCGCGGCCGCCCCGTTCCGAGTACGCCACCGGCGTGCTCTTCGGCGTGGCCGCCTACGCGATGTGGGGCGTCTTCCCGCTCTACTGGCCGCTGCTCGAGCCGGCCGGCGCGCTGGAGATCCTCGCGCACCGGATCTGCTGGTCACTGCTGTTCCTCGTCCTCGTCCTGACGGTCCGCCGGAGCTGGCCGTCGCTGCGCGTGCAGATGCGGCGGCGTCGCTCGATGGGCCTGCTGGCGATCGCATCGGTACTCGTGGCC
>CAVZVV010000028.1:0-209472 GCA_963778785.1 uncultured Actinomycetes bacterium
CGCTCGCACCCCAAATTGGGGGTGGGTGTCCACCCAACCGCGGGTGTTCGTCCGGCTCCCGCTCGGACAGCCTGTGCCACGTCGACTGGGGGGCCAGGAGACGCTCGTGTGGGGTGGCCACGGTGATTGACATCAACATTTTCGGGGAGACGCGGGTAGCGGACGGTCCGCGCGTGCTCGGACCTCGCGACCTCGGGGGCATCAAGCCTCGTCAGGTGCTCGAGGTGCTGGCCCTCGAGGCCGGTCACCCCGTCACCAAGGACCGCCTGGTGGACTGCATCTGGGGCTCGCAGGCTCAGGAATCGGCGGTCGCCACGCTCGAGGCGTACGTGTGCGTGCTACGGCGCAAGGTCGAGCCCGACGTACCGGCGCGCCAGTCGGCCGTGCGCACGACGAACGGCGGGTACCTGATCGACCTGGACCGAGCGCGCGTCGACCTCGCCGAGTTCCGCGACCTGCTCGCCGCGCCTCGGTCCGCGCCCTCGTCTCAGGCGCGGCCCATCCTCCGCCGGGCCCTGGCGCTGGCGCACTCGGACCTGCTCGAGAGCGAGCCTCACGAACCCTGGGCGCACGAGGCACGCACCCTGGTGCTCACCGAGATCGTCACCGCGTGCGCGAACGCGGGCGGCCGCGCGATCGAGTGTGGTGAGTGGGATGACGCCATCGCACTTGCCCGACGTGGGATGGGCACGGACCCGCTCGCGGAGGCGTGCGGCCGCATCCTGATCGAGGCGCTCTGGCGGGCGGGACGCCCGGCCGAGGCCCTGCGGGAGTATGGAAACCTGCGTCGCGCCCTCGCCGAGGAGATGGGCGCAGACCCGGACCGCATGACCCAGTCGCTCTTCCAGGCCGTGCTGCGCGACGGCGAGCGGACCGCGGCGGAGGCCAGACACGCACGAGGGTGACGGGGTGCTGATCGAGCGGCTCCTCGAACTGGTCGTGGCCGCGGTGCGCGCGCAGAGTGGGTCGCGCTCGAGCTGATCGACTCGGGCATCGCGAGCCTCGCCGAGGCAGCTACGTCCTATCTCGGCTTCTGTCGGGCTGCGTCGGGCGCGTGCTCCGTGAGGACGTGTCCTGAGTCGTCGGGCGCATCCTCGCCGGACGCCGGAATACCCCCAAACGGGGGGCCGAGGGAATCTCGAAGGTCCCCCCGATGAGGTGTCCCCCATGACCACCACTCGCGCCGCTCCGCCGCGCTCGACCACGCTCCGGTGGCCCGCCGCCGTTGCCGTGCTGCTCGTTCTGGCCGTGACGGGTGCCCTCCGGCTGCCGGCGCTGATCGCCGGTGCCACGGCCGCGCCCAGCACCGAGGTCGCGACCTCGTTCGGCGTGATCACGCTGGCAGGCTACGAGCTGCTCGACGGGCCCACGGCCGACGAGCTCGGCGGTGTGACCCACGGCATCGGCGGGTACGTCGACTCGGCCCACGCGATGGTGAGGGTGCACCTCACCCTCTCGGGCAACGACGTGGTCGTCCCGCGAGCGATCTTCTCGCTGCGGCGGCCCGACGGCACCGTGGTCGCGCCGGACGCCACCACGCTGCCGTCCGACGCGCTGCCCGACGGTGCGCAGCTAGACGCCTCGCTCAGCTTCGTCGTGCCGCGCGCGAGCGGCACGTACGCGTTGGTCGTCCGCGACGGCGACTCCGAGACCACCCTGCCGCTCGGATCCGCCATCGCGGCGCCGCGCGCAGCCCCCCACCAGCACTGAGACGCGAGAGGTCCCTGA
The DNA here is from genome assembly GCA_963778785.1 of uncultured Actinomycetes bacterium. Lineage (GTDB taxonomy): Bacteria > Actinomycetota > Actinomycetes > S36-B12 > CAIYMF01 > CAVZVV01. Next base: position 1,729 of record CAVZVV010000028.1, read on the forward strand.
TGCCCAGAACCCCCGCCTCGCCGACCGCGGCGTCCGGCAGCGACCTGGTCCTGTCCCTGTTCCTCTCCGCCACGTGCGCAGCGTGGGTGGCCACCGTGCACACGCTGAGCGCCCCCGGGGTGCCCTGGGGGGCGTGGGCCGCTGACGCGGCCGTCACCGGGGTGTTCATGGAGGCCGCGACGCTGAGCCTGCTCCTGCTGCTGCGACGCCGAGACGCCGCTCACCGCCGGCACAGCGGACGGGTCGCTCAGGTCGTCGTCGCCGTGCTCGGCGTGGCCGCAGTCGCCGCGGGAACCACGCCCGTGCGCATGGTGCTCGTAACGGGGTCACCCGGCCACGCCTACGTCCACGGCGTCCTGGCGAACGTCTTCGACCATGTGCTGCTGACCCTCGCCGCCGCGGTGCCGCTGGCCATGATCACGGCGCTCGTCGCCGCCCCGGACGAGCCGACGGCGCTCGAGCCTGTCCCGTTCGGGCCGACGCAGCCGGTCGTGATCCGCGTGCGTACCCGCGCCCGGGCGCGAGCGCGCCGGCGCAGCAGTGCCGCGCTCGTCGGCACCGCCGCGCTGGTGGCGGCGCTGCTCGCCGGTACCCCCTCGGTGGCCCAAGCGACCTCGTCCCCCGTCACCGACTGCCTGGCTGGCAACGCCACGCCGCGCTCCGTCGACGTCGTGGCGATCGACGTCGACATCACGGTGAATGCGTTCGGCGACCACGACCCCGGCGCCCACATGTACGCGCTCGCCGACGCCGTCCCGGCCATCCGGGCCCAGGAGTCGTCCCGCAAGGTGACGCCGGGCCTGCGCGACGACCCGATCCAGCCGCTGGTGGTGCGCGCGAACGTGGGCGACTGCGTAGAGATCCACTACACGAACAACGCGACCGGCGGTTCGTACGGGCTGCACATCGACGGCCTCGCGTTCTCCGCCGACGGGTCCGGCGACGCGATCGGCGCGAACCCGTCGTCCGCACCCGCGCCGGGCGAGTCGCGCACCTACCGGTACTACGTGCCGACCGGCGCGACGACCGAGGGCCTGCACTACCTGCACCCCGGCCCGGGCTTCCGTGCTGCCGTCGACCACGGGCTCTTCGGCGCCCTGGCCGTCGAGCCCGCCGGCTCGACCTACTGGGACGCGAACACCCCGAACACCCCGCTGAAGTCCGGCTGGGAGGCGATCATCCGGCCCGGCGGCGCCACGTCGAGCTGCAACCCGGCCACGCGGGCCTGCGAGTTCCGTGAGGCGAACCTGCTGCACCACGAGATCGGCAACGACAACGAGAGCCTCACCGGCGCCAACGGAGAGCTCCTCCCCGTGCAGGACGATACGACGGGCAGCTACCGGCCGGGCGCCTTCGCGCTGAACTACCGCAGCGAGCCGTTCCGCAACCGACTGTTGAAGTTCCCGAAGGAGAAGTCGCACGCGTACAGCTCGTACACGTTCGGCGACCCCGCCACTCCCATCATCCGTGGATACCTGGCCGACCCGACCAAGATCCGGATCCTGCACGCCGGCGGGGAGAAGTTCCACGTGTACCACCTGCACGGCGGCGGCGACCGCTGGCGGGCCGACCCCGTGGCCGACGCCACCTTCAACTACGCCGACACCGGACTGCAGAAGGACCCGGCCACCACCGAGTCGCCCTCGCAGCGCAACGACTCGCAGTCGCTGGGCCCAGGTGAGTCCTTCAACCTGGAGATCGAGGGCGGCGCGGGCGGCGTGCAGCAGTCCGTCGGCGACTTCCTGTACCACTGCCACATCGCCAAGCACTACCTGTCGGGCATGTGGAGCCTCTGGCGCGTCTACAACGTGCGCCAGCCCGACTTCGTCCCGCTGAGCGACCGCGCGGCGCCGGCGAAGCCGGTCGAGTCCACCGGGCTGCTCGGGCGCACTTACGTGCAGCGCTCCGCCAGCGGGGCCACGACCTCGGTGACCCTCAGCACCCCGGCCAAGCTCGACAGCTGGATCCGCCAGCAGCTTCCGCCCCAGGGCGTGCCGAAGACCCAGGACGCGAGCGTGTGGGACTGGAAGGTCGCCGGCACGACGAGCAAGCCGGTATACCTGGGTGCACCCGCCGACCCCACCGTCTTCCCCGACTCGCCCCGCGGCGAGAGCGGGCAGCCCAACCTGCTGGCCGTCGACAACGGGCACGCGCTCCACACCGGCCGGCCACGGCTGCTCTTCGACCCGGTGTCCGGACGCCCCGCGTACCCGATGCTGCGTCCCCAGATCGGCAAGCGGCCGCCGTTCTCCGGAGCCGGACACACCGGCACGCCATACCTGTCGAACACGGCGAACGCGGCCGCGACCAGCACGGTCGACCCCACGAGCGGTCGCAAGGACGGCCTCTGCCCCACCGGCGCCGGGCGCACCCTGCGCACCTACAACGTGGTGGCCATCGAGAAGGCCTACGCCCGCACGGGAGGCGGCGTGATCGATCAGGAAGGAAAGGTCTTCGTGCTGGCCAAGGACAAGCCGCAGGTGCTCGACGGCACCAAGCCGGTGACCCCGTTGGCCATCCGGGCCAACCAGGGTGACTGCGTGGCCATCACGCTCACCAACGAGATGACCGACGCCAACGCGTTCGACAACTTCTCCAAGACCTCGATGCACATTCACCACGTGCAGTTCGACGTGCAGGGTTCGGACGGCGTGTCGGCCGGGTTCGCGTATGAGCACTCTGTGCGTCCCTACAAGGTGGAGGACCCCACTCTCACTGCCGCCGCGTCGGCCGGATCGACGACGATCACGGTGAGCTCGGTGACGAAGTTCATCGGTAAGGACGCCAACGGCAAGGCCACCAAGCCCTGGCTGATGGTGGGTCAGGGCACGAGCACCCCCGAGATCCGGCAGGTAGTGGCGGTGAACCCGGTCACTCGCAAGCTCACCCTGAACGCGGCGCTCACCTCGGCCCACCCGGGCGGACAGTTCGCCGGCACGGAGTTCATCCAGTACCGCTGGTACCCCGACGTGGTGCTCGACAACGTCTTCTGGCACGACCACGTGGACGGCATCCACGGCTGGGGCCACGGCCTCGTGGGTCAGCTCATCGTAGAGCCCAGGGGCTCCCTCTGGCTCGACCCGACCACCAACCTGCCGGTCGACTCCGGAACGTTCGTCAACATCGTGCCCGGACCCGCCAGCGAGCCCTTCGACCCCGGCGTGGTCGACGGTGCCTTCCGCGAGCTCGTGCTGTGGACCGTCAACGACAACGACCAGTCGGCGTTCTCGACGATCAACCTGCGGGCCAATCCGTTCACGGAGAGACCTGTGGCCGCGGACCGGTTCAGCTCGTACACCTACGGCGATCCGGTCACACCGCTCGCCCGGATCTACCCCAACGAACCGCTCGTCGTGCGGGCCCTGAATGTCTCCCCCACGGTCGACACCCTGCATTTCCAGGGCGCTCGCTGGGCCCCGGAGTTCCGATACGACGAGGGGACGGGCTCGGCGAAGGTCGGCCTCACCGACACCCTGCACGCAGGAGTCAGCGAGCGCTTCACGGCGGTCCTGAACGGCCAGCCGGCCGAGGAGAGGCTGCGCCCCGGCGACTACCTCTATTTCGACGGCAACCAGGACCGCTTCACCCAGGGTGCCTGGGGCGTGGTGCGGGTGCTTCCGAAGGAGGACCCGAACCTGCCGCCCCTGCCCGGGATCCCCGGGCCGGGGGGCACGTACACCGAGCCGACGATGACGGGGCAGCCCGCACCGGACTCCTCCGACCCGGGAAACCCGTGCACGCCTGACCAGCCGGTTCGCAGCTGGAACATCACGGCGGCGCAGGTGACCGCGCCGGCGGCGCGCGTCCAGAACGCGTTCGTGCCGTCGAACAGGGTGCTGGCCAAGGGCAAGACCCCCGTGACCGAGCCGCTCGTGCTCCACGCGGTGGCGGGCGACTGCCTCAAGGTGCACTTCACCAACGCGCTCGGCACTGCGAGCGGCTTCTCCCTGGCGGGTGTCGACCGCGAGCAGGGCAGCAGCGGCGTGACGGTGGGCTGGGGCACCAACCAGTCGGTGGCTCCTGGGGCGACGCGCGACTACGTCTACTCGGTCAACACCGACCGGCTCGACACGGTGACCATCTCCGACCTGGTCGGTGGGCCGGCATCGATGAAGGGCGGCTTGTACGGAGCTCTCGTCATCGCTCCGAGGTCGACCGTGGCGGGCTCGCCCACCCGGTTCACCGACCCGGTGACCGGGGTGGCGCGCGACGTCGGCAGCAAGGTGGTCGTGCACGTGCCCGGTTGGAGGGTGCCCGACTACCGCGACTTCACCGTGATGCTGGCCGACGACGACGTGAAGATCGGGCAGGACTTCATGCCCTACCCGACCGACGCGGTTGCCGACCGGGTCAACATCAACTACGGCAGCGCACCCGTCGGTGACGGCAACACTTCCTTCGCGAACCCCGGCACCTCGCCCGTGCTCACCGCGTTCGCGGGAGACCCCACGGTCGTGCACGCCCTCGTGGCGCCCGGCAGCGAGCAGGCGCACTCCTTCTCCCTCGGCGGCCTGTCGTGGCAGAAGGACTGGCGCGAGCCGGCGAGCAACGAGATCTCAGCCGTGGGCGTCGGGCCGTGGGAGAGCGCCGACGCGCTCATCACCGGCGGTGCCGGTGGTGTCGCCGCGAGCCCGGGCGACTACTTCTACGGCGACCTGCGCCGGCCTTTCACACAGGTCGGACTGTGGGGCCTGCAGCGGGTGCTGCCCAGCGACGGCAGCGGCGGGTGCCCCGTGCTCACCCTCACCGGCCTGGCCTGCTGACACCACGTGGCGAGCACCGCTAAACGCCGCGGTCGAGTCCGGCGACGGCAATCGAGAAGCACAAGGATGGGGGACCTTCCGTCGACACACCCGTCCCGATCGATGTCCGACTGTGGTGGCTCGGAGGTGACCTACGCCTGGGTGACCACTGCGTAGACCTGGACGGAGTCGGTGTTCCAGGCTCGACCCTCGACGCGCGGAGCCATGCTCGGCCCTCTGGCCGCCTCGCGGGCTAGCGCCTCTGTCTCGAAGACCACCAGCCCCATGGCTCGATCTCCGTCGGCGAGCCGAATCCATTGTCCGCTCACGAACCCCGCCTGCCGCTCCGCCCACGGCCGAACATCGTCACGCAAGTGCCGGTCGACCTCGTCGCTCCGACTCGGCTCGATCGTCATCTGCACCACCATGGTGCCCCGGCTCTCAGAACCTGCGGAACTCTCGCTCATGGCACGCATCCCCTCTCCACCCCGTGCAGCGCAGCGGGACCGGTGCGCTGCCCGCAGCATCCTCTTGACCATGACCGCAGGCCAGGGTTCCCGGGTCGGCTTCGTTCCTCCTGATAGGTACCTGCCGTGGCCAGTCGTGGCGTGTGCGGCCTGACGGCAGGGAGCCGTGGCGGAACCGCAGGTGCCGAACGACCGCTGGACGCAGAGCCCCGGCGTCAGCCCGTTGCCAGCGCGCGGTAGGGGCGGAAGAACTCCCGCAGCTCCTGGGCGTAGAGCTCGGGCTCCTCGAACGGTGCGAAGTGGCCCCCGCGTGCGGGCTCGGTGACGCGCACCACGTTGGCGGTGCGCTCGAGCCAGGCCCGTGGCGGACGGACGACGTCGCCGGGGAAGATCGAGAAACCCGACGGAACCTCGACCCGGCGTGCGAGCTGCTCGGCCGGGATCGCGGAGTTCGCCTGGTACATACGCATCGACGAGCCGATCGTCGCCGTGATCCAGTAGAGCGTGACGTCGGTGAGGATCTCGTCCTTCGTGAAGCGTCGCTCCACGTCACCCCCGCAGTCGCTCCACGCCCGGAGCTTCTCCACGATCCACGCGGCGAGCCCCGCCGGTGAGTCGGTGAGCCCGAACGCGGCGGTCTGGGGCTTCGTCCGGTGCATCGCACCATAGGCGCCCTCGGCGGTGCCCCAGGCGAGCGCGTCGTCGAGCCAGGCGCGCTCCTCGGGCGCGAGGTCCGCCGGGTCGCCGGGGTAGACGGGCACGCCCGCGTCGGTGCGATGGACGGCCACGACCCTCTCGGGGTGGTCCAGTGCGAGGTAGCGGCTCACATGGCTTCCGATGTCACCGCCTGCAGCACCGAACCGGACGTGGCCCAGGACGGTCATGAGCTCGGCCCACAGAGCCGCCACGGCGATCGAGTCCAGGGGCGGACCGGTGGGGCGGTCGGAGTACCCGAAGCCGGGCATGTCTGGGACGACCACCTCGAACGCATCGGCGGGGTCGCCGCCGTGCGCACCGGGGTCGGTGAGGAACGGGATCACCTTCGAGTAGCGCCAGAACGAGTCCGGCCAGCCATGGGTCAGGATCAGGGGCAGCACGGGCCCGGCCGTCGCGGCGGCCCGGATGTGCACGTAGTGGATGCCGAGCCCACCGAGCTGGACCCGGAAGCGGGCCAGCCGGGCGAGCGCCGCCTCCTGCGCCGACCAGTCGAACTCGTGGGCCCAGTAGGTCACCAGATCTCGGAGGTAGACCAGATCGGTGCCCAGGGACCACCCGGAATCCTCGGGCGCGTCCGGCCATCGGGTCTGGAGCAGGCGCGTCCTCAAGTCCTCGAGCGTGGCCGGCGTGGCCCGGGCGGTGAACGGTTCGGGGGCCAAGGGGGCGTCCGACATGCGAGACATCCTCCCAGCCCGACGTATCAGGCTGGAAGGTCGTCGATGGAGAGCAGATGCTGGCGACGTTCGCGCCCCGTCGTGGTCGGCGGCTCGGCGCCAAAGTGACTGTTCTCCCACCCTCACGCGCAGAGACACGCGAGGCTGAGGTCCACGCTTTCCATGAGGTCGGTTGCCCCCGATCTGGCGAGCACGAGCAGACCCTCGAACACCAGCAGCAGGTGCGTGGCCTGCACCTCGGCGCTGACGTCCGTGCGGAACTGTCCGGTCGCCCGGCCCCGCTCGAGCTGCGCCTGGAACCCCCGACGGATGTGGTCCATGCCAGCGCGCACCGCAGCGCTGATCGCCGGATCCCGGAAAGCCGTCGGCTTGCTGTCACCGTGAGGAGGCATCCGCGGGACGTCGCCTCTCCTGGTTGGGGTTCGAGGGCCGAAGCGAAGAACGACCGCAGACCATCGACCGGATCGTCGACCTGGCGATCGGGTGGCATTCATCGCACCGAACATCCCGGCGCTCCTGGAGGCGCACTACGGGGTGCCTGCTGCAGGTGCAGTCCTGGTCGCGATCAACACGCGTCTGAGTCGAGACGAGGTCGCCGACATCCTCGCCCATTGCGGGGCGCGGGTCGTCTTCTGCGACCACGAGCTCATCGGCCTGGTCGAGGGGCTTGACGTCGAGATCGTGCGGATCGATGACACCGGGAGGCTCGACGACCCCTACGAGCAGTTCCTCGCAGGCGGCTCCCCGGAGTGCTTCGAACACCCGCTGGCCGACGAGGAGGACGTGATCTCGATCAACTACACCTCGGGCACCACGGGGCGCCCCAAAGGCGTCATGTACACGCACCGCGGGGCCTACCTGAATGCGCTCGTGGAGGCGCTGCAGGGCAAACCTGCGGCCGGAGTCGGTCCTGCTGTGGGTCGTGCCGATGTTCCACTGCAACGGCTGGTGCTTCCCCTGGGCAGTGATGGCCATGGGCGGCCGGCACGTGTGCCAGCGCAAGGTTGACCCTCTTTCGATCTGGGAACTCATCGACGCCGAGGCCGTCACGGACGCCAACGGCGCACCCACCGTGTGACTCGGCGTCGTGGCGCATCCGGCCGCGCACCGGCTGGAGCGCGAGCTCACCGTCACCATCGGCGGGGCGCCGCCGTCGCCCACACTGCTCGAGCGGATGGGACAGCTCAACCTCCGCCCGGTGCACGTCTACGGGCTGACCAAGACGTACGCGCCGTACACCATTTGCGAGCCTCAGGAAGCCTGGCAGGAGCTCACGCCCGCGGCGCACGCTGCGGCGCTGGGCCGCCAGGGCGTCCACAACATCATCTCCGACCAGATCCGCGTGGTCGATGAGGCAATGCGCGATGTCCCCGCTGACGGCCAGACGATGGGCGAGGTCGTGATGCGTGGTAACAACGTCATGAGGGGCTACTTCGACGATCCCGACACGACCGCCACCGCGTTCGCCGGCGGGTGGTTCCACTCGGGCGACATCGCAGTCATGCACCGTGACGGCTACATCGAGCTGCGCGACCGAAAGAAGGACATCATCATCTCTGGCGGGGAGAACATCTCGACGATTGAGGTCGAGCACACCATCTGCGCCCACCCCGCCGTCCTGGAGTGCGCTGTCGTCGCGATCCCCGACGGAATGGGGGGAACGCCCGAAGGCGTTCGTCACCTTGGCGGCAGATGGGCGGGCCGACGAGCGCGACATCATCGAGTTCTGCCGAGCGAACCTGGCCCATTTCAAGGCGCCCGTCGCGGTCGACTTCGGCCCCCTCCCCAAGACCCGACCGGGAAGGTCCGCAAGAACGTCCTCAGAGAGCGCGAGTGGGTGGGTCGCAGCCGCTCCATCAACTGACCACCCATCGCTGCCTGACCTTTGCACGCCGCCCACCAGCCCCACGTCCTCGATCTAGGGTCAGCACTCAGAGGTGAGCTGATGAGGTGACCCTGGACACCAGCGCCTTTGACCTTCCCGAACACCTCGCCCCCAAGGCTGACACGTCCGGGCAGCGACCGGTCGGCCCGGATGCGAGACGTGCTGGCCACCATCGCGGCCGACTAGGACGCCATCGTCCGGGCAGGTTCCCGCGGCGCCCTCGTCGTCGAGGGCGGCCCCGGCACGGGCAAGACCGTCCGAGATGCTGGTCATGTCGATGCTGCTGGGTCAGGACCTGCAGGGCGCCCGCTACGTCGCGAGGACCCCGGCGGCCAACAGCTGGTCATCCTGACGAGCTCCTGATGTCGCGTCCGCGACCAGTGCACGTCATCACCGCACTCATCACACGTGACGATGCCCGCTCATCACATCTCCTCCTACCTTCCGAGAGAAGCACCGATCGACCGCACGACCGGCTGAGATCCAGCCACGCGAGCACCGGCAAGGGGAACACCATGAGCGACACGGCGAGAGGTCACCCGCAGGAGCCCGGACGGTACGAGATCCGCACCAAGGGGCACCTCGATCCTCGGTGGGTCGCCTGGTTCGACGGGCTGAGCCTCACTCGCGAGGACGGCGGCACGACGGTCATCCATGGCCCCCTGCTCGACCAGGCCGCCCTGTACGGCGTGCTGCTGAAACTCCGCGACCTGGGTCTTCCGCTCGTCTCGGTCACCCAGGTCGGACCCGACCAGCCCGGTGTGCCCACGCTCGATCCGCGCTAGCCCCCCACCCGAAGGAGCACGGTCATGACGAACGACGTCCGCACCGCACGAACGAAGACGGTCCCTATGGACCCCACGAGGAAGACCTCGCTCGTCGCGGGCATCTTCTACCTGGTCACGTTCATCTCGATCCCCACGCTGGCCCTCTACGGCAACGTCAAGACAGATCAGAGCTTCGTCACCAGTTCCGGCAGCAGCACCGGCGTGCTCTGGGGCGCCGTCCTCGAGGTGATCGTCGCCCTCGCTGGCATCGGCACCGCGGTCACGCTCTTCCCCGTGGTCAAGCGGCAGAACGAGGGGATGGCGCTCGGCTTCGTCGCCGTTCGCACCCTCGAGGCCGCCATGATCTTCACGGGCGTCGTGAGCCTTCTCTCTCTCGTGCACCTGCGAGACGGCCTCGGTGCGTCGGGCGGAGCCGACCCGAGCTCCCTCGTCACCTCCGGCGCGTCGCTCGTCGCGACCTACAACGGGGCGTTCCTCCTCGGACAGACCCTCATGCCGTGTCTGAGCGCGCTCCTGCTGGGCACCTTGATGTACCGATCGGGCCTGGTACCGCGGGCCATCCCACTCTTGGGGCTGGTCGGAGCTCCCATGCTCATCGCCGCCTCCATCGCGGTGCTGTTCGGCATCGTCGAGCCGATCTCCGCGTGGACGGCGATCGCGACCCTCCCGATCGCCGCCTGGGAGCTGTCGCTCGGCATCTGGATGACGTTCAAGGGCTTCAAGCCCTCCCCCATCACCGCGGGCATGGTGACCGCGACCTCGCCGTCGGCGCTCAGCGACGCCATCGCGTGACGCCCCACGACTCGGCCGGGCCCACCCTCGGGCCCCGGCCGAGCCTGCGGTGCAGACGCGCGCGGCCGGGGCGCCTGGCCCGTCCCGTGACCACGGAACGGGCGCCGGACTCGGTCCCGAGCTGCCGCGCCCTCGACAGGCCCTCGGCTTCGTGACACCGTCACATGACCTGGCAGCCTCGCAACGACGACACCGTGCGCAACGCGCGTGAGTGCCTCCTGATAGTCGACCGGCCCCGGGCCGCCGTGAGGAGAGCGCGATGCCCGACCCCAGCCCTCCTGTGGGCGGCGCCTCCGCCGCCCTCACGCGGCTGCCTCCCTCCGCCGGCCTAGACGCGATCGAATACCCCGCCGCCATCGATGCCGCCGGGGACCCCGGGTCGGCGGCGGCGCAGCGGGTTGGATGGGGCTTCATCTCGCTGTACACGTTGGCGTACATGAGCACGTGCCTGGTGTTCCTGGCCCCCGCGTTGGTGACCTTGGCCTTGAAGGTCAACTCGCTCGTGGGGATCGAGCAGGCGCCGCGGAGCCTGGCCCTGGTCACCGGGACCGGTGCCTTGGTCGCAATGGTCGGAAATCCGTTCTTCGGCAGGATGAGCGACCGCACGTCGTCGCCATGGGGGATGCGACGGCCATGGATGCTCATCGGACTCGTGGGCGGCTCGTCGGGCATCCTCCTCGTGGCCGTGGCTCCCGACATCCCGGTCGTGCTCGTGGGCTGGTGCATCGCCCAGCTGCTCTTCAACGCCCTGCTCGCCGCCATGGTGGCCGTGCTGCCCGACCAGGTCCCTGCCACCCAGCGCGGCCAGGTCTCCGGCATCCTGGGCGTCTGCCTGCCTGTCGCGGCGGTGAGTGGCACCTTCCTGGTTCAGCTCTTCGCGGGCAACCAACTCGCCATGTTCATGGTGCCGTGCGCGATCGGTGGGTTCTTCATCCTGATCTTCGCGGTCACGCTGAAGGACCGTCGGCTGGCCGGGTCCGTCACGCCGCCATGGACGCTGCGCGAGCTCCTGCGCACGTTCTACGTCGCCCCGCGCGCGAACCCGGACTTCGCCTGGGCCTTCGCCAGCCGATTCATGTTCGTGCTGGCCTACGCCTTCCTGGTGACCTACCAGGCGTACTACCTGCTGGGGAAGCTCGGCAGCGCCGAGGCCGAGGTACCGCACCAGATCTTCCTCGGCACGCTGGTCCAGTCCGTCGTGCTCGTCGTCGCCTCCGTCGTCGCCGGTCGTCTGTCCGACCGGACGGGCCGGCGCAAGGTGTTCGTCCTCGTCGCGTCGATCGTCTACGGCCTGGCGCTGTTCGTCGTCGCGATCGCCAGCGGCTTCAATGGATTCCTCGTCGGCATGGCCATCGGCGGACTTGGCTTCGGCATGTACATGGCCGTCGACCTCGCCCTCGTCGTCGACGTGCTGCCCGACCACGAGAACGTCGCCAAGGATCTCGGCGTGTTCAACATCGCAGGGGCCCTGCCCTTCGCCGTCGCGCCGGCGATCGCGCCCGTGATCCTGACGTTGGGCGCCGGGAACTACGCTGTGCTGTACGCCGTCGCCGGAGCCTGTGCCGTCGTCGGGGCCCTCGTCATCCTGCCCGTCAAGGGTGTCCGGTGAGGTCGCACCCACACAGACAGCCGGCTCGTCAGGCGAGGTGGTGATGGCAGGACCCCTGCTCGAGACCAAGATCCACGTACCCCGGCTGCGACGCGGGCTGGTGGCCCGTTCCAGGCTCAGCGAGCGTCTGAGCCGTGGGGCGGAGTCGGCGCTGACGCTCGTGTCCGCCCCAGCCGGCTTCGGGAAGACCACCCTGCTGACTGAATGGCTGGCAGCGGCGGCAGCCGGGGGAAGGTCCGTGGCATGGCTCTCGCTGGACCAAGGAGACAACGAACCAGCCCGCTTCTGGACCTACCTCGTCACCGCGCTCAGGTCGGCGGAGCCAGGCGTAGGTGCCGGTGCGCTCGCGCTCCTGCAGCCGCCCCAGGCGCCGATCGACGCGGTGCTCGCGGCTCTGCTCAACGACCTCGATGCGGTCTCGAACGACGTCGAGCTCGTCCTGGACGACTACCACGAGATCGACGCGCGCGACGTGCACGACGGGATGGCCTTCCTGCTGGATCACCTGCCCCCGCACGTTCATCTCGTGATAGCCAGCCGCACCGACCCTGCGCTCCCGCTGCCGCGACTGCGCGCCCGCGGCGAGCTCGTCGAGATCCGTGCCGCCGACCTGCGATTCACGCCCGAGGAGGCCGCGGCCTACCTCACCGAGACGATGGGCCTGGCGTTGACAGCACAGGACGTCGCCGCGCTGGAGGAGCGTACCGAGGGGTGGATCGCTGCGCTCCAGCTGGCCGCGCTCTCGATGCAGGGACGGGACGACGTCGCCGCGTTCATCGCGGGCTTCGCCGGCGACGACCGGTACATCGTCGACTACCTGGCCGAGGAGGTCCTGCTCGGCCAGCCCGAGCACGTCCAGCAGTTCCTGCTGCAGACGTCCGTGCTCGACCACCTGACCGGCCCGCTCTGCGACGCCGTCACCGGCCAGGACGGCGGCAAGGCCACGCTGACGACCCTGGAGCGGGGGAACCTCTTCCTCGTCCCGCTCGATGACCGCCGCCAGTGGTACCGCTATCACCACCTCTTCGCCGACGTGCTGCGGGCGCACCTGCTGGACGAGCAGCCCGAGCTGGTTCCCGCTCTGCACCGCAGGGCCAGCCAGTGGTACGCCGAGAACGGCGAGCCGTCCGAGGCGATCCGCCACGCGCTGGACGCCCGGGACTTCGAACGAGCGGCGGACCTGGTCGAGCGCTCGATCCCGGCCATGCGTCGGACCAGGCAGGAAGCCTCCGTGCACGGCTGGCTGAAGGCCCTGCCCGACGAGGTGGTGCGGGCCAGGCCGGTGCTCAGCGTGGGGTTCGCCGGGGCGATGCTGGCCGTCGGCGAGATCGAGGGCGTCGAGGGCCGACTGCGGGACGCCGAGCGCCGGCTGGCCGCCACCGCAGCGATCGGTGGAGAACAACAACCGCCACCAGCCGGGACGTTCGCCGACGACGAGGAAGTGCGCCGCGTCCCGTCGATGATCGAGCTGTACCGAGCCGCACTGGCCCTGTCCGGCGGCGACGGGACCAGCACCGTGACGCACGCCCGGCGTGCGGTCGCCCTCGCGCCCGAGGAGGACCACCTCTGCCGTGCTTCGGCGGCGGGCTTGTCCGGGCTCGCCCACTGGGCCGCCGGGGATCTCGAGGCGGCCCACCAGTCGTACACCGCATGCGTCGCGGGGCTGCATCAGGCCGGGCATACCGCCGACACGCTCGGCTGCGCGATCGCGCTGGCGGACATCCGGGTCACGCAGGGTCGTCTCGGCGAGGCGCTGCTCACCTTCGAGCGGGCGCTTCACCTTGCACCGGGGCACGGTGGGTCGGTGCAGCGGGGAACGGCCGACATGTACGTCGGGATGAGCGAGGTGCTCCTCGAGCGCGACGACCAGCCGGCCGCCTCGGCGGCACTCCTGCGGAGCCATGAGCTCGGCGAGCACACCGGGTTGCCACAGCACCGCTATCGCTCCCGGGTGGCGCTGGCCCGGATGCGGTCGGCGCAGGGTGACCTGGCTGGCGCGCTGGGCCTGCTCGACGAGGCCGAGCGCGTGTACGTGAGCGACTTCTTCCCCTACGTCCGACCCATCCCGGCGATGAGGGCCCGAGTGCACATCCTGCGAGGCGAGCTGAGCGAGGCGTTCGTCTGGGCGCGCGGGAGCGCCCTGTCTATCGATGACGACCTGAGCTACCTACGCGAGTACGAACACATCACGCTCGCCCGGGTGCTGCTCGCCGGGGGTACGACCGAGGGTTCGGAGCCAGCCCTTCCCGAGGTGGTCCGCTACCTGGCGCGCCTCCTGACCGCGGCCGAGGAGGGCGGCAGGACCGGCGGCGTCATCGAGCTCCTCGTCCTGCAGTCGCTCGCACTGCGGGCACGAGGGGACGGCGCTGCCGCGCTTGTCTCCCTCGAGCGCGCCGTGACGATGGCCGAACCGGAGGGCTACGTGCGAGTCTTCGCGGATGAGGGTCCCGCGATGGCGTCACTGCTCAAGGGGATCGCGAAACTGCTGCCCACGAGCACGTACGTCCGTCGCCTCCAGGCCGCGATCACCACGACCGAACCGCGACCGTCCGGGCGGCAGGGCTTGGTGGAGCCCCTGAGCGAGCGCGAGCTCGACGTCCTGCGGCTGCTGCGCACCGACCTCGACGGTCCGGACATCGCCCGCGCTCTCTTCGTATCTCTGAGCACCGTCCGAACGCACACCCAGAGGATCTACGCCAAGCTCGGGGTGAACAACCGACGGGCAGCGATCCGCGCGGCCGACGAGCTCAACATCTGGCCGGGAACCGGCGGCGGCTGAGAGTTGCCTACGATGGAGACACGATGAGCAAGTCCACCAGGACCCGCCGGCAGTCGCCCGCACTGCACCTCGCCGACAGCCACGACCTGATCCGGGTGCACGGTGCACGCGTCAACAACCTCAAGGACCTCAGCGTCGAGATCCCGAAGCGGCGGCTGACGGTCTTCACGGGAGTGTCCGGCTCCGGCAAGAGCTCACTCGTCTTCGGCACGATCGCCGCGGAGTCGCAGCGGATGATCAACGAGACCTACAGCACCTTCGTGCAGGGCTTCATGCCGACGCTGGCGCGGCCCGAGGTCGACGTGCTCGAGGGCCTGACGACCGCCATCATCGTCGACCAGGAGCGCATGGGCTCCAACGCCCGCTCGACCGTCGGCACCGCCACTGACGCCAACGCGATGCTGCGAATCCTCTTCAGTCGGCTCGGGCAGCCGCACATCGGCTCTCCCCAGGCTTTCTCGTTCAACGTCGCCTCGGCCCACGGCGCCGGCGCGGTGACCGTCGATCGCGGGTCGAGCAAGGCGGTGCGACGTAGCTTCTCCATCACCGGAGGCATGTGCCCGCGCTGCGAGGGCATGGGCTCGGTCACCGACTACGACCTGTCCGCGCTGTACGACGACAGCAAGTCGCTCCACGAGGGTGCGCTCACCATCCCGGGCTACAGCGTCGACGGCTGGTACGGCCGCATCTTCAGCGGCTGCGGCTTCTTCGACCCGGACAAGCCGATTCGCACGTTCACCAAGAAGGAGCTCCACGACCTGCTCTACCGGGAGCCGACCAAGATCAAGGTCGACAACATCAACCTCACGTACGAGGGTCTGATCCCGAGGATCCAGAAGTCGTTCCTCACCAAGGACGTCGACGCGATGCAGCCGCACATCCGCGCCTTCGTGGAGCGGGCGGTCACGTTCACCACCTGCCCCGACTGCGGCGGCACCCGGCTCAGCGAGGGGGCGCGTTCGTCGAAGATCCGCGGGATCAACATCGCCGACGCCTGCGCGATGCAGATCAACGATCTCGCCGGCTGGGTGCTGGGGCTGGACGAGCCGTCGGTCGCGCCACTGCTGGCGACGCTGGGACACACCCTCGACTCGTTCGTCGAGATCGGGCTCGGCTACCTCAGCCTCGACCGCCCGTCGGGGACGCTGTCGGGCGGGGAGGCGCAGCGTACCAAGATGATCCGCCACCTCGGGTCGTCGCTCACCGACGTCACCTACGTCTTCGACGAGCCGACGATCGGGCTGCACCCCCACGACATCCAGCGGATGAACGACCTGCTGCTTCAGCTGCGCGACAAGGGCAACACCGTGCTGGTCGTCGAGCACAAGCCGGAGGTCATCGTGATCGCCGACCACGTCATCGACCTCGGACCCGGTGCAGGGACCGCCGGCGGCGAGGTGGTGTTCGAAGGCACCGTCGACGGGCTGCGGGCCAGCGGCACCGTGACGGGGCGGCACCTGGACGACCGGGCCGTCCTGAAGCCGTCGGTACGCGCGCCGTCCGGCGCGCTCAAGGTGCGCGCAGCCGACACGCACAACCTGCAGAACGTCGACGTCGACATTCCGCTCGGGGTGCTGGTGGTGGTCACCGGCGTGGCCGGGTCGGGGAAGAGCTCCCTGATCCACGGCTCCGTCTCCGGCCTGGACGGGGTGGTGTCGGTCGACCAGGCCTCGATCAAGGGCTCGCGACGGAGCAACCCAGCGACGTACACCGGGCTGCTCGACCCGATCCGCAAGGCGTTCGCGAAGGCCAACGGCGTGAAGCCGGCATTGTTCAGCGCCAACTCCGAGGGCGCCTGCCCCACCTGCAACGGCGCCGGAGTCACCTACACCGACCTGGCGATCATGGCCGGCGTCGCCACGGTGTGCGAGGAGTGCGAAGGGAAGCGGTTCCAGGCCTCGGTGCTCGACTACCACCTCGGCGGACGCGACATCAGCGAGGTGCTTGCGATGTCAGTGACCGACGCAGGGGAGTTCTTCGCCGCCGGCGAGGCGCGGACGCCGGCCGCGCACACCGTCCTCAACAGGCTCGTCGACGTCGGGCTCGGCTACCTCAGCCTCGGCCAGCCCCTCACCACGTTGTCCGGCGGCGAGCGGCAGCGGCTCAAGCTGGCCACCCACATGGGCGAGAGGGGCGGCGTCCTGGTTCTCGACGAGCCGACAAGCGGTCTCCACCTGGCCGACGTCGAGCACCTGCTCGGCCTGCTCGACCGGCTCGTCGACTCCGGCAAGTCGGTGATCGTCATCGAGCACCACCAGGCGGTGATGGCGCACGCCGACTGGATCATCGACCTCGGCCCGGGCCCCGGCCGCGACGGGGGCCGGATCGTCTTCGAGGGCGCACCCTCCGAGCTCGTCGCGGCACGCGGCACCCTGACCGGCGA
Organism: uncultured Actinomycetes bacterium; assembly: GCA_963778785.1. Taxonomy (GTDB): domain Bacteria; phylum Actinomycetota; class Actinomycetes; order S36-B12; family CAIYMF01; genus CAVZVV01. Next base: position 18,565 of record CAVZVV010000028.1, read on the forward strand.
GCACCTCGCGGCCTACGTCGGCGCCTGACCGACCCTCGTCGTCACCTCGAGGCTCATGTCCCGATGTCGAGCAACCTGAGGAGGGCGATCGCGTTGCCGTCGCCGGCGGGCAGCTCCACGACGATCTGGGGCGCAGGGACGTAGCAGCGATGTAGCTGCACGACCCTGCCGAGACGGTCGTGACGCAGGATGACGGGCGTACGACAGGCACAGCGAGGGCCACTGGGATTCGCCGACCGGCCGGACGAACGTGCCTGATCTCTTCGGGGACGCGAGGCGCCCGCGCCCCATGATCCGCCGACCAGGCCGAGAGACCTTCTCGCTCCCTTGCCCGAAGCGTGATCGACCTCGACGCCGAGGGCACAAGCAGGGCCCAGCCTTCGCCCCGGGTTCGTTCAGAGCTGGCGGCCCTCACAGCTGGCCGACTCGTGCTGCCACTGCGGGTTGCAGCGCTTGAGGCCAGCGCCCGAACCTGGATCCTGCGCCCCTCGACGACCCTCCCGGAGGCCCTTCAATGGGCGTTTCGTCCATGCCTTGGCCCAACGGACGGGGGGACTGAGCGTCGTGGGGTAGCCGCTCGCACGACGCGGAGGCGCGACCGTGGAGACAGCCGGGCGGACGGGGCGAGCCCAGACGTTCCTGGGCTCGCCCCGTCCACGCAGCCCGGCTCCTAGAGGACCCGGTACCGCGTGATCATGCCGGCGGTGATGTGGTCGTTCACGTGGCAGTGGAACAGCCACGTGCCCGGGTTGTCCGCGCTCATGTCCGCGGTCACCATCGACATGGGCAGCAGGCTCACCACGTCGGTGCGCATCCCCTGGGTCACCACGGTGTTGCCGTGCCAGTGCGGCGTGTGCAGGTCGACCTCGGTGCCCATGCCCGAGAGGTACCACCTGACGCGGTCGCCCCGGTTCACGGTCATGGCCGACAGCGGCATGGTGCCGAACACGTATCCGTTGATGGAGTGCATCTGGTTGCTCTCCTGGAAGCCCTCGTCGTCAGGGTTCACGGTGGCCGGCTTACCGGCGTAGGTCGCGATGTTCTGGTCAAGGTAGGGGCTCTGGTTCTCGCTGCTCACCTTGAACTGCACGACGAACTCGCGGTCGACGTCGTTCGGCGTCCCGTCGGGGTTGGCCGCGTTCGCGCGGGTCACGATCACCGGTCCCACGAGGCCGGCGTAGTCGTCGGCCACCTCGTTGGCGTGGGAGTGGTACATCCACATCACCGAGCTCGGGTCCATCGGGCCCGGACCCGCGGTGTCGGGGACGTCGTACTTGTAGGTGTAGGTGCCGCCCGGGCGCACCGCGTCGTCGCCCTTGTCTGCGGGGCCGGTCCCGTCGTTGTACGGCGCCCCTTCGGACGCCTTCTTGTAGCGGAACCCGTGCATGTGGATGCTGACCGGCCTGGTCGTCTTGTTCTTCAGGGTGACCTCCACCGTGTCGCCGACGACGGCCCGCACCAGCGGACCGAGGTACCCGAGGTGCTGCCACTGCGGCGCGACGGGCTTGAGCGTCGTGAAGGTGGCGTCGGTGTACTCGCGGTAGAGCGCCTTGACGTAGGTGCTGCCGATGCGGTCGGGCCCGTTCGCCACGTACGTCTTGGCGGTGTCGTCGAACGGCTGGCCCGTGATGTCGTTCTTGCCGCCCGGGGCGTAGTTCCAGGGCAGCTCCTCGGCGGCGATGAAGTAGACACGCTTGTGCGGCGTGTACGGCGCAGCCGCCACCCCGCGGTCAGCGGCGTGCGCCACTCCGGCGCCGCCGCTCCAGCGCAGCGCGATGGTCGGAAGGACCAGCGCCACGATGAACAGCGCAGCCCAGGCGGCCAACTGGCCCCTGTGCCTCGGTAGACGGAACTCAGACATGTGTCTCCCCTCCACGGTCCCGGCTTCCGCCGCGACATCGGTGCGGCGTCGCCCGACCCACCCCCCGGGCACTGCAGACCGGGCCGCCGCGGGCCGACCCTGGAACGAGGGCCTTGGAAAGACCTAGGTCCCAGGTGCGCCCCACCACGTCGCGAGGACGCCACAAGGTTTCTCCTAGCGGCCGGACCGACGGTGAGCACGTTCTCCACCGGCACGAGGGACGGGTGCGCCATGGCAGGAAACACTCCGACGAGCCGTCAGACCCGGGCCAGCAGGTCCTCCAGGGACCCGGGCTGGCGGCTCCTGGACCGTCATGGTCGGCGGCCCCAGGCTCTGGCCAGGCCCGGCCGCACGCTGGCCGCCGCGAGCGCGCTGGCGCTCCCGCTGGCCATGCTGATGCCGGCGATGGCGGCGCAGGCGGCGCCCGTGCGCCAGGGGTTCGTCGTGACCGCCGACGACCTGTCGTACATCCTGAGCCAGATCAAGGTGGCCGAGCACCACGTCCAATTTCAGAAGAACCCGCCGGCCGGGCACGTCCTCACCGGTCCGTGCGACGGACTGATCGGCACCGGACCGGCCCAGTTCTCGGGCCCGCTGATCGCCGGCGGCCTGCGCACCGTGGACGGCAGCTGCAACAACCTCCAGCCCGGGCAGGACGCCTACGGCGCGGCCGACCGCGCCTTCCCCCGGCTGTCCACCCCCGCCTTCCGCCCGGCCGAGTCGTCCACCCTCTTCGGCCCCGACAGCGGTCCCACGTCGTACGCCCAGCACTCCGGGAACGTGTTCGACACCCAGCCGCGCCTCATCAGCAACCTGATCGTCGACCAGACCTCGACGAACCCGGCCGCCGTGGCGGCGGCCGCACACTCGGTGCGCTCGCAGAGCACCGGAGGCCTCGTGCCGTGCACGACCGACCCCGCGCCCGACGGCACCGGGGGCATCCCGGCCGGCTGCGTTCCCTCGCACCAGACCCTGTTCATCCCCAACGTCACGACCGACGTGGGCCTGTCGCCCCCCTACAACTCGCTGTTCACCATCTTCGGCCAGTTCTTCGACCACGGGCTGGACAAGATCACCACCGGCGGCAGCGGCACGGTATTCGTCCCGCTGCGTGCCGACGACCCGCTGATCGCCGGCCCCGACCACGTGGTGGGCACCCCCGACGACCTTCCGCCGAGCATGCGCTTCATGGTGCTCACGCGCGGCACCGAGCTGCCCGGGCCCGACAAGGTCCTCGGCACCGCCGACGACATCCACGAGAGCGTCAACACCGACTCCCCCTACGTGGACCAGAGCCAGTCGTACAGCTCGCACCCCTCGCACCAGGTGTTCCTGCGCGAGTACGCCCTCGACGCGTCGAACCGGCCGCAGGCGACCGGCCGGCTGCTCGGGCACGCCGACGGCTCCATGGCGACCTGGGGCGACGTGAAGAAGCAGGCCGCCGAGAAGCTCGGCCTCAAGCTCGTCGACACGGACGTCAACAACATCCCGATGATCGCCGCCGACGCCTACGGCAACCTGATCCCCGGGCCGCACGGCCTGGCCCAGTACGTGACGGCGAGCGGGCTCGTGGAGGGCAACCTCGCCAGCCCCGTGCTGGTGCCGGCCAATGCACTCCACATCGACACCGCGTTCCTCAACGACATCGCGCACAGCGCCGTGCCGACCGGGGTGCCCGACCCCGACACGACCGCCGGGTCCAGCCTGACCCCCGCCAACTGCGGGACCGGCCCCTCGCCCTGCTACGACAACGAGCTGCTCGACCTGCACGTGATCGCTGGCGACGGCCGGGCCAACGAGAACATCGGCCTCACCGCCATCCACACGATTTTCGAGCACGAGCACAACCGGCTCACCGGCTACCTGCAGAACGTGCTGGACGACCCGGTGAACTCCGCCCTCAGGGCCGACTTCAACGCCGTGTCGGCCTCCACGTTCACCGTCGGCGAGCGGATGTTCCAGGCCGCCAGGTTCGTGAACGAGATGGAGTACCAGCACATCGTGTTCGAGGAGTTCGCGCGCAAGGTGCAGCCCGCGCTCAACCCCTTCGACCCGTTCGCCAACACCAACACCGACCCGGCGATCAAGGCCGAGTTCGCGCACGCCGTGTACCGGTTCGGCCACTCGATGCTCGACGAGACGATCCCGCGCACCGACGTCAACGGCGTGCACCACGACATCCCGCTGCTCAACGGCTTCCTGAACCCGCAGGCGTTCTCGGACGTCACGCCCGCCGACCTCACGTCGGCCGGCGGCGACATGGGAACCGCGGCCGCCGGCGCGATCGTGATGGGACTCTCAGACCAGGTGGGCAACGAGCTCGACGAGTTCGTCAGCGACACCCTGCGGAACAACCTGCTCGGGCTCCCGCTCGACCTCGCGACCCTCAACATCACCCGGGCCCGCAGCGAGGGCATCCCGCCCCTGAACCAGTTCCGCCGCGAGGTGTTCGCGCGCACCGGCGACGCCCAGCTCACGCCGTACACGAGCTGGGTCGACTTCGGGCAGCACCTCAAGCACCCCGAGTCGCTCGTCAACTTCGTGGCCGCATACGGCACCCACCCGAGCATCACGGCCGCGACGACCGTGGCGGCCAAGCGTGCCGCTGCCCGGGCGATCGTCAGCCCGCTGCCCACCGACGTGCCGCCGGCCGACGCCGGGGAGTTCATGCAGAGCCTTGGCGCCTGGGCCGACGACGCGTCCGGCAGCCGGACGGGCCTGGACCAGGTGGACATGTGGGTCGGCGGCCTCGCCGAGAGCACCCAGGTGTTCGGCGGCCTGCTCGGTTCGACGTTCAACTACGTGTTCGAGCTGCAGCTCACCCAGCTGCAGGACGACGACCGGCTGTACTACCTCAACCGCCTGCCCGGCATGAACCTGCTCGGGCAGATCGAGGGCAACTCCTTCGCCGAGCTGGTCGAGCGGAACACCACCGCGCACACGCTCAAGGCCGACGCCTTCGCCACCGCCGACTGCAAGTTCCAGGTCGGAAACCTCGTGTCGCCCGCCACCTCCGGCGCGAACCTCGGGATCGGCTCGGTGCAGGACGACCCGACGTCGCAGTGCAACGAGAACGCCCTGCTCATCAAGGTGGGCGACCAGATCCGGTACCGCGCCACCAACTCCGTGGACAAGCCGGGAATCAACGGCCAGAGCGTGTACGACGGCTCCTCGTCGGCCGACAGCATCGGCGGCGGCAGCGACAACGACACGATCATCGGCAACGCTGGCGACGACAAGATCGAGGGCTTCGGCGGCAGCGACAACCTGATCGGCGGCGACGGGAACGACACGCTGACCGACTCCGGCGGCGACGACATCCTGCGCGGCGGACCGGGCAACGACGCGGTCGACGGCGGTCCGGGCAACGACCTCCTGTTCGGCGGCGATGGCAGCGACCTGCTGGTCGGCGGGGGCGGCACCAACACCCACCACGGTGGTCCGGGCAACGACTTCATCCTCGCCGGAGAGGGCTCCGACACGGTGTCGGGCGACAGCGGCGACGACTGGATGCAGGGCGGCAACGGCCTCGACGTGCTCCAGGGCGACAGCGGCTCGCCCTTCCTCAACGACCTCAACAACCCTGGGAACGACGTGCTCATCGGCGGCAACGGCGACGACAACAACGTCATGGAGGGCGGCGACGACATCGCCCTGTCCGGGCCCGGCATCGACAAGAACTCCGGCGGGTCCGGCTGGGACTGGACGATCGCGCAGGGCGACCCTCAGCCGATGGACGCCGATCTCAGCCTTCAGGTCGGTGGCGTGGCGCTGGGGCTCAACGCCGTCCGCGACCGCTACACCGAGGTGGAGGCCCTCTCCGGCAGCAGCCTGGACGACACGCTGCGTGGCGACGACGTGGTGCCCACGGCCGTCGTCGGCGGCGGCGGGATCATCGGGTGCGACGCGCTCGACGCCAACGGCGTGGCCAGAGTCCAGGGCCTCGACGCCCTCGTGCCTTCCTCGCTGCGCACCCTCCCGTCGGTGCCGATCGTCGCGGCCTCGGCCACCCTGCACTGCCCGCTGGTCGGCAACGTCTGGGGCGCCGGCAACATCCTGCTCGGCGGCGCCGGCAGCGACACCATCGAGGGCCGTGGCGGCGACGACATCATCGACGGCGACCGCTACCTGCAGGTGCGTCTCAGCATTCGCACGAACCCGGCCGATCCGGCCACCGAGATCGGCACGACCGACCTGCTCGAGCACACCGCCGCGGCGGGCAGCTTCGGCCCGGGTACGGCCGGCATGACCCTGCAGCAGGCCGTGTTCGCGCACAAGGTCGACCCCGCGAACATCGTCACCGTGCGCGAGATCCTGTCGGACTCGAGCGGCACCGACACCGCCGTCTTCTCCGGCCCGATGTCGAACTACTCGATCGCCCCGGCCGGCGACACCGTCGTGGTCTCCCAGGTGGGCAAGAACACCGCCACCCAGAAGGTGTCCGACGGCACCGACACGCTGCGCAACATCGAGCGGCTCCAGTTCTCCGACCAGACGGTCACCCTGGCCGTCCCCGCCACGCCGGCAAACATCGCCGCCACCGCGGGCGAGCTGTCGGCCAACGTCACGTGGTCGGCCGCGTCGGGCACCCTCCCGACGACGAGCTTCGAGGTCGTGACCATGCCCGCGAGCGGCCCGGCCACGACGTCCGTGGGCATCCCCGGGACGGCCACGAGCTTCACGGTCACCGGTCTCACCCCGGGCATGTCGTACACGTTCGCCGTGCTGGCCGTGAACGACCTCGGGGCGAGCTCGCTGTCGGCCGCGAGCAACGCGGTCGTGCCCACCGCGCCCCTCATCCCACCCGGGGCGCCCACCACGGTCGCCGCGACCGCCGGGATGATGGAGGCGACCGTCACCTGGGTGGCACCGGCGCCCAACGGCGGACCTCCCGTGACGTCGTACGAGATCGTGTCCAGCCCTGCCACCGTCGCCAACCTCACCGGGATCCCGGCGACGGCGACCAGCGCGGTGGTCACCGGGCTCACCGCGGGCACCTCGTACACCTTCCGAGTCCGTGCCGTGAGCGACGACGGTCCCGGGCTGTACTCGTCGGCCTCGAACGCCATCGTCCCGAAGCCCCTGCCGCTCCCGACGAAGCCGACCAGCTCGTCGCGGTGGCCGGCGACGCCTCAGCGATCATGACCTGGAAGGACGGCACGGTGCCGTTCACCGGGCACCTCGTCCAGGTGTTCACGGGTGCCACGCTGGTCAAGACGGTGACCGTGACGGTGAACATGTCGGCGACCCAGATCACCGGGCTCGTCAACGGAACGCCGTACACGTTCAAGGTGGCTGCGGTGAACAGCACAGGCGCGAGCGCGTACTCGGCCGCCTCGAAGATCGTGACGCCAGGGCAGCCGACCGTGACCACCGTGCCCTCGGCCCCGGTCATCGGCACCGCCACCCAGGGCAAGGCCGGCGGCGCGCTGACGGCGGTCGCGACGTGGACGCCGCCGGCCAGCACCGGCGGGTCGGCGATCAAGACCTACACGGTGACCGCGTGGCTGATGATGGGCGACGGCGTCACCGCGATCTCGAGCACCTCGTTCACCACCGCCGGGGCGGCCGCCAGGTCGCACGCCTTCACCCTCCCGGCAGGCTCGTACCGCTTCGAGGTGGTCGCGACCAACGCCATCGGCGACAGCCCGCCGTCACCCCGCTCGAACCTGGTGCAGCCGCGCTGACGCCCCACCCCCCGGCGGAAGCAAGGCCGTACCGCGAAGGGAGCGTGGCAGGTGTCTCCGAGCACCTGCCACGCCCTCGTGCCTGCGAGGCCGTGCCCCTCGTCCCCGTCCCGCGTCGCCGACCTCCGGCCCTAGACATTCGGCCGATCGCGTGACAAAGGGGCCCACCCTCGGCGACACTGCCCACGAGGCCGCCGCTGCGGGTGATGGGGCCTCGCGACACCGGGGGGTGTTCGGGTGGGAACGATTCCTAGGGCGACCTGCTCGTCGTGACCGACGAGGAGATCGACGCCACCAGCGCCCGACGCATCGTGCGTCAGGCGCTGGTGCGTTATGCCATCGGCGCGCTCGCGGTCCTGATCGTCGTGTCAGCCCTCGCGGTGTGGCTCAGCTCGATCCTGGCCACCCAGGAGGCGCTCCGGGAGGCCGAGCGAACGGCCCGCGCGATCACCGAGCAGATCGTGGCACCGCTCGCGGGCGCCCCGCTCGAACGGGGCGACCCCACCGCCCTGGGCAAGCTCGACGCCGTCGTCAAGACCCGGATGTCCGACGGGTCGATCTACCGGGTCAAGGTGTGGCGCCGGCTCGACGGGGCGCAGGCCCGGATCCTGTACTCCGACGACAAGCGCGTGATGGGCCGCGTGTTCTCGCTCGAGCCCGAAGAGAGCGAGCTGTTCGGCACGACGGGCACCCAGACCAACCTGTCCGACCTGGGCAAGGACGAGAACGAGTTCGAGCGCCCCGCGGGGAGGCTCATCGAGGTGTACTCGGCGTTCTCGGACGAGTCGGGGGCCCCCCTTCTGTTCGAGGCGTACTTCCCGGCCAACAACCTCGGCACCGATGCGCGCGCGATCGCGCGCCAGGTGCTGCCGCTCACCCTCGGCGCGCTCCTTCTGCTCGCGCTGGCCACCCTCCCCCTGGCGGTCCTGATGGCGCGCCGGGTCGCCCGGCTCGAGGCGGACCGCCGCCACGCCCTGTACCGCGCCGCCGCCGCCCCCGAGGAAGAGCGCCGCCGTATCTCGGTCGACCTGCACGACGGTGTCGTGCAGGACCTCGCCGGAGTCGGCATGGCGCTGGACACGCTGCACCGCAGGCTCAGCAGCGGCAACGGGAGCACGATGTCCCACGTCGACCTGTCCACCGTCGAGCGGGCCCGCGACATCGTGCAGGGCGACGTCGGCTCCCTGCGCTCGCTCATCACCGAGGCGTACGCCGCCGACATCGACGGCGAGCACCTCGTGGCCGGCATCGAGGCGCTGGCCGCCCGCCTGCCGCACGACGGCACGGTGGTCTCGCTCGACGCGCCCGCCGACCTCGACGTCGACAAGCTGCACGCGGTCATCGCGTTCCGCGTGGTGCGCGAGTCCCTGCGCAACGCCACCAAGCACGCGGGCGCCCAGCACATCTGGATCGGTCTGGCTCGCTCGCCGCGCGAGCTACGCGTCACCGTGGCCGACGACGGCCGCGGGTTCGACGCCAGCGCGGGGGTGCCGGAGGGCCACTTCGGCCTGCGCATGATCCGGGAGGCGGTGGAGACCGAGGGCGGGACGCTGGTGATCACGTCGGCCGCCGGAAGCGGCACGACGGTCTCGGCGGTCCTGCCGGTCTGAGGCCGCGTGCACCCCTGGGATCTCCCAAGGTAGGTGCACGAGGGTGGCCTGACCCGGCCGCCGACGACAACGAGGTCAGCAATGACGACCCTCTCGGTCCCCCTCCACGCCCGTGCCCGGAACCTGTCGGATCCGGGCACGCCGTGGTGGCGGCCCCAGGCCCGCACGGTCGCGATGGCCCTGGCGACGACCGCGGCCATGCTGCTCGTCGCCGCCGCGTTCGCCCTCGTGCTCTCGTTCGCTCCGGCCGCGCAGTCGGCACTCGTGAAGACCCCGGTGCCGATCGGGTCGCGGGCCTCGGTCCCGGGCGGGAGTGCCACCGTGCTGGACGCGCGGGGCGTCGACTCCACCTCGTACGCGCTGCCGCCGGGCGAGCACGCGCTGCAGGTCCGGCTCGCGCTGCGCCTCGACGGCTCCGGCGGGCCTGTGGACACCCGCAGGCTCGTCCTGACCGGCGAGGGGCTGGCCAGGGGCGTGCGGCCGTGGCGCAGCAGCCCCGCCGTGGTGCACCCGACCAAGGGCGTCGTGTCCGAGGTCGTCCTCATGTACGCGGTGCCGGACGGCGCCGGAGACCTGCGGCTGGCCCTGCCGGGTGGGTCGGCCGTCTCCTTGCCCTAGGCCCGCCACCCTGGTGGCACGCGAACGCCGGGGCGCGCAACCCCCCGTTCTGGGGGTATGAGCCCACCCCATCCGCGGCTGGCATCCCACCCACCCCCCACCGCCATGGTGAGCACTGCACGGCCTCGTCTGGGGGGACAGGCCGTGCGGCCGACCGGGGGGTTGGGACGATGCAGGGGGCGGCAAGCATGATCGAGTTCTATGTCTTCGGAGAGACCCGGATCGTCGAGGGGGACCGTGTCGTCGGTGCCCGCGAGCTGGGGGGGAACAAAGCACGCCAGGTGCTCGAGATCCTGGCGATGCATGCCGGGCATCCGGTGAGCAAGGACAGGCTGATTGCGTGTCTGTGGGGCGACTTCGCCCCGCCGACGGCCGTCGCCACGCTCGAGGCCTACGTCTCGGTCGTGCGCCGCCACCTCGCGCCCGGCCGGCCCGCATCCGAGTCGCCGCTGCGCACCTCCGCGGGCGGCTACCTGCTCGACCCGTCCCGCGTGCGCATCGACCTGGTGGAGTTCCACCGGTTCGTCGCAGCCGGCCGGATCGCCGCCCCGGACCAGGCGCGCCCGGTGCTGCGCCAGGCGCTTGAGCTGGCGACCGGGGAGCTGTTCGAGAGCGACCCGGACACGCCCTGGGCCGTCGAGGCGCGGGCCGCCGCTCAGGCCACTCTCGTCCAGGCGTGCGCCGACGCCGGCGCCCGGGCCGTCGCCGACGGCAGCTGGGCCGACGCGATCGCGCTGGCCCGCCGGGCCCTCGGGCTCGACCCGCTCGCCGAGGCCTGCGCCCGCGTGCTGATCGAGGCGCTGTGGCGCGATGGTCGCCGGGCCGAGGCGCTGCGCGCGTACGACCACCTGCGCCGCACCCTGGCCGACGAGATGGGCGTGGACCCGGACCGGTCCACCCAGGACCTGCACCTCGCCGTGCTGCGCGACGACGTACCGGCGCCCGGCGGGTCCGAGGAACGCCCCCGCCGATGGGGCGCAGATCGACCAGCTGGTGCGGCTCCTGGTGCACGCGGTGCGCACGTCCGGTGGCAGCCGCCGCGCCCGGGTGCACCACGTGATGGCCAGTCTCGCCGCCGAGCTCGAAGTCGCCTGACCCGGTTCGCGCTGCCTCGTTTCCCCGCCCCGGAACCAGGTTCCGGGGATTCCACAAGGTCCTCACGCTGAGGTGCACCCATGACGACGACGACTGCCGCACCGAAGACGACCGCCGTAGCGACGGTGCGGCCGACGGCTGCCCCGTGGCTGGCAGCTCTCGTCGCGCTGCTCCTGCTGGCCGGGGCAGGTGCCTGGCGCGTGCCAGCCCTCGTCACGGCGCTGTCCGACGTCGGCGGGGCCGCAGCCACCCAGGTCGACACCTCGCACGGACTCGTGGTGCTTGCGGGGTACGAGCTGCTCAGCGGCCCGACCCCGGAGGAGCTCGGCGGGGTCACCCACGGCATCGGCGGCTACGTGGACTCCGAGCACGAGCTCGCCCGGGTGCACCTCACCCTCGGCGGCGCCGACCAGCGCGTCGACCCGGGGTCGTTCCGGCTGCGGCTGCCGAACGGCACGGACGTGTCCCCCGACACCAGCACGATCCCGCCGGGAGCCCTGCCGGGCGGCTCCGACGTCGACGCGTCGCTGAGCTTCGTGGTGCCCAGCGCGCGCGGTGCGTACTCGCTCGTGGTGCACGACGGGGACGTGGTGACGGTTCTCCCCCTCGGCGACGCCGGTGCCGCCCCCCGACCCGCTGTCCACCAGCACTGACGGCGCAGGAGTCACCATGCCCAGCTCTCGGACACCCCTCCGTCGGGTCTCGACCAGCGACGACCTGCTCGTCTCCCTGTGCGTCGGCGTGGTCAGCGCCGCGTGGCTAGCCACCGTCCACGCCGGAGCCAGCGGCATCGCCGGCGCCGACTGGTCGCGGTGGACGCTCGACGCTGCCGCGACGGGTGCGCTGATGGCGGCCGCGGCATGGGCCGCCCTGGGTGTGGTTCCGGCCCGGTCGCGGGCCGCCCGCATCGTGGGTTCCGTCGTAGCCGTGGGGGTCGTCGCCGTCGCCACCACGCCGGTGCGGGCCCTGCTCGACTCGGGCCACCGGCACGGGGGTCTCGGTGCGCACGTCGTCGACCACCTGCTCCTGCTGCTCGCGGTGGCGCTGCCGGTAGCGGCCGCCGCGGTGCTGGTCCTGGCGCCCGCGGCCGACGATGCCGACGTGCTCGTGCGCGGCGACCTGCCCGAGGTGCCGCGTCCGCCGTCAGGTCGCCGGCCGAACCGCACCCGCGCGGCGCTGGCAGTGCTCGCCGCGGGGGCGCTCGCGTCCGCTGCGCTCGCGGCCGCAGCGCCGCCGGCCGCAGCCGCGCTGCCGCCTGCCCAGGACTGCCTGTCCGGTGGCCCGGTGTCGGCCTCGTTCGACGTCGTGGCGATCGACGTCGACATCACCCTGAACAACTTCGGCGACCACGACCCGCAGGGCCACATGTACGCCCTGTCCAGCGCCGTGCCCGCGATCCGGGCGCAGGAGACCTCCCACCATGTCACGCCGGGCCTGCGCGACGACCCCATCCAGCCCCTGGTGATCCGGGCCAACGAGGGCGACTGCGTCGAGATCCACTACACGAACCAGGCTGCCGGCGGGTGGTACGGCCTGCACATCGACGGCCTGGCCTTCACCGCCTCAGGTTCGGGCGACGCGATCGGCGCCAACCCGATCTCGGAGCCCCCACCCGGCCAGTCGACGACATACCGCTACTACGTCCCGCTCGACGACACGCTCGAGGGCCTGCACTACATCCATCCCGGCCCCGGCTTCCGCAACCAGATCGGGCACGGCCTGTTCGGCGCGCTCGCGGTGGAGCCGCCCGGCTCGACCTACTGGGACACCAGCCGGGCCAACACGCCCCTCGCCTCGGGCTGGGAGGCCATGATCCGGCCTGGCGGCGTCGGCCCCTCGTGCAACCCGGCGACGCGGGCGTGCTGGTTCCGCGAGAACGCGCTGCTGCACCACGAGGTGGGCAACGACAACGAGAGGCTCACGGCCGCGGACGGCAGTCTGATCGAGATCGAGGACCACGTCACGGGCAGCTACAAGCCGGGCTCGTTCGCGCTGAACTACCGCAGCGAGCCGTTCCGCAACCGGCTGCTCAGCTTCCCGAAGGAGAAGTCGCACGCATACAGCTCGTACACGTTCGGCGAGCCGGCCACGCCCATCGTCCGGGGCTACCTGTCCGACCCGACCAAGATCCGGATCATGCACGCCGGCGGGGAGAAGTTCCACGTGTACCACCTGCACGGCGGTGGCGACCGCTGGCGGGCGAACCCGGTGGCCGACACCACCTTCAACTACACCGACACCGGCCTGCGCAAGGACCCCCCGACCGTCGCATCCCCCTCGCAGCGCATCGACTCGCAGTCGCTCGGCCCGGGCGAGGCCTTCAACCTCGAGATCGAGGGCGGCGCGGGCGGTGTGCAGCAGTCAGTCGGGGACTTCCTGTTCCACTGCCACATCGCCAAGCACTACGTGAGCGGCATGTGGAGCGTGTGGCGGGTCTTCAACGTGCTGCAGCCCGACCTCGCTCCCCTGCGAGACCGGCTCGCGCCCCCGACCGCCGTGGAGTCCACCGGCCTGCTGGGGCGCACCTACGCGCAGACCGCCGCGAACGGCACGTCCACGTCGGTGACGCTGGACACCCCGGCCAAGCTCGACGACTGGATCCGCCGCCAGCTACCGCCCGAGGGGGTGCCCTCCTCGGCGCAGGACGCCAGCGTGTGGGACTGGAAGGTCGCCGGCACACCCGCCGCGCCCGTGTACCTCGGCAACCCCGCCGACCCGACCGTCTTCCCCGACTCGCCCTGGGGGATCCCGGGCAAGCCGAACCTGCTCGCGATCGACACGGGCCACCCGCTCGTGGAGGGACGACCACGCCTGCTGTTCGACCCCGTCTCGGGCCGTCCGGCCTACCCGATGCTGCGCCCTCAGATCGGCACCCGCCCGCCCTTCTCCGGAAACGGTCACACCGGCGCGCCCTACCTGTCGGCCAACGCCGACTCCCCGGCCACGGGGTCCGCCGACCCGACGAGCGGCCGCAAGGACGGCCTGTGCCCCGCCGGCCGCCCGCTGCGCACCTACAACGTCGTGGCGATCGAGAAGTCCTACGCCCGCACGGGCAAGGGCGTCATCGACCCCGAGGGCAAGGTGTTCGTGCTGGCTCCGGACAAGGCCGACGTCCTGGCCGGGCGCAAGCCGGTCACGCCGCTGGCCATCCGGGCCAACCAGGGCGACTGCGTGGGGATCACGCTCACGAACGAGATGACGGACGCGGGCGCGTTCGACGGCTGGTCCAAGACCGGCATGCACATCCACCACGTGCAGTTCGACGTGCAGGGCTCGGACGGAGTCACCGCGGGATTCGCGTACGAGCACTCGGTGCGCCCCTACAAGGTGGAGGACCCGCAGCTCACCGCGGCCGCCGCCGCCGGCGACACGGTCATCAGCGTCGCCGCCGTCGACAAGTTCCTCGGCGCCGACGCCAACGGCAACCCGCGGCGCCCGTGGATCATGGTCGGCCTGGGCACCGCGACGCCCGAGATACGCCAGGTGGTGTTCGTCGACGCCACCGCCAAGACCCTCACCCTGTCCGCACCGCTGGGTGCCGCCCACCCGGCCGGCGAGTACGCCGGCACGGAGTTCATCCAGTACCGCTGGTACCCCGACGTGCTCCTCGACAATATCTTCTGGCACGACCACGTCGACGGCATCCACGGCTGGGGCCACGGCCTCGTCGGCCAGCTCATCGTCGAGCCCAAGGGTTCGCAGTGGCTCGACCCCACGACGAACCTGCCCGTGCAGTCCGGCACCTTCGTGAACATCGTGCCGGGGCCCGGGAGCCCGCCGCTGGCCCCCGGCGAGGTCGAGGGCGCGTACCGCGAGCTCGTGCTGTGGGCCATCCACGACAACGACGAGAGCAACTTCAGCACGCTCAACCTGCGCGCTAACCCGTTCACCGAGCGACCATCGGTTCCCGACCGCTTCTCCTCGTACACCTACGGAGATCCCGTCACCCCGCTGGCGCGCCTCTACCCGAACGAGCCGCTGGTGGTGCGCACGATCAACGTGTCGCCCACGGTCGACACCCTGCACTTCCAGGGCATGAGGTTCGCCAAGGAGTTCAGGTTCGACCAGGCCACGGGCACACCCACGGTGGGTCTGTACGACACGATCCACCACGGCGTGAGCGAGAAGTACACCATGATCATCAACGGCAAGCCGGCCGAGGAGAAGCTGCGGCCCGGTGACTACATGTACTTCGACGGCGACCAGCAACGGTTCGCGCAGGGTGCGTGGGGCATCGTGCGGGTGCTGGGCGCGAGGGCGGCCGACCTGCCGCCGCTGCCGGGCATCACGGCGCCGACGGGCACCTATAAGCAGCCAGCGGTCACGGGCCTGCCCGCGCCGGCCGCCACGAACGCGGGAAACCCCTGCACGAAGTCGCAGCCGGTGCGCAGCGTGAGCGTCACGGCCACACCCATCGCGGCGGTCGGAAACAACCAGTTCGCCTTCGTGCCGTCGGCCAACGCCGCCGCGGCCCGGGCGGGCACCATCCCGGTCGAGCCTCTCGTCCTGCACGCGGTCCAGGGCGACTGCCTCAAGGTGGCGTTCACGAACGCCACCGCAGCGCCCAGCGGCTTCGCCGTGGCTGGGGTCGACCGGCTGCCGGCGAGCTCGGGCATCACTCTCGGCTTCGGGCCCAACCAGTCCGTCGCCCCAGGCAAGAGCTGGACGTACGTCTACTCCGTGCCGACGGCACGGCAGGGCACCGTGGCCATCGCCGACCTCGTCGGTACCGACACCGCGGTCAAGCAGGGGCTCTATGGCGCCCTGGTGATCGCGCCGAAGTCGACCGTGGCCAAGAAGGTCACCACCATCACGGATGCGGTCACGGGCGCGGCTACGTCGACGGGGAGCAAGGTTCTCGTGCACGTGCCCGGCGGGCGGCTGCCCGACTACCGCGACTTCACCGTGATCCTCGCCGACGACGACCAGCGGATCGGGCAGGACAACATGCCGTACGTCACCGCCGTGGCCAGCGGAGCGGTGTCGGTCAACTACGGCTCGGCACCCGTGGGAGACAGCGACCTGGCGTTCCAGGACCCGGGCACGTCGCCGGTGCTCACCTCTTACGTCGGCGACCCGGTGATCGTCCACGCGCTGGTCGCGCCCGGCAGCGAGCAGCCGCACACGTTCTCCCTCGGTGGGCTCGCCTGGGTCCGCGACTGGCGGATCCCGAACAGCAACGAAGTGAGCGCCGACGCCATCGGCCCGTGGGAGAGCACCGACGCGCAGGTCTCCGGCGGCGCCGGAGGCTGGGGCGGTGCTCCGGGCGACTTCTTCTTCGGCGACCTGCGGCGGCCCTTCACGCAGGCCGGCATGTGGGGCCTGCAGCGGGTCCTGCCCGCGGACGGGTCGGGCGGGTGCCCGGTCCTGCGGGTGACCGGGGCCGCCTGCTGACCTCCGTCCGCGCCGCGCGGTTCCTCGGGGAGGAGGGGCCCGCCGGCGCGGACGGAGCACCTCAGGACTGCGGCACCGGAGCCTGTCCCGTGGCCTCGTACGCGGCGAGGATCGCGATGCGCCGCTCGTGCCGCTCCCCCCGGCTGAACGGCGTGCGGACGAACGTGTCGACGAGCGCGAGCGCAGTGGCGACGTCGTGCATGCGGGCGCCGATGGACACCACGTTCGCGTCGTTGTGCTCGCGCGCGAGCGCGGCCGTCTCCTGGGTCCACGCCAGGGCGGCCCGCACGCCGCGGACCTTGTTCGCGGCGATCTGCTCGCCGTTGCCCGAGCCCCCGATGACGATCCCGAGACTGCCGGGGTCGTCGACGGTGGCCTGCCCCGCCGCGATGCAGAAGGCGGGGTAGTCGTCCTCGGGGTCCGGCAGGTGGGCGCCGTGGTCGACGACCTCGTGGCCTGCGGCCCGAAGGTGGTCGATGACCGCGGCCTTGAGCTCGAAGCCGGCGTGGTCGCTGCCGATGTGGATGCGCATGGCGGGCAGTCTGGCAGCCGTGGGGTCGCAGCGCGACGACCGGCGCGGTCGGAAGAACTGGCGGGCCCCCGCTCCCGGTGCGGATGATCTGCGCCACGGGCCGGTCGTGACAGGATGACCGGGCGACGCCCCCGAGGAAGGACACCCTCCGTGCCCGGCACCAACATCACGCGCGACGAGGCCGCCGGCCGCGCCGCCCTGCTCCGGGTGGACCGGGCAGAGGTCTGCCTCGATCTCACCGGCGGGGCCGAGGCGCCCACCTTCCCGAGCACGACCAGGCTGTGGTTCAGCACCGACGAGCCGGGGGCGTCCACCTGGGTCGACCTCGTCGCTCCGGCCGTGGGCCGCGTCGTGCTCAACGGCATCGAGCTGGACCCCGCCGAAGCGTTCGACGGCTTCCGCATCGCGCTACCGGCGCTCGGGTCGGTGAACGAGCTGCTCGTCGAGGCTGACTGCGCCTACATGCGCACCGGCGAGGGCCTGCACCGGTTCGTCGACCCGGTCGACAAGGAGGTGTACCTCTACTCGCAGTTCGAGGTCGCCGACGCGCGCCGCGTCTACGCCTGCTTCGACCAGCCCGACCTCAAGGCTCTCACTCGTCCTCGAGCGTCGTCGCTCCTCGCGACTGGACCGTCCTGTCCAACGCCGCCACGCCGCAGCCCGACGACCTCGGCCAGGGCGTCTCGCGCTGGCGGTTCGCGCCCACGGAGCGCATGTCGACCTACGTCACGGCCGTCTGTCGCCGGGCGCGTACGCCGGCGTCACCGGCTCCTACACCGGCCGGTACGGCACCTATCCGCTCGGCGTGTACTGCCGGCGCTCGCTGGTCGAGCACCTCGACGCCGACGACATCCTGCAGCTCACCCGGCAGGGCTTCGAGTTCTTCGAGAACGCCTTCGCAGACCCCGTACCCGTTCGGCAAGTACGACCAGGTGTTCGTGCCCGAGTTCAACGCCGGGGCGATGGAGAACGCCGGCTGCGTCACGTTCCACGAGGACTACGTGTTCCGCAGCACGGTCACCGACGCCGCCTACGAGCGGCCGCGCCAACACGATCCTGCACGAGATGGCGCACATGTGGTTCGGCGACCTCGTGACGATGCGGTGGTGGGACGACCTGTGGCTGAACGAGTCGTTCGCCGAGTGGGCGGCGTACCACGCCAGCGTGCAGGCCACCCGCTTCACCGAGGCCTGGACCACGTTCCACGAACCAGCGCAAGGCGTGGGCCTACCGACAGGACCAGCTGCCCTCGACGCACCCGATCGCCGCCGACATGGTCGACCTCGAGGCCGTCGAGGTGAACTTCGACGGCATCACCTACGCCAAGGGCGCCTCCGCCCTGCGCCAGCTGGTCGCCTGGGTCGGCGAGGAGGACTTCTTCGCCGGGCTGCGCGCCTACTTCGCAGAAGCACGCCTGGGGCAACACGACGCTCGCCGACCTGCTCGCCGACCTCGAGAAGGCCAGCGGCCGCGACCTGACCGGCTGGAGCCAGGAGTGGCTGCAGACCGCCGGCGTCAACACGCTCCGGCCGGTGGTCGAGGTGGCCGACGACGGCACACTGAGCCGGGTCGCCGTCGTGCAGGAGCCTCCCGCCGAACCGACCGGCGTGGCCCCGGTGCTGCGCTCGCACCGCATCGCCGTCGGCCTGTACGTCGCGCACCGACGACGGGTTGGTGCGCACCCGGCGGATCGAGATCGACGTCGTGGGCGCCCGCACCGAGGTGCCCGAGCTCGTCGGCGTCCCGCGCCCGACCTCCTGCTGCTCAACGACGACGACCTCACGTTCGCCAAGATCCGGCTCGACACCCGCTCGCTGGCCACGGCCGTCACCTCGATCGGCGAGCTGGGCAGCTCGCTGGCGCGGGCGCTCGTGTGGGGCGCCGCATGGGACATGACCCGCGACGCCGAGATGTCGACCGGCGACTTCCTCACCCTGGTCCTGTCGGGCCTCGACGCCGAGACCGACGTCGGCGTGCCGCCCAGCTGCTGCGCCAGCTGCGCACGGCGTCGAGGTGTACGCGGCGCCCGGGCACCGCGAGGAGTACCTCGCGGGCTGGGCGACGCGTGCGCGGCGCGCGCGCAGGTCGCCGAACCCGGCAGCGACCGGCAGCTCGCCTTCGTACGGTCTGCGGCGGCGGTGGCCCGCACCGCGGCACAGCGCGACTTCGTGCGCGGGCTGCTCGACGGCACCGACCCGCTCGACGGCCTGGCCGTCGACACCGACCTGCGCTGGTCCCTGCTGCAGCGGCTGGTCGCGACGGGCGAGCTCGGCGACGACGCGATCGACGACGAGCTCGCGCGCGACGACACCGCCACCGGCCGGCGCCAGGCGGCGTACGCGCGGGCCGCCGTGCCCACCGCCGAGGCGAAGGCCGCGGCCTGGTCCGCCGCCGTCGAGCACGACGAGTTGCCCAACGCCCTGCAGATGGCGACGGTCGCCGGCTTCGTGCAGGCCGACCAGCGAGAGCTGCTGCGCGCCTTTGTCGGTCGGTACTTCGGCGCCGTGGCCCGGTCGTGGGCCGAGCGCACGAACGAGACCGCGCAGACGATCGTCATGGGCCTGTACCCCACCTACCTGGCCGACCAGGAGCTCGTCGCCCGCACGGACGAGTTCCTGGCCGGGTCTGCCCGACCTGCCGTCGGGAGCGCGGCGGCTGGTCGTCGAGGCGCGCGACGGCGTGTCGAGGGCGCTGCGCTGCCAGGCGCGCGACGCGTAGGGCCCACTCGCAGCGCCGAGGTTCGCGCCCGGGGGCGGCCCCGCCGCGGCTCGGTTAGGGCTGGTCCTGGTGCAGGGTGCGGGGCTGCCGGGCGTGCTCGGCGAGCTGCAGCACGCCGTTGCGGATGCCTCCCACGAGGTCGCCGTTGGCGAACGCCGAGGTCATGGTGAGCGCACCGAGGGCGCACGCGTGGTCGTCGACGGTCTTGGCGGCCCGCACCCCCGTGACGATCTCGACGGCGCGCCCGCCCGGGTCGACGGCGACCAGAACCGCGTCATCGCGTCCGGGGCCGAGGTCTGCGTGCAGCTTCTCGGCGGTGGCGCGGCCCTCGGACAGGGCACCGACGTACACGCTGAAGCGGGTGCCGCTCTGGGCCGTGGCCGTCGCGACGGCGCGCTCGATCTCGAGCCGCTCGGAGGTGCCGAAGGGCTCACCAGCGGGCACTGGTGCCACCCCCCTGAGGAGCCACGGCCTCGGCGTCGTCCGGGGCGCCGTCGGCGCTGGTCGCCTCCAGCGCGGCGGGGGCCGAGCCGGCGGCCGAGGGCGGCCCGCCGAACCACTGCCCGTCCGCCGTCCAGGCGTCGCCGGGCCGGTACGAATCGCCCCGCCGCCAGCGCGGGAAGGACAGCAGCAACCAGATGGTCAGGTACATAGCCGCGGGGATGGCCACGAACACGAGCACCACCTGTCGGAAGGACATCGGCGTGTACTCGTCGGTGGCGGCCAGCAGCGCAGGCAGAGAAGCGTGCATCACGGTTCCGACCCTACCGGCCGCACGGCGGCCACGATCGCGGTGATCCGCTCGCGCAGCTCTGGATCGGTCTCGAGGTCCTCGAGCAGGACGGCCCGGCCGTCGCCGTCGCACTGGGGCACCCGCCAGTTCGGGTACTCCTGGTCGGTGCCGGGTTGATTCTGCGGCGCCCGGTCGCCGACGAGGTCGGGGAGGGCCACCCCGAGGAGCCGGGAGGGCGTCGCGGCGAGGTAGGCGTGCAGCCCCACGACGACGTCGGCGAGCGGGGCGCCGGGCGCCACCAGGCCGCGTTCCTCGAGCGCCTCGCGCCACTCGGCCACCTCGCGGTCGTGGTCGGCGTGCTCCTCCTCCAGCGGCCGGGTCAGCAGGCCCAGGTGGGCCCGCAGGTCGACGTGGACGCCGTCGAGATACCCGGCCGTCGGCGGCAGGTCGTGGACCGTGACCGATGCGAGGCACTCGGGCCGCCACTGCTCGGGCGGACGCGGCAGGCCGCGCTCGTCGCGCTCGAACCACAAGATCGACGTGCCCAGGACCCCGCGGTCGAGCAGCAGGTGCTGTACCCACTCCTCCACCGTGCCAAGGTCCTCGCCGACGACGAAGGCGCCGGCGCGGTGCGCCTCCAGGACGAGGATGCCCACCATCGCCTCGTGGTCGTACGCCACGTAGGTGCCCTCGTTCGCGGGCCGGCCCGCCGGCACCCACCACAGCCGGAAGAGCCCGAGGACGTGGTCGACCCTGATCCCACCGGCGTGCCGCAGGATGCCTCGCAGCAGGTCGCGGTAGGGCGCGAACGCCGCCTCGGCGAGCCGGTCGGGACGCCACGGCGGCTGCGACCAGTCCTGTCCGACCTGGTTGTACATGTCCGGGGGCGCGCCCACGGACACGCCGTGGGCGAGCACGTGCTGAAACGACCACGAGTCCGAGCCGTCGGGGTGCACGCCCACAGCGAGGTCGTGCACGACGCCACCGGCCATCCCCGCGTCGGCGAACGCGCGAGCGGCGCCCGCGAGCTGCTCGTCGAGCAGCCACTGGAGCCAGCGGTGGAAGTCGACCAGACCCGCGAGCCGCACCCGCTCGGCCGCCGTGGCGTCGCTGCGCGGGTCGTGCAGCGCGTCCGGCCAGCTCGGCCACGCCGGGCCGTGCTCCTCGACGAAGGCGCTCCACGTCGCGAAGTCGAGCAGGCCCTCCCCCTCGCGGGCGAGGAACGCCTCGTAGTCGGCCATCCGCCCCGGCGTGAGCGGCACGTCGTAGACGAACTGCAGGGCCTCGCGCTTGGCCGCCCAGACGCGGTCGCGGTCGAGCAGGTCTGCGCTGGTGTTCAGGCGCCGGCAGGACTCGGCGAGCGAGTCCACGTGCACCCGGGCCACCTCGTCGAGGTAGGCGTACTCGGGCACGGCCTCGACCCGCAGGTAGACCGGGTTGAAGAACCGCCGGGTGACGGGCAGGTAGGGCGACGGGGCCATGGGCGGCACGGGTGACGCCGCGTGCAGCGGGTTGACCAGGACGAAGCCCGCGCCGAGCGAGCGTCCGGCCCACGAGCCGAGGTCGGCCAGGTCCACGAGGTCGCCCGTGCCCCACGACCGCCGCGACCGCACGGCGTACAGCTGGGCCATCAGGCCCCACAGCCGTTCGTCGCGCACAGCCGCTGGCAGCTCGAGCCGCGCAGGTGTCACCGCCAGCGGTGATGTTCCGGCGGCGTGCTCGCTGACGACGCGCAGCGTGTGCCAGCCCAGCGGCAGGTCGGTAGGCACGGCGAACATCGCCTCGCCGAGCAGCGTGCCGTCGACCTCCCGCGGCTCGACGATGTGGTCGACCTGGTCGAGCCGGCGGATGCTGCCGTCCTCGAGCTCGGCCACCACGGACACCTCGCTTCCGTGCGGCACGTGCACCCACGTCGCGGCCGGCGTGCCCTGGCGCGCGACGAACACCGGCGGCAGCACCCGCCGCCAGTCGCGCTCGCGCAGCCGCTCCCACGCCGCCCAGCGCGTCTCCTCGGTCCTCGCATCTACGTCCATCGCCGCGAGCACGGCCTCGACCGTGTCGGCCGAGACCGCGTGGTAGGTGCCCCCCTGGTCGTAGTACTCGACGGCGACTCCGTAGGCGCGCGCGAGGTCGGCGAGACCGGGCTCGACCGGCCGGAACTCGCGGGGAGATTCCTCGGCCGCGGGTGTGCGCGCCCACTCTGCGCCGGTCGTCTCCTCTGCCACGTCACTCATGTCCTCCCCCTTGTCCTCACCACATCGACGGGTGGCGGTGATGCCACGGCGCGGCCTCCTCGACGGCGGCGGCGAGGGAGATGAGGGTGGCCTCGCCGCCCGTGCGCCCGACGAGCTGCACGCCGACCGGCAGGCCCTCGTCGGTCCAGTGCAGCGGCAGGGTCAGCGCCGGCTGGCCGCTGACGTTGTACGGCGAGGTGTACGGGGTGAAACGCTTCTGCGCCTCGAAGTCGGCCGCGGGATCGTCGTCGTCGCGCAGGCTCCCCAACGGCGCCGGCAGCTGCGCGAGCGTGGGGGTGAGCACGACGTCGAAGTCGGCCGTGGCCACCATGGCCGCGCGCGCCACCAAGCGCATCGCCGACACCGCGCCGGCGACCTCGATGCCCGAGACGAGCCGACCCCGCTCGCGGAGCCACCGGGTCAGGGGG
Organism: uncultured Actinomycetes bacterium; assembly: GCA_963778785.1. Lineage (GTDB taxonomy): Bacteria > Actinomycetota > Actinomycetes > S36-B12 > CAIYMF01 > CAVZVV01. The sequence continues at coordinate 41,475 of CAVZVV010000028.1, forward strand.
GCCAGCCGCTCCTCGTCCTCCGGCGGCACGGGCGTGAGCAGGGCGAGCACGTCCCAGAGGGACTCGAACGCCTGGAACGCCTCGGGTCCCCACGGCGGGGGCACGTCCTGCACCGTGTGCCCCAGCGACTCCAGCAGCGCCGAGGCGCTCTCGTAGGCGGCCACGCAGGCCGGGTCGACGTCGGCGACCGCGATGACCGGCGTGAGGTAGCGGCCGATCCGCAAGGGGCCCGCGGGCCGGTCGGCCGCGGCGAGGAATGTGTCGCCCGGCGCGAGCCCCGGGGCCGGGTACGGGTCGCCGGGGAACGGCACGGACATGACGTCGAGCAGTGCGGCCGCGTCGCGGACCGTGCGGGCCAGCGGGCCGGAGGTGACGATGTCGCCGACGGGGTCGCGCAGCGGGCCGTTGCTGACCCGCCCCCGGGTGGGCTTGATGCCCACGAGTCCGCAGCAGCTCGCCGGGATGCGCACCGACCCGCCGCCGTCGGACCCGTGGGCCACGGGCGCCAGGCCCGCCGCCACCGCGGCTGCCGCTCCCCCGGACGACCCGCCGGCCCCGCGCGCGAGGTCCCACGGGGTGAGCGCCGGCGGGGCCACCTGGTTCTCGGTGTAGCACGGCAGTCCGAACTCGGGCGTGTTCGTCTTGCCCGTGATCACCGCGCCGCCGTCCTTGATGGCCGCGACCACGTTGTCGTCCGACCACGGCACGAGGTCGTAGACGACCGAGCCGAACGTGGTGCGCACGCCCGCGAGGAAGAAGAGGTCCTTCACCGGCACGACGACGCCGTGCAGCACGGGCAGGCCGGCGGGGTCGTCGGCCTCGAGCACGGCGCGCTCGGCGGCGCGGGCCTGCTCGAGGGCGAGGTCCGGGGTGAGGGTGATGAACGCGCCGACCCCTGGGCCGAGGCGCTCGGACCGCTCGAGGTAGTGCTCGGCGAGCTCCACCGGCGACACCTCCCGGCGGCGCACGGCAGCGGCCTGCTCGAGGGCGGTGAGGTCGTGCAGCGCGGTCACGGGTCCGACCCTAAGTCGATCCCCGCGTCACTGCCGTGTTTGTCGTTAACCGGCAGGGTGACGACCACCACGGCAGTGACGCGGGAAGGGGGGCGGTCGCCGGCCTGGACGACTAGGGCGCGCGACGGGCGCGTCGGCGGCCCCAGAAGAGGCGCAGACCCAGGGCCAGCACGGCGCCAGCGGCGAGCATCGCCAGCATCACGACGACGAGCGGGATGGTCACCGTGCGGATGCCGAGGTCGATGTCGACGGGTCCGCGGTTCAGCATCACCAGCAGGAGCAGGTAGCCCAGCAGGATCACCAGGAGGGTCACCTTGACCAGGCGCCAGGGGCTGTCGCTGGGCGCGGACCCCAGACCGCCGGCGGTAGGGGCCGGCTTGCCCTCGGGGGTCAGCGCGTCCTTGTCGGCCATGGGACGAGCGTAGGCCTGCGGTCCCCTCGTGGCGCGGGGTGCCCAGACCCCACGGGCGCGGGGTCCCGCGGGCGGACATCCTTCGGGTCCTCAGGGTCGCCACGCCCGAGCGTGCGGGCCGCGATGGCCGGGGGTCGTCCAGCCGGCCGGCTCGTTAGGGTCGGTGCATGACGCACGCCCGCTACCCCGACGCGCCCCGCGACGACCTCGTCGAGGACCTGCACGGCCACCCGGTCGCCGACCCCTACCGCTGGCTGGAGGACGCCTCGTCGGCCGAGACCAAGGCGTGGGCGGCGGCCCAGGACGAGCCTGCTCGCGCAGGAGCGCACCGGCTGGCCGGGCGAGGACCACTGGCTGCGCGCCTCACCGACCTGCTGTCCGCCGGCATCGTCTCGGCGCCGGTCTGGCGCGGCGAGCGGCAGTTCTTCATGCGCCGCGACCGCCGGAGCAGGAGCACGCCGTGCTGCTCACGGTCGACGCCGGCGGCACCGAGCGCGTGCTCGTCGACCCGATGGCGCTCGACCCCTCCGGGCTCACGACGCTCGACACCTGGCAGCCGACCAAGGAGGGCGCACCTGCTCGCCTACCAGCTCGCCGAGGGCGGCACCGAGGAGTCGGTGCTGCGCGTGCTGGACGTCGTCACCGGCGAGCTCGTCGACGGCCCCATCGACCGGGCCCGCTACTCGCCCGTCGCCTGGCTGCCCGGCGGCGAGGCGTACTACTACGTCCGCCGGCTGCACCCCGAGCTCGTGCCCGCCGGCGAGGAGCAGTTCCACCGGCGGGTGTGGCTGCACCGGCTCGGCACCGACCCGACAGAGGACGTCGATGGTCTTCGGCGAGGGCGCAGGCGGCCACCGAGTACTACGGCGTCTCGGTCAGCCGCGACGGCCGGTGGCTGCAGGTCTCGGCGTCCGAGGGCACGGCGCCGCGCAACGACCTGTGGCTCGCCGACCTCGACGGCGCCGACCGCCGCGGCGCCCGACGCTCGCGTCCCGTCCAGGTCGACGTCGACGCCCAGACCGGGCTCGAGGTCGGCCGCGACGGCCGCGCCTCGTGTTCACCGACCGCGACGCGCCGCGCGGCCGGCTCTGCGTCACCGACCCGGACGACCCCGGCCGCCGAGCACTGGGTCGACCTGCTCGCCGAGGACCCCGAGCGCCGTGCTCGACGGCTACGCGGTCCTCGACGGACCCGAGCTCGAGCACGCCGGTGCTGCTCGCGTCCTGGACCCGGCACGCCGTCTCCGAGCTGACCGTGCACGACCTGGCGACCGGCGAGCGGCTCGGCGACGTGCCGCTGCCCGGCCTCGGCACGCGTCGGCGGCCTCGTCGAGCGCCCCGAGGGCGGCCACGAGGCGTGGTTCGGCTACACCGACCACACGACGCCGTCGAACCGGTCCAGCGCTACGACGGCCGCGACCGGGAGACGTGACGCTGTGGGCCGACCGCGCCCGGCACCGTCGACGTCCCGACGGTCCACACGCGACCAGGTCGACGTACACCGAGCCGGACGGCACGACGGTGCGGATGTTCGTCGTCGCGCGGCGACGCGCCGGCCCCGACGGGCACCGCGGCCCGACGATCCTCTACGGCTACGGCGGGTTCGGCCTGCCGCTGACCCCGGCTTCTCGGCCACCATCCTCGCCTGGGTCGAGGCCGGCGGCGTCTACGCGGTCGCCAACCTGCGCGGCGGCGGCGAGGAGGGCGAGGAGTGGCACCGCGACGGCATGCTCGGCCACAAGCAGAACGTCTTCGACGACTTCCACGCCGCGGCCGAGTGGCTCGTCGGCCGACGGCTGGACGCACGCCCGAGCCAGCTGGCCATCAGCGGCGGCTCCAACGGCGGCCTGCTCGTCGGCGCGGCGATGACCCAGCGGCCCGACCTCTTCGGCGCCGTCGTCTGCTCGGCGCCGCTGCTCGACATGGTGCGCTACGAGCAGTTCGGACTCGGCGCGACCTGGAACGTCGAGTACGGCTCCGCCGACGACCCCGAGGAGCTCGGCTGGCTGCTGGCGTACTCGCCGTACCACCGGGTCGTCGAGGGCATCGACTACCCGGCGACGCTGTTCACCGTCTTCGACGGCGACACCCGGGTCGACCCGCTGCACGCCCGCAAGCTGTGCGCCGCGCTGCAGCACGCGACCACCGGCGACCGGCCCGATCCTGATCCGCGCCGAGCGCGACGTCGGCCACGGCGCACGCGCGCTGTCCCGGTCGATCGAGCTGTCGGCGGACGTGCTCGCCTTCACCGCGCGATGGACGGGCCTGGAGCCGCCATCATGACGGTCGCGGCGACGGCGCTGGCCGAGGACCAGACGTGGTACCAGTGGCTCTACCACAGCACGCTCCTGCAGGTGCTGATCATCCTGATCATCACCGTCATCATGCAGATCGCGCTCAACGTGGGCGTGCGGCGCGTGGTGGCCTCAGTGAGCACGCGGGTGCGCCAGAGCCAGGCCGAACGGCCGGTGCGGCACGACAACACCGCCGATCTGACCGACGCGCTGGTCGCGCCAGCGCGGAGAGCAGCGCGCCGAGTCCATCGGCCAGCTCCTGCGCAGCGCCGGCACCTTCGCCATCTGGTCGATCGCGACCATCACCATCCTGGCCCAGTTCAACATCGACATCGGCCCCCTGCTGGCGAGCGCCGGAGTCGCGTCGGTGGCCCTGGCGTTCGGCGCACAGAGCCTGGTCAAGGACTACTTCAACGGCATCTCGATGATCATCGAGGACCAGTACGGCATCGGCGACGTCGTCGACCTCGGCCCGGTCATCGGCACGGTCGAAGACCTCACGCTCCGCATCACCCGCGTGCGTGACTCCAGCGGGGTGGTCTGGTACGTCCGCAACGGCGAGGTGCTGCGGGTCGCCAACCGCTCGCAAGGCTGGACCATGGCGCTCGTCGACATCCCGGTGGCCTACGACGAGGACCTCGATCACGTCGCCGAGGTGGTGGCCGCCGTGGGCACGGACATGATGGACAACGCCGCCTTCGACGCGATGCTCCTGTCTCCCCCTCGTACGCCGGCGTCGAGAGCGTCACGGGTGACGCCGTCATGGTGCGGGTGACGGCGAAGTCGGCGTCGAACCAGCAGGTGAGCGCGTCCCGGGCGATCCGCGAGCAGGTAAAGACCGCCTTCGACCGCGAGGGCATCCGGGTGCCGGTGATGATGCGCTACCCCGGGCAGGGGCCCGGTGCGGCGCCCGGCGGCCCCGGCCCGTGACGTGTCCCGCGCCCACGTGTCCCGCGCCCGTCCCCGCCACCGGCCCCGCCGCTACCGTGGACCGATGACCGGCCGCCGTCCCCGCGCCGCCGCGGCGAGGACGGCGATCCTCGCCGGCGCCGCGGCGCTCACCCTCGGGCTGCTGCCGCTGGGAATCCTGGGTCCGGCGACGAGCGCGGCCGCCCGTACCGACGTCGGGCGTCTCTGGTCGACCGCCCTCACACCCCGCACGCCCGGGGTGGCCCTCCCGCCGGGCGCGTGGGTGCGGATCCCCGCCATCGGGGTCAGCCGCCGGCTGGCCTGGCACGTGGGCGCCCCCGACGACGCCACCGGCACGCGGCTGGAGGACAAGGGCCTGCTCGCGGGCCCGCTCGGGCGCTCGGGCGGCTCGCTGCCCGGGGTCCCCGGGAACCTGGTCATCACGGGCCACCGCACGTCGGCCGGGCGCCCCCTGTGGCGGCTGCCGGCGCTGCGCCGCGGGGCCGAGGTGCGGGTGACCTTCCGCGGGCACGTGTACGTCTACCGGATCACCGGCGGTGCCACCGTCGACGCGTCGCGCCGAGGCGCCATCGCCCGGCTCGTCGCCCCCGTTCCCTGGCACCCGGGCGTCGCCCCGAAGAGGTCCGTGCTGACGGTCATCACCTGCGCGACCCCCGAGGACAACGCGGCAGGCGACCGCTACCGCGACGCCCATCACAATCCGCGGCACCGGATCGTGCGCTACGGGGTGCTCGTGCGGGTCGTACCGCCGCTCGTCCCGCCGCCGACCCCCGCCCCGAAGCCCACCCCCACCCCCACGCCGAGCCCCACGACGGCCACGCCGAGGCCGCTGCCCTCCCACACGTCCTGACCCGTGATCGGTCCCGGTCCCCGGCAGGCCGCGGACGCGTACACGACGCAGCCGAGCCGGCCTCCGTCCGACCCGGTGCAGGAGTCGGCTGACGGGGCGGGCGCCGCACCCGCCACAATGGCCCGGTGAGCAGCACCCCCGGCGCGACCGACGGCAACGACGAGGCGAGGGTCTCGTTCTACGACGTCGTGGGCGGCCACGCGTTCTTCGAGCGGCTCGTCTCCCGCTTCTACGCCGGCGTGGCCGACGACCCCGTGCTGTCCCAGATGTACCCCGAGGACGACCTCGGTCCGGCCGCCGAACGGCTGCGCATGTTCCTCGAGCAGTACTGGGGTGGACCCCACCACCTACTCCGACCTGCGTGGGCACCCCCGGCTGCGGATGCGGCACGCGCCCTACACCATCGACGACGACGCGCGCACGCGGTGGCTGCACCACATGGAGACCGCGCTGAAAGACCAGGGGCTCCCGCCGGACCTCTCGGACGAGATGTGGAGGTACTTCACGATGGCCGCCTTCTCGATGGTCAACGCCCCCCAGGACCTCGGTCCCGGCGTGCCGGCGCGGCAGGAGCCCCGCGGATGAGCCCCGACCACGACTGGTGGCGCAACGCCGTCATCTACCAGGTGTACCCCCGGTCCTTCGCCGACGCCGACGGCGACGGCATCGGCGACCTCGCCGGGGTGCGCACGCGCCTGCCGTACCTCGCCGGGCTCGGCGTCGATGCGCTGTGGCTCTCCCCGTTCTACCGGTCACCGATGGCCGACGCCGGCTACGACGTGGCCGACTACCGCGCGGTCGACCCGGTCTTCGGTGACGTCCACGACGTCGAAGCGCTCGTGCACGAGGCGCACGCCGAGGGTCTGCGCGTCATCATCGACATCGTCCCGAACCACACCTCGGACGAGCACCACTGGTTCCGTGCCGCGATGGCCGCCGGCGTGCCCGACGGCACAGGGGTCGCGGGCCGAACCCGCTACGCGCAGGGCCCGTGGGGCCGCTACCACCTGCTGCGGGGCAACGGCGAGGCCGGAGCGCTGCCGCCGACCGACTGGCTCGGCGTCTTCGGCGGCATCGCATGGACGCAGCTCGACGACGCGGCCGGGAACCCCAGCGGCTGGTGGTACCTGCACCTCTTCGACGCCAAGCAGCCCGACCTCGACTGGACGTCACGCGAGGTGCGCGACGAGTTCCTCTCGGTGCTGCGGTTCTGGTTCGACCGCGGGGTCGACGGCTTCCGCATCGACGTCGCGCACGGTCTCGCGAAAGACATGGCCTACCCGGACGCGCACGACGACCCGAGCCTGCCGACGCACCGGCCCGTGGAGGCCACCGACGCGAACGAGCCGGGCCCGTACTGGGACCAGCCCGCCGTGCACGACATCTTCCGGGAGTGGCGCGCGGTCGCCGACTCGTACGACCCGCCGCGCATGTTCGTCGGCGAGGTGTGGGTGCCCACCCCGGAGGCCCACGCGCGCTACCTGCGCGCCGACGAGCTGCACACCGCGTTCAACTTCCACCACCTGCGCACCCCGTGGTGGGCCCAGGGCCTGCGCGAGACGATCGACCACTCCACCGCCGCCGCCGGGGCCGTGGGCGCGCCCACCACGTGGGTGCTCGAGAACCACGACGTGTGGCGCGCCCCCACCCGATACGCGCCGTCGTCGTCCCCCGACCCGTCGGCCGCGCAGCCGACCATCGGCGACCTACGTGCCCCCGTCGACATCGACGGCGTCGTCCGCGATCTGGTCGCGGGCACGGCGCGGGCGAGGGCGGGCGCGCTCGTCATGCTCGCGCTGCCAGGGTCGGCCTACGTGTACCAGGGCCAGGAGCTCGGGCTGCCCGAGGTCCTCGACCTGCCCGCCGACGCGCGCCAGGACCCCGTGTTCTTCCGTACCAACGGCGTGGCGGTGGGCCGCGACGGCTGCCGTGTGCCGATCCCGTGGTCGGGCATGTCTGCGTCGTTCGGGTTCGGGCCGGGCGCCGCGTCGTGGCTGCCCCAGCCCCCGTCGTGGGCGCAGCTCTCGCTCGAGGCGCAGCGGGCCGTGCCGGGGTCGACGTACGAGATGTTCCGCACCGCGCTCGCCGTCCGGCGGGCCGAGCGCGCGCTGGGCGACGGCGTGCACCGCTGGGACGAGCACGAGCTGGGGCGTGACGTGCTGGCCTTCGTCCGCCCGTCTCGCGCCGGCGCCCCGGCGGTCCGTGCGGTGGTCAACATGGGCCACCGCGAGGTGGTGCTCCCGGCCGCGGCGTTCGGGTCAGAGGTGCTCGTCACCAGTACCGGCCTCCCGCTGGCGGCGGCCGAGGGCGGTCTCAGGCTGCCCGTCGACACGGCGGCCTGGCTGCGCGCCTGACGCGGCCGTCGGCGCCTACAGCACGGCGAGGGTGAGCACCGGCGGAGCCCCCGAGCGGACGAACACCTGGCCCACCGGGGTGGTGAGCCGCTTCCACCCGGGCGTGGTAGCGGCGCTGATCCGCATGCCGGCGTGCGGCAGCAGGCCGAGCAGCACCGCGGCGTGCAGCGCCTGCAGCGGCAGGCCCGCCCACCCGGGCCGGGACCAGACCTGCTCGGCCACCCTCGAGAGCGCACCCGGGTCGTGCGTCTGGTCGGCGGCGGCCTCGGCACGGAAGTCGGCCACGGCCTGATCCACCCGGGGCAGCACGTCACCGGCCACCCCGTGGTCGCCGGGCAGCCACCCCTCGCGCGGCGGCAGCACTGCCAGGCCCGCCCGGGGGCCGACCGAGTCGGGCAGCCGGACGTCCCGCACGTCGTCGGGCCCACGGCGTGCCGACACGTCTCCGACGACGTCGCGCAGCCGGCCTGCCGAGACCACCTCGTCAACGACCTCACGGGCATCGGGGGGGGCAGGCGAGCCGGCGGTCGGGAGGGCGATCAGAGAGAGGCACCCGAGCGGGGGTGCCGCGTAGACGCCCAGCGCGGAGCCGCGCAGCTGGACGCGCACCGCAGCGTCCGGCTCCCAACGGTCGAGCCGGCCGAGGAAGCCGGCCAGGAACGCCGCTTCGTCGAAGCGGAGCCGGACCGAGACCGGGGCCCCGGCCATGCTCAGCCCTGGGCCGCGGCGGGCTCGGCGAGCCCGGCCAGCGCCGCGCGCAGCCCGTCCGGGATCGGCACCGACGAGGTGGCGCCGGGGCCGACGACGACGAGCACCGTGCGGGCGCGGGCGGCCACCCGGCCGGACTGGTCGAGCACCTCGTGCCCGAGGGTGTACGACGAGCGGCCAAGGTGCTCGACCCAGGTGGAGACGCTGACGGGCTCCTCGCTGAGGTACAGCGGCCGCAGGTAGTCGATCTCGTTGCGGGCCACGACCTGGCTGAAGTCGGCGCTCAGATCGCCGGCGGCGCCGTCGACGCGGCTGCCCACCTCCAGCAGCAGTGCCACCCGGGCCTCCTGCAGGAACTCCATGAGCCGCACGTTGTTGACGTGCCCGAGCAGATCGAGGTCGGCCCAGCGCAGCTGCACCGCGTGCACGTGCCGCACGGCCGGATCAGCCCCGGGTGAGCTTGCGGTACGTGGCCCGGTGCGGCCGCGCCGCGTCGGCCCCGAGCCGCTCGACCTTGTTCTTCTCGTACGACTCGAAGTTTCCCTCGAACCAGAACCAGGTGGAGTCGCCCTCGTAGGCGAGGATGTGCGTGGCGATGCGGTCGAGGAACCAGCGGTCGTGCGAGGTGATCACCGCACACCCGGGGAAGTCCAGCAGCGCGTTCTCGAGGCTGCCGAGGGTCTCGACGTCGAGATCGTTGGTGGGCTCGTCGAGCAGCAGGACGTTGCCGCCTTGCTTGAGCGTGAGCGCGAGGTTGAGCCGATTGCGCTCCCCGCCGGAGAGCACCTTGGCCGGCTTCTGCTGGTCCGGGCCCTTGAAGCCGAAGGCGCCGACGTACGCGCGCGAGGGCATCTCGACGTGGCCGACCTTGATCCAGTCGAGCCCGTCGCTGACGACCTCCCACACGTTCTTGGTGGGGTCCAGGCCCTCGCGGCTCTGGTCGACGTAGGAGAGCTTCACGGTGTCGCCGACGCGGATGGCGCCGGAGTCGGGGAGCGCGGCCTTGTCGTCCGAGCCGCCCTCGGACGCGGCGAGGATCATCTTGAACAGCGTGGTCTTGCCCACGCCGTTGGGGCCGATCACGCCGACGATGCCGTTGCGCGGCAGCGAGAACGACAGGTCGTCCATGAGGAGGCGGTCGCCGAATCCCTTGGTGAGGCCGTCGGACTCGATCACCAGGTTGCCCAGGCGCGGGCCCGGCGGGATCTGGATCTCCTCGAAGTCGAGCTTGCGCGTCTTCTCGGCCTCGGCGGCCATCTCCTCGTACCGGTCCAGGCGGCTGCGGCTCTTGGTCTGCCGCGCCTTCGCGTTGGACCGCACCCAGGAGAGCTCGTCCTCGAGCCGCCGGCGCAGCTTGGCGTCCTTCTGACCCTCCACCTTGAGCCGCGCGGCCTTCGCCTCGAGGTAGGTGGAGTAATTGCCCTCGTAGGGGTAGGCCCGGCCGCGGTCGAGCTCGAGGATCCACTCCGCGACGTTGTCGAGGAAGTAGCGGTCGTGGGTGATGGCCACCACGGTGCCCGGGTACTTCTCGAGGTGCTGTCTCGAGCCACTGCACGCTCTCGGCGTCGAGGTGGTTGGTGGGCTCGTCGAGCAGGAGCAGGTCGGGCTGCTGCAGCAGCAGGGAGCACAGTGCCACCCGCCGGCGCTCGCCACCGGAGAGCACCGTGACGTCGGCGTCGCCGGGCGGGCAGCGCAGGGCGTCCATCGCCTGCTCGAGCTGGGAATCGAGGTCCCACGCGTTCTTGTGCTCGATCTCGTCCGAGAGCGTGCCCATCTCGGCGAGCAGGGCGTCGTAGTCGGCGTCGGGGTCGGCCATCTGCGCGGAGATCTCGTTGTAGCGGTCCAGGATGGCCTTGGTGCCGGCCACGCCCTCCTCGACGTTGCCGAGCACGTCCTTGTCCTCGTTCAGCACCGGCTCCTGCGACAGGATGCCCACCGTGTAGCCATCCGAGAGCATCGCGTCGCCGTTGGACACGTGCTCGAGGCCGGCCATGATCTTCACCAGGGTCGACTTGCCGGCGCCGTTCGGGCCGACCACGCCGATCTTGGCGCCCGGGAGGAACGACAGGGTGACGTCGTCGAGGATCACCTTGTCGCCGTGAGCCTTGCGCGCCTTGCGGAGGGTGTAGATGAACTCGGCCATAGGACCGGAGCCTAACGGCGCACCGCGCTTGCCGCCGCATCGGCACCGCCGGTCCGAGCGGCCGGACACCCCCACCGCGACCCTGCCTCGTCGGGCTGGTCCGTCGCCCGCGCGCTAGCGTGGGCCGGTGCTGACCAGGGTTCACCGCGCATGGTGGGTGGCCCTCGTCACGTTCATGGTGCTGCTGGCCGCTGCCGCCTTCCGGTCGTCGTTCGGCGTGATGCTCAACCCGATCGAGGACGAGTTCGGCTGGAGCCGGGCCGCCACGAGCCTGGCTGTCTCGGTGAACCTGGTCGTCTACGGAGTGACGGCTCCGTTCGCCGCCGCGCTCATGGAGCGCTTCGGGGTGCGCCGGATCGCCGCGCTCGCGCTCGTGCTGATCGGCGCCGGCACCGGGCTCACGGTGGTCATGACGGCCGCGTGGCAGCTGGTGCTCCTGTGGGGCCTGCTCGTGGGGCTCGGTACCGGCTCGACAGCGCTGGTGTTCGGGGCGCTGGTGACGAACCGGTGGTTCGTGCAGCACCGGGGCCTGGTGATCGGGCTGTTCGGTGCCGCCTGGGCCACCGGGCAGCTCGTGTTTCTCCCCTTCCTGGCCCACCTGGTCGAGACGGACGGCTGGCGGTACGCGTCGATCGCGGTGGCCGCCATGTCTGTGCTGCTCGTGCCCGCGGTGGTCGCCGTACTGCGCGACCGCCCGGGCGACATCGGGCTGCGGCCCTACGGCGCAGCCGAGGACGTACCGCTGGAGCCGAGCCCGCCGCGCGGGTCCGGCTCGGTCTGGCAGGCGGCGAGGCCCGCGCTCGTCGTGCTCGGCGAGGCGTCGCGCACCTGGGCGTTCTGGCTCCTGGCCGGCACGTTCTTCGTCTGCGGCTGGACCACGAACGGAATCATCAGCACCCATTTCGTGCCGGCCACCCACGACCACGGGATGGGGGCCACCACCGCCGCCTCCCTGCTCGCGGTCGTGGGGCTCTTCGACCTCGTCGGCACGATCGGCTCGGGCTGGCTCACCGACCGCGTCGACCCGCGGCTGCTGCTGGCCGCCTACTACGCGCTCCGGGGCGTGGCGCTGGCCGTGACGCCGATCGTGCTCGGGCCCGACGTGGTGCCGCCCGTGTTGTTGGTCATGGTGCTGTTCGGCCTGGACTGGGTGGCCACGGTGCCTCCGACGGCCACCCTGTGCCGCGAGGCCTTCGGCGTGGAGCGTGGCGCGATCGTGTTCGGCTGGGTGTTCGCAGCGCACATGATCGGAGCGGCCGTGGCGGCGGCCGTGTCGGGCTGGCTGCGCGCCGAGCAGGGGACGTACAGCACGGCCTGGTGGCTCGCGGCGTCGCTCGCGCTGGCGGCCGGGCTCGCCTCGCTGGCGATCCCCCGCCACCGCGACGACGCCCCGGACGGCCTGGTCACCCCGGAGCCGAGCGAACCGGCGCAGCGCTGAGACACGAGGTCCGGCGCTGCGCCGCCGCTCAGCGCCCGGCGCCGGTCGGGGCCGTGCCCGAGCCGTGGGCGGAGCCGCCCGGGCGCATCGTCGTCGCTCCGGCCGCCGAGACGGGGGCCGCCGGCGTGCTCGTGGCGTTGAAGATGAACGAGGTGCGGGCGATGTCGAACGTCTGGTCCGGGCCGGTGGTGGCGACCTGGACGAAGAAGTTGACCGCGTCGCTCGCGGTGAGGGCGACGGGGGAAGCCAGCTTGTAGACGCGGCACCCGGAGTCCGTGCGGGCAGTGGGATCTGAGAAGCGCAGGTTCCGACCCAGGGAGCCGGTAACAGAATGCACCGTGTTGAGCTCCACGTAGTTCAGCGCGGCCGTGGCCGACGCGGCGTAGCAGAACTCGACGCCCGCGAGGGCCAGGGACGCGCCGTACATGACCGACGGCGTGTCGATCGACGTCGAAAGGAACGCCGAGCCGGCCGTGGCCTTCGTCCAGCGGGTCAGGCTAGAGAAGTTGACCTGGACGTTGATGTCGTCGCCGGAGGCGAACTTCACCCACCGGGAGTTGCCCGAGCTGACCACGATCTGGCCCGTGGGACGGACGAACCCGGTGCTGTCGATGCCGTCCAGCGTGCCGGCGTCGGTGGCCGTGTCGGCCGACGTGGCATGGCCCGCGTTCGTCGCCGTGTCGGCCGACGTGGCATGGCCCGCGTTCGTCGCCGTGTCGGCCGACGTGGCATGGCCCGCGTTCGTCGCCGTGGTCGCGGTGGAGGCCTTCGTCGCGGTCACCGCCGTGAGCGCCCGCGCGACGGGCGTGCGACCCGTGGTGAGCGCGCCGAGCCGGTTGGCCACCCGGGCGAGCTGCTCGCGCGACGCCGGTGCCTTCGGGCAGAACTTGCCCCTGCCGCACCCGGCCATGAGGCCGGAACTGACCGCCGCGTTGATGTCCTTGGCGAACGGGCTGCTCGACGGGACGTCGGTGAAGCGAGTGATCGCGTTGCCGGTGGCGGGGATGCCCACCGTGATGACCAAGAAGGCCACGAGCAGGACGATGGCGCGGCGACGAAGCGAGCGGGGTCGGATGGCAGGGCTGTCGGGCACGGAAGTTACCTCTCGTGTCATGGGTGCGCCGGGCACGGCGCCACCCGGAACCCGCTCTCCCCCGGGGCGGTTGGTGTCCCGGCGACCTTAGGGGTGCCGGCGGCTCAGCACCGGCAGAACCACGAGACCCACGACTGTCGCCGAAGCGGTTGCCCGCAGTCACGCGGCGTCCTCGCGCCGCTCGCTCTGCCCTCCCGCCCCTGCCGACAGGACCTGGTCAGGTGCCGGCACCTCCGCGGACAGCTGGCCCGGCAGCCGTTCGTCGGACTCCGCGGGCGAGAGCCGCCGGACCCGCTCGAACCTGCTCGTCCCGCGCGCGAGGTCGTGCCCCACGGAGGTGGCATCGATCTCCACGGTGGTGCCGGTGCGGTCGCCGTCGACCCAGTCGCGCACGCGCAGGCGGCCCACCACCACGACGGGGTCGCCCTTGCGCACTGATTGCGCCACGTTCTCGGCGATCTGGCGCCAGCACACGACGGTGACCCACGTGGTGTCGCGGTCGACGAAGCGGCCGGAGGCCTGGTCGAAGCGGCGCGGCGTGGCCGCCATCCGGAACCAGGCGCGCAGGTGGCCGCTCGCGGTCGTGGCAGTGCGCACGTCGGCGACGGCGTTGCCGGTGATGGTGCACGTGACGTCCTGCATGGCTCCTCCAGGCTGCGGGCTGCGCCGCCGGACCGCGGCGGAGGCCGATCGTGCCCTCGGCCGGGCGCAGCCGGCCGGCACGGTGACCACGCGGTGGACGACGAGGCGCGGCCTGCGCGTGGGGATGTCCCCGCCGCGGGATGTGTGACACACGACGCGGGCCGACCGGCGCCTTCAGGCAAACGGATGACCCCGCACACGGCCCGGGCGGCCTAGCGTGGAGGTAGCAGCCGGCACCAGACGCGTGAGGGCGCACCACGCACGCCGCTGTGGAAGGGGGACGACATGACCACGACCAACCCCTACTGGGACGGCCAGAGATGGCTCCACTGGGACGGACAGGTGTGGCTAGCGTGGGACGGGCAGCAATGGGCGCCACCGCCCGCCGCCGCGCTCGCCGCAGCCGCCGCCGCTCCACCACCCCCACCCGCCGCGGCCGCCCCCCCACCGCCGCCCACGGCAGCCGCCGCGGCACCGCCGGCACCGCCCGCAGCCGCCGCAGCCGCGCCGCCTCCGCCGTCCGGTCCGCCGGCTCCTCTACCGCCACCTCCGGCGGCCGGCTCCACGGGTTCCGTCCCGACGGCGGCTGTCTACCCGTCCGTGCCCGCGACGGCGGCGCCGGCCGCGACGGGCCGCGGCGGCAGGGTCGCCGCGCTGGTCGCCGGAGGGCTCGCCCTCGTGCTGGTCGCCGGCGGCGGGGCCTACCTGCTCGGGAGCCGGAACAACCAGCCGAGCGGCAGTAACGCGGCCACGAGCGCCACCGCGAACGGCGTCGAGGCCAAGAGCGCCGAACAGATCCTGGCGGCGGCGAAGGCGGCCGCCCTCGCCCAGAGTTCGGTGCACCTCAAGACCGTGTCGAGCAGCACCACTGCCTTCGACCTCACGCTGTCCAAGGACGCCGGTGGCTACGGCTCGATCACGAGGGACGGTGGGCCGCTGGAGGTCGTGTCGACGCCGAGCACCCTGTACATGAAGTCCACGGCGGCCGAGTGGGAGTCGCGGCTCAACGCGAAAGCGGCGGCGGTGATCGGCACGAAATGGGTGTCGATCCCCACGAGCGACAGCGCGTTCAGCCAGACCGAGGACCTCTTCGCGTACGCCAAGATGCTCGAGGGCATCCTGTCGCCGTCCAGCGCGATAGCCAAGGGACAGACCGGAACGTTCGACGGACAGTCCGCCGTGGGGCTCACCTCGAGCGACGGCACCCTCTGGGTGGCCACCACCGGGCAGCCCCTTCCCCTCGGCGTGGAGCAGGGCTCGGGCAACAAAGCCACCTTCACCGACTGGGGCGCGCCGGTCACCGTGCCGATCCCTCCCACCGACCAGGTCATCAGCATCGACGACGTGAAGGCGCAGGCTGGCGGCTGACCCGGATCGCCGCCCGGATGACAGACTCGGCCAGCGCACCGACCCAGCGCTCGCCGGGCATCCGGTGACGACCAGCATCGGAGCCCGAGCCGCGATGATCCGACGACCTCTCGACGGCGTGCTCGTCGTCGCCTGCGAGCAGGCCGTGGCGGCGCCGCTCGCGACGCGGCACCTCGCCGACTTGGGCGCCCGGGTGATCAAGATCGAGCGACCAGACGGCGGCGACCTCGCCCGCTCGTACGACACGACGGTGCTGGGCGAGTCGAGCCACTTCGTGTGGCTCAACCGCGGCAAGCAGAGCGTCATCCTCGACCTCAAGGACGAGGTCCAGGCGCGCACGGTGCACCGGATGGTCGGCCGGGCCGACGTCTTCGTCCAGAACCTCGCGCCCGGGGCCACCGGCCGGCTCGGCCTCGGCAGCGACGCGCTGCGGGCCGGGCACCCGGCGCTGATCACCTGCGACATCTCGGGCTACGGCGACTCGGGGCCGTACGTCGGAGCCAAGGCGTACGACGCGCTGATCCAGGCCGAGGCGGGTCTGCTCTCGATCACCGGCACGCCGGAGTCGCCCGCCAAGGCGGGCATCCCCGTGGCCGACATCGGCGCCGGCATGTACGCGTACGCAGGCATCCTGGCCGCGCTCTTCGCACGCACCCGGACCGGGCGTGGCGCCGCGCTGCACGTCAGCCTGTTCGACTCGCTGGTGGAGTGGATGGGCTACCCCCTGTACTACGCCGGCTACGGCGGCCAGGCACCCCGCCGCACGGGGACGAGCCACGCCGCCATCGCCCCGTACGGCGAGTACCACGCGCGCGACGGCGACCCGGTGATGCTGGCGATCCAGAACGAGCGCGAGTGGGACGAGTTCTGCCGCGTGGTCCTCGGGCGTCCCTCGATGGCGCGCGACCCCCGGTACTCGTCCGTGGCAGACCGGGTCGCCCACCGGGACTCGCTGGACTCCGACATCCAGCACACGCTGTCCGTGCTCTCCGTCGACGAGCTCCTGGCCCGGCTGGCGTCGGCGCGCATCGCGCACGCCCGCCGTCGCGACCTCGGTGGCGTCCTGTCGCACCCCCAGATCGTCGAGCGCGATCGGACCACGACCGTCGGATCGCCGGGCGGCCCGGTGTGGGCGATCAAGCCGCCGGTGATCTTCGACGCCGACGAACCCGCGATGGGCGACGTGCCGGCCTTGGGCGAGCACACCGAGGCGGTGCTGGCCGAGTTCTCGGACGAGTAGCGCGGCGGTGCAGCCTCAGTGGTGGTGGCCCTCCGTCGGCCACGCCGCTCCCACAGCGGCGCGCAGGGCCTTCGCCAGCAGCCTGGCGCCCGCACGCGTGGGGTGCACGTCACAGGTGTTGTCCGGCAGGCGGATGAGGAGTCCGGCCGCGCACGAGTCGCCGCCGAACGCCGCCGTCGCCGCCTGGAACGCGCCGAAGCCGTCGGCCACCTTCCCGCCGAACGCTGTCGTCACCCCGGCCAGCACCTGGTCGAGCGCGCCGACCGCGCCGGTCGTGAAGGCGTCGGCGTAGTTGGTGGAGTAGTAGGTGACCGCTACGAAGTCTCCGGTGAACCCGGCGCCGCGCAGGCCTGTGTAGATGGCCGCGAGGTTGGCGCCGACGGTGCCGAGCACGGCCGGCAGCCCGGCCAGGGCGCACGCGTTGGGATCGGGCGCAGCAGCGCAGCTCTTCTGGAGCACGAACACGTCGTTGGCGCCGATGGTCATCGAGATGACCCTGGTGCGGGGGTGCGTCGCGACGAACTTCTCTGCATACGCCAGCTGGCTGCCCGCGTACCGGACGTGCAGCTTGCCGACGAACTGCCGGTAGTCCTGGCACCCGTTGTCGGGCCGCGTTCCGCTGATGAGGCTGGTGCTGGTCTCGCCGGGGCACGACGCGTTCGCCAGCTTCAGCTTCCCGTCCTTCATGCGCGCGGCGAGCTCCGGGTAGCCGACGAACACGCGGGGCTTCACGCCCGGCTTGACCAGGAGCGGGTTGTACCCGAAGGCCACCGAGTCGCCGAGGGCCAGGTACTGGCCGGAGCGACCGTCGTGGTGGCCGTCCGGGTGGCCGGCCGTGAGGCCGGACGCCGAAGCGGGGGCCACCGTGACGAGCGCCATCGCGCCGGCCAGTAACGAACCTGCCGCGACCAGCCGGGCACCTGAGAATCGACGCATGCGGATCCCTCTCCTCGCGGCCCGCCCCACGGGAGGCCATCGCCGTTCCGGTACTCGACCGCCCCGCCGCCGAGGCGATCCGTCCCGTGACGTGTGCCGCGAGCGTGGGGCAACCCGGTGGCCGCGTCAAGCGAAACGCGTGATTCCGTCGAGGTCCGCGCCGGGACCACGAGAAGCCCCGACGCGGACACTCGGGATCAGGCCCGGTCGAACCGGTCGAGGTTCATCACCTTCTCCCACGCGGCGACGAAGTCGCGGACGAACGCCGGCCCCGCGTCGTCGCTCGCGTAGACCTCCGCAAGCGCCCGGAGCTGCGAGTTCGAGCCGAAGAGAAGGTCGACTCGGCTTCCCGTCCACGTCAGCTCGCCGGTCGCGCGGTCGCGCCCCTCGAAGGCGTCTTCGCCCTCCGACGTGGCCGACCACGTCGTCCCGGCGTCGAGCAGGTTGACGAAGAAGTCGTTTGTCAGCACCCCTGGTGCCTTGGTGAGCACGCCGACCGAGGACTGGCGCGCGTTCGCACCCATCACACGGAGCCCACCCACCAGCACGGTCATCTCGGGCGCGGTCAGGGTCAACAGCTGCGCCTTGTCGACCAGCCGGAACTCCGCGGCCCTGTCGTGGCCCTTGCCGAGGAAGTTGCGGAACCCGTCCGCGGTGGGCTCGAGCACGGCGAACGACTCCACGTCCGTCAGCTCCTGGGACGCGTCGGTGCGGCCCGGGGTGAAGCTGACCCGCACGTCGACGCCACCGGCCTTGGCGGCGTTCTCGACGGCCGCGCCGCCTCCGAGCACGATCAGGTCTGCGAGCGAGACCTTCTTGGTGCCGCCAGCCTGCGCGTCGTTGAACTGCTGCTGGATCCCCTCCAGGACCCTCAGCACCCCCGCCAGCTCAGCGGGGTCGTTGACGTCCCATCCGCTCTGGGGGGCGAGGCGGATGCGGGCCCCGTTGGCGCCGCCGCGCTTGTCGGTGCCCCGGAACGTCGAGGCCGAGGCCCAGGCGGTGGAGACCAGCTGGGAGACGGACAGCCCCGAGGCGAGGATCGTCGCCTTGAGGGCTTCGACGTCTTCCGTCCCGACCAGCTCGTGGGTGACCGGCGGGACCGGGTCCTGCCAGATCAGCGGCTCGTCCGGCACCTCGGGGCCCAGGTACCGCGAGACGGGACCCATGTCGCGGTGGGTCAGCTTGAACCAGGCCCGCGCGAACGCGTCGGCGAACTCCGCAGGGTTCTCGTGGAAGCGTCGCGAGATCCGCTCGTAGGCCGGGTCGAACCGCAGGGAGAGGTCGGTCGTGAGCATCACCGGAGGGTGCTGCTTCGACGGGTCGTGCGCGTCCGGGACGTCGTCGGCCGCACCGGCGTCGGTCGGGATCCACTGCGCCGCACCCGCGGGGCTCCTCGAGAGCGTCCACTCGTGCCCGAACAGGGTCTCGAAGAAGCTGTTGTCCCACGACGCTGGCGTGGGCGTCCATGCGCCTTCCAGCCCGCTGGTGATGGTGGCGACGCCGCTACCAGTGCCGAAGGAGTTCTTCCACCCGAGGCCCTGCTCGGCGAGCGGTGCGGCCTCGGGCTCGCGGCCGACGTACTCGGTCGGGTCGGCCGCGCCGTGGGTCTTGCCGAACGTGTGACCGCCGGCGATGAGCGCGACAGTCTCCTCGTCGTTCATCGCCATGCGAGCGAACGTCTCCCGGATGTCGCGGGCCGCAGCCAGCGGGTCGGGGTTGCCGTTCGGGCCCTCCGGGTTCACGTAGATCAGGCCCATCTGCACCGCCGCGAGCGGGTTCTCGAGCTCATGGTCGCCGCTGTAGCGCGCATCGCCGAGCCACTCCGCCTCCGAGCCCCAGTCGACGTCTTCGGGTTCCCATACGTCGGCGCGTCCACCACCGAACCCGAAGGTGGCGAAGCCCATCGACTCCAGGGCGCAGTTGCCGGCCAGGACCATGAGGTCGGCCCACGACAGCTTCCGGCCGTACTTCTGCTTGACCGGCCAGAGCAGCCGGCGTGCCTTGTCCAGGTTCGCGTTGTCCGGCCAGCTGTTCAGGGGGGCGAAACGCTGCTGCCCCGAGCCCGCGCCTCCGCGGCCGTCGCTGATCCGATACGTGCCGGCGCTGTGCCACGCCATCCGGATAAAGAGCGGGCCGTAGTGGCCGTAGTCGGCGGGCCACCAGTCTTGCGACGTGGTCATGACGACGTCGATGTCCCGCTTGACGGCAACGAGGTCGAGGCTCGAGAACTCGTCGGCGTAGCTGAAGTCCGCCCCCATCGGATCGCCCGCCGGGGGGTTACGGTGCAGGACGTTCACATTCAGGCGGTTCGGCCACCAGTCACGGTTGGACGTGCCCCCGGCGGTGTGGACGACCGGGCACGTGGCTCCGGTCTCCTCGTTCATGTCGCTTACGACTGCATCATGGCTGTCAGACACGTGATTCCTCCGGGGACCAGGCGGTTCGGTGAGTGTGGGTCAGGAACTGCGTGCAGCGGTGCAGGCGGGGCACCTGCCCCAGTAGACGACCTCGGCCTCGTCGATCGAGTAGCCGTGGTCGTCGGACGCGGCCAGGCAGGGCGTGTAGCCGACGGCGCAGTCGACGTCGGCGATGGCGCCGCACGACCGGCAGATGACGTGATGGTGGTTGTCGGCGACCCTGGACTCGTAACGGGCCACCGAGCCGGCAGGCTCGATGCGTCGGACCAGTCCCGCCGCGGTCAGCGCCCGCAGCACGTCGTAGACGGCCTGCGTGGACACCTCGCCGAGCCCTTCGCGGACGACGCCGATGATCGAGTCCGTGTCGGCGTGCGGATTCTCGTGGACGGCGGCCAGCACCGACGCGCGCGGACGAGTGACCCGCAGCTGCGCCCCGCGCAGCAACTGCTCGACATCCAACGCGGCGGGCATCCTCCGAGTATGTACCTTCTCTGGAATGAGTCAAGATTCTGTTTGGAACAGCGTGGATCGCGACGGGTGCCCACGGGGCCCGTTTGACCGCACCTTCTGTGCTCGTCCAGCGGTAACCCGGACATGATCGGCAGGACCTGGTGCGTGCGGTCGGGGCACGCCATGCAGGGCGAACCAGAGTCCTCGCCGCCATGATCGTCGAGCCGTTGGCCTGCACTGGCTGCGCCCCAGCGGACTCCACCGGAGCACGACCCTTCTCGGCACGGTCAATCGGCTCGGCCGTAACCGAACACATGCAGGCTGGAAATGTCGACCTCGCGCCTGGGCTCGCCGAAGAACGCCTCCAGCCGGTTCACCACCCGGTGGAACGGACGCTCGCGGGCCTTGCCCGCGGCGTTCCAGTTGGAGTTCGGCACCACGAGGAACAGATGCTGCGCGTCAGGTGCGATGTGCGCCTTCCAGAGGTCTTTGAGGTCGTGGTTGTTAGTGGTGGTCCCGCCCCGCTCGACCTCCGCGAGGATCCCCTGGCCACCAGGCAGCCGGTAGAAGAAGTCCGGGCGAGCCCGCGTGACGAAGCCCTCCGACGGGGTCAGGATGACCTCCTCCGTGAAGTGCAGGTCGATCCGCAGCAGTTGCGCGACGATCGTCTGGATCGCCATGCTCGACGCCTGGTGCACATGGGCGGTGTCGATCCGGGAGGCGGACGAAGCCAGATGCTTCACGAGTTGCTGGGCCATCGCATCGACGAAAGCCAGCTCGGGGTCGCTCGCCATGTCCACGGTGGAGCGCACGAACCGCGCGTACCCCACCCCGTCCACGTCCGCGAGCTTCGCAGCTGGTGCCGCCGGAAGCTAGCGCCGTGACGAGTCGATCGCCAGCGCCCCGGCTTATGCCAGGTACTCGCCGAACTCATAGCCACCGTGGGGGTTGGCCAGCCCCAGCTCGGTGAGTCCGATCGGGGTGCCTGCTGGCCGCGCGCCATGCCGGACTCTCCGCACCCGTCGCGGCCGAGCAGCCCAAGGGCCATGCCGCGGTGGCGCAGCCACCCAGAGGCGACCACCATCGAGCGGGCTCACCCAGGGCCACCGCGCATCTTGCTCTCCATGCCGCCGGCCTCCAGCCGCATCGGGCACCCGCTGGCGCGCGCCGGCCGACCACGACCCGGTCCGGGCATCTCGGGCTCCTACACTTGCAGCGCCGCGTCCTCGCACGGCGCGGCACGAGGTCCTACGAGGTTTCACGCACGCAATCCCGCAGGTCCTGCGCCCGTAGCTCAATGGATAGAGCAGCCGGTTTCTACCCGGCTGGTTGGGGGTTCGAGTCCCTCCGGGCGCGCTTAGGAGTTGTTTGGTTCCGCCTGATCCGTGATCGGTGCGTCCACCGCTCAACACGTCAGTCACGTCGTCCCGGACTGCCGCGTCACCTGATAGCGATCAGGACCTTCACGTCCGTCCCGGACGCAGATCTCCGGAACGCCTCGGCCACGTCGTCCAGGTCGAACTCCGCCGTGACGACTCGCCCCACATCGACCTTGCCCTGGGAGAGGAGTTCGATCGACCGCTCCACGTCCTCGGCGACGTATGTGGCACAGCCCTGGATTCGAATCTGGTGGTCCTGGATGATCGCGAGCGGGACCGTGACATCAGTGGCGGGAACCCCCACCACGCACACTGTTCCGCCCTTGTCGGCGAGCAGAATCGCTTGGCGCAGGGTCGTCTGGATCGCCACGCAGTCGAAGACGACGTCGGCGCTCTCCCCAAGGGCACCCCGAAGCCCGCCAGCCGCGCCGTGCTCACTCGCGTCCACGACGGCATCCGCGCCCAATTCGGCCGCTCGTTCGCGTTTGGACGTGAGCACGTCGCTCACGACCACCCGCTTCGCGCCGTGGGCTCGGACCACCGCCAGCGTCAGGAGTCCGATCGTGCCCGCGCCGAGGATCGCCACCGACTTACCGGCGACCCCGCCAGCGAGCCGGACGGCGTGGACGCATGTCGAGAGCGGCTCGATCAACGCCGCCGTCCGATCGTCGAGCTGGTCGGGCACCACATGCAGCCGGTCGGCGCGGACGGAGTAGTACTCCGCCATTCCGCCCTGATCGTGCACACAGCCGAAGAAGGCCAGGTGCTCACAGAGGTTCTCACGCCCCGACCTGCACATCTTGCAGTTCCAGCAGGGCAGCGGAGGCTCCACCGTCACCCGTTGGCCGACCGCGACAGAGGTGACCCGCTCCCCCACCTCTGCCACCACTCCCACGCACTCGTGCCCGGGCAGGTACGGCAGCGAGACGAAGGGGTGACGTCCGTGGGCCGCGTGGACGTCCGAGCCACAGACTCCTGCCAGCACTCCCCTCACGAGAGCCTCGTCGCGGTCGGGCGTGGGTACGTCGGCCGTCTCGACCCGAGGGCCGTCCGCGTCGACCACGACCCTGCGCATGGTGCTCGGGTGGGTCACGGTCGTCTCCACCTCCATGCGATTGCCGCGGTGCGGCTGACGCCGCCCGCCTTGTCGATGGGGTGAACCCTAGGCACGGCTGCCCGCCTGCGCTCGTCGACCTGACCGTGCCTCACGATCGCGCCGAACGGGAGCAGGCGCCGCCACGCTGGCATCGCCGGGGGACGGGTTCGTCAACAGTGTTCGCGTCCAGACATCGCGCACCACAGCCGCATACTGCGCGGGTGTTCGTCCGCGGGAACGCATCAGCAGGAAGTAGTCCGGCCCGTTCATCGACCACACCAGATCGGCCACGTCGTCATCGTCGAGGTCGGCGCGCACCTCCCCCGTGCTGCGCAGGTCGGCGGCGAAGAGTCGCATGTTGGCTGCCCTACGCTCGGTGACGGCGCGATACACCTTGCGGCACGCCGGGTCCGTCTGGCCGGCCACCCGCAGCGAGTCCAGCAACGGGACGGTCCGCGGCAGAAGCTGGGCCAGTGCCTCGGCATACTCGGCAATCTTGTCGGGGGCGGTGGTCGCCTCGCGGATCCGCCTGACGTAGGGCCGCTGCTCGGCGTCCAGCGGCACGTCGCCTCCGGCCAGCTCCATGTCGTGAACAGCCAGCAGCAGCTGTGGCTTGCGACCCACCGACGCGTACAGGGTGTCGACCGAGACCCCGGCCGCCCGAGCGATGTCGGCCACGGACGTCCTGGAGTAGCCACGCGAGGTGAACAGCTTCCGCGCGGCGCGCAGCACGCGAGTCCTGGTCTCCTCGGCCGCCGCGCGCCGACCAGAGGAGTCGTAAGGGCGCTTCTTGACTCGTTCCGTCACGGCGCCTACGGTAGCATTCCACCCGAAGTTGCTTCGGACTGATTTGGGGTTGCCATGGACGTCGTGAGCCCGGCCGAAACCGTCGTGATGCGCGAGCCGGGCACTGGCCGCGGGACCTGGGCAATGAGTTCGCTCTTCGAGCACCTGCTGGAGTCGCCGCCGGGCAGCGCCAGACTCGGGGTCGCGCTCGTCACTCAGCCGCCGGGAGTCGCCACCCCGCTGCACCGCCACACCCGCGAGGCCGAGGCCTTCTACCTCTTGGAGGGTCTGATCGACTACAGGGCCGGCGAGGAGGACTTCGAGCTGTACGCCGGTTGCTTCATCTATCTCCCCGTCGGCTTGCCCCACGCCTTCCGCATCCGGGGCGACGTGCCCGCCCGGTTCCTCGCGATGGTGGCACCCGGGGGGTTGCTCTCCCTCTACGACGAGGTGGGCATCCCGGCGGCCGAGTTGCGGCCCCCTGGCTCCGACGGCCAGACCATGGAGGTCGAGATCCCACGATGGGTCGAGGTCTCCCCTCGCTTCGGGCTCGACGTGGTGGGGCCGCCGATCCCGGAGTAGCCGAACTCTCGACCGCCGGGTAGCGGTGCGACACCGACCGCTCGCCGATCAGTTGGTGCGCACGCTCGGCGGGCCGTACAGGTTCGGACCCACGGTCCCAGGAGACGCCAGCAGGATGAGCAACCAGATCCCGCCGATGAACGGAACCAGCGAGATCCAGTACCACCAACCGGACTTGCCCGAGTCGTGCAGGCGACGGACCGTCACCGAGAGGTACGGCAGGACCGTCGCGAGGGCGAAAAGGAGGGCTGCCACGAACAGGACCAGGGCGATCACCGCACCAGGACCCGATGTGTTCGGAGTCGCCACCGGGTCCCCCAACGAGTCGTACGTGGTCGTCGTCCCGCCGCTGAGCAGCGCGATGAACGCAGCCGCATACAGGGCACCGAACACGAGAACGTAAGCGAGCACGAACCACCAGAACTCCCTGAGGGTCGCGCGGCCCTGGAAGGTCGTGTACTTCTTGAACGCGCGCCTGAACGACTCCGAGAAGCCGAACGTGTCAGCCGGGGCCGCGTAGGCGACTACAGCGCCCCACTGCAGGCCATCCCAGTAACGCTGCTGCGAAGGGTTCGATGGGTCCGCATACCAACCGGCCGGTGACGTCATGATCCCATCCTGCCGGACCGACCTGCACAGATCGCACAGGTCCTCGGCTCGAATCTTGTGGGTGTCGCACAACGCGCTCCGCACCGACCGTGACTCGCGCCACACCATTCGTCTCGCACTCCCTGGACTGACTACGGTTTCGCGTGGCGCCGGTCATCGGCGCGGGTCTTCGAGCACACCGGAGCGCACATGTCGATCGCCGCTACCTCTCCCCGAGTCGTCTTGGACGGGGTGGTCCGGTCCCGAACGGCTGATGTCCTGGCAGTGCTGCTCGGCGCGGTGTTCATCGGTGTTGCTGCCCAGGTGAGCCTCCCGATACCCGGCAGCCCGGTGCCGGTCACAGGCCAGACGTTCGCCGTGCTCCTGGTGGGTGCGGCCGGCGGCGTCGCGCGGGGGGTCGCATCGACGATGCTCTACGCAGTCCTCGGCCTCGTCGGTGTGCCGTGGTTCGCGGGCGGTTCCTCCGGCTACGTGACCGCGACGTTCGGGTACATCGTGGGGTTCATCCTCGCCGCGGCGGTGGTGGGGCTGCTCGCCGAGCGGGGCTGGACCCGGACCTCCTGGCGCACCTTCGCGGTGATGCTGGTCGGGAGCGTCGTCGTCTACGCGATCGGCGTGCCGTGGCTTGCACGTGCCGTGGGGATTTCCTTGTCGGAGGCCGTGCGGCTGGGGATGACTCCCTTCATCGTCGGGGACATCCTCAAGGCTGCGTTGGCCGCGGGACTCTTCACTGTCGTCTGGGCTCGGCTGGATCGGGCTCGCCGCACCACGTGACCGACCGGCCCGCCGATCACGCACGTGCACTCGCGGGGCTCAGTGAGACGACGGGCCGACGGCGGTGTGGTTCCCTTGACCGGCTGCGGGAGGTCATGCACGGTTGGGTAGCTCGTCCCGACCGCCCGGGAGGCTGAGGCCGGTGTCCGTTTTCCGCGATGCCATCGACGCGCGCCGCTCGTCGGTGGACGCGCGGTTCTGCAACGGGGGGCACGCGAACGCCGGCTACCTCATGGCCCTGCTCGCTGACGCGGCAGCACGAGCGGCACCGGGGACGGACCACGACCCCGTGGCCGTCGAGGCGGTGTTCCTGCGCCCCCTCGTCCCCGGCCCGGCCTCTCTCGGGGTCGAGCTCCTCCGGGAGGGCCGTGCCACTGCCACGGCGCGGGTGTCGATCTCCCAGACGGGGCAGCTGGCAGTCTCCGGCCACGTCGTCACGGGGAGCCTTCCAGACGACCAGCCACAATGGACCGAGGCGCCGCCCGGGCCCATCGCCGCACCGGCGGATTGCCCCGCGCCGGCGCCCGGGCTGTCCGCCGTGGCCCCGTACTTGGACCACGTGGCGGTGCGGCT
Source organism: uncultured Actinomycetes bacterium (assembly GCA_963778785.1). Taxonomy (GTDB): domain Bacteria; phylum Actinomycetota; class Actinomycetes; order S36-B12; family CAIYMF01; genus CAVZVV01. The sequence continues at coordinate 67,561 of CAVZVV010000028.1, forward strand.
CGAGCCCGCGAGCGCCGGCGTCCTCACGGGCGAGCCGAGCGGGCGGCCGTCGATCTGCGGATGGATGTCCCTGCCCGACTCGCCCGTCCTCGACCCGTTCTTCTTGGTGGCGGCGCCCGACTTCTTCTTCCCCACCATCTGGCAGCTCGCCTCCTACGTCGCACCGACGACGGTGAGCATGTCGTGGCACGGGCGGGCCCACCCTGCACCGTCGGCGGACGAATGGGCGCGCGTCGACGTCAGCACGGCGGCCGTCCACGGAGGCTGGTGCGACGAGACCACCTCCTGCCGCGACTCCACCGGTCGCCTTCTCGCGACAGCGAGGCAGCTGTCCCGCCTGCCCCGAGATCCTGGCGTCTCGTAGCGCAGCCTCGGCACCCCTGGACTCGATCCTGCCGCCGACTCGACCGTGCAGGCCCTGCGGCACGACCGGCGCGCCTAGCATGGAGCGATGTCGACAGCCCAGGAACTGAGTGACCTCGCCTATGCGGCTGCGGTGCGCCGGGTGCCCCTGCACGGCGGCATCACCGAGGTCGAGCGAGACGGCCTGACGGTGCTGATCTCCGGTGGGCAGCCGCCCGGACTGCTCGGCAAGTTCAGCCGGGCCACCTGCGTGCAGCTCACCTTCAGCGACGTCGCGGTGCACGCGATGATCCTGGGGGGACGTGGGGGGATCTCGGTCGACAAGGAGCTCTTCACGCGCCAGGTGGCCGGACGAGGCGCCCCGGACGTCGCCGACGACGCGGTGACGGCCGTGAGCGCTTACCTGGCCGCGTCTACCGGCTGACTCGCCGGCCCAGGATTCTCGCAGTTCCCGCCGCGGAGAGTTAGAGCCCGGCGTGGAACTCCGCCGCTGGCAGACCGGCTTGCTGCCAGGCGGCGAAACCGCCGGTCATGTTGGCCACATCGGTGAACCCGAGCGCCTTGAGCGTGGCACCGGCCAGCGCCGCCCGGGCCCCGGACCGGCAGTACACGATGACGCGCCTGCCCGGGTCGAGGCTGGGGTGGTGCCGGGAGCTGGTCGGGTCGGCTGAGAACTCGAGGGTGCCGCGCGGCACCTGCACGGCCCCCTCGACGAAGTGCTCCCACTCGATCGGCTCGCGCACGTCGAGGATCACGGCATCCCCGCGGTTCAGCTCGTCGAACGCCTGCTGCGGGGTGACGGCCTCGAGCGCCGCATTCGCCGCCGCCACCATCTGGGCTGCTGTGGTCGTCATGTCGCTCCCTGCCTGGACGTCGGGCGCTCAGCCGAGCCGGACGTGGTCGATGCCGAGGTCGGTCGGGGTCCCGAGCTTGTTCTGGCTGACCCTCGCCCACTCCTCCTCGAGCAGCGACTTGGCCGCCTCCTCGAGGAACTCCGGTGCCGCCCATTCGTGCACGTCGAAGTCGTTCGTGATGTACCCGTGGCCCAGCATGAAGTCCTTGCCGATCTCGATCGAGGCGAGGTTCCTCGGCGACAGGTTGGGGACCATGTCGATGTGCTTGATGCCCTGGTAGGTGTCCTGGACGTCGCGGTAGAACGTCTGTCGGTTCAAGATCGCGGCCGCGGCATGCTTGTGCTCGTTTGACCAGCGACCGACCTTGATCATGCCCCTCATGAAGGCAACCACGAGCTCGGGGTGCTGCTCGGCCATCTCCGCGGTGCAGGTGATCACGGCGGGGATGTTGGCGACCTGCAGGGTCCAGTCCGGGTAGCGCGAGAGGTCCTCGATGGCCTTGAACTTGCCCGTGTCCTCTTGCAGGTGCTGGAAGGGCTTGCTCTGGGTGTAGATGGCGTCGACGACGCCATTCTCGAGCGCGTTCTCCAGCGGGCGGAAGGCGAGGTCGTGCTTGTGGTCGCGCTTGAGCCACAGCTCGGACGGGTTGTTCATCGGATCGAGCATCGCGGGGTTGTCGTACCAGTCGTCCGGGTACGGGAACTCCACGATCTCCACGTCGTCGCGCGTCATCCCGTTGACGCGGAGCATCAGCTCGATGCCCTGCTCCTCCTGGATGCGCCACCAGTCATTCTTGATCGTGTTCAGGCTCTTGGTGAGCCCGATCTTCTTCCCGCGCAGCTCGGTCATCCGGTAGATGTCGTCCCTCGCCCGGACCAGCATGCAGCCGCCCTCGTGGGGAGCGTGCGTGGCGCCCAGCAGCCGGGTCCGGCGAAGGTCGGCGTGGACGTGGACGGGCGGGAAGAGCCCGCCGAACCGGATCAGGTTGTCCAGGTTGTGGATGTAGTGCGGGTACCAGTTGTTTTCCCGGCGCGAGCGGAGGAAGGCGTACTGGACGCCGATCTTCTTGAACTCCTCGCGGGTCCACCCCAGCTCCTGGTCCACGTTGCTCGCGGACACCAGTGGGCAGTTGGTGTAGTACACCTCGTTCCAGTCCAGCGCGACGGTGCTGCTGTGCTTCGTCTCGGTCATCCGTGGCTCCTCCCGCGCGGGGCCGCGCAGACCTCGGGGCGCGGGTCCTACCACCGTCGCCTGAATGTGTACGTTCGTATACATCCTGCTCCCGGCCCTCGCGGGAGTTCAGGGCCGAACGTCCCCGATCAGCCCCTCCGGCCGTGGATCACCGGCGGGTCCGGCGGCGACGGCCAGGCGGTGGCACCGAGGCGGCGCGCTGAGTGGACAAGCTCCTCCCGCAGCGTCTCCAGTGGCACGTCATGGAGACCGCCGGCCGACACGAGATAGTCCTCGAAGATCCGCCACCCCAGCGCGGCGGCCACGATCTGCATCGCCCTCAGCCGGGCTGTCGCGTCGTCGATGCCGTACCCGACCTTGAGCGTCTCGGCCATGGACCGCACCGGATTGGTTTCGCCGCTGCCATCCAACGGTCGGCCGGAGATCGCCAGCCCGGCGGCGATGCGGACCCAGCGCCCCATCTCGGTGTCGGCCGTATACCCCTGACCCTCGAGCGGGTGCTCCATCACGGCCCTGGCCAGCTCGGCGGATGCATGTCGGAACGCCTCGTCGACGAGGTCCTCACGACGACCGACATATCTGCCGATGAGCGACACGTTCACATCGGCCGCGGCCGCGACGTCGCGCAGCGAGACCGCGTCGACGCCCCTCGTCGCGAAGAGCAAGGCCGCCGCGTCGAGCAGGGCCCGACGCACTTCGTCCGGCCCTGCGGGTGCTCCGGCTGGACGCCGCGGGCCAGGTCTCCGCGGCGCAGTGGACCCAGACATCGTCCCCAGTATTCCTTGGCAGCCGCTGACGAGTCGGGCCGATCGTCAGATCTCGCGGCGGTGCACAGTGCGCGCCACGCGGCGGCCCCCGGGCGTCCCTGGAGGGGGTGTGCGCCCGGGGGCCACTCCCAGGCTAGGCGCAAGGCACCCGGGATGTGTACTGGCCGACCCCACGCGACGGCGGCGCGAACTGATTCCTGCACTCTCGGAGTCGATTCGCGCGCGTGGAGTGCTGCCGCCGGTCGGGCTCGGCGCCGATCTCCGGGCGTGCGCGGGGCGCGGCCCCTCCAGGATGCCGCGCCCCGCACTGATCCTAGAGACAGGGCGCAGCCGCCGTCAGGCCGAACGTCACTTCACCGGGTTCGGGCCCGCCGGTAGCCCGAGGGAGTGACCGCGGACCCCGCTCTCTACGCGGTTCGCGTGGCACGAGGCCCCCTGACAGCGGTCGGGCCAACGTCGACGGGACACAGGGCACGCCTCACCCCCCGCCACCGGCCGGAGGTCGCTCAAGGTCGCCCCAAGGTGCCCTTCGTAGCGTGCTCGCGATGGCACCCCACCACCCCGGGGACGGCGAGCCCTAGCGGAGCTTGCGGAACCCGGGCGCAGCCAAGCATCCGCGTGGCGCGATTCGGCCCGATCGAACACAGGGAACTCGATGAGGATGCATCGACGCGGGCACACCTGGCTCACGGGTGCCGCGGCAGCACTGGTCGCTCTCGGGTTCAGCACCACCACTGCGGTCACTGCCGCCCATGACGCACGGGCCGCAGCGACTACGACCGTGGCGCCCCCCATTCCCCGCGCGCCGACGTCCACGAGCGGCCTGGCGGACCAGACGTTGCGCGACATCGTCGACCGGCTGACCACGCAACGGGCCGCGGACTCGACGCCTCAGATCGGGGCGCCGCGGGTCGTGGTCGACGCGGACTTGGCTGCTGGTGCGTCGAGGGCCGCAGTGGGCGCAGCAATCGCCGCACTGGGGGGAACGGTCACCGGCCACGTCGCGGAGCGGTCGGTGGAGGCGAGCGTCCCGTACACCCGGGTTGCCGCCCTGGCGTCGCTCCCGAGCGTGCAGTTCCTGCACGCTCCTGGCAGGACGGCACCGGCGGAGGCCAGTCCGGCTTCCGCCATCGCGCAGAGTTCTGCCACGGCCGCCGTGGCGTCACCGATCGCCGGGCAGGAAGTGTCCATCACCGGGGCGGCCGCGTGGCACCGGGCAGGGTTCACCGGTGGGGGTGTGCGGGTCGGCATCATCGACCAGTTCAATGGCAGCGGATGGTCCGCCGCCCGGGCGCGCGGAGAGGTTCCGACCCCCGCTGGCACCTTCTGCCGTTCCAACGGTCAGGCGTGCAACGTCTTCGCCTCAGGCATCATCCACGGGGTCGCAGTGGCTGAGGTCATCCACGACATGGCCCCCGGTGCGACCCTGTACCTCGCCAGCGCCCGCAGTGCGGCCGACTTCCAGGCCGCCGTCACCTACTTCGCGTCCGTCGGGGTGCGGATCATCAGCCACTCCGAGACTGCCGAGTACGACGGCAACGGGTCTGGGTCGGGCGACCGGGACGCCGTCGTCGCTCAGGCGGTCGCGCGCGGGATCACCTGGTTCCAATCGGCCGGCAACAACCACCCCGGCGGTATCTACCCCGGCGGCTACTACCGAAGCCTCTGGCACCCGGGCACGGGCGTCAATGCGGCCTTCTTCAACTTCGGCACTGATGCGAAGCCCGACTTCAGCCTGCGGGCGGCGTGCGGCTTCTTCAATGGGCTGCGGTGGGACGACTTCGCCTCGTCCAACCCGACCGACTACGCCGTCGACGTGTACCGCGACGGCCAGGTGAACGTCGCCGGCCTGATCAAGACCCTCGATTCGCACCAGTCGGCTGGTGGCGTGCCACCGATCGAGTTGATGAACACCATCCCCTGCCCGGCACCCGTTCCAGCGAGCGGCCGGTCCATGGTCGAGGTGGTCATTCGTCTGATCAGCGCTGGAAACGGTGCCGCGAACGACACCCTGGAGCTCGGCTCAAACGGCTTCATCGAAGGGCCCAAGCCCACCGAGTTCTACGGCGCCACCGGGCCCTTCTCCGACTCCAGCAGCACCGGAATGCTCAGCGTCGGGGCGATCGGGGACAACCCGTTCGGCGCGCACCTGGCCCCGTACAGTTCCCTCGGGCCGACCAACGACGGGCGGATCAAGCCCGACATCAGCGCGCCCACCTGCCTGAGCGACTACTCCTACCCCCACGCCCCCGCTGGTCAGCGGGCTGCCTGCTTCAGCGGCACGAGCGCGGCCACGCCCGTCGTGGCAGGTGCTGCAGCGCTGGTCCTGCAGGCGCGCCTGGCCACGAGCCCGGCCTCGATGAAGGCTTACCTGCAGGCTCATGCCATCGACCTGGGGTTCTTCGGGAGGGACATCGGGTTCGGGGCCGGCGAAGTCCACCTGCCCGCACCACCCGGGGACCACGTCAAACCCCGCGTGGTCGCCAAGACGGGCCAGAAGCTCAAGCGCGGGACGACCGCGAAGCTGCAGTACTTCGTGTCAGACAACAGCAACGTGACCCGCGACGCCGTTCGCGTCACTCGCGGCAGCCGGGTGCTTCTGACGCTCACCACGGGTTTCGGACCCGACACCGGTCACCACTTCTACTTCCCCTGGAGAGTCCCGAGGACGCTAGCGCCCGGACCCGCAAGGCTCTGCGTCACCGCCACCGACCGGGCCCGCAACAGCGCCGTGAACTGCGCGACCGTCTCCATCACCAGATGACCGCGGTCGGCACGCGAGCAGTGCCACGCGCAGGGGCATCTCGGCCCGGACGTCTCCGTCCTGGCTGCCGTGCCGTCCGGCGGCTTGCGGGCCTGGAGTGCGCGCGCACCCGAAACTGGGCGTTGTGCCGACCCCACGCGACAGTTAGCGTCACCCGATGTCAGAGGCGCACTCGGCCTCACGTTGATCCACCCTCCGCCGGAGCGTCTCGGCGAAGGACGTCTGGAAGGAGACGGATGGACGTGAGGCGGATCCACTTTCGGCGTGCCGTGATTGCCGTCGCCCTGAGTCTGGTCGCGGCTCTCGGCCTGGCGTGCGTGGCGCCGCCGGCCGACGCGGTGCGGATCATCAAGACCACGGGACGTCCCGGCTTCGTCGACATGCCGCGGGCCGTGGGGATCCGCACCGACACCATCTCCGGAAACGCCATATACGTGCCGTCCCGCCGGATCGGCGAGTCGCCCGCGGCGAAGAAGCTGTGGCAGCGGGTGTGCGTACGGACGAACCTGTTCAGCTCCAGCGCCGGGTCCGGGTGGCAATTCGAGTCCGCACAAAGGTCGTGCCGGGCGATCTCCGCGAGGGCCACCCAGGTGCGCATCCCGGGCCCCCGGTTCACCGACCTGCTGGGCTTCAACTCGTTCATCTACAGCATCACGGTCGACGTGACGTGGCAGCTGAAGAGCGGCAAGACCATAGGTCGGCGCCTCATCGACTACAGCGCCAAACCCGACTACAGGTGTGTCGGGGATTGCCAGGTGGGGTTGACCCGCTGGGGCGGCGGCGCGTACGTGACCTTCCCCAACTTCTGACCCGTATCGCGCGGCGCCCCGGCGCGGCGCTACCTGGTCGGGCGGATGGACGCCGTGGCGGAAGCACCGGCTCCCACCGCATTCACGGCCCGCACCTGGACCCGGTACAGCCTGCTCTTGACCAGGCCGGCGACCGCGACGGTCGGGCGGGACGTGCCGCGGACCCAACGGCCCCACGTACGGCCGGCGGTCGCCGAGACTCGGTACTCGTACCGGGTGATGGCCAGCCCACCACGGTCCACGGGCGCCGCCCAGATCAGGACGGAGACCCGCGCGCGCGGGAACGACGCCCGCACCGACCGGGGAGCCGACGGCACCGCGGCGGGGACGACGGCGGCACTGGCGAGACTCGGCAGGCTCGTCCCGATCGCGTTGGTGGCGACGACGACGAAGCGGTACGCGGTGCCGTTGGTGAGGCCGAGGACCACGCACGTCGGGACAGCGGGAGTCAGCAGTGTGCAGCTGCGACCGCCGGGGCTCGACGTCACGCGGTAGGACGTGATGGGTCGGCCGTTGGCCGACGGCGCATGCCACGTGACGGTCGCCCGCGCCTTCCCCCGGACGGCGACCACGTTCGTCGGGCGACCCGGGCGGTCAAGGGGGGTGGCCGGATCGCTCGCCGCCGACGACGGCCCCGTGCCGACCGCGTTGGTCGCCGTGACGGTGAACGTGTACGCGGCGCCGTTCGTCAGGCCCAGGACGACGCAGGACAGCGCGCCCGTCGTGGTGCAGTGGGCGCCGCCGGGGTTCGCGGTGGCCGCGTACCCCGTGACGGCGGTGCCGCCGTTGTCGGCGGGTGCGGTCCAGGTCACCCCCACCGACGATGCTCCGGCGCTAGCTGCCACGCCTGTGGGCGCCTGCGGCACTGTCGCTGGCGTCATCGGTCCGACCGCGCCGGACGCCGGTCCCGTGCCGAGGCCGTTGGTGGCCGTGACGGTGAACGTGTAGGGGATGCCATTCACCAGGCCCGTCACGGTGCACGACAGGGCACCGGTGGTGGCGCACGTGGCGCCGTCGGGGTCGGCCGTCACCGCGTAGCCCGTGACCGCGTCGCCGTTGTCGGCGGCGGCGTCCCACGCGACGGTCACCGTGGTGTCGCCCCGCGTCGCCCGCACGTTGGTGGGCGCTGCGGGTGCTCCCTTCGGCACGACCGCGGCGCTCGCCAAGGACGCGGCGCCCGGTCCGGCCGAGTTGGCGGCCACCACCGTGAACGTGTACGGCGTTCCGTTGGTCAGGCCCGTGACCGTGCACTCGAGGGCACCTGCCGTGGCGCACGTGTGCACCTCGAAGGTGCTGGGATCGAAGGATGCCGACACCTCGTACCCCGTGATGGCGGCGCCGCCGTCGCTCACCGGGGCGGACCAGTCCACGGTGGCCTCGCCGTCCCCCGCCACCGCCGAGACACCCGTGGGCTTGCCCGGCGGTTGCACCACGACGTACGTGAACCCGGCCACGAGAGTGTCGACCTGCGAGTCCGGGTTCGTCACCACCACGTCTGCTGCGCCCACAGCGTGGGCCGGCGTGGTGGCAGTGAGGTGGGTGCTGCTCACGAAGGAGGCGCTGGCGTCAGCACCCCCGATGGTGACGGTGGCGCCGGTGACGAAGCCCGTGCCGGTGAGGGTGACGGTGGTACCTCCCGCCACCGGTCCCGAGGTGGGGGACACACCCGTGAGTGAGGGCGCCGGGCTCGTCGGGGCCGCGAAGGAGGCGTCGTAGACCGTCAGCGACGAGGTGGTCTGGTTCGACACGACCAGGGATGTCCCGGCGGCGTTGAGCGCCAGGCCACGGGGGGCAGCCAGGTGGGTGCTGGCCCCCTTGAGCGTCGCGATGGGTGGCGCGTTCCCCGTGGCGTCGTGGGCGTAGACCGTGACGGAGTCGTTGCCCCCGTTGGCGACGAAGAGCAGGCCGGACGCCGACACCGCGAGGCCCTGCGGGGAGCTCAGCCCGGTCGACGCCCCCACGATCGTCCGGGCCGGTGTGCTCGTGCCGGACGCGAAGACCGACACCGAAGCCGCTGTGCCGTCGGACACGTACACGTTCCCGGAGCCGTCGACGGCCAGGCCGGTGGGGCTGGGGAACGTGGCGCTCGTGAGGATGGTCGTCGGCGCCTTGTTGTTGGCATCGGCGGCCTTGAAGACCCGCACCGAGGGATCGAGGTCCCCCGCACCGGTATCGGCGACGTACAGATCGGCCCCGCGCACCACGGCCGCGATTGGGCAGCGCAGACCCGTCTGCGCCCCGACCAGCTTGCGGGTGGCGGGCTGGGCGCCACCGGGGGTGGCGTGGTCGAACATGGACACGGAGGCCGTGGCGTCCTGGGTGCAGTTGCCGACGTACGCGTTGTCGCTGCCGTCCACGGCGAGTGAGAGCGGCCCAACGAGGGAGTTGGACGAGTTCGTGATGCTCCTGGTCGGCGCGAGGTTCCCAGTAGCGGCGGCGGCGAACGTGTCGAGCGCCTCCGTGCCGGCGCCTGAGTTGACGACGAAGATGGAGCCGGTGGCGCCGACGGCCACCATGTCAACGCTGTCGAGACCCGTCGACCCACCGACGATCTCCTGCAGCGGGGCGGCATCGATCGAGGTGGCGCTCGCTGGTATCGCCCCTGCCAGCACGAGTGATCCCGCGACCAGCGCCGTCGACGCGGCACACCTCAGGGCACATCGAAATCCAAGACCCGTCATGTCGCCCCCCTCCTGCGGTCAGCGTAAGCACCGGACGCCGCTTTTGCGCGGGGACGAAAGTCCGTCCTGCGCCTCCATGAGACCCGCCCGCGCTGGGGCCGGCTGCGGGCCGCGGGTGGCGATCGCGGCAACCAGGGGCGAGAGCACGACAACGCCCCCGGGCAAGCGCGCACGGGGGCGCTGCGGGGGGGATGCCCCCCTCCCGCTCGGTCCTGGGGGGAACCTTCGGTACCGACCGAGGCATAGAGCGTAAGCCCGGAACCGGGCCTACGGAAGGGCTAGCCGCACGGCGCCCGACGCACGACCTACAGCCCTTCGTGCGCCTCGACCCGGCCGGTGCCCACGGCCTCCCGCAGGGCGGCATGGTCGCGCTCGTTCTGGTCGGCGTACGTCACCGAGAAGTCGGCGATGGCTTGGTCGAACGTGTCGGTCTTGCCGAGGTACGAAGCGACCGCGACGCGGTCCCCGGAGCGCGCGTGCGCTCGCGCCAGGGTCCAGCCGCACACGCCGGCGTACACCGCGCCGTTGGCCGGCATCGAGCCTTCGACCTCGGCCGAGCCCTTCCAGTCCCGCAACTGGCGCAGGTAGTAGTCGCGCTCGACGCCGTCGAGCCCGTTGGTGCGCTGCCAGCCCAGGAAGATGTCACTCGCCGCCTGCATGAGGTGCTGGCCTGCGACGACACGCTGGCCGTGGTTGGTGAACTCGCTGACGCCGAGGAACTCCTCGAGCACCGACGACTGCGCCTCCTTGGCCTGCAGGAAGAGCGGGTCGCCAGCGTCGACGCCCTCGAACAGCAGGATCCACGCGCGGGTGCCCACGCTGCCCACGCCGACCACCTTGCGGGCCATGTTCACGAACCGGTACTGGTCGAACAGCACCTGCCGGTCAGGGGGCAGGCTGTCTCGGTAGGCCGCGAGCAGCTCGCCCATCGACCCGTAGAGCGTGGCGACGTCGTGCTCCGGGAACAGGTCCTCGACGGGCACGACCAGAGGCGGGTCGGCGACGATCGCGGGCTTCCCGTCGACGACGTGGGTGAGCTTGTCGAAAGCCTGCAGGCTGTCGCGGCTGCGAGCCTTGGCGAGGATGGCCTCGAGCCGCGCGAGCCTCTTGGGGGGCACCGACGCCCGCATCTCGCCCAGCAGCGCGTCCGCGTCGATGCGCGAGTACCACACCTGGATGTTCGGCATCGCGGCGAACGACCGCATCGCCTCGCGGTAGCCACGAACGCCGGCGAGCACGACCTTGCGCCGGTCCTTGTCGGCCCAGCCCTGGCTGCGACCAGCGATCTCCAGGCTCGCAGCCAGCCGCTTGACGTCCCACTCAAACGGGCCGGGGAGGGTCTCGTCGAAGTCGTTGAGGTCGAACAGAAGGTGCCGCTCGGGCGAGGCGTAGAAGCCGAAGTTGCTCAGGTGCGCATCGCCGCAGAGCTGGACCCGAAGGCCCGAGTTCGGCGTGGTCGCGAGGTCGGCCGCCATCAGGAGAGCACCGCCGCGGTAGAACGCGAACGACGAGGCCACCATGCGGCCGTAGCGGATGGGCACGAGCTCGGCCACGCGCGAGGGGGCCTGGCGCCCGAGCAGCTCGACGGGGTCTGCCCGCAGCTCGGTCGGCTCGAAGACGGCATGATCGACGAGCGGCGCCACGAGGCGCGCTGCCTTGCCCGCGCCGCGGCGCTCCTGGAGCGCGGCGGCCTGCGCGACGGTGGCCGTGCGACGGCGCTCGGGCGCCTTGCGCTTCGCAGCGCTGATCGTGCCCTGGCCCGACGGCTTGCCCCTTGGCTTGTCCTTGCCCGCCATCGCACACCCGTTCTCGAGGACTGCAGGAATGGAGTCGCCCGTCACTCTAGGACGCCAGAGGGTCCGGCTGGCTAGAGTCCGAGCAGAGCGGGGTTCGGGCAGGGATGGAGGCGCGGCGCTGACCACGCAGGAGCACGGGCGCGGCCCCCGGCGCGGCGAGCGCCGGCTTCCGATGGCGCTCGCGGTCTTCGCGGCCGCGGTCCTCTCGCTGCTGCTGCCCTCGGAGTTCCGCGTGTGGGAGCCCCTCCGGGTCCTGTACCCCGCGTTCATCCTCGTGCTGTTGGGCATCCTCGTCCTGGGCGACCCCGGGCGCATCGACCGCGACCGGCGCTGGCTGCGTGTGACGACGGCCATGATGGTCGGCGCCATCACCGCCGCCACGGCGTTCTCGGCGTTGCGGCTCGTCGTGGGGATCCTGACCGGCGCCACCTTCGTGAGCCCAGGCCAACTGCTCGCGTGCGGCGCCATCGTGTGGAGCACGGCGATCATCGCGTTCGCCCTCTGGTACTGGCTGCTCGACTCCGGCGGTCCCGCTGCTCGCGCGGACGGCTCGGCCCCGGGTGGTAGGCCCGCCCCGGCGTTCCGCTTCCCCGAGCAGGACATCCCGGACGAGCGCTACGCCGAGTGGTACCCGCAGTTCGTCGACTACCTGGCCGTGTCGTTCAACACCTCGACGGCGTTCAGCCCCACCGACGTCTCGGCGGTGCGGCACTGGTCCAAGCTCTGGCTCATCGCCCAGTCGGCGATGTCGCTGGCGCTGCTCGTGCTCGTCGTCGCCCGGGCCGTGAACGTGCTGTAGATCGCGCACGGCTGGGCGTGCGGGGCGGCGGACCCGACCCGCGGCGCGTCGGTAACGTCTGGGGCGGCCGGACCACACGGGTCGTGGCAGGCTGTGCGGCGCGGGCCGCATGGGCACGTACCACGACAGCCGGAGGCTGGCAGTGAAGCGGTGGAGCCCCCTGATCGCCCTGGCGATCGCCCAGTTCGTGATGGTGCTCGACCAGTCCGTGATGAACGTGTCGATCAGCGCGCTGGTGGAGGACTTCGACACCACGGTCACCACGATCCAGGCGGTGATCACGCTCTACTGCCTCGTGATGGCCATGTTCATGCTCACCGGGGCGAAGATCGGCGACATCATCGGCCGGCGCAAGGCGTTCGAGATCGGCCTGGTGATCTACGGCTGCGGCTCGCTCATGACCGCCGTGGCGCCGACGGTGTTCGTGCTCACGCTGGGCTGGTCGGTCCTCGAGGGCCTCGGCGCGGCCCTCGTCCTGCCCGCGCTCGCGGCGCTGATCGCGGGCAACTTCGAGGGCCCGAGCCGCAAGGTCGCGTACGCGGTGATCGGCGGGGTCGCCGGCGCGGGCATCGCGATCGGCCCGATCCTCGGCGGCTGGGCCACCACCGAGCTGACCTGGCGGATCGTGTTCATCGGCGAGGTCGTCCTCGTCGTCGTCATCCTCGTGATGACCAGGCTGCTCGCCGACGCCGAGCGTGAGGGCCCGGTGCCGCGGCTCGACTATCGTCGGCACCTTCCTGTCTGCGGCCGGCCTCGGCCTCGCGGTGCTCGGCGTGCTGCAGTCGACGCACCTGGGGCTGGCTGCGGCCCAAGGACTCGCCGATCACCCCGTTCGGCTTCTCGCTCACGCCGTTCGTCATCGGCCTGGCGGCTGGCGCTGCTGCTGTGGGGGTTCGTCGCGTGGCAGCGCCACCGCGAGGAGACCGGCACCGACCCGCTGGTCCACCTCGACCTGCTCAAGGTCCCGCCGCTGCGCGCGGGCCTCATGGGCCTGTTCACCCAGAACCTCGTCCTGATGGGCGTGTTCTTCGTGATCCCGCTCTACCTGCAGCTCGTGCTCGGCCTGAACGCGCTGGAGACGGGCATCAAGATGCTGCCGATCTCGATCACCATGTTCATCGCCTCGGCCGCCGGCTCGCGGCTGTCGTCCCGCTTCCCGGTGCGCACCATCGTGCGCACCGGACTGACGACCACGGTGGTCGCCGTCGTGCTGCTGCTGGCCACGATCCAGCCCGAGCTCTGGGACGCCATGTTCGCCTTCTCGATGGCCGTTCTCGGCGTCGGCATGGGCCTGATCGTGTCGCAGCTCGGAAACGTCGTGCAGTCGTCCGTCGACGCCTCGGGCCGGGGCGAGGCCGGAGGGCTGCAGTACACCGGGCCAGCAGCTCGGCTCGTCGCTCGGCGTCGCCCTCATCGGCGCCATCGTCCTGACCGGGCTCACCGGCGCAGCGTTGGCGAAGGTCGAGTCCGACCCGCGCATCAGCGCCGAGGTGGCCGCGCAGGTGAACCAGGCCGCCGGCTCCGGGATCGACTTCGTCTCGAGCGACCAGATCGCCGCGGCGGCAAAGGAAGCCGGCCTCGACCAGGCCACCACGGATGCGCTCGTCGACGACTACACCCAGGCGCAGCTCGGCTCGCTCAAGGCCGGACTGCTCGCCGCCGCGGCCCTGGCCCTGATCTCGCTGGCCTTCACCCGCGACCTCCCGCACGACGACCCGCGCACCGTCGCCGCCGCCATGAGCGGCGCCGCTGCCGCCTGACCAACGGCTGACCTCCGACTACCGCGACCGACGATCGGACTGGGTCAGGCGGTGAACTCCAGGCGCGTCATCATCCCCGCCTCGGCGTGATACGCGTTGTGGCAGTGGACCATCCAGCGGCCCGGGTTGTCGGCCGCCTGGCCGCCCCGATCGTCAGCGGCACCGTCTCGTCGTAGTGTCTCCCGTTGATGGTCCACACGTACGGATTCATCGTGCCGGCCAGCCGGATGTTCCGGATCGTGTCGGGGTCATGCTGCGGCAGGGCGCTCCCTTGCGCGCCGCGCAGCACATCGACGGTCAGCGGGTAGCTGCGCAGCGCCGGCGGACGGTAGGCCTCCGGCGGCACCGCGCCCGCACCGGTACGCACCAGCGCCCGGGCGAACCAGGTCTTCCCGAGTGGCTGGGCGGCGAGCACGAAGACGCCTCCGATGAGCGCCGCGACGCTCACAGTGAAGCGCCGAACGGGGCTAGAGGACGAGGCCGACGACCAGGAGGGCTGCGATCGCGATCCACCATCCTGCCCACACGAAGATGTCGACACCTGATACCACGGCACGGCGGAGCACCCGCCCGGCCGTGCCGTCACCGAGGACCCCGGCCCGGTCGGACTCGCCGGTCAGGCACGCGCAGATGATCACGACCGCAGTGACGATTCCCGTGCACCACAGGCAGAGCCGCCCGATGTTGAAGGCCGTCTGGTACATGAACCAGGAGGCGAAGTACAAGAAGAAGACCGCCAAGCCCACAGGGTTGCCAGGTAGGCCCGAGAGACGCGGTTGCCCAGGACGGCGCCGAAGGCGCCGGATCCCAGCAGCGCGAACATGACCGCGCCGATCAGCGCATTGGGCGGGCCCAGCACGGACGATTGCCACGCGTTGAGCACGTCCGTGCACGACATGACCGAGTTGACGTCGCAGAGCAGCGTGGTGGCGGGGTTCTTGAGGATCGCGATCTTCTCGACGATCTGGATCCGTAGATCGGTGATCACGCGCCGGTGGGTGAGGTCTGGGGGACTGGTCGCTCGATGGCGATGACATGCCCGTTGTACATGCCCATCGCGCACGTGAAGGTCGTGGTTCCCGGGTCGAGCGCGGGCAGATCCGCGGATCGGCATCCCTGCGTACACGACGGTGTCCGCGGGGGTGTATCCGTCCGGCGTCTGGGTCATCCGCACCGTCTGGACGCCACCGGACACGGTCACGTGGGACGAGACGGTAAGGCTGCTCGCCGCGGCCCGACCCACGCCCACGTCGATCCCCAGGACCGAGCGGCCCGCCGACGCGTTGAGCAGGGCGAAGGCCACGACGACCACGCCCACGACCCTCAGCACCGTGTCGCGCCGGGCGCCGGTGGCCACCTCGGGCACCCCGGCGAGCACGAGCAGACCAGGGGTCGTGCCGATCGAGAAGGTTGCCATGATGAGCCCCGACGACACCGGGGAGGCCGTGCTGAGGGCATACAGCTGCACGGCCTGGGTGAAGCCGCACGGCAGGAAGAAGGTGCAGGCGCCGAGCGCCGCGGCGCGAACGTCGCTGTAGGAGCCGGCACCGGCGGGATCCACGCCGAGCATGCGTCCCAGCCCCCCCGGCAGGGTCACGGTCCAGGCCGCGAGCCGGGGCGACACGCCTGCCAGGCGCAGCCCCAGGAGGAGCATCAGCGCCGCCACGCCCATCAGCAGGGTCCCGGTCACCTGACCTGGCAGGGACACCCCCGCCCCTAGTGCCCCGAGCAGCGCACCGAGCAACCCGAAGCCGACGATGCGCCCAGCGCCGAAGGCCACGTGCGGGCGCATCCGCAGCACGAACGTCGTGGCGCCGCCAGTGTCGGCCAGCCGGGCCGCGTGCGACGCCGAGACCGCCAGCACCAGGCCGCCGACGAGCGCCATGCACGTGGAAACACCCGCGGTCAGGCCGAGGACCAGCACAAGCGCGAGGCCTCCGGACGAGGGATCCGCGAGCCGAGACGTCAGGTCGGCCAGCCCCGCCCCCCTCGCGACGAGCACGGCCGCGACCACCCCGAGGACGCCGAGGCCGACCACCTGCCACACCCTCGGGTCGCGGGAGAGCCAGGGGAACCGGCCGAGGGACTAACCAGCCTTGTCGAGGGCCTTGGCCATGGCTGCGCGGGGCACCGCGCGCGAGGTCGTCACGTGCGCGGAGCCGGCCCGGCGCGACACGCTCACGTGCTCGACCCCGGCCACAGACAGCAGCGCCTTGCCCACGCGACGCTCGCACGAGCCGCACGTCATCCCCGCCACGGGCACGGACACGGTCGTCGTACGGGTGGCGGCGTCGATGCTCACAGCAGCAGCGTCGTCGCCGATATGGCGCGATGCGCTGCTGGTTCGATGAAGATCGGATGAAGCGCTCCGGGAAGCACGGGGCGGGGGTCCCCGGCGGGACCATCGGTCTCACTGCGCAGGGCGTTTGGACCCGGGAAGCTCCCGCCCGCCGCTCGGCGGGGCCCGCTTCACCGTTTCTTCACGGAACACCCACCTGAGCATCGTTGTTCTAGGTCGACGCTCGTGCCAGAAGCGAGATCGGCATGGGCGCGGCCGAGGAAAGGTGCACATGAGCATCGAGACACGTGACCGCACCGTCGACCTTCAGGTCGGCGGGATGACCTGTGCCTCGTGCGCGGCCCGCATCGAGCGCAAGCTCAACAAGATGCCCGGAGTCACGGCCGAGGTGAACTACGCCACCGAGGTGGCCCGGGTCGTGATGGCCGACGACGCCACGGTCGCCGACGTGGTCGCCACGGTGGAGGCCACCGGATACTCCGCGACGCCGCCCGCCGCGCCGGCCGCGGCCGCCGACGGTGACGACGAGGCGGACGGCGATGACCGGGAGCGCCCCGAGCTGGTGTCGCTGCGCCAGCGGCTCGCCATCTCGACGGTGCTCACGATCCCGGTGGTGCTCATGGCCATGGTGCCGGCCTTCCAGTTCCAGAACTGGCAGTGGGCCTCGCTCACCCTCGCCTCGCCCGTCATCGTCTGGGGCGCCTGGCCGTTCCACCGGGGCGCCTGGACCAACCTCAAGCACGGCGCGGCGACCATGGACACCCTCATCAGCCTCGGCGTCACCGCGGCCTACCTGTGGAGCCTCTACGCGCTGTTCTTCGCCGGCGCCGGCATGCCCGGGGAGACGATGGGCTTCGAGCTCATCCGCGACCGGTCGAACACCACGCCGAGCATCTATCTCGAAGTGGCCTCGGCGGTCACCTGCTTCATTCTGGCCGGCCGGTACCTCGAGGCCCGGGCAAAGACCCGCTCCGGGGCTGCCCTGCGGGCCCTGATGGACATGGGCGCCAAGGACGTCGCGATCCTCCGCGGGGGGATCGAGGTCCGACGGCCCATCGGCGAGCTGGCCGTCGGCGACCTGTTCGTCGTGCGGCCCGGGGAGAAGATCGCCACCGACGGCGTCGTCGAAGAGGGCGCCTCCGCGGTCGACACCTCGATGCTCACCGGCGAGTCAGTGCCGGTCGAGGTCGGCCCCGGCGACGACGTCGTGGGCGCGACCGTCAACTCCGGCGGCCGCCTCGTGGTGCGCGCCCGACGCATCGGCGCGGACACCCAGCTCGCGCAGATGGCCAAGCTCGTCGCCGACGCCCAGTCCGGAAAGGCCCCCGTGCAGCGGCTCGCCGACCGCGTCTCCGCGGTCTTCGTCCCCGTGGTCGTGAGCCTGTCGCTGATCACGCTGGTCTTCTGGCTCGTCACCGGCGCCGGCGCCCAGTTCGCTTTCACGGCAGCCGTCTCCGTACTGATCATCGCCTGCCCCTGCGCCCTCGGGCTGGCCACGCCCACCGCCCTGCTCGTGGGCACCGGGCGCGCCGCGCAGCTCGGCATCCTGATCAAGGGCCCGCAGATCCTCGAGTCCACCCGTCGGATCGACACCATCGTCCTGGACAAGACCGGCACCGTCACCACGGGGCGCATGCAGCTGGTCGACGTCGTACCCGCCGAGGGCGTCGATGCCGGCCGCCTCCTGGCCCTTGCCGGCGCGCTCGAGGACGCCTCCGAGCACCCGGTGGGTGCTGCGATCGCCGGCGGCGCTCGCGGCCGCCTCGGCGACCTCCTGCCGGTGGGCGACTTCACCTCCACCCGGGTCGGGGAGTCCAGGGCGTCGTCGACGGTTCCGCGGTCGTCGCCGGGCGTGCCTCGTGGCTCGCGGCGGATTGGTCGCTGGGGCTCCCGGCCGAGCTCGTCCGCGCGCTCGACGAGGCTGAGACGCACGGCCGCACCGCCATCGCGGTCGGCTGGGACGGCGCGGCCCGCGGCATCCTCGTCGTTGCCGACACGGTCAAACCCACGAGCGCCCAGGCCATCGCCGACCTTCGCGCGCTCGGCCTCACCCCCGTCCTGCTCACCGGCGACAACTCTCGGGCCGCGCGGGCCGTGGCCGCCGAGGTCGGCATCGAGGAGGTCGAGGCTGAGGTCCTCCCCTGGGACAAGGTCGCGGTGGTCAAGAGGCTGCAGGCCGAGGGCCGGGTCGTCGCGATGGTCGGCGACGGCGTCAACGACGCCGCGGCGCTGGCCCAGGCCGACCTCGGCATCGCGATGGGTACCGGCACCGACGTCGCCATCGAGGCCAGCGACCTGACCCTCGTGTCCGGAGACCTGCGCGCCGCGGCCGACGCGGTCGCCCTGTCCCGGCGCACGCTGCGCACCATCAAGGGAAACCTGTTCTGGGCCTTCGCCTACAACGTGGCCGCCATCCCGCTGGCCATGTCCGGGCTGCTCAATCCCATCGTCGCCGGCGCCGCGATGGCGTTCTCGTCGATCTTCGTGGTCACCAACAGCCTCCGACTGCGCCGCTTCAATGGCCGCGATACCCATGGCGGAACCCCCGTTGCGGAGACTGTGCGGGGTCGGCACGCCGCGAAGGTCGCGGCCTGACCTCACCCCCCGGCCGCCGGGCGCCCACCCCCCGGGGCGTTCGGCGGCCTCCTTTTCGTGCCGGCCGTGGCTTCACCGCTTCTTCATCGAACGAGCGGCGTACCACCAGGTGCGGCATCGAGAGTGGGAGCACAGGCACACCACGACCAAGGAGCACCGCGATGATGGGTTGGGGCAGCGACGGGTGGTCTGGGTGGGGTCCGGGCTCGACCAACTGGCTCGGGATGGGGCTGATGATGCTCCTGTGGGTCGGCGTCGTCGCCCTGGTCGTGTGGGCCATCGTGCGCCTCACGCGCAGCGAGTCCCGGCCCCAGCAGACGCTCGAGAGCCCGCGCTCGGTGCTCGACCGGCGCTTCGCCTCCGGCGCGATCGACGCCGAGCAGTACGCCGAAGCGCGCCGACTCATGGACAGCCAGGGCGCCACAGGCACGACCGCCTCGGCCTGAGGCACCTATTCTCCCGAGTGAGGTCCCCGCTGCCGCCACCCGGGAGGAACGCCATCGTGACCCTGCGCGTGCTCGTGGTGGAGGACGAGAAAGCCCTTGCCGGGGTGATCAGCAGCTACCTCGAGCGCGAGGGCTTCGCCGTGCTGCAGGCCTACGACGGGCCCACGGCCGTCGAGATGGCGCGAACTGAACTGCCCGACCTCGTCGTGCTCGACGTGATGCTGCCGGGTTTCGACGGGTTCGAGGTCTGCCGCCAAGTCCGGGGCTTCACGGACGCGTACATCGTGATGCTCACGGCCCGCGACGAGGAGATCGACAAGGTCGTCGGCCTGTCGGTCGGTGCGGACGACTACATCGTCAAGCCGTTCTCCCCCCGCGAACTGATCGCCCGCGTGCAGGCGATGTTGCGCCGGCCGCGTGCGTCCACGCAAGCGCCGGCCGTGCCCAGCGACCTACGCGTGGTCGGCGACCTCGTGCTCGACGAGGACGCGCGCACCGTGGCGCTCGGCGGCGAGCGGGTCGACCTCACTCGCACCGAGTTCGACCTGCTCGCGACGATGGCGGCCCGCCCGCGCAGCGCCTTCAGCCGGCGGCAGCTGATCGACGAGGTGTGGGGCCCTGGCTGGTACGGCGACGAGCACGTCGTCGACGTGCACGTGGGTCACCTGCGCCGAAAGCTCGGCGACGACGCCGGCGAGCCACGTCTCATCCGCACCGTCCGGGGCGTGGGCTACGGCATGGGACCGGGATGACCCGCCGCCCCGCCCGCCTGGCCGGCCGGCTCATGCTGGCGCAGGCACTCGTCATCTGCGTCGGTGCCGTGACGCTGCTGGTCACCGCCGTGCTGGTCGCGCCGGGCCTGTTCACAGCCCACCTGATGGGGACGGGCGAGGACTCCCCGGAGGTGCAGAAGCACGCCGAGCAGGCGTTCGCCACGTCCTTCGCGATCGCCCTGGCGCTCGCGATGGTCACGTCGCTCGTCGCGGCGAGCCTGGTGTCGTGGTTCCTGGTGCGCCGGGTGGCCCACCCGGTGGAAGAGCTCGCCGACGCCGCCGAGTTGGTCGCCGCCGGCACGTACTCCGTGCAGGTGCCCGTCGCCGACTTCAGCTCGGAGCTGGCCCGGCTGTCGGACTCCTTCACGCACATGGCCGGCCGGCTGGCCGCGACCGAGGTGACCCGCACCCGGCTGCTGGCCGACCTCGCGCACGAGCTGCGAACCCCCCTGGCCACGCTCGAGGCCTACGTCGACGGTCTCGAGGACGGGGTCGTCCCGGACGACCCGTCGTCGTACGCCACGATGCGCGACCAGATCGCGAGGCTGCGCCGGCTCGCGGGCGACCTGCGCGAGGCCGCCGCCGCCGACGAGCACGCCCTGCACCTCGAGTTCGTCGGCGTCGACCCTTCGGCGGAGGCCGCGGCGGCCGTCGCGGCGGCGCAGCCCCGCTACCAGGCCAAGGACGTGGCCCTTCAGGTGGTGGCCGACGAGACGCTGCCGCGGGTCAGCGCCGACCCCGAGCGGCTGCAGCAGGTGCTCTCCAACCTGCTCGACAACGCGCTGCGGCACACGCCACCGGGCGGCTCGGTACGCGTCACCGCCGCCGTCGCCGGGCGCGACGTGGTGCTCACCGTCGCGGACGACGGGGAGGGCATCGCGGCCACGCAGCTGCCGCTGGTGTTCGACCGGTTCCACCGCGTCGACCCGGCCCGGTCGGCCGACGGCTCCGGCAGCGGCCTCGGGCTCACCATCGCCCGGGCCATCGTGGTGGACCACGGGGGCACCCTTACGGCGGCCAGCGACGGCCCCGGCGGGGGGTCCACCTTCACCGTGCGCCTGCCTGCCCGCCGCGGCTGAGGCCCTGCGGAGGTCGGGCCTTCGAGCCCGCCGGCGGGAGGCCGTGAGGCCCGCGCCGCGGGTGCCCGGCCACCGGCTGTGGCGCACTTCACCGAACCTTCATCGAACCTCGTCCGAACCCCCTGCGCTCGCCCGCGACCGTGAGTCATGAGCGCGTGCGCCGCGCACGTCGGCACGACCTGGAGGACACGATGAACTGGTGGGCGATCTTCGGAGCCGGCCTCCTGGCCGGGGCCACGACCTGCGCCGTGGCCCAGGGCGGGATGCTCGTCGGGCTCATCAACCGGCAGAAGAAGGCGGCCGTGGATGCCGGTCTCGCCCCCGCCGGGCGCGCCGCCAGCGCCACCGACGACCTCGCGCCCGTCACCGGCTTCCTGCTCGGCAAGTTCCTCGTCCTCACAGCCGTGGGCCTGGTGCTCGGCGCGCTCGGCTCGCTGGTCAGCCTGGACGCCAGGATCGGCGGCCTGGCGGCCCTGTTCGCCGGCGCGATGATGATCGTGCTGGGCCTGTCCACCCTCGGGGTCCCCGGCTTCCGCGACATCGTGATCGCGCCGCCTGCCTCCTGGGGCCAGGTCGTGCGCAAGAGCACCCGCTCCTCGTCGGCGTTCGCCCCGTTCCTGTTGGGCATCGCGACCGTCCTGATCCCCTGCGGCGTCACGATCTCGATGATGCTGCTGGCCGCCTCCAGCGGCTCGGCCCTCGCCGGCGCCGCCGTGATGGCCGTCTTCGTTCTGGGCACCGCCCCCATGTTCGCTACCTTCGGCTTCGTCACCCAGCGGTACGTCTCCGCCGACTCCCGCGTGCTCTCGGTGGCGCTCGGCACGGTGGTGCTCGTCCTGGGTGCGATCACGCTGAACGCGAGCCTGGTCTCCCTCGGCGCGCCCGTCACCGCGCAGACGCTGGCCTCGGGCTTGCGCTCCACGTCGGTCGCCGTGGCTGCCCCCGTGGCGGGCCCCGCGGTCGGTCCCGTCGCTGGCCCCGCGACGAAGAACGGGGCCCAGGTGCTGCGCATCGACGCGCAGTCCGACGGCTACGCCCCCGACACGATCAGCGCGAGGGCGGGCGTGCCCACGAAGCTCGTGATCAAGACCCAGGACACCCGCTCGTGCATCTTGTACACGGTGCTCCCGTCGCTGGGCCTGCAGACCGCGCTCCCGCCCACGGGCGAGACAGAGATCGACCTCGGGAGGCTGCAGCCCGGCACCATCCCGATCTCCTGCAGCATGGGCATGTACTCCGGCACGATCGTCGTCAGCTGAGAAGGAGAGTCCGATGCCGAACCGCACCGTGACGGTCGAGATCGCCGGGATGCACTGCGCGTCCTGCACGATCCTCGTGGACGACTGCCTCGAAGACCTCCCAGGAGTCGTCTCGTCGCGCACCGACCTGCGCTCCGGGCGCTGCACGGCGGTCGTGGCCGACGGTGTCACCGACGGCGACGTCCTCGCCGCGGTGGCCGAAGCCGGCTACACCGGCACCGTGCTCGCGGGGGCTCTCGCATGATCGCGTACCTCGTCGGCATCGCGACCCTGGTCTTCCTGGCGCTGCTCGTGTTCGGGCTCGTCACGCGGCGGATCGAGTGGCGCCAGCAGGGCTGCTGCTCGGTCGGCGACCCCGAGTCCGACGCCCGCGTCCGCACCGCCGACCCGCTCTGACCCCGACACCCACGGTCAGCCGGCCGGGACGTGGATGAGCTTGCGGTTGACGAACTCGTCGATGCCGTAGGGGCCGAGCTCGCGGCCGACGCCGGAGCGCTTCGTGCCGCCGAACGGCAGCTCGGGGCCGCCGCCCTCGGCCTCGTTGATCCACACCATGCCGGTGTCGAGCCGGTCGGCCACGTCGAGGGCGACCGTCGGGGTCGGTGTGGAACACCGCGCCGCCGAGCCCGAACGGGGTGTCGTTGGCGAGCGCGACGGCCTCGTCGACACCGCTGACCCGGTAGACCACGGCGACCGGACCGAAGAGCTCCTCGCGGAAGGCCCGCATCTCGGGCGTGACGTCGGTGAGCACCGTCGCCTCGAAGAACGCGCCCGGGCCCTCGAGCCGCCGGCCGCCGGTGCGCACCGTGGCGCCCTTGTCGATCGCGTCCTGCACCTGCGCCAGCGAGCCCGTCGGCCGCCGCCTCGGACGACGAGCGGGCCGTACGACGTGGCCGGGTCGAACGGGTCGCCGGTGGTCTGCGCGGCCATCGCCGCGGTGAACTGGTCGACGAAGTCGTCGTAGAGGTGGTCGGCGACGATGAACCGCTTGGCCGCGTTGCAGGCCTGGCCGCCGTTCTCCATCCGGCCGACGACCGCCGCCTCCACCACCGACGGGAGGTCGTCGGTGTCGAGCACGAGGTACGCGTCGGAGCCGCCGAGCTCGAGCACGACCTTCTTGAGGTGCTGCCCGGCCAGCGCGGCCACCGCGGTGCCGGCCCGCTCGCTGCCGGTCACCGAGACGCCGCGGACCCGCGGGTCGGCGATGATGTCGGCGACCTGCTCGTTGCGTCGCGAAGAGGTTCACGTACGCATCGGCCGGCACCCCGGCGTCGTGGAAGAGCTGCTCCATCGCGAGCGCCGACTCGGGGCACTGCGGCGCGTGCTTGAGCAGGATCGTGTTGCCCGCCATCAGGTTCGGGCCGGCGAACCGGGCCACCTGGTAGTAGGGGTAGTTCCACGGCATGATCCCGAGCAGCGGGCCGACGGGCGTCTTGCGGACGATCGCGCGGCCGCCGGAGCTCGACGGGATCGGCTCGTCGGCCAGCAGCGTGGGCCCCTGGTCGGCGTAGTAGCGGTAGATGTCGACGACGAACTCGATCTCGCCCACGGCCTCGGCCGTGGTCTTGCCCATCTCGCGCGTGATGATGGCCGCGAGCTGCTCCGTGCGCGCTGGCGTAGAGGTCGGCGACGCGGTGCAGCACGGCGGCGCGGTCCGCCAGCGGGGTGCGGCTCCAGCCCGCGAAGGCCGCGTCCGCGCGGCCGACCGCGGCCACGATCTCGGCGTCGGTCGCGGTGGGGAACTCCTTCTCGACCGCACCGGTGGCGGGGTTGACGACCTTGTACTCGACGCTCACGGCTGCTCCTTGGCGGGCATGGGACGAGGGGTTTGGACAACTGACCGGCCGCCGTTCGCGGCGAGGTGCCGCTCATCGTAGGCCTCGTGCCCGCCCGGATGCGGTCGAGCCGTGCGACCGATGCCCGGCGCCCGCCGGGCCGGTAGATCCGGCTGGTGATCCCGTACCGCCCGGCGTTCGCCATAGCCCGCCGCCCGCCGTGTCAGCCGCGCGGTGCGGTGGCAGGATGGTGCTGTGACCGCCTCTCCAGCGGACGCCGAGGTCGTCGTCGACGCCCGTTCACTCACCAAGTCGTTCGGCCGTACCCCGGTGCTGAAGGGGCTCGACCTCCAGGTGCGCCGCGGCGAGGTGCACGCGTTCCTCGGCCCCAACGGCGCGGGCAAGACGACGACGCTGCGGCTGCTGCTGGGGATGCTCCGCTCCGACGGCGGCACGATGTCGGTGCTGGGGATGGACCCGTGGTCCGACGTCGCGGCGCTGCACACCCGGCTCGCGTACGTGCCCGGCGACGTGTCGCTGTGGCCCAACCTCAGCGGCGGCGAGGTGATCGACCTGCTGGCGCGCCTGCGCGGCGGCGTCGACCAGACCCGGCGCGACGCGCTGATCACGCGCTTCGACCTCGACCCGACGAAGAAGGGCCGCACGTACTCCAAGGGCAACCGGCAGAAGGTGGCACTCGTGGCCGCCCTCGCGTCCGACGTCGAGCTCTACCTGCTCGACGAGCCCACGTCGGGCCTGGACCCGCTGATGGAGGCCACGTTCCGCACCTGCGTGCGGGAGATGCGCGAGCAGGGCCGCACCGTCCTGCTGTCGTCGCACATCCTCAGCGAGGCCGAGGCGCTCAGCGACCGGGTCAGCATCATCCGCGACGGGGTCGTGGTGGAGTCGGGAACGCTCGCCGAGCTGCGGCACCTCACCCGCACCACCGTGACGGCGCGGCTCCGCGAGACCCCTGGGGGCCTCGCGGCGATCCCTGGCGTGCACGACGTCACGGTCGTCGGCGACGAGGTCACCGCGCAGGTCGACCCCGCGGCCATGGGCGAGTACGTCGCGGCGCTCGCCGGCGGCGGAGTCGTGGCGCTGGTGAGCGCTCCCCCGACGCTCGAGGACCTCTTCCTGAGCCAGTACGGGTCGGCGGCGTCATGACCACGGTGGCCGCCGAGGTCGCCGCGCCCCCCACCCCGGTACGGCGGAGCCCGTTCGCAGGCACCGCGGCGCTGCTGCGCCTCGCGCTGCGCCGCGACCGGATCCTGCTGCCCGCGTGGATCATCGGCCTCGCGGTGATGGTGGCGACGTCGGTCACCGCCACGAAAGACCTCTACCCGAGCGAGACCTCGCGGCTCGAGGCAGCGCAGGCGATCAACGTCACCGCGGCGCTGGTCGCGCTGTACGGCAAGGTGTACGACCCCACGTCGGTGGGCGCGCTGTCTCTCATCAAGCTCACCGCGTTCGGGGCCGCGTTCGTCGGCATCCTGTTCGTCTTCATCACCGTGCGGCACAGCCGCGCGGACGAAGAGAACGGACGGCTGGAGCTGGTGGCGGCCGGCGCCGTGGGCCGGGCGGCGCCGCTCACGGCGGCGCTGCTGCTCGGCGGCATCGGCAGCGCCGCCCTCGGCCTCGTCGCGGCGCTCGCCCTCGTAGTCGTCGGCCTCCCCGCAGGCGGTGCGGTCGCCTTCGGGCTCGGCTGGGCCCTCAGCGGCCTGGTGTTCACCGCCGCGACGGGTGTGTTCGCCCAGCTGACGGTGTCGGCGCGGGCGGCCGTCGGACTCGGGGTGGCGTCGGTGGGCGCGGCGTACGCCCTGCGCGCGGTGGGCGACCTCGCAGCCGGCGACCCCGGGTTCCTGTCGTGGCTCTCCCCCATCGGCTGGAGCCAGCAGCTCAGGCCGTTCGCCGGCGACCAGTGGGCCGTGGTCGCGCTGCCGCTGATCGCCTCGGCCGCGCTCGTGACCCTCGCCTACCGGCTGCGGAGCCGGCGCGACCTCGGTTCGGGCCTGCTGGCCGACCGTCCGGGTCCCGCGCGCGGCTCGCTGCGCTCGCCGGTGGCGCTCGCCTGGCGGCTGCAGCGCGGCATGCTGGCCGCCTGGGTCGCGGGAGGCGCGCTGATGGGCGCCGTGCTCGGCTCGGTGGCTCACGACGTCAGCGGCCTGCTCGGCTCTGAGGAGATGCGTCGCTACATCACGGCGCTCGGCGGGGAGCAGGGCCTCACCGACGCCTTCCTCGCGGCCGAGATCGCCATCTTCGGCGCGATCGCGGGCGGCTACGCGGTGGCGGCGGCGTCGCGGCTGCGCAGCGAGGAGACGTCCGGGCACCTCGAGAACGTCATGGCCACGGCATCCACGCGCGTGCGGTGGGCCACGAGCCATCTGCTGGTGGCGCTCGTCGGCACGGCCTTGCTCCTGCTCGTCGCCGGCGCGGCGATCGGCCTGGCCCACGGGGCTGCCGTCGGTGACACCAGTGCCCAGACCGTGCGGATGCTCGGCGCAGCAGCCGCGCACGTGCCCGCGGCGTGGGTCATGGTCGGTGCGGTGGTCCTTCTGTTCGGCTGGGTCCCGCGCTGGGTCCCGCTCGCGTGGGGACTGTTCGTCGCGTTCGTCGTCGTCGGGGAGTTCGGCACCCTGTGGAACCTGCCCGGCTGGGTCATGGGCCTGTCGCCGTTCACGCACAGCCCCACGCTGCCCGGCGGCCCGGTCGACATGGCGCCCCTCGTCGGCCTCGTCCTCGTGGCCGGCGCGCTCGTCGTGCTCGGGCTGGTGGGCTGGCGCCGGCGCGACCTCCAGCCGTAGCGATCGGCTCGAGACGACGCGCGAGCGGCCGGGTTCAGCGGCCGGCGGCCTCGTCTGACTCGGCCCGCGCGTTCATCGCGGCGAGCCGCGAGTTGTACGCCGCGAGGTCGGCCCCGCCGTCGCGGTCGGCCTTGCGGTCGAAGCGCTTGGCCTCCCGGGCGTCGCTGCGGGCCCACTGCACGCACAGCGCCACGAGCACGATGAGCGTGGGCACCTCGCCGAACCCCCACGCGATGCTGCCGCCGAGCCGCGAGTCGTACAAGGGGTCCAGGAGCCACGGCGGGCGTACCAGCCCGTACCAGTCCTCGGCGATGGGTGCGCCGGACATCATCATCGGCACGGCGAAGAACGAGTGGATCACCAGCGACAGGATCAGCAGCAGCAGCTTGCCCCAGTAGGGCACCTCGCGCGGCGTCGGGTCGATGCCGATGATCACCCAGTAGAAGAGGTACCCGGCGAAGATGAAGTGCACCTGCATCGCCACGTGCCCCACGTGGCTGCCCATCAGGGTCGGGAAGATCGAGGAGTAGTAGAGCCCGTAGAGGCCGACGGTGTAGAGCAGGAGCACCACGACCGGATGGGTGAGGAACCGCGCGTACGGTGACTGCACCGCCCACACCACCCACTCGCGTGGCCCGCGGCGCCCGGTCGTCGACGGCGAGATGGCGCGCAGCGCGAGCGTGGTGGGCGCCCCGAGGACGAGCATGATCGGCGCGAGCATCGACAGGGTCATGTGCTGCACCATGTGCATGCTGAACATCAGCGGCGCGTAGCCCGCGATGCCTGCGTTGGTCACCCACGCGACGAGCGCCACGCCGCTGAGCCACGCGAGCGAGCGGCCCACGGGCCAGCGGTCGCCGCGGGCGCGCAACCGCGCCACTCCCCACACGTAGAGGCCCGCGGCCACCAGGCACGCCGCGAGCATCACCACGTCGGGCCGCCAGCCGAGCACGACCCGGGAGAACGACAGCTCCTCGGGCCACCGGTATCCGAGCAGGCCCTCCGCGGCGGTCGGCAGCTCGACGGGCGCGCGCGGCGAGGGCGTACGCGCCAGCGCGACGCCCACGCCCATCGCGACCGCCATGCACAGCGCCTCGAACACCGCGACCCGGACGAAGGCCGCAGGTCCGCCGCGGTCGTCGAGGCGGGGAACGAGCCGGAAGCGCAGCCGCGAGGCGATCAGCACCACGAGCCCGAGCACCAGCGCCTTGAGGACCACGAGGCGGCCGTACTCGGTGGTGACCAGCTCCAGCGGCGAGTCCATCCGGGTGTACGCGTTCGCGAGGCCGCTGAGCGCCACCACCACCACCGAGACCATGGCGATGGAACCGAACGAGGTCGCAGCGCCGCGCAGCCCGGACGACCCCCCGCGCGCCACGCGCAGCAGCAGGGTCACGAGCCCACCTGCCCACAGCATGACCGCCAGGACGTGCAGCACGCCGCTGCCGGTGGCCAGCGCGTGGTCGCCCAGGCCGCCGCTGTGGCCGGTGAGCGGCTGCGCGGTCGTGGCGGCCAGCGCGAAGACCAGCAGCGTCATGGCCGTGCCGGTCGTGCTCGCGAACAAGGCCCACACCGCGACTCCGCCGACGAGCACCAGCGTCAGGAGCAGCGCCCGGACCTGGGGCACGTCCCAGGCGTACGTGGTGATGACCCGGGACGTGAGGACGTCGCCCAGCGGCAGGCCCAGGACGTTGGCGAGGGTCAGCGCGGCGAGCACGAGCGAGCACCCGCACCAGACCGACGCGGCCACGGCCGCTCGGACCACGTCGCGGCGGCCCTCGGGCGAGAGAACCCCGCGGCGCCCCTGCGGGTCCAGAACGGCGGCCGACAGGAGCCACCCAACAGTGAGCAGGGCAGCGCACCACAGGACCAGCCGCACCACCGGCAGCCCCCAGCCCACCGCCGCCCCGGCGTCGGGCAGCCCGTCGGCGGGGGCTGCGTACGCCCCGCCGCCCACCACGAGCGCCACGACCATCGCGACGACCGCCGCGGCCGTGAGCAGGACAGGGAGCAGCCAGCGCAGCGTGCGGTCGGCGGGCTCGGACGAGCCTGCCGCCGACGCGTCGGCCGTGGGCGCCGGGGGCGCGGGCCGGGTCACAGCTCCTGGCCTCCGCGGCGCGCGATGACGACGGCCGCGAGGACCACGCCGGCCAGGGTCACGCCCGCGAACACGAGCCCCCAGGGGGTGGAGCCGCCGGCGTCGGAAGGGGTGGGCGGGTCGCTCGCCGACGGCACGACCACGTTGGTCGTGGCCGAGGGGATCGGCGGCGCGGCACCCGACCGGGTCGGAGACGCGGGAGCGGACGAGAGGTCGCCCTTCACCCCGAACGCGAAGGTGCCCGACAGCGGGTGGCCGTCGTCCGAGACCGCGCGCCACGACACGGTGTACGTGCCGGCGAGGCCGCCGGCCGGACCGGCGGCGGTGAGGGTGGCCCCCGCGATCGTCGCTGCGAGCGTGACCTCGTCGCCCGTCGGCATCGTGACGACCATGCCCTGCCCGTCGGTGAGCATCGGCTCGTCGAACGTCACAGTGAGGGCGGCCGGCACCGCGGCGACAACGGAGCCGTCAGCCGGGTTGGTGGACACGACCTTCGCGTGAGCGGCCGCTGGACCGGCTCCCAGCAGGAGCAGTACCGAGGCCCCGATCACGCTCGCGAGAGCGGCCCGGCCACGACGCCCGCCCGCGCTGCGGCGAAGCCGCCCCCAGGTCGTGGTCATGACGACGAGGCTACGCGACGTGGGAGCCTGCCGGGCAGAGCCCGGCGGGCGGCGATCCGCGGCTCGTCCGAGGTGCACTCGTCGGGCATCACGGCCGACCCGCGCGCGCCACAGGTCTGGGAGCACGCCTTCGGTGGGCAACCTGGGCGCCCGCGCGACCGTCGTCGCACTGTGACCTTGGTCCCTGGTGCACGGGCCCCGCGGCCCCTGCCTGCCCCCGTCCCGCTGACGCACCATGGCGGCAGACGGGGGGCGACCGGTCCCCCGTTGGTCATGGTGGGGAGGTGGACGTCGTGGAGACCGGGACTCCTGGCACCGTCGTCGCGCACCCGATCGTCGTCGGGTACGACGGTTCGCCGCCCTCGCGCCGCGCGCTGAACTGGGCGCTCGCCGAGGCGCGCAGCCGATCGCTGCCCGTCCGGCTCGTGCACTGCTACCAGCCGCTCGTGCCCTCGATCGCTCTCGGTTACGGCGCCGTCGTCCCCCACCACCTGCTCGACGACGTGCACGACCTCGCCGCGTCGGTGGTCGCCGAGGGCCTCGCCGAGGCCGAGCGCCTCGCCCCCGAGATCGCCGTCGAGGGACACCTCGTGGTGGGCGATCCCTCGGCCACCCTGCTCGGCCTCATCGACGACGCGTCGATGCTCGTGCTGGGCTCGCGCGGGCTCGGCGGGTTCCGGGGCCTCCTGCTCGGCTCGGTGAGCCACCAGGTGGGCGTGCACGCCCACGTTCCCGTCGCGGTGGTCCGCGGCGACGACCACCCCGACGGCCCGGTCGTCGTCGGCGTCGACGGCTCGCCCGCCTCGGCCGAGGCCCTCGAGCTGGCCTTCGGCCATGCGCTCCGGCACGGCCGCAGGCTCGTGGCGCTGCACGCGTGGGACCTCCCGGTCTTCGACGCCCCCGGTGTCACCGTGCCGCCCTCGATCGCGCTCGACGAGATCGAGGACGACGAGATGCGCCTCACCGCCGAGACGCTCGCCGGGTGGTGCGAGAAGTTTCCCGACGTCGAGGTCGAGCAGCGGGTCGTGCACGGTCCCGCCGAGCGCACCGTCGTGTCCGCATCCGACGAGGCATGCCTGCTCGTGGTCGGCTCGCGCGGTCGCGGCGGGTTCCGCGGCCTGCTGCTCGGGTCCGTCGGCGTCGCTGCCATGCACCACTCCCACTGCCCCGTCGTGGTCGTGCGGCCCGCATGAGCCGAGGAGACCGGTGAATCCCGTGGCCGCCACCCCGCACGAGGCCCCGCACGTGCACGCCCTCGGGCCCGTGCTGAGCCTGATGTCGCAGCCGGTCCTCACGGTCGACGTCGGCGAGACGCTGTGGGACGCCTGGCAGCTCATGTTCGTCTCGGGCCTGCACCACCTCGCCGTCGTGCGCGAGGGCCGCTGCACCGGCGTGCTCAGCGACCGCACGCTCCTGGCCGACCTGCCGCTCACGGCCGAGCACCTCGGCCGCCGCCGGGTGCAGGAAGTGGTGTCGCGCGTCGGCCCGCCCGCGCTCGCGCCCGAGACCGACGCCGTGCACGCCGCGACGCTCATGACCCAGTACGGCGTCGAGGCGATCCCGGTCGTCGACGAGGTCGGCCGGCTGATGGGGCTGGTGAGCCTGGCAGACGTCGTGGCAGCAGTGGCGCGGGCCGGGCACTCGGTACCACCCCCTACAGTGGGCGAGTGACCGACCGCTCCCCCGACCGCCTGGTCTGGATCGACTGCGAGATGACCGGCCTCGACCTGTCCCACGACGAGCTCGTCGAGATCGCCTGCGTCGTCACCGACGGCGAGCTCACCGCGCTGGACGAGGGCGTGTCGGCCGTGATCCGACCGTCCGACGGTTCGCTCGTGACCATGCCCGACATCGTCCGCGAGATGCACACCGTGTCGGGGCTGCTCGACGACATCCCTGCGGGCGTCCCGCTCGCCGACGCCGAGGCGCTCATCCTCGACTACGTGCGCGGCCACGTGCCCGAGGCGCGCAAGGCGCCGCTGGCCGGCTCGAGCGTGTACGTGGACCGCGGCTTCCTCGCCCGCGACATGAAGGCGCTCGACGGCTACTTGCACTACCGGGTCGTCGACGTGTCGAGCATCAAGGAGCTCGTGCGGCGCTGGTACCCCCGCGTCTTCTTCGCTGCCCCGAAGAAGAATGGCGGCCACCGGGCGCTGGCCGACATCCTGGACTCGGTGGCAGAGCTGCGCTTCTACCGCGACGCCGTGTTCGTCGGCCAGCCCGGACCCGACACCGCGACCGCACGCGTGCTGGCGGCCAACCACACCCGTCCCGCGGACGAACCCGCCGATCGCTGAGGCCAACCCGCGCCGACGCGATGCAGCCACGCTGCCTGAGCCCTGTTTCTCGGCACCTCCTGCCACCCGGTAGACTCTGCCTCCGCCGCGGCGATCCCGCGGCACCTTGGTGGGTGTAGCTCAGCTGGTAGAGCACCTGGTTGTGGTCCAGGTGGCCGCGGGTTCAAGTCCCGTCACTCACCCCGCAAGTCATCGCAGGTCACAGGCGGTGCCACGGGCGGCTGCCCCCCATCCCGGGGGCAGCCGCCCCCTTGCGTGGTGGGCAGCCCCCGTGCCAGCTGGTGCCGGGTGCGCCCCCGACGGTCGCTCAGGCTGCCTGTTGCGGTCCTCTCAGGACACCCGTAGGACGACCGTGGCTGAGACACCTGCGGCGTTCCCGCGGCTCGCGGGCACGACCGCACGCAGCCTGTAGGTGCCGGCGACGGCTGGCCGCCAGGTCGCGCGGAACGCACCGCTGGCCGCGAGCGTCGTGGTAGCAACCGAGACCCAGGTCCGTCCGGTGTACCGCTGCAGGGAGACGGCCAGGCGGTACTGCGCGGGGGTGGCCACCCCCGACAGGAACGCCGGGCTGCCGTGGCGGACCGTTGGCTTGCTGGACCTCAGCGTGAGGTAGCGCCGGACCGCAATGGAGCGCACGGGGGAAGAGGCTCCCATCAGCGCCGGTCCGCCGGCGTATGCGGCCGCGTACTGCGTGGACCGCGTGGGCCGCACGGTGGCGGCGAAGCCGCCGGCGGCGTTGCTGACCACCGTGGCCGTGGTGACGAAGGCGGTGGCCCCCGAGGGCTTGGCGAGGATCCGGACGGTGCGCCCGGCCAGTGGCACGCCCGCCGAGGTCCGCAGAGACCCGGAGATGCCGGCGGACCGTCCCGCCGTGATGGCAGCGGGTGCGGAGAGTCCGACCGCAGTCCCCGCGGCCGACGTGGTCGCGACGGGGCTTGTCCCGGCGACGTTGGCTGCGCGGACCGCGAAGGCGTAGGTGACGCCGCCCGCGAGCCCGGTGACCGTGGCCGAGCGGGCGGATCCGGTTGTGGTCACGACCTTCCCGCCCGGCGAGACCGAGACCGAGTACCGGGTGACCGGGCTGCCGCCTTCGTTCGTCGGAGGGAGCCAGGACACCACGGCCGAGCCCGCGCCCCCGACGACGGCCGGGGCCGTCACCGCGGTCGGGGCGCGCGCCGGTCGAGGCTGCACGCCGCCCACGATGAGCTCGTGCTCGGGCACGCCGGCGGCGTTGATGGCCTGCCACGCTGTGGTGCCGCCGGTCGAGAGGTACCACGCGCCGTCGACGCTGGGCCAGAAGACGTCAGCTTTGCCGTCTCCCGTGAGGTCGGCCACCTGGAGCTGGTAGTACGCCGCGCGGGCGCCACCGAGGACCTCCCACGGGGTGATGCCGCCGTACGAGACGTACCACCTGTTCTTCTCGTCCTGGCTGGCGAAGAAGACGTCGGCCTTGCGGTCGCCGTTGAGGTCCGCGAGCTGCAGCCGGTCGGACCCGGTCAGCGCGGTGTTCAGCGCCTGCCACGTACCGGTGGCGCCGTACGAGACGTACCAGCGCATCCGGTCGCCGTTGACCCACAGCACGTCGGTCCTACCGTCACCGTTGAGGTCCCCGAGCCGCAGCGAGGCGAAGGAAGCGCCCGAGCTGTTCACCGCCTGCCACAGGCCGGTGGCGCCGTACGAGACGTACCACTTGCCGTCGGCGGGGTTGGCCCAGAACACGTCGGCCTTGCCGTCGCCGTTGAAGTCGGCGAGCTGGAGCTGCTCGGCCGGTACTCCGGCGCTGTTGAGCAGCTGCCACGACGACGTGCCTCCCCACGACACGTACCACTTGCCGTCGGCGGGGTTGGCCCAGAACACGTCGGCCTTGCCGTCGCCGTTGAGGTCGTGCAGCAGAAGCTGCTCGGCCGGGACGCCGCTGGTGTTGATCGCGTGCCACAGGCCCGTACCGCTGTCGGAGACGTACCACCGTCCGTCCAGCGGGTTCGCCCAGAAGACGTCAGCCTTGCGGTCGGCGTTGAAGTCGGTGAACATGGCGGCGCGTTGCTGCGGGCAGCCGTTTCGGCCGGGCGCGCCGGGTGCCGTCGGGCAGTTGTCGGAGGCGTCCGTGACGCCGTCGTGGTCCTGGTCGTTGCGCGCCGTGGTCACCTGCACGCTGACGTTCGCCGAGTCCGCAACGCCGGCGGCGTTGGTGATCTCGTAGCTGAACGTCTCGTTGCCGGGCCAGGGGCCGGTGTAGTCGTCCACGGGCGTGTACACGATGGCGTTGCGGACCACCGTGGCCGTCCCGCGGGTCGGGGCGGTGCTCAGCCGCACTGTGTAGCCGCCGGCCGCACCTGGGACGTCGTTGTTGGTCACGGGGATCGTGACCGTCACCCCGGCAGTCGTGGTGGTGTAGTCGTCTTGCGCGGTGGGCACCGCGGTGACCCCGGCCGGGACGATCTTCACCGACTGCACGCGGTCGTTGAGACCGTACTGGCTCAGGTCGGCCACGTCGTGGTTGAACGTCACGTGGTCGCCGGTGAAGTACTTGCCCGTGTAGAGGGTGACCTGCGCGTTGCGGATCTCGATCGACGAGAGGTTGTTGCGCAGCATCCCCCGGATCCCGAGGTCGCCGGCCTTCATGGTCACCTTCGCCCCGATGCCGGCAGCGGTGAAGACGCCGTCGCCGATGATCGGGTACTGCTGGCCCCGTGCCGCTGCCATGAACGTGCCGCAGGTGGAGTTGGCGTACGGCTCGCACCCCACCGCGTAGCTGATCTTCTCCTCGGGGCTTCCGCCGCCCCGGCTGTTGAAGTTGGCCTGGTCGTAGAGGGCCACCCGGTACCCCTGGCCCCCGGCCGCGGCCACGGTCGGCGGGTTCTTGAAGGCCTCGAACGCGTCGCGGAGCACCCATTCGGTGACCAGCTGGGAGGCGTACCACTGCATGCTGAGCATCGCCTTCTCCGCCTGCGGGACGGCTACGAAGCTGAAGGCGAGGTCTCCGGGGGTGTCCAGGCCCGCGTAGTAGCGGTGCCAGTAGGGTGCTGCGGTGTTCCACAGGGTCCAGTTGCGCATCCAGTCGTAGTACTCCCACGGCTGGTGGAGGGCGGGCTTGGTCACGTCCCAGGTGAGCGGGTTCATGCCCACGCCGTAGGCCTGCACCCACGCGGTGTAGGGCTCGGTGCCGTTCTCGAGCCGGCGCTCCGAGAGCCACAGCCGGCCGTTCGGGGCGAAGCTGTCGTAGATGTCCCAGTGCCACCAGCCGGGGTAGCTGGGGAACCGCTGGGCGGCCTCCCGGTAGCCCATGCTGCCGTCGGCCCGCTCGTAGTAGACGGCCACCTGCACGTACGGGTTGGCCGACAACGGGTGCTGCAGCGGTGGGACCGAGAAGTCGAGCCGCAGGTGGTTGATCCCCGGCGTCTGCAGGTTCAGGGGCAGCGGGTCTGCGGCGCTGCGAGGCGCGAGGGCCACCCGGTCGAAGCCGAACTGGTACGCCTTGGACACGTCGAACGACGCGAACGCGCTGTCCTCGTGCCCCGCGATGTCCAGCAGGTTCTTGCCCGGGTAGAGCCCCCAGCTGGGGTTGAGGTACTCGGTGATGTCGTAGTCGCTGAGGGCTGCGTTGTACTCGAAGTTCTGGTCGGCCCCCAGGCCGCCGTGCATCTTGTAGTAGGCGTGCGGCAGCGCCCCCTGGTCGACGATCGAGTGGATCAGCTGTCCCAGGACCGACACGGCCGCCTTCGTCTCGCCCGCTCGCTGCAGGCACACCGCCGTCTGCCACCAGTACTCCGGGTGGGTGTCGCCCGGGTTGTTGCCCACGGCCCACTGCGCCGCCCCGGTGGTGTAGGACGCCAGCCCCTCGTAGGGCTCCATACCGCTGACGACCCACTTGTCGAGCCCGCAGTCGTTCGCGTTCACGGCTCCGGCGGGCCGCTTGACGGTATGGACGAGCTCGCCGTACAGCGCACCGATGAACGGCGCGTCGCTCCACTTGGCCGTGAAGTCGATCAGGTCGTCCCGGTGCGCAGAGACCCACGCCCGGAAGTCAGTCGGCTGGCTGGAGTCCTTGAGGATGTGGTCGACGGCGGCCGTGGTGATGGCCACGTGGCTGGAGATCCCCGGGACGCTGTCCCACGCGCTCGCCGGCACCGTCCAGCCCGTGCCGGCGGCCACCAGCCCCGCAACGACGAGAGAAGAGAGCAGACGTGCCGTGCGCCGGACGGTCATGGCGCCACCTCCAGGACGACGCGAGTTCCTGGCTCCAGCCTGTCCGCTGCCTGACCGCCCCGGATCCGGGGAACTACGGGGATTCCGCCTGCGGGGCACCCGCGTTCGTCAGAGCGGCCGGCCCCGGTGCCAGCCCACTCCGGCTGACAGCATCGCCGTCCTCGTCCCGGATGCGGCGTCGCACCGTGAGGTCCACGATGGGCAGCACCTACGGAGGTTCGCCGATGCAGATCCCGAAGCCTACGGACGAGGACAAGGCCGTCTTCGACGCCTTGGTCCCCCACCGTCCCGACGTCGTCGTCAAGCCCATGTTCGGCAATCTCGGCGCCTACGTGAACGGGAACATGTTCATGGGCCTGTTCGGTTCGATGATCGGGGTCAAGCTATCCGAGACCGACCGGGAGGCCCTGCTGGCCGTCGACGGCACCGGACCCTTCGGTCCGGCGGAGCGGCCCATGGGCGGCTACGTGTCCCTGCCGGCCGACTGGCGCACGCCCACCGACCAGACACACGCATGGGTGACTCGGTCGCTCGAGTTCGTGGCAGCGCTGCCCCCGAAGGCCCCCACGAAGCCGAAGACGTCCAAGATCAGCTGACGGCGCGGCGCCGGCCCGAGGGCCAGCACCGTCCGCGTCCTCGAGAAAAGGCAACCAGTGGTTGCACATAAGAGGGTCGGGGAGCTACAGTCACCTGCAACCAATTGTTGCAGGAGGCGGTCACCATGGAGCTGGGCACCATCGAGCGCGAGATCCACGTCGACGCTGCACCCGACGTCGTCTACGAGGTGATCACGAGTCCGGAGCACATCCGGCAGTGGTGGAACGGGGCCCAGACCGACCTCGCGCCGACCGCCGGGGCGACCGGCGAGCTCGTCTGGGGCGACCGGAGCTCACCGGACGCGCACGTCGCGCAGGTCACGGTGGTGGACGCCGATCCCCCCCGGCTGTTCTCCTTCCGCTGGGTCCACCCGGAGGGTGAGACCGCGACCGCGGCCAACTCGTTCCTGGTGACCTTCGAGCTCGTCCCATCGGGCTCGGGCACCGTCCTGCGGCTCACCGAGTCCGGGTGGCGCGAGATCGGGTGGGAGATCGCCCTTCTTGAGGAGTCCTACCGGGACCACGTCAACGGCTGGGACATCCATCTCGGCGGACTGCGCACCTACCTCGCGGCGCTGGTGTCCTCGTCATGAGCGTCGGGATCGACGACGACCTCTGGTCGGCGATCGGAGACCCGACCCGCCGCCGGTTGCTCGACCTCCTGCTGGTCGACGGCGGCGGGACGGCGACCACTCTCAGCGAGCAGCTTCCGGTCACCAGGCAGGCAGTCGCGAAGCACCTCAGCGTGCTCGACCGTGCGGGCCTGGTGCACGGCGCCTCGGCCGGCCGCGAGCGGCGCTACCGAGTGGACGACGCACAGCTGGCCCGAGCCGTCGCGCAGCTGGCCACGGTCGGCGCCACCTGGGACGCCCGCCTGCAGCGCATCAAGGGCATCGCCGAAGCCATCCAACGCACCCAGCAGACATGACCCGCGAGTACCCCGGAGAGACGACCGAGAGGACACCGACATGGTGGACATCCTGCACAGAGTCAGCGTCACGCGCTCCCCCGGACGCCGTCTACGCGGCGCTGAGCACGCGTCGACGGACTGTCGAGCTGGTGGGCCATGGACACCCAGGGCGGCCAAGCCGTCGGAGACGTACTCCACTTCCGCTTCGAGCTCGGCGATATCGACATGGAGGTCCTCGAGCTCGACCCCGGGACCCACGTCCTCTGGAAGGTGGTCGACGGGCCGGACGAGTGGCTCGGCACCACGTGAGCTGGGACCTCGCCGAGGCCGACGACGACACCGTCGTCCTGTTCGCGCACCGCGGCTGGGCCGAACCGGTGGAGTTCATGCACCACTGCAGCACCAAGTGGGCGGTCGTTCCTCCTGAGCCTCAAGTCGCTCGTGGAGACGGGAAAGGGTGCCCCCGAGCCCGACGACGTGAAGATCGGCAACTGGGGTTAACAGCACGCTGGGAGGCGCTCGACGCGGTCCCCGCGGCCTGCCTCCCAGCCCTCGGGGCGGCGTCCGGGCTACGCTCGAGGGCGTCGCCACCTGCGCCGCGCACGTGAGGGAGGACCGGTGCCCGACGATGTGCCGCCCTACGCCGAGCTGCCGGTCGACCCTGACCTTCCACTCGAGCAAGCCCTGTCGGCACGCCCGCGCGGGCGCCGCAACCGCCGGTGGGACATCGTCCTGGTCGTCGCCGCGGGCGGCGCGCTCGGCGGTGGGGCCCGCTGGGCCCTGAACCAGCTGTGGCCCACCACCCCGGGCGGGTTCCCGTGGTCGACGTTGGTGGAGAACGTGCTCGGGTGCCTGCTGCTCGGATTCCTGCTGGTCTTCCTGGTCGACGTGTGGCCGCCGACGCGCTACGCGCGCCCGTTCCTGGGGATCGGCGTGCTCGGCGGCTTCACCACCTTCTCGGCCTACACGGCAGACACGGGCGAGCTGCTGCGCGCGGGGCAGCCCCCCACTGCGCTGGTCTACCTGTTCGGCACGCTCGCGCTGGCGCTGGCTGCGACCTGGGCTGGCCTCACCCTCGCTCGCGCCGCCGCCGGGCTCAGCGAGTACGGCAGCCGGCGGAGGACCCCATGACCCTCAACGGCACTGCGACCCGTCTGACGATTTTCATCGGCGAGACCGACCAGTGGCACCACCGACCCGTCTACACCGAGATCGTGCACCGCGCCCACACCGCCGGGCTCGCCGGCGCGAGCGTGATGCGCGGCATCGAGGGGTTCGGGAAGTCCTCCCACATCCACACCTCGCGCATCCTGAGCCTGAGCCAGGACCTGCCCGTGGCGGTCGTCATCGTCGACACCGACGAGAAGGTCCGGGACTTCCTGCCGCACCTCGACGAGCTCGTGAGCGAGGGGCTGGTCATCCTCGACTCCGTCGAGGTTGTGCGCTACGTCGGACGTCCCGTCGGGGAGCAGGCTTGACCCTCCTGCTGGTGATGATCGGTGCGGCCGCGGGTGCTCCGTGCCGCTGGCTGCTGGACCAGGCCATCCAGAACCGCTACGAGCGCGTCTTCCCGCTGGGCACCCTGACCATCAACGTGTCCGGCTCGTTCGTGCTCGGCATCGTCCTGGGGCAGCTGCCGCAGGAGCCGGCTCGCCCGACCTCGTGGCGCTCGTCGGCACGGGGTTCTGCGGCGGGTTCACCACCTACAGCACCTTCGGGTTCGAGACCATCCGCCTGGCGGAGGACGGAGCGCGCCTCGAGGCCGGTGTCAACATCACCCTGAGTCTCGTTCTGGGCCTGGTGGCATCCGTGGCCGGCTGGTCCCTCGCCGGTGGCCTGTGGGGCTGAGGTGCCCGACGCGGCTGTCGGCTACTCGACGTCGGCCTCGGCCTCATCGGCGAGGCGCAGGAGCACCATCGCCAGGTCTCGGGCGCCCCGAGGAGCGAGCCGTCCCCACCCGTCCGAGAGGTCGAGGCTGACGACGGTGCCCAGCACGTCGGTGGTCGTATGGAGACTTGCGATGGCCGTGCCGTGCTCGGTGGGGATCACGGTCTGAGGACCAGCGTGGTCGCGACCGTGGCCGGCTTCCACGTCGATGAGAGCCACGATGTCGTGGGGTGTATCGCACCAGCTGGGGCAGTGGTCGGCCACGCCGACGCGGGCGAGGCGGGTCCTCGCGTACCCCGTGAGGCCGGCCGCCGCCAGGTACGACGCCACCCGCTCGATCACGGCCTGCGCCTGCGCGGGGCCATCGGTGTCGGTGTCTTCGACCAGCACGGCGATGTGCCCCGGCAGTAGGCCGTCGAGGCGGGCCGCCGTCGCGTCGTCGAGGACATTCAGGGCCGCGAGGATCTCGGCTGAATCACGCATGGGGCGAGCCTCCTCGACGTGGCGAACGTGGCACGTGCGGGCCGCTGGCCCCTCCCCGGGGAGGGGCTGGGGCTGCCGCCGACCTGGCACCTGCTGGTCTGACCGCCGCGACACCGAGGTCACCGAGCGGTGGCCCGATCCGCAAGCGTGAAACGCGATAGCCATGCTCCGGGTTCACCGCAGCGCGTGCCTCGCGACGGGGTAGCGGCGCGGCAGTACGAGCACGGTAGGCCCCGGACATTGGGTCCTCCTAGGTCTTCATCGGGCTATGGGATCACTTGAAGAAATCATCATGTACAAGTACCGTCATGCCGGTCGGGCACGCCCACCGTCGGGTTCGGCACGGCGACCACGAAGATCTCGCGGCGGCAGGGAGGCGACCCGGATGCCAGCACCCCTCTACCAGGCGAAGGCCGAGTTCTTCCGCACCCTGGGGCATCCGGCGCGGATCCGGATCCTCGAGCTGCTGTCCGAGCGCGACTACGTGGTGCACGAACTGCTCGCGAGCATCGAGATCGAGGCGAGCAACCTGTCGCAGCAGCTCGCCGTCCTGCGCCGCGCCGGGCTCGTCGTGCAGCACCGGAACAACGGCGCCGTCGTCTACAGCATCAGCGTCCCCGAGGTGCGCGACC
This sequence comes from uncultured Actinomycetes bacterium, assembly GCA_963778785.1. GTDB lineage: Bacteria > Actinomycetota > Actinomycetes > S36-B12 > CAIYMF01 > CAVZVV01. The sequence goes on from CAVZVV010000028.1 coordinate 108,104, forward strand.
TGCTGCTCGCGGCGCGGGTCATCCTGCTCAAGGTGATCTCCGAGCAGGACGAGCTCAAGGCCGCGCTCTCGCCCTCCCGGGTCGGTCTTCGTGAGCTTCGTGCGCCTCGCGCGCCTGATCCGGTCGACGGGACGGGTGGCCGAGCCCGCGCCGCCGCGCCCGGGGCAGGATCCTGCGGCACCCCCTGCCCTGTCCGGCAGCGTGCAGGTGCGGCACGTCGACGCGGGGTCCTGCAACGGGTGCGAGATCGAGATCGCCGCCGCGTTCGGGCCCGTCTACGACGCAGACCGGTACGGCGCCCGGCTGGTCGCCTCGCCCCGCCACGCCGACCTCGTGCTCGTCACCGGTGTGGTCACGCGCAACATGCTCGAGCCGCTTCGGCGGACCGTCGAGGCCACGCCCCAGCCCCGGCTCGTGCTCGCGGTCGGCGACTGCGCCCGCACCTGCGGGGTCCTGGCCGGCGGGTACGGCGTGGCCGGAGCGGTGCACGACGCCGTGGACGTGGACCTCGACGTCCCGGGGTGCCCGCCGGAGCCCGACCAGATCGTGGCAGCGCTGCGCCGGGTGACCGGACGGTGACCGCGGTCCAGACCGGGATGCTCGCCCAGCTCGTCCTGATGGTGGTCGCTGTGGCCGCGGCGGCAGCGGCTCCCGCGCGCCGGCGGTCCGTGCTGTCGGGCATCGGGGTCGTCCTGGTCGCCTTGGCCGGCGCCACGACGGGGGCCTTGGCGCTCGCCGGGAACACCGGCCGGCTCGACGTGCCCGTCTCCCTCCCGCTCGACCCGGTGATGCTGGCGCCCACCCCCCTCGGCGGGTTCTTCATGCTCGTGGCCGGGTGCGTCGGCGCCGTGGCGGCGGTGTTCGCGATCGGGTATGCGCGCGGTGCCGCCGCGTCCCGCACCTCGTGGGCGGCGTTCGCCGTCTTCGTCTCGGCCATGACGCTCGTGCCCGCCGGGGCCGATGCGGTGTCCTTCCTGCTGCGCGTGGGAGCTGATGGCCCTCGCGTCCACCGTGCTCGTGCTCACCGAGCACGCTGCGAGTGCCGAGGTGCGCTCCGCGGGCCTGTGGTACGCGGTCATGACGCACCTGAGCTTCCTGCTGGTCCTGCTGGGCTTCGCCGTGCTCGCGCACGCCGGCGGCGGCACGTCGTTCGCCGCGATGGCCACGGTGCCGGCCGACTCCCCCACGGCTGGCGCGGCCTTCGTGCTGCTCGTCCTGGGCTTCGCGACCAAGGCAGGCCTGGTGCCGGTGCACGTGTGGCTCCCGCGAGCGCACCCGGCGGCGCCGAGCCACGTGTCGGCCGTGATGAGCGCCGCCATGGTGAAGATGGGTGTGTACGGGGCCCTTCTCGTGACGGTCGCCCTGCTGCCCGGCGGTCCCTCATGGTGGGGGCTGCTGCTCATGGCCCTCGGCGCCGTGTCGGCCGTGTACGGCATCCTGCAGGCCTCGGTGGCCACGGACATCAAGCGGCTGCTCGCCTACTCCACCACCGAGAACGTCGGCCTGATCTTCCTGGCCCTCGGCGCCGGCGTGCTCCTGCGCTCGTACGGCGTGGCCGGCCCCGCCGATGCCGCCATCGCCGCGTGCCTGTTGCTGGTCGGTGGCCCACGCCGCGTTCAAGACCACGCTGTTCCTGGGCGCTGGGTCGGTCGTGCACGCCACCGGCGAGCGCGACCTCGACCGCATCGGCGGGCTCGGGTCGCGGATGCCGGCCACGGCCGCGGCGTTCGGCATCGGCGCGCTCGGTGCGGCCGCGCTGCCCGTCACCTGCGGATTCGTGGCCGAGTGGGCGCTGCTCCAGTCGCTGATCCACGCGGGCGCGCCCGGAAGACCGGCTGGTCGCCGTGGTGATGCCGATCGCCGTCGCCGTGGTGGCCCTGACGGCCGGGCTCGCGCTGATGACGTTCGTCAAGGCGTACGGCATCGCCTTCCTGGCGCGGCCGCGGGCCGAGGCGGCGGCCGACGCCACCGAGAGCGGGACGAGCATGACCCTCGCGTCGGGCCTGGCGGCGGCCGCGGTCGTGGCGCTCGGTCTGGTGCCCGGCGTCACCGCGTCGGCCGCCGCCAGGGCGGCCGGGCTGCACGGGGTGGGCAGCGTCGGCGTCGTCGGTGTCGACCTCGCGGGGACGGGCGCGCTGCTCGACCCTGTGGCCCTGTCGCTGATGGCGCTCACGGGGGCCGCGGGCGTGCTGGTGGTGTCCGTCGTCCTGGCCCGCCGGCGTGCCGCGCCGACGGGTCGAGCTGGGGTGGGGGTGCGGCGGCGTCCGCGTGAGCCCGCGGATGCAGTACACCGCCACCTCCTACGCCGAGCCCCTGTCGCGCGTGTTCGACGACGCGCTGCGGCCCGAGCGCGACCTGCAGGTGAGCCACACCGAGCGAGTCGCGCTACCTCGTCGAGCGCGTCCAGTTCCACCAGGAGCTCGACGACGTCATCGAGACGCGGACCTACCGCCCCGCCGTGCGGATCGTCGACCGGATCGGAGTCCTCGCCCGCAGGCTGCAGAACGGCAGCCTCCACCGCTACCTGGCGTACTCGTTCGTGGCGCTGATCGCCGTGCTCGTCGTGGTGTCGCTGTGAGCGCCCCGGCCGCTGCGCTGGCCCTCGTCCAGGTCGTCGCGCTCGTGCTGCTCTCACCGCTGCTCGTCGGCCTCATGCGCCAGGTGCGGGCCCGGCTCGAGGGGCGCGTCGGAGCCGGAGTGCTCGCAGCCGTGGCGCGACCTGCGCAAGCTGCTCGGCAAGGAGACCCTCCAGGCCGAGGGGACGAGCTGGGTGGCGTCGGCAGGACCCGTCGTGCTGCTGACGTCCAGCCTGCTGATGTGCGCGCTCGTGCCCGTGCGTCGGCACCGTGACCCTCCCGCTCGGTGCCGGACGACCTGTTCGTCGTGGTGTCGGTGCTGCTGCATCGGCACCGTGGCGCTGGCCCTGGTGGGGCTCGATGCGGGCACGGCGTTCGGCGGCATGGGCTCGAGCCGCCACATGACGATCGCGGCGCTCGTGGAGCCGACGGTCCTGGTCGCCGTCTACGCCCTGTCCATCCCGGTGGGTTCGTCAGCGCTGTCGCGCATCGTGCAGGCCAGGCTCGACGACCCCGCGAGCGTCGTCTCCCCGGTGAGCATGCTCGCCCTGGTCGCGCTGGGGCTCGCGGTCATCGCAGAGACCGGTCGCCTTCCCGTCGACAACCCCGCCACGCACCTCGAGCTCACGATGGTGCACGAGGCCATGGTGCTCGAGAGCTCGGGTCGGGACCTGTCGTGGCTGGAGCTGGGCTCCTGGCTCCGGCTGGGGGCGCTGCTCGGGCTCGTGGGCGTGCTGCTGCTCCCCTGGGGGGTCGCGTCCGAGGTCACGCTTGCTGCGGTGGCCGTCGGGCTCGCGTCCCTCGCCGCGAAGCTGGCGTTGCTCGGGGTTCTGCTCGCGGCCGGCGAGGTGTTCCTCGCCAAGGTCCGACTGTTCCGCGTGCCCGAGCTGCTGGCCGGGTCCTTCGTGCTCGCGTTCCTCGCCGTCACGGCCTCCTACCTGGTGGTGCTGCCGTGACGATGACCCCCGAGCGGTACGCCCAGCTCGTCGGCCTCTGCGCGGCTGTCCTGCTCCTGACCGGCGTGCTCATGGTGTGGCGCCGCTCGCTCGTGGCCGAGGTGCGGCTGCTCGCGGTCCAGGGGGCCGCGCTCGGCGGCCTGGTGGCGGTCATCGGGGTCCACGAGGGCAGCGCCGAGCTCCTCGGTGTGGCGCTGCTCGTGGTCGTGCTGAAGGTCGTCGTGCTCCCCGGGGTGCTGCGGCGCACGGTGGCCGCCGACCTGGCCAACGTGCGCGAGAGCGAGCCGCTGGTCAACGTCACCTCGTCGCTGATCCTGGTCTCGTTGCTCACGATGCTGGCCTACCTGGTGAGCCGGCCGCTCCTGGTGCTGGGAACCGGTCCCACCGTCGCCGCCGTCCCGGTCGGCATCGCCCTGGTGCTGTTCGGGTTCCTCGTGCTGGCCACGCGGCGGCACGCGGTCTCCCAGCTCGTCGGCTTCCTCATGCTCGACAACGGCATCGCCACCGTGGCCTTCCTCACCACCGGGGGCGTCCCGCTGGTCGTGGAGCTCGGGGTCAGCCTCGACGTGCTGCTCGTGGTGCTCATCCTGCAGGTGCTCACCAGCCGGATCCGCACCGAGTTCGGCGGCTCCGACCTCGACGACCTCGACGAGCTGAGGGACTGATGGGCGCTGTCGTCGTCCTCCCCGTCGCGTGGTGCGCGCTCCTGGCCGTCGTCACCGTGGTCGCCCGCGACCAGCGGGTGAACCGGTACGCGGGGCTCGCCGCCGCGATCGTCGTGCTCGGCAGCGGTCTTGCGCTGGTCTCGCAAGTCCTCGGTGGCGCCATCCCCACCGCCTTCGACGGCATCCTGCGCGTCGACGCGCTGTCGGCCTTCATGCTCGCGGTCGTCGGATCGGTGGGGCTCACGGCCACCTGGGGCGGGCTGCCGGCGGTCGGCGAGCGCCCCACCGACCGCGCGTACGCGACCCTCGTCACCCTCTTCCTCGGCGCGATGTCGCTGGCGGTGGTGGCCGACAACCTCGGCGTGCTGTGGGTGGCGGTCGAGGCCACCACGATCGCCACCGCCTTCCTCGTGGGCCACCAGCGCAACCGCCGTTCGCTCGAGGCTGCGTGGAAGTACGTGGTGCTCGGCTCGGTGGGGGTCGCCATCGCCTTCCTGGGCATCGTGCTCCTGTACGCGGCCACGCTGTCGGCCGGCCACCCGACGCTGTCATGGGCAGAGCTCGACGCCGCCCACCTGCCGCTCGACCCCTCGTTGGTGTCCCTCGCGGCCGCCCTCGCCGTGCTCGGCTTCGCCACCAAGGCGGGGCTCGCCCCGATGCACTCGTGGCTGCCCGACGCGCACAGCCAGGCACCCGCGCCTGTGTCCGGCCTGATGTCGGGCGTGCTGCTCTCCGTCGCGTTCTACGCGATCCTGCGGGTGCAGGCGATCGCCGACCCGGTGCTCGGGCCCGAGCTGCTCAGGGGTCTCCTGGTGACGGCCGGGCTGCTGTCCCTCGCCGTGTCCGCGGCGCTGATCCTGCGCCAGCGCGACCTCAAACGGATGCTCGCGTACTCGAGCATCGAGCACATGGGGCTGCTGGCCCTGGCGGCGGCGATCGGCGGGCCGCTGGCGATCAGCGCGGCCCTGCTCCACGTGCTGGGACACGGGTTGGTCAAGTCGAGCACGTTCCTGGTGTCGGGCCGCATCCTCGCCGTCGAGGGCACGACCCGGCTGACATCCATCACCTCGTTGTTCGCGCGTCGCCCGGGAGTGGCGGTGCCGTATCTCGCCGGTATGGCGGCCCTGCTCGGGCTGCCGCCGTTCAGCCTCTTCTTCTCCGAGGTGGCCATCGTCCTTGCGGGGGTGCAGCACGGGCTGGCCTGGGTGATGGCGATCGCCGTCGCGCTGCTGCTCGTCCTGTTCGCCGGCTTGTCCCGGGCGACGGCGGCGATGATGTTCGGCGCGTCACCGGTGGCTCCCGCCGCGTCCTCACCCGTCGCCGACCATCGCGCGCACGGCCCGCGGCTCCCGCTGCTGCTGGCCCTCGGCACGACCGCCGTGATCGGCTTCGCCGCGGGGCCGTTGTCGACCCTCCTGCTGCAGGCCGCCTCTCTGCTGGGAGGTACCCCGTGAGGCACCGCCCGGGCACCGAGGTCGTCGAGGTCGCAGCCGCGGGCCTGGCCGGCGCCGCGGCCGCCCTGCTCGCCGACGGGTTCCGCACGGCGCTGGTCGCGGGGAACGACGACGGGCCGGAGGGCCTGCGGGTCGTGTACGTGCTAGTGCGCGGGCGCGACGACCGGCGCACCGAGCTGGTCCTGCGGGTGCCGCACGAGGTGCCCGAGGTCCCGAGCCTCGCGGGGGTCGACTACGCGATCGGACGCTTCGAGCGTGAGGTGCGCGACCTCTACGGCGTGACCCCGGTCGGGCACCCGCTCCCCTACCGGCTCGTCCGGCACGGGCATTGGCCGACGGGGTGGTACCCCATGCGGACCGACGCCGGCGCCGACCCGACCTTCGACGCGGACGTCGGGTCGTTCCCGTTCCTCGAGGTGGAGGGGGCCGGCGTCTACGAGATCCCGGTGGGCCCGGTCCACGCCGGGCTGATCGAGCCGGGGCACTTCCGGTTCTCCGTCGTGGGCGAGACGATCCTGCGGATGAAGGCGCGGCTGTGGTTCGTCCACCGCGGCATCGAGAAGCTCTTCGAGGGCCGGACGCCCGCCGACGGCATCGAGCTCGCCGAGCGCATCAGCGGCGACACCGCCGTCGGCCACACCCTCGCCTTCGTGATGGCGGTGGAAGAGGCCGCGGGGCTGCAGGTCGGCGAGGGCGACCTGCTCGTTCGGGCGCTGCTCCTGGAGCTCGAGCGGATGCACAACCACGTCGCCGACCTCGGTGCTCTCCCCAACGACGTGGGCTACGGCATCGTCAACAACCACGCCCAGCGCCTGCGCGAGCAGCTGCTGCGTCTCAACAAGGCCACCACCGGACACCGCCTGCTGCGCGGCGGCGTGACGGTCGGCGGTGCCCGGCTGCTCGCGACGCCCGACGTGGACGTGGTGGCCGCGGTGGCTGCCGAGGTCGAAGAGCTCGCGGCGATCACGCTGGGAAACGCCACCGTGCGGGACAGGTTCACGGGGACCGCCGTGCTGCCCTTCGACGCCGCGACGAGCCTCGGCACCCTCGGCTACGTCGCGCGCGCCTCGGGCGTGGATCGAGACGCGCGCCGAGACCATCCCTTCGTCGACCTGGGCCCCGCGTTCACCCCGGTCGTCGAGACCGCCGGCGACGTGATGGCCCGGTACCTCGTCCGGCTGCGGGAGGTGGCCGTGTCGGCCGCGCTCGTCGCGGACCTGGCCCGACGGCTGGAGGGTTCGCTGGGCACCGGTTCCGACGCGCACCCGACGTCCAGCGGTGCGGGGCTCGGCCTCGTGGAGGGATGGCGCGGCACGATCGCCCACCGGGTCGAGCTCGACGGCGCCGGACGCCTGGCGCGGGTGAAGGTCGTCGACCCCTCGTTCGTGAACTGGCCCGCACTCCCGGTAGCCCTCGCGGACACGATCGTCCCGGACTTCCCCCTGGCCAACAAGAGCTTCAACCAGTCGTACGCGGGCAACGACCTGTGACGTGGGGCGTCACACGCGTCCCAGGGCGGAGGCGCAGGCTCGGTCGAGCAGGTGCTGCACCCTCACCCACGTGCCGTGGGGGATCGGGACGGAGTTCTGGTACGGATCACCGCCGTCGTCCGCCGACGGCGCACCGAAGGCACCCACCCCCGCCCGGACCAGGACGACGTCGGTCGGGTCGTCGTGGCTCCCGAACAGGGCGAGCAGGTCGCGCGGGAAGGCGCCGCACAGGCCGGCCGGCCAGGCGCTGGTGAGCGTCGCCGTCCCGTGCGCGGGGACCTCGACGACGGGGGGATCGTCGGTGCCCGACCGCACCGGGAAGTGGAACTGAAGGAACACCGGGCGGCTCGCCGGGTTCGCCACCCGGGCCGAGAGCAGCACGCGGCCGGCCGGCACGTCCGGCCGCGCCGACCACCGGTCGAGCGTGGCGCCAGACAGGACGCCGAACAGGCACTGGCGCTGCACGACCTCGCGCCACGCCCTGGCATCGGGGGCGGCCAGCGGGACGTCCGCCTCGAGCATGCGGCCGGCCTCGTCGGTCCTGCGCACCCGCACCCGGTAGTCACCGTCGCGGGCCGCCCACCAGCCTGGCCCGCCGCAGTCGGCGCTCGCGGCCAGCGTGACGCTGGTCGCACGCCCGTGCCGCGCGCGCCCCGCCGAGGCCTGGACCGGTACCAGGCCCGGACCCTCCACCTGCACGACGTCGACGACGTCGGCCGGCGCGTCCACCGCCACTGCGTAGTCGGCGGCCATCCCCCGCGGCAGCGTCGAGGGCTCGTAGAGGTCCCCGATCCCCAGCTGGCCCTGGCCCTGGGCGACCGGCTCGGCGAGGAATCGCACCCGGACCACCGGGTCCAGCGCCGGCGGCCGGCCGTGCCACCACAGGACGAGGGACGCGCCCGCGACCACCGCTCCGGCAGCAGCCAGCCACGGGACGCGGTGGCGCCGCAGGTGCGGGAGCAGCACGTCGTGCCACAGGTCGCTGCCCCGCTCGGACACGGTCGGACGGTCGCCGCCGGACTCCAGCACCTCGACGGGCAGGTCTCCGACGACCCCGGGAGGCTCGCCGTGCACGTCGCGGCCCGGCGGCTACGCGGTCTTGCGCCGCGACGGCTTGGCCGCCGGCGTCGTCTTGGCGACCTTCTTCGTGGCGGTGGTGCGCCCCGTGGACGCGTCCTTGGCGGCCACCTTCTTGGCCGGCGCCTTGGTCGTCGTCTTGGCCGCCGCCGACGACGCGGCCCGCTTGGCGGCCGGCTTGGCGGCTTCGTCGGCCACCTGTGGGGCCGGCGCCTTGGCGGTCTGGTGCCGCTCGACGGACTCCCGCAGCGCGGCCATGAGGTCCAGGACGATGCCGTCGCCGCCGTCGCCCGCGTCCGACACCAGCGCCGGCGTCATGCCCTGCCCGCCGGCGAGCTTACGGTCGATGACCGCGAGCAACGCCTCGCGGTACTCGTCGCGGAACTGGGTCGGGTCGAAGTCGGACGACAGGCTGTCGATCAGCGACGACGCCATCGCGAGCTCCTGCGGGCGCACCTCGACGTCGCCCTCGAGCACGTCGAAGTCGGCCTGGCGCACCTCGTCGGGCCACATCATCGTCTGCAGCACGAGGACGTCGCCGCGCACGCGCAGCGCGCCGAGCTGCGACTTGTTGCGCAGCACCACGCGCACGAGCGCCGTTCGCTCGGTGGCCGAGAGGGCCTCGCGCAGCAGCACGTACGGCTTGAGCGCCCGCGCCTCGGGCTCGAGGTAGTAGCTGCGGTCGAACAGCATCGGGTCGACCTGGTCGCTGGGGACGAACTCCAGCACCTCGATCTCGCGCATCCCCGGCACGGGGAGGCCCTCGAAGTCGGTGTCCACCATCATGACGACCTGGCCGGTGTCGGACTCGTACGCCTTGGCGAGCTCCTTGTACTCGATCGGCTTGCCGTCGACCGAGCAGGTCCGCACCATCTTCACCCGGCCGCCGTCTGCGGCGTGCACCTGGTGGAAGCGGACGTCGTGGTCCTCGGTGGCGGCATACAGCTTGATGGGCACGTTGACGAGCCCGAAGGCCACAGCGCCCTTCCACATCGCACGCATCACGTTCTCCTCGCCGGGGGGAACCACCTGATGCGGAGTGCCGCCAGGTGCCGGATCACCCATGATGAACTAGTGCAGCCCATGCTGGCCAGCCCCGGGAACCTGCCAGATCCGCAGGACCGATCGTGGGCGTACGAGGTGAAGTGGGACGGCATGCGCGCCCTGGCGACCGCGCGCGCACGGGCTGCTCCGCCTCACCAGCCGCACCGGCACCAACGTGTCCACGCGGTTCCCGCAGGTCGCGTCGTCCGCCCCGAAGGGGCTTCCCGAGGGCTCGATCCTCGACGGCGAGATCGTCGCGCTCGACGCGTCAGGGCGCCCGTCGTTCGCGCTGCTCGCCCCGCTCATCCAGCGGGCGCAGCCGGCCCGCCGCTATGACCACCGGGTCACATATGTGGTGTTCGACGTGCTGCGGCTCGGGGACAAAGACGTGGTCGAGCTCTCCTACCGCGAGCGTCGGCGGCTCCTCGGCGAGCTGCCGGCCGCGGGGGCCGGGTGGGTGGTCGCGGACTCGTTCGACGACGGCGCGGCGCTGTTCGAGTCCACGGCGGCGCGGGGGCTCGAAGGCGTGGTCGCCAAGCGGCTCGACTCGCGCTACCAGCCCGGCGTGCGCAGCCCCGACTGGCGCAAGATCCCGCACCGGTGCACACGTTCTCTGGTCATCGGCGGCTGGAAGTCTCGAGCCGACTCCCCCGGACGCCTGGCATCCCTGCTGGTCGGGACGCCCACGGACGACGGGAAGCTGCGCTACGAGGGCGCCGTCGGCTCGGGGCTCTCCGACGTGCAGAGCCGCACGGTGCTCGCGGTCCTGCGCGACATCGCGGCCGCGACCAGCCCGTTCCACGGGTACCCGACCCCCGACGCCGCCCGGGGTGACGTGCTGAGCTGGGCCGAGCCGCTGCTCGTCGTCGACGTGGAGCACCTCGGCCGCACCGCGAACGCGCTGCTGCGGCAGCCTGCGGTGGTGCGGCTGCGCCCGGACCTGTCGTACGCCGACGTCGTCGGCGGAGAGGGGGCCTGATGCCCGCGGCGGACCACGGCGGGACGCTCGAGATCGGCGGGCGCTCGGTGCGCGTGACGAACCTGGACAAGGTGCTCTACCCGGCCACGGGCACGACGAAGGCCGACGTGCTGCAGTACTACCTCGCGGTGGCGCCGCGCATCCTGGCGCAACTGCGCGACCGGCCCGTCACCCGCAAACGCTGGCCAGACGGGGTCGACCACGACCCGTTCTTCGAGAAGAACCTGCCGCGCGGCACGCCCGCGTGGGTCCCCCGCACGACGCTGCACCACACCGGGAGCCGGTCGGGTCGCGGGGCGCGCGACATGGACTACCCGTTCGTCGACGAGGTGGCCACCCTCGTGTGGCTGGCGCAGAGCGGCGCCCTGGAGCTGCACACGCCCCAGTGGCGGATCGACCGCGCCGCTGACGTCCCGCTGGCTCCGGACCGGCTCGTCGTCGACCTCGACCCGGGCGCGCCGGCCGGGCTGACCGAGTGCACCGAGGTGGCCCTGGCCGCGCGGGCGATGCTGGCCGGCCACGGCCTGGACGCGTGGGCGGTGACGAGCGGCTCGAAGGGGATGCAGCTGTACGCCGACCTGCCTGCCTCGACGGCCCGCGGCCGCGACGTGATGGACCAGGCCGGCTCCACCTCCGACTACGCCCGCGGCCTCGCGGTGGCGCTCGAGCGGCACCTGCCGCACCTGGTCGTCTCGTCGATGGCGCGCGAGCTGCGTGCGGGTCGCGTGCTCGTCGACTGGAGCCAGAACAATCCCGCCAAGACGACGATCGTCCCGTGGTCGCTGCGGGGGCGGGAGCGGCCCACGGCGGCGACACCCGTGTCCTGGGCCGACCTCGAGGCCGGACGCGCCGCGCAGCGCGACCTCACGGCCGCCCGATCCCTGGCCACCTCTGACGGGTAGCTCCGTCAGTGACACGCGGGAAGAGGAGCGTGGATCAGCCGAGGTGGTACTGGCGGACGAGCCGCTGCGCGACGTTCCATCCGGCCATCCCGTGCACCCCGGCCCCTGGCGGCGTGGCCGCCGAGGCGAGGTAGACCCCGGGGACGCCGGTGGCGTACGGGTCGAGGGCGGCCCGCGGGCGGAGCACCAGCTGCGCGAGGGAGTTCGCGCCCGTGGCGATGTCGCCGCCGACGAAGTTGGGGTTGTCGGCCGCGATATCGGTGGCGGTGCGCACGTGGGTGCTCCTGATGCGCTCGCGGAAGCCGGGTGCGAACCGTTCGATCTGGGCGACGAGCGCCTCCGTCGCGTCACCCCGGTAGCCCGACGGCACGTGGGCGTAGGCCCACACCGGGTGCAGGTCGCCGTGGGAGCGAGACGGGTCGGCGAGGAACTGCTGCCCGACGAGCACGAACGGGCGGGCCGGCATCCGACCGGCGGCGACCTCGGCCTCCGCCGCGGCCACCTGCTCGAGGGTGCCCCCGACGTGCACCGTGCCCGCGCGGCGCGAGGTCTCGTCGGTCCACGGCACACCCTCGTGCACGGCGAAGTCGACCTTGAAGGCGGCCGGGCCGTAGCGCCAGGTGCTGTAGGCCCGGCGGGTGCGGGCCGGCAGTGCGTCGCCGAGCACCGCGGCCGCGCCCGAAGGCGAGAGGTTCAGGACGAGCGCGTCGTGGGCGCCGACGTCCGCGAGGGAGCGCACCGTGATGCCGGTCTCGATCGTCCCGCCGTGCGCCGTGACGACGGCGGCGAGCGCGTCGGTGATCGTCCGGGAGCCGCCGCGGGCGACCACCCAGCCGTAGCGGTGGCAGGCGGCGCCGAGCATCACGGCGATGGCGGCCGTGCCCGGGCTCGTCAGCGGCTGCATCGTGTGTGCGGCCAGGCCCGCGAACAGCGCCCGACCCTGAACGGTGCCGAACGTGCGGGCCTGCAGGGTGGCTGGCTGCACCGCGTGCAGCCCGTACCGGGCCAGCACCACCGGGTGGCGCGGCACGTGGACGACGGACGCATCACCTCGCCGAGCAGCGTCGGCAGGTGCTCCGCGGATGGCCGGACGAGCCGGGACCAGCGCGGTCCGTCCTGGCCGAGCAGCGCCTGCGTGCGCGCCAGGTCCTTCACGAGCACCCCCGACGACCCGTCGTCGAGCGGGTGGGTGAGATCGACCTCGGGCTGGCACCATTGCAGGCCGTACCGCTCGAGCCCGAGCGCGAGCAGGCCGGGCGAGCCGGCTGCCAGCGGGTGGATCGCCGAGCAGTGGTCGTGCAGGAGCCCGTCGCCGCCGAGGTCGCTCGTGCGGGTGCCACCGCCGATGGTGCCGGAGGCCTCGAGCACGGTGACGTCGGCGCCGGCGCGGGCGAGCACGGCTGCGGCGGTGAGCCCGTTGGGCCCCGATCCGACCACGACGACCCTCGGTGCCCCACCGCTCACAAGCGCACGCCCGGCTCGAAGGTCACGGGCACATCATCGGCCCACGGCTGCCGGCACACCATCTCGGACACGGCGACCGTGCCCCTGGCCCGCTCGCCGGAGGCCGCGTCGACGATGCGGAACGCCTGCTCCCGGCCCTGGATCGGCTGCGACTCGAGCATGACGACGCGCACCTCGCCGTCGACGAAGTGGCATCGCTCCTGCAGCGCGGCGAGCAGGTTCTCGTCGTGCAGATGCCCCTCGCCGAAGTTCCACCCGAGCGCGCACCCCGCGACGTACTCGCCGTCGAGGAACACGTAGCCGGTCTCGTGGTCGGGGCCCGCCGCCTGAGGCGCGAGAGTCATCAGCGCACGCCCGTGGCTGTGCAGTGCCCTGAACGCGTACCCCTTGTGCAGCAGGATCTCCGCGGCATCGGATCCGTACAGGCGCTCGAGCTGCCGGGTGGGCAGCCCCGGCCATGCGGGCACCTGCGCGTCGAGCTTGGCCTCCGCCGACGGCGTGATCGCCCAGATCGAGGTAGCCCAGTTGCCGGCGTAGTAGCGCATCGACACCAGGAAGGACCAGCGGGCCGGATCCAGGTTTCCGAGCGCCACCACGAGCGTGCCCACGAGGAAGCCGGCCACCGCCACGTAGTCGCCGGCGCTGCCCGTGAAGCCGATGGCCGCGTTCTGCCAGAACACGACGAGCAGCGAGAACATCATGAAGACGTTCCACTCCAGCGGCACTCCCATCGGCAGCGCCGAGAGGATCTGCAGGTGGAACAGCAGCATCACCACCACCGCCGCGACCGTGACCCATCCGCCGCGCGACACGACGAGCACCGCTGGCACGACGAACTCCACCACGGTTCCGCCGTGCGCCATCGCGCGCGCGAGGGGGCCTGGACGCATGTCGTCGGGGAAGCGGGCGTACAGCGCCCGCTTGAACCGCTTGCTCCGCAGCACCGGGTGGTTCGACATCATCGTCGCCACCACGAACGGGAAGTGCGCGTTGAGCTTCGACGTGGCGGCGCCCCACCAGATGAGAAGAAGCCCCAACTTCGCGGCGAACATGAACGACGTCGCCGGGAGCAGGAACGTGAGCGCGAGCATCAGGTACACCTCGGAGCGCGCGGCGAGGAAGATCGTCTTGTCGCGCAGCCCGGCCAGCGTGAGGAACGCCGCGAGCACCAGCACCCGTTGACCCTGGACCAGCCCGACCGTGGCGTCGGCGAGCCCGCTGCTCGACGCCGTGGGCGGCGACACCAACGCGTACGCCGCCGACGCGAGCACCCCCGCGTACAGGAACACGTCGGCGATGCTCCGGCGGTACCCGTGGGTGAGCGGCACGCGTCCTGGCCAGGGCGGCAGCCGGATCGTGCCAGGACGGAGCCAGTACAGGAAGGCACCGATCGGGGGCAGGAACCGCAGGGTGAGTGGTCCGAAGCCGCAGCCGAGGCCCAGCACCTCGAACAGCAGCGTGAAGAGCACCGCCTTCTGCCACACGACGGGCTCGGACCACCACGACTGGACGTCGCTCACACCGCCGAGCCCGTTCGTCGTCGCGCTGATCACCCACAGACCCACGAGCACGTATGAGGCGATCTTGAGCAGGTACAGCCCGTAGACCGCTTCGGGCGTGCCGAAACCCGACTCCCCCCACGAGACGACGAGCGGGCGGATCCGCTCCATCCGCGGCAGGCGCGACCAGGTGGCATGATCGATCCCGGACAGGCTCGGCTTCAGCAGTGCCACGCGTGCTCCCCGGTGTTGGCGGCGGCCCCGCCTCGGGACATCGGACGGGCGATGCCCGAGCATGCCACCACCGCGGCCACCAGCGCCGGTGTCTCCGCGCGGGTGCCTCCGCGCCGGGCCGCGCGCCCCCGGCATCCGTGCGTCGTGCCGGAGCGTCGTGCCGCGGCGCTGCACGATGGCCCCACCCCCAGCTGTACCCGAGCCGGACCGAACCCGACCCTCCCCGTGACGCGCCCGTGACCGGACGGCGCCGAACCTCGCTTACGCTGGTCCGGGCCGCACGATCGTCCGCAACCTCTCCTTCAGCACCACCTGCTCGGGCACCACCTGCTCGGCACCACCAGCTCGGCACCGACCCGCATCGCACCACCCGCCCGCGCCGCGGGCTCCGACCGCTCGGGGGATCCATGCCTGTACGTCACGTCCGCACCGCCGTCATCGGCGCCACCGTGGCCCTCGTGGCCGCCGGTGCGCTCACGGGCTGCGCGGGGCGGGGGCCGGACGCCTCGCTCGCGATGCAACCCGTCGCGGCGGTGCGGGCGGCATTGACCTCCACCACGCAGACCGTCTCCACGGCCGCCTTCACGGCCACGGTCACCGGCGGCGACCAGGCTCTCAGCCTCTCCGGAAAGGAGTCGCTCGGCTCGCCCACCAAGGCCGAGGTCACCGCCACGGTCGCGGGGCAGCAGGTGCAGGTGCGCACGATCGGCTCGGCCGTGTACGTCAACGTGGGGGCGCTCGCTGGCGTCCTGGGCTCCAAGACGTGGGTCAAGCTCGACGTCTCCGGCAACGACGCCACCAAGGCGCTCGGCCTCGACTCGCTGCTCTCGTCCGCGCAGCAGGACCCGCGCAAGGCGCTCGAGATGCTGGTGGCCTCCGGCGACCTCGTCGCCGTGGGCACCGAGACTCTCGGCGGTGAGCAGGTCACGCACTACAGCGGCAGCATCGACGTCACCAAGGCACTGCCCGACCTGCCTTCCGACGTCCGCAAGCAGCTCGACGGCCTCGTCACGTCGTCCGGTATCACGGCCGTGAAGGTCGACGCCTGGGTCGGTAGCGATCACCTCCCGCGCCGCATCACCGAGGCGATGCAGTCACCTGCCGGACCCGTCACGGTCGATGTAGCGTTCTCCGACTACAACGCCCCCGTCGACATAAGGACTCCTCCGGCGTCCCAGACGTCAGATCTGTCGGCGCTGACCACGGGCCTCTCGGGCCTCGGCGACGCGCTCTCGGGCCTGCTCGGTAGCTGAGCGCTCGCTACTCCGCGTCGTCGTACACGACGCGACCCGCGGCCAGCGTCAACACGACGCGCGCGTCGGCCACCGGGCCGGCACCTCGGGAGAACAGGTTGCGGTCGACGACGGCGAGGTCGGCCCGCTTGCCGACCTCGATCGAGCCGGCGTCCCGCTCGTCGTGGTTCACGTAGGCGGATCCGGACGTGAAGCCGGCGATGGCCTCGTGCAGGGAGAGCCGCTGGTCGGGCAGGAACGGCTCGCCGCCGCGGTGGCCCGGATCGACGCGCGTCACGGCCACCTCGATCTCCTCCAGCGGGTTCGCCGTGGTGACGGCCCAGTCCGAGCCCAACGCCAGCACCGCGCCCGAGCGCCGCAGGTCGCCGAACGGGTACTGCATCGCGGCGCGTTCCTCGCCCAGGAAGGGAAGCGTCAGCTCGGTCATCTGCGGCTCGAGGTGCGCCCAGTAGGGCTGGCAGTTGGCGACGACGTCGAGCTCCCGGAAGCGCGGCACGTCGTCGGGATGCACCACCTGCAGGTGTGCGAGGTGGTGCCGGAGGTCGTTCCGCCCGTTCGCCGCGCGTGCGGCCTCCACCGCGTCGAGGGCGTTCCGGACGGCGCGGTCGCCGATCGTGTGCAGGTGCACCTGGAAACCGAGCCGGTCGAGCTCGCTGACCGCGGCGGCGAGCAGGTCGGGGTCGACGAAGGTCAGGCCGCTGTTGTCGGTGTGGCCGCCGCACCCGTCGCAGTAGGGCTGCAGCAGAGCGCCGGTGAAGTTCTCGAGCACGCCGTCGGTCATGATCTTCACCGACGTGGGGTGGAACGAGCCGGCCGCGCCGGTCTCCCGTTGTTGCACGAATCCGTCGATCTGCTCGAGGCCCTGGTCGCGCTCCCACCAGAGGGCACCCACCACGCGGGCTGTCAGCGTGCCCGCCAGCGCCAGCGACCGGTAGGCCGCCGCCGTCGCCGGAGTGACCCATGCGTCCTGCCAGCCGGTGATGCCGAGGGGGTGCAGATGGTGCTGTGCGCGCAGGATGGCCCGCTCCCACTCCTCCTGGGCGGGCAGCGGCACGAGCCGGTCGTTCAACGCGTACGCGGCGCCCTCGTGCAGCGTGCCGCTGGGCTCCCTGGTGACGGGGTCGCGCTCGATCCGGCCGTCGGCGGGGTCCGGGGTGTCGCGCGTGATGCTGGCGATCTCGAGCGCACGCGAGTTCACCCACGCGCCGTGCACGTCGCGGTTGAAGAGGAACACCGGGCGGTCGGGCACGACCGCGTCGAGGTCCTCCCGCCGCGGCGTGCCGCCAGGGAAGTACTCCATCGCCCAGCCGCCGCCGAGGATCCACGGGATGTCCGGGTGCTCGTCCGCGTACGCGCGGATCGCCGCAAGGTAGCCCTCGCGGCCCACGACGTCGTTGAGGAACAGGTGGAGCAGGTTGCGCCCGGCGAACGGCGCGTGGATGTGCGAGTCCTGGAACCCGGGCACGACCATGCGGCCCGGGAGGTGCCGCACCGTGGTCGACGGCCCGACGAGCTCGCGCACGTCGTCATGGGTGCCGACGGCCACGATCCGGTCGCCGCGCACGGCAAGCGCCTGCGCCCACCGGCGCCCGGGGTCGCCGCAGTAGACGTCCGCACCGGTGAGGACGAGGTCGGCGGGGGTCATCACAGGGCTCTTCCTGACTCTGGGTCGTCCACGCCCCACCGGTGGGGAGGCTTGCGTCGGCCTAGTCGACGTAGGGGTCCCCTGATGCGGGGGGGCCGGTGAAGTTGTCCATGGAGTGGTAGACGCCGGCGCGTTCGAGGTAGAGGTCGCGCAGCCGGAGGGGGAAGAGCCCGATGATGGCGCGGTTGAGCCGCGAGGTCCACGGTGTGATGTAGAAGGGCGCCCCCCGGAGCATGGCCGCCCAGGTGCCGTCGACGACGTCTTCCTGGCGCAGCATCGGGGTGAGCAGCATCCCCCGGGCGCCGTCGAACATGCCGGTGTCGATGTACGTGGGGCAGACCGTGGTGACGCGGATGTGGTGGTGCCCGGCCTGCTCGAGCTCGAGCCGCACGGAGTCCGACCAGCCGACCGCCGCCCACTTGGACCCGGCGTACGCGGCCATCCGCGGGTTGGCGACCAGTCCCGCCGACGACGCGATCGTGACCAGCCGGCACTCGCTGCGCGACTCGATCATGGCCGGGAGCAGCTCGCGGGTGATCAGCATGGGGGCCAGCGCGTTCACGGCCATCGTGCGCTCGACGTCGGCAGCGTCGGCGGTCTCCCAGAAGTACCGGTTGCCCCGCACGATGCCGGCGTTGTTCACCAGCACCTGCACGGGGCCGACGTCCGCGAGCAGCTCGGCGCACGCGGCCGAGATGTCGTGCGACGACGAGACGTCGACCTGCATGGCGCGCACCCGGCCGCCCAGCGCTTCGAGCTCGTGGGCGGTCTCCTTCAGGCCCACCTCGTCGACGTCCCACAGGACGACGACCGCGGCGCTCTCCTCGACCGCGCGGCGGGCGAAGAGCCGCCCGAGGCCCTTCGCCGCCCCCGTGACCAGAACCGTCTTGCCCGCGACCGACCTCATGAGGGCGCTCCTCTAGCCGACTGGAACCTCAGGGATGGTGACCAGGCCCGCGGCGAACCGCTCGGCGCTGGTCTCCTCGTCGACCATGCGGCCGTTGAGGAAGTCGTCGTAGGCCGCGAGGTCGAAGTGGCCGTGGCCGCACAACGCGGTGAGGATGACGGTCTCCTCGCCGGTCTCCTTGGCCAACAGCGCCTCCTGGACCGTCACGGCGAGTGCGTGGGTGGGCTCGGGCGCCGGGACGATGCCCTCCGAGCGGGCGAACTGCACGGCCGCCGCGAAGCACTCCGTCTGCGGCACCGCACGCGCCTCGATCATGCCGAGCTCGTACACGTGCGAGATGAGCGGCGCCATCCCGTGGTAGCGCAGGCCGCCGGCGTGGATGGGGTCGGGGATGAAGTCGTGGCCGAGCGTGTGCATCTTCATCAGCGGCGTCATCCCCGCGGTGTCGCCGAAGTCGTACGCGTACACGCCGTGCGTGAGCGACGGGCAGGACGCCGGCTCGACGGCGATGAGGCGCGGGGAGATGTTCCCGGCCAGCTTCTCGCGCAGGAACGGGAACGACAGGCCGGCGAAGTTCGAGCCGCCGCCGGTGCAGCCCACGATGTGCGTGGGGGTGTCGCCGGCCTTGGCCAGCTGCAGCAGCGCCTCCTCGCCGATGATCGTCTGGTGCATCAGCACGTGGTTCAGCACGCTGCCCAGCGCGTACCGCGTCTCGGGGTCGGAGACGGCCGACCTCGACGGCTTCGGAGATCGCGATCCCCAGCGAGCCGGAGTGGTTCGCGGGGTCGGCGCCGAGCCGGCGGCCGGACTCGGTGAGCTCGGACGGGGAGCGGTGCACGGTGGCGCCGAACGTCTCGATCATGAGCCGGCGGTACGGCTTCTGGTCGTACGACGAGCCGACCTGCCACACCTCGCACTCGAGCCCGAACAGCGCGCACGCGAAGGCCAGCGCCGTGCCCCACTGGCCCGCGCCGGTCTCGGTCGTCAGCTTCCTCACGCCGGCCTTGGCGTTGTAGTACGCCTGCGGCACGGCGGTGTTCGGCTTGTGCGAGCCGGCCGGCGAGACGCCCTCGTACTTGTAGTAGATGCGCGCCGGCGTGCCGAGGGCCTGCTCGAGGCGGTGCGCCCGGAACAGCGGCGACGGCCGCCACTGGCGGTACACGTCGAGCACGCCGCCGGGGATCTCGACGTACCTGTCCTGCGTGACCTCCTGCAGGATCAGGTCCATCGGGAAGAGCGGGGCGAAGTCCTCGGGCCCCGCCGGCTCGAGCGTGCCGGGGTGCAGGGCGGGCGGCGGCGGCGACAGGCAGGTCGGCCACGAGGTTGTACCAGCGCGTCGGCATCTCGCTCTCGTCGAGGGTGTACTTGTGCTGCCGCACGGCGTCGTCGACCACGGGTACTCCTCGTGCCGGTCGCGCGGCCCGTGCCGCACGTCTCCTCAGAAACGTATCGGGCCGCCCTCGCCCGGACCACCCGGGGACCCGCAGCCCAGGGTTCGCGGACCGTACGACCGGCTAGATGCCGGCCTTGGTGAAGGCATCTTGCAGGGAGCCGACGAAGGCCGTGGACAGTGCGGACGCGCTGGCCACCGACGCGATCGCGGCGCTCTGCGCGGCGATCGCCTCGCGGCAGAGCACCGGAACCGCCGGGTTGTTGAGCAGCCCGGAGCTGCCCGTGTTGGGATAGGTGGCCCAGCACCCGGTCGCCTTGGTGCCGGTGACCGCGAGCGACACGACGACGGTGCCGTAGACCGTGCGGCCCTGCTGGTCGAGCACGCCCTTGCCCACGTATCGGCCGGCAGCCACGGCCGCCGACGGGGCCGACCGCCCGCCGGGCGAGATCGCGACGACGGTGTAGGAGGAGCGGGCGTTGAGCGCGGTGGTGGCCGGCCGGTAGGCGGCCGTGGCGGACGTCCCCAGCACCACGCCGTTGCGACGCACCTCGTAGCTCGTCGCGCCGGTCACCGGCGTCCAGCGCAGGCGGAAGGCGCCGGTGGCCAGCGCGGTGGCCGAGTCGGCGAGGAGGCCCGTGGGCGCCGAGCCCACCGGGGTGGGGGGCGGCGGCGGGGGCGGGGGGACGACGGGGGTGGGGGGCAGGCAGGCGGCCAGGACGCGGGCGCGCTCGGCCCGCACCGCAGCGAGCACGGCCCGGTGCGCGCGCATGCGCAGCTTGCGCGCCGTGGCGGTGTACGCGCGGGCGTGCGCGTACGCGGCGCGGGCCCTGTCCTGCTGGGCGGCCGACCCCGAGGCGGTGGCCCGGCGCAGCGACCGGCGCGCCACGGCCTCCAGCGCGAGCGCGTGGGTGAGGCGTCGCACGGCGCGGCGCTCCCCGTTCCGCGCGCGCTGCACGGCCGCCGAGTTCGCAATGGCCTCGCCGACGTCGTCCATCTCGCACGAGGAGTCGTCGGCCGTCCGAATCAGTCCTGGGGCCACCGCCACGGGTGCCGCGTGGACGACGGGGGGTACGAGACCCGCGGCCGCTCCCGCGGCCGCCGTCGTCAGCAGCACCCTCGTCGTGCGCCGTCCCTGCCGCATGTCGGCCTCCCCAGTTGACCGCTCGCGGGCGGAAGGTCGCGAGTCGATGGGGCGAGTATCGGCAGGAAGGGGTCGTTCCGCGCGAGCCGGGAACGCGTTCAGAGGCTCCATATCCAAAGCGACAACTGATTCTTGGCCGGGCCTTAGCCGTTGTCCGTTCAGCGGGGCAGTGGTTCGGCGTCGAGGGGCGACCCGACGCCGGGGTGCACGGTCGTGACAGTGCCGTGGCTCGACCCCCTCGCGAGCTCGAACGGGCGCCCGTCGTCGGCGCCGCCGGACCACAGCCGCAGCACGAGCGCGAAGGGCTCGGCGGGGTCGGGGTCGTCGCCGTCCCACTCCCAGGTGGCGTACGCGAACACCTGCTGCGGCGATGCCTGCGACCCCAGCGACCTGACCGCGGCCAGGATACGAGACCTCGTGCGGTGCGGCAGGTAGACCCACGTCGCGCTGTGCCACAGCAGCGTGGTGGTGCCGGGGACGAGCCCGAGAGACTCGACGAGGTCGGCGCCCTCCACCCGGCGCACCTCGGCGGGCACGGCGGCCGCGACGTCGAGGGCCCGAAGGAGCCGCTCGTAGCGCAGCACGTCGTCGCCCCAGATGTACGACGTCAGCGTCGTGCGGCCCTGCGAGGTCGAGGGGTCGATCGGGTGCAGGTCGCCGCCGACCCGCTCGACGACCTGTGGCAGCGGGCCGGCCTCCAGGGCCGCGAGCCCGGGGAGGTGGTCCGCGCGCAGGTTGAGGCCGGCGGAGGTGCCCACCTCGACCAGCCTGAGGCCGAGGGCGGGGTCGAGCCGGGACATGGCTCCTCGCAGCAGGGCGGCGCGCCCGGTCTCGTTCGTCTGCGGGGTGCTGGCCAGGCTCACCGCGAGCACGGCCGGGTGCGCGGCGAGGGCCTCGACGACGGCCGCGCGGAAGTCGGCGAGCTGCCGTTCGTCGCGCGGTGGCACGCCGCCCAGGGTGGCGAGTGCCGTCGCCACGTCTGGGGCGCGACCCTCGATGGCGAGCCGGTTCACCGCCGCCATCACCCGCAGCCCGAGAAGGTCGCCGAACCGGACCGTCGCCGGCAGCAGGACTGCCAGCGGCCCGCCCCGCGCGACGTCGGCCGCGACGGCATCTATCATCGCGACGGCGGTCGGGGCTCCCGCGCGGCCGCAGTACGAGGCCTGCCACCTCAGCGCGGTGTCCAGCATCACCATGTCGCCGTCGGCCGGCCGCACCACCTCCGCCGGGTCGGCACCATCACCGCTGGCCACCCGGCCACGCTAGCCGCGGGCCAAGCCCCGTCACGACCCCGGGAGGGATGTGGACCCGGTGTCCCACCACAACGTCGCGACCTCGCGGGCGGCTGCAGGCCCGGCCTCGGCGAGCGCGGCGAGCACCTCGGGCTCCCGGTCGGCAGGCAGGCACAGCCGGATGCGAAGGAAGTGGGCCTGCTGCTCGGGGGTGACCGCCGCCCGGCCGAGTCCCGGTTCCTCGGACCACCGCTCCAGACGAGCGTCGATGCCCGCCTCGTGGGCCACGGCGAGCAGGTCGTCGCAGGTGGGTCGACTGGGGCGCTCCAGGCCCCAGAACCGCTGCCACAGAGGCGACATGTGCGTGAGCGGATGCGTGGCCGGCAGCTCGATCACCACGCGGCGCCGGGCGTGCTCGCCGAGCGCGTGCAGGAAGGGCACGATGTCGGCCACGTTGTAGGCGACGTGGTGGCAGACCACGACGTCGCACACCGGGGCTCGGGTCCCGGCCGCGGGCCAGTCCCCCTCGACAATCTCGACCGCCACGCCGCGAGCGTGGGCCGCCGCGGCGAACCGCTCGAGCATGGCGGGCTGCTGGTCGACTCCGACCAGAGACGCGGCCGGCGGCACGAGGGCCATCGCGGCCCGGCCGCCGCCGCACCCCACGTCGAGGACCGAGCCATCAGCAGGCAGGACCGCGCGGGCGCAGGCGTGCGACGGCGAGTCCGGCACGTCGCCCTGCACCGTGAACATCTCCACCGGATGGATCCACGGGGACTCCGGCGCGGCGGACATGATCTCGTCGGGGATGGCCCACGAGGCCAGGTCGTCGCGCCACTGCTGGGCAGCCTGCGAGATCGTCGGGATCATGCGGCCAGCGTACGGCTGGCACCCGCGCGCGATCCCACGCTCGGCCCGCCCCTAAGGTCGGCCCATGTCGCTGGCACCCGGCGCCGAGGTGGCGCTGCACCTGGCCCCCTTCGTCCTGCCGGTGGTGGACGCCGACCTCGCCTCCACCGCGCCCGTACCGGCCGGCGCCGTGGCGGTGCAGGGCGGCACGATCGTGGCGGTCGGCACCGCCGACGACGTGCGGGACGTCCTCGCCAGCCACGACGCGCCCGTCCACCAGCACGAGTGGGACGGCATCCTCGTCCCCGGCCTCGTCAACGCGCACACGCACCTGCAGTACACCGGCTACGGCGACATGGCCCTCACCGGCCTGGCCTTCCCGGCGTGGATCGCCGAGATCATGCGCCGGCGCGAGCAGACGACAGACGACGAGTGGGCCGCCGCGGCCGCCGACGGCGCGGCCCGCCTGCTGCGCACGGGGACGACGTCCGTGGCCGACGTCGTCACCGACTCCGTGGCCGTGACCCCGGTGCGCGCCACCGGCGTCGGCGGGATCTCGTACCTCGAGGCGGTCGGCTGGGACGCCGCCTCGTGGGAGCGCGAGGGCCGCACGCTCTACCGCGAGCGGATCGACGCAGGGTTGTCCGCGGGCGAGCCGGTCGGCGCGATGCCGCACGCGCCCTACACCCTCGACCGCTCGGTGATGTCCGACATCGTCGCCACCGGACGGGCCGCGGGCCTGCGGTCGCACACGCACCTGGCCGAGTCTGCCGCCGAGACCGAGTACGTGGCCACCGGCACCGGCAGGTTCGCCGCCGGGGCCCGGGCCGCGGGCTGGGCCTTCGCGCTCGTCGCCGACGGCGGCTGCGGGCTGAGCCCCACCCGCATGCTCGCCGCCGACGGCTGCCTCGGCGACGACGTCCACGTGGCGCACGGCGTGCACCTCGACGAGGACGACCGAGCGCTGCTGAGGGACCTCGGCGTCGTGGTGGCGCTGTGCCCCCGTAGCAACGCGATCCTGCAGTCCGGCGAGCCGCCGATCGCCGCCTACCTGCGGGAGGGCTCGCCCGTCGCGCTGGGCACCGACTCGTTGGCCTCGAGCCCGAGCCTGGACCTGCTGGACGAGGCCCGCGCCGCCGCTGAGGTGGCCCGACGCCAGGGCTACGACGGCGCGGACCTCGGCGCCCGGCTGCTGCACGCGGCCACGTTCGGCGGCGCGCGCGCGATGGGCCTGCACGTGCCGACGGCAGACCAGCGGGCCCGGGGCGGGCTCTACGCCGGAGCGCGCGCCGACCTGGCGGTGGTGGCGGTCGACCGCCGCAGCGACGACCCCGCCGCCGACGTCGTCGCCAGCGGGCGAGCGGTGGCCACGGTGCTCGGCGGCGCCGTGGTCCCCGGCAGCTGAGGCAGCCCGGCCGCACCCACCACGGACGGGCCGCTCCGTCCAGCGTCCGCTCCGCGTCGTCGGGCGACCCTCGTCGCGAGCGTCGCTCCTCGTCGGGCGCCGCGCGTCCGAGAGCGTCGCTACTCGTCGAGCGCAGCCTCGTCGGCCACGAGGTCGGCCTCGGCGACCGCGACGGCCATGCCCAGCGCTTCGCTGACGGCATCGGACGCGGCGATCACGCGCGGCGCCCCGATGATCGGCGCGATGGCGGTGAACACCCCCTCGACGTCATCGAGGCTCAGTCCGACCTCGACGCCGACGCCGAGGTTGAGCAGGTACGACGAGGGCGGGGCGCCCACGGCGGCCAGCGCCGCGATGCGCACGAGGACCATGGTGTGGGGATCGAGCTCGCAGTTCTCCAGCGCCGCAGCGGTCATGGCCGCGAGCGTCTCGACGACCGCGCCGCCGGACTCGTCGAACTCGTCCGCGTCGACGTCTCCGTCGAAGGTCGTGTCGTCGCTCATGTCATCCCCTCAGGGCCGCGGCGAAGATGCCCGGCAGGTCGGTCTTCTTGTCGGTGGCCATGAAGTGCACGAGCCGCTTGGCCGCGGCGAGACCCTGCCGATGGGTGACGAAGAACGGCGGCTTCGGCGAGCTGTGGTACTCGCCGCCGAGGATGGCGCGCGGGGCCGGACGGAACGGCATCCAGGTCACGCACTTCTGCACGTCGTGCAGAAGGAAGGCGTTGTGGACGACGCCCGTGCCGCTGCCGATGTCCTGCGAGGTGTGGCCCGGGTAGGCGCCCCACGTGGTGTAGCCGAGCAGGAACGCCAGGGCGCTCCACGCGTTGACTCCGATGGTGCCGTAGCGCAGGTCCTCCAGGGCCCGGTCGAACGCCTCGGCGTTCGCCTTGCGCGTGGCCGGGTCGATGACGATCGTCATGCCGAGCGTGCCCGGAAGCCGGTCGTTGGCGAAGGCCACCGCGGTCGCGAGGAACTCAGCGGCCGTGGCGCCGGGCAACCGCACCACCCCGAGGGCGCCGCCGAAGACTTCCTCGCGCAGCAGGCTCGCGTCCATCTCCACATCGAGGTCGGGCACGAGGGCGCAGGTGTCGTCCGCGTACAGCTCGACGCTCCCGTGCCCCTCGACGGCGGCGGCCACCCGGTCGGTAGCCCGTGGGTAGTACTGCGGCCGCGGCGGGAGCTCGCGCAGGACGTCGCGGACATGGTCGAGCAGCCGGTCCGACAGCTCCCACTCCGCGGGTAGCACGAGCACCTGCGTGCCGATGCAGTTGTGGCCCGAGTTGTTCACCTTGCTGGTGACGATGTGCTCGGCCTGGAAGCGCAGGTCGGCCTCGCTCCACTCTCCCGGCACGACCACGAGCGGGCTCACCCCGCCGAGCTCGCTGCTGAACGGCTTGTCGATGAGCGGCGCGTTCTCGCGGCGGCGGCGCGCACCCTCCTCGCCGGTGCCCCACACGATGGCGTCGTGCGTGGCGGCCGAGCCGGTCATGTGCAGCGAGTCGATGCCCTCGTGGTGCACGAGGTAGCCGCCGACCTCCGCGCCGCCGTAGGCGAACTGCACGAAGCCGCGCGACACGAACTCCCCGAAGATGCGTTCGTAGAACTCGCCGAGGTAGTCGTTGACCGGGTTCATCTTCACGATCACCACGTCGCCGCGGAAGTAGAGCATGTCGAGCACGTCGAGCGCGGTGATGACCCCGACGTTGCCGGCACCGAGAGCCAGCGCGACGCCGGGGTCATGGTGGCCCGTGCCGCGGTACTGGCGCGCGGCGTCCTGGCGCACCTGCCCGGGCGAGATCCCCGGCTGGATCCACACCTCCGCGCCGTAGCCGCTGAACAGCAGCGAGTCGACCTTGGTGACCGGAAACACGTCGACCACGGTCTGACCGCTCGGGCGCGAGCGCACCGCGGACTCCCTGATCGGCTCCTTCCCGGCCGCGATGCGGCGCAGCACGGTGAGGTGGGCGTTGACGCCCTGCAGGAACGCCCACGGGCTGGTCAGCCACTCCTCGGCGACCCACGGGGAGTCGGGCGCGATGCCCTTGTGCCGGGCCGCCGTCGCCGTCATCGCGTCGGACTCGGCCAGGATGCGTGGGCGCACGCCGTCGAGCAGGGCGATCTTCTCCTCGAGCGGCAGGTCAACCCAGACGGGGGCGGCGGCCCCGGCCGTGGTCACCAGCTGGTCCAGCGCCGTGGTGTCGAGGGACGAGTCGACGGTCATGTGTCCTTCTCTCTTGTCCTGCGCGCGCCTCGAGGCGGGCCCGGGACCCCGCGGCCCCCGGATGCCGTCATTCCACCACGGGCCGAACTCCGCGGCTATCCTCCCCGGGGGAGGTGCCCATGCGCTGGATCGCTCTGGTGATCGTCATCGCTCCCGTCGTCGCGCTCGCCGTGGGCGCCCTGATGGGGCGGGTGCAGGCCCGCTCGTGCTGCAGCGTGGCCGATCCGCGCCGCGACCTGCGGATGGCCGGCGCCTTCGACGACGTCCACGCCGGCGTCCCGCTCCTCGCAGGCCCAGGACCGTCCACGAGCGTCACTCCAGCGGGTCCCTCGTCCCGAACCGGACGGTGACCTGCTCGGGGGCGATCCGCTCCTGCTCGCGCGCGAGCGTGACGTACACGCGCCGGTCGCCCTGGGTGGGTCGTAGCGGGTCCAGCGACCGCGGCCACAGCTTGCGGCGGCGCACGAGCGCCAGCTCGGCCGAGTAGACCAAGCCCTGGCTGACCAGGTAGATCAGCGAGAACAGGCCCACCACGGTGGCGAAGCCGCCGTACACGCGGCCGGCCTTCTGCACGAACACCGCCAGCGCGGTCCCGCCGAGGTTGAGCACGAGCGTCACGATGATCGCCGCGAGCAGGGCCCCCGGCCACACGGCGGCGAACCGCACCCGCCGGCAGACCAGCAGCATGACCGACAGGATGACCAGGCCGAAGACCACCACCACCGACCCCGCCGCGAGCAGCAGCGTCGACACGCCGGCGCGGTCGAGGAAGTCGGCCACCGCGGGGATCTGCCCGGCCACCGAGGGAAGCAGTCCGAGCACGCCGACGAGCACCACGCCCACGAGCAGCACGAACAGCGCGAGAAACACCCGTACGTACCGCGGGAAGAACTCGAACCGCTCGCGGTGCGGGATGCCGGCGAGGTGGTTGAGGGTGTGGTAGGCCGACATCACCACGCCCAGGCCGGAGAACAGCAGGCCGATGAGCCCGATGGCCAGGGGTACCCCGCTCTGCGGCAGTGCGGAGATCGCCGAGTTGACCGTGGCCTGCAGGTCGGCCGGGACGATCGCGTTGATGACCTGGTCACGCTCGTCCGGGTGGTCGTAGAGCACCGCCGACACGCTCCACACCAGCAGCAGCAGGAGCGGGAAGAGGCTCAGGAAGCCGTAGTAGGTGATGAGGGCAGCCTCGCGACCACCCCCGTCGTCTCCGTACTTCTTGACGACTGCGTAGGGGAACCCCGCCGCCGGGTGCCGCCGCTGGAACTCGTCCGCCCACCGGGAGACCCGCGCGACCAGGTTCGGCGGCGCGTCGGGCTTGCTCACGGCCTCACTCTGCCGCACGACCCGCGCCACCCCCGCACGCCCCGCCCCCGCGCCCGCGCTTCCCCCCTTGCGGCGTCACTGCCGGGATGGTCGCGTCCAGCCCCGGGAAACGACCACCTCGGCAGTGACGTGGGGTGGGGGACGTGGGGGGGCGGGGGCGTGCGTTGACCTAGAAGTCACCGGCGCCGCGGCGCAGGCCGGCCAGGACGTCGACGAGGCGGCGGACGTCGTCGCGGTCGAGGCCCGGCTGCTCGAACACCTCGGCGTTGAGCCGGTCGGTGGCCACCAGCGCGGTGGCACGGCCCTCGCCGGTCAGACCGGCGAGCCACACCCGACGGTCGGTGGCGTGGCGTTCGCGCCGCACGAGGCCGTGCGCCTCGAGCCGGTCGACCGCGTTCGTCACCGACGTCGGGTGAACCTGCAGCCTGGACCCGATGACGGCCAGCGGAAGGGCTCCCTGCTGCGAGAACAGCAGGAGCATGAGCACCTCGTAGCGCGCGAACGTGAGCCCCTCGGGGCGCAGCACCTCATCGATGCGTCCCATCAGGATCTGCTGGGCGCGCATCACGGACGTGACGGCGGCCATGCCGTCGGCAGCCGCGGACCAGCCGTGCGCCACCCAGTGGGCACGGGCCTCGGCGACGGGGTCGAACGGCAAGGGGGCGGTGGCCACGGCGGGGCCTAGAGGGTGCGGCGGTACTGGCCGCCGACCTCGAAGAACGCCGCGGTGATCTGCCCGAGCGAGCACACCCGCACCGCGCGCATCAGCTCGTCGAACACGTTTCCGCCGGACATGGCTACCTCGCGCAGCCGTGTGAGCGCTGGTCCGGACTCGTCGCGGTGCCGGTCGTGGAAGGCGCGCAGCCGGTCGAGCTGGGAACGCTTCTCCTCCTCGGTGGCCCGCGCGAGCTCGACCGCGCGAACCTCGTCGACGGTTCCCTCCGGGGGGAGGAATGTGTTGACACCGACCAGAGGCAGCGAGCCGTCGTGCTTGCGGTGCTCGTAGACCATCGACTCGTCCTGGATCCGGCCGCGCTGGTAGCCGGTCTCCATGGCGCCCAGCACGCCGCCGCGGTCCGAGAGGCGCACCAGCTCGGAGAGCACCGCCTCTTCGACCAGGTCGGTGAGGTCGTCGACGACGTACGAGCCCTGCAGCGGGTTCTCGTTGCCCGTGAGCCCCCATTCCTGGTCGATCACCATCTGGATGGCGAGCGCCCGGCGCACGGACGCAGCGGTGGGCGTCGTGACCGCCTCGTCGAACGCGTTGGTGTGCAGCGAGTTGCAGTTGTCGTAGACCGCGCAGAGGGCCTGCAGGGTCGTGCGGATGTCGTTGAACTGCATCTCCTGCGCGTGCAGCGAACGCCCGGAGGTCTGCACGTGGTACTTCAGCCGCTGCGACTTCGCCCCCGCCCCGTACCGGTCGCGCATGGCCACCGCCCAGACGCGCCGCGCCACCCGGCCGAGCACCGTGTACTCCGCGTCCATGCCGTTGGAGAAGAAGAACGACAGGTTCGGCGCCACGTCGTCGATCGACATGCCGCGCGCGAGGAACGCCTCCACGTAGGTGAACCCGTTCGCGAGCGTGAACGCGAGCTGGCTGATCGGGTTCGCCCCCGCCTCGGCGATGTGGTACCCCGAGATCGACACGGAGTAGAAGCTGCGCACGTCGTGCTCGACGAACCACTCCTGCACGTCGGCCATGCAGCGCAGCGAGAACTCCGTGGAGAAGATGCAGGTGTTCTGGCCCTGGTCCTCCTTGAGGATGTCGGCCTGCACCGTGCCCCGCACGGTCGACACGGTGCGCGCGCGCACCTGCTGGGCCTCGTCGGCCGTCGGCGGACGGCCGTGCTCGTCCTGGAACGCCTCGAGCTGCTGGTCGATGGCCGTGTTCATGAACATGGCCAGGATCGTCGGGGCCGGGCCGTTGATGGTCATCGACACCGACGTGGTCGCGGAGCACAGGTCGAAGCCGGCGTAGAGAGCCTTCATGTCCTCGAGCGTGGCGACCGAGACCCCGGAGTTCCCGACCTTGCCGTACACGTCGGGGCGCTCGTCGGGGTCGCGGCCGTAGAGGGTCACCGAGTCGAACGCAGTGGACAGCCGTGTCGCCGGCGACGCTGCCGCGAGCAGGTGGAAGCGCCGGTTCGTCCGGAACGGGTCGCCCTCGCCGGCGAACATGCGCGCGGGCGCCTCGCCCTCCCGCTTGAGCGGGAACACCCCGGCCGTAAACGGGAAGCTGCCCGGCAGGTTCTCCTCGCGCAGGAACCGCACGAGGTCGGCGTCGGACGAGGTGCGCGGCACGGACACCCGCGGCACGGGCGTGCCGGACAGCGTGGTGAGGCGCGCCGGCGTGGCGAGCGCCCGGTCGCGCACGTCCGGCCAGGCGGCCAGCGCCACCACCGTGCCGTCGTCGATCCCGGCGGCCACCTCCGCCGCAAGACCGGCCGCGGCGCCGGCCGCGTGCTCGTCGCCGGCCTCCCCGAGCAGCACGGCGGACACGGCGAGGGCCTGCGCCCGGCCCGCCGTCTCGGCCAACGACGCCGTGCGCTCGTGGTAGCCGCGCAAGGCCTCGGCCACCTCGGCCAGGTAGCGCACGCGGGCGGGCGGCACGACGGTGGCCAGGCCCGAGGACGTGCGGCCCGAGACCGGCGCCAGCAGGCCCGGGCTCACGGGCAGCCCGCGCTCGGCGAGCAGGCCCCGCAGGAACTGGTAGAGCGCGGTGACGCCGTCGTCGTCGAAACGTGCGGCGCTGGTGCCGAACACCGGCATCGTTGACCAGTCGGCGCCGAACGCGCCCCGGTTGCGGACGAGCTGGCGGGCCACGTCGCGGTAGGCGTCCTGGGCCCCGCGTCGCTCGAACTTGTTGATGGCGACCGCCGCGGCGAAGTCCAGCATGTCGATCTTCTCGAGCTGCGAGGCCGCGCCGTACTCCGGAGTCATCACGTACAGCGGCACGTCGACGTGCGGGACGATGCCCGCGTCGCCCTGCCCGATGCCGGGGGTCTCCACTACGACCAGGTCGGCGCCGGAAGCCTTCGCCGCGGCGATCACGTCGTCGAGGTGGCGGGGAAGTGCCTCGTCACCTCCGCGGGTGGCCATCGAGCGGAAGAACACCGTGCCCCCGTCGATGGCGTTCATCCGGATGCGGTCGCCGAGCAGCGCGCCGCCGCCGCGGCGCCGGGTCGGGTCGACGGCGATGGCCACGACGCGCAGCTTGTCGCCCTGGTCGAGCCGGAGCCGACGGAGCAGCTCGTCGCTCAGCGACGACTTGCCCGAGCCACCGGTGCCGGTGATGCCGAGCACCGGGACCTGCCGGGACGATGCCGCAGCAAGCACCTCGTCGCGCCAGCCGTCGGGCGCGCGGCCCGCCTCGAGCACCGTGATCGCCCGGGCCAGCGCCCGCGGGTCGCCGAGCACGAGGTCGTCCAGCCGCGGCGGTTCGGCCGCGAGGTCGTCGGTGCAGGCCTCGATGACCGAAGCGATCATGCCGTCCAGGCCGAGCACCTGGCCGTCGGCCGGCGAGAAGATGCGGGCCACACCGCGCGAGTGCAGCAGTGCGATCTCGTCCGGGGTGATCACCCCGCCGCCGCCGCCGAACACCCGCACGTGGCCCGCGCCGCGCTCGCGGAGCAGATCGACGAGGTAGCTGAAGTACTCGACGTGCCCGCCCTGGTACGACGAGAGCGCCACCGCGTGCGCGTCCTCCTGGAGCGCCGCCGTGACGACCTGCTCGACGCTTCGGTCGTGGCCGAGGTGCACGACCTCGGCACCCTGTGCCTGCAGGATGCGGCGCATGATCGTGATGGCGGCGTCGTGGCCGTCGAAGAGGCTGGCGGCGGTGACGACGCGCACGGGCGTGCTCATGGGCGACCTCCGGACCGGGTCGCGACCTACGACCCTAGGACTCCCGATAGTAGGATGTCCTAGCAATTCTGGCCAGGTGGGACGCACGAGTCTTTTAGTTGATTCTTCAACTATCTTGGACTAGCATCACGGTCATGACCTCCTCGTCCTCGTCGTCTCGCCTGCCGGCCCTCTTCCTCGGCCACGGCAACCCGATGAACGCCCTCGACCAGAATCCGTGGACCCAGGCCTGGCGCGCGCTCGCCGCGGATCTGCGTCGCCCTCGCGCGGTACTCGTCGTCTCGGCCCACTGGTACGTGGCCGGCACCCGAGTGACGGCCGACGAGCGGCCCGAGACCATCCACGACTTCGGCGGGTTCCCCGCGGAGCTGTTCGCCGTGCAGTACCCCGCGCCCGGCTCCCCCGCCCTGGCCGCCAAGGTGGCCGAGGCCCTCTCGCCG
This sequence comes from uncultured Actinomycetes bacterium, assembly GCA_963778785.1. Lineage (GTDB taxonomy): Bacteria > Actinomycetota > Actinomycetes > S36-B12 > CAIYMF01 > CAVZVV01. Next base: position 140,122 of record CAVZVV010000028.1, read on the forward strand.
GCCACGGTGCTGCAGGACACGTCCTGGGGGCTCGACCACGGCGCGTGGTCGCTGCTGGTGCACATGTACCCGGACGCGAGCGTGCCGGTCGTGCAGGTCTCCCTCGACGTGGCGCTCCCCGCCTCGGCCCACGTCGAGCTCGCCCGCAGGCTGCGCCCGCTACGCGACGACGGCGTGCTCGTGCTCGGCTCGGGCAACGTGGTGCACAACCTGCGCACGTACGACTGGAGCGGGACATCGCCGGGGGTGTCCTTCGAGTGGGCGGCGCGGTTCGACGCCCAGGTGCGGGAGCTGGCCACCGCCGGCGACCTCGCGGCCCTCGCGGACTACCCGTCCCTCGGCCGAGACGCGCTGCTCTCGGTGCCGACGCCCGAGCACTACCTGCCGCTGCTGTGGGTGCTCGCGATGCGGCACGACGACGAGGCCGTCACGTTCCCGGTGGAGGGATTCGACGGCGGTTCGATCGCCATGACCGGCGTCCAGGTGGGCTGAGCCGTCCGGGTGACCTTTCTGTCCGCATTCGAGTGATTCCACGAGGCCGGGGTTAGGACGAGGTAAACAGAGCCGAAGGGGACTAGGTGCTGGCTTGATCCTGAGTGCCGACTCACCCATGGTCATACCAAGAGCCACCTGGTAACGGTGAGCTCCATACATTGCAGTGATCCGGGAGGACCCCACGTGAACACCCTCAAGTTCCGCCGCGCCGCGGTCGGCGCTGCCGCCATCGGCACCGTCCTGGCCCTCGGCGTCGCCGGCGCCCTGCCGGCTTCGGCCCACGAGCGCAGCGGCTCGTCGACGTCGCACCACCAGACCCAGGTCGACAACGCGGCCAAGAAGACGCTGCACACGGCCCTCAAGGCCGCCCGCAGCACCTACCGCATGCAGGTCCGCGCCGCCTTCACCACGTTCAAGACCGCGACCGCGCAGGCCCGTGCCGACCGCAAGGCCGCGATCCTGGCCGCCGGCACCGACGCCACGGCCATCGCCACCGCGCTCGCCGCCTACCAGGCCGCGATCGCCGGTCCCCTCGACGCGCTCAACCAGGCCAAGGACGCGGCGCTCGCCACGTTCGAGGCGTCGGTCGAGACCGCGTTCGCCGCGTACGACACCGCCACCGCGACCCCCGCGGTCGCCGTGGCCCGCGCCACCTACCGCGCCTCGGTGCGTACGGCCCAGGCCACGTACAAGTCAGCCCTGAAGACGGCCCGCACCACGTTCAAGGCCGCCACCCTCCCGGCCAAGGCGCAGCTGCTCGCCGCGCTCGCCGCCGCCAAGGCGCTGCCGACCGAGCAGGCTCGCCGCGATGCACGGCACGCCGCGTTCGACGCGTACCGCACGGCCACCGCCTCGGCCCGCGCCGACTACAAGGCCGCCCGCACCGCAGCCCGCACGACGTTCAAGACGTCGCTGAAGGCAGCCAAGGACGTCTACAAGGCCGCTACCGGCCAGAACCCGCCGCACCTGCGCCTGCACCTGCACTTCTGACAGGCACCCCAGCGAAGGGGCCCCGGCAGGAACTCCTGCCGGGGCCCCTTCGCGTGCGCCGGTAGCGTGAGCGCGTGACAGCACCGGCCAGCGGCTCGCCGAGCGCTCGGGCGCCGGCGCCACCTCGCAGCTTCCACGCCCGCCGCGGCCGGCTCTCGCCCCTCCTCGTCGACTCGCTCGACCGGCTCGGCCCCGCGTACGGGGTCGCCATCCCCGCGCAGCGGCCGTACCCCCCGCTCGACCTGGCAGACCTCGGCTGCGGCGCACGGCCGTGGGTGCTCGAGATCGGCTCGGGCATGGGCGAGACAACGGTCGCGATGGCCCAGGCTGATCCCGCCACCGCCATCCTGGCCGTCGATGTCCACACCCGAGGCGTGGCGCGGCTGATGCTGGCGCTCGAAGAGGGGGGCATCCATCACGTGCGGGTGGCTCGCGGCGACGCAGTGGTGCTCCTCGAGCACATGCTCGGGCCGGCCTCGCTCGCCGGGATCCGGATCTTCTTCCCCGACCCGTGGCCCAAGGCCCGGCACCACAAGCGCCGCCTCGTCCAGCCGGGGTTCGTCCACCTCGCGGCCACGCGACTGGCCCCCCGTGGCCAGCTGCACCTGGCCACGGACTGGCAGGACTACGCCGACCAGATGCTCGCCGCCGTGTCCGCGGAGCCGTTGCTGACCAACTCGTTCGGCGGTCCCGCTCCTCGCCCCGCCTGGCGGCCGCTGACGCGCTACGAGGCCGCCGGCCTGGCTCAGGGCCACCCCGTCACCGACCTGCTGCTGGAGCGGGTCGACGACCCCGCGGCGGCCGCGCCGTGACCGCACCGAGCCGCGGGCCCGCGCCAGAGCCGACTGCCGTGGGGGTTGTCGACCTCAATGCCGACCTCGGCGAGCGCACCGATGCGGCCGGCGTCGCCGACGACCAGGCGCTGCTGGACGTCGTGACGAGCGCCAACGTCGCCTGCGGCGGCCACGCCGGGGACGTCGAGTCGATGACCCGCGTCTGCGCCCTGGCCGCCGCGCGCGGGGTGGCGGTGGGCGCGCAGGTGTCGTACGAGGACCGCGAGGGGTTCGGCCGCCGCCGGCTCGACGTCGACCCCGCCGCTCTCGCCAGACAGCTCGAGGAGCAGATCCTCCGGCTCGACGAGATCGCCCGCGCACAGGGCACGGCCGTCACGTACGTGAAGCCCCACGGAGCGCTCTACCACGCGGCCTGGCACGACCGCGCGCACGCGGCCGCCGTCGTCGGGGCCGCCGACGCCGTGACCCGGGCGTCCGGCGAGGCGGTCGCGCTCCTCGGCCCCCCTGGGTCGGTCGTCCTGTCGCTGGCGGGCGCGGCCGGGCTGGCGTCGTTCTCCGAGGGCTTCGCCGACCGCGGATACCTCCCCGACGGCGGGCTCGTCCCGCGGGGCGCTCCCGGCGCGCTGCTCACGGTCCCGGACGAGGTGGCCGCCCACGCGGTGCGGCTCGCCCTCGCCCACGAGGTGGTCGCCGAGGGCGGCGCCGTGCTCACGCTGGTCGTGCGCAGCCTGTGCGTGCACAGCGACACGCCGGGGGCGCCCGTCCTGGCTCGGGCCGTCCGCGACGCGCTCCGGCGCGCCGGGGCCGCGCTGGGCCCGTTCGCCCCGCCTCCGACGCCCGGGTGAGGCAGGCTGGGGCCATGGCGCACGCGGCCCGATCGCACCACGTCCGGCGGGTTCTCCCCTGCGGAGACCGCGGGGTGCTCGTCGAGACCACCGACTCCGAGTCCGTCCCCGATCTCCTTCGCGCCGTCGATGCGGCCCCGCTCGCCGGGCTGGTCGAGGTGGTCGCCGGGGCGTCGACGGTGCTGCTGCGGTTCGACCCGTTCACGGTGACCGAGCAGCGCGTGCGGGAGTACGCCGAGGCGCTCGATCCGCTGCCGGCCGAGCGGGCCGAGGTGGTCACCGTCGTGGTACCGGTCAGGTACGACGGCCGCGACCTCGACGACGTCGCCACGGCCACCGGCCTGAGCCGCGACGAGATCATCGCCCGGCACACCGCCCCCACCTACGAGGTGGCGTTCTGCGGCTTCGCCCCCGGATTCGCCTACCTGCGCGGGCTCGACCCCTCTCTCGCCGTGCCGCGCCTCGACACCCCGCGCACCCGGGTGCCCGCCGGCGCCGTCGCCGTCGCCGACGCCTGGACGGGCGTGTACCCGCGCGAGTCCCCCGGTGGCTGGCGCCTGCTCGGTCATACCGACCTCGTGCTGTGGGACTCGGCGAACCCCGAGCCGTCGCTGCTGGAGTCCGGCACCCTCGTGCGGTTCGAGGCGCTCCGATGAGCACCCTCGAGGTCGTCCGTCCCGGCGTGCTCACCACGCTGCAGGACCTCGGCCGTCCGCGCATGGCGAGGCTCGGCGTGCCCCAGGCCGGTGCGTTCGACCGCGGAGCCGTGCGGCGCGCGAACCGACTGCTCGGCAACGACGTCGGCGCGACGTCGCTCGAGTGCATGCTAGGCGGGCTGGTCCTGCGGGCGGCCCGGCACGTGCTCGTCGCCGTGACCGGCGCCGACGTGCCCATCGACGTCGATGGGACGGCGCACGAGCGGGGGGCGCCGATCACGCTCGCGCCGGGCAGCACGCTGAGCCTCGGCACGGCGCGCGCGGGTCTGCGCGCCTACGTCGCGGTGCGCGGGGGCATCGACGCGCCGCAGGAGCTCGGGTCGTCGTCCTACGACTCCCTCGCGCACCTCGGCCCGCCTCCGCTCGTGGCCGGCGACCTGCTGGTCGCCGGTACCGCGATGCTCTTCGACCCCGTGGTCGACCACGCACCCGAGCCGGCCCTGCCCACCGATCCGCACGTGCGGGTGCGGCTCGGCCCCCGCGCCGACCGCCTCACGGACGGCGGGCTGGTGACTCTCGGCCACACCACCTGGACCGTGTCGCAGGACAGCGACAGGGTCGGACTCCGGCTGCAGGGACCGGCCCTCGAGCTCGACGACCTGCCGGCGCTGCCGAGCGAGCCCACCGTGCGCGGCGCGGTCCAGGTGCCCCCCGACGGGCACCCCGTCGTGTTCGGTCCCGACCACCCGACCACGGGCGGCTACCCGGTGGTCGCGGTCGTCGCGCACGAGCACCTCGACCTGCTAGCACAACTGCGGCCCGGGGACGCACTGCATCTCGACGTGTCCCGCTGAATCCACCCAACCGCACTAGCACCTCAAGAACAGGACTAAGGACCCCTTACTGCCGCACCACCCGAACGGACGAGCAGGGGGTATCGGGATCCCGTCGAATCTCCATGCGACGCAGCGAATCCGGCGCAACGGCCGGGTCGCGGGAGGTGACGGCGATGGTGGGGACGATGGCGGTACGGAGCGACGAGCGCGTGATGCGACTGCTGGGCGCGGGCGTACCGCTCACGCTCCTCGTCGACCTGGTCGACCCGCGCGGCCCGAGGTCGCAGGAGATCCTGCTGCACGAGTCGGGCGAGGCCCGCGAGCGGACTCTCGCCGCGCGCGCCTCGGCCTGACGCGGCCCGCCGGAGCGCGTGCGCGACGGGGGCCCCGGCGTGTTGGCCCGCCTCACGGGGGCTGGTACCCTCGTCCAGCCACGCGCCGCTAGCTCAACTGGCAGAGCAGCGGACTCTTAATCCGCGGGTTCGGGGTTCGAGTCCCTGGCGGCGCACTGGTGAAGCCCCCTCCACGCGAGGGGGCTTCGGCCATTCCGGATGGACCTTCGACCCAGGTCAAAGGGGACGAGGGCTCACTAGCGTGGCGGGTATGGGGGAGCCTGCGGTGGTCCTGATCGACCCCTACCATCCCTACGCCGAGGCCCTGGTAGAGGCGTGCTACCGCAGCGACGGATTGCGCGCGGTATGCCTGCACAGCAGGCGTTCGGTAGCCACGCGCGCACACATCTCCGCCTCTCCCGTGCTGCGCGACCCGGCCCGCGTCGCCGCGCATCTGGTCGTTCGCACGCCGGACGCCTCCACGGGGCGGGCGCTCGCCGCCCGGTTCGACGTCGTCGCCGTCATCCCTCACGAGGAGTCCCAGGTCGAGCACACCGTGCAGGTGGCCGAGGGTGCAGGCGTCGAGTGGGTGCCCGGTCGTACGCTCGCGAGGTTCCGCGACAAGTACGCCCTCAAGGCATTCGTGCGCGAAGCACCGGGCGCTCCCCGCATGAACGCGAGCACGCGGGTCGCGAGCGTGGCGGACGTCAGGCGAGCACGCGCCGAGGGACCCTACGACCGCTTCGTCCTCAAGCCCAACGACGGGGTGGGCAACAGCCGTATCGGCTTCTTCGGCCCGGCTGCCGACGAAGCGTCGATCGCGGCTCACCTCGATGCCGTGCGGCCCTCTCCGGTGGTCATGGAGGAGTACCTCGACGGCCCTGAGTTCTGTATCAACGGCCAGGTCGACGGCGCGGGCGACGTGATCACCTGGAGCGTCTACCGCACCGTGCACCACGAGGCCAACGGCCGGGCTCGGCTGGCGCGACGGTTCGAGCTGGTCCGCCACGACGACCCGATGTTCGCGGCGACGTCCGGCTACGCCGCCTCGGTCATCCGCGCGGCGGGGTTGCGCCGCAGCCCCTTCCACATGGAGCTGGTCGTTGACGACCGCGGTCCGTGCATGATCGAGGTCGGCGCGCGGCTCGCGGGCGCGGGCATGGCGGTCGACACCGGTCTCGCGCACGGTGGGACGGTCGACCTGATCGAGATCGCTGCGGCGCACTACACGGGGCGGACCGCCCGGTGCTCGACGGCTCCAGACTGGCAGGCCTACGACTCGCGGGCGGTGCGAACGGTCGCCGGGGTCTCGTACGCGGACGAGCGGATCGTGTCGCTCGAGGGGGTGCGCGAGGTGGAAGCACTGCCGGAGTTCGTGCGATGGGTGTTCGAGCCACGGCGCGGCCAGCGCACGCACGTCACGCGCGACTTCGTCACCATCCCCTGGCAGGCGACCTTGGCGGGCGACAGCCAGGGGCACCTCGACGACGTCGAGGATCAGGTCCGCGGGCTGCTTCGGTGGAACCAGCCCGCGTCCGCTCCGCGCACTGCCCTGCTCCACAGCCGAGGGACCGCAGAAAGGGCGTGGCGGGTGGCCCGACGACTGCCAGTCGCGTACGGCCTGCAGCTCGAGAGCGTGGGCCGGGTCCGATGAGCACGAGCCGCGGCGTCGAGATCGCTCGTCGGGTGGGCTACTCGGGTCCGGTGCGCCAGCTCGTGACGGGCAACCCCACCCTCGCGCACCTGTCGACGACGTTCATCGGGGGTCAGGACGCTGCCTCCGCTGTCGACACCGTCGCCCGGCTCAATGCCGCCGGCCTCTACGTGTCAGCGCACGGCCGTATGGGTGCCGTGCGCGACTCCGAGGGGGCAGCGCGCCACGTCGTGGCTGCTGCTGCCCTGGTGGCAGCGCTGTCCGGCGCCGGACTCGCCGCAGGGAACGAGATCTCGATCAAGCTCGACCAGCTCGGGCTCCTGTCGTCCGGCGGCGCCGACCTCGCCGGGGAGTTGCTCGAGCAAGTCGTGCGGACTGCCGAGGCAGCGGACGTGCTCGTCACCGTCGACATGGAGGGGCAGGACGAGGTCGAGGCCACGCTGAGCACCGTGCGGTCGCTGCGGACGTCGCACCCCACGTTGGGCGTCGCGGTTCAGTCGTGCCTCCGACGGGCCGAGACCGACTGCGCCGACCTCGCGGTCGAAGGCTCGCGGGTGCGCCTGGTCAAGGGCGGCTACCCGGCCGAGCCGGGATCCACGGTCGGCCGTCGCCACGACGTCGACCGCGCCTTCGTGCGGTGCCTGCGGATCCTCATGACAGGAGCGGGCTACCCCATGGTCGCGACGCACGACCCGCGCCTCATCGAGATCTCCCGCACGCTCGCCGCCCGGGCGGGCCGCGCGCCCGACGACCACGAGTTCCAGATGCTCCTCGGCCTGCGGGTCGACGAACAGCGCAGGCTCGCCGCCGAGGGTGAGACCGTGCGGGTCTACGTGCCGTACGGGCCGGACTGGTACGACTGGTGCGTCAACCGGCTCACCGACCGGCCCGCCAACGTCCTCCTGGTCGCGCGCAGCCTGCTTCCCGGGCGCTGAGCGGGCCCGTCAGAGACCCGACGTGCGAGGCCCGCCCTTTGCCTCGCTACAGGTAGAGGCCGGTTCCCTCGTCGGACATCCTGGCGGCCGCGACGGCGTGCACCTCGCGCTCGCGCAGCAGGACGTACTCGTCACCCTGCAGCTCGATCTCTGCGAGGCCGTCCGGCTCGAAGAGCACCTGGTCGCCCGTCTCGATGGTCCGCACGTTGGGGCCGACGGCCACGACCCTCGCCCACGACAGCCGCTTGCCCACGGCCGCGGTGGCGGGGATGAGGATGCCACCGCTGCTGCGGCGCTCGCCGGCCTCGCCCTCGAGCTTGACCAGCACGCGGTCGTGCAGCAGCGCGATCGGTACCGACCCATCGGGACGGGGGGTGGTGTCGGGCGCGCGCGAGCGGGGAGCCGCCATCGAAGGTCCAGCGCAGCTAGTGGCGGCGGCGACGGAGCAGCCCCGCCACGACGGCCACGCCGACGACGAGCGCGACGCTGCCGGCTACGCGCTCGACCCGCACGCCGCCGTGCTCGTCGACGTAGAAGCTCTTGACCTTGGCCACCTGGCGCTCGACCACGTTCTTCGGGTTCACGTAGTCCTTGAGCGCGTCCAGATTGGCGACGAGTCGATCGCGGGCTTCGTCGAGCTGGGCCTCAGCCGCCGCTGCCGAGCGCGGGGGCATGACCACCTGACCGGACTGGCCGGCCGCTGCGGCGGGCACAGGAAGGGTGTCGCTCACGCACCGAACCCTAGTGCCTCCGGCCGCGCTGGGGCACGATGGGCCAGAGACGCACGCCCCCGCCCGAGGGGTACCGCCGCGTGCGACACCAGCACCGAACCCGCCCAGGAGGCACCGTGACGACTCGCCTGTCCCCCGGCGACAAGGCCCCCGACTTCTCGCTCGCCGACGACGCCGGCACCACGGTGCGGCTCAAGGACCTGCGCGGCAAGAAGGTGATCCTGTACGTGTACCCCGCGGCGATGACCCCGGGGTGCACGACGCAGGCGTGCGACTTCCGCGACTCCCTGGCGTCGCTGCAGGCCTCCGGCTACCAGGTGGTGGGCCTGAGCCCCGACAAGCCCGAGAAGCTCGCGAAGTTCCGCACGACCGAACACCTCACCTTCCCATTGGTCTCGGATCCCGACCGAGCGGTGCTCGAGGCCTATGGCGCGTACGGCGAGAAGACGATGTACGGGAAGACAGTGGTGGGAGTCATCCGCAGCACCTTCGTCATCGACGAGAAGGGCACCGTCGAGGTGGCCCAGTACGGCGTCAAAGCCACAGGCCACGTCGCCAAGCTCCGCCGCGACCTCGGCCTGGATTAGCCCGTCCCCTGCTCGCCCGCCTCCCTGGTGGCGCTCCCGACGGCCGTCGGGAGTCGGATCCGATCGTCCGTCGGCCGTCGGGAGGCCGTTCGGCGGGTTCGGGCATGGGAAACGCACCGATCCGCCTCCCGACGCGGAGACGCGGCGCGACGGGCCGGCGCGACGGGCCGGCGCGACGGGCCGGCGGCGCGCGGCGACGGAGGAGCGGCGTGACGAGATGGGCACGCGAGGCCGCGTGCCAGGATCGGGGGCGTGCGCCGCGCGGACTGGCTGACCCGCAACCTGATCGTCCTCACGCTCGTCTCGTTCACCCAGGACGCGGCCAGCGAGCTGCTCTACCCGCTGCTGCCGCTGTTCGTCACGGGGCTGCTCGCCGCCCCTCCCGTGGTCCTGGGCATCGTCGAGGGCTGCGCGGAGGCGGCCGCGGGGATCTCCAAGTACGTGGCTGGCCGCTGGTCCGACGCGCGCGGGCGCAAGCCGTTCGTGCTCGCTGGATACGGCCTCGCGGCCGTCGGCAAGGTCATCGTGGCCAGCGCGCTCGTGTGGCCGACGGTGCTCGTGGGCCGGGTCGTCGATCGGTTCGGCAAGGGTGTGCGGTCGGCGCCCCGCGACGCGCTGATCGCGGACTCGGTGCCGCACGAGGCCTACGGGCGCGCCTTCGGGTTCCATCGAATGGGCGACTCCCTGGGCGCCGTCGTAGGCCCGCTCATCGGGCTCGCGGCGCTCACGCTCCTGAACGGCAACCTGCGGGCCGCCATGTGGGTGGCCGTCGTTCCTGCGGTGCTCTCCACGCTGCTCGTGCTGCTGGTACGCGAGCCAGCACGCGCGCCGCACCTCGAGGCGGTGGTGCCAACGACCGTGGCCGCCGCGCCTCCACCCCTGCCGGTCGACGATCCAGCGCTGACGGGACCAGGCGCGGGCGGCGGCACCCAGGCACCGGCCGGCCGACGGTCGCCGCTGCCGGGGCGGTTCTGGCGCGTCACCTGGGTGCTGGTCCTGATCGCCGTCGTCAACGTGCCCGACGCGCTCCTGCTGCTGCGCCTCTCCGAGCTCGGCCTGACGACGACCGCAGTGATCTGGGCGTACGTGCTCTACAACGTGGTGTACAGCGCCGGCTCGTACCCTGGAGGCGCACTCGCCGACCGCATCGCGCGACCGTACGTGTACGCGATCGGGCTCGTCGCGTTCGCCGTCGGCTACCTCGGGCTCGGGCTCGTGACGACGGCATCCCCGCTGGTCTTCGTCCTGGTCGGCATCTACGGGATGTTCCCCGCGCTCACCGACGGCGTCGGTAAGGCGTGGGTGTCGGGCACGGTCGGCGCGACGCTGCGCGGCCGGGCGCAGGGGGTGTACCAGTCGCTCGGCAACGGCGCGGTGTTCCTCGCCGGACTGTGGGGCGGGCTGCTGTGGACGGCGGGCCCCGGCTCGGGGGTCGTGCCCCTCGTCGTCGCCGGCGCGGTCGCCCTCGCGGCCGCCGTGCTCCTCGCAGTGGCGGGACGCCGCTGGGAGCGGCACGCCCCCGCGTAGCATGCCGTGGGGCCGTAGCCCAACGGCAGAGGCGCACGGTTTAGGTCCGTGTCAGTGCGAGTTCGACTCTCGTCGGCCCCACGAGGGCAGCGGGGTCACCGCGGTGCGACACCCATCGCCGCCAGGATCCACGCCTGCACCTCGGCCTCGTAGCGCAACGCAGCAAAACGCCCGGCGGGGCCCCCGTGCGATCCCTCGGCCGTCTCGACCCGGAAGAGCACCACGCCCGGCGCCACCGGGTCAGCGGCAGCGTCGTCATGGGCGGGCGCACGGCCGGCGCCCCGACACGGGTCTGAGGCCCGCAGGGCGGCGACCCACTTAGCCGGCTCGTGCACGAGCACCCGTGGGTCGTGGACGGCCCCGGTCGCGAGCAGCGCGGGGCGCACCGCGGGGTCGGGCAGGTTCTCGTACGGAGCGTACGAGCCCATGTAGGCGAGGTACTCGGGCTGGTGGGGGTCGCCCCACTCGTCCCACTCCCCCACGGTGAGCGGCAACGACGCGTCGAGCATCGAGTTCACGCAGTCGACGAACGGCACTTCGGCCACGAGCGCGCGCCAGCGGTCGGGGCGCAGCGAGTAGCACGCGCCCTGCAGCAGGCCGCCTGCCGAGCCACCGCGTCCGACGATGCGGGCGCCGTCGACGAGCCCGAGGCTGCCGTCGTGGGCGAGCGCGTCGGCCGCGGCCGCGAAGTCGTCGAACGAGTTCCGCTTGTTCAGCAGCCGGCCCTGCAGCCACCACCGTCGACCCATCTCGCCCCCGCCGCGCACATGCGCGTGCGCGAAGACGACGCCCTGGTCGAGCAGCGTGGGCAGCGTGCGGTCGAAGAGCGGCTCGTACGTGTACTCGTAGGCTCCGTAGCCGTAGAGCAAGCACGGCGCGGTGCCGTCGAGCGGGGTGCCGATCCGACGCACGACGGTGATGGGCACCGCTGTTCGGTCGGGCGCGGCTGCCCACACCCGGAACGACTCGTAGGCCTCGGGGTCGTAGGACGGCACCGTGCGTCGCAGTCGCTCCCGCCGCGGCGACCCGTCGAGCGGGACGTCCCACCACACCGTCGGCGCGGTGTACGACTCGACGGCGACCGAGACGAAGGTGGCGCCGAACTCCTCGTTGGTGCCGAGCGCGATCGTGCCGGCCTCCTGGTCGGGGTGCAGCTCGACGGAGGAGGAGCCGTCGCGCGCGACGACGCGCAGGAGCGTGGACCCGCCTCGGCGCAGCGTGAGCACGTAGTGCGACGCGAACGCGTCGACCCCCACGACCCGCACGTCGGGGTCTTCGTTCAGCACGGGGATCCAGTGCTCGCGGCCTGGCGTCGCCGTCGGCGCGCAGACGACGCGGAACTCGGTGGCGCCGTCGTCGGTGACGATGAGCAGCTCGTCGCGCCGCCCGTCCGGGGACTGCCACGGGGCGTGCTCGACGTGATACTCCACCCCGGGTCGCCGGGGCTGGACGAGCGTGGGCGAGGCCTCGGGGTCGGCCGCCGGGACCAGGTGCACCTCGGTGGTGTTGCGGCTCATCGCCGTGATGACCACCTGCTCGCCGGAGCGGCTGGCCTCGACCACGAGCTCGAAATGGGCGTCGTCCTCCTGCCGGACGAGCACGTCGTCGGCCGCCGGCGTGCCGATTCGGTGCCGCCACACCTGGAAGGGGCGGTAGGCCTCGTCCGGCACCGTGTAGAAGAAGACGTCCGATCCGGCCGACCAGGCGCCCCCGTAGTAGGTCCGCGGAGCCTCCTCGGCGAGGTCGACGCCGGTGCCGAGGTCACGGAAGCGCAACGAGTAGACCTCGTCACCATCAAGATCGACCGACCAGGCGAGCCACCGGCCGTCCGGGCTCAGTTCGCACACCCCCGTCTCGGCGTACGTCGAACCGCCCGCCGCGGCCACGACGCCGAGGTCGAGCAGCACCTCCCCCTGCCCAGGAATCACGGGGGAATCGGCTGCGGGACGGCGCCGCAGGACCGCGAGCTCGGCCCCTTGTGGAATCTCCCGCCAGAGGTCAGACTCCCCCCGACGCCAACTGACCGACACGTCAGTAGGGGTCATGCGACCCGCCAAGGATTCGTACAGGACGTCCCGCGCGGGGGCCAGGGTGACGGAAATCCCGTCGTACCATTCGCGTTCAGCAGCAAGATTCGCCCGCATGGCGGGATCCTCGAGGTCTCGCATCCAGGCGTAATCGTCGCGGCGCACGGTTCCGAGCAGCTCGGTGTCAGCGATGTGGCGCGGGGCCTCGGGCGGACCAGGGACGACAGGCATGGGCGCGACCGTAACGCACGCCGCCCGCACGGAGGGATGTCGGATGACCAGCTCGACCGTACGCAGGACGACCGTGAGGCGCGCCGTGGCCGGGCTCGCCGCCCTGGTGGTGGGAGCCCTCGTGGCCGCCCCGCTGGCCGCGCAGGCCGCCGACTCGGCCAGCCCGTCTCCGAGCACGTCGGGCGCGGCCGACACGTTCACCGTGGGGATCTCCCAGGACATCGACTCGCTCAACCCGTTCACGGGCATCACGGCCGAGTCGTACGAGATCTACCAGCTGCAGTACCCGGTGCTCACCGGTTACTCCGCCAAGGACTTCTCCGCCGTGCCCGGCCTGGCCGAGTCGTGGCAGGAGTCGCCCGACCACTCCACCTGGACGTACAAGATCCGCTCGGGCCTGAGCTGGAGCGACGGCCAGCCGCTCACGTCGTCCGACGTCGCCTACACGTTCAACCGCATCCTCAAGGGCGACTACGAGAAGACGAACTTCTCGGCCTACACCTCCACGATCACGTCGGTCACCGCGCCCGACGCCACGACCGTCGTGATGAAGGTGAGCAAGCCCTCGCCGATCATGCTGCACCCCTACGTGTACATCCTGCCCGAGCACATCTGGAAGAACGTCTCGGAGGCGCAGGTCAAGTCGTTCGCCAACGAGCCGACCAACGGCCAGGTGCTCGTGGGGGCCGGCCCGTTCCAGGTGGTCGAGCGCAAGACCGGCCAGTTCGTGCGGATGCAGGCCAACCCGAACTACTTCGGGGGCGCCCCGCACTTCAAGAACCTCACGTTCCGCATCTTCACGAACAACGACGCGCTCGGGCAGGCGCTCAAGAAGGGCGAGGTCGACTACGTCGACTCCCTCTCGGCCAACGTCTACAACTCGCTCGCCGGCACCCCCGGGATCACCCAGCTCGACGCGCGTGTACTCGGGCTTCTCGGAGTTCGCCTTCAACAACGGCGCGGCCCTCTCGGACGGCACTCCGATCGGCGACGGCAGCCCGCTGCTCAAGGACGTGAAGCTGCGCGTCGCTCTCTCGCACGCGGTCGACCGCAAGGCCCTCACCGACAAGGTCTACAACGGCTACGGGAGCGCCGGCGACACGATCATCCCGCCCATGTACGACAAGCTGCACTACACGCCGCAGGGCGACGAGGTGCAGAACTACGACCCGGAGAAGGCCAAGTCGCTCCTGGACGCCGCCGGTTACAAGGTCGGCACCGACGGCGTGCGGGTGGCGCCTGACGGCACGCGGCTCTCGTTCCGCCTCTACGGCCGCAGCGATTCGGAGACCTCGAAGAAGGCCGTCGAGTTCTTCCAGGGCTACCTCAAGGCCGTCGGCGTCGAGACGAAGATCAAGCTCATCCAGTCCGACGCGCTCACCGAGACCATCGGCAAGGGCACCTTCGACATCTTCGAATGGGGCTGGGTGGTCGAGCCCGACCCGAACTACCAGCTCTCGACGATGCTGTGCAGCAAACGGTCCTACAAGGACGGCGGCACCATCTACGCCGACCTGTCCGACTCGTTCTACTGCAACCCCGCCTACGACAAGCTCAACGCCGTGCAGTCCGGCCAAACGAACCCCGACGAGCGGGCCACCACGGTGCAGCAGATGCAGAAGCTCGTGTACGACGACGCTCCGTACATCGTCTACGTGAACTACGACGACACCATCGCCTACCGCAGCGACAAGTGGACCGGGTTCCAGCCCCAGCCCCAGGACAAGGGCGCGCTCCTTTTCCAGTACGGCGTCTGGTCGTACAGCAGCATCGAGCCCGTCACGGCCGCGGCCGGCACGTCGTCGGCCTCGGGGTCGAACGTCGGGCTCATCGCCGGCATCGCCGCGCTGGTGCTGCTGCTGGCCGGCGGGGCCTTCGTGCTCGGACGGCGCGGGTCGTCTGGCTCCGCGGACGACAAGGAGTAACTCGTGGCGATCGCGACCACGGAGGTCAGCGGTCCCGTCGGGTCCACGTCACCAGGGTGGGCCCGGCGGAGCCGGGGCACGTTCGGCTTCGTCGGGGGAAAGCTCCTCGGCGGGCTGCTGACCCTGCTGTTCGTCGTGGTGTTCAACTTCTTCCTGTTCCGGATGCTCCCGGGCGACCCGATCGGCCTGTTCAACCGCGGCCGAAACCAGGACCCCGAGCAGCTCAAGAAGCTGCGCGAGGCCCTCGGCCGCCCGGTGTGGGAGCAGTTCCTCACCTACATGCGGAACCCGTTCGCCGAGACCATCGACTCCACCCGGTTCTCCCGGCCGGTGTGGGGGCTCATCGGCGAGCGGTTCTGGCCGACGGTGCTGCTCGTCGGCACGGCGATCGTCCTTGCCACGATCATCGGGGTCTGGATCGGCATCCGGGCGGGCTGGGGCCGCGGCGGCCAGTTCGACAAGATCTCCACCGGAACCACGCTGGTGCTCTACTCCATGCCCGAGTTCTGGCTCGGTCTCGTGCTGCTCATGGTCTTCGCGGTCAAGCTCAACATCTTCCCCACCGGCGGCATGAACTCCCCGGGCGTCGACACCGGCACCCTCGCGGGCGCGCTGGACACGCTCTGGCACCTCGCCCTGCCGTGCGCCACGCTGACCCTGGTCTACCTGGCCGAGTACTCGCTGATCATGCGGGCGTCGATCGTGGACGAGATGGGTCAGGACTACCTCACGACCGCCCGGGCCAAGGGCCTCATGGACAAGCTCGTGCGCCGCCGGCACGCGGTGCCGAACGCGATGCTGCCGACGATGACCCTGATCTTCATGAACTTCGGGTTCGTGGTGGGCGGGGCCATCACGGTCGAGACCGTGTACTCCTGGCCTGGGCTCGGCCTGCTCTCGTACGAGGCGATCAAGGGCCCGGACATCCCGCTGCTGCAGGCGGTGTTCCTGCTGTTCTCGTTCGGCGTCATCATCGCCAACGTGGGCGCCGACCTGCTGTACGCCGTCCTCGACCCGAGGGTGAGGCCCTGATGACGGCGACCCCCGAGACCCCCGCGATCAAGAGCCCGCGCGAGATCGCCCGGACCCGGCGGCGAGCCTCTCTACGGCGCAACTGGACGATCTACCGGCACCACCGCGGCGGCATGCTGGGCCTGGGCATCCTGGTGTTCTTCGTCCTCGTCGCGGTGCTCGCACCGCTGCTCTTCCCGCGCGAGATGCTCGACGTCACGCAGGCCACCGGTGTCCCCTTCCAGCCCCCGACGCTCTCTCCGCACTGGTGGCTGGGCGCCGACGAGAGCGGCCGGTCGGTGCTCGCGCGCCTGGCGTGGGGCACCCGGGTGTCGCTCACGGTCGGCATCGCGGCCACGATCATCTCGATG
Organism: uncultured Actinomycetes bacterium; assembly: GCA_963778785.1. GTDB lineage: Bacteria > Actinomycetota > Actinomycetes > S36-B12 > CAIYMF01 > CAVZVV01. Next base: position 156,069 of record CAVZVV010000028.1, read on the forward strand.
GTGATCGGCACGACCGTCGGCATCGTCGCGGGTCACTACCGCGGCTGGACCGACACGATGCTCAACGGCCTGTCGAACTGGTTCCTCGTGATCCCGTTCCTCCCGCTGGCCGTGGTGCTAGCCACCGTGCTCGGCGCGAGCCTGATCAACATCGTCATCGTCATCGGCATCACCTCCTGGCCCGGCACCGCCCGCCTCATCCGGGCCCAGACGCTCTCGGTCGAGGGTCGGCCCTACCTCGAACGAGCCCGCGCGCTCGGTGGCGGCAACTGGCACCAGATGTCGCGGCACGTGCTGCCCAACGTGATGCCGCTCGTCCTCGCGAACACCACGCTCACCGTCGCCATCGCGATCCTGTCGGAGACGTCGCTGTCGTTCCTCGGCCTCGGCGACCCGCTCGAGCCGTCGTGGGGCGGCATCTTGGACGACGCCTTCACCAACGGCGCCGTCTCGCTGGGCGCCTGGTGGTACGTGCTGAGCCCCGGTGTCTGCGTCGTGCTGGTCGTCGTGGCGTTCACGCTGATCGGCCGGGCCCTCGAGCAGATCTTCGACCCCCGGCTCCAGGGGGCCTGACATGGCGCTGCTCGAGTTCGAGGACGTCTCGGTCACGTACCGCTCGCGGGAAGGCGACGTGCCCGCCGTCCGGGGCGTCTCGCTCACGGTGCAGCCGGGCGAGTCGCTCGGCATCGCCGGCGAGTCCGGCTGCGGCAAGACCACCCTCACCTCCACCGTGCTTCGGCTGCTGCCGAAGTCGGCCCGCACCACCGGCCGCGTGCTGCTCGACGGCGAGGACATCCTGGCGATGTCGTGGGGCAAGGTGCGTGCCGTCCGCTGGGCCGAGGCCGCGGTCGTGTTCCAGGGGGCCATGCACGGTCTCAACCCCGTGCAGCGCATCGGCGACCAGATCGTCGAGCCGATCCTGCTGCACGAGAAGGTCTCCGAGAAGGAGGCCAAGGCCCGCGTGGGTGAGCTGCTCGAGCTGGTGGGCCTCACCGCCGCTCGGGCCTCGGCGTACCCGCACCAGCTCTCGGGCGGGCAGAAGCAGCGCATCATGATCGCGATGGCGCTGGCCTGCCGGCCGCGCCTCATCGTCGCCGACGAGCCCACCACCGCCCTCGACGTGATGGTGCAGGCGCAGGTGCTCGACCTGCTCACGTCGATCGTGCGCGAGACCGGCGTGGGCATGGTGTTCATCAGCCACGACCTTTCTGTGCTGGGCACCACGTGCGACCGTGTGGCCGTCATGTACGCGGGCCAGGTGGTCGAGGAGGGGCCTGCCTCGCAGGTGTTCGACGACCCGAGGCACCCCTACGCGAGAGCGCTCGCCGGCGCGTTCCCGCGCATCGGCGACGAACGGTTCCGCTACGCCCCCGCCGGCCTCCCCGGCGACCCGCCGTTCCCGGGCGACCTGCCGGGCGGCTGCGCGTTCCACCCCCGCTGCCCGGTGGCCGTCGACGCGTGCCGCACCGCCGACGTGTCGCTCCAGCGGGCCGGTGAGGGCCGCCGCGCCGCCTGCCTGCTGCTCGACCAGGAGCTGACCCGATGAGCGAGCGGACCGCACCGCAGCCGACGCCGGAAGCCAGTCCGTCCTGGGGACCACACACCGGTGCCCCAGCCCCCGGGCACGACGTCGCCGCCCGCGACGTGGTGCTGGAGACCCGCGGGGTCCAGGTGCACTTCCGGGCCCGGGCAGGCGCCACCGCACGCGCCGTCGACGGCGTCGACCTGCAGGTGCGGGCCGGCGAGATCGTGGCCCTCGTCGGCGAGAGCGGCTGCGGGAAGACGTCGCTAGCCCGCACCATCCTCGGCCTGGAGAAGCCGGCCGCGGGCGAGGTGCTGTTCCGCGGCGAGCCGCTCGGCTACTCCGGCCGCGACCTCAAGGGATACCGCCGGCATGTGCAGCTGGTGCTGCAGGACCCCTCCGGCGCGCTCAATCCGCGGCAGTCGGTGTACGAGTCGGTGGCCGAGGGCGTGCGGATCCACGGCCTCGACAACGAGGAGCAGCGGGTCGCCACCGCCCTGTCCCAGGCGGGCCTGCGGCCCCCCGAGCGCTTCTTCCTGCGCTACCCGCACGAGCTCTCCGGCGGCCAGCGCCAGCGGGTCGTCATCGCCGGAGCGCTCGCGCTGCAGCCCGACGTGATCGTCGCCGACGAGCCCGTGTCGAGCCTCGACGCGTCCATCCGCGGCGAGATCCTGGCCCTGCTGCTGCGGCTGCGGCAGGAGCTCGGGCTCACCCTGCTCGTCGTCACCCACGACCTCGGGCTCGCCTGGAACATCGCCGACCGCATCGCCGTGATGTACCTCGGCCGCATCGTGGAGTCCGGCACCACCGAGGAGGTCCTCGACCACGCGAAGCACCCGTACACCCGGGCGCTGCTATCGGTCGTGCCCGAGGTCCACCGGATCGAGCCGATCGTGCTCACCGGCGAGCCGCCCGATCCCACCCGCGTCCCCGCCGGCTGCCGCTTCCACCCCCGCTGCCCGGAGGTGAAGGCCGGCCGAGGCGTCCCTGAGTGCACCACTGCGGCCCTGCCCGTGCTGCCCGTGGGCGACACCCACGTCGCGGCCTGCTGGCTGTCCCCCTCCCCCGCTCGGGAGGCGGATCTGTCCGCCTGACGCACGTCCGGAGGCCGATCTGTCCGCCTGACGCACGCCGGGAGGCCGATGGACGAGGTCGCGCGGCACCTGGCCCTTCAGACCGCCCGGGCGGTGCCGGCCGGCCCTCCGGCCTCAGCCCCGCAGCAGGTCCGGGTCGACGCCGAGCTCGAGGGCGGCGTGCCGGCGGACCCAGTCGTGCAGGGTGTCGCGGGCCAGCGCGTCGTCGACGACCGCCTGGACCGCGAGGCCGTCCATCAGGGCGCCGATGCGCCAGGCCGCGCCGCGGGGGTCGTCGCAGACGACCGCCCCGACGAGGACCGCCTCGGCGATCACCTGCTCCACGGCCGACTTCCACCGGCGGTCGAGGCGCTGCCACGCGTCGCGGATCTCCGGCTCGGCGATGGCCGCGCCCCACGCCTCGATCCACAGCCGCCACGACGTCTGCTCGCCCGTCGGGGCGTAGAGCTCGAGCACCCGGCCCAGCCGCGGCAGCGGAGAGCCTCCCGAGGCGAGAACGGCGTCCAGCTTCTCCAGGTCGCGCGCCGACGCGTAGGCGAAGGCCTCGGCGACGAGCCGCTCCTTGGTCGCGAAGTGGTAGAAGACGAGCGCCGTGGAGATGCCGAGGCTGCTCGCGACGTCGGCCACCCGCACCGGTGCGAGCCCGCGCTCGGAGATCTGGTCGACCGTGGCGCGCAGGATCTCCTCGCGACGCGCCTCCGCCGGCTGCCTGGCCATGGTCTGCCTCACTCCCCCTGCTCGCCCCGGCCCCGTGCCGACGCGTCCTGCCGGTCCTAGCCTGCCGTACCGGGGGACCCGCCATCGGCGCCGGCCCACGCGTCGAGCGCGATGGCTCCGCTCGAAGTGACCCGCAAGGGGTTCACCTCGAGCTCGGCGAGGTGGGGGGCGGCCGCCAGCGCACGGCCCACCGACACGACGGCGTCCGCCGCAGCAGAGGTGTCCAGCGGGGGCCCGCCCCGCCATCCCGCGAGCAGCCGGGCGACCGACGTGCGAGCCAGCAGAGCCGCCGCGCCCTGCCTGTCGAGCGGCCCGAGGTCGACGGCGACGTCGCCGACCAGCTCGGCCAGGACTCCGCCGGCTCCGACGGTGACCACGACCCCGGCCGCAGGGTCGCGCCGCGCGCCCACGAGCAGCTCGACGGCCACCTCCTCGGAGTCCGCGCCCCCACCGGTCACCCCGACCGCACCCGGCCCCGTCGCCATCGCCTCCACCGTGAGCTCCGCGTCGCCAAGGCGGGCGCGCAGGTCGTCTGCGGCCGTGGCCACGGCCCGGGCGGAGCCCAGGCCGAGGACGACGCCGCCGGACTCGGTCTTGTGCGCGAGACCCGTGGCCTTGAGCGCGACGGGGTAGCCGACCGCGGCAGCGGCCGCCACCACGGCAGCGCTCCCTCCAGCCTCGACCTCGGCGGCGGTGAGGGTCACGGCAGCAGGGAATCGCAGCCCGAACGCCTCCAGCAGGGACCGGGCGCCGGCGTACCCAGCACGCCGATCCGACCCGGCCTGGGCCGCGACCGGTTCCGGAGTCCGGACGGGGGAGGGACCTGCGGACGCCAGGGCCACGGGTGCGAGGCCGTCGACGAGGTCGTCGATGGTGCCGAAGACCGGCACCCGGGCGGCTCGCAGCACCGACACCGTGGGCCCCGGGTCGGACGGGTCGGCCATCGCGTGCACCAGGAGTGGCACGCCGTGGCGGGACGCGACCCCGGCGAGGTGCCCGGCCACCGCGTCCTCGACCGGAGCGAGGCTCGGAGCGTCGACGGCGTAGCGGCCGAAGTAGCCCGAGAGCACGACGACGTCGACCTCGCCCGATGCGGCCACTGTCTCGACGGCGCGGGCGTAGCAGTGCAGGTCCGACTCGCCCGACCCGGCGAGGTCGACCGGGTTGGTCGTGACGGCCGCCCCGCCGGGGAGGACCGCGACGAGCGCCGCCTGCGCCTGGGGCGACAGCACCGGGAGCACGAGGCCGCGCGACTCGAGCAGGTCGGCCGCGATCACCCCCTGCCCGCCGGAGTCCGAGATCACCGCGACTCGCGGGCCGCGCACCGGCGCAGCCGCCGCCGCGACCGTCGCCGCGTGCACGAGGGCCGCCGGCGTGCGCACCCGGGCCACGCCGCCGGCGCGGCACACGGCGTCCACGACATCGTCGCCGCTGACGAGAGACGCGGTGTGCGAGACCGCTGCCCGGGCACCCGCCTGCGACGCGCCGGGCGAGAGGAGCAGCACAGGACGCCCCGCCGCGCGCAGAGCCCGCGCGGCGACGAGCAGCTGCGGCACGTCACCGAGCGACTCGAGGTAGACGGCGACGACCCGGGTGCCTGGGTCGTCGACGAGCGTGCCGAGCAGGTCGGCCGCGGTGAGGTCGACCTGCGAGCCGACCGACACGAACCGGGAGAAGCCCCCGCCCGTGCGGGCGAGCAGCTGGCCGACCTCGATGCCCACCTGGCCGCTCTGCGACACCAGGCCGAGGTCGCCGGAGGGGAAGGCGCCCCACACGAGCGAGAGCGACGAGGCGGCGTCGTACAGCCCGAGGCAGGTGGGTCCGAGCAGCCGCGCGCCGCCTGCGCGGACCCGCCGGGCCAGGGCCCGCTCAGCCGCCGCCCCCATGCCCGCAGTGATGACGACGAAGGCCCGGGCCCCCCTGGCCAGCCCTTCCTCGACCACGCCGGCGACGGCCGCGGCGGGCACGGCCACCGCGACGAGGTCGACCGACGGGACTTCTGCGACCGAGGCCAGCACCGGCCGCCCCTGCACGTGACCACCGGAGGCGGCGACACGGGTGTTGACGAGGTGCACCTCTCGTCGGTGCCTCCCGGCGAGCGCACCCCGGGCGAGCCAGTAGCCCCAGGAAGTGGGGTCGTCGCTGGCCCCGACCACGGCCACGGAGGCGGGGTCAAGCAGGGCGTCGAGGCTCATCGGTGCTCCCGCGAGCGCCGCGCGATGGCTTCGAGGTTGAACTCTGCCATCCCGTGCGCGGCCTGCCGCGGCGAGAGCCCCTGCTGCTCGGCCAGGTCGAACATGCTCGTCACCATGGCGCGCATGGTGCCGCGGATCAGCGTGTACGACGACGCGGCGTCGGCGCCGCAGTCACCGCTGAGCACCCACCACCACCACGAGTTCGTGGAGGAGTTCGCGACGAAGTCGGGCACGACGGTGATGCCGCGGGCTGCGAGCACGGCCTCCGCCTCGGAGGTGACGGGCACGTTCGCCCCCTCGACGACCCAGCGGGCGCGCACCCGGCCGGCGTGGTGCTCGTCGATGCAGTACGACACGGCTGCTGGCACGAGCACGTCGCACGGCACGTCGAGCCACTCCTCGCGCGGGCGCACCTCGTCGGCCGGACGCAGCGCAGCCCGGTCGATGCAGCCCATGCCGTCGCGGGCGGCAAGCAGGGCTTCGACGTCGAGGCCCGCGGCGTTGGCGACGAGTCCGTCGACGTCGACCACACCGACGACGCGCACGCCGGCACGCGCCAGGAACCGCGCAGTGGCGCCGCCGATCGAGCCGAAGCCCTGCACGACGGCTGTCGCCGCCGCGGGCTCCAGCCCCGCGCGCTGGACGACGGTGAGGGCCGCCTCGGCGACGCCACAGCCCCCGACGAGCTCGTCGAGCCCGACGCCGTCGTCCTTCACCGTGAACGCCTCCGCGAGGCGCGCCAGATCGGCGGCCTCGTCCTGAAGGAGGGGGAAGAACGCGTCGATCGTGCTGCGCAGCCCGGCCGCCCGGGCCGCCTCGTCGACCTGCTCCTGGCGCACCCCGAGGTCTTCTCCCGTCACCCACATCTCGCGCAGGTAAGGGCGCATGGCGAGCATGAACCGGCCCAGCATGCCCTCCGCCTCGGGCGATCGCGGATCGCAGTCGATGCCCCCCTTGCCGCCGCCGACGGGAACGTACCGGCCGTGCGGGCGGTAGGCCACCGCCTCCTTGAGCGTCATGCCGTGCGCGAGGTCGGCCACCTCGTCGAGGGTGACGCCCTCGCGCATGCGCAGGCCACCGCTGGCCACCCCGCGGCCGAGCCGGTCGATGACCAGGTACCCGCGGCGCCCGGTGACGGGGTCGGTCCAGACGACCTGCAGGTAGGGGTCGCGGCGGAGCCTGCTCACGCGGTGTCCTCCTTCGCCTGGCTCGTCGTCGGGCCCGTCGTCGGGCCGGTCGTCGGGCCGGTCGTCGGGCCGGTCGCGGCGCTCTCGCGCACGACGACGAGGGTGGGCGCGGAGTGCTCGAGCGCGGCGACGACCGCGGCAGCCACCTCGGCCGCGCAGGCGGGGTGGCCGCTCGGGGGCCCCACGGCGACGCCGCGGCCGCCGAACGCCTCCGCCAGACGCACCCAGTCAGGCGCCGTCAGGTCGACGCCGAGCGGCGTTTCGCCACGGGCCAGCTGCTGGTCCCTGATCTCGCCGTAGCCGCCGTTCGTGACGACGACGACGGGCACGCCGCGGCCCTGCGCGTGGCAGAGGTCCGCGAGGGTCGCCAGCTCGTTGAGCGTGAACTGCAGCCCGCCGTCACCGGTGAGCGCGAGCACCGCGCGGTCTGGCGCGGCGAGCGCGGCGCCGACGGCGGCCGGCACAGCGTAGCCGAGGGTGCCGAACCCGGTGGGGAACAGGTACGACGAGGGCACGGCCATCGGAAGCCCCACGAGCGCGCCGTGGTACGCCACGGTGGCGTTGTCCGTGGTGACCACGGCGTCGCGGGGCAGGGCCGCCCGCAGGCCCTGGAGGAGCGGCCCCCAGCGGCCGCACGAGGCCGCCGCGGCGAGGTCGCGCGCGGCCCGCACCGCGCCGGCGCTGACCGCCCTCGTCTCCGGGTCCCGCTGAGGCAGGAGCCGTGCGAGCGCGCCGAGCGTGGCGCCCGCGTCGCCCACGAGCATCTGGCCCGCGGGCGCGCCGAGCCCGTCCTGGGCGGGGTCGAGGTCGACGCGTACGACCTGCCCGCGGACGAGTCGAGCGGTCGTCCACGCGTCGCTCTCGGCCAGCTCGCTGCCCACCACGAGCACGACGTCGCACCCGCCCAGCCACTCCTGCACCGGAGCGAGGTGCAGGGCGGCCCCGAGCGCCAGCGGGTGGTCCTCGGGCAGGACGCCGCGACCGTTCGTACTCGTCACGACGGGGGCGCCGAGCGCCTCGGCGATCGTACGAAGGGGGCCGGCCGCGCGGGCCGCGCCGCCGCCGGCCACGATGCCGGGCCTGGTCGCCGCCGCGAGTGCCGCAGCGGCCGCGGCGAGGTCGGTGTCGCCGGCCACCGGGGGCGCGGCGGGTAGGGGGACGAACGCGTCGTCGTGCACCTCGCCGACCGAGTCGACGACGTCGAGGGGCACCTCGAGGTACCGGGGTCGGGGCCGCGCGGAGGCGAACGCGGCGAACGCGTCCCGCACCCCCGCGGCGGCCTCGGTGGGAGTGGTGACTCGTCGGGCGTCGTCGGCCACTGCGCCCATTACGGCGAACTGGTCGCGCATCTCGTGCAGGAACCCTGTCGCCCTACCGGGCACGTGGGCGTGGGGCATCCCCGGCGCGACGACGAGCACCGGGGACGAGTCGCTCCAGGCCTGCGCGACTGCGGTTGCCGCGTTCAGCACGCCAGGGCCCGTCGTCGTCATCAGGACGCCGGGGCGCCCCGACACGCGCGCGAACGCGTCGGCGGCGTACCCCCCGCCCTGCTCGTGGCGCGGCACCACCACCTCGATGCCGTGCGCGGGCAGCGGCGCGAAGAGCCCGAGGTTGTGGGTGCCAGGGATGCCGAACACCGTGCGCACGCCGTGCGCCGCGAGCGCCTGGACGAGGGCTTCGCCCGTGGTCATCATCGTCACCGGTCGGCCCGCCGTCAGCCGCGCGCGAGCGCGCGCGCGATCACGAGCCGCTGGATGTCGCTCGTGCCCTCCTCGATCTCCTCGAGCTTGGCGTCGCGCATCCACTTCTCGACCAGGAACTCGCGGCTGTATCCCCAGCCGCCGAGGGTCTGGACCGCGGCCCAGGTGCAGAACATCGCGGTTTCGCTCGCCACGAGCTTCGCCGCGGCGGAGGCCTCGGTGCAGTCCAGGCCCTGGTCGATCCGCCGTGCCGACCGCCACACCAGCAGGCGGGCGGACTCGATGCGCGTCTTCATGTCCGCGAGCCGGAATCCGACGGCTTGGTGCTCGATGATCGGCTTGCCGAACTGCTGGCGGGTGCGGGCGTAGTCGAGGGCCACCTCGAACGCCGCGCGGGCGCACCCCACCGCGGACGACGCGAGGACGGTGCGCGAGATGTCGAACGTGCGCATGAGCCCGTAGAAGCCCTGGCCCTCGGCACCGAGCCGGTCGGTCAGGGGGACGCGCACCCCGTCGAGGAACACCTCGCGGTTCACCATGGCGCGCTGGCCCATCTTCTTCATCGGCTCGCCGAACGAGAGGCCCTCGACCTCCGCCGGTACGACGAACGCCGTGATCCCCCGGGCGCGCGCTCCCGGCTCGGTCGAGGCGAACACGACGTACGACGAGGCGGCGCCGGCGTTGGAGATCCACGCCTTCTGGCCGGTGATGACGTACTCGTCACCGTCGCGCACCGCCCGCGTGGCGAGGGCAGCCGAATCGCTTCCCACGTCCGGCTCGGTGACCGCGAGCGCCGTCATGGGTGCGTCGGGCCCGCACAGAGGGGTGAGCCACCTGCGCTTCTGCTCGTGCGTGCCGAGCTCGAGGATCGGGTCGGCGTAGAAGCCGTTGCTCGTCACCAGGTTCGCCAGCCCGAGGTCACCGACGGCCAGCTCCTCCTGCGCGAGGCACTGGGTGAACACCTCGGTGGCCCCCCCGCCGCCGTACTCGGTGGGGAGCATGAACCAGCCGATGCCGATCTCCTGCGCCCGGCGCCACACGTCCCATGCCGCTCTCGGCCGGGGCCGTTGTCGGCCTCGTCCACCGCGCGCGCGTTCGGGCGCAGCTCCTCGGCGGCGAAGCGTCGGCACAGGTCGACGATCTCCGCCTGCTCGTCGGTGAGCGGCACCAGGTCGGTGGGGAGGTCCACCCTCGGCTCCTCGGGGGTAGGGGCGCGGCGGCGCTCGGGGCGCGGCGGCTCGGGGCACACGTCGACGGGGGCATTGACTGACTGGTGAGTCAGTTTTACGCGTCGGCGACCCTCCGTCAAGCCCTGCGGGCCCCGCTCGCGCCGCGGTGTACCGGTCGCCGGCGGCGCGCGCCCGCTCAAACCGTGCGGGCCACCAGGGCGGCCACCTGGGCCGACGGCAGCGCCGGCACGGTGAGACCGCCGCGCCCGGTCGTCGTCGTAGCGGTGAGCAGGGCGGCCAGCACCGACTCCTCGGCCGCGTCCACGGTGGCCTCGAAGAGCGGGTCGAGGTCGCGGCCGGCGAACGGAGCAGCCGTGGGCCGCTGGCCTCGCGGCGCCCGCAGGCCGGTGGCCAAGGCCAGGAAGATCTCGCCGCTGCCGTGGTGCCCGGTCGACCCCGTGCGGGCGAGGCCGAGGCCGACCCGCGCGGCGACCCGCGCGCACGCGGCCGCGTCGAGCGGTGCGTCGGTGACGACCACGCCGAGGCAGGACCCAGCCGGGGCGGGATGGTGCTCGGCCCACCACGGCGGCGGGTCGAGACGCCGACCGACCGGGACGCCCGCCACGGTGAGCCGGTCTGGCTGGCCGAAGTTCGTGAGCAGGACGACGCCGACCGTGTGCCCCGAGGGCACCACGCGGGACGACGTGCCGATGCCGCCCTTCCAGCCGAAGCAGACCATGCCTGTACCTGCCCCGAGGGCGCCCTGGCGCACGTCACCGCCCCCCGCTGACGCGCGGGCCGCGTCGAGGGCCGCTGCCACGTCGTCCTTGGTCACGTGCATCCGCCGCGGGTCGTTCAGCCACGAGTCGTCGCACTCCCCCACGACGGGGATGACGACCTCGTCGCCGATGCCGGGCTGCTCGTCGAGCAGCAGCTGACACGCGGCGTCGAACACGCGGCCGACCTGCATGGTGGAGGTCAGGAAGACCGGCGTCTCGACCAGACCCCACTCGCGCACCTGCTCGGATCCGGTGAGCTCTCCTGCGCCGTTGAGCACCGCGAGCCCGGCCGGCACGGGTGCGGCCCATACGTCCCCGCCCGGGTCGACGACGGTCACGCCGGTGCGGGCGACGCCGCGCCCGGCTGGGGGCGGCGTGTCGTCGTGCACGACGGTGGCGTGGCCGAGCCCGACGCCCGGCACATCCAGCACCGAGCGGGTCGGCCCGGCGGGCAGCGAGCCGACGTGCCAGCCGAGATCGGCGACGCTGGGTCCGGGGGGGCCGGAGTGCGACCGGGGCGTCATGCGTGCCAGCATGCACCACGGACGCGCCCGCGCGGAGCGCGTTCCGTGGGCAGCGGCGGGACGACCCGGACGACGGCGAGCGGCGGTCGCGCCCCGGTGCCGGCACCGCGACGGTCACGACGAGAGCGTGACGACACCGCGACCACGGCGAGAACGTGGCGACGACCGCGAGACCACGGCATCGAGAAGACGACGGGTGGAGGCCCGATGGCCCGCACGGTGACGGCGACCTGGTCGGACGCGTGCCTGCGGCACGAGCCGCGGGGCGAGGTGTGGGTGGGCGTGACGATCCCGGGCACCGAGCTGCCCGAGCGCGCGACCCGGATCCGCGCTGCCCTCGACGCCGCCGGCATCGCCGTCGTGACGGCCACCCCCACCGATCTTGGCCGACACCGGCTCGGTCCGGCGGTGCTGGGCCAGGTGCACGACCCTGGGCTGCTGGAGCACCTGCGCGACGTGATGGGCCAGTGGGAGGCCGCCGGCTACCCGCAGGACCCAGGGCAGGACCGTGTCGTGCCGTACGTGTTCCCCACCGACGGACTGCTGCACGGGCTCCCGGAGCGCGACCCGGCGGCCGTGCACGCCCGCGCTGGGCGCTACTGCTACGACACGATGACGCTCGTCGGACCGGGCACGTGGGAAGCGGCCGTCGGCGCGGTCGACGCCACCCTGGCCGCCGTCGACGTCGCCCAGGGATCAGACGCGATCGGATACGCCGTGTGCCGACCGCCCGGGCACCACGCGGCGCGTGGCGCCTTCGGCGGCTCGTGCTACCTGAACAACGCGGCGGTCGCGGCGCAGGCGCTGGTGAACGGCGGCGCCGCTCGCGTCGCCGTGGTCGACATCGACGCGCACCACGGCAACGGCACCCAGGCTCTGTTCTACGACCGCGGCGACGTGCTCTACGGCTCCGTGCACGTCGACCCCGGAGCGGGCTGGTTCCCGCATTTCGTCGGATTCGCCGACGAGAGAGGCCGCGGCGACGGCGCCGGGACGAACGTCAACCTGCCGCTCGCCCCCGGCTCGGGCGACGCCCCCTGGCTCGACGCGGTCGAGCAGCTCGTCACCGCCGCGTCGGACTTCGGCGCCGAGGGGCTCGTCGTCTCCCTTGGTGTCGACGCCGCCGCCGACGACCCGGAGAGCCCGCTGCGGGTCACGTCGGACGGGTACCGCGAGGCCGGACGTCTGCTCGGCGACCTGGCCGTGCCCACAGTCGCCGTGCAGGAGGGCGGCTACCACCTGGCGACCCTGGGCCACCTGGTGGTGGCCGCCCTGAGCGGTCTGGCAGGCTCGGAGGCGTGAGTACCACTGTCGCCCCGCCCACTGGTCGCTCCATCGAGGTGGCCGGCCTCACCAAGAGGTTCGGCCACGGCACCGAAGCCGTCACCGCCGTCGACGACCTCTCGTTCGCCGTCGAGCCCGGCCGCGTCACCGGATTCCTGGGTCCCAACGGCGCGGGGAAGACGACGACGCTGCGGATGCTGCTCGGTCTGGTCACCCCCACCCGGGGCTCCGCCACGATCGGCCGGCAGCGCTACGCCGAGCTCGGCCGGCCCGAGTCCGTGGTGGGCGCCGCGCTCGAGGCCACCGGGTTCCACCCGGGCCGCACGGCGCGCAACCACCTGCGGGTGCTGGCGCTGGCCAGCGGCCTGGTCGCCGCCCGCGCCGACGAGGTGCTCGCCCAGGTGGGGCTCGAGGAGGCGGCGGGACGCCGCGCCGGCGAGTTCAGCCTCGGGATGCGCCAGCGGCTGTCCCTGGCCGCGGCGCTGCTCGGCGACCCCGCCGTGCTGATCCTGGACGAGCCCGCGAACGGCCTCGACCCCGAGGGCATCGCCTGGCTGCGCGGCTTCCTGCGCTACCTGGCGGGCCAGGGCCGCACGATCCTGGTGTCGTCGCACGTGCTCGCCGAGGTCGAGCAGACCGTCGACGACGTGGTCATCATCGCCCGCGGACGCCTGGTGCGGGAGTGTGCTCTCGACGAGCTCCTCGCCGACGCCACCGAGCACGTGCGGGTGCGCACCCCCGACGCCGGGCGCCTCGCCGAACGGCTCGTGGCCACCGGGGGCACTGTCGCCGCCGACGGTGACCTGCTGCGCGTCGAGGGCCTCAGCGCGGCGGACGTGGGTCGGGCGGCACTGGCCGCCGGCGCCGAGCTGCACGAGCTCGTCGAGCGGCGCAGCGACCTCGAGCAGGTGTTCCTCGAGCTCACCGCCGACCCCGCGGCGCCGCCGGCGCCGACCCCGGGCGCGCCCGGGGCTGCGCCCCCACCGGGGTTCTCGGCCCCACCGCAGGGCGGTGCGGCGTGAGCGGCCTGCTGAGGTCGGAGTGGCTCAAGATCACCAGCACCCGCATGGTGCTCGGCATGCTCATCGGCGCGGTCGCCTTCACGAGCCTGCAGGTCGTGGCCCAGGTCTTCGCCGCCGGTCAGCAGGGCGGGGCGCCGGCGCTCACCGACCCGGCTACGGTCCGCACGGTGTACGCGTCGGCCGGAGCCTCCGCGATCTTCGTCCTCATCTTGGGCATCCTCGGGATGACCACGGAGTACCGGCACATGACCGTCACCTCGACGTTTCTCGCCACGCCGCAACGGGGCCGGGTGATGGTGGCCAAGATGCTGGTGCATGCCGTGCTCGGACTGGTGTTCGCTCTGGTGTGCTTCGCGCTCACGGTGACGCTCGCCACCGTGCTCCTGCGCCTCAAGGAGCACGCATCCATCAGCACCACGACGATCCTGCAGATCGGGGGCGGCACCCTGCTCGCCTTCGCGTTCTACGGCTTGGTCGGCGTGGCGCTCGGCGCGCTCATCCGCAACCAGATCGCCGCGATCCTCATCGCGCTGGTGTGGGTGATGCTCGTTGAGGCGCTGATCGTGGCGTTCCTGCCCAAGGTGGGCAAGTGGCTACCGGGCGGGGCCGCGAACGGCGTGCTGCAGGCGAACTCGTTCACGGGCGAGCCATACCTGCCGGTGTGGCAGTCGGCCCTGGTGCTGCTCGGTTACGGCGTCCTCTTCGCCGTTTTGGCCGCCCGCACCACGCTGCGCCGCGACATCACCTGACGTACTCGCTCAGAACGGCCGGAACGTGCCCTGCACCACGAGCTGGGCGCGGGTCACGGTGCGCATCGCGCCCGCACCGGTCTTCGAGCACAACACCCGGAACTGCATCGGGGCCGGCGCCGCCGCCCCCGAGAACTCGATGAACGGGTGCGTGAAGCGGACCGTGGCTTCGCCCACCTGTGCGGTGCCGTCGGCGATGGCGGTGAAGGCCCCGCCGCCCCGGTTCTGCTCGAGGGCGCACGACATCACGTTGTCCGCCGTCGACGTGACGACCTCGACGGCCGCGGACGCCAGCAGCGCCCCGTTCGCGGGGAAGGACAACGGGCCGAACCAGGCGCCTCCGCTGGTCGACGGCGGTGCGGCCAGGCCGTCGGTGGTGGCGAACAACGTCGGGTCTGCTGTGACCGGAGAGGCGAACCCGACCGACTCGCCGTACGCGGCGCTGCCCACACCCGGCAGTCCCGGCAGACCCCGCGGTCCAGCCGGGAGCTGACCCTTCTTGAAGTCCCTGGCCAACAACGAGCCGTCGGCGACCTTGGCCGAGGTGATCGCGTTCGGCGCGATCTTCGCGCCCGCGACCGTCAGGTTCTTGAGCGCAGACCCCGGGAGGGACCGCGGCACGATGGAGGCGCCGTTGATGCGGGTGGCCGCGAAGGCGGCGCCCCCGCCGGCGAGTGCCACGACGAGCGCGAGGGTCGCCACGACGTTCGCGTAGCTCAACGGGCGCCGGGGCGGACGGGAGGCCACGGTGTCGGTGCGTCCGGGGGGCAGCAGGCGGCGCATGGGACGTCCTTCCAGAGGCGGTCCCCCACGGTAGCCCCGCGCCATCGCACGCCGGGGAGGTTCGGTGCGGCCCAGGGGGTGAGGCAGACTCGGGCCATGGACTTCACCATCCCGTCAGAGCTGACCGCGCTGCGGCAGTCTTTCGCCTCCTTCCTCGACCGCGAGGTCCGCCCCCTCGAGGAGTCGCTCCAGCAGGAGTTCTGGTCGTACTCGCCGGACCGCGAGCAGCTCTACGCGGCGGCGCGGCGATCGTCGAGGCGCTCGGCGCAGGAGGGCTTCTACGCCGCGCACATGCCCGAGGAGGTCGGTGGGCAGGGACTGTCGACGCTCGGCATGACCCTGCTCGTCGAGGACGCGGCGCGGTCGGGCCTGCGGATGGGCATGGTGGCCATCTCGCCGCCCAACCCGTCGGGCCCGAGCAATCTGATGCTCAAGCTGCCCGCCCACCTGTGGGACAACGAGGTCGCGCCGGTCGTGCGGGCCGAGCGCACGATGTGCTTCGCGCTCACCGAGCCCGAGGCCGGCAGTCGACGCCCAGGCCATCCGGACGACGGCCGGCCGCGACGGCGACGGCTGGTGCATCGACGGCCACAAGCACTACATCACCAACGGCGACCGGGCCGACGCCGCGATCGTCTTCGCCGTCACCGACGCCGAGAAGCGCGCAGCCGGCGGCATCACGGCCTTCCTCGTCCCGCGCGACCAGATCCGCCTCGGGTCGCACCCAGTGGACGATGGCGGACACCCACCCTGCGTGAGATCTTCCTCGAGGCGCCCGGGTGCCGGACGACCACGTGTCGGCGAGGTCGGGCTGGGTTCTTCGCCGCGATGGAGCTTCCTCAACGCCGGCCGGGCCTTCATCGGGGCGCAGTCCCTCGGGCTGGCCGAGTTCGCGCTCGACGAGGCCGTGTCAGCACGCCCGAAGCGTACGGCGTTCGGCAAGCCGCTCGCGGAAGTTCCAGGGCGTCTCGTTCCCGCTCGCCGACAGCAAGGTCGACATCGAGGCGGTGCGCTGGCTCGTGTACCACCTCGCGTGGGCCGTCGACGAGGGTCGAGCAGCCGATGCTCGACGCGTCGATCGTGAAGTTCTACGCGACCGAGCGGGCGTACGCCGTCGCCGACCGCGCCGTGCAGGTCTTCGGCGGGATGGGGCTGCTCAAGGAGGGCCGGTCGAGCGGGTGCTGCGACACCTGCGGATGCTCCGCGTGGTCGAAGGCTCGAGCAGCATCCAGCAGCTCGTCGTCGCCCGGTCCCTCGGGCTCTGACCCATGAGCACGTCGGTGTCGGTCCTGGAGATCGGCGCCGTCCTGCTCGCGGCCGCCGCCGCCGGCGCCCTCGCCCGGCGCGCACACCTGCCCGCGGTCATCGGCTACCTCGCCGTGGGGCTCGTCGTCTCGCCCTTCACCCCGGGGTACGTCGCCGACCGCGAGCAGCTCGAGCTGCTCGCGGACGTCGGCGTGGTGCTGCTGCTGTTCGAGGTGGGCATCGAGATCGACATCGACCGGCTCCGCCGCGAGCACGGTCGGCTCCTGGTGGCCGCGCCGCTCCAGGTGGTCATCACCACGGCCGCGTCAGCCGCGCTCTTCGTCCTGGCGGGCCAGGCGGCCCCGACGGCGGCCGTGCTCGGGCTGTGCGTCGCGCTCTCGTCCAGCGTCGTGATCGTGAACATCGTGCGCAGCCGCCGGCGCGTGACCACGCCGGCCACCGAGCAGGCGCTGCTCGGCTGGAGCGTCCTGCAAGACCTCTGCGGAGTCCTGCTCGCGGCCGTCCTGCTGGCGTGGGCCGGTGTCACCGACCGGCCACCGGCGTGGGCGTTGATGGGGCTGGTGGGTCTGGGCCTGCTGAGCGCCGCGGCCGCCGTGCTGCTGCCCCGCGTGCTGCGCGCCCTCACCGACGAGCCCGACCTGTTCCTCGTGGTATCGATCGCCACCGGGCTGGCCCTGGCCGGTGTGGGTGCCACGGTGTTTGGCGTGCCGCTGGCGCTGTCAGCGTTCGTCGCCGGACTGGCGATCAGCGAGAGCCCCGAGTCGGTGGCCGCGCGTCGTCGGCTGCTGCCGTTCCGCGACGTCTTCGCCGTCCTGTTCTTCGTCGCCGTGGGCACGCTCATCGACCCCGCCTCGGTCGTCGCCGGCGCTGGGTGGCTCGCCCTGATGCTCGTCGCCCTCGTCGTCGGCAAGGTGCTCGTCACCTGGGGCGGCGCCCGCTGGGCCGGGGCGGAGAGCCCGGGAAGGCTCGCTATCGGCTCGGGCCAGATCGGCGAGCTGTCGTTCGTGCTCGCCTCGCTCCTCGCAGGCGCTGGTGCGATCACGGCCGAGCAGTACGCGGCGGTCCTGGCGGCGGTCGCACTGAGCATCGGGGCCTCGGCGGTCGCCGTGCGGGCCCGCCCCACGGCCGGCGCCCGGCCGGGCCCGCCTGACGTGGCCGCCTGACGTGGCCGCCTGACCAGGCCGCCTGACCAGGCCGCGAGACCAGGCCGGATGACCAGGCCGCAGGCCCCACTCGGCCGGCGGCTGCGTGACGGCACTGCAGCGGCCACCACCGAGGTCACCGAGGGCGCCGTGATCGCCGCCTGACCGCACCCGACCGGGCCTGACCGCCGAACACCGAGCGGGCCGTGCCGACTAGTCTTTGGAGCAGCGTCGCCCACCGCGCCCCACCCGACGGAAGGCCACCACCGTGCCCTCGGAGACACCGCTGCCGAGCACCTTCGGGCCCAACGAGTGGCTCGTCGACGAGATCTACCAGCAGTTCCTTGCCGACAGGCAGTCCGTCGACCCGGCCTGGTGGGAGTTCTTCGAGGACTACCAGCCCACCGAATACGCCAGCCCGCCCGGGCTCGCAACAGTGCCCGCCGCTGCCTCGCCCACCGCGGGACCGCCGGCTGCCGGACTGCCGGTTGACGCCGCGCCTGCCCCGGCTACCCCGAGCCCAACGCCCCTGAGCCCGACCCCACCCGGCCCGACCCCACGAGGCCCCGCGGCCGCTGACGCGGCGCTCCCGGGCGCGGCCCAGGCCGAGGCCGCCACGACCGAGCCCCTCGGGTCTGCCCCGACGCCGCGCCCCGGCACGTCGCACATGCCGTCCACCGGGGCGGACGCCCCCGCGGCCGAGCGGGCCGAGACCGTCGTCCTGAAGGGTCCGGCTGCCCGCGTGGTGGCGAACATGGAGTCGTCCCTCGGCGTCCCGACCGCGACGAGCGTGCGCGCGGTACCCGCCAAGCTGCTCATCGACAACCGCGTCGTCATCAACAACCATCTCGCCCGCGCGCGCGGCGGCAAGGTGTCGTTCACGCACCTGATCGGCTATGCGGTGGTGCGCGCGCTGGGCGCCATGCCGGCCATGAACTTCGCGTTCGGCGAGGTCGACGGCAAGCCGGGCATCGTCAAGCACGAGCGGGTGAACCTCGGCCTGGCCATCGACCTGGCCAAACCCGACGGCACGCGCCAGCTACTGGTCCCGTGCATCAAGAACGCCGGCGGCATGGACTTCGCGACGTTCTGGTCGACGTACGAGGACCTCGTGCGCAAGGCCCGCGGCGGCAAGCTCACCGTCGACGACTTCGTCGGCACCACGATCAGCCTCACGAATCCCGGCACGATCGGCACCGTTCACTCCGTGCCGCGGCTGATGGCCGGCCAGGGCACCATCGTCGGCGTCGGCGCCATGGACTACCCGGCCGAGTGGCAGGGCGCCGCTCCCGAGACCATCGCCCGCCAGGCCATCTCCAAGATCCTCACCCTCACCAGCACGTACGACCACCGGATCATCCAGGGCGCCCAGAGCGGCGACTTCCTGCGCGCCATCCACGGCCTGCTGCTCGGCGACGACGGTTTCTACGACGACGTCTTCCGGGCGCTGCGGATCCCCTACGAGCCCATCCGGTGGGGCCAGGACATCGCCACCACGCACGAGGACGACCTGGGCAAGACCGCACGCGTGCAGCAGCTCATCCACGCGTACCGCGTGCGCGGCCACCTGATGGCCGACACCGATCCGCTCGAGTACCGCCAGCGCAGCCACGCCGACCTCGACATCAGCTCGCACGGGCTCACGCTGTGGGACCTCGACCGCGAGTTCGCCACCGGCGGGTTCGGCAGCGAGTCGTTGATGAAGCTGCGCGACATCCTGGGGGTGCTGCGCGACTCCTACTGCCGCACCGTGGGCGTGGAGTACATGCACATCCAGGACCCCGAGCAGCGGGCCTGGATCCAGGAGCGCATCGAGGTGCCGCACTCGCGGCCGCCGCGCGAGGAGCAGCTGCGCATCCTACGCCGCCTCAACGCGGCCGAGGCGTTCGAGACCTTCCTGCAGACCAAGTACGTCGGCCAGAAGCGCTTCTCCCTCGAGGGCGGCGAGTCGGCGATCCCGCTGCTGGACGCCGTGCTCAACCGCGCCGCCGCGGACCAGCTCGACGAGGTGGCCATCGGGATGCCGCACCGCGGCCGCCTCAATGTGCTGGCCAACATCGCGGGCAAGTCGTACGGCCAGATCTTCCGCGAGTTCGAGGGCGACGCCGGAGAGGAGTCGGTGCAGGGCTCGGGAGACGTGAAGTACCACCTCGGCACCGAGGGCGTCTTCACTGCCGACAGCGGCGAGCAGTGCCGCGTGTACCTCGCCGCGAACCCCTCGCACCTCGAAGCGGTCGACCCGGTGCTCGAGGGCATCGTGCGGGCCAAGCAGGACCAGCTCGAGCAGGAGGCCTTCTCTGTGCTGCCGCTGCTCATGCACGGCGACGCCGCGTTCGCCGGGCAGGGCGTGGTCACCGAGACGCTGCACCTGTCGCAGCTGCCGGGCTACCGCACCGGAGGCACCCTGCACCTGATCGTCAACAACCAGGTGGGCTTCACCACCGCGCCGGCCTACAGCCGCTCGAGCTACTACAGCACCGATGCCGCGCGGATGATCCAGGCCCCGATCTTCCACGTCAACGGCGACGACCCGGAGGCGTGCGTGCGGGTGGCGCAGCTCGCGTACGACTTCCGCCAGGCGTTCCACAAGGACGTCGTGATCGACATGATCTGCTACCGCCGGCGGGGCCACAACGAGGCCGACGACCCGAGCCTGACCCAGCCGCTGATGTACGAGATCATCGACCAGAAGCGCTCGGTCAGGAAGATCTACACCGAGGCGCTCATCGGCCGGGGAGACATCACGCTGGAGGAGGCCGAAGAGGCGCTGCGCGACTACCGCGACCAGCTCGAGCTCGTGTTCCAGGAGACCCGTGCTGCACAGGCCGAGAGCTCGCTGTCGGCGGGATCCGAGGAGGTCGAGCGCACCGGACAGCAGGCCCTGGCTCCGATGCGGCCGGCGATGGAGATCGCCACCGCCATCACGCCCGAGGTCGTCCAGGAGGTCGTGCGCTCGCAGCTCACCCTGCCCGACGGCTTCACCGTGCACCCGCGGCTGGCCCCGCAGCTGGCCCGTCGGTCGGACATGGTGCAGCACGACGAGATCGACTGGGCGATGGGTGAGGCGCTCGCCATCGGCTCCTTGCTCACCGAGGGCCGCACCGTTCGGCTCGCCGGCCAGGACTCGCGCCGTGGCACGTTCGGCAACCGCCACGCCGTCATCGTCGACCGTTCCACGGGCCGGCAGTTCAAGCCGCTCAAGCAGTGCTACCGCGACGGCGGCAAGCTCTGGGTCATCGACTCCCTGCTGAGCGAGTACGCCGCCATGGGCTTCGAGTACGGGTACTCGGTGGCACGCCCGGACTCCCTGGTCATGTGGGAGGCGCAGTTCGGCGACTTCGCCAACGGCGCGCAGACCATCATCGACGAGTTCATCTCCTCCGGCGAGCAGAAGTGGGGCCAGCAGTCGGCCGTCGTGCTGCTTCTCCCGCACGGGTACGAGGGCCAGGGACCCGACCACTCGTCCGCCCGGGTGGAGCGCTTCCTGCAGCTGTGCGCGCAGGACAACATGACGGTCTCCATGCCCTCGAGCCCGGCGTCCTACTTCCACCTCCTGCGGTGGCAGGTGCACTCGCCCCTCACCCGGCCGCTGGTGGTCTTCACGCCCAAGTCGATGCTGCGGCTCAAGGCAGCGGCCTCCCCCACGGCCGACTTCACCTCCGGGCACTTCCGCGCGGTGATCCCCGACGCCACGACCGACCCGGGCTCGGCGCGCCGGGTGCTGCTGTGCGCGGGCAAGATCTATTGGGACCTCGTCGCCGAGCGCGTCCGGCGCGGCGCCACCGACGTCGCCATCGTGCGGATGGAGCGCTTCTACCCGCTGCCCATGCGCACCTTGCCCGCGGCGCTGGCGCCCTTCGCCCACGTCGAGGACCTGCGCTGGGTGCAGGAGGAGCCGGCCAACCAGGGTGCCTGGCAGTTCCTGGCCCTCAACCTGCCCGCGGTGATCGGACGCCCGCTCACCGCGACCACGCGCCCCGCCTCGTCGTCCACGGCGGTGGGCTCGCACCACCGCCACGACGAGGAGCAGAAGGCTCTCGTGGCCGAGGCCTTCGACGCCTGATCAGGACCCAGGAGCGCAGGTGTACTTCACCGACAGGGGCATCGAGGAGCTCGAGTCGCGGCGGGGACAGGACGACGTCACGCTCGAGTGGCTCGCCTCGCGGATGCGCGAGTTCGTCGACCTCTTCCCCGAGTTCGAGGTTCCGGTGGAACGGCTCGCCACCTGGCTGGCCCGGCTCGACGACGAGGACGACTGACCGCTGTTGCTGGCAGCGCGGAACGCGACGGGGCCCGCACCTCGGCGGCGCGGGCCTCGTCGCGCATCAGTCCGCGCCGATCTACCCCTGGCCGTGGCCGCCGGTGCGTTCGGCCACGTAGCCCATCACGACGGCGGCGGCCTTGAGGAAGGCCCACAACAGCGCCGCGTACAGGAGGGCCCCGACGGTGTAGAGACCCGCGTACACGAACTTCTGGTCGTCGGGGAAGGTCGTAGTGCCGAGCGCGGTGAACCAGGCCCCCGCGATGGCCACCAGCGCGAGCACGACCACGAGCAGGGCGAAGAAGTTGAACACGCCCTCAACCCGACGGGCTTGCTTGTTGAGCGCGGTGGACCCGCCGGTCCCGGCCGGAGCGGCCTGGGCGTCCATGGCGTCCCACGCGGGAGCGCGCTGGGCAAGGCCCTGGTCGACGGTAGCGGCGGCCGCCGGCGCGGTGGCCACAGCGGCGTAGGTCGCGTAGGGGTCAGCGGCCGGCGCGGATGCCTGCTGCTGCTCGGCCCACGTGGGCTGCACCTGCTGCACCTGCTGGATGGGCTGTTGCTGCACCTGCTGGATCGGCTGTTGCTGCACCGGCTGCACCTGGACGGGCTGCTGCACCGCCGCGGCCTGCGCGGGCACCGCCTGCACCGGGGTGGCGTCGGCCGGCCCCGTGACCTCGTGGGTCCAGGCGTTTCCGTCCCAGAACCGCTGGCCGCCAGGGTTGGCGGGATCGGGGTACCAGCCGGCGGGAACTCCGCTGGAGGTGGACATGGGGTGCTCCCTGCGGGACGTGGGTCGACGGAGTAGCAACGATCACCTGCAGGCTATCCATGACGGTGCGCGCACGCAGGTTTGCAGCGCCCGAACGGGCCCTCGTGTCGGGCGTGGTCGCAGGAGGGGGTGGCGTGCCCGGGCTCAGGCGCGTCGGAGGACCTCGCCGTCCTTCATCACGAACCGCACGTCCTCGAGGAGGCGCACGTCGTGGGTGGGGTCGCCGGCGACCCCGACGAGGTCCGCGAAGAGGCCCGGGACGAGGCGACCGACCCTGTCTTCCCAGCGCAACAGCGCGGCCGCACCGGACGTCGCCGAGCGGATGGCCTGCAAGGGGGTCTGTCCGTGCCGCACCTGATAGGCGAACTGCCGGGCGTTGAGACCGTGGGGGTAGATGCCAGCATCTGTGCCGAAGGCGATCGGTACGCCGGCACGCACGGCGGCCTCGAAGCCCGCCCGCTGCGTCTCGGTGGTCTCGTCGTTCTTGCGCAGGGCCTCCGTGGACCAGCCCTCGACGCGACCCTGCTCGGCGATGTAGTCCCCGCAGTAGACGTCGGCCACGAGATACGTACCGTGCTCGAGCATGAGCCGAACCGAGTCGGCGTCCATCACCGAGCCGTGCTCGATCGAACGCACCCCCGCGCGCACGGCGCGGTTGATGCCCTCGGCGCCGTGGGCGTGCGCCGCGACGTCCGCCCCGTACAGGCCTGCCTCCTGGACGGCCGCCGCGATCTCAGCCTCGGTGAACTCCGGCGCCCCGGGCACGGTCCCGGCGGTCATCACTGCGCCGGTCGCGATCACCTTCACGAAGTCGGCGCGGCCGTGCAGCACCCGGCGTACCGCCGCGCGCACCTCGTCGACGGAGTCGGCGACGCCCATCCGCAGCTCGCGTGGCACCACCGCATCGACGTCGGGCGCCAGGCCGGTCACGTCGCCGCCGCCGCCGGAGCACGTGACGTACGCGCCGGCCACCTTCATCCGCGGCCCCGGCACCCAACGCGCGTTGATGGCGTCGCGCAGCGCGACATCCGTGAACGCACGGAAGACACCGATGTCGCGGATCGTCGTGAATCCCGAGAGCACCGTGTCGCGCGCGTGCTTGACGCCGACGAGCACGAGCTGCGCGCCGGTGCGCTGCACGAGGTTGGCGTAGCCCTGACCGCTCTCGAGGTCGTCCGCGAGGTGCGTGTGGCAGTCGATGAGCCCCGGTAGCACGGTGAGGTCAGGCAGGTCGACGACCTCGGCACCGCGGGTGCTCACGTCGCCGACGGCGCCGATCCCGGTGATGACGCCGTCCTCCGCGCGTACGGCTCGACCCGCCAGCAGCTCGCCGGTGTCGACGTCGAGGATCCGACCGGGGCGCACCACCACCGCCCGGCGCGGCCCCCCGTCGCCGCCGGCCCGCGACGGCGGGCCGGCGCCCGGCGACGCAGCGCGGGTGGTGTGCGGGATGTCTGCGGACTGGGTCACGCGGGCGATGCTACCGAGCATCGACCGGTCGGCTGACCCGCGAGTCAGCCAACCTCCCGGGCTCCGGGAGGGAAGGCGAGGGACATCGCGCTAGCGGCGAGGACGTAGGCGCCGCCCCAGGCACACGCGCCGAGCAAGGCCGAGACCACCCCGGCGCTCAGGCTCCCCGCGGCCACAGCGTCGCCTCGCAGATGGAGCACGGCCCCGAGCGCGCTCGCCGCGAGGGCGCCACCGACCACGACGACGAACCGGCGCGACGGCCTGAAGGCGCCGAGCGGAGCCACGGCGTCGGCCCACCGCACCACCCACCACGCCAGCAGGACGAGCCCCACCGCCGACAGCACCCACTGCAGCAGGGAGGCGATCGGGAGGCCCAGGACCGTGTCCTCGACGAGCACCTCCGGCGTGGCCGGGTGCTCATGGGTGAACACGTCGACCACCACGTGCAGCATGGCCCCGACGGCCGCCGACACGTACAGCAGCACCAGCCTCAGGGGCACCGGGTGCCCGGAGAGCACCGCGGCCGACTCCCGCAGGGAGGCAGTGCGCCAGGGCTCGGGGAGCGCGCCGAGCAGGGCGGGCCGAAGCGGGAAGCGCCACAGGACGAAGAGCACGAGCCCGACGAGTGCGTCGAACCCGACGGCCGCGGCGAGCGAGTGGGTCGCCTGGCCGGACGGGTACCAGGACTGCACCAGGAGCAACCGTTGCGGCAGGTAGTAGCCGACGTCCGGCGACATGGCGCCGCATGCGAGTGCTCCCAGCGACAGCCACCGGCGAAGCGGAACCACCAGCGCCGGATGCGCGAGGGTGAAAGGCACGGCTACCTCCCCCCTGGGACGACGGGCATGAGTCCGAACGTACCCGGGCTCCGGCGCTCCGGGCTCGGCGGTCGCGCGCCGGCGGTCCACCGACCAGCGCTACCGCGGTGCCACTCCGGCAGGAGCTCGGCTCAGCCGGATCGGCGCCGTGCGGCGATGCTCGGCAACCGTGGGACGCCGACGGAAGCCGGCCGTCGGGCTGGTGTTCTCGCCCCGTACGCCCGCGAGCCGGTGGATGTACCGCAGATCATGAGGTATTCTTGGCTCTACCCCGCTGATCTTATCGTGATTTCACGAATTGACCGAAGGATTCTCCGTGATTCCCGTGCGATCCACGATCTCCCCCACGACCTCCCTGCCTCAGCGCCGCCCGGTGCGCCTCCTCGTCGACGAGGCCCACCAGCAGGCGTGGAGCGTCCGGCCCGCCGTGGCCGCCCGGATGCAGCCGGGCCACCCGGCCGACTCCTCGTACGCCCGTGCGGCCGCGCTGCTCGCGGACCGAGACGTCGAGGTCGTGGTGCAGGAGCAGGGCCGACTCGACGCCACCGCCCTGTCGGACGTCGACGTCGTTCTGATCGCACACCCCAGCGACCCGAGACACGAGGCGACGACAGGCGTCGGCAGTCCGCTGTTCGACGCCGAGGAGCGCGCCGCGCTGGAAGCGTTCGTCGCCTCTGGCGGGGGGCTCGTCGTGCTCGCCGAGAGCCAGCAGAACTCCTACGGGAGCAACCTGAACGACGTGCTGTCGCCCTTCGGCCTCGCCGTGGATCACGGCACCGTGCAGGACTACGGCCGGCACCACACGGTCCCTTCGTGGGTGTTCGCGGCGCCCGAGGAGCACCCCGACGCCGATTCCCTGTTCCACGGCGTGCCCGAGGCCGTGTTCTACCGCACCGGCACCGTGCGCGCCGAGGCGCCGAACGCCCGCGTGGTGGCCCGCTCGTCCGCCACCGCCTCGCCCGCGGGCGCCGGACTGGTGGGCGTGTCCCGCCACGGCGCCGGGCGCGTGGTGCTCTTCGGCGACTCTGACCTGTTCGGCGACGACTGCCTCGACGAGGGCCGACACGCGGACTTGTGGCTCAACACCGTCACGTGGGCGGCGCTCCCACGGCTCGCATCGAGCACCACCGACGCCGCGTCCCCGATCGTCTCGAGCTCCGCGTGGGGGCGGCTGCTCGACGCCGTCGCGTCGCTGCGGGAGCTTCAGGCCGACGATGGCAGCCTGGTGCTCGGTGGCGACGACCAGACGAGCGGCCCGATCGCCGCCCTCGTCGACGAGGCCGCCGCGGCGCTCATGGAGCTCGCCTCCGCACTGCCGCGCGACGCTGCCTACCTCACCGCCGCAGCGGCCGACCTGCGGCGGTGGTTCGACACGGGCGCGGGGGTCCCCGACTTCGGCCGGTCGCTCGAGGCCTTCCGCCCCGAGCTCGACCGCGAAGACGGCGTGGAGCACGTCGTGCTCTTCCCCATGTACGCGCCGAACGGCACCACCGGGAAGCGGTTCGAGGCGCTGCTCGTGCGCGTGCCGTGGCCGACGTTCGCCAGCGCGGTCGAGGGCAGCACCCACCCGAACCAGAAGTTCGTGCCGGTTCACCTGCTGGCGAACACCGCCGGCTACGACACCGAGTGCGCCGTGCTCTTCCCCGAGACCGTCAGCGTGGCGGGCACGGCGGCCAACACGTTCGGGGGGATCTTCTGCGACCGGGAGGCCGAGCGCTTCCGGTCGGTCACGGGCGCAGCAGTCCGCGCGGTGAGTCTGTCTCTCCCCCCGCGCGTTGAGATGCTGCTCGCGCACGAAGGCCTCTGCCGCGACACCTTCTTGCTCTGGGACCTCGTGCACGACCGCGCGCACAGCCGGGGCGACCTACCGTTCGACCCTTTCATGATCCGCCAGCGGATGCCGTTCTGGATGTACGCGCTCGAGGAGCTGCGCTGCGACCTGACCGCATACGTGCAGGCCGGCGAGATGGCCTCGACCTTCCCGTTCGCTCGCCACGTGCAGGACGCGGTGGTGCTCGACCGCATGCTCCGGTTCCCGGTCACGGGCACCCGCGTGCGCAACTACGACGGCCTCGGCGGGCAGGTGCTCTTCGGCTACCTGCACCGGCACGGGGTCGCACGCTGGACCGACAACACCCTCGTCCTGGACTGGGACGCCCTGCCGTCGGCTCTGGCCGGGCTCCTCGCGGAGATTCAGCACCTCTACCGCACGGGGATCGACTCGTCCCGCGTGCGCTACTGGATCGCTGCGCACGATCTCGTGTCCCGCTACGTGGCTCCGGCGCTCGCCTCGGCCTGGACGCCCGAGGCGCGCACCGCGCCCGGCGCCGACCTGCCCGCCGAGGACGACGCGAAGGCGTGGGTCGACCGGGTGCTCGCCGACGAGTTCCCGCTCAACCTGTTCTTCCGTTCCCTTCAGGGCACAATGGCGCCCGTCTTCGAGAACCGAGCGGCGGCCTTCGCGGCCGCCTCCACCCGGACGGCGGTAAGGGTATGAGCGAGCGCCTCGCAGGTCGGCACGTCCTCATCACCGGCGCGGCCGGCGGCCTCGGCCCGCTCGCCGCGGCGGCCGCTGTCGCCGCGGGCGCCCGCGTCACGCTGGTCGACACCTCGCAGGACCGGCTCGACGGCGTCGCTGCGGGCCTCGACGGCGCCGCCGAAGGATCCGGCCGCGCGGACGGCACGGTCGAGGGAGCCGGCGGCGCAGGCGGCGGCACGGTCGGGGGAACAGGCGGCGGGGCCGTGCTCGGCACGCATGTGGTCGACCTGCTCGACGCCGAGGCGACCCGCGGCCTGGCCGACGACCTCGCCGCCGCGCACGGGGGCGTCGACGTGGTGTGGCATCTCGTCGGCGGGTGGAAAGGCGGAACGCCGTTCGAGGAGTCGCCGGCCGAGGACTGGGCCCTGCTGCACGATCTCGCCGTGCGCACCACGGTGCACGTGGCTCAGGCCTTCACGGGTGCGCTCCTCGCCTCCCCGCACGGGCGGTTCGCGATCGTGTCGGCCCCCGCCGCGCAGAAGCCCACGTCGAACGCGCCCGCGTACTCCGCGATGAAGGCGGCCGCGGAGGCGGTGGTGCTCTCCCTGGCCGACCGGTTCGCGGGTTCGTCCGCCACCGCCAACATCGTGGTCGTCACCGCGATCCTCACCCCGGCGATGAAGGCGGCCGACCCGGACAAGGTGCGCCCCGCCTTCGTCGAGGCGGCCGATCTCGCGGACGCGCTGGTGTTCGTGAGCAGCGACACGGCCCGCACGATGAACGGCCAGCGGTTGCGCCTCACCCCCGCCGGCGCGTAACACCCCTCCCTGCCCCGCCCCACCTGGAAGGACCCCATGCGCGGCTTCGCCTCCGACAACTACGCGGGCGTGCACCCCGACGTGCTCGCATCGATCGCCTCGGTCAACGACGGCCACGTCACCTCCTACGGCGACGACCCGGTGACCGCGCGTGCGGTGGAGACCCTGCGCCAGCACTTCGGCGGTCATGCGGAGGTCTTCTTCGCTTTCAACGGCACGGGCGCGAACGTGATGGGGCTGCAGTCGCTCCTGCGCCCGTGGGAGCACGTGATCTGCTCCTCGACCGCACACATCAACGTGGACGAGTGCGGCGCGCCAGAGCGGTTCCTGGGCTCCAAACTCGTCGACCTGCCAACGCGCGACGGCAAACTCACCCCGGCCATGGTGCGCGCGGCGTACACGGGCAAGGACGACGTGCACCGCACGCAGCCGCGCGTCGTCGCCATCACCCAGGCCACCGAGCTTGGCACCGTGTACTCGCCCGACGAGATCAGCGTCCTCGCCGACACCGCGCACGAACTCGACATGTACCTGCATCTCGACGGGGCCCGCCTCAGCAACGCGGCCGCATCGCTCGACGTTCCGATGCGTGGGACCACGACCGACTGCGGCGTGGACGTTCTCTCGTTCGGCGGCACCAAGAACGGGATCATGGGAGGGGAGGCCGTGGTGGTGCTACGCCCCGAGTTGGCGCCCGTGGTGGCGTTCGCGCAGAAGCAGTCGATGCAGCTCGCGAGCAAGATGCGCTTCGTCTCCGCTCAGTTCATCGCGCTGCTCGAGGGCGACCTGTGGCACGCAAGCGCCGCGCACGCGAACGCGATGGCCCAGCGCCTGGCCGCAGGAGTGCAGGGCACGCCCGGCCTGGGCGTCTCCTACCGCGTGCAGGCAAACTCGGTGTTCGCGACGTTACCGCCCGAGTCGATCGAGCCGCTGCAGGCCGCATACCCGTTCTACGTGTGGGACGAGGCCAGGCACGAGGTCCGCTGGATGTGCTCGTGGGACACCACCGAGGACGACGTCGACTCGTTCGTAGGCCTGGTGCGCGCGACCTTGGCGGCCTGAGGCGAGGCCATACCCGGCGGGCCGGGTCGTGCGCAGTAGTCCGACGGTCAGTCGAACCTGCGTCGCCAGCGAGAGGGACGCAGCTTCTCGGCCGCCGGCCTTGGCCTGCTGGGACACGACGTCTCACGCCGGACGGCCCAGACCGTAACCCGGAGCCGCGGACGGCTGGGTGCTGCCCACCACCCGGCCGTCGGGTCGGGTGAACGCGCGCTCCCCGTCAGCGTCGCCCTGCACGGTGAAGCCACCTTCGTGCAACGCGTGGTGGTGGCCCTCGCAGAAGCAGCCGAGCACCCCGCGATCAGTGGTGCCACCGTCGACCCAGTGCACGAGGTGGTGCAACCGGCAGGCGGCCGCCGGCACGTGGCATCCAGGGAACCGGCATGCGCGATCACGCAGCACCAGGAGCAACCGCAGGTCCTTCGGGACGATCCGGGCCGTCCGGCCGAGCTCGGTGGGCACAGATGCGGAGTCGAGCACGAGCCGGCGCACTCCGCGTCGCCGCACGAGGGTCGCCGAGCCTGCGCCGGCGAGATCGGTGCGGGCCCACGCCCGCCGAGCAGCATGGGAACCGGATCACGGCCTCCCGCGATCCATGCTGCGCTGGACCTGGCTCCGTCGACCGCCCACAGCCCCGAGGCGTCGACCCGTCCGGTCGCGGCGACCACCGCCACGTCGATGAGCGCAGCGGCGCGGGCGAGATCGGGCAGGAGGTCGCCCGCCAGAGAGGCGGGCAGATCGGCTGGCTCGGCCGCGGCAAGGGCCGTCAGCCCTTCGAGAACCGAACGGAGGGTGGACGCGTACGTCTGCGGATCCCATGAGGGCACCACCCGAGGCAGCAGCGCAGTGCAGATCGTCCGTGCGGCAGCACCCTCGCCCTGCACAGCCCGCCCACGTGCGGCCGGGCCACCACGACACCCACGTCCTTCGCGCGTCCGATCGAAGCCGCGCGGCGCCCCAGTCGAACATATGTTCGAAACTCTATGGGGTTTCCGGACCCGGGCGCAAGACCCAGGACATCGACTCTGTGCACGAGGTCCTCGAGCACCCGCGCGCCGTGCTCGAGCCCCGCGGCGTCATGGTCTCGACCGACCCGGCGGAGCTGGTCGGCGCCCACCCGCAGGGCCGCCAGCTCGTCCCCCACGAGACGGCGCCCCTCGTCCGGCGTCAGCTCCACAGGCGCCACCGCCCACGCGAGACCACCCACCCGAGACCACCGACACATTGACCACCCATCGTCCTCGGACAGGAGCTGGCCCTCAGATGCGCGCTACCCCGTCGGCCCGCGCCGCCCGGGCGACGGCCGCGGCGACCTCCACACCCACCCGCCGGTCGAAGACGCTCGGCACGATGTAGTCCCGGGCCAGGTCGTCGCCCACCACCGCAGCGATCGCCGAGGCCGCCGCGAGCTTCATGCCCTCGGTCACCGCGGTGGCCCGCACGTCGAGCGCGCCGCGGAAGATGCCGGGGAAGGCGAGCACGTTGTTGATCTGGTTGGGGAAGTCGCTGCGGCCGGTGGCCACCACGCGCGGCGAAGCGCGACGCGACGTCGGGGTGCACCTCGGGGGTCGGGTTGGCCAGCGCGAAGACGATCGCGCCGGGCGCCATCGACGCCACGGCCTCGTCGGGGACCTGACCCGCGGAGACGCCGATGAAGACGTCAGCACCCGCGAGCGCGTCGACGAGCGCGCCGGTGGCCGGCGTCGTTCGTCCGCGCCGGCGAGGGCGCGCTTCACCTCGGTGAGGTCGTCGCGGTGCGGGTGCAGCAGTCCCTTGGAGTCGGCAACAGCGATGTCGCCGATGCCCGCTTCCAGCAGGATCGTCGTGACCGCCACTCCCGGCCGCCCCGGCCCCGGACACCACCGCGCGCAGGTCGCCGAGCGTGCGGCCCGTCACCGCGGCGGCGTTCATGAGTGCGGCCAAGGCGACGACCGCCGTGCCGTGCTGGTCGTCGTGGAACACGGGGATGTCGAGCCGCTCCTGCAGCATCTGCTCGATCGCGAAACACCGCGGGGCGCTGATGTCCTCGAGGTTGACGCCGCCGTAGGCCGGCGAGATGCGCACCACGGTGTCCACGATCTCGTCGACGTCGGTGGTGCCCAGGCAGATCGGTACCGCGTCGACCCCGCCGAACTCCTTGAACAGCAGTGCCTTGCCCTCCATCACGGGCAGCGCGCCCAGCGGCCCGATGTCGCCCAGCCCGAGCACCGCCGTGCCGTCTGTGACGACGAGCACGGAGTTGGCCTTCCACGAGTAGTCGTACGCGAGGGACGGGTTGGCGGCTAGCGCCTCGGAGACGCGGGCCACGCCCGGCGTGTAGGCGAGCGCGAGCCCGGCCCGGTCACGGATGCGGACGGTCGGACGCACCTCGATCTTCCCGCCCCGGTGCAGCGGGAAGGCAGGGTCCAGGTCGAGCTCGTCGGTCGTGGGATGGGTCCTCGGAGGGACGGGTGGGGCGGTCACGAGGGGGTCCTTGGCGTTGGTCCGGACGGACCGGCACGCCGTCACCAGGCCCGATGGGGCGGACGGCACGCGAGCGGTACGGCGGCGGCGCGACGGCCGGGTGGGCCGAGGCGGTACGCGTCGTGCGGGGCTGGGCCCGCTGGCCTGCCGGCCAGGGTGGTCCGGCAGGCCGTCATCCTCCCACAGGCCCAGGGGTGCTCCCGCCGCGTCGAAAGCGTTTTGTGACGCGCCCGAAGGCCACGTTCGGGCCGCGCGGTGCCATGATTCGCAGCGTCGGCATCCGACGGGTGCCACGGTCATTGGAGGCACCTTTCATGCTCACGCGTTCCCGCCACCGCCGCCTGGTCCTTGCCAGCAGCGCGGCCGTCACCGTCCTCGCCCTCGCCGGGTGCAGCAGCTCCTCGAGTAGCTCCTCTGGCGGCTCGGGAGGCCCCGCGGCCTCGGGCTCGTCGACGGCCCCGGTCAAGGACGACACCCTCGCCGCCCTCGTTCCCGCCGCGATCTCGTCCACCGGAAAGATCGTCGTCGGCACCGACGCGTCCTACGCGCCGAACGAGTTCGTCGACACGGACGGCAAGACGATCGTCGGCTTCGACGTCGACCTCGGCAAGGCGATCGGCGACGTGCTCGGGTCTGAAGGTCGACTTCAAGAACGCGCCGTTCGACTCGATCATCCCCGGGCATTCAGTCCGGCAAGTACGACCTCGGCATCTCCTCGTTCACCGTGAACGCCGACCGCGAGAAGGTCGTCGACATGGTGACGTACTTCAACGCCGGCACCCAGTGGGCGGTCGAGACGGGCAACCCGTCGGGCATCTCCCAGGCGACGCCTGCGGCAAGAAGGTCGCCGTGCAGAAGGGCACGGTCCAGGTCGACGACATCACGGCCAAGAGCGCCGCGTGCACCAAGGCCGGCAAGGCTGCTATCGACATCGTCCAGTACCAGCTGCAGAGCGACGCGACCACCGCGCGTCATCGAGCGGCAAGGACGACGCCATGCTCGCCGACTCGCCCGTCATGGCCTACGCGGTCCAGCAGACCAACGGCAAGCTCGAGCTGCTCGGCGAGATCTACGACGCCGCGCCGTACGGCATCGCCGTGCCCGAAGGCCGACCCGAACCTCGCCAAGGCCATCCAGGGCGCGTACGCAGAAGCTGATCGACACCGGGGTCTACAAGGCGATCCTCGACAAGTGGGGCGTCGGCAGCCGGCGCGATCACGACCAGCGCGATCAACCCGGTGAAGTGACAGTCCCCGTCACCTCCGCACCGGGCACGGCCCGAGCCGATCAAGGCCGTCCCGGTCCGCCACCCCGGCCGATGGGTCGCCGTCGCCGTCATCGCCGTCCTCGTGGCGATGCTCGTCCACACCGTCTTGACGAACCCGCACTGGGACTGGTCGAGTTCAGTGGCAGTACGCCTTCACGCACGCGCATCCGGCAGGGCGTCGTGACGACGATCTGGCTGACCGTCGCGTCGATGGCTCATCGGCGTCGTGCTCGGCATCGTCCTCGCGGTCATGCGGCTCTCGCCCAACCCGGTGCTGCGGGCGCGGCCTGGGTCTACGTTGGGTGTTCCGCGGCACTCCCGTGCTCGTCCAGCTGTTCATCTGGGCGAACCTCGGCGCGCTGTACCCGTCCGTCTCGTTGGGTATCCCGTTCGGCCAGGCGTTCCTGACGTTCGACATGCGCACCCTCGTGCCCATCGCCGCCGCGGCGCTGCTCGGGCTCGGCGCTCAACGAGGCGCGCGTACATGGCCGAGATCGTGCGCGCCGGCATCCTCGTCGGTCGACGAGGGCCAGTGCGAGGCCGTCGAGCGCGCTCGGCATGTCGCGGAGGCAGACGCTGCGCCGCGTCGTGCTGCCGCAGGCGATGCGGGTGATCGTGCCGCCGACGGGCAACGAGACGATCTCGATGCTCAAGACGACCTCGCTCGTCGTCGATCGTCCCGTACTACGAACTGGTTCTTCCAGACCACGGTCATCGGCCAGCGCACGTTCAACCCGTTCCCGATGCTGATCATGGCGAGCATCTGGTACCTCGCCCTGACGAGCGTCCTGATGATCGGGCCAGTACTACATCGAGCGGCACTACGCGAAGGGCGCGGTGCGCAACCTGCCGCTGACTCCGCGGCAGAAACTCATGAAGCGCTACCGCATGGCGAGGGGGACGACATGACCACGCCCGAAGCCTCCCCTGCCACCTCCACCACACCGATGGTCAAGGCCGAGAACGTCCACAAGTCCTTCGGACGCATCGAGGTGCTCAAGGGCATCGATCTCGAGGTGGCGCCACGCGAGGTGATGTGCTCGTCGGGCCCTCCGGTTCCGGCAAGTCGACGTTCCTGCGGTGCATCAACCACCTCGAGAAGGTCGACGCCGGCCGGCTGTCGGTCGACGGCGAGCTCGTCGGGCTACCAGGAGCGCGGCGAGCAAGCTGCACGAGATGAGGGAGAACGAGGTCGCCCACCAACGCCGCGGCATCGGCATGGTGTTCCAGCGTTTCAACCTCTTCCCGCACATGACGGCCGTCGGCAACGTCATGGAGGCACCCGTCCAGGTCAACGGCCTCAGCAGAAAGGAGGCCAAGGAGCGGGCCCGGCAGCTGCTCGACCGCGTCGGCCTCGCCGACCGGTCTGCCATGTACCCGACGCAGCTCTCGGGCGGTCAGCAGCAGCGGGTGGCGATCGCCCGGGCGCTGGCGATGGAGCCCAAGCTGATGCTGTTCGACGAGCCGACCAGCGCCCTCGACCCCGAGCTCGTCGGCGAGGTGCTCGACGTGATGCGCGACCTGGCCAAGAGCGGCATGACGATGATCGTCGTGACGCACGAGATGGGCTTCGCGCGCGAGGTCGGCGACTCGCTGGTGTTCATGGACCGACGGGGTCGTCGTCGAGTCCGGCGCCCCCCGCGAGGTCCTGGCCAACCCGCAGCACGAGCGCACCCGCTCGTTCCTGTCCAAGGTGCTGTGACGTGGGTCCGCCCCGGGTGCGTCACCCCGTGGCGGACCGACGCACCCGACCCCACCGGTGCAGTGGCGCGTAGCGCCACACCACCCGTCCCCTCACGCCGTCAGGGCGCACCGGCCCGAACAGCCACGAGTCGTGGCTGGCACGCACGTGGTCGCCCTCGAGCCACCAGCCGTCAGGGTCGCGCGCGGTCACCCGCTTGACCACGAGCAGCCCCGGCCGGTCGGGGCGCTCGGCGACGACGACGTCGCCCACCTGCACGGGACCGCCCCACCGCACCAGACAGCGATCTCGCGGGCGCAGAGCGGGCACCATGGACGTGCCCTCTACCTGCACCCGTCCCCAGCGCATCCTGGGTCCTCCCGCTGCCGCCCGTGCCGGACCAACCGCCCGGCGGTAGTGTCGCCCCATCATCCGCGTCCGCCCCGGGCGGCCCCTCGAGCGCCCCACCAGCACCAGGAAGGACCCCCGCATGCTCCGCGTCTACGCGCACTGCGACCTACCCTGCGGCGTCTACGACCCGGCCCAGGCCCGGCTCGAGGCCCAGTCCGTGAAGGCCTGCATGGAGAAGTACGCCGCCTCCGACGACCCCGACTTCCGCACCCGCGCCGTGCTGGTCAAGGAGCAGCGCTCGTCGATGGTCAAGGAGCACCTGTGGGTGCTCTGGACCGACTACTTCAAGGCCCCCCACTTCGAGAAGTACCCCCGGCTCAACGACCTCTTCAACGAGGCCACCAAGCTCGCCGGTGCCGCGGGCACCAAGGGCACCCAGGACGTCGCCGTCGCGGACGCCCTGCTGGCCAAGATCGACGAGATCGCCGACATCTTCTGGGAGACCAAGAAGGCGTAGCGCCGTTCGTCCCGGAAGGCCCCCCACCCGCGCCGACGTGGGGGGCCTTCCGCGTGTCCCGGCGCGGGTCGCGGCGCACGACGGCGGCTCACCCGACGGCTCGACAGCTCGAAGGGCCGGACAGCTCGATGGGCGGGGCCGACTCGATGGCTCGACGCCGGGGCACGGCTGCCGTCTTCCCTCGCACCGGAACAGGAGGAAGGCGGCTACGCGACGAGCCTGAAGCCGGCCAGCCGACCGAGGCGTCGCAGGCTGGCTCGGTCCGGCGGCCGCGCGGACTGCGATCGCGACTCGCCCATGACCGCGCGCCGGAAGCCGTACAGGTCGGAGAGCAGGCCACCGTCCCAACGGCCGTCGACGAGCTGGCCGACGGCCACCACCTGGTCGAGAGCGCGCTGCACCCGGATCGTGGCCGCGACGCCGTGACGCAGGAAGCGGCCGAAGGAGACCGTCGTGGCCCGGGCCGCCGCAGAGGCCGACAGGTCGCGGGGAGGCGGGGTGCCCGGTGCCGGCACCACCACGCGACGAGCGACGAGGAACCGGTGCTTCCCGCTGCGGCCGAATCCCCAGAACGCGGCCACGTGCGCCACGCCGCCGCAGTAGTTGGTGTGCAGCATGTAGCCGCTGCCGAGGTACATGGCGACGTGCCGGTAGGTGGCCCCGCCGGTGTCGTACAGCACCAGGTCACCGGGACGGATCCGCGACGGCGCCACGGACGCCGCCCACGGGGCGAGCTTGCGGCCGTCCCACGGCACCATGTCGCGGGTGGACGACGCCCACGTCGGACCCGACGCGGCGATCCCGGCCGCGGTGTAGGCGCGGGCCACGAGGGACGAGCAGTCGAACCGGTGGGGCCGCACCCGGCCGACTCCGGCGCACGCGTACGGCGCCCCGAGCATGCTGAACGCGGCCCGGATCGCAGCGCGGGCCTGCGGCGTGGCCGCGGCGCGCACCGCCCGCGCGCACAGCCGAGCCGCGCCGAGAGCCGCGCTGCCGTCCCACAGCGTGCCGGCCGGCACCCGCAGGGGGCAGGCGAACCCTGTCGTCGCTGCCGACGCCGCACGAGAGAAGACCGAGGGCTCCGCGGGCACGACGGACGGGGAGCGGGACGCGAGCGAGTCCGTCGCTAGCGGCGCAGCCACGGGCGCAGCGGGCCGGGGCGCAGCAGTCTCAGGCGCGTCCGCGAGCGGGATCGGGACCATCACCGCACCCACCCCCACGACCGCCGACGCGACCACCAACCCAGCCCTGGTGGCGCGCTCGCCGAACTGCACCGTCATCTCGCCATGGTGCCACCGGCAGGGCGCCGTGGGCAGGGCTGAGCGTGGCCGGGCTGCCTCTGGCAGGGCAGCCTCATCGCGTCTCGCCTCGGCGAGGCGGGCCGCGCCGCATGCGGGATCGTGGTTCAGCGATCGGTGGGCAGTCGGCCGGCGCGCACGGCCCGCACGACCGGCACCGCGAAGACTCCGGCGGCCAGCAGCGCGCACGCTGCCGCCGAGAGCGGCGCCCCCGTGCCGATGCCTCCGGCCGTCGTGAGCCCGTTCGCTGCCGACAGGACGAGGGCGACCGCGGCGAGAAGGGTGAGCGCGAGGCCGACGATCCCGACGAGCGCCGGTGACGCACTCTGATAGGACGGGCGCCGCCGCCACCAGAGCCATCCCACCAGCAGCCCCACGGC
Source organism: uncultured Actinomycetes bacterium (assembly GCA_963778785.1). GTDB lineage: Bacteria > Actinomycetota > Actinomycetes > S36-B12 > CAIYMF01 > CAVZVV01. Next base: position 192,833 of record CAVZVV010000028.1, read on the forward strand.
GAGGACACCGACGAACAGCCGGCCCCACACCACCTCGTCGAGGTGGTCGATCACCGCGGCCTGCTCACAGTCGGACGTGCCCGGCGAGACCGCGAGGTACTCGGCGCATCGCGCTGGCGTGTACGTGACGCCAAGGATGTCGCCCACCACGTACGTCGCCCCGGCGATCCGCCCGACCAGCCAGGCGATCGCCCCGCTGACGCCGATCGCGAGACCTCCGACGATCGCGAGCCGGCACCCGAGGTCGGCGAGCTGGCGCAGCGCCACGTCCGGCGACCGCCCGAGGCCCTCTCGCTCGGCCGCCGCGACCACGTCGGGTGCGCCGAAGGCTCGCACGCTCCACCTCGCGGCGTCGACGGGGTCGTGACCCGCCTCGACCCTGGCGGCGGTGGACTCAACGAGATGGTCGGCCGCCTCGGCCACGAGTCGACGGCCCACGCGCCCGTCGACGCCCACGCACCGGGCGAGCGCGTCGACGTAGTCGTCGATGATCTCGAGCGCTGCCTCTGGAAGTCCGGCGCTCATGCGTTCGCCCCTCTCAGGCCCAGGACTCCTTCGACCGCCGCGACGTACGACCGCCACGAGCGGCGGTGCGCCTCGCGGGCCTGGCGCCCCTCCCCGGTGAGCTCGTACACGCGTCGTCGACGGCCCTGGATCGACTCGGTGGCGCTGCGCACCTGGCCGTCGCGCTCGAGCCGGTGGAGCGCCGGGTACACGGTGCCCTCAGGGAAGTCGAGCGCCCCCGCACTGCGGTCGCGGATGGCGGCGATGGCCGCGTAGCCGTGCAGCGGGCCCGCAGCCAGCACCTCGAGCAGCAGGGCGTCGATCGTCGGGGGTGTCGTCATACCTAGATGGTCTAGGTATGACGACGCAGGAGTCAAGAGACGGTGCCCGAGAGGGACGTTCGGCCCGCTCCGATGCGGGACGCCCCGCTGCTAGCCTCCGCCCACCGAGGCCGCCCGCGGGGCGCCTGTCCCCAGGGAGAACTGCCGTGAAGAAGGTAGCCGCCGTCCTCGTCACTCTCCTGCTGGCCGCGGGCCTGTGCGCCCCAAGCATCTCCCCGGCGGCGGCTGGGCCGACGGTCATCTCCCCCGCCGGCGGCACCGAGATCTCCTCGACGAATCAGGTGTTCCGCTGGGGCGAGAACGGAGCCCAGGGCTCGCTGTGGAACTACTACCTCGAGATTTCGACCCGCCCCGATACCGACTCCTACAACTACGGGTTCTTCGCGGGGAACGTCGTCTACTCGAGCCCCAGCACGACGGGCACCACCGTCAACCTCAACGCGATCGGCAGGGCCCTGCCGCCTGGTACCTACTACTGGCACGTGCTGGGCAAATACGGCCTGTACGGCGCCAACGGCACCGCGTGGACTCCCGTCACGTCCTTCAACATCTACAACGGTGCGGCCGCCGCGCCGGCGATCGGTCTGAACCCGACCGCGTTGAGCGTCACGGTGAAGCAGGAATCGGTGACGACGACGAACTGGACCGAATCCCCCACGCAGGTGAACATCACCAACACCGGGGGCGGCGTGCTCACCTTCACCGTCAGCGGCGACAGCTTGCTGTGGAAGTCCTTCGTGTTCGGCGTCAACGACGGTGCCATCCAGAAGCTGCGCGTGGCCGTCAACCCGCACCCGACGGTCGGTCTGACCTACGCCCCCGGAACGTACTCGGCGAAGATCCACGTCACCGACAACGGGAGTTCGCCTGCGGCGTCCAACAGCCCCCAGGACATCACGGTCACGATGAAGGTCGTTGCCGCGGAGGCGACACCCCCTTCAGGCGTCTCGCTGGTAGCGCCCACGTACACCAGCAGCCCCGTCGTCACGCTCCACCCGACGGCCACGGACGCCGGGTCCGGGGTTGCCACGATGGCGTTCAAGACCGACGGCGGGTCCTACGGCACCCCCGTGCCGTTCGCCACCACGCAGCCCTTCGCACTCCCGGACGTGGCGGGTACGCATGTCATCGGCATGAAGGTCAGCGACGCACTGGGCAACTCCGCCGAGACGACCGCCACCGTCCGGCTGGACAAGACTGCGCCCACGAAGCCGCGGCTCGTCGCGCCCACGTTCTCCACCTCGCTGTCGGCGACGACCGCGGTCGCCCTTCGGTGGACGCTCAGCACCGACCCCGTCGCGGCCGTAAGGTCCGGCATCGCTGCGCACCAGCTGCGCAGCCGAGTGCTGCCGTCCGGGACGTGGTCCGCCTGGAGGCCGCGCGCCGGCACGGCGGCCCTGCTCCCGGCCGTGGCGGGTGCGACGTACGAGTACCAGCTGCGCGCGGTCGACCGGGCCGGGAACGTCTCGGCCACCTCGACGGCGCGGTCGACCGTTCCGTTCGACCAGGGTTCGGCCACGTACCGCGGGTCGTGGTCCACGAAGACCCAGCGTGGAGCGTTCCGCGGCACGGTGCGCCGCTCATCCACCCGCAACGCCTCGGCCACCCTCACCCGGGTGGGGCGAGTGATCGGCGTCCTGGTCACCACGGGTCCGGGCCGCAGCGGCGCAGCGGTGTACATCGACGGCCGGTTCGCCAAGGCGATCAACACCTCTGCCGGCAGCACTCACATGCGCGTCTACATCCCCGTCGAGACATTGACGAAGGCAGCGCTCCACAGCGTGCGGATCGTCAACTTTGCGATCTCCAGCCGGCCCGCGCTCGAGCTCGATGGCATCGTGATCGGCCAGTAGCCAGGGCCGCTGTTTGCACCCGCTCCTGGGAGGCGAGAAGGGCCCTGTGATGGGCGGAAAGTCGCCACACGGCCTCCCGACGGCCCGCGAACGAACCACCTCGCCTCCCGACGCGGATACGGTCCCGAACGCAGAGCGCGGGGGGCAGGGCCGGGGGCCGCGGGCCCGGGGACGAGCGTCCGGCGTACGACGGCCGCCGCACCCCGGAGGTGCGGCGGCCGTGGCTCTCAGTGCGTACGTCAGGCCTTGTGGTACGTCTTGACCATCGGGCCGGCGCTGCGCTTCATCCACTTCTTCCACACGATGTTCCACGGACCGCCGAGGCCGTTGTCGACCTCCATCAGCGGACCACCCGTGTTGGAGAAGACGACCGGATCTCCGTACAGCGCGTTCTTGTAGAACCATCCCGCGTCGTCGTTCGAGGCGTTCGTGCAGCCGTGCGAGCCGGGCCACTGGCCGAGCCGGCCCTCGGCCCAAGGGGCCGAGTGAAGGAACTCGCCGGACCAGGTGAGCCGCAGGTTGTAGTGCGCCACGAGGCGGTAGGGGGTGGTGAAGTCGCCCACGGCCGTGTTCGTGAACACGTGGTCGAGCTCGCGATCCATGATCGCCTTGACGCCGTTGCGGGTGCGCCAGCCGGGCTTGCCCATCGACACGGGCACCTTCCGGACCACCTTGCGTTCGACGCGCACCGTGCCCATCTGGTTGGAGCCGTTGATCGAGGTGATCATCGAGCGCCCGGTGGCGAACGTGACGGCCCGGTCACCCTTGCCCACGAGGGTCATCCCGGCGACCTTCGACGCGACGACCAGCCCCGTCAGAGAGGTCTTCACGGTGACCTTCGTCTTGCCTGGCCAGAACGCGGCCGGGCGGAACATGACGGTGCGGTCGCCGAACCAGGCCCACCCGGCCGAGCCCACCGGCTTGGTCGTGGTGACCGTGAGGCGCTTCTGCACGAACGGCCGGAACCTCGCGGGCACGTCGCGGTTGAACTCGACCGAGACCATGATCGCCACGCCGTAGGTGCCCTTGGCGGGGGTCAGGTGGGCCACCCGCAGCTGGAAGCGCGGCAGCGGCTTCGGCTTGGGCTTCGTGGGGGTCGGGGTGGGGGTCGGCGAATGGGTCGGCGGAGAGGTGGGGCCCGTGGGCCCGGTGCTCCCGAGCGCCGACAGCCCGGCAGGGGCCTTGGCGGCGAGCGGGACGCCGGCCTCCTGGCCGGGGATCACGCCGAGGCCGCATGCGGCCAAGGCTGTGGTGACGAACACGGCGCCCACAGGAACGGCCAAGGGCCGGATCCGATGGCTCGCGTGACGACCGCGACGGTGCAGCATGGGCCCTCCCCTCCCTCAACCGGACCAGAGCCGGGTGCCCCCGCTTTATCGGCAACAACTCCATTGAACTTGACCGGCCGTCCGGATGCACGGGGAACCGTGTGTCGGGCTGCTTACGGTGGGTACATGTCAGCCGCGACCATCCGCCCCGCGACCCCCGCCGACGTGCCCGAGGTGCTCGCGATGATCCGCGACCTCGCCGACTACGAGCACGCGCTCGACGCCGTCGAGACCACGGCCGAGCAGCTCGAGGCCCTCCTGTTCGGCGGCACCGGCACCGTGCCCGCGGCCTCGCACCATGGCGTTCCGGCCGCGTTCTGCCACGTCGCAGCCGACCCTGACGTCGTCCCCGGAGCCCAGCTGGCGGGGTTCGCGCTGTGGTTCCTGAGCACGTCGACGTGGACCGGTGCCCACGGCGTCTACCTCGAGGACCTGTACGTGCGGCCCGAGGCGCGCGGACGAGGTCACGGCCGGGCCCTGCTGGCGACCCTGGCCCGGCTGTGCACGGACAACGGCTACCGCCGGCTGGACTGGAGCGTGTTGGACTGGAACGAGCCGTCGCTGGAGTTCTACGCCTCGCTCGGCGCCGGCACCCTCGACGAGTGGGTCGGCCACCGGCTCACCGGCGGGGCCCTCGCGGCGCTCGCGGCCACGGCGCCCGAATCCGGCTAGCCTGCGCGCATGGCTGCCGTGGAGCTGCGGGTCCCCGCCGAGCGCTCGTCCGTGTCGCTGGCCCGCACCGCGGTCGCGTCGGTGTGCGCGAGGCTCGACTTCACCCTCGACCGGCTCGAGGACGTCCGCCTCGCCGTCGACGAGGCCTGCTCGCTGCTCGTGGCGGACGCAGCGCCGGGCGGACGACTCCTCGTCGAGATCGAGCCGGACGACGACGGCGGCCTCACCATCACCATGTCGACGCGCACGCGCTCGGGGCGGCCACCATCGGCCGGGAGCTTCGCCTGGACCGTGCTGACCACGCTCGTCGACGATGTGCTGTCCCGGGCCGACGCCGATGGCGAGGTGCTCGTCCAGCTACGGGTCGGGCGCGAGGTCGTGGTGGGTTCATGACCACTCCCGCTCAGCCCCAGCGCGGGTCGAGCGTCCCCGAGCCGCGACCGCGTGGGTTCACCGCAGCCGACCGCGAGCACGAGAAGGCGCTGCTGGCGGAGTTCGTCGCCCTCCGCGAGGCCGCCGATCCGCGGGCCACCGCCGTGCGCGACGAGCTCGTCACGATGCACCTGCCGCTGGTGTACGCCATGGCGCGCAGGTTCCGCGACCGCGGCGAACCGATGGACGACCTCGTCCAGGTGGGAACGATCGGCTTGATCAAGTCGGTCGACAGGTTCGACCCCGGTCTCGGCTACGAGTTCTCGACCTTCGCCACGCCCACGATCATCGGCGAGATCAAGCGCTACTTCCGCGACAAGTCGTGGGCGGTCCGGGTGCCCCGTCGGCTGCAGGAGATGCGGCTGCGGCTCGCCGGCGCCACCGAGGAGCTCACCGCATCGCAAGGCCGCTCGCCCACCGTGCGCGAGCTCGCCGCGCACCTGGGCGTCTCCGAGGACGACGTGCTCGAGGGCATCGAGTCGGCGCAGGCGTACTCCACGCTCTCCCTCGACGCGAGCTCCCGCAGCGACGACGGCCCCGCCGCCCTCGTGGACACCCTCGGGTTCGACGACGCGGCCCTCGAGGGCGTCGAGGACATGGCGGCACTGCGCCCGCTCATCGCCGCGCTCCCCCCGCGAGAGCAGAAGATCCTGTGGCTTCGGTTCTTCGAGAACAAGACCCAGTCGCAGATCGCCAGCGAGGTCGGCGTCTCGCAGATGCACGTCTCGCGGCTGCTGGCACGCTCGCTGGCCCAGCTGCGCGAGGGACTGCTCGTCGAGGGGTGAGCCCGCGCGCCGGGGCGCAAGGCCGGCTACTGGTCGAGCTCGGCCGACCCGGCCGGGGAGAGCACGAGGTAGGCCGCCACGGCCGCCCCGACGACCAGCGCCACACCCACGACCCGCTCCCACGCCAGCCCGCCGGAGGCCAGCGGCCACACTGCCACCACCGTGAACACCTGCAGCAGCAAGAAGGGCACCCGCGCAGCCGCACGGCGACGCCAGACAGCGCGCAGCACGAGCACCACGAGCCCGACGAAGACCAGCAGCAGGACGACGAGCACCGGGTCGGCCACCTGGCTGCGCCCCGCGACGCCGGAGGTCTCGCCGACGACGGCGAAGACCGCCAGCGACCCGGCGTACCCGGCCAGGACCACGAGCTCGAGCAGCCCCACGACCATGGCGCCACGCAGCGCCCCGGAGCGGGGCGCACCTGCCGGGGACGGGTGCTCGTTCGGGTCGTGGCTCACCCGCCGGACCCTAGCCGGGGGCCGCGCGGACGGTCCCCCTACCCTGGGCCGGTGCGCGGCTTCGTGGTGGTGAACCCCAGGGCGACGGCCACCTCGGCACGCACCCGCGACGTGCTGGTCCACGCCCTTGCCGCCGAGCACGAGGTCGACGTGGTCGAGACGACCGACCGGGGCCACGCGTTCGAGCTCGGCCGGCTCGCCCGCGGCGAGAAGGTCGACGTCGTGGTCACCCTCGGGGGTGACGGCACGGTGAACGAGGTCGTCAACGGCATGCTCGCCGAGGGCGGCCCCGGGGTCGGGGTACCCGCCGTGGCGGCCGTGCCGGGGGGCAGCGCCAACGTGTTCGCCCGCTCGCTGGGCCTGTCCCCCGACGCCGTCGAGGCCACGGGCGAACTCCTCGAGGCCCTGCGTGCCGGGCGGCGCCGCACGATCGGCCTCGGCCAGGTCGACCAGCGCTGGTTCCTGTTCAACGCCGGGCTCGGGCTCGACGCCGAGATCATCCACGCGATGGAGCGCAAGCGGGCCGAGGGCAAGACCGCCACCCCGTCGCGGTACCTGGGCACCACCCTCGCGTCGTTCTTCGGCGCCACCGACCGGCGTCACCCGGCCCTCACCCTGCACCGGCCCGGGCTCGATCCGGTCGACGGGATCTTCCTCGCGATCGTCCAGAACACCTCGCCGTGGACCTTCCTGGGCCGGTGGCCGGTCGATCCCTGCCCGCGGGCCTCGTACGAGACCGGCATCGACCTGTGGGCGCCCCGCTCCCTGTCGGTCCTGCCCGCCCTGCGCTACAGCCGGCGCATCGTGACCCACTCGCGGGCCGGCTCCACCCGCAGAGGCCTCGTGGCGCTGCACGACCAGGTCGCGTTCGAGCTCGAGTCGTCCCGGCCGGTCGCCCTGCAGGTCGACGGGGAGGGCCTCGGAGAGGTCCACCGGGTCTCCTTCCGCGCCGTCCCCGACGTGCTCGAGGTGATCTGCTAGCCCGAGGAGCAGGTCGACCAGGCTCGGGGAGAACACCCGAGTGCCCGGATATCGGGCGCGCGGTCCCGGCGTCCGGCTACCCTGCGTCACGGGCGTGTGATGAAGCCGACATGGGCAGGAACGGGGCTCTTGGCCCGTTCGTCTTGTGTGGGTGGTCGCCCTATGTGACCCTGGCAGGGCCGACGAGATGGTCGTCGGATCCCGCACTCACGTTCCGGCGTGTTCCACCACGCCTGCAGCACGGTGCGACCCCCCGGGCACTCCGGGGGCCGTGCCGACCCGGCCCGCTCCCCGGGGGCCGACGACGACTGGAGGACTCATGGACTGGCGCCACCAGGCCGCCTGCCGTGACGAAGACCCCGAACTGTTCTTCCCGATCGGCAACACTGGCCCGGCGCTGCTGCAGATCGAAGAGGCCAAGGCCGTCTGCCGCCGGTGCGAGGTCGTCGAGGCCTGCCTCACCTGGGCCATCGAGTCCGGGCAGGACGCCGGCGTCTGGGGCGGTCTGAGCGAGGACGAGCGGCGCGCGCTCAAGCGGCGCACCCAGCGTGCCCGCGCGGCCATGCGCTCCATGTAGCCCCGACCCGCCCGACAAGGCCCCCCGACCAACGCGTCGGGGGGCCTTCGTCATGCCCGGGGCCGTGCCGCGGGTCCGGCCCACCGGCGCGACGTACTACCGGACGAGGACCCGGCGCCAGGGCGAGAACGACGTGCCCCGGTCGCCCACGGCCGTCACCCGCCAGACGTACGCCGCCCCCCGACGAAGAGCGCGGGTCCGCAGCGAGGTCCCTCGCAGCAGCGAGGCCGACTGCACGGTGCGCCCGCGCGCCGTGCCGAGCCTGAGCACCACCGCGTAGGTCTGGACCTTGGCTACGGCCCGCCAGACGAGCGTGAGGCGCGGTCCGCGGGCCACGCCCCCGGGCGCCACCTGTCGTGCAGCCGGCGGCTTCGTCGGCACCACCTCAACGGCCCCGACGTCGCGATGGCTCCCCTGCGGACGAGGGATCCCGCGCTGGTCGAGCGTCGGCCCGGCGGCGGTGTCGGCGTCGACGGCCGGGCTCCCGGCCAGCGGCACGTGGGTTCGCGTCGGGCCGCCGTGCCATCCGAGCGGGCCGAGCCGTAGCGCGTGCGCGTCGCCTGCCCCGAGGCCGCACGAGCTGTCCGACGCCATGCTGATGGTCCCGCCGAGGGCCGCGTTGCAGATCGCGCCGCCCGCGCCCTTGTCCAGCAAGGTGCTGGTGAGCTCCACGTGCGTGCCGGGCGCGGCGAATATCCCGCTGCCGACGGGCGAGACGTTGCCGGCGAACGTCGCGCTCTGAGCCTGCACATCGGCATTGCCGTGGATGAAGAACTCCACGTAGACCGCCCCGCCGAATGCGGTCGCGGAGTTGGTGGACACGGTCGTGTCGCTGAAGCGGGTGACTCCACCCTCGTAGTCGTACAGTCCACCTCCGCGCTGGGCCTTGTTCGAGGCCACGGTCGAGCCTGCGACCACGAGGCGTCCGTAGTTGCCGATCCCGCCGCCGTAGGCGCTTGAGATGTTGTCGTGCACCTCGCTCGAGGCCAGCAGGACGGGGGCCGAGGCCGTGCCCGAGTGGTTCTCGAACCCGCCCGACAGCGATGCCCCGTTGCGGGCGATCTCGGTGTACGTGACGCGCAGCGCCTGCGGGGCGGACGTTGCCGCACCCTGAAGATAGAGGCCGCCGCCCTCGTAGGCCCGGTTGCCGACCAGGTGGCTGCTGGTGATCAGCAGGGTCGCGAAGTCGCCGAGGCTCGCGCCGAGGCCTCCCGCGGCCGCGGAGGCCGTGTTCCCGCGAACCGTGACGCGGGAGACGCGCACGGTGTCGCCGCTGGTGCCATAGCTCAGGTACACCCCCGCGCCGTAGGGCGAACGGTTGCCCTCGATGACGTCGTCGGCCAACGTCAGGGCGCTGGGACCACCGGAGCCACCTGACCACAGCAGGCCGCCGCCCTCATCGAACGTGCCCGAGCGACGCCCGCCGCGGATCGTCACCCCGGCGATGGTCGTCGAGGTCGCGCCCGCCATGACCTGCAGCACGCGGTCGCCGGTGACTGCGCCGTTGCCGTCGATGATCGTCTTGGAGCTGCCGGCGCCACGGATCGTCAGCGAGGCAGCGAGGTCGAGGTCGCCCAGCACGGCGGCGTCGTCGTCGCCGGGACGGGTGAGTCGGAAGGTCCCGGCTGGGAGCCTGATGGTGTCCCCTCCGCCGTGGAAGTTCGCCTGCATCACCGCCGCGCGCAGCGAGCACCTCCCCCGCGCGTCCGCGCACGCTCGCGTCCCGACATCGGCGTCCGGCGTGTCTGCTGTGGTGTTCACGACGTACGTCACCGGCGCCGTGACCAGAGCCGGCCGCTGTGCGGGAGCCCCCGCCGCCGAGGCCAGCTCCGTCGGGGCTACCAGCACCCCACCGACGACCACCGGGGCAGCAGCAGCGATCAGGACGCGCGCACGGACGCCGGCACGCGCCGGCCTGCCCACGGATAGCCCTACCTGCCGAAACGCCCGCGGCCGCGGGTGACGAGGACGTGGCATGGGTGCCTCCGATGGCGCACGTCGAGCCCGGTTCCCCGCGGGCTCTGATCGTACGCGTGGGCCCCGGGGCCGGGAAGGCGCCGGGGGTTGGCGTCGCCGCCGGCGCGACCTACGCCCGGAGGGGCACGACCACGCGCGCCCGGGTGCCACGACGGCCGGCGCGGCGCTCCAGGCCGAGGGTGCCGCCGATGTCGTCGACGACCAGCGTGCGCACGATCTGGAGCCCCAGGCCGAGCGTGGCGGGGTCGTCCAGGTTCACCCCGTCGGGAACCCCGCTGCCGTCGTCCTCGACGTCGATCACGAGCTGACCGCCCTCGCGCCGCGAACGAAGCGCGACGTCGCCCGGAGCCCCGCCGAGACCGTGCTCGACGGCGTTCATGAGCAGCTCAGAGAGCACCATCGCCAGCGGGGTCGCCAGGTCGCTCGGAAGGAGCCCGATCTCCCCCACGCGGGTGATGCGGCCGCCGCCGAGGGCGGACGCCGTGTCGGCGGTCATCGCCACCACCCTGTCGGCGACTTCGTCGAAGGGCACGATCTCGCCGGGCGAGTGGGCGAGCGTCTCGTGCACCACGGCGATCGCACCCACGCGGCGCACCGCCTCGTCGAGTGCCTCCTTGGCCTCCGCTGAGTCGATCCTGCGGGCCTGCATCCGCAGGAGCGCGGCGACCGTCTGCAGGTTGTTCTTCACGCGGTGGTGGATCTCGCGGATGGTGGCGTCCTTGCCCAGCAGGGCCCGCTCGCGGCGGCGAAGGTCGGTGACGTCGCGCACGAGCACGAGCGCGCCGAGGTGACGGCCGCCGCTGCGCAGCGGGATGCCGCCGAGCGTGACCGCCGCGGCCGCGTTCTCCACCTCGGCGCCGCCGGGGAGCCGGCCGGCAGCGACGAGCGCGAGCGCTTCGTCGACCGGGCCGGGGCGCCGGGTGAGCCGGGCGGACACGCTGGCCAGGCTGGACCCCACGAGGTCGGTGGCCAGCCCCAGCCGGGCGAACGCCGACCGCGCGTTGGGGCTCGCGAACTCCACGAGGCCGGCAGGGTCGAGCCGCAGGATGCCGTCCCCGACGCGCGGTGGGGCACCGGTGCCGCCGAGGGACTGCTGCCCGGGGAACGTGCCCTCGGCGGCCATCGCGAGCAGGTCGTCAGCGCTCGAGAGGTAGATCCGCTCGAGGTCGCCTTCGGCCCGCTCGCCGGGCGACGCGTGCCGGGCGAGGACGGCCACGACTCGGCCGGCGCGCCGCACCGGAACGGCCTCCTCTCCACGCGGCACCAGGGGGCGCTCGGGGGCCCGGTCGACGACGGGACGCCCGAGGGCCAGCGCCCGGTCGAGCACGGGCCGACGCCCCCGCGGCACGAACCGGCCGACCAGGTCCTCCGGCACCGCCGTGGCGGCGGTCGAGGGCCGCACCAGGGCGCCGGCCACGAAACCTCCCTCGTTCCACGTGGGCAGCCACAGCACGAGGTCGCTGAAGGCGAGATCGGCGACCAGGCTGGCCTCGGCCATCAGGGCCTGCAGGTGCGCGACATCGGCCTCGCCGAGGTCGGTGCGCTCCCGGGCCACCCCCGCCAGACTCGCCACGGCGCGAGCGTACGCCGGGGCCGGACGACCAGTGCGGCGCCGCACCCGCGAGAATGCGCCCGTGAGCGCCGAGCCCCGTCCCCGACCGGCCCCGCCCAGCGGCGCTGGCCGCACGGCCGACCTGGTGGCACGCGACGCCGCTGCCGTCTGGCACCCGTTCACCCAGCAGTCGGTGTGGGTCGACGACGACCCGATCGTCGTCGACCGCGCCGAGGGCATGTACTTCTGGGACGTCGACGGGCGACGCTACCTCGACGGCGTCTCGTCGCTGTGGGTCAACGTGCACGGGCACCGCGTGCCGCGAGATCGACGACGCGATCCGCGCCCAGCTCGAGCCGGCTCGACCACACGACGTTCCTCGGCCTCACCCACGAGCCGGGCATCGTGCTCGCCGAGAAGCTGCTCGCCACGGCGCCCGACGGGCTCACCCGCGTCTTCTACGCCGGTGACGGCGCCTAGCGCGGTCGAGGCGGCGATCAAGATGGCCTACCAGGCGCAGGCGCAGAACGCGGCGGCCGCGCCCGCTGTACGCGCACGTCGCCGAGGGCTACCACGGCGACACCCTCGGGCGCGGTGAGCGTCGGCGGCATCGACCTGTTCCACGACGACGTACCGACCGATCCTGCTCGAGACCCGGATGGTCTCGTCGCCCGGCGTCCTGGGCGCCGGTCAGAGACCGCGTCGGCCGGGCGCGCCGAGGTCGTCGCCGAGCTGCGCGCCCTGCTCGAGCGCGACGGCGACCAGGTGTGCGCGGTCGTCGTCGAGCCGATGGTGCAGGCCGCGGGCGGCATGCTCACCCACGACGCGTCGTTCCTGCGCGGCGTGCCGCGCGCTGTGCGACGAGTTCGGCGCGCTCCTGGTCGTCGACGAGGTCGCCACCGGCGTCGGCCGCACCGGGCCGGATGTGGGCCGTCGAGCACGCCGGCGTCACGCCCGACCTGCTCACCTGCGGCAAGGGCGTGACCGGCGGCTACCTGCCGCTGTCGGCCGTGCTCGCCACCGAGGAGGTCTACGAGGCGTTCCTCGGCACGCCGGCGCGCGGCCGCACGTTCTTCCACGGCCACTCCTACACCGCGAACCCGTTGTGCTGCGCGGCCGCGATCGCCAACCTCGACCTCATGGCCGCGCGCGGAACCGTCGACGCGGGCCGCGCCGGTCGGCGACCTCCTCGGCGAGTGGCTCGCGCCGCTCGCCGACGTACGACGGAGTGCCGAGAGATCCGCCGGATCGGCACGATGACCGGCATCGAGGTCGAGCCGGTGCCGGCGAGCGCACCGGGCTTCGCGGTGTGCCAGGAGGCTCGGCGCGACACGGCGTGTGGGTCCGCCCGCTCGGCGACGTCGTCGTGCTGATGCCGCCGCTGGCGATCGGCGACGACGACCTGGCGACCCTCGTCGACGTCGTCACCGACGCCATCCGCACGGTGGTGCGGTGACGACGGGCGTCCGGGGCCGACGGGACGTCGCGCTTCGACTGGCTGGCCGCGCGCGAGTCCGACGCGAGCGCGGCCGGGCTGCGCCGCCGCCTCGCCACCCGCGACGCCCGACGACGACGGCGCTGATCGACCTGGCCGTCCAACGACTACCTCGGGCTCAGCCCGCGACCCGCGCGTCACCGAGGCCGCGGCCGAGGCGGCGCGCGCTCTGGGGCGCGCGGCTCGACCGGCTCGCGGCTGGTGACGGGCACCACGCGAGCTGCACGCCGACCTCGAGGCCGCGCTCGCCGCCCTCGTCGGCACGGACGGCCGCGCTCGTGTTCTCCTCCGGCTACCTGGCGAACCTCGGCGCCGTGCCGCGCTCGCCGGGCCGGGGACTCGCTCGTGGTCTCGGACGCGCACAACCACGCGTCGCTCATCGACGCCTGCCGGCTCTCCCGCGCCGAGGTCGTCGTGGTCGCCGCACCGCGACGTCGCAGCGGTCGCAGGCCGCGCTCGCCGACCGCGCCGAGCAGCGCGCGCTCGTCGTCACCGACGCCGTGTTCTCGGTCGACGGCGAGGCCGCGCCGCTCGCGGCGCTGCACGACGGTGGCCCGCGCAGCACGGCGCGGCCCTGCTCGTCGACGAGGCGCACGCGCTCGGCGTGGTCGGCCCGGGTGGCCGCGGGTCTGGCCGCGGTCACGGGCCTGGCGGACGAGCCCGACGTCGTGCTCACCGTGACGCTGTCCAAGGCGCTCGGCTCCCAGGGTGGCGTGGTGCTCGGACCGCGTCAGCGGTGGTCGAGCCACCTGGTCGACGCCGCGCGCCCTTCATCTTCGACACGGCCCTCGGCGCCGCCGCTGGCGGCCGCCGCCCTCGCCGCGCTCGAGGCTGCTGGCAAGCCGAACCCGGCTGCGCCGAGGCGACGCGCGCCGCGCGGCCGACCTGCGCCCGCCGTCGCCGTCGACGGCCGGGCTGCGCTCGGAGCGCCCCCGACGCCGCCGTGGTGGCCGTCCGCGGCGGCGCCCGAGGCCGCGCTCCTGGCGGCAGCGGTGCTGCGCCGCGCGCACGGCGTGCGGTCGGCTGCTTCCGGCCGCCGTCGGTGCCCGACGGCGTCTCGCGGCTGCGCCTCGCCGCACGCGCCGACCTCACCACCGCCGACCTGAGCCGCGCCCGCGATGCCCTGGCCTACGCCCACGATGTCCTCGCGGAGGCCGGTCAGAGGTCCGAGCCCGGCTTCCCGTAGCCGCCGCCGTCCGTGGCCGCGCAGGTCCCTGCCTGGCGCGGCCCGACCCCGCGGCGGGGCGCGTGGCATGCTCGCGGCGTGCCCATCGTCTCGGCCCCCCGACTCCTGCTCGGCGACGCGCTGGACGGGCCCGGGGCGGTCGTTGTCGAGGACGGCGCGGTGGTCGACGTGCTCGGTCACGTGCCCCCGGCGGCGCCGGACCACGAGGCCCTCGGTTCGGGCGTGCTGTCCGCGGGTCTGGTCGACCTGCAGGTCAACGGATGCGCCGGCGTCGACCTCGCGAGCGCCGACGAGCAGTGGGACGAGGTGCGGCGAGCACTCGCGCGACCGGCGTCACGTCGTTCGCCCCCACCTTCGTCACCGCGCCGCTGCCCGACCTGGCGGCGGCCCTGGAGTCGCTGCCGGCCGGGCGCGTGCGGTCCGCGTACGAACCGGCAGCAAGGGTGCTCGGGGCCCACCTCGAGGGACCGTTCCTGTCGCCGAAGCACCGCGGCGCCCATGACGCGGCCCTGCTCCGCGACCCGTCCGTCGACGCCGTCGACCTGCTGCTCGCCGCGGGCGGCGCCGACCGGCTGGCCCTGGTGACGCTGGCGCCCGAGCGGCCCCGAGCCCTGGCCGCGGTGGCCCGGCTCGTCGCTGCGGGGGTCGTGGTGTCGGTCGGCCACTCCGACGCGACGGCCGCGCAGGTCGAGGCCGCGGCCGACGCGGGCGCGACCTTGGTGACGCACCTGTTCAACGCCCAGCGGGGGCTGCACCACCGCGAACCCGGGGTGGTGGGCGCGGCCCTCGACGACGACCGGCTCAGCCTCGGGCTCGTCGTCGACCTGGTGCACGTGGCCCCCTGCGTGGTGCGGCTCGCGTTCGCAGCCGCCGGAGCCCGCGTCGTGCTCGTGAGCGACGCCACGGCCGCCTCGGGCATGCCCCCGGGCCGATACCGGCTCGGTGGCGCCGACGCCGTCGTCTCGGCCCCGGACGAGCCCCCCCGCCGTGCCGACGGCACGCTGGCCGGTTCGGCCATCACGCTCGACGCGGCGGTGCGCCTCGCGATATCGGTCGGCATCGACCCCGTGGCGGCGCTGCTCGCCGCCACGCGGACCCCCGCCGACACGATCGGCCGCGGCGACCTGGGCCGGATCACGCCCGGGGCCGCCGCCGACCTGGTGTGGTGGGACGACGCGTGGCGGGTGCGGCGCACCTGGGTGGCGGGCCGCGACACCGGCTGACCACCACCACCGCCTCCGGCGGCCGGGCGCGACCCGCCGCACCCCTGGGCCGTGGGTGGCGCAGCCGTCATGGATGATGGGGCAACCCGGCACCGTCAGGAGAGGCACATGCTTAACGAGCTCAACCAGAACAAGGGCTTCATGGTGGGCGTCGCCGCCGTCCTGATCGGGCTCATGGTCGCCGGAGTCTTCCTGAGCATCTTCTAGCCGATGGGCGACGTCCTCCTCGTCACCGGCACCGGCACGGGGGTCGGCAAGACCGTGGTCACCGCGGCGCTCGCCGCCGCCGCCGCCGTGCAGGGCCGTTCCGTGGCAGTGCTCAAACCCGCGCAGACCGGCGTCGGACCCCACGACCCGGGCGACATCGACGTGGTGCGCCGGCTCTCGCAGATCGACGACGTGCACGAGCTCGTCCGCTACTCGCAGCCGCTGGCGCCCGAGGCGGCGGCCCGGGTCTCGGGGCTCCCGGCGCTCGACCTCGTCGCGGCCTGCTCGTTCGTCCACCGGCTGGCGGACGACCACGACCTCGTGATCGTCGAGGGCGCCGGGGGCCTGCTGGTGCGGTTCGACCCCAGCGGTCGCGGGATCGCCGACCTCGCCGCCGACCTCGGCGCCCCCCTGGTCCTCGTCGCGCATCCGAGCCTCGGCACTCTCAACCACACCGCGCTCACGCTCGAGGCCGTGCGCGCCCGCGGGCTGGCCGTGGCGGGCCTGGTCCTGGGGTGGTGGCCCGCCGCGCCCGACCTGGCCTGCCGGACGAACCTCGACGACCTCGCCACCCTGCTCGGCCGGCCGGTCGACGGCGCCATCGCCGAGGGCGCGGGTGCGCTCGGTCCCGAGGCGTTCGAGTCAGCGGCCGTGGCCGGGCTCGCCCCCTCCCTCGGGGGCACGTTCGATGCGGCAGACTTCCAGCGGCGATGGCGCGCTCCGTACCCCGCCGCTCCGACGACGTGAGGACCTGACGATGGCCGACATCCTGACGACCGCGCGCGAACGGGTGCTCGGCCGCGGCGTAGGGCTGGACGAAGCGCAGGTGCTCGAGGTGCTCGAGCTCGCCGACGAGCGCGTCAGCGAGCTGCTGGCCCTCGCCCACGACGTGCGCATGCGGTGGTGCGGTCCCGAGGTCGAGGTCGAGGGCATCGTGTCGCTCAAGACCGGTGGCTGCCCCGAGGACTGCCACTTCTGCTCGCAATCAGGGCTCTTCACCTCCCCCGTGAGGTCCGCCTGGCTCGACATCCCCTCGCTCGTGCAGGCGGCCAAGGAGACCGCTGCC
>CAVZVV010000029.1:0-51517 GCA_963778785.1 uncultured Actinomycetes bacterium
TGCGCACCTGGCCAGGACCACAGTTCGGGCAGGGCACCGTGGTGACCGGAGTGATGAACACGTGGTTGCCAGCCCCCCACTCCAGGTCGTAGTCCGTGTCGGGTGTGACGCTGTTCCGCACGCGGGCCTTGAGATTGCCGCGGAACGACACGTTGGTGTTGAACTCCAGGTAATCGTTGAACGTGATCCGCACGTGGCCAGCGCTGACCACCATCTGCGCGATCACGGAGCCGTCCGGTGCGGTGATCGGGTAGGTGCCAGTCACCCCCGCAAGTTGGGCGGTCGGAACCGCGATCTCGATGAAGTCGCCTTCGCAACCTCCACTGCGAAGCACGGCCGTGAACTTGACAGTGACGATGGGTGGGTTTCACGATCGCTGGGGTCAGAGTGATGGACGTGACCGAATCGCTGCGGTCTCTGGGCTGGCAACCGGGAGAAGCCAGGCGAGTTCGCCGGCGGGTCCCGGAGTATCGGTTGCCGGGTCAGTGGGCGGAGTAGTTGCGCCCGCATCCGCTTCTGTAGTGACCTCGGTAGCTCGTCACATCTGTTGGCTCTCGGCGGGCGCGTCGGACGGGGTGGCTTCCTCAGAGGGAGCGGCTTCCTCGGACGGAGTGGCTTCCTCGGACGGAGTCGGTTCAACGACCTTCGGAGATGGGCTGGGCTGAGTCGCGGCGGGTGTCGGCTCTCGGGATCGGGGGCCGGAGTGGAGATCGGCCTTTGGTGCGGACGCGACCGCGACGGCGTTTGGCCGTTTGCCCGGGGCTGTCCGGCGGTTGTTGCTGGGCACTGGCGAAAGGTTGCACGCCGAAACCGAGAAGTGCGGTCGCTAGAACTATGCGTACAGCGTGAGTGCGCGCGAAGTGGCTCGATGGCATTGTGATCCCTCTGCTGTGTACGTATCCCCTTGCCGTCAGTGTGTCAGATGTTTAGGGTCGACACAGTCGAATCACCGTTTAGGCGAATCACTGTTCGCAAGGTCCTCCCGATACCCTTGAGGGGTGAACGCTCCCATTCCGGAACTGGCCTCGTTGCGCGCCCGCGGGGCTGCGCAACAGCCGGCGTACCCCGATCCGGCCGCCGTCGATGCCGCGGTCGCCCGACTGCGGACCTTGCCCCCGTTGGTTTTTGCTGGCGAATGCGACGAACTGCGCGAGAAGCTTGCGGCGGTTTCGCGTGGTGAGGCGTTCCTTCTCCAGGGCGGCGACTGTGCCGAGACCTTTGACGGGGTGTCGGCCGACGACGTACGAAACAAATTGCGGGTGCTGTTGCAGATGGCCGTCGTATTGACGTACGCCGCCTCCGTGCCGGTGGTGAAGTTGGGGAGGTTGGCCGGCCAGTACGCCAAGCCTCGGTCCTCCGATCTGGAGACCCGCGACGGGATCACCCTCCCGGCGTACCGCGGCGACGCTGTGAACGGATTCGACTTCACGCCTGAGGCACGCCGTCCCGACCCCCAACGCCTGATCGAGACCTACCATTCCTCGACCTCGACGCTGAACCTGGTGCGTGCGTTCGTCACTGGCGGGTACGCCGACCTGCGACAGGTCCACGCATGGAACACCGACTTCGTGAAGACCGTCCTCGGTTGGCCAGCGCTATGAGTTGATGGCCCGCGAGATCGATCGTGCACTGACGTTCATGTCGGCGATCGGGGCCAACCCCGATGAGTTCCACCGGGTCGACTTCCACTCCAGCCATGAGGCGCTGGTGCTGGAGTACGAACACGCGATGACCCGCATCGATCACCGAACGAGCCTGCCCTACGACGTGTCGAGTCACTTCCTCTGGATCGGCGAGCGGACCCGGCAACTCGATGGTGCCCACGTGGAACTGCTGAGCCACATCCGCAACCCGATCGGTGTGAAGTTGGGTCCCTCCACGACACCGGACGACGCGTTGGCGCTGGCGGCGCGACTCAATCCCGACAACGAGCCGGGCCGGCTCACGTTCATCACCCGCTTCGGTGCCGACAAGATCCGCGACGGCTTGCCCAACCTGCTCGAGAAGGTCACCGCGGCCGGGATCGCCGTCGGCTGGGTGTGCGACCCGATGCACGGGAACACTTTCGAGGCGAGTTCGGGCTACAAGACCAGAGCGTTCGACGACGTCATCGAGGAGGTCCAAGGGTTCTTCGACGTGCACCGGGCCGTCGGCACCTGGCCCGGCGGCGTACACATCGAACTGACTGGTGACGATGTCACGGAGTGCGTCGGTGGCGGCGAGGAACTCCTCGAGGTCGATCTGGGAGATCGCTACGAGTCCGTGTGCGACCCGCGGCTGAACCGGGTGCAGTCCTTGGAATTGGCCTTCCTGGTCGCCGAGATGCTCCGCAAGGCCTGATTCGGGGCCTGATTCAACGAGGGCTGAAGGATTCCGTCAGCCTGCGATGTGCTGAACTTCGAGCTCTCGATGTTTGCCGGGCGTGAGTTCCACCAGCAGCATGGCTGATAGGACCATCAGCCCGCCGAGCGCCATTCGGCTGGTCATGGACTCACCGCCGAGGGCGATAGCGAACAGGGCAGCGAAGACCGGCTCCATGCTCATGATGATGGCGGTGCGGGTCGGTGAGAGCCGGGCCTGGGCCCAGGTCTGTCCGACCATGCCCAGAGCACCCGCGATCAGTGCCATGTACAGCACCGAGATCCAGTCTCGCGGTTCGTGCGGAAGTACGACGCCGCTGGGTGCGGTCGCCACGAAACAGAGGGCCGAGACCACGAAGATCTGCACGATCGACATGCCCAAAGCTTCACCGGGCCGCGACCACGCGCCGAGCCCCACGATGTGGAGTGCGAAGAACAGCGACGACAGCAACGTGAGGGCCTCGCCGTACCCGATCGAGAAGCCGTTGAGGGTGAGTACGCCGAGCCCGGCTGTGGCTAACGCAACCGCGGTCCATGTGGTCGCCGGGATCCGAGTTCGCAGCAACCAGGCCGCAATCAGTGGCGTTGCCACGACGTACATGCCGGTGATGAATCCCGAGACACTCGCCGACGTGTGTCCGAGGCCGACCGTCTGGAAGATCTGGGCCAGGCCGTAGACGCCACCCAGCGCCACCGCATGGCGCCGCGAGTCCTTCGACAGTCGTCCGACCGATCGTGGCGCGACGGCCAGGAGCACGAGCCCCGCAATCGCGAAGCGGACGGCCAGGAAGTCGATCGCAGGAACTCGATGAGGAGATCCTTGATCAGGAAGAACGTCGAGCCCCAGGCGGCCGTGACCCCGAGTAGGACGAGCGTCGCGAGCGCGCTCGAACGTCGTGATGTCAAAGGTGAGCAGATCAGACGAGGTAGAGGGTCACGGTGCTGCCGGGTGCCACCAGGGTGCCCTCGCCCGGATCGACGGAGAAGACGAAGCCCAGTCCGAGGTAGCCGTCGGACTCCTTCGTCTCAACCTTGAAGCCGAGGTCGGTGAGCTTCTGCTTGGCCGCGTCGATGCCGCTGGCGCGTAGGCCGTGGGGGATCTCGATCAACTCGGGACCCTTCGAGACGACCATGGTGACCGGGTCGCCGGCGTACAACGTTCCAGATGTCGGCGTCTGACTGATGACGCGTCCTTCGGGCACCGTGTTGGAGAAGTCGGTCGAGGATGCAGGGGTCGAATCCCTTCCGATCCAGCCACCGCTGGGCACGCTCGGCATTCCTGCCGGTCCAGTCGATGACGTCGATCGGACGCTTGCCCTTGCTGATCACTAGGTCGACCAGAGCGTCCGGTTTCAGGCTCGTCCCCGCGGCTGGCGAACTCGCGATCACGACGCCGGCGGCGACCTTCTCGTCGTACTTCTCGGTCGTTTCGCCCAGCTTCAGTTTGGCGGCGGCGATGGCATCCTGGGCCTCGTCCTCGGTCTTGCCGCGCAATTTGGGTACGTCGTGGCGTTCCTTGCCCAGGGACAGCACGATGCTGACGGTGCCCCCGTTGAGCACGCGTGAGCCTGCGGTCGGATCTGTGGACATCACCTCGCCGGCCGGGACCGTTTCGGAGTACTCCGCAGGCGCGACGTCCATGTTCAGCCCGGCCTTCTCCAGCGTCGCCTTGGCGTCCGCCCGCGACATCCCGATCAGTCCCGGAGTGGGCGTGAATCGACCGGCCCCGAACCACCAGGCGCCGCCACCCAACAAGGCCATCACCAGCAACGCGACGATCAGCATGAGCGGCCCTCGGCGCGAACGGCGCTCCGGGGTGTCCGGTTCATCGTCGGGTGCGTCGTAGACCGCCGGAATGCTGGGCGGTGCCACGGCCATCGATGTGGTGGGCTCGGTCAGTGGCTGGTCACTGAACAGTTCGGAGTAGTCCGGCTCTTCCCAGGGTCGCAAGGGCGGCTCGACTTCGGTGGTGAATCCCGCCGCACCGGCCACCACCAAGGGAGTCAGATCGGCCGTCAGTTCGGCATCGTCGAGCGACGCCCGCCCCGAGTGCTTGGCGGACGCGGCGCACCTGATGCAGGAAGCACCCCAGCGTCGGCGGGTCGAAGGTCTCGATCCCGGGCGGTGGCTCGCGCGACCAGCGCGTCGACATAGTCCGGGATCCCGGCGACGGCGGCCGACGGCGGCGGGACATCTTCGTGCACGTGCTTGTAGGCGACCTGAATGGGGGATTCGCCCTCGTGCGGCTTGCCGACCGGTCAGCAGTTCGTAGAGCACGACGCCGGCGGCGTACACATCGGCGCGGGCGTCGGCACGACCGTCGACGACCAGTTCGGGTGCGAGGTAGGAGACGGTGCCGATCAGCACGCCGCCGGTCGCGGTGTGCTGGGTGTCGGCGCTGACGGCCTTGGCCAGCCCGAAGTCGGCCACCTTGACCCGGCCGTCATCGGCGATCAGGACGTTCTCGGGCTTCACGTCTCGGTGCATCAGGCCGGCTCGGTGAGCGGCGGCCAGGGCCGACAGCACCGGGTCGATCAGTGCGAGTGCCCGGACGGAGACAGCGGCGCCTCCTGGCGGATCACATCTCGCAGAGTGTGGCCGGGGACGTACTCCATGACCAGGTAGACGGTGCCGTTGTCCTCGCCCTGGTCGTAGACGCCCGACGATGTGCTCGTGAGTCAGTCGGGCGGAGGCCCGGGCCTCACGCACGAATCGCGCAGCAAATGGAGGCATCGCCGCGACGCGTCCAGCGCAGTCACCCAGACCCGGGTGCATCACCTTGACGGCAACCAGGCGGTCCAGTCTCGTGTCGGTGGCTTCGTAGACGCTCGCCATCCCGCCGCGCGCGACGCGTGGGCCAATGAGGTATCTGCGGTCGAGCAGTTGGCCGGTGAGCGCATCGGCTACCTGCCCGCCGGCGCGGGAGCCTCGACCCGTTTCCACGATGTTGGTCCTCCATTGGATCCGGAAGGGGAAGTATCCGGCCAGGTCCATCGTACGGACCGAGCCGAGTTCACCCGCGGCTTAGCGATCCCGGCGTGGCGCGTACTTCGGTGCCGTGATTGGCTTGGACCATGGCCGATGGCTCGACGTCTGGACGATTCGGTGGCCCGATCTCGGTGAGTTGGTCGGTGACTGGATCGATTGGGCGGAAGCAGCTCGCCAACTCGGAGTCACCGTCGGCAAGGTTCGCACGATGATCCGCATCCATGAGCTCGCTGCCGCCGTGCCGGCGCCTCGCGCCGGGCAACAGATTCCGGCCGCCTTCATTCAGGACGGACTGGTCGTTAAGGGCCTTCCCGGATTGCTCACGGTGCTGCACGACGCGGAGTACGACGACCGGGCCGCGATCGCCTGGATCTTCACCGACCTTGAACTGCCCGGTCGACCCATCGATGCGTTGCGCGAAAACCGAGGTTCGGAAGCGAAGCGCCGAGCGCAATCATTGGGTTTTTGAGATGGCGGTTCTGACGTGAAGAAGGACCGCACCATCTGGCTCATCGTTCCGTTCATCGCGGTAGTCATGTGGTGGTGGTGGGGCAACGTCGGTCCGAACCCGGATCCGGGTCACTTTCAAGGATCAGGTCTCCTCTCCAGGACCTGAGCGCATCGATCCGGACAGTGGACTGCCGTTCGTCAACGAGGCCGGACTTCCGAGCGACGCGAAGAACACCCTTGAGCTGATCAAGACGGGCGGCCCGTATCCCTATCCTCAAGACGACGAGGTGTTTCGCAATGACGAGGGGGTCTTGCCCGAGGAGGCGCCTGACTACTACCGGGAGTACACCGTGGAGACACCGGAGCTCGACGATCGTGGCCCACGAAGAATCGTGGTCGGAGCGGGCGGCGAGTACTACTGGACCACTGATCACTACGAAACCTTCGAGCGGATCGACAGCCCATGAGTGGACTAGCGGGCATCCTTGCCGGCCATACCGCACCCGGTGTTTATCGCTGGCATGGCGCATTCGATGCCCAGGAGGTGCGACACACGGTTGAGCACGCTGGCTGGCGCTTCGGGTATGTCGATGGCTGGCTCGCACAGACCAAGGCCGAGTTCCTCGCCGCTGTGGGTTGGCCTTGGACTTCCCGGCTCACTACGGCCGAAACTTCGATGCCCTCACCGACTGCCTGCGTGAGGTGACCCGGACAAGATGGCGTTGGGGTCGTGCTGCTCTGGGACGGTTGGGGCCGTTGGCCAATGAGGATCGCGACAGTTTCGACACGGTTGCGCGGGTTCTGCATGATCGCTCCGGCGCCGATGCTGGGTGTTTTCGTGGTCCTACTGCGGGGCGACGGACCCGATCTTGACGATCTCGTGAGCATCGACTGACCCGCTGAATATCCCCTTGCGTGACTCCTAGGGCGTTAGTGGGCTCGATCTGTGGCTGCGTGTGCCAAGGTCTGCAACGCTGTCGCGGCGGTTTCGTCGATCGCCGCATTGCCCAGGGCGGTCAACGCTTGCGCGGCAAGCATCTCGATCGCTTCCTCGACCTGGGCATGCGCACCGGAACCATCGATGATGGCCCGCATGCGTTCGATCTCTTCGGGGCGCAGCGGCGTGCCGAGGGAGCGATCGAGCAGCGCCGCATCCTGTGGCTCGGCGGCGTCCAGGGCAAGGGCCACCAGTACCGTCCGCTTGCCTTCGACGAGATCGTCCCCGGCGGGTTTGCCTGTGGTGTCGGGGTCCCCGAACACTCCCAGCAGAGTCATCCCGTAGTTGGAAATGCCTCACCGAGTGGCAGGCCGAAGGCACCGAGTTGCGCCAGCAGTGCATCGTCTGCGCCGGCGAGGGCCGCCCCGATGTGAAGCGGGCGCTCAATGGAGTATTTCGCCGACTTGAAGCGCAACACGGTCATCGCCGTTTCGACGTCGGCGTGGGCCCGGGCCTGAACCGACACATCGAGGAACTGACCAACGATGACTTCGCTTCTACACAGATCGAACAGGTGCATTGCGGATCGCACTCCTGTGGCAGGTAGTCCGCAGTTGCGGAACAGTTCGTCGGCCCAACTCAGCAGTAGATCGCCGAGCAGGATCGCCGCGGCGGCGCCGTACTGCTCGGGGTCCCCGGGCCAACCCGCCTCGCGATGTTCGCGTCGCGAACACCCGGTGGGTCGACGGGCGACCACGGCGGGTGTCCGAGGCATCCATGAAGTCGTCGTGAACCAAGGCGCTGGCGTGTAGGACCTCAAGGGCTGCGCACGCCCTGAGCAGGCCGTCTTCGTTCGAGGGCTCTGGTTGCACCGCGCGGTAGCCCCAGTAGCAGAAGCCGGCCCTGAATCGCTTGCCGCCCGAGAGGATCACCCGGGCTTGGGCCTGGAGTCGCTTGCCGTCGCTGCCGAGCGGCTCAAGTCGTGCGCTCTGCTGATCGAGAAACTCGTCGAGAGTTGTCTGAAGTCGAGAACGAAAGTCCTCTCCGCTGATCATTCCGCGACCTTATGCCAGCGGCGCACACTCCATGGACGCGCGCTGAGTAGCGCCTGTTGCGCACCTACGATGAAGGTATGGCGAACCAGCGCATCCCGTCGTTGATCGGCGCTGGCGAGCCCGCCTTCTCGTTTGAGTTCTTTCCGCCCAAGGATGCTGAGGGCGCTGTCGCGCTGTGGCGGACGATCCGCGCTCTCGAGCCATATCGACCATCATTCGTCTCAGTGACGTACGGCGCCGGCGGTTCGACGCGGGACACAACGGTCGAGATCACCGCTCGAATCGCCCGCGAGACCACCATGGTCCCCTTGGGTCACCTCACGTGTGTCGGCCATGAGCGCCATGGCGGCCGCGACCGACACCGGCCCGAACTGCAGGTCGGGCCGCGCGGCGTAGAGGTGCAGCCCACCCGTGGAGGAATCGAAGTCGTCGAGGAGCCGTCCGCTTTCGGCGAAGTAATGCCAGGAGACGCCGCCATGGCGAGACAGCACGACGAACCAGACGACGCTCCACACGGTGAACGCGACGGCGGCCGCGGTGCGGCGGGTATGGGCGCGGGCGCGCGTGCCGGGCCCGGGCGGGC
Source organism: uncultured Actinomycetes bacterium (assembly GCA_963778785.1). Classification (GTDB taxonomy): domain Bacteria; phylum Actinomycetota; class Actinomycetes; order S36-B12; family CAIYMF01; genus CAVZVV01. Next base: position 8,374 of record CAVZVV010000029.1, read on the forward strand.
AGGTGCGGTGCCGCGACGCGCAAGGGGGTCATGGCGGCGGGGGGCACGTCAGCAGGCTAGGCGCGCCCGCGTGCCCCGCGGACCCGTCCGTGCGGGCCAGACGTCGACTCTCACCGACCTCCTACCTCGGGCTGGTGAACTACCGGCCGGGTGCCCGTCGTCGACGTCAGTAACGCCGGATACCGGACCGGACGCCGAGGGGGGTCGGATGCGAGGACGTCGGAGCGCGGCCTTCACCGCGATGGTCGCGGCCCTGCTCGCGTCGAGCGCCGGCTGCAGCTCGCCGACGGTGGCACCCATCCCCGACGTCGTCGGGCGTGCCGGCGGCGCGGCGGGCGCCGTCGGCGGTACCGGAAGCGCCGCGGTGGTGCCGCCCGCCGTGCCCGCGAGCCAGTGGACGTTCGCGGACTCGTTGCGCGTCAGGGCGCCGACGGACCTGCGGGCGCGCCAGCCGCGTCGTGCACGAACGTGCCGCGGTCGCCCGGCTGGGTGCTCCACGAAGCCCGTCGGCGGGGAGACCGGGCCTGGTCGGCGGTCTCGACCGACACCGACCCCGCGTTCCCCGTGTACGCCGACCATCCCTCGACGTCGTGCGGGCTCGCGGTCACGGTGCACGTCGGCGGCACCCTCCGGGGCCTCGTACAGGTCCGCGCGTACCGCATCGGCTGGTACGGCGGGGCTGGAGCCCGCCTGGTGGGCAGTCGAAGGTGCAGGCGGTTCGTCGATCCCGCGAGCCCCGCTCGCGCGGGGCGTCCGTCCCCGCTGCCGTCTTCCCGGCGGCGTTCGTGCTCCCGGTGACGGCGTCGTGGCTGCCCGGGCTCTACCTGGTCGAGTCGTGGTCGCGCGGCCGGCCGTCGGGAGCCTGCGCGCTCGTCGTGCGGGCGAGCTCCCCGCAGCCGTCGCGCGCCGCGGTCATGTACTCGAACCTCACCTGGACCGCGTACAGCCCCGCCGGGGGAGCGTCCCTCTACAAGGGCGAGCGGGCCGACGGCGCGGCCGGACGGGCCCTCGCCGTGGCCGTGCAGCGGCCGCTCGTGCGCCAGGGGCTCCTCCGGCTGCTCACCGGCGACGTCCCGGTCGCGGCGCAGCTGGACCGCCTCGGCATCGCCGCCGGCCCGCTCGCGGACACGGACGTCGACGCCTGGCCTTCGCTGCTGGCCGGCCGCGTCGAGCTCGTGCTGCCCGGGCACAGCGAGTACTGGACGCGCAGGATGTTCGACGCGGTGACGGCGGCGCGCAACGCCGGGACGAACCTGGCCGATCTCGGGGCCAACGAGATGTACTGGCACGCGCGGCTCACCCGGACGGCGGACGGCACGCCCGCCTCGATGTTCGTCGCGCGCACGCTCGGCCAGGACCCGCTGGCCCAGACGTTCCCCGCGGAGGCCACCGTCCAGTGGCGGGACGCCCCCCTCCTTCGCGACCCGGTGGCGGTCCTGGGGAACGCCTACACGGCCGTGAACGCCCGGGGCGGTGCCGTCGTGGTGTCGGTGCCGCCCTGGCTGTCGACGGTTCCCGGCCTGCGCCGTGGGCGGGTGCTCGAGGGCGTGGCGTGGAATGAGACGGACGGTCCTACCGGCCCGGCCACGGGCGCCCCGACCGACGTGCAGGTGATTGCCCTCGGCGTGCTTACCCACCCCGGCAAGCACGCGATGCCGATGGCCAGCACGTACTACTCCGCGCCCTCGGGGGCAGGGGTCTTCGCGGCCGGCACGACGTACTGGCCCTGCTTCGTCATGGCGAGCTGTCCCGACGCGCAGCTGACGCCGGCGGTGCGCCGCGTGGTTGCGGGCATCTCCGCGCGGGTGCTGCGCGCCTTCCTGGCCCCTCGCTTCGGTGCCTCCCACCCCTCCACCGGTACACCGCTCCCACCGGCCGGCAGGCTCGTCGCGACCCTGCCGCGCGGAGCCGTCGGCACGTACGGCTCCGGCAACTGAACCGGCTCGCGGGGTGCGGCCTTCAGCCGAGCACGTTGACGGCGCGCGCGATCACCAGGGCCACGGTGGCGAGGGATACCGCCGACTGGGCCATCATCAGCAGCTTGGCCCAGTGGGTGAGCGGGAGCGTGTCGGTGGGGCTGAACGCCGTGGCGTTTGTGAACGACAGGTACACGTAGTCGACGAAGAGCGGTCGCCACACCTCGGGGGCCACGCCGTCGGTGGTGCGTTGCGCGAAGAGGAAGTCGGGGAAGTCGGGGCCTACGCCGGTGAGCCGCGCGAACGGGCCTCCCTGGTCGAACTCCCAGTACCAGAGGGCGAACACCACCACGTTCGCCAGCCAGATCGACGCGCCGGTCAGGAGAAGTGCGCCGGCGTCCTGGTGCTCGGTGCCGGTGAGCAGCTGGTGCACCAGCCGGACGAGAGCGTCGAGGTTGGCCAGCGACATCACGGTGAGCAGGGCCAGTCCCAACCAGCGCACCAGCCGCGTGCCCCGCTCCACCCGTCCCTGGGAGAGCACGTTCACCGCGAGCAGGAGCAGCAGCTCGACGCCCGCGACCAGCCACCGGTCGGCGAGGCGGTACGGCACGGGCAGCGTGAGCTGGAGCAGGACGACGAGCAGCACGCCCACCGTGACCGGCCAGCGCAGCTCGCTGCCGGCACCCTCCACGTCGCGGACGAGGGCGCTGCCCCCGTCCTCCACGCGGCGCAGGGCGCGCTCGAGCATCCCCTCGATCCGCTCGAGCCGCGGCTCCACGGCCCCGGCCCCGTCGTCGTCGGACATGCGCCCTCCGCAGCTGAGTGATCCGGCCCGAGTCTCGTCCTCCGTTGCCGTCGCGCCGCGACGGACACGCCGGGGGCGTCCGCCCCCGTCAGGTGGTCAGGAAGTCGACGAGCAGGCCGTTGAACGCGTCGGCGTGCTCGATCTGAGTCCAGTGCCCGCACCGGCCGAAGACGTGCAGCTGAACGTCCTGGAGCGTTCGCAACAGGTGCGTCGCGTTCTCGAGCGGGATCACGCGGTCGTCGCGCCCGTGCACGACGAGGGTTCGGTGAGCGATCCGCGCTATCTCGTCGTCCGGCGTGACCATCTCGTCGACCCACCGCTGCCGCGGTGCGGGGAACATTGCCGCGAATGCCTCCTGCACACCCGGTTCCACGCTCGCCGCGTAGCGCACTCGGGCGAGCTCGTCGGTCACGAGCGAGCGGTCGAACGCAAAGACGTCGAGCAGCCCGCGCATCGCCTCCACAGAGGGCTCGTAGCCCCACACGGCGTCGAGGCCGGGCGTGATGACGAACGGCACCCCGACGCTGCCCATGAGCACCAGCCGGTCCACGCGCTCGGGGTAGCGCGCGGCGAAGCGGAGGGCGAGGCCGCCGCCGAACGAGTTGCCGACCAGGCTCGTGCGCTCCAGGCCCAGCGCATCGAGGAAGCCGAGCAGGTGCGCGGTCCACGTGTCCATGTCGTAGCGCACGCCGGCGGGACGCTCGGTGAAGCCGAACCCCACCATGTCCGGCGCGAGCGCGCGCAGGTGGGGAGCGAGGCCGGGCAGCGTGAGCCGCCAGTTGGCGAAGGCCGTGACGCCCGGGCCGGATCCGTGGACGAGCACCACGGGTGGGCCGTCGCCGGCCTCGAGGTAGTTCGTGCGGATGCCGCCGGCGTCGAGGAAGGACCCGATCTCGGGTCGGGAGGAGGTGTCAGCCACGTGGGCATCCTGGCTCGGCCCGCGGCTCTGTGCTGGTCAGTTCCTGAGGGCGGACCGGCGCCGGCCGAACGGCCGCGAACTCGGGGGCCGTCAGGCGGCGAAGCCCGCCGAGTCGTAGTGCGCCGCCGGCAGCGTGGTGGTCGGTGCGGGCAGCGGCCCGACCGCCGCGTCGGGCGTGATCAGGTCGTACGCGAGGTTGCCCCAGCGCGACATCCAGGTGCCGGTCAGGCCGGGGCGGGTGGCGCGAGGCGGGGGGCAGGTGCGGGGGGAGGTGCCTGTGCTGGCGCTCATGGTGTGCGGTGCCTCGTCCTAGGGTCGGCTGCTGTCTCGGCTCGGCGGCGGGGCGCGACGCGCACCGACGTCCACGCTAGGCATGCCCGCGAGGCGGCCGATAGGGACCTCGGACCCGCGTGAACCCCGTCACAGGGGCGCAGCTAGGACGTGACGTGGAGCGCGTCGGTCAGGGTGACGAAGGTGTACCCCCTGGCCCGCAGGCCGGAGATCACGCGCGGTAGCGCGTCCGCGTCGAGCGCGGATCGGTCGGCGGGGTTCGAACCGAGGTGCATCAGCACGATCTCGCCGGGCCGCGCACCCCGCAGCACCCGCGAGACCACCCGCGAGCGGGACACCCCGCCGGACGTGCCCATCCACCCGAGCGTGTCGACCGTCCACCCGATGCACGCGTACCCCAAGCCGTTCGCGACGCGGAGCGTGGACGTCCCGAACGCGCCGAAGGGGAAGCGGAACAGGTGCACCGGGGCGCGGCCGATCACGCCCCGGATCGCATCGGCGCCTCGGGTGATCTGCCGCCGGACCCCGGCAGCGGAGAGTCTGGTCAGGTCGGGGTGCGAGTACGAGTGGTTCGCGACCGGGTACCTCGCGGCGATGCGCCGCGACCAGGTGGGGAAGGCCGTCGCGAACCGTCCGGTGAGGAAGAAGGTGGCCGGCACGTGCGCGGCCGCGAGGGCCGACAGGATGCGCCGCACCCCGGCGGCGTCGCCGCCGCCGTCGAAGGTGAGCGCGACGACCCGCGCCCGGGTGGGCACGCGCTCGAGGTTCTTGCCGAGCAGGGAGCGGGGCACCGCGAGGGGTACCGCTCGCCCGGGAGCAGCGGGAACCTGGGCCTGCACCGGTGCGGCGGCCCCGGGGGCCGCGGTGGCGAGCAGCGCGGCGGCGCAGAGGGCACTGGCGGCGGCTGCGAGGCGTGGGCGTCGGGTCACGGGTCCATGGTGGCCCCGTCCGTCCGACGAAGTCACCTGCGGTGGCCGTCCGGGTGCGGCGGACCGCCCCGCGCCGTGTCATGCTCGCGCCGTGGTCGACGACGGCACCGGGCTGCCAGGCGACATCTGGACACCGGAGGTCGACGAGGGCACCGGGCCGATGGCTCGGCTGGGGCGATGGTGGGATGCGCGGCTGCGCAGCGTCGAGACGGCGCAGGCCGTGTCCGACCTCGAGGACCGGCTGAGCCGCTGGCGCCGCGAACGCAAGCTGGGCAAGGGCACCCTGCGCGCCACGCACGCCGTCGCCTACCGGGGTTTCGCCGCCGGCGGCGCCGCGCACGTGCGGCTGAGGGTCATCGAGCACCCGCCGGTGGCCGAGCCGGACGCGGGCCACCCGCGGACGGCCCTCTTGCGGACGAACGTGCGCCGGTTCGTCGCGCTGCCGCTCGCGGGCGTACGGGTGCGGGTGGCGCTCGGGGAGGCCGGCGCCGACCTCGTCACGGACCGGCGTGGTTACGCCACCGCGACCCTGTCCTGCACAGGCCTCCGCCCGGGGTGGCACGAGTACATCTGCACCACCCGGCCGGACGACCCCGACGAGGCGGCGGCCACGGCCCTGGGGAAGGTGCTCGTCCCCGATCCGACCGCCCCGCTCGCCGTGCTGTCGGACATCGACGACACGGTGCTTCGCACGGGGCTGACCGAGGGGTTCGTCGCGGTGCGCCGCACGCTGCTCGGCGACGCCCGCACTCGCCGCCCGGTGCCGGGCATGGCGGCGCTCTACCGTGCGCTGCAGTCGAGCCCGGCCGCCGGCCCGGCGCCGTCCTTCTGGTACCTGTCGACCGGTCCGTGGGTGCTGTACGACTTGCTGGCGGAGTTCCTCGGCGTCAACGGCTTCCCGGCCGGCCCGCTCTTCCTCACCGACTGGGGGCCGAACCGCCGGTACCTCATGCGGTCCGGCCGCGAGCACAAGCGGGCCTGGCTCCGCCGGCTCTTCGACACCTGCCCGGCAAGCTCCTTCGTCCTGGTCGGCGACAGCGGGCAGGGCGACGCCGACGTGTACCTCGAGGCGGCCCGCGCCCACCGCGGCAGGGTCGCAGCGATCCTTGTGCTCGACGTCGGCGCCCACCAGCACGTGCGCGCGGTGGAGCTCGGCGTGTGGGAGGACGTCCTCGTGGACGAGGGCGTGCCCTTCTACTTCGTCAGCGGAGCAGTGGAGGCCGCGCAGGTGCTGGCCTCGCTGGGCCTCGTCGCGGCGGATGCGATCGACGACGTTCGCCTCTCGGCGGCGCGCGGGCAGTAACGCTGGGTTAGACGACCAGCACGCCTGCGGCCCACAGTGCCGTCGCGGCGAAGGCGGCGCCGAACTCGATCAGCGCCGAGACTCCGGCCGCCCTGAGCGCCAGCACGGTGGAGGGCCACGCGTCGGCGAGCCCGTGGTGCCGCACGACCTCGGCCAGGTACACGCCAAGGACGAAGCCGACGGCGAGCCCGATGACCGGGACGACGAAGAAGCCGACGACGCCGAGCACGGCCCCCGCGACCATGGTGCGTGCCGGGACTCCACCGGCAGCCATGCTCTTGCCGGGAACCACGTACTTGAGCACCTGCCCGGTGACAAGGACGGCGAGGCACAGGGCAGTCACCGTCCATGCGCCGGCGCCGCCCTCGACCACGGCCCACACGACGATGGCGCCACCCACCAGGAGGGTGCCGGGCAGGACAGGGACGAGGGTGGCCACGACGCCGACCGCGCAGGCCAGCGCCACCAGCACCACACCGGCCTCGGGCACGGCTCGACCCTAGGGCGTGCTGCCCCGGTGCGCGGCGCCCCGGGCGGTCGTCGGGTGGCGGCTAGGCTCGGTGGCGTGCGCAGCGCCGGCGGTCGACCCAGGTGGGCCTGCTGGGCTGCGGCTGCTGCGATCGCGCTGGTGCTGTCGGCCTGCAGCCTCCCCGCGCCCGACCCGGCACCGCTCGTGCTGGCGATCACGTCGGTGCAGTACGACTGCTCCACCAAGGTGCTCACCGTCGAGGGCACCACGGCGCCCACGACGGTCGGGCTGCCCGTTCAGCTGCTCGTGCGGACGGCCAAGACCAAGCGCGAGCCCGTCTGGTCGCGAGCTACCACCGTGGCGCCGGGCGGGACGTTCCACGCCGTCGCGCGATACCTGCCGGGGGCCGAGAACGGAGCCACCGCCCTCGCCCTGCGGGCGGGGACGGTGGTCGAGGGGGTGCGGGTGTTCTCGCCGAAGGTGTCGCACGCCGTGACGTGCGGCTAGGTGCGTCAGAACTGCTCGGAGGGCGCGGGAGGGACCAACCGGTGCGTCTCGTCCTGGATGTGCGCGGCCTTGGGGCGAAGCGTGTGAGCGTGCTCGGAGAAGTGGTGGCTGCAGAACAGGAGCTCTCCGCCGGCGAGCAGGACGACGCGGACGTAAGCCTGCGCGCCGCAGCGGTCGCAGCGGTCGGAACTGGTGAGCGTCTCGTTCGGCGCCAGAGCCGTGCTCATCACTACCTCCTCAGTGGTCGCAGGACCGTGGCCCTACGCCCTGGTCAACATCGTCCCACCCCTGGATCGTTCCCGCCCTAGGACTATCTAGGGTTCGCCCAGGGCGAAGTGCTGACGCCCACCAGGATGGTGCATGCCGGGCGCCAGAACGGGCAGTGGGGCCCTCCGCGCGCGTTGGGCGTGTCGCAGATCACACGCTCGCACTACCCAGCGCGCCCGCTCGCCGACCGTGGGCGACCGATTGGCCCGACGGGGTGGTTCTTGGCGGCGCTGCGCCGCGCGGGTGACGGCGAGCCTCGGCCGGGCCCGTGGGTCATGGCGGCTAGCCTGGCCACACCCTCCCGGGACAGCCGGGAGCACGACCTGCGAGGACCCCCGCACCCGTGAGCGCGCAGCCCACCGACCCACCCCGCCGGCGCAGCACCGCTGCTTCGTCCCCCGGCTCGGGGCGCTCCGGGTACTCCGCCAAGCACCTGTCGGTGCTCGAGGGCCTCGAGGCGGTGCGCAAGCGCCCGGGCATGTACATCGGGTCAACCGACGGGCGCGGGCTGATGCACTGCCTGTGGGAGATCATCGACAACTCGGTCGACGAGGCGCTGGCGGGGCACTGCGCGAGGGTCGACGTGGTCCTGCACGACGACGGGTCGGTGGAGGTGCGCGACGACGGCCGTGGCATCCCGGTCGACGTGGAGCCCAAGACCCGGCTGACCGGTGTCGAGGTCGTGATGACCAAGCTGCACGCCGGCGGGAAGTTCGGCGGCGGCTCCTACACGGCCTCCGGCGGGCTGCACGGCGTGGGTGCCTCGGTGGTCAACGCGCTGTCCGAGCGCCTCGACGTGGAGGTCGACCGCGACGGCAGGGTGCACACGATGTCGTTCCGCCGCGGGGTGCCGGGCCTGTTCGCCGACGACGGCGCCGAGCCGTCCCCAGAGGCGGAGTTCACCAGGAGGTCCGGTCTGCAGATCGCCGGCCGCGCCAAGAGGGGCGTCACCGGCACCCGGGTGCGCTACTGGGCCGACCGGCAGGTTTTCGTCAAGGACGCCGAGTTCGACCTCGAGTCGCTTCGCCAGCGGGCCCGGCAGACCGCGTTCCTGGTCCCGGGGCTGACGCTCGTGATCCGCGACGAGCGCGGAGCCGACGGCGCGCCGCCGGTGGAGGAGACATTCCGGTTCGCCGGGGGCATCTCGGAGTTCTGCGAGCACCTCGCGCACGACGAGGCGGTCACCTCGGTGGTGCGGGTCGCGGGTCACGGACACTTCCACGAGACGGTGCCGGTGCTCGACGCCAAGGGCCACATGACCCCCAGCGAGGTCGAGCGCGACCTCGCCGTGGACATCGCGCTGCGGTGGGGCACCGGCTACGACACCGACGTGCGGTCCTTCGTCAACATCATCGCCACCCCCAAGGGCGGCACGCACGTCGCGGGCTTCGAACGCGCGATCACCAAGGTGTTCAACGACCAGCTCAAGGCGCAGAAGGTGCTCAAGGCCAGCGAGGAGGGCGTCAGCAAGGACGACGTGCTCGAGGGGCTCACCGGCGTGGTCACCGTGCGGCTGTCCGAGCCGCAGTTCGAGGGCCAGACCAAGGAGGTGCTCGGCACCCCCGCGGCCTCGCGGATCGTGGCCAACGTGGTCACCAAGGAGCTCACCGCCTACCTCGTCAGCCCCCCGCGCGGGGAGAAGGCCTCGGCCAAGGCCGTGCTGGAGAAGGTCGCCAACGCGATGCGGGCGCGGGTGGCCGCCCGCGCGCACCGCGACGTGCAGCGGCGAAAGACAGCGCTGGAGTCCTCCGCGCTGCCGTCCAAGCTGGCCGACTGCCGCAGCGACGGACATCAGCCGCAACGAGCTGTTCATCGTCGAGGGCGACTCCGCGCTGGGCACCGCCAAGAGCGCGCGCAACTCGCGAGTACCAGGCGCTGCTGCCGATCCGCGGAAAGATCCTCAACGTGCAGAAGGCCTCGCTGGCCGACATGCTCAAGAACGCCGAGTGCGCCTCGATCATCCAGGTGATCGGCGCGGGCTCGGGGCGCACCTTCGAGCCCGAGCAGGTGCGGTACGGGCGCATCATCATCATGACCGACGCCGACGTCGACGGCGCCCACATCCGCTGCCTGCTGCTCACCCTCATGCACCGGTACCTCAAGCCGCTGCTCGACGAGGGCCGCGTGTTCGCGGCCGTACCCCCGCTGCACCGCATCGACGTCACCGCGTCGGGCAAGACGCCCGGCGAGGTGCTGTACACGTACTCCGACGCCGAGATGCGCACGCTCACCGCCGACCTCACCAAGCGCGGCCGCCGCTGGAAGGAGCCCATCCAGCGGTACAAGGGGCTCGGCGAGATGGACGCCAAGCAGCTCAAGGAGACCACCATGGACCCCGCGTCGCGCACCCTGCGGCGCATCACCATGACCGACGCCGAGGCCGCCGCCGAGGTCTTCGACCTGCTCATGGGCTCCGACGTCGCGCCCCGCAAGGAGTTCATCGTCGACGGCGCCGACGACCTCGACCGGCGCCGCATCGACGCCTGAACCACGGCTCGGGGGCCGGCGGAGCGACGGTCAGGCCAGCGCCGCGTCCAGCGTGATCGACGGCACCGCCGCGAGCGCTCTGCTGACCGGGCAGCCCGCCTTGGCGGTCTCGGCGGCCGCGGCGAACGACTCAGCCGTGGCGCCCGGCACCACGGCGCGGACGGTGAGGGCGACGTCGGTGATCAGGAGGCCGCCCTCGTCGCGGCCCAGCGTGACCGCCGCGGTGACGACGAGAGACTCAGGCGGCGTGCCGGCGGTGCTGAGCCCGTTGGACAGCGACATGGAGTAGCACGCCGAGTGGGCTGCCGCGATGAGCTCCTCGGGGCTGGTCAGGCCTTCGGGCTCCCCGGCGCGGGCGGGAAAGGTGACGCCGAACTCGCCTGCACCGCTGGAGTCGAGGACGACGGTGCCGCCCCCGGTCTTGAGGTCGCCGGACCAGGTCGTGGTGGATGCGCGGGTGGGCACAGGTATCTCCAGGGGTCGGGGCGCGGGGGGCGCGCCTTCGACCGGCCAACCCTGCGCCACGCTGGTCTGTTCCACCGCCGGCGCCGCGGTTTTGCCCAAAGGCGGGCCGGAGGCCGGCCGGCGGGCTTACCGTGCGGCTACCGCGCTCGGCCCGAGCGCACATCGAGAGGGGTCGCACGATGCCGCTGTACATGGACGTACACCACATGAGCGACGGGGTGACGGCCGCGGACGTTGCGGGGGCGCACGCGAGGGACGTCGAGGTGCAGGGCGCGCACGGCGTCGACTACAAGCACTACTGGGTGGACGAGAAGGCGGGGAAGATCTTCTGCCTCGTCGACGCCCCCAGCGCCGATGAGGCGGCAGCCGTGCACCGCGAGGCGCACGGGCTCGTGGCCGACGAGATCTACGAGGTGACCGAGGGCTGAGCGGCCCCGCGCCGCCAGGCGCTCGGCTGTCGGGAGGCGACCGCGGGTGGGAACGGTACGGCGCCGGCGGATGCTGGGTGCGTCCGTCGCGATCGCCTGCGCCGCCGTCGCTGCCGGCCAGGTCCTCGGACGCACCTCGGGGTCCCGGTCGGACGAGCGGCGGCGGCGGTTCGTCGGCGACGGGTTGGTCGCGCACCCGAACGTGGTGACCCACCACGGCGGCACGCTGCCGGCGCCGCCGGCGCAGGTGTGGCCGTGGCTGACGCAGGCCGGCTGGCACCGGGGTGGCTGGTACACCGCGCGCTGGGTCGACCGCGTGCTCTTCCCCGAGAACTGGGGCAGCGCCGAACATCTGGACCCCCGCTGGGTCCGCGACCTGCAGGTGGGCGACACCATCCCGGACGGCCCGCCCGGCACGGCGGAGTTCGTCGTCCAGCACGTCGACCCGCCGCACCTGCTGGTGCTGCGTTCGCTCACGCACGTGCCGGCTTCCTGGACCGAGCGAACAGGAGCGCGGATCGACTGGGTATGGACGTTCGCGCTCTCCGAGGAGGCGCCCGGGCGCACCCGCATGCTGATCCGCACGGTCGCCCGCACCGACCCGTGGTGGCTGACGCTCGCCTACGTCGCGTTCCTCGTCCCCGCTGACCACGTCATGGCCACCAGCATGCTGCGCGGCCTGTCGGCGCGGGTGGCCGCTGCGGCGGCTGATGGTCCGGGGTCAGGTGACGCGGTCGGTGCGTGACGTCTCGCCGTCGCTCACGCTCGACGAGGCGACGAGCGAGGCGAGGGCACCGCGGCCCCGCACGCCGAGCTTGCGATAGGCGTTGCCGAGGTGGTACTCCACGGTGCGGGGCGAAAGGTAGAGCTCGTCGGCGGCCTCTCGCGTCGTGCACCCGCGGGCCACCGAGCGCACCACGGCGTCCTCCCGCGCCGTGAGCAGGTCGAGCGCACCGTCGGTGGGCGCGGCCGGCGCCGCGGCGCCCCCGCCGCAGGCGCGCAGCTCGCGGTGCGCGCGGTCGAGCCACACCGTGGCGGAAAGGTCCGCGAAGAGGCGTGCGGCGGCCTCGAGGTTCGCCCTCGCCCCGCGCCGGTCGCGCGCGCGCCGCCGGCGCTCGCCCCGCAGCAGCATCGTGCGGGCCTCCTCGAACGGGTCGGCGCCGTCGCGGTGGTACGCCACGGACCGGGCGAACGCGGCGTCGACCTCGTCCTCGGGAGCGACGAGGGCCTCGGCCCGCCAGCGCAGCGCGAGGGCCAGCGGCTGCCCCAAGGCCTCGAGCAGCGGGGCGACCTCGTCGACCCGCCGGCGCGCGGCCGCCTCATCGCCGAGGTGCACGAGCGCCTCGATCACGTCGACCCGCGCGGTGAGGACGCCGTCGCGCAGCCCCCGCCCGAGGAACGCCTGGTCGGCGGCCCGGACGAGGTCGGCCAGGGCCGCCTCGGGGCGCCCGTCGGCGAGAGCGCGCAGCCCGAGCGCACGGTCGAGGGTCGCGAGCCGGCGTCGGTCGTTCCAGCGCGCGGCGACCGCGCGCAGCCGGTCGGCCTCGCGGTGGAACACCGCCTCCTCGTCGCCCGCGCCGGAGAGCTCCACCGCGAGCGCCGCCATGCCGCGCTGCGCGCCGGTCGCACCCACGCTGTCGGCGAGCTGGCGCCCGCGGGCCAGCAGCCGGCGGGCCGCGTCCCAGTCGCCCCGACCCCGCGCTCGCCAGGCCTGGATGCCCAGCACGCACGCGAGCGGTTCGGCCGCGTCTGCCAGCCGGGCCTCGGCGACCGCCAGCCGGTGGCCCGCCCCTGGGCCGGCGTCGACGAGCAGGTCGTCCAGCAGGACGACGTTGAGTAGCGTGCCGCGGTCGAGGGCCTCGGGTTCGCAGCGGTCGGCAGCGGCGATCGCCCGCGCCCGCAGCCGCATCGCCTCGACGACGTCCCCGGCCTCGAGGTGCGCCGCCGCGAGGAGCGCCGTGCCCGTCCAGGGTGGCAGCACCGGCCCGGCCGGCGCGTCGACGTCGAGGGCGGCGAAGGCGCGGGCCGCCCGGAGACCCTCGCCGGTGTCGCCCACCGTCCACGCCGTCGCGGCGGCCTCCCAGAGCAGCACCGGGAGCAGGCCGGGAGAGCTGCGCCGGGCCGCCTCGATCGATGCCCACTGGCTGGCCAGGGTGCCGGCTGGGTCGTCGCCGGCCCGCTGCGTCGTGCGCAGCCAGCCCACCCAGCCGGCCGACTCGGTGTCCAGCGGTGCACCGCCGAGCAGGTCGAGCAGGTCGCCGATGGCCGAGGACCCGAGGCCGTAGGCCACGAGCACGTGGACGCCGCGCAGAGCCCGCTCGACGCGGACCCCGGGGTCGGTGGAGAGGCGGGCGGCGGCCTCCCACGCCCGGCAGGCCGCATCGAGCGCGCCGAGCCGCTCGGCCCGCTCGGCCTCCGCGGCGATCTCGTCCGCCAGGCCCGCATCGCCCAGCAGCGACGAGCGCACGAGGTGCCCCACCACGAGCGCGGGCGACCGTTGCAGCACGCGGGAGGCCGTGGCTGCCGTCCGGTGCCGTTCGCGCAGCACCGACGGAGGTGTCCGCTCGAGCACGACGTCGCGCACGAGCGGGTGAGCGAACCGCGGCCCGTCGACCCCGACCGCGACGAGGTGCGCCTCGACGGCCGGATCGAGGTCGTCGGCGTGGGCGTGCCGGGCGGCGGCGAGGGCGGCAAGCAGGTCGGGGCGGGCCCCGGCAACGGCGAGGTCGAGCAGCGCGTCAGCGCTCGGGGGCGGGAGCCGGTCGAGCACCCGGCCCCACGCGGCCACCAGCACGGGGGCCACTGGCATCGGGTCGGGCAGCGGTGCGCGGCCCTCGATCTGCTCGGCCGAGAGCAGCCGGGGCGCTTCCGTCAGCGCGAGCGGGTGCCCGCCGAAGGCGTCCGCGAGCAGGGCGAGCACGTGGACGTCGGGGTCCGAGCCCAGCACGGACCGAAGCACGGCGATGCTCGGCTCCACGTCCAGCGGGGCGAGCGCGAGGCGGCGCCAGCTGGCGAATCGCTGTTCGACGCAGGGCTCGGGCCTCGTGGCCACCACGGCCACGAGGCGCCGGCCCTCGGCGCGTGCGACGGCGACCGCCAGCGCGCTGAGGGAGCCGCTGTCGGCGTTCTGCGCGTCGTCGACGACGAGCAGCAGCGGTGCCTCCGACGACAGCGAGACGAGCTGCTCGAGCAAGGCGCTGCTGCGCCCGGCGGCGCCAAGCCCGGCGGGAACCCGCGGGAGCGCGGCCGCCCGCGCGAGGTCGTCCAGCAGCGCGAACGGAATCTCCTGCTCCCCGTCTGGGGCGCGCACGCGCACGACCCGAACCCTCCGGCGGGCGGCCCGGGCCGCGGCCGCCGCCAGCAGGGCGGTCTTGCCGATCCCTGGCTCCCCGACGACGAGGAGGGTGGCTGCCAGCCCCGTGTCGGCGTGCTCGAAGAGCTGGTCGACCTCCGCGAGCTCGGCGGTGCGCCCGACCAGCATGTCTCCACCGTTGTCCGGTCGGCGGCGACCGGTCAGGGCCGAAGGTCACCGCGGGCCCCGGCGCGAAAACCCCGGGGTTTGCACGGATCCGCAGGCCCGCAGGGAGGGGCACGGTGGAGGTGTCAGCTCGCCCACCTCGACCTCAGGAGGCACCCCGTGCCTGCTCCTGTACTCCACCACATCGCGCTCAGCGTCCGGGACATCGACGCGAGCACCGACTGGTACACGCGGCTGTTCGACCTCACGCTCGTGGCCGAGGTCGAGGACCCCGCCCCGATGAAGATCTTTATGACCCCCGGCGGGCAGGCCATCGACCTGCGCCAGGACCCGCAGGCCGTGGCCGCACCGTTCGACCAGAGGTGCATCGGGCTGGACCACGTCGGCTTCGTCTGCGGGGATCGCGCCGAGCTGGACGCGTGGAACTCCCGGCTCGACGACCACGGCGTCGAGAACTCTGGCGTCGTCGCGTCGCCGTTCGGCTCGCACCTGAACTTCCGCGACCCCGACGGCATCGCCCTGGAGTTCTTCCTCCCCGCCGCCGCCGGCTGAACCTGCCATCCGCTAGCCACGCCGCACTCACCGGAGGTCATCATGCGCACCACACGCGCCGCCCTCATCGCCCTCGCCGCGGTCGTGGTCGTCGCGGCGCCTGGGTGCTCGTCCAGCGCGAGCAACGGATCGGCACCGCCGCCGACCCCGCTGCCGACCACCACCCTCGCGTGCTCAGAGGTGGCCATGACGGCCGCGCACCTCACCACCAAGGTGCACTACGTGGCGATCGACGTCGGCACCAGCAACGACTCGACGAAGTACCAGCAGGGCATCGACCAGGCGCTCGGGCCGATCCTGGCGTCCGCCCCGACCTGCCACCCGCAGGCCGTGGACGAGCTTTCGGCCTTCTCCGAGGCCGTGTCGGCGATGGAGGGCACGCTCGCCCCGGGGACCGACGCCGCCACCGTGGCGGCGAAGAAGGCCGCACTCGCGAAGGTCCGCTCGACGGGGACGGCCGCCTGGCAGGCGATGGGTCTGCCGACCGTCGCATGGGAGAACGCGCCCGAGCAGTAGCCCGCCGGGCCGCGAGGGGCGGGCGCGGACGGCTCCGCCGCCGTCAGG
Organism: uncultured Actinomycetes bacterium; assembly: GCA_963778785.1. Lineage (GTDB taxonomy): Bacteria > Actinomycetota > Actinomycetes > S36-B12 > CAIYMF01 > CAVZVV01. Next base: position 23,754 of record CAVZVV010000029.1, read on the forward strand.
CCGCAGGGCCGTCCTCGCCGCGCGCGTGGGCGAGCAGGATCTCGCGCAGCGAGCGCGCCGGTGGCGCCGGCGGCACGTCGACCACCACCACTCCGTCCTCGATCCGCACGCGGTACGTCGTCAGGCAGACGCCGGGGGAGTCGACCCGCTCGCCGGTGCGCACGTCGTAGCGCCACCAGTGCGACGGGCACTCGAGCAGCGCACCGACGATCCGCCCGCCGGCGAGCGAGGCGCCCCTGTGCAGGCACGCGTCGTCGACGGCGAAGAGGTCGCCGCCCACGTTCGTGACGGCGACGGCCCGGCCGGCGGCCTCGACGCGGCGCACGGACCCGGGCGTGAGATCGTCCAGCGGGCACACCGACGCGGCGACCGTGTCGATGCCCGTGCCGGCGGTCACGAAGGCTCTGAAGGCCCGGGGGGCGCCGTCGGCGGGGTCGGCCCGGCAGGACGGGCGACCGACGCAGGCACCCCCCCGATGCCCCACTCGTCCGAGGTGACGGTGTGGATCGCCACCCGGACCCGTTCGGCCGGCACGCCGAGCGCGCGCACGGTGGCATCGGTGAGCTCGCGGATCAGCGCGTGCTTCTGCTCGACCGTACGGCCCTCGAGCATGGTCACCTGGATCATCGGCATGGGTGTCTCCTGCGAGTGTGGGGGCGGCCTCAGACCATGTGGGCGGTGACCGAGCCGAGCCGGTCGAACTCCGCCAGGTACGTCTCGCCCGCGGCGATCGCCACCGCTGCGTGCAGGGCGCCGGTCATGACGAGCTGGCCGGCCTCGAGCCGGGCCCCGAGCGGGTGCAGCGTGTTGACGAGCCACGCGATCGCGGCTGCAGGGTGGCCGAGGGCAGCGGCACCGGCCCCGGTGGCCACGAGGGCACCCCCGCGCGTGAACACCATCCCGACGAGGCGCACGTCGAACGCGTCGAGCGGCACGACGCGGTCCGAGCGCACGATCGCTCCGGACGAGGCCATGTCGGCGACCGTGTCCGGCAGCTTGATCTTCCAGTCGGCGATACGGCTGTCCACGATCTCCAGGGCCGCGCAGGCGCCCGCGGTGGCCGCCAGCACGTCGTCTGCGGTGCATCCGGGGCCGGACAGGTCGGCACCGAGCACGAAGGCGATCTCTGCCTCCACCTTCGGCGCGATGAACTGCGACACATCGATGCGGTCGCCGTCGGCGTGGACGTGGCTCGAGAGCACCGGAGCGAAGTCGGGGCTGTCGACGCCCAGCATCTGCTGCATCGGCGCGCTGGTGAGACCGAGCTTGTAGCCCACCACCGTGTCGCCCGACGCGGCCGCGAGCCGGGACACGATGCCCTGCTGCACGGCATAGCCGTCGGCCATGGTCATCCCGGGCTCGTCGTCGGTGAGGGGCGGCACCGGCTCCCGCGAGCGCAGCGCCGCGTACAGGCGCTCGGCAAACTCGTCGACGCGCTCGGCGCCGAGGGTGCCGCCAGGAACGGCGGGGACGAGGGGGTCGGCCGTGCTCATGGGTGTCACCTTCCGGTCGCGGTGGAGGAGCTGTCGCGCCAGCCCAGCCGACGGCTGATGGCGTTGCCGGCTTCGACGGCCGGTCGGGCGAAGCGGCGGAGGGACTCGCCGTCGAGGCGCTGCACGGGGCCGACGATACTGACCGCTGCGACGACCTCGCCGAACACGTTCCGGATCGGCGCCGCGACGCTCGCGGCGCCCACCTCGCTCTCGTTCACGTTCTCCGCCCAGCCGCGGGTGCGGATGGCCGCGAGGTCCTTGCGGAGCGCGGCCTGGTCCGCGATGGTGTACGGCGTCCGCCGCTCGAGCAGCCAGCCATCGAGGGTGCGCTCGAGGGACTCCTGCGGCAGGTAGGCGAGCAGCAGCTTGCCCGTGCTGGTGCAGTGAGCCCAGTTGCGGTGGCCCACGCGGCCGAAGATGCGCAGCGCCTGCGGGCTCTCGTGCCGCTCGACGTAGATGACCTCGCGGCCGTCGAGCACCGCGACCTGGATCGTCTCGCGGGTCATGTTGCGCAGCTGCTCGAGCACCGGGGTGGCGGCGTGGTGCAGGTCCATGCCCGCCGATACCGAGATGCCGAGCTCGTAGACCGCCAGGCCGAGGCGGTAGGCGCCGGTCTCGGGGTCCTGGTCGAGGAGCCGCTCGTGCGCGAGCGTGTGGGCGAGCCGGTGGGCCGTGCTCTTGCCGATGCCGAGCCGCCGCGACAGCTCGGTGACGCCGAGCTCCCGCTCGCCCTTGCCGAACTCGCGCAGCATCCTGGCGGCGTTGGCCACGCTCGCGAGGACCTGCGTGTCGCCCCGCGGCGACCCCTCCTGGGTCATCCGTCCTCCCGGGTGGACGGCCCCGGCCGCAGGGCGGCGAGCACGGCGGCGCGCAGCGCGACGGGGTCGGTGTCGGACTGCGCGGCCAGCACCGCCACGCTGCTCGACGTGGGCACGATGGCGATGGCGAGCAGGCCCGCGGCGTGGCGCAGCCCGAGGTGCTGCGCGACGGCGAACTCGTCGGCGAGCTCCTCGCGGCCGCGCGCTGCCTCGCGCAGCGACTCGTGGTCGCGGGCGGCGGCCGAGTGGCTGTTCGCCAGACCCGTGCCCGCGTGCTGGGCGTGGTGCGGTGAGAGCCCGCCCCCGGGGGCCACCGACACGTGGTACACGACGTCGGTGATTCCGAGCACCCGGCGCACATCGGCCGGCCGGGGACCGGCGCTCTCGTCGACGAGGCCGAGCTCGGGGAGCACGACGGGGTCGTAGAACCGCAGGGTCCACTGCAACGGGACGGGCCCGTCGTCCAGCGATCCTTCGAGGACCACCTCGGGACCCTGCGGGGGCGGCAGCGCGTCGGTCGTCGCGATCACGTGCAGGTGGCGCGCGGCGACCGCGAGCACCTGCAGGGGCTCGGCCGTCAGCAGCGGCAGCCGGGCAGCCTCCCCGGGCGCCAGGTGCCGGGCCTGGTCGGCGTAGGCCTGGTGCAGCGCCTCCACGAAGCCGGCCATCGCGGCGCGCATCGCGACCGGCCCGGTGGGGCCGCTGGGGGTGCCTGCGGGCACGTCGGCGGCGGGTCCGGGAGGGGCGGCGGGGTCCTGGGAGCTCATGACGAGCGGCACGGTAGCACTGGTGTCCCGCATGGCGGCACGTCGGTCTGCCATACGGGACGTTTGGCCCTAACGTCCGGGCCACCGGCTCACTACGTGTGACCGGCGCCACATGCCAGGACCGGCCGCCTCGGCGGCGACCCGCACCCGCGAGGGGAGCTCATGGGCATTCTCCGCCTCGGCCACGTCGACGTCGACGTCACCGATCTCGACCTCGCGACCGCGTACTACACCGAGGTCATCGGCATGCTGGAGGTCGAGCGCGACGAGAACTCGGTCTACCTCACGTGTTGGGACGAGAGCGACCACCATTCCCTGCGCCTGGTGTACTCCCCGCGCCAGGGCATCGAGCTCATGTCCTTCCGGGTCGAGCGCGAGGACGACCTCTCCGACCTCGAGAGCGCCGTCAACCGCTACGGCTTCCCCGTGGAGCGGCTAAGCAAAGGCAGCAGCGTCGGCCAGGGCGAGTCCATCCGGTTCGAGACGCCGTCGGGCCACGTCATGGAGCTCGTGCACGACGTGGTGAAGACCGGCGGGCTCATGCCGAAGATCAACCCGCCGCCTTACGTCGAGGGCCTCAAGGGCATCGCGCCGCCGCGCATGGACCACCTGCTCGTCACGGCCGAGGAGGTGGCCGAGTCGACGACGTTCTACCGGGACGTCCTCGGCTTCCGGATCACCGAGCAGCTCGTCGACGGCAACGGCCACCAGGTGGCCACGTGGATGGAGCGCTCGCACTCGCCGCACGACCTCGCGATCGTCAACGGCCCCAACGGCGGGCTGCACCATTTCGCGTACTGGCTCGACGACTGGGACCACGTGCGCCGTTCGGCCGACATCCTGGCCTACAACGGCATCCAGATCGACGTGGGCCCGACGCGCCACGGGATCACCCGCGGCAACACGATCTACTTCTTCGACCCGCTGGGCACGCGCAACGAGGTCTTCACCGGCGGCTACCGCCCGGACCCCGACTTCCCCACCATCACGTGGACCGAGGACAACATCGGCCGGGCCGTCTTCTACTACGAGGGCGAGCTGAACCAGCGATTCATGAAGGTGCACACCTGATGGGCATCCTGCGGCTGTCGCACGTGGAGATCCGCGTCCCCGACCTCGAGCTGGCGACGGCCTACTACTGCGAGGTGCTCGGCCTGTTCGAGACCGCGCGCGAGCCCGAGCGCGTCTTCCTCAAGTGCTGGGACGAGCACCAGCACCACTCGGTGGTGCTCACGTTCGCCCCCACCCACGGGCTGCAGCACGTCGGATTCAAGGTGGAGCACGCCGCGGACCTCGACCACTACGAGTCGCGCCTCGAAGCGGCAGGCGTGGCGGTGAAGCGCTACGCGCCGGGCGAGTGGGGACCGGGGCACGGAGAGTCGATCCGGTTCCTCGCGCCTACCGGTCACGAGGTCGAGCTCGTGCACGGCATGCAGCAGGTGGGCAACCTGCTGCCGCAGACGAACCCGCCGCCCTACCCGATGAACATGGTGGGCATCGCGCCGCCGCGCATCGACCACGTATTCCTCACGGCCGAGGACGTCGCCGCCGGCACCGCCTTCTTCCGCGACGTGCTCGACTTCCGGATGACCGAGCAGATCGTCGGCGACGACGGCTTCCAGATCGCGACGTGGCTCGAGGTCTCGCACAGCCCGCACGACGTCGCGCTGGTCACGGGTCCGAACGGCGGCCTCCACCACGTGGCCTTTTGGGTGGACGACTGGAACGACATCCGCAGGGCCGCCGACGTGCTGGCCTACCACGGCTGCCACATCGACACGAACCCCACGCGGCACGGCGCCACCCGGGGCCACACGGTCTACTTCTTCGACCCCACCGGCAACCGCAACGAGGTGTTCACCGGCGGCTACTGGTTCGACCCCGACGACGAGCCCACCACCTGGACCGAGGCCGAGATGGGCCGCGCGCTGTTCTGCTACGACGGCGTGGTCAACCAGCGGTTCCTCACGGTGCACAGCTAAGGCGGCCCGCAGTGACGACGACGAGCGACGACACGACCACCGCGGCAGCACCCGCCCCGGTCTCGCTGCCGCGCACCGAGCGGCCCGACGCTCCCGCGTACCTCACCAAGTACCTCGAGCGTCGCGGGGCCGCGCGGCAGCCCACCATCGAGGGGCCGGGCGACCCCGCGGACGAACCGCTGTACCTGCGCCGTTTCCGCGAGCGACGCGACCCCTCCTCGGGGCTCGAGGCGGTACCGACGTGGGAGGGCGAGGAGCTCGGCGTCAGCCGCGGCTGGGCCGAGGTCACCCGGACCAAGGAGATCGTGCCCGAACGGCGCGAGCAGGCGGTCACGGTCGCCACCGACGTCTACTTCGTCCGGCACGGCGAGACGCAGGGCTACTCGAGCGAGTCGGGCCTGACTCCGCTGGGGTCGTGGCAGGCGCACCGGCGCGGCCAGGAGATCGCCCGCCGCGTGCTCAACGGTCACCACGTCTCGATGGTGTGCGCGGACACGAACCGCGCCCGGCAGACCGCCGAGCACCTGCGCCGGGGCCTGCTCGACGGCCTCACCCTCTTCGGACGTACCGCCGACGTGGGCGAGATCGAGCCGGCCGAGGAGTTCCGCAACTTCCAGATGTCGACGCCGTGGGGGTTCAAGGACGTCACCGCCGCCTACCGCATCTACCAGGCCGAGATGGAGAAGTACGAGCGCGTCGGCCTCGGCGAGCGGCCGATGTGGCTCGTCGAGATGGATCGCTTCTGGGGCATCCAGCAGGGTGGTGGCGACCCCATCACCCACTGGCTCACCATGCCGCTGATGCACTTCGAGCCGCCGGTGGCCTGCGTGCGCCGGTTCTGGGCCGGCCTGCTGCGCGTCCAGGCCGAGCGGCCCGGCCAGACCCAGGTCGTCGCCACCCACTCCGGGCCGATCCGAGCTTTCGCGACATGGGCGATGGGTTACGACCCCGGCGAGCCTTTCAACACCGAGGCCGTCCGCGTGCGACTGCTCCAGGGCGGCACGACGGCGCTCGTGCTCTACCGCAACCGCGTGCAGGAGGTGCACGTCCCGCAGCTCGACGAGCTGCCGGACTGGTGGACCGGCCTGTCCGGGGCGGCCGTGCCCGTGTCCCGCAGGGACGTCGAAGGAGGAGACCTGTGAGCGGTACCGACACCGTCGTCTGGTTCGACGGATACTGGGCCGGGCTGAAGAACGAGCTCGGGGGCAAGGCCACGAGCCTCGGCGAGATGACCAAGGCAGGGCTCCCCGTCCCCCCGGGCTTCGCGATCACCACGAACGCCTACCGGGCCAGCCACGACGCGGGCGACCTCGACGTGAAGCTGGCGCACCACCTGCACAGCCTCGACACGAACGACACCGACCAGGTGAGCCAGAAGTGCGGGCGCATCCGGGAGATCATCTCGACGATGCCGGTGCCCGCCGAGATCGAGTCGAGCATCCGCCGCGCCTACGACGAGCTGTCCCGCCGCTGCGGCGTCCCGGACGTGCCCGTGGCCGTCCGCTCGTCGGCCACGTCGGAGGACTCGCCTGACGCCTCGTTCGCCGGCGAGCACGACACCTACCTGTGGGTGCGCGGCGGCGACGCCGTGGTCGACGCGGTCCGCCGGTGCTGGGCGAGCCTGTTCACCGACCGCGCCACGTGCTACCGGGTCGAGATGGGCTACGCCCACCGCAGCGTCGAGATGTGCGTGGTGGTGCAGAAGATGGTGCACCCCAAGTCGGCCGGAGTGGCGTTCACGCTCAACCCCGTCAACGGCGACCGCTCCCAGGTGGCGATCGACTCGTCGTGGGGGTTCGGCGAGGCCGTCGTGGGCGGTGAGGTGACGCCCGACAACTACCTGGTCGACAAGGTGCTCTTCGAGATCGGACAGCGGGTCGTCTCGGCCAAGGAGCACGAGTACCGGCTCACCGACCACGACACGGTAGAGAAGGTCGACGTCGACCCCGATCGGGCCGCTGCGCCGTCGCTCACCGACGAGGAGATCAGGGCGATCGCCCGGCTGGCCAAGACGGCCGAGAAGCACTACGGCGCGCCGCAGGACATCGAGTGGGCGGTCGACCTCGACCTGCCCGCGGGCGACAACGTGATCCTGCTCCAGTCCCGGCCCGAGACGGTGTGGAGCAAGAAGGCGGCCCAGGACGCCGCGGCGGCGAAGAAGAAGAAGAACGAGCCGCCCGCGGACTTCATGTCGAGCATCGTCTCGACGCTGATGTCCCCGCTGTACGCCAAGGGGAGCTCGGGGGGCTCGGGGGAGCAGTAGGACCGGTGAGCACCGTTGTGAGGACCTGGCGGGATCGGCCCGCCCGGCCGGTGAGGGAAGACCCATCTGGGTCCGAGAAGGAGAGCACATGGCGGATCGTTTCCCGAGTCCGTTCGACATCGAGGTGCCGGCCGGGGCCGAAGGGTGGCAAGAGCTCTACGCCTACTCGTCGGTGTTCAGCGAGGACCGCCGCGAGTACGAGGAGTCGATGTTCTGGTTCCAGGACGGCGTGCACTGGCCCGAGGTCCTGACCCCCTGGGACGCCACGTTCTACGAGTTCGCGATCACCTCCCTGTCGCAGTACAACACCCGCCACCTGCTCGTCCCGCCGGCCAACGGCATCGACTTCCGCATCCTCAACGGGTACGCCTACCTCACCCCCGTGCCCGCCCCCGAGGCTGACATCGAGATGCGGGTCGCCGCGTTCACCGACCGCGCCGGCTTCTACTTCATGAACTGGAACGACCTCTACGACAGGTGGATGGTCAAGATCCGCGACCTCGTCAAGGCCATGGAGGCGATCGACTTCTCACCACTGCCCGACGTCGAGGACGCCGACGCGGTGGTCAAGTCCGGGCGCGGCGTCGGTTCGGGCTACGACCTGCTCGAGGGCTACCACGCCCTCGTGGACAGCGCCCTGAAGCTGTGGAACTTCCACTTCGAGTTCCTCAACCTGGGGTACGCGGCCTACCTCGACTTCTTCGGCTTCTGCAAGCAGTCGTGGCCGAGCATCCCCGACCTGGCCATCGCCAAGATGGTCGCGGGCGTCGACGTCGACCTGTTCCGACCGGACGACGAGCTCAAGCGGCTCGCCCGCATGGCGCTCGACACGGGCGTCGGCGGGGCGTTCGACGGCGACGTCGAGGCCACCTGCCAGGCGCTCAAGGCCACCCCGGCGGGCCAGGCATGGATCGCCTCCTTCCAGGAGTCGGCCGAGCCGTGGTTCAACTTCTCCACGGGATCGGGCTTCTACCACTCGGACAAGATCTGGATCGAGAACGTCGAGATCCCCTTCGACTTCATCCGCAACTACATCTCCAAGCTGGGCGAGGGCGCCGACCTTAGCCGCCCGGTCGATGCCATCCGCGCCGAGCGGGACCGGGTCGTCAACGAGTACGCCGAGCTGCTGCCCTCGGACGAGGACCGGGAGGCGTTCGCGGGCAAGCTCGGGCTGGCTCGGGTGGTGTTCCCGTACGTGGAGAACCACAACTTCTATGTCGAGCACTGGGCCCACTCGGTCCTGTGGCGCAAGATGCGCGACCTGGGCGGAGTGCTGGCCAAGGAGGGTTTCGTCGCGGAGCCGAACGACATCTTCTACCTCAAGCGCAACGAGGTGCCGGACGCGCTGTTCGACCTGTTCGCCTCGTGGGCGACGCCAGCTCCTCCCCGCGGGCCGAAGTACTGGCCCGCGGTGGTGAGCCGGCGCAAGGGCATCGTCTCTGCTCTCAAGACCTGGAAGCCCACCCCGGCCCTCGGCGTGCCGCCCGAGGTAGTGACCGAGCCCTTCACCGTCATGCTGTGGGGCATCACGTCCGACAGCGTCGCGGCGTGGCTCGGCGGCGGGTCCGGCGACGGCGGCGACATCAAGGGCTTCGCGGCCTCGCCGGGCACCGCCGAGGGCCCGGCGCGGGTCATCTTCTCGGCCGACCAGATCAACGAGGTGCAGGAGGGTGAGATCCTCGTCGCCCCGCTCACCGCTCCGTCGTGGGCGCCGATCTTCGGCAAGATCGGCGCCACGGTCACCGACACTGGCGGCATGATGAGCCACGCGGCGATCGTCTGCCGCGAGTACGGCCTCCCCGCCGTCACCGGCACCGGCTTCGCGACGAGCAACATCAAGACCGGCCAGCGCATTCGCGTGGACGGCTCCAGCGGCACCGTGACCGTGCTCGACGACTGACCGCTCGGTGCCGGGCGCCGTCACCACGGATCCCGGCACCGAGGTCACGCCACACCACGACCAGAGAGACTTCCCGCCAGCACGGCGGGGGAAGGGCGAACCAGATGCTGACCGTGGAGCAGAACAACGAACTCACCCAGGTGGGACCCGGCACGCCGATGGGCGAGCTGCTCCGGCGCTACTGGTACCCGATCGCGTTCGAGCAGGACTTCGACGGCGTGCCGAGCAAGACCGTGCGGCTGCTCGGCGAGGACTGGACGCTGTTCAAGACCCCCAGCGGGAAGTACGGTCTCCTGGCCGAGAAGTGCCCGCACCGCAGGGCCTCCCTGACGTACGGCGTCGTCCACGAGGACGGCCTGCGCTGCGGCTACCACGGCTGGAAGTTCGGCTTCGACGGCGAGTGCCTCGAGCAGCCTGCCGAGGCCGACAACGCCAACTTCCGCGACCGTGTGAGGCAGAAGTCGGGCCGGGCTCAGACGATGGGCGGGATGGTGTGGGTGTACGTCGGCCCCAACCCTGCCCCGGAGCTGCCGCGCTTCGACGTGTTCGTGCAGGAGGGCGTCCGAGACGTGGGCTGGTCCGTGCTGCCGTGCAGCTGGCTGCAGATCATGGAGAACTCGGTCGACCCGCACCACGTCGAGTGGCTGCACGGCTACTACTTCGAGTTCCTCGGCCAGACCCAGGGCTTCGACGCCCCCAAGGCCTTCCAGCGCAAGCACATCCGCACGGCGTTCGACGAGATGGAGTTCGGCATCCTCAAGCGCCGCGTACTCGAGGGGTTCAGCGAGGAGAACGACGACTGGAAGATCGGCCACCCGCTGGTCTTCCCGTTCTACATGCGGGTCGGCGGCGCCGGCATCGACCAGATGCAGATCCGCGTGCCCATCGACGACACCACGACGTGGACGCTCTTCTACTCGCTGCACCACCCCGAGGGCGGGGTGTGGGAGCCGCAGGAGCGGCCCGTCGTCTACGAGTACCTCTGGCGCGACGAGCAGGGCCGCTTCATCACCGACTACATCGAGGGCCAGGACATCATGGCCTGGGTGTCGCAGGGTCCGGTGACCGACCGCACCCAGGAGCACCTCGGCCGGTCCGACGCGGGCGTCGCGATGCTGCGCAAGATGTTCAAGGAGAACATCAAGAAGGTCGCCAGGGGCGAGGACCCGATCGGCACGGTGCGCGAGTACCGCGAGGTGATCGAGCTGCCGTGCGAGCGCGACAAGTTCGGCGCCGAGCGCGAGTTCGCCGAGGCGTTCATCACCATGGGCTCCATGCGCTACAGCCCCCAGAAGCAGGACCTGCTCGACCTGCACGCCGGGGCCTGGGCGAACCGCGAGAAGGCCGGCACCGGTGGCTGAGGACCGCTCCGAGGTGGTGTCGCGGGCCGCGGAGTCCGCGCCGCTGCCGCCCGACCCGCACGAGCTGCCCCCACCGGGCGCGTGGTTCGCGCGGGACGCCGAGCGCCATCTGCTGGACAAGCCACAGTTCTGCCCGATGTGCGGGGCCTCGTTGCGCGACGAGGGCGGCCTCACCACGGAGTACTGGACCTCCGACGTGCGCGTGTTCATGACGTGGTGCGGCGGCTGCGGGTGGTTCGGCGAGGTGGTGCGGTTCGACCGCGTCACCATCCTCGAGGAGGAGCACTGACCGCGCTGGTCCTGGACTTCGGCGGCCCGGTGCTGCTCACCCCGTTCGAGCTTCGCGCGGTCGGCGAGCGCCAGGCTGGCCTGCCGCCGGGGTCCCTCACGTGGACCGGTCCGTTCGACCCGTCGTCCGACGCCGACTGGCGGGCCTTCCAGGCTGGCGCGTTCAACGAGCGGGAGTACTGGGCCCGCCGCGTCAGCGACTTCTCGTCCCTGCTCGGCAGGCCGGCCGACATGCCCGAGATGATGGGCCACCTCTACGGCGGCACCGAGGACGAGCTCGTCCGACCCGGCGCTCGTGCGCTGATCCGAGAGGCGAAGGCCGCCGGCCTGCGCGTCGCTGCGCTCACGAACGATCTCACCTCGTTCCACGACGAGGACTGGATCGCGCGGATGAGCGTGCTGCGCGAGTTCGACGTGCTCGTCGACGGGCGTACCGAGGGGGTCTTCAAGCCCGAGCCGCGCTCGTACGAGATCGTCCTCGAGCGGCTCGGCGTGCCGGCGTCGGAGGCCGTGTTCGTGGACGACCAGCCGGTCAACCTCCGCGGGGCGGAGTCGGTAGGCATGACCACCGTCTTCCTCGACGTGCGCGACCCCGAACCCGGCTTCGCGCAGGCCCGCGGACTGCTGTCGCTGGGCTGACCCCGCCCGCGGCTACTGGCCCACGCGACCGTCGATGCGCTCGCGGAGCAGGTCGGCGTGCCCGTTGTGGCGGGCGTACTCCTCGACCATGTGGACGAGGACCTCGCGCAAGGACAGCTGCCCGTGCCCGGGGATCGGGTAGGTGGCGCCGAGATCCGTGGCGCCTGCGACGAAGGTCTCGGCGAACTCGACCTCCGCGCGCCAGCAGCGCCACGCGTCCTCGACGACGTGCGGGTCGGCGACGGCACCCTCGAAGTCCTCGTCGCGGTTCTCGTCGGTCTGGTACAGCCTCGGGACGTCCAGGCCCGCCAGCCGCCGCTTGAACCAGTTTCGCTCGACCGCCGCCAGGTGCCGGACGAGCCCCAGAAGCGACATCGTCGACGGTTCCACCGAGCGTCGGGCCAGGTCTGCCGGATCGAGGTCCGCGCACTTGAGCTCGAGCGTGAGCCTCTGGGTGCGCAGGAACTCGGTCAGCGTGGCCTTCTCGTCGCCCAGCGTCGGGCCACCTTCGCGCGGGTCGTCAGCCGGGTCGACGAACATGTCGGCGCGGGGTGCGGGAGCCATCGGCCCATCGTGCGCCTCGCGGACGGTCTTGGCTACGGCTACGGCCGATGCAGCGGCTACGGCACGGGGACGGGGCAGTCGAGGTTCAGGGCCTGGCCGGCGGCGACGGCGAACGGCACCTCGCCGCCGCAGGTCAGCACGGACGCACCCGGGGCAGCGTGAACGCGGGCCGACGGGCCCGCCGCCAGCACGACGACGCCGCAGGCGGACACCGCCCACCGACGGCGGCGCATCACGCCACCGGTCCGAGCTGGAGCTCGGCGTCGATGCGGACGAAGCCCATCCGCGCGTACAGCGCTGCTCCTTCGTCGGTGGCGTGCATCCAGACGAGGTCGGGCCCCGCACCCCCGGCGGGCCCTTCGGCGGCGATCCGGGCCGCGGCAGCGGTGAGGGCCCGGCCGTAACCACGGCCGCGCAGGTCCGGCAGCACCCCGATGCCCGAGAGGTAGCCGGTGCCGGCGGCGAACCAGACGAGCGCGCAGCCGACCACGCGGCCTGCGACCGAACCCACGACGAAGCGCCGCTCGGGCCGGTGGAGGTCGTCGGGCACGACGAGCAGCCGAGCGAGCGGCGCGTCGTCCATCCAGCCGCCGTATCCCGTGACGACGCCGTCGAACGAGGGGGCCGTGTCGAGCACCAGGCCCGCAGGCACGGCAGAGGTGAAGCCGCGTACGGCGGCCGCGTCGGCCGCGAACATGGGCAGCAACTCGCCGTCGCGGAGCTGCGGCCACGGCCAGGCCCCCTGGCCGCGCAGCCCCTCAGGCACCGACACGCACCACCCGGCGCCGGCGCGAGCGCGGCACCAGTCGAGGGCGGCCCCGACGTCGGCCGGGGCCGGCAGCGTGCGGCCGGCGCTGGCCTGTACGCCCCACGGGTGCGGTACGCCCATATCGGTGACCCGGACGGAGCCGAACCTGGCGTGTGCGCGGTGCGGCGCGCCGGCGCCGATCACCTGCCGCAGAGCCGTGTCGGCGGCCCAGCACCGCTCCCTCCAGACCTCGTGCCCGTCGCTCCGCGCGTCCACGGCCCCTCAGATGTCCATCGGTCGTAGCAGGCCGGTGGCCACGTCGAAGACCGCCCCGGCCACGACGATCCCGGCCGGTAGCAGCGGGAACGCGCGGACGCGGACGACGTCGGTGACGAGCGCACCCTCCTGGTCCTGAACGGTGCGCACCTCGATCGACCGCGTGTCGACCCCGTGCTGCTCGGCGATGGCGGCGTGGATCTGGGCCTCGCTGCCGCTGGCCATCTTGCAGTCGGTGTGCGGCATGATCAGCACCCGCTCGACGCCAAGCAGGTACGTGGCCAGGACAAGCGTGCGCAGCACGTCTTCGGTGACCCGTGCGCCCGCGTTGCGCAGGATCTTCACGTCGCCGGGACCCATGCCCAGGATCGCCAGCGGCTCGATGCGCGAGTCCATGCAGGTGACGACGGCCAGGCCTCGGCCCGCCAGCCCGGACAGGTGCGTGCCGGTGAACGAGGCGGCGTAGGCGGCGTTCGCGTCGATCACGTCGGCGAACCGCTCGACGGGGAACGGATGGCGATCGGCTGACTCGGACAGCGACACGACGCCGAGGGTATCGGCCCGACCCCGTGACCTAGGACACAGGACGGGGGTCCCTGGACCGCCGCGGTGGCCGTGTGGTCGGATCGGGCTCATGACCGACCCGCTCCGCGTGGCCGTCGTGGGCTCTGGCCCCAGCGGGATCTACGCCGCCGACGCCCTCACCGCCCAGACCGACCTGCCGGCCATCGTCGACGTGATCGAGCGACTGCCCAGCCCCTTCGGCCTCGTGCGGTACGGCGTGGCCCCCGACCACGTCAGCATCCGGTCGGTGCGCGACACCCTGCAGAAGGTGCTCGACCGCGAGAACGTGAGGTTCCTGGGCAACGTGGAGGTGGGCAAGGACATCACGGCGGCCCAGCTGCACGACTTCTACGACGCGGTCGTCTACTGCTACGGGGCCTCGTCCGACAGGCGGCTCGGCATCCCCGGCGAGGAGCTGCCCGGCAGCGTGGCAGCCACCGACCTGGTGGCCTGGTACACCGGGCACCCCGAGGCGCACCGCGACGAGATCCAGGCGGCCGTCGGCCCGGCCCACTCCGTCGTCGTCGTGGGCGTCGGCAACGTGGCCGTCGACGTCGTGCGAGTGCTCGCCAAGCGCCTCGACGAGCTCGACGCCACCGAGATGCCCCAGCACGTGCTCGACCTGCTCGAGGGCTCGCACGTCACCGACATCCACCTGCTCGGGCGCCGCGGACCGGCGCAGGGGGCGTTCACCACCAAGGAGCTGCGCGAGCTCGGCGAGCTGGCCCTGGCTGACGTGCTCGTCGACCCGGCCGACCTCGAGCTCGATCCGGCGAGCGCGGCGAAGGTGGCCTCGGACAAGGTGTTGACCCGCAACCTCGATGTGCTGCGCGGCTGGGCGGCGCGCACCCCCGAGGGCAAACCGCGCCGCATCCACGTGCGGTTTCTCACCCGTCCGGTCGAGATCCTCGGAGCCGACAGGGTCACCGGCGTGGTCGTCGAGCGTACGAAGCTCGACGCCGACGGGCAGGCCCACGGCACGGGCGAAACCAGCACGATCCCAGCCGATCTCGTCATCCGGTCCGTCGGCTACCGCGGCCTGCCGCTGGACGAGATGCCCTTCGACGCGGCCCGCGCCGTCATCCCGAGCGAGGACGGCCGGGTGCACCGGGACGGCGCCGTCGTGCCGGGGGAGTACGTCGCAGGATGGATCAAGCGGGGCCCCACCGGCATCATCGGCACGAACAAGAAGGACGCCGCCGCGACGGTGGCCAGCCTCATCGCCGACGTGCAGGGCCTCCCTCGCGCTCCGCACCGCCAGCCGGCAGACATCGATGCCTACCTGCTCGCGCACGGCGTTCACGTGGTCGACGTGGAAGGCTGGATGCGCCTGGACGCGGCCGAGCAGGCTCTCGGCGGCGAGCGCGGCCGCGACCGCACGACCATCCACGACCGCGAGCAGATGCTCGAGGTGGCCCTCGATGGCGCGCCCACCGGTTGAGGGCCGAGCCCTGGCGCTACCCGGCGGTTACCAGGGCGCCGGGCGGTAGTCCTTGAGAAAGACGCCGTAGAGGTCTTGCCCCTCCTCGCCCCGCACGATCGGGTCGTACACGCGGGCAGCGCCATCGACGAGATCGAGCGGGGCGTGGAAGCCTTCGTCGGCCATCCGCAGCTTCGTCACGTGCGGGCGTTCGTCGGTGATCCAGCCGGTGTCGACCGCGGTCATCAGGACGCCGTCGGTGTACAGGTCGTCGGCGCTCGTGCGGGTGAGCATGTTGAGCGCGGCCTTGGCCATGTTGGTGTGCGGGTGTCCGGCGCCCTTGTAGCCGCGGCTGAACACTCCCTCCATCGCCGAGACGTTCACCACGTACGCGCGCCGGGCCGGCGAGGCGGCCAGGCACGAGCGCAGCCGGTTGATGAGGATGAACGGCGCGGTCTGGTTGCACAGCTGCACCTCGAGCAGCTCGAGCGCGTCGACCTGCCCCACCGCGGCGGTCCACGAGTTGAGGTCGACGAGGTCGGGCACCAGCCCGCCGGCATCGATGGCCGTGCCGGTGGCCACGCGGTCCGGAGAGGCCGAGCCGGCCGCGAGGGCGAGCTGGGTGATCTCGTGCGGCGCGAGCGCCGACACGAGGACGACGTCGGGGTGGTCGTCGAGCGCGCCGACGAGGGCCGCGGGGTGCGCGTCGCTCGTGCGCCCGAACGCGATCATGTGCGGCTTCGGGCCAGGCGGCAGCGGCGCCGCCTCCGCCTCGGCCAACGGGCTGTAGGCGCCGGGGGAGCGTCGTACCGTCTGCGCCGCGTTGTTGATGAGGATGTCGAGGTGTCCCTGCGCGGCGACCTCGTCGGCGAGGTGCACGACCTGAGCGGGGTCGCGCAGATCGATGCCGACGATCGCGAGTCGGTGCAGCCAGTCGGCGGCGTCGGGCATGCCGGCGAAACGGCGAGCCGCGTCGTTCGGGAAGCGGGTGGTGATCGTGGTGTGCGCGCCGTCTCGCAGCAGCCTCAGCGCGATGTACATGCCGATCTTCGCCCGTCCCCCGGTGAGCAGCGCGCGGCGGCCGGTGAGGTCGGTGCGCGCGTCGCGGCGGGCGTGGTTCTCGGCCGCGCACCTCGGGCAGAGCTGGTGGTAGAACGCGTCCACGTCTACGTACCGCTGCTTGCACACGTAGCAGGCCATGGGCCGGTGGAGCGTGCCGGCGGTGGCCCCCGTGACGCTCGAGACGAGGGGGATCCCGGCGGTCTCGTCGTCGATCCGCTGCGGTGAGCCGGTGGCCGTGGATTCGATGACGGCACGGTCGGCGTCGAAGACCGCCTGCCGCACGCGGGAGCGCCGCTCCTGCTTCACCTGCTTGAAGAACGTCGCTGTGGCTCGCCGCAGGGCGGCGACGTCGGGGTGGTCGTCGGGCAGCTCGCTCGCGGCGGCCAGCGCGCTGAGCGCGGCGGCGAGGTCGTCGGGCGGGAGCCCAGGTCCGTGGTCGCGGGTCATGGGGTGGTACGCCACGGGGGGAGCGCCACCGGCCAGGACGTGGCGTACGACTCTCCCGCTACCAGCTCGCCACCGCACGACTCCGGGCGCGGCGGGATCACCGAGCGGGTGACGGTGACCCGCCAGGCCCGGCCGTCGGCGTGCCGCACCTCGGCCTCGGCCGGCTCGGGCGCTGCTGCCTTGGGCGTGCCGACGGGGGCGGGAACGACCATCCCTGACGGCGTGACCCTCAGCACGGAGAGGTCGTCGATGCCGTCGACGCCCTCGGCCTCGCGCACCGCAATCTCGGCGGCCTGCAGCCAGCGGCGCAGGGCCGTACGCCCGCGGTAGCCCATCAGCGACGCGCGGCCGGCGCGGGCCTCCTCGAGCGCCGCGGAGATGCCGGAGTGGTCGACCCGGCCGTAGGACGTGCCCCACGGCAGCAGCAGGGAGGTGGGCGCGAAGCGGTGGCCGCCGAGGTGCGAGGACTCCCAGACGACATCGGCGAGCGCCGGGTCGGCGGCCAGCTCGGCCGCGAGTGGTCGGCCCAGCAGCGCGCAGCACGCGTCGCGCTTGGCATTGGCGCACACGAGCAGCAGCGGCTCGGTGGTCTTGCGGCCCAGCGGCGGCAGCTCGCCGCGCGCGGTGGCCCGCAGGTCGAGCTCGAGCAGATCGCGGACGTCGTCAACGACTCCCGAGCGCATCCGCACACCGCCGGGGGTGGTGTGCGCGAGCCAGAACCGGCGGGCCGGACCCGCGTCGACCGGCGCCGCCGCACGGCCGGGCTTGCGGGCCAGAAGGACGGTGGTGCCGGTGCCCTCCGAGGCGTCCACGAGTGCCGGGCCGAGCCCGTCGGGCAGCCGGGAGTCGAGCAGCGCCTTGCGGCCCCACGGGCCGGGCTGCTCGATGACCAGCCAGGCCTGCGCGACCGGCGCGGTGGCGGCGAGGCGCTCGGACGCGTCGAGGGAGATCTCGCGGCACCGGGGTCCGGCGGGTGCGGGCGCGGCCTCCTCGACGGCTCCCGTGGCTTCGGGCGACTCGGGGAGGCTCCGTGGCCGCTCAACGTGGGCCCGCCACGGCGGAGATGGGCGCCTCGCCGGGAGTGCCGGACCCGTCGCGCCGGCCTGGCTCGGCGGGCAGGTCGACCGCGCCGCCGCTTGCGGTCGCGGCCCGCGCGGGCACCGCCCCCGCCCAGCCCAGGGACAGCGAGTCCTCGCCCTTGAGGAAGCGATGGCAGCGCACCCCGCCCGTGCCCCGGCCCTTGGCGGGGTACTCGCCGTAGGGCGTGACCTTGACGCTACCCGGCTCCGTACCCGGCAGGGCCGCGCTGGATCCCGAGACGGTGACGACGACGGCCTCGCGGTCCTGGTCGACCGCGCCGAAGAACACCACCCGCGCGCCGCGGTTGAGCCGGATGCCGGCCATGCCGCCCGCCGGGCGGCCCTGCGGGCGCACGCCCGCGGCGGGGAAGTGCAGCAGCTGCGCGTCGCTGGTGATGAACACGAGCTCCTCCACGCCGGTGCGCAGCTCGACCGCGCCGGCGAGGCGGTCGCCTGCGTCGAGCCGGATGACCTCCCACTCGTCTCGGTTCGTCGGCACGTCGGGGGAGACGCGCTTGACGACGCCGCGCTCGGTCCCTACCGCGAGGCCCTGCGAGGCCGGGTCGAGGGTGGTGAGCGCGAGGGGCCGTTCGTCGCGCCCGAGCGGGACGAACTCCTTCAGGGGTGCGCCGCCCTTGAGGCTCGGGTGACCCGCCGTCGGTGGCAGCGCCGGCAGCTCGAGCACCGGGAGCCGCAGCACCCGGCCCGCCGTGGTGACCAGCCCCACCTCGCTGCGCACAGTGGCGGGCACCGACGAGACCACGACGTCGTGCCGCGACCTCTGCCCCGTGGTACGCGGTGCGGCTGCCTCGTCGTCGCCGATCGGGACTCGGGCCAACAGGCCGGTGCTCGACAGCAGGACGAAGCAGGGGTCGTCGGCGACCTCGAGCGGGGAGCTGCTCGAGGCGGGCAGCGAAGCCGCCTCCAGGAGCACCGTGCGGCGCGGCGTGGCGTGCTCGCGGGCTACCTCGGCCAGCTCGTCGGACACGAGATCGCGCAGTCGGGCCGTCGACTCGAGCACCTCGGTGAGCGACTCGATCGTCGAGCGCAGCTCGTCGCGCTCGGCCTCGAGCTCGATCCGGCTGAACTTGGTGAGACGGCGCAGCGGCATCTCGAGGATGTAGGTCGTCTGCACCTCTGACAGGTCGAAGACGGCCATCAGGCGGGCGCGGGCCGCTGCGGTGTCGTCGCTGCTGCGGATGACCGCGATGACCTCGTCGATGTCGAGGATGGCGACGAGGAGGCCCTCGACGAGGTGCAGCCGCTCCTGCGCCTTGCGGCGGCGGTACTCGGTGCGGCGGCGTACGACCTCGAGCCGGTGGTCGAGGTACACCTGCAGCAGCTCGCGCAGCCCGAGCGTGCGGGGTCGGCCCTCGACGAGGGCGACGTTGTTGACGGCGAAGGAGTCTTCCATCGGGGTGAGCCGGTAGAGGTGCTCGAGCACGGCGTCGGGGTTGAAACCGGCCTTGAGCTCGATGACGAGCTGCAGCCCGCGTTCGCCGTCGCTGAAGTCGTCGATCGCCGCGATGCCCTGCAGCTTCTTGGCGATGACGAGGTCGCGGATGCGCTCGATGACCCGCTCGGGGCCGACGTTGTACGGCAGCTCGGTGACCACCAGCGCCTCGACGGCGCGCCGTGACGCTCTCGACCCTCACCGTGGCCCGGATCCGGAACGACCCGCGACCGTTTTCGTACGCCTCCCGCACGCCGTCGAGGCCCACGATCGATGCCGCCCGTGGGCAGGTCAGGGCCAGGCACGAAGCCGCATGAGGTCGTCGAGCGAGGCCCCCGGGTGGGCGAGCAGGTAGCGCGCGGCGGCCACGACCTCGCCGAGGTTGTGGGGCGGCATGTTGGTCGCCATGCCCACCGCGATGCCCGCCGCGCCATTGACGAGCAGGTTCGGCACTGCGGCCGGCAGGACCGACGGCTCGGTCTCGCGGCCGTCGTAGTTCGGGCTGAAGTCGACGACGTCCTCGTCGAGCGACGCGGTCATCAGCAGCGCTGGCTGGGCGAGCCGTGCCTCGGTGTACCGGGACGCCGCCGGTCCGTCGTCGAGGGAGCCGAAGTTGCCGTGGCCGTCGACCAGGGGCAGCCGCAGCGAGAACGGCTGGGCCATCCGCACCGAGCGCGTCGTAGATGGCGCTGTCGCCGTGCGGGTGCAGCCGGCCCATCACCTCGCCGACGACGCGCGCACTCTTGACGTGGCCGCGGTCGGGGCGCAGGCCCATCTCGGCCATCGTGTAGAGGATGCGGCGCTGGACCGGCTTGAGCCCGTCTCGAGCGTCGGGCAGGGCGCGCGAGTAGATGACCGAGTACGCGTACTCGAGGAAGGAGCCGCGCATCTCGGCGCAGACGTCGACGTCGACGATCTTCTCGGGGACCGGCGGCGGTGGCGGCGCGGTGGTGCGGGCCATACGGGGTGGTGGCTCCTCGGGTTGGGCGCCGCGGGCGCCCTCGGTCAGGTGTCGGCACATCCTCTCAGGGGCCCATGGCCGAGCCGGGCAGCGACCCGCCACCGGGGCTCCGTCCGGGCTGGCAGCGGCGGCTACGGGTGCCCGGTTCAGGCGTGCAGCGGCCGCGACGGGTGCTCCGTCCAGGCGAGCAGCGGCCTGTCACCGGTGCTCGACGAACGAGGGCGGGTCGCGCTGATATGGCCAGTCATCGACGTGGCGGTGGCGGCGTGCGGCATGACGTCGGATGTCCTTCCCGCCAGCCCACTCGGGCGCAGGACTGCGATACGGCCGCCCGTCTACACCGCCGGGCCGATGTCGGGTGGTGGGTGGATGGTCCAGCCGCCGCCGGGGTCTGGTCGGAGGGTCCATCGGTGGTGGTGGACGAAGCGGTGGTGGGGGCCGCAGACAAGGGCGAGGTTGGCCAGAAGTCATTAATGTGACCCCCTGTGAGCAAGCCTTCGGCGGCGGCCATCTACGCGCGGATCAGCAGCGACCAGGACGGTACGGGGCTGGGGGTGGAGCGCCAGCGCGAGGACTGCCGCGCGTGGGCCGAGCGCAACGGCTGGCCGGTGGCAGAGGAGTTCGTCGACAACGACGTGTCGGCCTACTCGGGCAAGGCGCGTCCGGCGTACGAGCGGATGCTGGCCGCGATGCGCGGGGGGCGGGTGGATGCGGTGATCGTCTACCACATGGACCGGCTCACCCGGCGGCCCAAGGAGTTGGAGGAGTTCGTCGAACTGTGCGACTCCCTTCGGATCACCAGCCTGGCGACGGTGGCCGGGGAGGTGAAGATCGCCGACGGCGACGGGCTGCTGGTGGCACGGCTGATGGCGGCGGTGGCAGCCAACGAGTCGGCGTCGAAGTCCCGGCGGGTCCGGCGCAAAATGGAGCAGGTGGCGCAGTCCGGGATGCCCCACGGCGGGGCCAACCGTCCCTTCGGCTACCGGGACGACCACATCACCGTGGACCGGGCCGAGGCGCGGATCATCAAGCAGTGCGCGCGGCGGGTGATCGCGGGTGAGTCCCTGCGAAGCGTGACGGCGTGGCTCGGCGAGAACGAGGTGCCCACGGTCAACGGGGCCCGCTGGCGCACCAGCACGGTGCGCGCGATGCTGACCAACCCCCGCTTGATCGGGATGCGCACGCTGCGCGGCGAGGTCGTGGGCAAGGCGGTGTGGAAGCCGATCCTGACCGAGTCCGAGCAGACCCAGGTGATCGCCCGAATCGAGCAGCGGCGCATCGCCGGGCGTCGGGCTCCCCGCCGATACGTGCTGTCCGGGATGCTGCGGTGCGGCAAGTGCGGCAACACCCTGTTCTCCTCGGCCCGGGTCAACACCCGCCGGTACGTGTGCCTGTCCGGGCCCGACCACGACGGGTGCGGGCGCCTGACGGTGGTGGCGGCCCCGGTGGAGGAGTTGGTCGCCGAGATGGTCCTGTTCCGGCTCGACACCCCCGACCTGGCCACAGCCCTGCGCGGGGGCGACGACTCCCCGGAGTCCAGCGCGCTGCTCGAGCAGGTCGCGGCCGACGAGGCGCAGATGGAAGAGCTCGCAGCCGCCTACGCCGACCGGCGCATCAGCATGGCCGAGTGGATCCCCGCGCGCGACGTGATCCAGGCCCGCATCGCCAGCGCCCGGCGCCAGATGTCCGAGCACGTCAACGGCCAGGCCCTCGCCGACCTGATCGGCACCGGGGACGCGCTCCGCACCACCTGGGAGACCCTGCCCCTGGACCGGCAGTCCGCGATCATCGGCGCGCTCATCGACAAGGTGGTGATCGGTCCTGGCACCCCGGGCGCCACCACCCTGGACCCCGCCCGAGTCACCCCAGTATGGAAGTTCTAGGCGCGCCGGCGGCCCCGGCCCGGCGCTCGCTGCGCGGGCGCGCCTTGCCCGTGCCCGCCGGCCCGCCCAGCAGCGTCACCACCCGTCGGATCACCCCAGGGTCGTCGACCTTGACCGGCAGGCCCTGCGCGGCAGTGCTCATCACCACCAGCGCAGCGACCTGCTCGGGGCTCACCACGGGACCCAGAACGACGGAGGCCCCTGCCAGCCCTGAGCCTCGGAGGAGTGCCACACCCTGCGCGGTACCGCCCCATGCGCTCACGAGCCAGCGACACGACCTCATCGACCGAGGACCCCGCGAGCCTCTCGCGGCCCGGCTGGAACCCCTCTGCGACCTCGTAGCGGTGCAGCCCGGCGGGGTGGGCCCCGTCGTCGAAGGACTTGCTGACGTACTTGGCCATGTAGCGGGCAGCCACCCGGGACTCGTCCCACACCGATGACCCCACCGGCAGCCCGCTGATCAGCCGGATGTCGAAGATCCCCCGGCCCCACGCCGCCTGGATCTTGGAGCGGTGCACGAACCGGCTCACCGCGAAGTGCAGGTGCAGCCCGTGCCCGCCGGGATGCCACTCGGGCACCCACGCATACGGGAACGCCCGGCCCCCCAACTCGCGGCGCAGCGCGCGGAAGAACTCGCCCGCATCACGGCGGACCACCACCGGGTCGTGGACCCCTTGGCCCGCATAGGTCAGGCTCCCGAACCTGTTGAGCCGGTTCGCCGCGCAGTACTGGCGCAGCACCCTGGCCGCACGGGAACTAGCCACCGCGCGAGAGCGGTCCGGGTCAGCCCCCTGACCAGCAGCCACGAACGCCCGAGACACCCTGCGAGACGGCTGGAACGAACCGCCCCCCTCGCCAGCCTCGGGGACCAACGTCATCGACCAGCACCCAGGCACCTGACGCCCGAGTCGCGACTCCCACACACCCACGACGAACTCCAGTAGACGCAGTGACAAGGACTGCGCCGCCCAGCGGGCCGACCACATGGAAAGAGCCCGGGAGCAGACGCTCGACCGGACTCGTCAAAGGTGTGTGAATGGGCGCCCGAGACCTTCGGGCTACATCACCGGGGGTCGATGGCGTGCTACGGACCGCACCACCAACCGGTTACCCGGGCCCCTGCCGCCGCGCGCGACTCGCGTTTTCTTAGCCCCGGGACTGGGCCTATCTAGTTGGTCTCACCGCCGGTCAATCTCCGGTGTCCGTGCCAGCAATTTAGCGAACGAACTACAGCCGTGTAACCCCTGATCACCTGATCGGGTGAGGGGCTCGCCCACACGTGGACGGCCGAGCTCGCCGGGGGCTCGCCCGCCCACCCGTGGACGACCCAGCGAGTCGAGAAGGCCCTCCGAGTTACGTTGCTAGATCAAGGGAAGGAGCGCGCCTGCGGCGCGCTCTCAGCCGAGCGCGATCGGCACATCGGAGCGGTGTGGCCGGACTGCTACTCGTCTGGTCTCGGCAGGGAGTTCACCCGTGCATCGGATTCCTTCTTGAACCGCACCCAGCCGACGATGATCCCGAAGGCGAGCCTGAGCAGTCCCAAGATCAAGAACAGCACGACGCCCAGGGCCACCGTCGCCCAGCCGTGCCATGGGCTCACCAGCAGGGCGATCAGTCCGGAGACCAAGGCGACGACCGCCATGGGCCGATACACCGAAACGGGCCTGCCCTGGGATGCCGTGACCTCGAAGCGGTGCTCGCCGCCAGGGATCGCCACGGTCACTCGCCCCCGAACCTGGTCACTTATCGACCCAACGGCGTCAACGTACCGTCGCGGGCACGTGGTCGCTAGGAGAGCGCGAACGGCACTTACAGAGCGCACGGGCCGTGCTTCAGGCCACCACGACTGAGCAGTCGACGGCTGGTGTTACGTGAGGTCACCCGGCAGCACGGCCGTGAACGCCAGGAAGAGGGTGGCGACGGACACCACGCCTCCCGCCCTGCTCACGCAGACGGCGATGGCTCCCCTTAGGTCGTGCCGAGTCACGATGCCTGATCTGAACCCGATCACGGCCAAGATCCAGCAGGCCAGACCGATGCACGCCATCAACGTCATCCAATCGCTCGCCGGGCCATGCGCGGGCGGTCCTATGGCAAACAGGGCAAGCGCAGGGACGGCCAGCGAGCAGACAGACAGGCCGAGGGCCGTGTTCGCGATAGCGACCTTCGGATTCGGCGACGGTACTCCGTGACCACGGGCCCACCAGCGCCGCCGGAAGGTCGAGTACCACCTATCCCCGTCCCACCACCTGTCCCCCCAGAAAGCCGGGGAGCCGTCAGCGGTATCCGTGTACCAGCCTGAGGGAGCCAGCCACGCGGAGCCGTCCCAGAAGCGCATCAGCCCGCGCCGAACCGGATCTTGGTACCAACCGGCGGGGGAGTTCGCAGGCGTCGTCTCAGGGTCCCCCTCTTCAACGGCAGGAGGGTCGAGCCGGTCGGGCGGCCCCGTTGGCCAGTACTGCTCGTAGCCCGGATGTGCAGGATCCGGGTACCACCCCGGCTCCCGCTGGTCGTGGCTCGCAGCCATGTAGCTCACCCCGACTCCCGGCCGCGTGACGCAGTCCTGCACCTCAAGCGTGGCCCCGTCTCGGTCCCAAGTGCCACCGACGAACGTCCCGCCTGACACCGCACCGAATGCCGGATATCTCTCGCACGTCGAAGCCCATCACGCTGATCGGGAGAGGATGTATTAGGCACTAGCCAGGTTCCGCTCGTCGGTGGATCCTCCGAAGCGCCAAGGGACCAGGTGGTGGGCCTGGCAGCGGCGGGCGGGCACCGTGCAGCCGGGCACGACGCAGCCCTTGTCGCGGGCGTCCAGCGCGCGACGCTGAGAAGGCGTGACCAGTCGGCGTTCACGTCCGGCCGCCAGCACGGCCATGGGGATGCCCCCCAGCGCCGGGCTGATGGTGGACAGGACCTGCCTGACGATGTCCGGGTCGATCCCGGGCGGACCGATTCCCCCAGGATCCGCGTCGGGACGCGAACCCGGCGGCTGGCCCAGATGCTGGCCCATCGGCTGTCCCGGCGGCTGGCCCGGCGATGGTTGCGGCCATGGTTGCGGCTGCGGCAAGACGGCCCTCTGGGCCAGGACGAAGGACGCAACGGGATCGCAGACGGCCTCGTCGATGGCCTCTGGGTGCACGCGGTGCCCATCCACGGTGGTGCCGCGCCACGTGGGTCGGGTCTGCAGGAGGGTGCCGGCGTCGATGAGCAGCTGGAGGTGCGGGCGCGTGCCGCCCTGGGCGGGCATCGCCTCGGCGTCGGCCGCGAGCCGGACCAGCTCGACGAGGGCGTCGTGCATCCGCTCGCCTGGGCCGCGCGGGTCTCGAGCGGGCGAACCGTCCACCGTGGTCGTGGTGGCGGGTGCGGCGAGGGGGTCGAGGGCGGCGCGCAGGTAGGCCCCGGCATCGGGCTCGAGCATGCCCTCCACGTGCACCCAGCCGTCGAGGGTGGGACTGACGCGCAGGAAGCGCCCGCGGTGCTCGGCCTCGCCGGCCGGTACCTCGGAAGCCTGCTCACGCAGCCGCTGCACCATCGCACGGGCCGATCGCGTCAGCTCATCTGCCTCGAGCTCGGGGTGCGCGGCCAGGGTGGCCTCCAGGTCGGGGACGACCTGCACGGGGGCCTTGGCGCACACCGCGGCGATCGCCTCGACCTGCGCGGTGCTCAGTCGGCCATCCGAGTATGCGGCGGCCGTGAGCGGTAGCGGTCGGTCCGGGTCGTGGTGCAGCCGCCGGGCCAGGCGCACCATGGCGGCCGCGGTGGTCTGGGTACCCTTGGTCCGCCGGCGTAGCCACGACGACGGGGAGAGCGAGACATCGTCGTGCGCCACCCGATCTGCGTCGACCACAGCGAGCCGCTCCAGCAGCGCAGCCGTCGCCGACTCCACCAGGCCGAGCAGGAGCTCGGCCTCCGCGGCCGCAGCGGCACCGCGGGCGGAGGGCGGCAACCCGCGCACCGAGACGGTCGCAGCGCGAAGCACGTCGTGCGTGGCACGCGGGGTCCCGGCCGGAACAGCCCCATCGATAGAACACATGTTCGAATCATACCTCTCGACCGGCTCCTGGGCAAGGCTCGTAGGCGACGAAATCCGCTACGCCGCAAGCGAAATCACGCGAGGCACACCTGCGGAGATCCACACCTGCGCGGCACGTCACGTCGTCCACAGAGCTCGGCACGGCTGCACCGAACGCCGGCCGGCCGCAAGAGCCGTGGGGCGGTCGCCTCGAGCAAGGGCCCTAGGCTGGAGCGGTGCAGACCACCGGACCCGCCATCGTCGCGGCCGACGACGTACGCGTCGCGGGGCCCAGCCACCCGCAGGCAGGCACTACCACGAGCGCGGGCACGAGCGCCGGCACCAGGGCAAGCACTAGCGCGGGCACGAGCGCCGGCACCAGGGCAAGCACAAGCGCCCGCGCGGGCGCAGGCACCAGCGCGGGCACAAGCGGAGGGACGAGCGCAGGCACCCCTGACGGCCTGCAGGTGGAAGCAGCGGCGGGCACGCTCCTCCTGCGGCACCTCGGCTTCGCTCCTGCGGCCGTCGGTTACGAGGCCGGCTGGGACGAGCAGCGTCGCGTCCACGCGCAGGTGGTCGCCGGCGCCGAGCCCGACACCGTCCTGCTTCTCGAGCACGAGCCGGTCTACACCGCCGGCCGGCGCACGGAGCCGGAGGACCGCCCGTTCGACGGCACCCCCGTCGTCGACGTCGACCGCGGCGGCAAGATCACCTGGCACGGCCCCGGCCAGCTCGTCGGCTATCCGATCGTCCGTCTCCCGGAACCCGTGGACGTCGTCGCCTACGTCCGCAGCGCTCGAGGCGGCTCTCATCGCGCCTGCGCCGACCTCGGCCTGGCGGCCGTTCGGGTCGAGGGCCGCAGCGGCGTCTGGGTGCCCGCGGACGACCGCGGACCCGAGCGGAAGGTCGCCGCCATCGGAGTGCGGGTCGCGCGCGGCGTCACGATGCACGGCTTCGCGCTGAACTGCGACTGCGACCTGGCCTGGTTCGACCGCATCGTCCCGTGCGGCATCCGCGACGCCGGCGTCACGTCGCTCAGCCGGGAGCTCGGCCGCACCGTCACGGTCGCCGAGGCCCTCCCCCTGGTCGAGGGCTACCTCCGCGCGCACCACGCCGCGGCGAGCCGTCACGCGGAAGGCGAAACGCGATGAGCAACGACGCGGCTCCCAGCACCGACTGGCACGAACGCCCGGCCCCGGACGAGGCCGAGCGCTTCGCCCGGTACGCCGAGCAGCTCGGCCAGGTGCAGCGTTCCAAGAGCGAGAAGTACGGCACCGGACGCACGCTGCACCGCAAGCAGCTGCTCGGCCTCGCCGGCACCCTCGAGGTACTGCCAGACCTTCCCGAGTACGCCGCGCACGGCCTGTTCGCCACCCCTGGCACTCACGACGTGCTCGTGCGGCTGTCGAACGGAGGTGTCGACAGGGCTAGGGATGCCACCCCCGACATCCGCGGCTTCGCCCTCAAGGTCCACGGTGTCTCGGGCCCCGGGGCCCTCGGCTTCGACACGACGTCTCAGGACTTCCTGCTCATCAACCACCGGGTCTTCAGCATCGCCTCGGTCGACGAGTTCGTCGGTCTCGTCGTCAACGCTGCCGCCGGCCGGCTACAGCTCGTCAGGTATGCCATCGGCCGCTACGGCCTGCGCGGCGGCCTCGCGCTGCTGAAGGGCACCCAGGCTGGCCTGTCCAGCCCGTTCACCGGTTTCGCCACCGAGACCTTCTACTCGGCGGCTCCGCTCACCTGCGGTCCGTACGCCGTGCGCGTGCGGCTCGTCCCCG
>CAVZVV010000030.1:0-77216 GCA_963778785.1 uncultured Actinomycetes bacterium
CGACCCGCTCGCGGTCGTGAGCATCGCGGTGCCGCTGCTGGTGTACTTCGCGATCATGTGGGGCGTCTCCTTCGTCCTCGGGGCCCGCAGCCACCTGGGCTACCCCAAGACCGCCACGCTCGCGTTCACCGCGGCCGGAAACAACTTCGAGCTCGCGATAGCGGTGTGCATCGGGGTGTGGGGCGTCACCTCCGGGCAGGCCCTGGCCGGGGTCATCGGACCCCTGATCGAGGTGCCGGCCCTCGTCGCACTCGTCTACGTGTCCCTGTGGCTGCGCCGCAAGTACTTCACCAACCGCATCACCCCCGCCGTCAGCTGAGCAAGGAGCACCTAGTGCCGACCATCCGGGTCTTCGAGCCTGCACTCTGCTGCAACACCGGTGTCTGCGGCCCCGAGCTCGACCAGTCGCTGGTCGACTTCACCGCCGACCTGAACCACCTCAAGGACCAGGGGATCGACATCGAGCGGCACAACCTGGCCAACGACCCGACCGCGTTCGCGGCCGACGACACCGTCCGGGCGTTCCTGCAGGTCGCCGGCTCCGAGGGCCTGCCGCTGACCCTCGTGGACGGCGTCACCGTGGCCACCGGCACCTACCCGAGCCGCGACCAGCTGCTCAAGTTCGCGGGCGCGCGGCACCCGACCCGGTCGTGCCCGCCGGGGCCAGCGACCTGGGCCTGCTCGGCGCCCCGAGCGACGACGTGGGAAGCGGCTGCGGCCCCGAAGGCTGCGGCTGAACGCGATGCGCTTCCTCACCGACCCGCCCAGGTTCTTGTTCTTCACCGGCAAGGGCGGCGTCGGCAAGACCTCGCTGGCCTGCGCGACCGCCGTCCATCTGGCGGAGTCCGGGCAGCGGGTGCTGCGGGTGAGCACCGACCCGGCGTCCAACGTCGGGCATGTCCTCGGGGTCACCATCGGCCACACCATCACCCCGATCACGGCCGTGCCGGGCCTGTCCGCCCTGGAGATCGACCCGGAGGCTGCCGCCGAGGCATACCGCGAGCGGATCGTGGGACCGGTTCGCGGGCTGCTGCCCGAGAAGGAGCTCGTCTCGACCACCGAGCAGCTCTTCGGCTGGTGCACGACCGAGATCGCGTCGTTCAACGAGTTCACCGACCTGCTCGCCGACCCGGCGCTGACCACCGACTACGACCACGTCCTGTTCGACACCGCCCCCACCGGGCACACCATCCGCCTGCTGCAGCTTCCCGGGTCGTGGACCGACTTCCTCGCCTCCGACAAGGGCCACGCGCCTTGCCTGGGCCCGCTCGCCGGCCTGGACAAGCAGCGCGCCACCGACGCCGCCGTCGCCGCGCTTCAGGACCCCGCACGCACCCGCCTGGTTGAGCGGGCCGGACACCTGCGGTCCCATGCCCAGGCGGTCGGCCATGGTCGACGTCTTCAGGCAGTGCGAGAGGAAACTCGCGCTCGATGCCCTTGCCGCGGGTGGCGACGAGGGTGGAGGCCAGCCGGGAGCTTGTGCAGCCTCGGGCCGCCGGCCCCGGCGTGACGGAGCATGAAGGCGAGCCCCGGAAGTCCCGCGAGCTCGACCTCGTAGCTGTCCCCGCGGAAGGCGATGTCGTCGCCGAACCACTTCGCCAACTCGGGGGTGTCGGCGACACAGCCCACCCATGCGAGCGCTGCGATGTTAGTAGAGCGACGCCCGCTCGTCCTCGTCGAGGTCGATGACGTCGCTGAGCCGCGTGGCGATCCGCCACGACCGCAGCACATGCTCCATGGGCTGACCCAGGCCCAGGTCGGTCGCCAGCGAGAAGGCAGCGAGCAGGTCCGCGAGAGTGTCCCCCTTCGTCCCGCCCGGGCCCTGGCATACGCAGAATCGTACCGATCGCCGTGCCAGCCACCTCCGCTTTGACAGGGGCGAACGGCGCAGCACATTGGGTCGTGGGCGCCCCCCGATCTGGTGCGGACGCAGCGCGGCGCTGAGAAGCGGGGATGAGAGGGTTGTCCCTGTTCAGGGCCGAGAAGTCTCGGCAGGATGTCCGAGTGGACGATGCCTGCATGAGCGGATCTGCGACCGTGGACGTTCGCCGTCACGAGGTGCACGCCGAACTTGAGCGCGTCCGAAGCACCTTCGCGCAGCACGTCGCCCAGATGGCACCAGCTGACCTGGGCAGACCGAGCAGCGGCACCAGGTGGACAAACCAAGAACTGCTCTTCCACATGCTCTTCGGCTACCTGGTGGTGCGCAGGCTGCTGCCGATGGTCAAGGGGCTTGGACTCCTGCCACCGCGGGTCAGCCAACCGTTCGCGGCGCATCCTCGACGCATCCACCAGACCATTCGACTTGATCAACTATGCGGGTTCGGTGGCAGGTCGTCGCGCCTCAGCCCGGATCGGATGGTCCGCTGGCTGGACTCAGTGACGGCACAGATCGAGCGCGACCTGGACCGACAGAGCGCGGCCAGTCTGCGCAGAGGCATGCCCTTCCCGACCCGCTGGATCCCTACTTCAAGGACTTCATGACGCTGGCGGCACGTACCACTACCCAGACGCAGCACTTCGACCATGACGACCGGCGACTGGACAGCTAGGCCGACGGCGCGGCAGCGAGTGTGCCGTGTTCTCGCGCGCTTCAGCACGTCGGTGGTGCCCCGAGGGCACGCCCTTGACTGCCCTTGTGCGGCCCGGTGGTCGATGGGTCGATCAGCGGCCCCGAGGTCGCTGCTGGCGGTCATCACGGAACGAAGCAGCGGGGCTCCGGTCGTGTGGGTTCAGTGCGGCGAGGTCGATGGGTCTGCGGAGAAGCCGGGCGATGTCCCAGGCCGGCCCGTGGTGGCGTAGTCGGTGGTGCAGCCGTCCGCCATCGGCGGCTGCGTTGTCCATGTCGCGTGGGTCGTGGACGAGACGCGGAGGCGTGCCGGCGAGCTGGCCGGTCAGGTTCTGGCGCTGAGAGGCGCGTGCGCGACACGTCGGTGGCGCCGTGCAGTGGCCAGGCGGGCCACGCGCGCAGCTCGCGCGCACGCGCGCTTGCGCGCGTAGGAGTCGACGAGTCGACGCTGTCGCAGCGGGCGGCGCCGCGCCCAGGCAGTTCGAGGTGAGCGGGCCGACCAGGCACCGCCGACGTCGACAGCGCCGTGGAGGCGGAGCCGGCGAGTTAGTCCACGTCGTAGCGAGCGCGGTGCACCCAGCGCTGGCGCGGTCGTCCGCCCGCTCGCCGCGCTGCTGGCGGTGAAGACGGTGCGGTTATCCGTCGGGGTCGGGCTCACAGCAGGACGCCATGCTTCCGGAGTATCCGCGCCCGGCGCCGGTCCGACCAGGTGTTCGCCGACGGCCCCGGTGGACCGGGGCGGGCGCTGAGGTGCGACGTCTACTCGTGGACGGCTTCCATCCGGTCTTTGAGAGCCGCGACGTTCGTGGGCATGTCCTTCTCCGCCTCACGACGGACCAGGAGCGGGACGAGGAGACGGCCGATGCCGTGGCCCTCGAAGTCGACGACGATGGTCAGCCGCGAGCGCGTCGGGCCCAGCCCCTCGACGGTGACGTCGACGATCGCCCTGATAGGTCCGTCGATGCCGCGGACCCCCCACGTTCGGGGGGCGTCGATGTGGCTGACTCGCGACGTCGAGGACCGCTCTGCCCTGCCGATACGCCGCGTCGTCCGGCACAGGGCACCGACCGCCGGGAGCCCGGGCTCGTCCATGTGGCCGTCGACGACGCCCTTCTGCCACTCGTGGAACCGGGCGGGGTCGGTGGCGTAGACGAAGACGTCCGAGGCAGGGCGGTCCACCTCGACGGCGGCAACGATGCCGGCCACGTCAGACTCCCTGCTCGAACAGGGCCGCGTAACGGGTGAGGTAGAGCGGCCATCCCCCGCCACCGTCGACGCCGTCCCGAACATCGACCCATCCGGGCCCGTGCCGGTCGATGGGCCGGTGCTCCAGCTCGACCCGGGTTCGCTCGGCGCCCTCGCTGATAAAGCGCACCTCGACCTCGCTCGTGAGGTCGGGGTCGGCCTCGAGCTGCCACGTGGGGCCGATGTCCCAGCTGAACACGACCCGGTCCGGCGGGTCGTAGGCCAGGATCCGGGCCCAGCGGCACTCGCTGCCGTCTACCCCGCGATCGACGATGTTGCCCCCGACCCTAGGCTCGAACAGCGTCTCGGGGATCGGG
The DNA here is from genome assembly GCA_963778785.1 of uncultured Actinomycetes bacterium. GTDB lineage: Bacteria > Actinomycetota > Actinomycetes > S36-B12 > CAIYMF01 > CAVZVV01. The sequence continues at coordinate 4,132 of CAVZVV010000030.1, forward strand.
ACCCCCAACAGGTTGTGCTCGGCGGGCTTGAAGTCACCGAACCGCCCGGTGAACACTGAGAACGCCTGCTCGATGGGCGCCTCAACGACGACGTGCCGACGGACGACTCCGGCATCCAGCTCGGTCATGGCTTCTCCTCGGTCTCGGTCGGATCGGTGCGCGGTGCCAGGTTGCTGTACCCCGCGAGGGCCCGGTCCCAGAACGTGTCGAGCTGGTCCCGCATCGCGGCCACCGCGACCGGGTTGAGCCGGTAGATCCGACGCGTCCCCGCCGCCCTCTCGCTAACCAGGCCCGCGTCCTTGAGCACCTTGAGGTGCTGCGAGACCGCGGACCGCGTCACCGGCAGACCAACCGCAAGCTCCCCCACGGCCAACGGTCCATCGGCCAGTCGCTCCACGATGGCGCGCCGGGTGCCGTCGGCCAGCGCGCCCCACCCGTCACGATCTCGGTCAGTCTCCACTAACGGTTAGCATCGACTAACCGAATCCGCGAGCCAAGACCGTGCGTGGTTCACCGACGACGAGACGACGTATCGCCTGAGGTCGTGCCGGCCCATCCCGACCGGACCGGCGGCGCTGGGCGCTGGCAGGGACGGGCGGGCCAGGCGGGGCATCGGTTCTGCACTCGGCGAGAAGGTCAGGGCCACTGCGGTGCGCCGAGGTCCAGGTGGCCGGGGCTACCTGAACGGTTGGATGAAGATCGGCAGCATCGCTGCCGCTGGACGTGCCGAGGTGGGTAGGAGCTGGTGGTCGTCTCGACGGGATGGGACTAGCCCGTGACGACCTGGCCGCCGTTTGCCTGCCAGGCGTTGATGCCGCCGTCGAGGTCGTAGGCGTGGGCGAACCCCGCGGAGGCCATGTCCTGCAGCGCGACGCCGGAGCGGTTGCCGCTGCGGCAGTAGACGGCGTAGGTGCCGCTCTTGTCCAGGGCCGTGATGCCGGTGGCGAACGAAGGGCCTTCGATGTCGATGTTGGTGGCGCCCTGCAGGTGCCCGGCGGCGAACTCGGCGGGAGTCCGCACGTCGAGGATGACCGTTCCAGCCTGGGTCATGGCGGCCGAGAAGTCGTTGGGGGACAGGTGCGCGCCGTTGGACTGGGACGCGGCGGCAGCCGAGGTGGCGGGGCGGACGAGCACGCCCCGGCTCCGGCCGCAACGGCCAGGGCGAGCGTGGCAGCGGCGATTCCTCGGCCCAGCGGCTGGTGAGGGTGGTGCTCATGGGGTGGCTCCTTGGCAGTGGGGGTAGGGCGGTGGGGGTCAGGACGCGACGGGTTCGTGCATCGTGGTCCAGGCGCTGAAGCCGCCGGCGAGGTCCGACACGTCGTCGAACCCGCGGTGGCGCAGGAGGCTGGCGGCCACGCTGGAGCGCCAGCCCCCGGCGCAGTAGGCGACGAGGGGCCGGTCGGTGGGTACCTCGGGAAGGCGGCGGGACAGCTCGGCGAGCGGGAGGTGGATCGAGCCGGGGACGGTGCCAGCCGCGCGCTCGCCGGCGTTGCGCACGTCGATGACGCAGGGGGCGTCGGCCGAGGCGAGCGCGGTCGCGAGCTGGGCCGGGGTGAGGCGGCTCGAGCGGCCCACGTCCGTCGCGAGGTCCAGCAGGACGGCCTCGGGCTGGGCGACGTAGCCCAGGGCGTGGTCGTAGCCGATGCGGGCCAGCCGGGTGGCCACCTCGTCCTCGCCGCCGGGGGCGGCGATGACCAGCACCTCGTCGCCGGGCTGCAGCACCATCCCGGCGGTCTCGGCGAAGCGGCCGTCGGCGGGGATGTTGATCGAGCCGCGCAGGTGCCCGGCGGCGAACTCGTGGTCCACGCGGGTGTCGATCACCACGGCGCCCCGGGCGCGCGCGGCCGCGACCGCGGCCGCGTCGAGGGCCGGCAGCGCGCTGGCCTCGTCCATCACGTCGCGGTTCTTGCGGTTCAGGATCGCGTCGTAGACGAAGTACTCCGGGGCGGCCGGCTGCCCGGCGGTGACCACCTCGAGGAACGCCGCTTCGGTCATCGGCTGGCAGGCGTAGTTGAACAGCCGCTGCTGGCCGATCGTGGACTGCAGCTCGGTGGAGAGGTTCTTCCCGCACGCCGACCCGGCCCCGTGGGCCGGGAACACGCGCACCTCGTCCGGCAGCGCCATCAGCTTGCGCTGCACGGAGTCGTAGAGCTGGCGGCCCAGCTCGTCGGCGGTGAAGCCGATGCGAGGCGAGCAGGTCGGGACGACCCACGTCGCCGATGAACAGGGCGTCGCCGGTCAGCACGCCGTACGGGACCGCGTCGTCGGCGTGCTCGAAGACCAGGACGCTGATGGACTCGGGGGTGTGGCCCGGGGTCGTCATGACCTGCAGCACGACCTCGCCGAGCACGATGCGCTCGCCGTCGGCCAGCGCCCGGCTGGGGTACTCGGTCGCGGCGCCCTCGCCGTAGCCGATCCACGCCCCGGTCGCGGCCGCGAGCTCGAGGTGCCCGGCCAGGAAGTCGGCGTGGAAGTGGGTGTTGATCACGCCCACGACCTGCAGGCCGTGCTCGGCGGCGTCCGACAGGTACTCCGCCACGTCGCGCCGCGGGTCCACGACCACCGCCTGCCCGGTGGTCTCGTCCCCGACGAGGTACGACGCCTGCGACAGGCAGTCGAGGTAGTACTGCTGGAAGCGCATCGCGGAGTTCCTCACGTCGCCGGGATGTCGAAGACGATGATACCCCGGGGGGTATCTACGGTCGAACCGGCGGGGCCTACGCCAGGGACAGGAAGAGCTTCTCGAGAGCGGCCACGCCAGGCGCGCCGTGGGCGTCCGGGTGGGCGACGCACTCGCGCAGCCCGCTGGCAACGATGGCGAACCCGGCCTTGTCGAGCGCCTTGGAGACCGCCGCCAGCAGGGTGACGATGTCCTGGCACTCGCGCCCCTCTTCCAGCATCCGGATGACCCCGGCGAGCTGGCCCTCGGCGCGGCGGAGCCGGTTCACGATCGCGTGGGTGTCGGCGCTGGACAGGTCCACGGCTACTCCTTCGAACGCAGTCCTCGAGATGGCGCCCATGATACCCCCCGGGGTATCATGGGCGCCATGAGCAGCTCCGAGTGGGACGTGCGGTACGCGGACAGCGATCTGGTCTGGTCAGCTGAGCCGAACATGTGGGTGGAGGCGTTGTGCGCCCCGCTCGAGCCGGGCCGCGTGCTCGACCTGGCCGGGGGCGAGGGCCGCAACGCGCTGTGGCTGGCCGAGCGCGGCTGGCGAGCGACGGTCGTCGACTTCTCCGAGGTCGCGCTGTCGCGCGCCCAAGCGCTCGCCGTCGAACGCCTCGCGCCGGAGCGCGCCGCGGAGTTCGGCACCGTGCAGGCGGACCTCACCTCTTTCGAGCCGGAGCCACTCGGGTACGACCTCGTGCTCGTGGTGTACCTGCAGGTACCCGAGCACGTTCGACGGCTCGTCCTACGCCGCGCCGCAGAAGCCGTCGCCGTCGGGGGCCGGCTCCTGGTCGTGGCGCACGACTCGAGCAACCTCACCGACGGTGTCGGAGGGCCGCAGAACCCGGCGGTGCTCTACTCGCCGCAGGACGTCGAGGCCGACCTGCACGGCACGGGTCTCACCATGATGCGTAGCGAGCAGGCCCTACGGCCGGTGCGCACGGCGGAGTCCACCCGCAACGCCGTCGACGCCGTGGTCGTCGCCCGCCGTCCCCAACCCTGATCGTCCCGTACGGCTGACCGGCTCCGGGGAGCCTGCCCGGCGTCCGCCCCCGGCCGCACCGAGCGGCGCCTTCGCGAGTGTCCACGTGACCAGTCGGGCGACCTACCTCAGCGCCGGATGCCGCTCCCCTCGGATCACGTGATGACGCCCGGGGGCCGGCGGGTTGTCACCAGCGCACGAGCGTTCGCACCCGGGGTCGGCTGGACGTACGTGTCGAGAGTCGTCGACAGCTTCTGGTGCCCGAGCCACTTCTGGACGGACGCCGCCTCTTGGCCGTACCCGCCGACGGATTCGGGCGCAAGGAGCCAAGAGGCGTAGCCGTGCCGAAGGCAGTGAAGGGTCCAGTTCCAGGAGGCATCCTTGAGCCCTGCGCCGATGAGCTTGCCTGCCTGGTCCGCCCAACCGACCACGAACGGTGGCGAGGGAACAGCCAGCCGGGGTCGTTGCGGCCAGGGGTGTTGGCATCGGCGATCAACGATGCGGCCACGTCTCCAAAGGCGCTCAGCAGGAGGGCCTCGCGCGCGTAACCGCCCTTCGGCGGGCCCACGGCCGGCCAGTGCTTGTACCGGTTGAGCTGGCGCTGAACGCGGATCAGGCCGGTTTCGAGGACAAGGTGCTCGGTGCGGAGCGCCAGGAGTTCGCATAGACGAAGCCTGGACCCGAAGTCGAGAAGGACGAGCCTTCTCCCGTACCCGGGGTAGTGCACCTCGACGGCCTCGGCGAGCGCCAGCACGTCGTCCAGGCTCGGGCACATGTCCAGCGTGATCCCCGTCACCCCGTCGTCCTCCCACCATGTCTGCCCGTCGAGGCGCTTCGTGCTGGCGGCCTTGGCTGCTTTGACGATGCTCGCGCGCCGTTCGCGGGAGGTGGCGAAGGCTTCGCCTGCGCCGAAGTACTCGTGGTCGTCAGCCCACCGGATGAGCGCGTTGATGGTGCGCGCCAAGGCCGTGACGGAGTTGGCGCTGCCCCCGCGACTCCGCGCCTCGAAGGTCTGCGTCCAGTGGACCCTGGTCAGGCTCACTACCCGTGTCGTGGCGACGGCGTCGGGCACGCCGCAGTTGAAGTCGCTCTTGTACTGCCGAATCGTGCCCTTGTTGCCGCCGGCAGCCCGCCGGTCGTCGAGATACAGCTGCATGAGATCGACCGGCGTGAGGGTCGCCCGGTCGACACGCCGGGCTCCGATCGCGAGACGAAGTTGGGCGGCGCGCACGCTCGCGGCCTCGGCCGTGGCGGTTCGCTCGAACACGCGCTGGCCGACGCCCGGCTGACCGCTTGGGTAGTAGGCGATCCGGTGGTCGGCGTACACGCGCACCGGGTCGTTTGTCGCGACGCTTCGTCGGCCGCGAGACGCTAGACGACACGGCCCGACCTCCGCGTCCGAGCGAGGGGAGCCGCAGGCGGAAGGGTGGCGGGGAGGCCGCCCGCTTCGGCCGAGGCGTCCAGGAGCCACGATTCGATCGCCATCGGGCTCCAGCGGGGGATCCGGCCGAGCATCCGCGGCGCAGGGAAGGTCGGGTCCTCTGCGCGCACGTCCGTCAGGTGCCACTCGCTGACGCGGAGGAACTCGGCCGCGTCAGCGGGGCCCCAGGCCGTGTGCCGGGGCGGGCATGAGCGGGTACTTGTCGGTGTCATGGCGAGACTGGTCCGGCCCGTGTGGTGGCGTGCAATCGCCGCCAACGAGCACACGGGAGCACGTCTATGTGTCGGCCTGTGTGCCAGCGACCCCGGTTCACGCTGCAGCGGCAGGCGATGTCCGACGTGGCGACAAGACCACCCAGATCTACGAGGGCACGAACCAGGTGCAGCGCATCGTGATGGCCAAGTCGCTGCTGCGGTAGGAACGGGTCCGGACACCCGCTTCCGGAAATCGATTGCGCCGCGTGACGTATGCCACACGTTCTATGAGGGCCTTAACCGCGCCCTGACTACTCCCTGTCACAGCATTCACCCAGACGGGTGAATGCTGGCATCGCAATGCCCGCAGCGCGGTCGCCTCGCGGCCGTGCGGCCCCTTTTCGTGGGTGCTCCCGGCTGCGGTACCTGGCGCGATTCCGGCATCCCGGACATCGGCTCTGACGAGGGACACGACGAGAGGGCTACGGGATGGTGTGCGGCGCGCGCGGGCGGACGATGGTGACGGCGGTCGCCGCAGGGGCCTGCGGAGTGCTGGCCCTCGCGCCGGTCGCGCCGGCGTCGGCGGCGGCCAGGCCAGTGCCCCGCACCTACGCCGGCTACGTGAAGTCGGTGCAGGACGGTGACACGTTCACCATGCAGCTCGCGGGCACCTCCCAGCGCTGGCAGTTCCGATCCCCCGAGATCAACGCCCCGGAGTCGAAGGACCCCGTCACAGGCCGCCCGGAGTGCCAGGCGAACGCGGCCCGGACGTTCCTGCTCAACCGTCTGATGCGCCGGACGACCAGCCCCGTGACCCACCGCGCGGTCTACGTGCCCAGGTACGCGAAGGCGCTGACGACCAACGCTGCCGAGCGCTCGCTCGGCCGCCACGTCGGCCAGCCCTTCTACGCCGTGCGGACCGGCTCGTCGTACGCGTTCCGCAGCGCCACTCGCGACCTGACCCGGGCCGGCCTGGCCATGTGGATGCCCAAGAAGTACCTCGTCGGCGAGAGCGATGCCGGATCGCGCCACGCCTGGTACGACGTCTGGTACGCGTGGGGCAAGAAGGTCGGCCTTTTCAACCCGACCGGCTGCGGTAGCGACCAGCCCTCGGTGCGGCTCCAGGGCTGGCTCGACTGGGACAGCGGGACGCGCAGCAAGCTCGCCGGCGAGGCGATCGTGTTCCGGAACACCAGCAGGAGCACGGTGTCGATGAGGGGATGGTCGCTGCGCTCGGGGCAACCAGAGAACTACCGGCCCACATACCGGTTCCCGTCGACGCTGCGGCTCGCCCCCGGTGACGTCGTTCGCATGCACTTCGGGTCGGGCGCGACCTCGGTCCGCCGGGTGAGAACCCTCGGGACGGCCGCGGCGCGCACCGGCAGCTCCTTGGGCGCCTTCGCGCCGGGCACCACCTACCGCCAGTGGGACGTGTACATGGGCAGCCGCCAGGGCGTCGGCCTCAGCGACCCGATGAACTCCCGCACGTCGAGCTGGGCGCAGTTCTACCTGCGCGACAGGGTGCAGAACGTACGCGCTATCGCGGCCACCCCCTGCTACGGCATCGGGGCCTGCACCGACCGGCGCAAAGGCGCTTTCGCGCTCGCCTCGGTCGGCGCGGCGTCGGTCGACCTCGTCGCCACCAGGGCCGTCGACACCACCGGGCTGTACGTGGTCTACAAGCCGTACAGCTGGGCCTGGGCGCAACCGGTGCCTGCCAACCTGCGGCTGCGGGCCGGGGAGCGGCTGCGGATCCACCCGGGGGGCGGCGCCGCTTCGACCGACGCGCGCGGGGTGACCCACGTGTACCTGGGGCTGGGCTCGGCGTACCGCGGCAGCCTGCGCGGCTGGGTCGGTGTGCGGTCGAGCACCGACGAGCGGATCGGGTGCTGGTCCCGAGGGGCGGCGTGCCCCGGCTGGCTGCGCTGACGACGAACCCGTATCGCCCGCTCACCCACATGGGTGAACGGGCCCATCCCTGCGCCGTGGGCCGCGTCGGTTCGTGTACCCGATCGGCCCAACTTGCCGCTCATCGCTGCAGATGTGCGGCCCCGGTACCGACGTCAAGGATGTCGGGACGTACGGGCGGAGGCGTGTGATGAGGGCCAAGGGCACGAGCCGTCGGGCGGCTGCCGCAGCAGGTGCGTTCGGCGCCTGTGCCGCCGTCGTGCTCGGCTCGGTCCCCGCCGCGACGGCGTCGGCCCCGGTGCCCCACACGTACGCGGGCTACGTCAAGTCCGTCCAGGACGGCGACACCTTCACCATGCAGATGTCCGGGTCCAACCTCACGTGGCAGTGGCGGTCCTCGGAGATCAACGCCCCTGAGACGCGCGATCCCGTCACAGGTCGGGTGGAGTGCCAGGCCTACACCGCCCGCGCCTTCCTGCTCAACCGGCTGATGCGGCCCACCACCGGCTCGGGGGGGCGCACGGTCTACGTGCCTCGCTACGCCAAGGCGTACTCGACGAACCCCGCCGAGCGCTCGCTAGGGCGCCACGTGGGCCAGCCGTACTACTCGGTGTGGAACGGCACCGCGTCGGTGTACCGCAGCGCGACACGCGACCTCGTCCAGGCCGGCCTGGCCATGTGGGAGCCCGAGTTCTACGCCACCGGCGAGAGCGACGCGGGCAGCCGAAACGCGTGGTGGGACGTCTGGTACGCGTGGGGCAAGAAGGTCGGCCTGTTCAACCCGACCGGCTGCGGGAGCGACCAGCCGACAGTGACCGTGCAGGGCTGGCTCGACTGGGACAGCGGGACGCGCAGCAAGCTCGCCGGCGAGACGATCACGTTCCGCAACACCAGCCCCACGACCTTGTCGTTGGCCGGTTGGTCGCTCCGCTCCGGACAGCCTGAGACCTACCGCCCGACGTACCGGTTCCCGGCCAATGCGTACCTGCGCCCGGGCGACGTCGTGCGGCTGCACTTCGGTTCCGGCACGAACGCGGTGACGACGAGGACCACCACGGGCACCGCGGAGGCGCGCACCTCGAGCACCTTCGGCGCATTCACGCCGGCGCCGTCGTTCCGTGAGTGGAACCTCTACATGGGCACCCGCCAGGGTGTGGGCCTCAGCGACCCGGCGAACTCGCGGACGTCGAGCTGGGCGATGTTCTACTTGCAGGACCGGTACCTGAACGTGCGGTCGATCGCCGCCACGCCGTGCTACGGGATCGCCTCGTGCACCGATCCGCGCAAGGGCGCCTTCACCCTCTCGTCGGCCTCGCCCCGCGGCGACGTCACCTCCGAGTACGTCGACGTGGTGGCCACTCGTGCGGTGGACACCACCGGCCTTTACGCCGTGGTCAAGCCTTACAGCGTGGCCTGGGCCCAGCCGTTCCCGGACAACCTGCGGATGCAGGCCGGCGACGTCCTTCGGTTCCACACCGGCCGGGGCGTGCCGCACACAGATGCCAACGGCGTCACCCACATGTACCTCAACATCGCGGGCGTCTCCGGGATGTCGGCCTTCGCCACTGCGGTGCGGGGCTTCCTCGACGAGTCGCACCCGGCGGGCTGGTTCGGGGTGCGCTCCAACACCGACGAGAAGATCGGTTGCTGGTCGCTCGGCGGCGGCTGCCCGTCCTGGCTCCGCTGACCCACTCCCTCGGCCCGGTCCCTAGGAGCAGATGTCCTGCGCCGCCGTGCGCACCTTGGTCGGCGACGAGACCGTGGTGGTGGGCTTGGCGCCCGCGGCCTTCACCGACGTGACGCCTCCGTACGAGCTGCCGACGACGACCTTCAGGGCGCTGCCGAGTCCGTCGACCGCCTTGAGCTTCGCGCCCTTGAGCGCCGCGGCCAGGGTGGTGGCCGCGGCCTTCTTGCTGGGGTCGTAGGAGATGACCGTGGTGGTGGCCCCGCTGCCCGCATTGCTGGGGCTGCCGACGACGACGAACCCCGCCGCGGCGAGGTCGCCGGCGGCGCGCCGCCCGAGCCCGGCCACCCCGGCGCCGTTGTAGACCTTCACCCTCACGTCGGCGGGAGCCACCTTCACGGAGGCGCCGCTGGGCGCCTTGATGATCGGCTGGTCGGCGGCGAGCTTGGCGAAGAGGTCCTTGGATCCCTGCGCGTCCCACAGCACCGTCGACTGGTTGTACTTGCCGATCTTCACCCGGTAGTCGTCGTTGGAGATCGGCACGGTGAGGAACGTGATGGCGCCCTGGTCGACGCCGCGCAGCCGGGAGGCGAGGTCGACGATCTCGCCCCGGCCGAGGCCGTCGTCGGTGGTCACGCTGGCGACACCGGCGTCGATGAACGAGTTGAGCTTCATGGGGTTCAGCAGGACGCCGAGGCTGGTGGCCTTCTGCAGCATCGAGGCGATGAACTTCTGCTGCCGTGCCATCCGGCCGAAGTCCGAGTCGACGTGCCGCATCCGGACGTACGCCAAGGCGTCGCGGCCACTGACGACGTGCTTCCCGGCGGGCAGGTCGAAGCCGGAGTCCTTGTCCTTGACGTCCTTGGTGAGGCAGATGGGCACCCCGTCGAGGGCGTCGACCATGGTGAGGAAGCCGGCGAAGTTGACCTCGATGTAGTGGTCGATGCGCATGCCCGTGGCCTTCTCGACCGTGGCCACCATCAGGGGGGCGCCCCCGCGCTCGAAGGCGCTGTTGATCTTGTCCTGGCGGGCGTCGTGCCGCACGCCCTTGTTGTCGGTCCAGGCCGGGATGTCGACGTAGGAGTCGCGCGGCAGGCTCACCACGGTGGCGCCGCCGGTGTCCCTCGACACGTGCATGACCATGATCGTGTCGGTGCGCGGGGGGCCGTAGTCGCCCGAGCCGACGTGGAGGGCGGCCTCCTGGTTGCGCGACAGCCCCGACCGGTTGTCCGAGCCGACGACCAGGATGTTCATGCTCGCGCCCTCGGCGGGACGCTGGGAGTCGTCGAGGCCCGCGAACGCCGACACGTGCTTGATCTCGCTGGTGTAGTGGGTGAACGCCGCGTACCCCACGGTGCTCGTGCCCAGCACCGCGACGGAGGTCACGGCGGCAGCCAGCCGCAGACCGCGTCGCCGGGGGTGCCGGCGCGGCGGGGCGGGCTGCGTCACGGGTCCTCCGGGGGCTTCGGACGGGCGGGGTGGTGCTCGGATCTTCGGCGGGTCTGGCGGTCGATCGGGTACGTCGGCGCGCGGCTGTGCCGCACGGGTACGAGGCTGTGACGCACGGGATACCCCCGGGGTGCCCGGGGCGTGCCTCCCTCGGGTGTGGGACAGGTCACGTCGGCCCGGCCCACCCTCAGGCGGATCGGGCCGCTGGGCGGCCCTCCTCGTCCCGTCCACGAGGATAGACGCGTCGGAGGGGCGCTCCGCGGGTGCCGCGCCGCCCGCGGCACGGCACCCGCGGAGCGGTAGCCTGCCGGGGTCATGAGCGCCGCAGCCGAGCCCCCCGTGCCCGCCGCAGGAGCCGATCAGCCCGGCGTGTCCATCGTGATGCCGGTCCTGAACGAGGAACTGCACCTCGCGGAGGCGGTTCAACGGCTCCTGGGCCAGGACTACCGGGGGCCCCTCGAGGTGGTCCTGGCCCTCGGGCCGTCCGGCGACCGGACGGACGAGGTGGCGGCCCGCCTGGCCGCTTCCGACCCACGGCTGCGCACGGTGCCGAACCCCACCGGCCGCACCCCGGCGGGCCTCAACGCCGCGGTCGCCGCCGCCCGCTACGGGATCGTCGTGCGCTGCGACGGCCACGCGCTCGTGCCGCCGGACTACGTCAGCGCGGCGGTCGAGACCCTGCACCGCACCGGCGCCGACAACGTCGGCGGCGTCATGGCCGCCGAGGGCGTCACGCCCTTCGAGCAGGCCGTCGCCCGCGCCATGACCACGACGCTCGGCGTCGGGGGTGCCCCGTTCCACGTCGGGGGTGAGGAGGGGGAGGCGCCCACCGTGTACCTCGGGGCGTTCCGGCGCGAGGCGCTCGCTCGCGTCGGCGGTTACGACGAATCGATGGTGCGCGCCCAGGACTGGGAGATGAACCACCGGATCCGCAGCACCGGTGGCCTGGTGTGGTTCACGCCGACGATGCGCGTGACCTACCGGCCGCGCCCGACCGTCCGGGCCCTCGCCAAGCAGTACCGCGACTACGGCCGCTGGCGCCGCGTGGTCATGCGGCGCCATCCCGAGACCGTCAGCTTCCCCGGCGCCGCGCGCTACCTCGCGCCCCCCGCAGCGCTGGTGGGCGTGGTGGCGGGCACGGCCGCCGGGGTGGTCGGCTCAGCCGGCGGCCCGGCCTGGCTCAAGCTCGGATGGGCCGCGCCGGCCGGGTACGCGGCCCTCGTCCTGTGCGGCTCGGCCGCGCTGGGCCGGGGCCTCTCGCCGACCTCGCGGGCCTGGCTGCCGCTCGTGTACGCGACGATGCACGGAAGCTGGGGATACGGCTTCCTCACCAGCCCGGGCTGGCTCGGCGCGGAGCCTGACGCGTGACCGGCGCGGCCCGCCCGGGGCCGGTGGCGGTGGTGCCCGTGCCGCTGGAGGAGGCCGGCCGGCTGGCCGACCTGGGTGACGACGCGTGGCGCGTGGTCGTGCCGGGCCGGGTCGTGGCGCCGCCGGAGCTGGCCGAGGCCGTGGGCGGGGTCGAGGCAGCCACCACGGACCCCGACGCCGCCACGCTCGTCGCCTACCGGATGCTGCAGTGCGGCGCCCGGCTCGAGGCCGCCGATCCGGCGCCGCCCGCGTGGCCGTGGGCCGGTCCGATGGCGGCCCCGCCGGTCGCAGGCGACCGGCACGGCCGCTGGGCCCTGGCCCACGACCTCCCCGCGCCAGACCTCCGGGCCGTGGCCTACCGACGCTGGCGGGTGCCCGCCGTGGCGGTCGTCCTCACGACCAGCGGCGGGGCCGCGGGCGACGACGAGGCGGCCGAGCGGTTGCTGGCCGGGTCGTGGGGCGACCTGGTGCTCGTCCTGCGCGGGCCCGGTGCCGGTGGTCTGGCCGAGCGACTCGACGACCCTCGGGTCGTGGCGGCGGTGCCAGCCTGGACGCCGATCGTCGTGCGGTGCGCGTCAGAGGAGGCGCCCGACGCCGATGGGCTGCGCTGCCTGGTCGGCCGCCTCGACCGCGACCACCTGGACGCCGTGCGCCTCGTGCTGGGCGAAGGGCCCGGTCCGCTGGCCGTGCGGGTCGCATCGGTGGCTCGCGCCCGCGTTGCTCGAGGAGCGCGCCCCGGCGCTGCGGCGGCCCTCGACGACGCCGTGGGTGCCGATCCCCACGAGCTGTTCGACCGGCTGCCCCGCACCTGGCTCGTGGCGGGCACGGCCGTCGGGTGGACCCGCGGCCCGGCGCCGGGCGACCCGCGCTGGAGCCCCCACACCTGGGTGCACGCGGCCGCCGGCGGCTCCGAGCACGACCACGCGCTGCTGCTCGAGGCCGATGCTCAGCTGGCCGCGCTGGAGGAGCGGGTGGCCCGGCTCGGCCGCGAGCGCGACGCGGCCCGCGCCGAGGCGGCCCGGTGGCGCGCCCAGCTGCGGGCCTGGCGGCCCCGCGGCGTGCGCGACTGGGGCCGGACGGTCAAGGCGTACGCCCGCTCGCTGCGCCATTCCATCGGCCGGGGCGGGTCGTGACCGAGCCCGCGGTCACCGTCGTCCTCATCACGTTCGACGACGCCGCCCGCCTGCCCCGGGCGGTGCGGTCGGTCCAGCGCCAGACCCGCGGCGACTGGGAGCTCGTCGTCGTCGACGACGCGTCGTCCGACGCGACGCCCGAGGTGGTGGCGGCCCTCGTCGCGGCCGACCCGAGGGTGCGGTCGGTGCGGCTGACGACGAACAGCGGCGGGTGCGCCGTGCCCCGCAACACCGGGGTCGAGGCGGCCCGCGGCCGCTATGTGATGTTCCTCGACTCGGACGACGAGCTCGCACCCGGAGCCGTAGCCGCGCTCGTCGGTGCAGCCGAGCGCACGGGTGCCGACGTCGTGTCCGGGAGGCTGCGCCGCTATCACGTGCGGCACGGCACGTACGGGCAGTGGTACCAGCACCTCTACCGCGCCCCGCGCGTGATCGACGACGTCGCAGAGGAGCCCGAGCTGCTCTTCGACACCGTCGTGGTGAACACCTGCTTCCGTGTCGCGTTCCTGCGCGAGGAGACCCTCGCGTTTCCCGTCGGGATGCACTACGAGGACCTGCCGTTCATGACCGAGGCTTACGCCGCGGCAGCGCGCATCGCGCTGGTCCCCGACCTCGTCTACACCTGGTACGTCGACGAACCGGGCCCCGGCCGATCGTCGATTACGGCGAGCCGACTGGAGATCGGCAACGTGCGCGACCGGGTCGCGGCGCACCGGCGCACCGACGAGATGCTGCGCCGGCGCGGCCGCGACGACCTCCGGCCCCACAAGGACCACAAGTTCTTGCGGCACGACCTGCGGCTCTACCTGCGTGACCTCGTCGGCGCCTCGCCCCGGTACCAGCGGGAGTTCCTCGAGGTCGTGGGTGGGTACGTCGCCACGCTCGATCCGGAGGCAGTGGCGCGGGCCGCCCCCGTGGAGCGCCTCGTGTACGCCGGGCTCGTGCGGGCCGACCTGGACCTCGTGCTGACGGGCGTCGACTGGGTGGAGCGCGACCACACGCTCAGCGCCGTGCTGGTGCGCGCCGGCGACCGCGTGCTGTGGGCCGAGCGCGACACGTCCGCCGACCCGGAGCTGGGGGCTCTGCTCGACGTCACGGACGAGCTCGCCGACCTGCTCCCCGACCGGCTGCCGCCCTACGCGTGCCTCGAGGGCGTCGTGGCGGACGGGGGCGCGCTCGTGCTGCGGGGCTGGCTGCGCGGCCAGCTCGGGGCGCTCGCCGGGGACGACGTCGCCGTCGTGCTCGAGCTCGTCCCCCGCTCGGGCCGCACCCTCGAGCTGGTCGTGCCGTTCCGGCGCGAGGCGGGAGTGCTGGCCTTCGACGTCGCGGTGCCCGCCGACGTGGCCGGTGGCACGGTCGGCCCCCTGCAGCGGTGGGAGCTCCTGCTGCGCGTCACGACGGCGGCGGGCACCGTCCGCGCTCCGCTGCGGGCCGGGACGCCGGGGCCGAGCACCGACGTGCTCGTCCGTCCGCCGGGGTCCCTCCTGGCGGCAGCGGGCATTCGGCTCGGGCTCCAGGTCGACCCGAAGCGCTCGGTGCTGCTGCGCGCCCGCCTGGCCGGCCCCGTCGGCGCGGTCGGCGGCCGGGTGCTCAGCGGCGAGCGGCGGGTGGCCGCGGTCGGCGCTCTTCGGGCCTGGCGCTCCCGCCGAGCGGGTGGCACGGGGCGCTGACCTCAGGAGCCGGCGAGGTCCTCGTCCGGGTCGAGCCACTGCTCCACCGAGTCCGCCAGGAAGAGCGCGGGGTCGGCCGCCCAGGTGTGGTCGGACTCGTCGTGGCGCACGTACACGAAGCCCTCGCCGTGGGTGCGGTACACGCGTCCGCCTGCCTCGAGCACCGCGTCGAGCAGGGCTCGGTCGACGTGCCGCGGCAGGTGCGCCCAGCCGCCCGCGGCGCGCAGCCGGTCGGCCGCCAGCAGGATCGTGCCGCCCGCGACGAACGTGGTGTCGACCTCGGTGGGGTGCCCCGCGCGCCACACCGTCCGGCCGAGCCGCTCGACCCGCACCAGCGCGAGCGGCTTGCCGACGAGGTCGGCGCCGCTGGCCGCCTGCGCGACGACGAGGTCCCACACGTGCTCGGGCCCGTACCGGTCGTCGTCGTCGACCTTCGTGAGCAACGGTCCGGACGCGCGCTCGGCGGCCGCTTCGAGGACAGCGCCGAAGGGCGTCGTCGCGGGCTCCGCGTGCACCACGACGGGAAGCCGCGAGGCCGCGGCGCGCGCCGCGACGTGGGCTGGCACCTCGTCAGTGCCGTGCACCACCAGGACGACCTCGAGCGCGGGGTACGTACTGGCCTCCACCGCGGCGAGCGCGGTGTCGACGAGGGCCGGCCTGCGCGTCACCAGCAGCGCCGACACCGGCGTGGTGGCGCCGGCGGGGAAGAGGCTGCGCCCGCCCCAGCGGCGCATCGCCTCGCGCCGCTGGCGCACCGACCGCTGCTCCCATGCGCGGCGGTCCTGCGGGCCTGGAGCGGGCGCGCGCACCTCCGCGGCGAGGGAGGGGCCGAAGACCGCCGCGACGGCGTCGTCGAGACGGGGGGCGACCAGGACGGCGCCGGAGGCGGCGAGAGCGGCCAGCCCGGCCGCGGGTGCCAGTCCCACCACGTCGACCGCGAGGACGCCGCGCAGCACGCGCCGGGCCTCGTCCGGCACGCCGTCGTCCAGCGGCCACGTGTGGTCGCCGACCGAGAGGATGGCTCTCCCGTCGACCGCGCGCACCGACCCGGTCACCGCCGCGTCGAGCAGGTCGGTGACCGGGCGGCGGCCGGTGGGGTTGTCGCGCCGCACGTCGAGGACGACACGCGTGCGCTGCGGCTCGGGCGCAGGGGCACGCGCGGCCGGCTCGACCATGCGCACCTCCCGCGCTGCGCGCACCGGGGTGGCGCGGCCGCAGGGCTACCATAGGAGCCTGCTGAACCCCCGCTCCGGCGCCGCCCGCCACCGGAGCCCAGCCGGAGGTCCCCGCCACCCGTGACGACCGCGCCCCGGCCCGATGTCAGCGTCGTCCTCATCGGCTACAACGACGCCGACCGGCTCGAGCGGGCCGCCCGATCGGTGCTCGACCAGACGCTGCGCAACCTCGAGCTCGTCGTCTGCGACGACGCCAGCACCGACCGCACCCCCGAGGTGGTGCGCGCGCTGCAGGCCTCCGACGCGCGGGTGCGCTCGGTGCGCCTGCCCACGAACTCCGGGGGCTGCTCGGCGCCGCGGAACGCTGGGATCGACGCCGCCCGCGGTACGTACGTGATGTTCCTCGACTCGGACGACGAGCTCGAGCGCCACGCCTGCAAGAACATGCTCCTCGAGGGCGAGCGCACCGGGGCCGACCTCGTCGTGGGCCGGGCGGAGCGGGTCGACGCGGCGACCGGGCAGGCCGAGCCGTGGTACCCGTGGCTCGCCGCGGACCGCACGGTCTACCGCGACCTTGGCGAGCGTCCCGACCTGCTCTTCGACTCCCTCGTCGTCACGAAGGCCTACCGGCGCGACCTGCTCGAGCGGGCCGGGCTCCGGTTCGTCGAGGGCCTGCTGTACGAAGACCTCGTCTTCACGACGGAGGCCTACCTGGCCGCCGCGTCGATCGCGATGCTCCCGGTCACGGTCTACCGCTGGAACGTCGCGCCCGACGCGGGCTCGATCACGCAGCGCCGGCACGAGGTGGAGAACCTCGCCTCGCGGCTGCGCGCGCTCGACCTCGTCGACGGGCTCTTGTCGCCGCCCGGGCGCGAGTCCGTGCGGCGCGCGGCGTGGGTGAAGTCCCTCAAGCACGACTACGCGCTCTATCTCGACGACCTGCTCGACGCCGACGACGACGTGCGGACCGAGGTCGTTGGCATCCTCGCCCCGCGAGTGCGGGCGATGGATCCGGTGGCGCTCGCCGCCCTCGACGACGTGCAGAGAGCGGCGTACGCGCTGGTCATAGCCGGCGACGTGGAGGGCGCGATGGGGGCGGTGGCCTTCTGGCGCCGTGACGCGCTCCTCGCCTCGCCGCTCGTGGTGCGCGCGGGCCGCACGTACTGGGGCGACCGGCACCTCGACGACCCTGCGGTGCAGCCCCTCCTCGACGTCACGGGCCGGCACCTGGCCCGTGTGCCCTTTGTGCGCAGGAACCTGTGCCACCGGCTCGTCGGTGCCGGCCCGGCCGAGGATGCCGCGTCGTTCGTGGTCCGCGGCACCACGGTCGACCCGTTCGGCGACCTCGGGGAGAGGCTCGCGCTCGTCGTCCGCAGGAGGCGCGGCGGCGAGCGGTCGTACCCGTGCGAGGTCGTGCGCGCCGGGCCGCACCGCGTCGCCTGGACCGCCGTGCTCCCAGTCGACCTCGGCGTCGTCCCGGGTCGCTCGCCGTGGCAGCTGTGGGACTTCTACGTCGACGTCCCGGGTCGAGGCGGCACGAACCGCTCGCCGCTGCTCGTCGGCCCCGAGATCGGGCTGGGACAGGTACCGGCCACCCCCCCGATGCGGTGGCTCCTGGGTGACCGGCTGGAGTTCTGGCGGCGCGGCAACGACGGCCTCGCCGCTCGGCTGGGGTACTCCACGGCGCGCCGGGAGGCAGCGGGCAGGCGGTTCGTGGGGCTCGCCCAATCGGGTCCGGCCCGCACGGCGCGGCGCGCGCTGCGCCTCGCCGAACGCGACCTCGCACGGCCCGCCGCCGCCAGGCTGATGGGGCTGGCCCCCGTCGACGAGAACCGGGTGGTGTTCGAGTCGCACCTGGGCCGCCAGTTCTCCGACGGCCCGAAGTACGTGTACGAGGAGCTTCGCCGGCGACGTCCGGACATGACCTTCGTCTGGGCGTACGCGTCGACCTCTGCTGGCTTCCCGCCGGACGTGGTGCGCGTGAAGCGGGGGTCGTACGCGTACTACCGCGAGCTGGCCCGGGCGGCGTGGTGGGTCGACAACCAGGGCTTCCCACGAGAGGTGCGGCCGCGGGCGGGTCAGACGTACCTGCAGACCTGGCACGGCATCCCGCTCAAGCGGATGGGATTCGACGAGCCGCGCTTCCGCGAGGCCTCGGACGAAGAGCGCGCGCAGATCCAGGCGATGGTCGACCGGTGGGACTTCCTGGTGTCGGCGGGGCCCTTCTTCGACGAGACGTTCCTGCCGGCGTTCCGGTACGAGGGCGAGGTGATCAGGTACGGGTCGCCGCGCAACGACCGGCTGGTGACCGAGGCGGCGCCCGAGGATGTGTCGGCGCTGCGCCGACGCCTCGACCTGCCCGAGGACCGCTCGATCGTTCTCTACGCGCCCACGTTCCGGGAGTCCGCGCGGGTCGCCAGCGGCCCCGTGCCGCTCGCGCTGGAGCTCTCGGTGCTGCAGGAGCAGCTCGGCGACTCGGTATACCTGCTGCTGCGCCCCCACTACCTCAACACGATCGAGGTACCCCGCCGCTTCGACGGGTTCGCCCGCGACGTCACCGCCCACGCCGACGTCACCGACCTCTTCCTGGTCTCTGACGCGCTCGTCACGGACTACTCGTCCGTGATGTTCGACTACGCCGTGCTCGACCGGCCGATCGTGTTCTTCGCCTACGACTACGACGAGTACGTGCGAGACACCCGCGGCACGTACGTCGAGCTGCGCGACATCGCCCCGGGTCCGCTCGTACGGACGAGCGCCGAGGTGGCATCGGCCCTCGCCGATCTACCGGCCCTGGACATTCCCTGGCGCGAGCGGCGCGCGGCGTTCCTCGAGCGGTACGGACCCCGCGAGGACGGCCACGCGGCCGAGCGGGTGGTCGACCGGGTGTTCGGGGCCGCGGCGCCGCATGCGGGCGGGGGAGCATCGTGACGGCGCGCCGCATCGTCCTCGTCGCCAACTCGATCGACGAGATCGGCGGGGTGCAGCGGGTCGTGGAGGTGCTGGCGCAGGGGTTCTCCGGCCGTGGGCACGACGTCGACGTGGTCGGCATCAGTCCCACCGACCGTGGTCTCGCGCACTCCTTCGTCGACGACCCGGCCTACGGTCGGCATGTGCTGTACCCGGCGGCGCCGCCGCGGTGGCGGCCCGCCAACACGTTCGGCTCGATGGCGAGCCCGGTGCGGCTCCGCGAGTCGCACGTGCGCAATCGGATGCGTTCCGAGGCGCACGCGGCGCTCGCCCGGCTGCTGGCGGGGCCGCCCGGCGTGGTCGTCTCGGCGCAGCTCTACGCGATGGAGCACCTCGCGCCCGTCGTGCCGCCCGGATGGCTCGTCGTGGGGCAGTATCACGACTCGTACGAGGCGGCTTCCTCCGGCTCGGACCTCGTCCGCGCCCGCGAGGTGTATCGCGACGTCGATGCGTTCCTGCTGCTCACCGCGCACGACGCAGCGGCGTTCGAGCGCGCCGGCTTCGCCAACACCGATGTGATGCCGAACCCGTTGGGCTTCGAGCCGCCGGGGGTGAGCGCGCTCGACCGGCCGGTGGTGGTGAGCGCCGCGAGGTACAGCCACCAGAAGGCGCACCACCTCCTGATCGACGCGTGGGCGCGGGTGGCGCCGTCGCACCCGACGTGGGTGCTGCGGATGTTCGGCGAGGGCGAGCTGCGCGACCCGCTCGCCCGCCAGCTCGTCGAACGGGGCGTGGCCGGGTCGGCGCAGCTCATGGGTCCCACGGCCGACCTCGGCACGGAGCTGCTCGGCGCGAGCATCTACGCGATGTCGTCGCGGCACGAGGGGCTTCCGATGGTCCTGATCGAGTCGATGGCCTGCGGGGTGCCCGCCGTGAGCTTCGACTGCGCTCCGGGCATCCGCGAGATCATCACCGACGGCGTGGACGGGCTCGTCGTCCCGCCGCTGGATGTGCCCGCGCTCGCCGCCGCACTGGCCCGGCTGATGGACGACGTCGCGCTGCGCCGCCGGCTCGGCTCCGCGGCGACGTCCGTCGTCGACCGGTTCGGGCTCGACCGCGTGCTGGACCGGTGGGAGGCGCTCTTCGAGGTCATGGAGCGCTGACGCCGCAGGGGCTCTCCGCCGGTCGGGCTGCCGTGGTGGCGGAGGTCGGGCGACGGTGGTGGCGGACCTGGCGCACGGTGGTGGCGGAGGGCGGGCGGACGTACCGTGAGGTGCGGGGCAGCAGCAGGGAGCGGCTCATGAGCGAGACCGCAGACGCCGGTACCGAGCAATGGCTCAACGAGGGCGGCCACGACGTGTCCGACCCCGCGCGCACCGACCTGCTCGAGCAGATCGCCGGCGCCCGCCCGAGCGACCTCGCCGCGCTGTGGTCCCGCGCCGTCGTCGAGTGGGGGGACGATGCGTCGCGGATCTGGCAGGAGGCCCTCGCGGCCTCCGATGCGAGCGAGACGTAAGGCGCCCCGCTCGTCGCATCAGACTGGGTGGGCTCGGGCGTTGACGCCGGGGTGCACGTGGTTGTCCACAGCCAGCCGCGCAGCATGGTTGTCCACAGTCGACGAAAACCGTTGTGCCGCAGCCGTTGCTGACATAGGATCGAACATATGTTCGATCTTCCATGGCGCCACTCCGGCCGAGCCCTGGCGCGCCCTGCCTGGGTCGTGGCCGAGCAGGCGGCGCTGGCTGCGGTCTGGGACCTGGAAGGTCCCCCGAGTGGGTGTTCGACGAGCCGCCTGCCCCGGAGGCCGGGTCGCTGGACGACGCGGGCGCCGGGCTCGACGCGTCGGTGAGCCTGGACGACGCGGGCGTGCTGGACGAGCTCGCTGCGCGGCCGCCGTCGTGGGCCACGGTGGTCGAGCCACGCGATCGCCGCAACCCTCACCGGGTCGGGTCTGGGCTGGCACACCGACCCCGACGATCTCGACCCGTCCTGGCCGCGGCCGGCGCCGGCTGCCGGTGCTGCCGCGCGACCCCGACGTCCACGTCCACCTGGTGATGGACCTGCAGCAGTGGCTCGGGCTGAACGACTCCCCGGTCGAGGTCCTCGAGGGCGGCATCGTGCCGGCGGACGTCGCGCGGCACCTGGCCCGCGACGCCACACTCCGCCGGATCATCACCGACCCGCTCACGGGGCACCTCCTGGACTACGGGCGCACCGCCTACCGCCCGCCCGAGGCGCTCACGCGGTACCTCCGCGCCCGCGGCGGCACCTGCCGCGCACCAGGATGCGCGCGGGCCGCGCCCCGCTGCCAGACCGACCACGTCCAGGCGTGGGGCGACGGCGGAGTCACCGCGCCCGCCAACACCCAGCAGGTCTGTGTCCGTCACCGCCGCTCAAGACCCACGGCGGCTGGCACGCCCGCCTGCACGACGAGGGCACCGTCGAGTGGACCACGCCCTACGCCGGTACCCACACCACTCGCCCGGGCGTCATCGCCCTCCCGGGTCAGACACCACCTGCCGAGGCGTCACCCGCCCGACAACAGGACTACGACTGGCCGGGGGCCGAGCGGCGGGGAGCCGAGCGGCGGGGAGCCGAGCGGCCTGGAGCCAACGACGAAGCGCCGCCCTTCTGCCCTTCGGTGGGCAACGCCGGGCGCCCGCGTGAATCAGCGCGGGCGGTAGGCGCGGGCGCGCTCGAGGTCGTCGGCCACGTCGACCTCGACCGCGAACAGGTCGGAGATGTCGACGGGGACGACCTGCAGCCCGTCCTGCTCGATGGCCGTCTCGAGGCCGCGCTCGAAGTAGTCCTGGTCGGCGCAGCGCTCGAGGTGGGCGATGAGCGAGCGGCCCGGTCGGCGGCGGCGATGTAGTTGATGCCGACGGCCTCGCCGAGGCCGCCGCCGACCGGTCTTGGACAGGGCCTTGACGAAGCCGTCGCGCGTCGACGGTGTACTTGACCTCCTCGTCGGCGACGGCTGACGGTGTTCACGCCGATGACACTGCGGCTCGTCGGCGAGGTGCGGCGGAGCGCGGCGCAGCACGTCGGGGTCGAAGACGACGTCGCCGTTGAGCCACAGCACGGGCACCGGGCGGGGCCGGCCGCAGCGCCTTGAGCAGGCTCTTGCCGGTGTTGGTCTGGTCGTAGAGCTCGTTGTAGACGAAGGCCGACGTCGTCGGCGCGGCCTCCATGACCAGCTCCAGCTTGAAGCCGACGACGACCGTGATGCGGGCCTGCGGTACCGAAGAGCTCGGCCGACGTGGTCCAGCTGCTGGCCGCAGGATGGTCCGGCCGTCGGCGAGCGGGGCGAGCGGCTTCGGGCACGGGCGCCCCAGGCGGGTGCCCATGCCGGCGGCCAGGATGACGACATTCACGTGCGACATGGCTCTCCTCGGGGCCGCGCAGACGGCCGGGGGCGCCCGCTCCGGTGCCACAATAGGCACCACGAACGAGAGCGGCCGAGGCGGACGCCCCGGCCGACCCGCGACCCCGAAGGAGCACGCGTGCGCGTGGCGCCGACGAGCGTCGAGGTGCGACTCGACGACGGCGCGGCCGCGGACGATCAGGTGCGGTCGCTGCCCGCGACCCTGCGGGCAGCGGCGGTGTCAGGGTCGGCGCTCGTCGTGCTGCCCCAGCCCCTGGTCGCGCACCTCAGCGCGCTGGACGACCTGCGGGCCGCCGCGGGTTCCGCCGTGGTCGTCGCGCGCCCGGCCGCGGGGGCCGATGGCCTCGCCGTCGTCGTTGCGGGGGGAGCGGTGGTGGGCGGCCGGCTTCCTGGCGACCCCCCGGAGCCGGGCGAGCACCTCGCGCCGGGGGCCTGGCGGGTCGACGCGAAGGATGCGGGGGCGGTGGCCGACCAGCTCGAGCGGGCGCTCCGCGCCGGCCCGGTCCCGGCCACCGGCGGCGCCTGGTACGACCTCGCCACGCTCGCGGTCGTGCGCAGCGGCGTGCCCGTGGCAGCGCTGTGGGTCGAGCCCCTCGTCGTCCTTCGTCCGGCCACAGGGGCCGCCGGGAGGCCTGCCGGGCGCCCCGGCGCCGCGGCCGGGTCTGGGGTCGGCACGGAGGCCGATGCTGCGGCGGGGGCGGGAGCGGGGGCCGCGCCCGGGGCTTCCGAGCGCGCCCTGAGACTGCGATGGTCGAGTCGGGCCGACGACGGATTCGCCTCCACGTTCCTCGTCCGGCCGGTGAGCCGCCGGGTGACGTCGGTCGCGCTGCGCATGGGTGTCCCTCCCGCGCCCATCACGGCCGGGGCGCTCCTGCTGGGCCTGGGCGCCGCAGCGAGCTTCGCGGTGGGCAGCCGCGGCGCTCTGGTGGTCGGTGCGGTGCTGCTGGTGGCCTCCCTCGTCGCCGACTGCGTCGACGGGGAGGTGGCGCGGTACGCGCGGCGTACCTCGAGGCTCGGCGGCTGGGCCGACGTGATGGCCGACCGGGTCAAGGAGATCGCGGTGTACGCCGGGCTCGCGGCGGGCACGGCCCGCCAGGGCCGCGACCTCTGGGGCGTCGCAGCCCTGGCCCTGGCTGTGCAGCTCGTGCGGCACCAGACCGACTACTCGTTCTGGGTGGGCCAGCGGCGGGCCCTCGTGCCGCCGGCCGGCCCGGTCGACCCGAGGTGGCCCGGTCCGCTCGCGCCGGGCGTCGAGGTTCCGGCCGGGGCCGTGGTGTCACTGTCTGCGCGGACCTCCGCGCTGACCTGGGCAAAACGGGTGCTCGTGCTGCCCGTCGGTGAACGGCTGCTGCTGATCGCGGTGCTCGCGGCCGCGGGGCGTCCAGGACTGGCCCTAGTCGTTCTGGCGGCCTGGGGGCTCGTGTCGTGGGCCTACATGGCCGCCGGACGGGTGGGTCGCGCGGCGGGGTGGCCGGCGCGGGTCGGCGAGGACCCGGGGGTGCGCCGCGGGTGGGCGCTGCTCACCGATGTGGGTCCGCTGCTGCGCCCGGCACGGCCGCTGGCGCTCCCCGCGGGGCGCGCGGGATGGGCGGTGGCCCCGCTGCTGATGGCCGGCGCGCTGGCGGCGGTGCTGCTGGGGGCCGCGCTGCTGGCCCCGGCCGCGTGGCCCGCGGCCTACGCGGTCGTCGGGGCGGTGGCCCTGCGCGGGTACGATCTGGCGACCCGTGAACGGCTCCTGGGGAGCGGACGCTCGCCGCTCGCCCCGTTCGCGCTCGGGGTCGAAGGCCGCGCCGCGGTCGCGCTGCTCGCGTGCGCGGTAGCGGCGCCGGCCTGGAGGGAGTGGGTGCTCGTTGTGCTCGCGGCGTGGGTGGTGGCGGTGACGCTCGTCGAATCGGTCGACGCGTGGCGGCACGGCGCGGACGGGGAGGCTTAGGTGGAGCCCCGCCCCGACCTCGACGCGCTGCGGGCCGTGTGCCAACCCGAGTCGACGATGTCGCGCCGCAATGCCGAGCACTGGGCCGCCCGGCTGTGGTTGCGTCGGGTCTCGCTGCCTGTCACAGCCGAGCTCGTGCGCACGCCGGTCACCGCCAACCAGCTCACGGTGGCCATGATCGTCGTCGGCCTCGTTGCCGCCATCCCCGCTGCGCTGCCCGGGTGGTGGACCGCGGTCGTCGCCGCGGTGATGGTGCTCCTCTACTTCGTGCTCGACCTGTGCGACGGCGAGGTGGCCCGCTGGCGCCGCCAGACGAGCGTCACCGGCGTGTACCTCGACCGCGTCGGCCACTACGTGGTGGAGGCGGCGCTGCTCACGGCGTACGGCGTGCGCGCCGGTGGGCAGCAGTGGGGCATGTGGTCGACCCTCGGCGTGCTCACCGCGCTGTGCGCCGTGATCGTCAAGGCCGAGACCGACCTCGTCGATGCCTCCCGCGCTCGGGCCGGGCTTCCTTTGGTGGCCGACGCCGCGGCGGTGCCGCGCAGCGAGCCGCTGGCGCGGGTGCGGCGGATGGCGTCGCTGCTGCGGGTGCACCAGGCCACCGGCGCGCTCGAGTCCTCGCTCCTGCTCGTCGCGGCGGCCTCGTACGACGCATTGGTCGGGGGACTCGTCGCCACGAAGGCCTTCGCGGCTGCGATGCTCCTGATCGCCGCCACCATGGCGGTGCTGCACCTGGCCAGCATCCTGGCCTCGCGGCGGCTCTCGTGACGGCCGCTGCACCCGCTCTGCCATCGGTGTCGGCCGTCATCCTCACCCAGGGCACGCGTCCGCTCGAGCTCGCGGCGGCGGTGGGCTCTCTGCTGAGCCAGCGGGGTCCTGCGCTCGAGGTGCTCGTCGTCGGCAACGGCGCCCCCGTGGCGGGGCTGCCCGAGGGGGTCCGGCTGCTGGCGCTGGACGAGAACGTCGGCATCCCGGCGGGTCGCAACGCCGGCATCCGGGCGACCTCCGGCGACATCGTGGTGTTCCTCGACGACGACGGCGAGCTGCAGGGCCACGATGCGCTCGCCCGGCTGGCCGGAGCGTTCGCCACCGCACCCGACCTCGGCATCGTCTCGATGCGCATCGCCGACCCGGCCGGCGGGCCAGGCGCGCGTCGGCATGTGCCGCGGCTCGGCGAGGGCGACCCGCTGCGCACCGGCGAGGTCACGCTGTTCCTCGGCGGCGCGAGCGCGGTTCGGCGCGAGGTGTTCGACCGCGTCGGGCTGCTGCCCGAGCAGTTCTTCTACGGGCACGAGGAGATCGACCTGGCGTGGCGCGCGCTCGACGACGGGTGGCGCATCCTCTACGACGCCGACGTGGTGCTGCTCCATCCCGCCTCCGAGCCCACCCGGCATGCCGCGTACTACCGCCTCAATGCACGCAACCGCGTGTGGCTCGCGCGCCGCCGCCTGCCGTGGCCCCTCGTGCCGCTGTACGTCGGCTCCTGGGCCGTCGTCACCACGGCGCGCACCCGCGACCCCGAAGGGCTGCGCGCCGCGCGGGCCGGGTTCGCCGAGGGTTGGCGCACCGACGCCGGCGAGCGCCGGCCGATCCGTTGGCGCACGGTCTGGCGGATGACGCGCCTGGGTCGCCCGCCCGTCGTGTGAGGGCTGCCGCGGGAGTGATCGGTAGACTCCGCACGCTGACCGGAGCGCCCCTGGCGCCCGACCCGAGACGATGGGCCCGATGACCCCGACGCGCGTGCTCGTGGCCGTGCCGGCCTTCAACGAGCAGGACACCGTGGCCGCCGTGGTGGCTGAGGTCCGCGCCGCGGTTCCCGCCGCGGCCGTTCTCGTCGTCGACGACGGATCGGTCGACCGCACCGCCGAGGTGGCACGCGACGCCGGCGCCGACGTCATCGTGCTGCCGTTCAACGTCGGTGTCGGCGGCGCCATGCGGGCGGCCTTCATCTACGCGCGCCGCCGCGGCTTCGACGCCGTGGTGCAGGTCGACGCCGACGGCCAGCACGACCCCGGGCAGATCCCTGAGCTCCTCGCCGCCCTCGACGGCGCGTCGATCGTCATCGGGGCCCGGTTCGCCGGCGCCGGCAACTACCGGGTCCGCGGCCCTCGGCGGTGGGCCATGACCTTCCTGGCCAGGAGCCTGAGCCGCGTGGCGGGCAGCCCGCTCACCGATACCACGTCGGGCTTCCGGGCCGCCGACCGCAGCGCCATCGCGCTCTTCGCCCGCCACTACCCCGCCGAGTACCTCGGCGACACCGTCGAGTCGCTCGTGATCGCCTGCCGCGCTGGGCTGAAGGTGGTGCAGGTGCCGGTGGCGATGCGCGAGCGCCAGGGCGGCCGGGCCAGCCAGGGTCCGCTGCTGTCGTCGCTGTACCTGGGCCGCGCGTGGCTCGCGCTGGCGGTGGCCCTCAGCCGGCGGCGCGAGTACGAGGCGGATGCCGCATGAGCGCCCCTACCCTCACCTACGCGCTGGGCATCGTCGCGGCGCTGGCGACCGCCCTGTTCGTCCTTGAGCTGCTGCGCCGCGGCATCCTGCGCGAGAAGTTCGCCGCGCTCTGGCTGCTCGTGTCGTCCGTGCTCGTCGTGCTGGCGGTCTTCCCCCAGGTGCTCACCTGGGCCGCCTCCCTGGTCGGCATCGCCGTGCCGGCGAACCTGCTGTTCTTCCTCGCCGCGGTGCTACTGCTGCTCGTCAGCGTGCAGCTCAGCTACGAGGTGAGCCGGCTCGAGGCCCGTACGCGTCGGCTCGCCGAGGAGCTCGCGCTGCTGCGCGACGACGTACGGATGCTCGAGCAGAGGCGCCGCGACGACGCCTGACCGTGCGCGCCCGCCGGCCTACGGCAGGGTGCCCACGGCGACGAACTCGTTGTGCGTGAAGACGTTCCCCGCGACCCGGGGAAAGGGGAACGACGACGTGCGCTGCGCGCCCGCGCCGAGCGTGGTCAGGTGCGCGGCGAGCCCGGCCTCGTCGACGTAGCGCACGTGGGTGGCGTCGGTGCCGTACCCCTTGCGCTGCGGGCAGATCAGCACGACCCGGCCGCCCGGCCGCACGCACCGGGCGTACGTGCGGAGCAGGTCGTCGCCTTCGGCCCGGCCGACGTGCTCGAGCACGTGCGCCACGAGGAGCGTGTCGAAGGATCCCGGCGCCATGAGCCCGCCATGCTCGAACTCGGCGGGCGTGTACGCCGTCAGGCCCCGCGCCCGCGCCACCGCGACGGAGTCGGCGTTGTGGTCGATGCCCACCCCGCGGCCCTCGAGGTGCCCGAGGTTCCGTCCGATGCCGCAGCCCACGTCGAGCACGCGCCCCGGGCAGATGCGGCGCACGTGCCAGCGGTAGGGGGCCTGCACGTCGACCCACCGGCGCCAGCCGGCCGCCTCGATGCCGACGAGGCGGTCGGTGTAGTCGCGGCCCGCCGTGGCTCCGCCGTCCTCGCTCACGCGCGCTCCTCCAGGTCAGTGCGGCCGACGCCGCCGAGTAGGCGCCGGACGGTACCAGGGCGCCGGCGCGGCCGGTATGGGTGTGACTGGTGGGGCTAGTGTGACGGAAGTGTGATGTGCCCGTTCGGTGCTCAAGACCTGGCAGGATGCCGTCGAGAGTCTCCTGTGGTGCCTCATCGGTACCCGTTGCGCCCGCAAGTGTCTGCCTAGCTCACCGCCCCCGGAGGCCCCGTGCGCCGTCCGATCGCGATCGCCGCGGTCACCGCCCTCGCGGCGGGGTTCCTGGCCCTCCCGGTGCTCGAGCTCCCCGCTGCGGCCGTGCCTGCGGCCGTACCGGTGCCGGCCCGGACGACGACGCTGTCCCTGGCCGGCGTCGACCGGGCGGCGGCGGCCCGGCAGGCCCCTGGGCCGGTCGTCGTCGACGGCGTGCCGTCGCTTCGCGCCCGCGGGGCGCGTACCGCCGTGCTGACGCCCGAGACGGCCGTCGAGAGTGCCGACGTCCTGGGCGTCACCTTCGGCTCCGCGCCCGAGGCGGGGACCTCGGTGCTGGTCCGCGCGCGCGAGGCGGGCTCCTGGTCGGGCTGGCGCGAGCTGCCGGTGAACCCCGACGGCCCAGACCCGGGGAACGTCGAGGGGCAGCACGCCCGCATCGCCACCGAGCCGCTCGGGCTCGCGACGGCCACCGGCGTGCAGGTGCGCATCGACACCCCGAGCGGCCGCGCGCCGCAGGGTGCCAGCGCCGTCGTCGTGGACTCCGGCTCCTCGCCCGCGGACGGAGAGGTGCCCGCCGCGTCCGGTCCCGTGTCGACGGCGGCGGCGGTGAGCCCCCGGCCGACGATCATCACCCGGGCGCAGTGGGGCGCGGACGAGTCGCGCCGCACGGCGGGCCCGGGCAACACCGACACGATCAAGGTGGGCTTCGTCCACCACACCACCGGCAACAGCAGCTACACGCCGGCAGGCGCCTACCAGTTCATGCGCGCGCTCTTCGACTGGTACACCACTCCTGTCTCGCAAGGCGGTCCCGGCTACTCGGACATGGCCTACAACTTCCTGGTCGACCGGTTCGGGCGGCTGTACGAGGGACGCAAGGGCAGCATCGACCAGCCCGTGACCGGCGGACACACCGCCGGCTTCAACCAGCGGTCGTTCGCGGTGGCCGCGCTCGGCGATACCGACAAGTTCGCCAGCGTCAGCAGCGTCACGAACATGATCGAGCCGATCGCGAGGCTGATGGCGTACAAGCTCTCGATCTACGGCCGCAACCCCTTGGGCACGACGACGCTGGTGAGCAACTTCGGCGGCGGCACGTCGATGTACCCGCCGGGCGCCGTCGCCACGGTGAAGGTGATCAGCGGGCACGGCGAGATCGGCAACACCGACTGCCCCGGCGCACGGCTGCGTTCGTACCTCCCCACGATCCGACTGCGTACCGCGGCGATCATGGGCACCAGTAGCCTGGCGTTCGGGAAGACGGCGTTGAGCGCCACCACGGCGCCGTACGCCTCCGGCGGCGTGACGGTCTCGACCACCACCACGCACCCCACGGCGTGGCGCCTCCTCGTCACCTCGCGCTGCCAGTCCGCGGTGGTGCGCACGATCACCGGTAGGCAGGCGGCCGCGGGCGCGCTCTCGGTCGGCTGGAACCTGCGTGACAGCAAGGGCCGCCCGGCACCACCTGGCGGCTACACGCTCCGGCTCGACGGCACGACCACCGACACCAAGGTGCCGGTGACGCCGACCACCACGACCGTCGCGATCGCCGCCACGCCGGGGTCTCCCCTGCCGCCGTGCGTCACGGCGCCGCGCGTCGTCGGAGCCGACCGCACGGCCACCGCGATCGCGCTGGCGCGGTACACCCGGCCAACCGCTGCGATCGCCGTCGTGGCCCCGGCCGACAACGCGTTCCTGTCGTTCGCCGCTCCCGCCGCGGTCTACGCCAGCGTGACGAAGAGCCGGCTGCTGCTGACCCCTGCGGGCGGCCTGCCCTCCTCCCTCGTCACGGAGCTCAAGGCGCACAAGCCCTCGACCGCGGTGGTCGTCGGGCCCGTCTCCGACCGGGTCGTGTCGCAGCTCGGCACCCTCGGCATCAAGGTCACGTCGTTCCGGGGCACCGACGCCAACGTCGTAGCGGCCTCGCTCGCACGGGCGCTGCGGCTTCCCGCGGCCCGGGGCGCCGTGTACGCGTCGTCCGACGATCCGGCGCCGTGGCGCACGGCGCTCGCGGCAACCAACGCCGCGCGGACCGGTCGTCCGCTGCTGCTCGTCAGGAAGAACTGGGTGACCCTGCCGACTCGCGACGCGCGCCGAGCCCTCGGGATCACGACGGGCCTGCTCGTCGCGCCCACCAGCGCGGTGCCCGACACGATTGCGAAGGCGGTGGGTGCCACCCGCCTGGCGGCCACGGACTACACCGCGACCGCCCTCGCGCTGGCCGCGACCGGGCGCGGCGGCGCGACCGCGGTGCTCGTGCCCCCGGGTGCGGTCGCCGACGCGATCTCCTCGGCCGCCGTCGGCACGAGCGTGCTCCCGGTCGGCGCGGCCGGCCCGGCCACGTCGGTGACTGCGTGGATCACCCGGCACCAGGAGGTCACGCGGGTCCTCGCCGTGGTGGCCAAGACGGCCACGCCCGACGCACCCCTGGTGGTCCTTGGCCGGTTCCTCGCCGACCGAGCCGCCGTGCCGCGGATCCCCGCCTCGTTCAGCATCACCGGCGGCGGCTGGGGGCACGGCATCGGGCTGTCACAGTCCGGTGCGTACGGCATGGCGTCCGAGGGCGCCACCGCCGCCCAGATCCTCACCCACTACTACTCGAGCACCGTCGTGGGCAGCGTGCGGGACGACGTCGACCTGCGGGTGAGCGTGCGCCAGCGCACCTCGGGCCTGCGGTGGCGGGTGGTGGCCCTGGGCGCGACCGCGCCTGCTGTCGAGGTGTCGCTCGACGGGAAGGTCGTCGCGAAGGGGACTCCCACCAACGTCTTCGAGGCCGGGATCGCTGCCGGGAAGATCACCGTCACGAAGACCACCGGAGCCACGACGGTCAAGGTGGGTACGGGCGCCCGGCTGGCCGTGCGCTGGAGCGGCACCCGCGCGGCTGGTGCCGCCGGAACCGTGCCCGGACTCCTGCAGATCACCTCCAAGGGCTCGTCGTTCACGTCGTCGTCGCCGCGCTACCGGTACGGCTGGCTCGACGTGTTCGCGACCCCCGGGTCCCCGGGCACCGTCGAGGTCGTGAACCCGGTACGGCTGCACGACGAGTACCTCTACGGCATCAGCGAGGTGCCGTCGTCGTGGCCGGCCGCGGCCCTGCAGGCCCAAGTGGTCGCGGCGCGCTCGTTCGCCTGGACGAAGTACCTCGCGGGGCTGCGGTCGTCTTGCGGCTGTCACGTGTACACGGACACCCGCGACCAGAACTTCACCGGCTACGCCAAGCTCGCCGAGGGCTCGTGGGGCGCGCTGTGGAAGAAGGCCGTCGACGCCACGGCGGCCGACGCTACCCACGGAAAGGTGGTCACGTACCACGGCACCGTGATCCCCGCGTACTACGGAGACTCCACCGGCGGCCGCACGCAGAACAACGAGGACGTGTGGGGCGGCAGCGCGTACCCGTGGGCCCGCTCGGTCGACGACCACTGGAGCACGATCCCGAAGTACGGCGGATCGTTCGCCTCCTGGACCCCGAGGGTGCGCTCGCAGGCCACCATGGCCTCGGTCTTCGGCCTGCCGAACGTCGCGTCGGTGACGGTGTCGAAGCGTTTCGTGTCGGGCGCCGGCGCGGTGTTCACCGCCCGGTCGCAGGCCGGAGCGGCCAAGACGTTGACGGGGGAGTCGTTCCGCAGCCGGTTGTCGCTGCCGTCGACGTACGTCCGGGCCGTCGCGGGCGCGTAGGGCCGCCCTGGCCGGGCCGGCTCTGCGCTCGGCCCCGCGCGGCGGTCACGTCAGCCGGACGCGCTGCGCGCCCTCCTGCGCGGCGAGCCGGTCGAGCCGCCCGTCGTCGTCGGTGCCGACGACCAGGACGGTCGACCCGCCGAGCAGCAGCGGCACCGAGAGCAGGAGGGCGAGCAGGCCTTCGGTGCTGGTGGCGGCGGCGACGAGCGAGCGCGACCCGAGGTCGAGCCCGAGCCGACCGGCGAGGGCGGCCGACGAACCGAGCACGGCAGCGTGGTCCAGCGCAGACCCGTCGGCGAGTCCGAGCAATGGGTCGTGCGGCCCGGGCCGGTGTGATGGGGCGAAGCGGTCGCCGTAGGCGCGCACCTCGAGGCAGTAGTCCTCGGCCCCGGCGGGAAGCGGCTCGCCGAACGGCATCGCGAACGGCAGCAGGCTGCACGCCATCACCTCGGGCGCCACCAGCGACGCCTCGACCCCCCCGGGGCCGCAAACGGCGAGGTCGGCGCCCGCCGGGTCGGCCCCGAGGGACGCCACGGCACCGACCTCCGCGCACGCGGCGACCCACACGGGCAGGAGCCAGTGCGGCGGGAGGTCCACCGCGACGCTCGACCCCGGGCCGAGGCCGAGGCCGTCGCGCAGCAGGTTCGAGGTCTTGCTCACCCAGCCGTCGAACGTGGCGTGCGAGAGCTCGGTGCGCTCCCCGGTGCGCTCCTCGTACGCAGTCAGCAGCGGCTGCGACGCAGCCGTGCCGAGCCGACTGCGCCGCAGCGTGGGGAGGGTGGCGCCGTCGGGCACGGGCACGGGGCGGGTCACCCCGCCACGCTATCCGGCCGCTGTGGCAAGGTGAGCGCCGTGGAAGCCGTGCTGCTCGTGGGCGGCCAGGGCACGCGCCTGCGCCCGCTGACCATGACGACGCCCAAGCCGATGCTGCCGGTGGCCGGCGCGCCGACCACCGCGCACCAGATCGCGCGGGCCCGCGAGGCCGGCGTCACGCGCGTCGTGCTCGGCACGTCGTACCGGGCGGAGGTGTTCCGCGACCACTTCGGCGACGGCGAGGACCTCGGCGTCGAGCTCGTGTATGTCACTGAGGACGTGCCCCTGGGCACCGGAGGGGCCATCCGGAACGTCGCCGGGCACCTGCGCAGCGGGCCGGACGAGCCGGTGCTCGTCTTCAACGGCGACATCCTCAGCGGCGTCGACATCGGTGGCCTCGTGCGGGCTCATGTCGAGCGCGACGCCGACGTCACGATCTACCTCACCCGGGTCGACGACCCGCGCGCCTACGGCCTCGTGCCCACCAACGCCGACGGCCGCGTGCTGGCGTTCCTGGAGAAGCCGCAGACGCCCGAGGAGATCGTCACCGACCAGATCAACGCCGGCTGCTACGTCTTCCGCCGCTCCGTGATCGACGAGATCCCGGCCGGACGGGTCGTGTCCGTGGAGCGCGAGACCTTCCCGGGCCTGCTGGCCGCCGGCCGCATGGTGCTCGGCGTCGTCGACCAGTCGTACTGGCTCGACCTGGGCACGCCGCTGGCGTTCGTGCAGGGCTCGGCCGACCTCGTCCGCGGCCTCGCGCCGTCGCCAGCGGTGCCCGGGCCCACCGGCGAGCGGCTCCTGCTCGAGGGCGCCCGCGTGGCCACCAGCGCCGAGGTATCGGGTGGCACTGTGGTCGGGGTGGGCGCTCGGGTGGGAGACGGCGCGGTGGTCGACGGGTCCGTGCTGCTCGACGGTGCCGTGGTCGCAGCCCGCGCGCGCGTGCGGCACTGCGTCGTGGGCGTCGGCGCCTCGGTAGGCGAGGACACGGTCCTGGACGGCGTCGTCGTCGGCGACGGCGCGGTCGTCGGCTCGGGGAACGAGCTGCGCGAGGGTGCGCGGATCTGGCCCGGCGCGGTCATCGGCGACACCGCCGTGCGCTTCTCATCGGACCGCTGAGGCGCGATGCCCTCGCGGCCCGGCGGCGACGCCCGCACCGTGTGGCGCCCGGGTCGCGCGGTGCCCCTGCCGGCGCTGTGGGGACCGATGGTGCGCGGGGCCGGCGACCCGGCCTGGCGGTTCGACGGCGCCACGGGCGTGTGGCGCGCCTTCCGGACCCCCGCGGGTGCGGCGACGCTGCGGCTGCAGGTGCACGCCGGCGACGCCGAGGTGATCGGTACCGCCTGGGGACCTGGTGCCGAGTGCGCCGTCGCCGATCTGCCGGAGATGCTCGGCGACCTCGACGAGGGGGCCGAGGGCTTCGACGGCGTGGGACTGGGCCGGGCGGCTGCCTGGCCGGGCGTGGGTGACGCCTGGCGGCGCTACGGCCGCACGTGGCGGGTGCCCCGGTGCCCGCCGGTCATCGACTCGTTGGCGGCGGCCGTGCTCGAGCAGCGCGTCACCGGCGTCGAGTCGAGGCGGGCCTGGCGGGCCCTGCTGCAGGCCCACGGCGAGCCCGCCCCGGCTGCTGGCGAGGGGCCGGTGCCGGCGGGGCTCCGGGTGCCGCCGGACGCCGCCGCCTGGCGCCGCGTGCCCTCGTGGGACTGGCACCGCGCCGGCGTCGACGGGTCTCGCTCCGCGACGCTGCTGCGCGCCGCGGGGGCCGCCGGGCGTCTCGAGGAGTGCGCCTCTCTGCCGGCCGCCGCCGCGTCCGCCCGGTTGCGTGCCATCCCTGGGATCGGCGGGTGGACCGCTGCCGAGACCGCTCAGCGCGCCCTGGGCGACGCCGACGCGGTGTCGTTCGGCGATTTCCACCTGGCGTCAGTTGTCGTGTACGCGATGACGGGTCGCACCGGGGGCGACGACGACGCGATGGCCGAGCTGCTCGAGCCCTGGGCCGGCCAGCGCTACCGCGCGGTGCGGATGGTGGAGCTTTCCGGCGTGGACCTCCCTCGGCGCGGCCCCCGCGCCGGGATCACCGACCACCGCGGGCGCTGACGCCCGCCCGGCGCTTGACGCGCCCTACCGCACGGACGGGACAGGGACCAGACGGCCCTTGACCCGTCGGCGTGCCAGTGGTGGCTTACAGAGGTGACCCGCCGGGTGTACGCCTTCACGCGATCCTTCGTCTCGGGCGGAGAGCGGATCCTCTCGGGAGGGACACCATGACCACCTCCTTCGTGCTGCACGGTGTCCCGGTGTACGTGCGCTTCGACCGAGCTCCCGCCGAAGCCGTCGGCGTGGTCGACGGGACCGTCGTGAGCGCTGGCCGAGGCGGAGCGGACCGGCTGGTCGCGGTTCCACGGCTACCTGCCGATGGCCCTGGCCGAGCACAGGAGCCCGACCGCGGCCGAGCTCGACGTCGTCTGCCTGCAGCGGCCCCTGCACGTCATCAGCCGCACGTTCCACGAGTCGGCCGTCAACTCGGCCGGGCTGGAGGCCCTCGGCATCGACCGCGGGACGCCCGACCCGCCGGGAGGGCGCATCGTGCGCAACCGTCGAGGCAGCCCCACCGGGGTGCTGCTGCGCCGCGACAGGCGGGGCCGTCTGGTGCGCCCCGACGAGGCGATCTCCGTGGCGGAGGCGCTCGACGCGGCCACCCGCAGCGCCGCGGAGGCACTGGGGGCCGAGAAGGCTGGCACGCTGGAGCCGGGGCGCGAGGCCGATCTGCTCTGGCTCGACCGCGACCCGCTGGCCGTGGCCCCTGAGGAGCTGGCGTCCACCGTGACCCTGTCGACCTGGCGGCTGGGCCGCCTCGTCCACCGCAATGCCGCGGCGCCGGCCACGACCGGCGGATAGCCCGGGCTGCGCCTCGCCGGCGGCGGCGAGGACGACGTTCACGTCGCGCTCGTCGCACGTACGGCGCGCAACCGGCGGCGGCCTCGTGGAAGGATCCGCGTGCCAGTCGACGGGGGAGGGCGAGGTGTGGCAGTGCGCTGGAGGGGGCTCCGTCGCGCCTCGTTGACCTGACTTCGGGGTTCAGCGTTGCAGTGCACGGTGCATCGCCATCGCGGTACAGGGTTGGGTCCGCCCCGGCTACGCCTCCCCGGCGGCGGCGAGGACGACGTCGAGGTCGCGCTCCAGCGTGGCGGTGACCCGCGGCCCGGGCGTCGCGAGCTGCAGGAGCACGCCGCCGGTCTTCGGATGCACGAACGCCTCGCTCCAGGCGGGGTCGTCGTAGCGCTCGCCGAACACGGCCGCGCCGGACGCCTGGAAGCTGGCGACGGCCGCGCGCAGGTCGGGCACCGTCCAGGTGACGTGGTGCAACCCGCCGGCCCAGCCGGTGCGCTCCAGGAACGAGGTGAGGAACGTCGACCCCGGCGTGGGGGCCATCAGCTCGACGTGCCCGTTCGGGTACCCGACCGTGACCACGACCGCGCCCACGGGCAGCACCTCGCCCCACAGGAAGCGCCCACCCAGCAGGTCGAGGTACCGGTGAAGCAGCGGGCGCAGCGCCGGCCCGGCCACGCACACGTGGTCGAACCGGGCGCGGTCGGGCAGCGCCTCGTACACCTCGGCGAGCGGGTCGGGCTCGGCCCCGTCTCCGCCGGCCACCGCCGCGGTCTCCCCGGCCTCGACGCTGGCCCCGGCGCGCAGCAGCAGTGACTGCCAGGCCACGAACGCGTCCGACCGGCCGAAGCCGTCCGCGCGAGCCCCGGGGGAGTCCCAGCCCACGACCAGCACGTAGCGGCCCGTGGGCCCGGCTACGCGCAGCAGCCGCGCACCGCGGCAGCCGGGCGCGGCCAGGACGATCGGCAGGGCGCGGCGCAGGTCGGCCTCGTAGCCGTCCGCCCGGGCGGGATCGACCCGCAGCGCGAGGTGCTCGACGAGAGGCGAGTCGAGCAGTTCGTGGCTCACCGGTGCTCCAGGAAGTCGGCCACGTCGCGTCCGGGCCGCTCGGCGGGGCTGGCGGCCGGATGGCCCACGGCCACGGCGCCCAGCGGCTGCCACGAGGCGGGCACGTTCAGCACGTCGCGGACCACGTCGGGGCAGAAGACCGTGGACGAGATCCAGGCCGAGCCGAGGCCCTCGCCCGAGAGCGCGACCAGCAGGTTCTGCACCGCCGCCCCTCCCGCCACCAGGAAGAGGTCGCGCTCGTACCCGCGCCGGCGCGGGTCGGGGTACTCGTGGGCGGCCCCCTCGAGGTCCGAGAACGCGGCCACCACCACGGGCGCCTCGCGCAGCACCCAGCCGCGCCGCAGCCGGCGCCGCACGGACTCGTCGTCGAACCCGTCGATGCGCCGGAGGTCGGCCTCCCACCGGGTCGCCATCGCGTCGAGCAGCCCCGCGCGCACCGGGCCGGGCCACAGCGCCACGAACCGCCAGGGGGAGGTGTGGTGCGGGCTGGGCGCCGTCACGGCGGCCGCCACGGCCCGCTCGAGGGCGCCGGGGTCGACGGCGTCGGAGGTGAAGGACCGCACCGTGCGCCGCCCGAGCACGGCTTCGCGCCGGCCCTGCGCCCGCGCCTCGGCGGTGCCGAGCGGAAAGAGGTCCTCCTCCAGCGACCGGACCAGCGCCGCGGCGCCGGGCCCGTCGTCGATCCGCACGTGTGCTGCCAGGCCCCGCACCACCGCCACCGGCACGCCCGCGAGCTTGCCCTTGACGAGCTCGGCCGCGGCGGCCACCTCGTCCGCCACAGCGGTGACCGTCATCTCCAGGGTGTGGCCGTGCGCGTCGGCGAGGCCGCGGTGGTCGTGCAGCGGGTCGAGGCCCGCCGCGCCGATCGCCGCGTCGGTGAGCCCCTCGCGCCAGGGCCGGCCGAGGGTGTCCGAGACGATCAGGCCGAGCCGGGCCACCCCGAGGGCCGAGGCGAGTCCGGCGCGCAGGGCCCGAGCGGAGGCGTCGGGGTCGACCGGGAGGAGCAGCACGGTTCCGGGTTCGGTGTTGCTTGCGTCGACCCCGGCCGCGGCGAGTACGAGACCGTGGTGCGTCGCCACGATCCTGGTCTCCCCGCGCGGGTGCGTCTTGACGGCCACGACGCGGGCGGTCTCGGCCTCGATCGCGGCATCGCGCGTGTCGGCCCGGACCACGCGGCCCTCGGCCTTGCTCACCACCTTCGAGGTGACCACGACGATGTCCCCGTCGACGACGCCGCGGCTGCCGTCGGGCCATGCCAGGTCGTCGAGCGCCGCCGCGACGAGCGCCGCGAGGTCGTCGCCGGGACGCACCTCGGGCAGCCCGGGGACACCCACTGCCACGACGGCCGGCACCGCGACGAGCCGCGTGGCCCCTCGGCGGGGGCGGGTCACCCGCGCTCCGCGCGGACGTGCACGGCGAGGTCGAGGGCTGCGGCGGCCATCGTCGCCGTGGCCTCGACGTCCGTCATCAGCAGGGGGACCGCTCGGCATGCGATGCCCAGCGCCTCCGTGGGCGCCACCGCGTCGGCGTCGGAGGTGTCGACGAGCCAGCCGTCCAGGATGCCTGCGCCGTCGTCCCCCGCCGGCACGCGCGTGCGCCGCGGGCCGTAGTGCGCCGCCACCGCCGCGGCCGAGGTCTCCACTCCGATGGCCTGCAGGCAGGCGTCGGCCATCCCCCGTACCGGAGCGGCCGCGACGATCGGGGAGAGGCCCACGACCGGCGCCGCGGTCTGGCGAAGCGCGTCCTGGATCCCCCGCACCTGCAGGATCGTGCCGATCGAGACGACGGGGTTGCTCGGGGGCAGCAGCACCACGTCGGCGTCGGCGATGGCGGCTAGCACGCCCGGCGCGGGGCGCGCCTCGTCGAGTCCGACGAGCACGAATCCGTATGCGGGGATGGCGGCCCGGTGCCGGATCCACCACTGCTGGAAGTGGATCGCCGTGCGCACGGGGTCGCCGTCGCGCGTGGTGGCGCCGTCGGGGTCGTCGACGAGCACGTGAGTCTCGACCCGCTCGTCGCTCATCGGGACCAGCCGCAGGCCCGGCTGCCACCGCTGGCACAGCCGCGCGGTGACCTCCGACAGCGGCAGGCCCGCCGTGAGCAGCTGGGTGCGGACGAGATGGGTGGCGGTGTCGCGGTCGCCGAGGCCGAACCAGTCGGGCGCGGCGCCGTACGCGGCGAGCTCCTCCTTGACCCGGAACGACTCGTCCTGACGGCCCCAGCCCCGCTCCTCGTCGATGCCGCCGCCGAGCGTGTACATCACGCTGTCCAGATCGGGGCAGATCTTCACGCCATACAGCCAGATGTCGTCGCCGGTGTTTCCGATGACGATGATCTCGGCGGTGGTGCCGCCCCCGCCGTCGGGCCAGACCAGTCGGGAGTGCGCCAGCAGCCCGCGGAGGAACCGCGCGCCGCCGATGCCGCCCGCGAGGGCTGTGATCCGCATGACGGGCATCCTCGCACCCTGTCGCGGCGGCGTCAGCCGCCCGGTCCGCACCCGGGCGGCGGCCTGGGGGGACGCACGTAGGGTGGCCGCATGGAGCCGGCCGAGAGCCACCCGACCACCGCCGAGATCCGGCGGGCGGTCGCCCGTGCCGAGCGGGGCGCCGTGCTCGCGCCGGACGAGGTGCGTGCCCTGCTGAACGCGCGCGGCGACGCGCTCGAGCGGCTGCTCGGCGTGTCGTCGCGGCTGCGCGACACGGGCCTGGCCGAGGCCGGTCGCAGCGGCATCGTCACCTACTCCCGCAAGGTCTTCGTGCCGCTGACCCGGCTGTGCCGCGACCGCTGCCACTACTGCACCTTCGCCACCGACCCCGCCTCCCTCCGCCGCGAGGGCCACAGCCTCTTCCTTGAGCCGGACGAGGTGCTCGGCGTCGCCCGCACGGGCGCGCTGCTCGGATGCAAGGAGGCGCTGTTCACTCTCGGCGATCGTCCGGAGGACCGGTGGCCCGCCGCGCGCGAGTGGCTGGAGGCGCGCGGCTACGACGACACGCTGTCCTACCTGCGCGCCATGGCGATCCTCGTGCTCGAGGAGACCGGCCTGCTCCCGCACCTCAACCCCGGGGTGATGTCGTGGGACGAGATGTCACGGCTGCGGCCCGTCGCGCCGTCGATGGGGATGATGCTGGAGACCACGAGCCAGCGGCTGTGGTCCACCCCCGGTCTGGCCCACCACGGCTCGCCCGACAAGGAGCCCTCGGTGCGGGTGCGCGTCATCGAGGACGCCGGCCGGCTCGCGGTGCCGTTCACGACCGGGCTGCTCGTCGGCATCGGCGAGACCGACGCCGAGCGGGTCGACTCGCTGCTCGAGCTACGCCGTCTGTCGCGCACGTACCGGCACGTGCAGGAGGTGATCGTCCAGAACTTCCGCGCCAAGTCCGACACTGCGATGCGGCACGACGACGACCTTCCGCTCGACGAATACCTGGCCACGATCGCCACTGCCCGCGTCGTCCTCGGACCGCGGGCCCGGGTCCAGGCACCCCCGAACCTGAGCGCGCCGGACGAGCTCGCGCTGCTGCTGCGCGCGGGAGTCGACGACTGGGGCGGTGTGAGCCCGGTGACCCCAGACCACGTCAACCCTGAGCGCCCGTGGCCGCACCTGGACGACCTCGCCCGGCTCACTGCCGCGGCCGGGTTCGAGCTGCGCGAGCGGCTGACGGTTCACCCCGAGTACGTGCTGCGCGAAGACCCGTGGCTCGACGTACGCGTACGGCCGCACGTGCGGGCGCTCGCCGGACCCGATGGTCTGGCCGACGAAGCGGCTGTGCCGCAGGGTCTTTCGTGGCAGGAGCCCGACCTCGGACTCGGCGCTACAACGGACGGCGCCTACGCTGCGTTCGCCTCGCGGCACGCCGGTGGCCGCAGCGAGCTGCACGTCGAGGTCGACACGGTGGGGCGCACGGGCGACCGGCGCGGAGACTTCGACGAGGTGTATGGCGACTGGGCCGAGCTCGGCGCGACGCTCGCGGTCCGGTCGGCCGCACCCGAGCGCCTCGACGACGACGTACGTGCCGGGCTGTCTCTGGCCGCTTCCGATCCGGCTGCGCTGGCGCGCGACCAGCATCGCGCAGCCGCGCTCGCGCTCATGCACGCCGACGGCGCAGCCCTCGACGCCCTGGCCGCGCTCGCCGACGACGTGCGCCGCGACACCGTCGGGGACGTCGTCACCTACGTCGTCAACAGGAACATCAACTTCACGAACGTCTGCTACACGGGCTGCCGCTTCTGCGCGTTCGCGCAGCGCGCCACCGATGCCGACGCGTACACGCTCTCCCTCGAGCAGGTCGGCCGAGCGCGTCGACGAGGCGTGGGCGGCCGGCGCTACCGAGATCTGCATGCAGGGCGGCATCCACCCGGACCTCCCCGGCACCGCGTACTTCGATCTCGTCCGGGAGGTGAAGCGTCGCGCACCCGATATCCACCTGCACGCGTTCAGCCCGATGGAGGTCGTCAACGGCGCGTCGCGGTCGGGGCTGTCCGTCCGCGAGTGGCTCCAGGAGGCCAAGGGCGCGGGGCTCGGACTCCATCCCCGGCACCGCGGCGGAGATCCTCGACGACGACGTGCGCTGGGTTCTCACCAAGGGCAAGCTGCCGTCGGCCACGTGGGTCGAGGTCGTGAGCACCGCGCACGAGGTGGGACTGCCCTCGACCTCGACGATGATGTACGGCCACGTCGACGCCCCGCACCACTGGCTCGACCACCTCGTGCTGCTGCGGTCCGTGCAGGAACGCACCGGCGGCTTCACCGAGTTCGTCGCGCTCCCCTTCGTGCACCACCATGCGCCCGTGTACCTCGCCGGGCTGTCCCGCCCGGGGCCCACCCGGCGGGAGAACCGGGCCGTGCACGCCATGGCCCGCCTGCTGCTGCACGGCGCGGTCGACCACATCCAGTGCTCGTGGGTGAAGCTCGGCGACGAGGGCTGCGCCGTGGTGCTCGCCGGCGGCGTCGACGACCTCGGGGGCACCCTGATGGAGGAGACGATCTCGCGGATGGCCGGCTCGGAGAACGGTTCGGCCAAGTCGGTCGGCGAGCTCGAGGCGGTGGCCGCGCGGGCCGGCCGACGTGCTGGTCAGCGCACCACGGACTACCGCAATCCGTCCCCCGAACGCCTCGCGGCGGCCCGTAAGGGAGCACTTTCCCGCGTGAATACACCCGTTGGGCTTGACGGGAGTGCAGCGACACCCCTGTAATTCCACCAATGTGTTTCTTAGGCAGGGCCGGAGGGGGCCAGCCTGACGAGGCACCGGCGGGCGAGGGTCGAGGAGGAACCGCTGTGGACGTGGTCCAGCTTCCGTTGGCGACCGTCGACGTTCTCGATGACGAGGAGGTCGGCTGGCAGGAGCGTGCTCTGTGCGCGCAGACCGACCCGGAGGCCTTCTTCCCGGAGAAGGGTGGATCGACCCGCGAGGCCAAGCGGGTCTGCCAGTCCTGCGACGTTCGGGCCGACTGCCTCGAGTACGCGCTCGAGCACGACGAGCGGTTCGGCATCTGGGGCGGCCTGAGCGAGCGCGAGCGTCGGCGGCTCAAGCGCGCCGCCGTCTGATCCAACGCCGGTCCCTGCCACCGTCCGTCCGGCAGCCGTACAGACGCCGCCGCGCGGTCGTCCCGAGGCCCGGGACGCGGTCGTCGTCGCCTAGGCTGGCTCGCCGATGAGCACCGACACCTTCGGCCCGCTGGGGGCCGACGCCGAGGACGACGTGATCGTCCCCGCCCGCGCGCACCACGTCACCGCGGTGCTGGTGTCCCACGACGGGTCCAGGTGGCTCCCGGCGACGCTCACGAGCCTCGGCCGGGCCACCCGCAGACCGGACGTGCTGGTGGCGGTCGACACCGGCAGCACCGACTCGTCGGTGGCGCTGCTCACCGACGCCTTCGGGGCCGACGCGGTCGTGCCGGTCGAGCGAAGCACGGGGTTCGGGGCTGCGCTGCAGGCCGGCCTGGCTGCCGCCGACGCGCATGAGGGCCGGCTCGGGGCGTCGGACGAGGTCGTGCGCTGGGTCTGGGTGCTGCACGACGACTGCGCCCCCGCCCCAGGCGCCCTCGAAGCCCTGCTCGCCACGAGCGACACCGCGCCGGGCGCGACGGTCCTGGGGCCCAAGGTGCGGGGGTGGCACGACCGCCGACTGCTGCTCGAGTGCGGCCTCACCGTCACCGGATCGGGGCGGCGGGAGACCGGCCTGGAGCGCGGCGAGGCCGACCAGGGTCAGCACGACGGGGTCCGCGACGTGCTCGCCGTGGGGTCCGCGGGGATGCTCGTCCGGCGCGAGACCTGGGACGCCCTCGGTGGTCTCGACCCCCGGCTGCCCCTGTTCCGCGACGACCTCGACCTCGGCTGGCGGGCCCGGGTGGCCGGCCACCGGGTGCTCGTCGCGACGGACGCCGTGGTCTACCACGCCGAGTCCGGGTCGCACGGGCGCCGCCCCCTCGACGCGGTCGACCACGCCTCGCCGGCGCGCGCCGACCGCGAGGCCGCGCTCTACTCCAGCCTCGTCCATGCGAGCACCCTCGCGGTGCCTTTCGTCGTCCTGCGCCAGGTGGTGGCCACCCTGGCCCGCGCGGTAGGGCTGCTGCTGGCCAAGGCTCCCGCCGAGGCGGGCGGCGAGCTGGCCGCGCTCGGCGCCGTGCTCGTCCACCCCGGACGCGTGTTCGCCGGTCGCCGGGCCCTCAAGGGGGTGCGGACGCTGCCGAACTCCGACCTGCGGCACCTGCGCCCGCGGCCGGGGTCCCAGGTGCGGCATGGTCTTGAGGCCCTCGGCGGTGTCCTGGTTGGCAGCGGCGAGGTCTCCTCGCCCGGCGGGGCGATCGAGTCCGGGCCCACAGACGACGACAGCGACCTTGCGCCGGAGGACAGTCGGTGGCTGCGTGCCCTGCGCCGGCCCGGCGTGCTGCTCTCGCTCGGGCTGCTCGTGATCTCGCTCACCGCGATCCGCGCCTGGTACGGCGTGGGCCGGCTCCAGGGCGGTGCGCTGCTCCCGGCCCCCGACGGAGCTGGCGACCTGTGGGGCACGTACGCACAGGGCTGGCACGAGGTGGCCATGGGCGCGCCCACCCCGGCACCGCCCTACCTGGCGGTGCTCACGGGCTGGTCCGGCCTGCTGCTGGGGTCGGCCACGCGCGGCGTCGACGTGCTGCTCGCGCTCGCCGTCCCACTCGCCGGGATCTCGGGGTACCTGGCGCTCCGCGGTGTGGTGCGGGGGCGAGGGCTGCGCCTGATCGCGGCCCTCGCGTACGCGCTGCTCCCGGCGGTCACGGGCGCCGTGTCGGCCGGGCGGCTCGGCACGGCGGCCCTCGCCGTGCTGCTCCCCGCCTTGGTCCGCGTGGCCGTGACGGTCCCGCGGTCCTGGCGCACCGCGTGGAGCGGTTCGCTGCTCCTCGCCGTCGTCGTGGCCTGCGCCCCCATCATCTGGCCGGTGGCGGTGGCGGCGTCGCTCGTGGCGATGCTCACGGTGGCGCGCTCGCGCGTGGGCTGGATGCGGCTGATCGCCTTCCTCACCGTCCCTGCGCTCCTGCTCGCGCCCTGGACCGGCTTCGTCGCCACCCACCCGGCCCTGCTGCTGCTCGAGCCCGGCATGCCGGGACCCACCGACCCCTCGCTCACGCCATGGCAGGTGCTGCTCCTGCGTCCGGGCGGCCCCGGCATGACCACGGTGTGGCTCGGGGTGGGGATCGCCGTGGCCGCGCTCGGCGCCCTCGTGCGGGCGTCGACGCGCCGACTCGTGTCAGCCGCCTGGGTCGTCGCGGTGCTCGGGCTCGCCGTCGGGGTGCTGCAGACCGTGGTCACCGTGGTGCCGCCCACCTCGCCGACGGCCGTGCACCCGTGGCCCGGGCCGGCCACCCTGCTGCTCGGCGGGGCGTGGCTGGTGGCCGTGGCCGTGGCCGCTGACGGCGTGGGGGGCCGGCTGGGCGCGATGAGCTTCGGCTGGCGCCAGGTGGCCATCGTGCTGCTGCTCGTCTCGGTCGTGGCTGCCCCGGTGGTGGCCGCCCTGGTGTTCGCGGTGCGCGGTGTCGGCGCCACCGTGGTGCGCTCCGACGCGGCGGTCCTGCCCGCCTACGTGGCCGCCGACTCCGCGAGCGCGTCGCTCCCGCGGAGCCTGCTGCTGCGAACCGGCGGGGAGCGGGTGGCCTACGCGCTGCTGGCAGGCGACGCGGCCACCCTGGGCGACTTCGAGACCGGCCCGCCCGGCTCGGCCTACGCCGCGCTCGACCCGCTGGTGTCGAACCTCGTGGCCGGACGCGGGGGCAGCGAGGTCGACCAGCTCGGAACGTACGGCGTGAGGTACGTCGTTCTCTCGGCGCCGGTCGACCCGTTCGTGGCCGCGGTGCTCGACTCGGTACCGGGTCTGCGGCGGCTGTCCAGCGCGGACGGCGACACCCTGTGGCGCCTCGAGACCACGTCCGACCGCGTCCGCGTCTCCAACCCCGCGACCCCGCGGGTGCCCGGCACGGGCGTTCCGGCGACGATCGTCGACGGGGCCGTGTCCGTGAGCGCGCCGCTGCCCGCCGGCACCGTCGCCGGCAGCAGGCTCGCGCTCGCGGAGTCGGCCGACCCCGGCTGGGGCGTGTCGCTGCAGGCCGCCGG
Organism: uncultured Actinomycetes bacterium; assembly: GCA_963778785.1. Classification (GTDB taxonomy): domain Bacteria; phylum Actinomycetota; class Actinomycetes; order S36-B12; family CAIYMF01; genus CAVZVV01. The sequence continues at coordinate 48,709 of CAVZVV010000030.1, forward strand.
GGCCGCAGTCGCCCCTGTGCCGCCGTCGGGCGCGGTGGCGCGCGAGTGGCGGGCCGTGTTCGACCTGTCCGCGACCTCGGGCCACGTGGCGATCGCCTACGACCAGGGTCCTCGGCACCGTTGGCTCTGGTGGGAGCTCGCGGTGCTCGTCGTCGTCCTGGTGCTGGCCCTGCCCGGGCGACGGCGCGAGGCGGACGACCCCGACGCCGACGTCGCCGGCACCGACGACGCTGAGCACGCCGCGGTCGTCGCGGCACGAGAGCACGAGAGGGCGGCCCTGGCGCGAGCGACGGCGCCAGCCGCAGAGCCCGTCGAGGCGCCCGTCGTGGTACCCGTCGTGGTGGCGGGGGCCGGCGCGGCCGCTGCGACGACGGGCGATCCCGCACCTGACGCCTGGACCCCGGGCCAGCCGCACCAGCCGAGCGCGCCTCCGGCGTTTGACGGCTCCGGCCCGGACGCGGCGGCACCGGCAGACGCCGCGCTGGTGGCGTCGACCGCGAACGAGGTGGCGTCGGGCACGTCCGCGGCCCCGCCCGCCGCCACGGCGCAGGCACCCCAGGTGAAGAAGGTGTCCCCGAGCAAGACTCCCGCCACGAGGGCCGCGCCCGCGAAGAGGGCCACCCCGACGAAGACGCCGGCCGAGGCAGCGGCGAGGAAGGCGCCGGCCACGAAGGCGGGAGCGAACGCTCCGGCGACGAAGGCTCCGGCGACGAAGGGGCCGGCCACCAAGGCAGCCCCGAAGGCTCCGGCCACCAAGGCGCCCCCGAAGGCGCCGAACGCCGTCGCCGAGCCGTCCGCGCCGGAGCCGTCCGCGCCAGCCACGAGGATCACGGCGAAGAAGACCCCCGCGCGGCGCGCGCCGGTCAAGAAGGCCGCGGCTCCCACCGCCGATCCCGCCGGGGTGCCCGGGGCCGTGACCGCGCCCGAGCCCACGGGCGCGCCCGCGGCCGTGAACGAGGCCTCGGTACCAGCACGTGAGCCCGAGGGGGGTGAGGCGCGGTGACGTCGTCGCCCGTGCGCCGCACGCTCCTCGCGGCAGCCGCCGTGGGTGCCCTGGTGGCCGGAGCCACCGTGGCCGACGCGCGCAGCGCGCCGGCTCCCGTGCCGCAGCCCGTCGTCGTGCCGGTGGCGACGACTCGCCTGATCTGCCCCGACCCCTACGGCTCGAGCCAGGTGGGCACGCTCGTCAACGCCTTCATCGCGCCCGGTCAGCCCGGCGAGAAGGCTCCTCGAGGCACCGCGGTGCTCTCGGTGCCGCGCAAGCTCGGCATCCCGGGCAAGGTGTATCCGCTCACGAAGGTGGGCCAGAGCATCTCGGTGTCCACGCAGGGCCGGTGGTTCCCGCCCGTCACGGGGCTGGCCACGGGTGCGTTCGCCCCGGGCTTCGTCGCCGACCAGGTGAGCGCCGCCCGGGCGGGCCAGTGGCAGGGCATCACGGCCACGCCGTGTTCCGTGCCGTCCACCGAGCGCTGGTTCGTCGGCGGCGGGTCGACCCCGGGACGCACGTCTCAGGTCGTCCTGTCCAATCCCGAGAGCGGTCCCGCGTCGGTCGACACGGTCATCTTCGGCCCGGACGGCGAGGTCGCCGCGCCGGGCGGGCGAGGGGTCATCGTCCCGCCGAAGAGCCAGGTGCGGCTCGACCTGTCGACCCTCGCCCCGGGGCTGCCGATCGCGGTGATCCACGTCGTCGTGCGCTCGGGACGGGTCGCCGCGGCCATGAGCGATCGCGCCGCAGCGGGCCTGCTGCCCCAGGGCGTCGACTGGGTGCCTGCGAGCGCCGCGCCGGCCGGACGCGTGGTCGTGCCCGGGATCCCCTCGGCAGCGGCCTCGGTGCGGCTCTCGATCGTGTCACCGTCCGCCGACGCGTCGGTGGTCATCCGGGTGATCACGCCGGACGGGGCCTTCCGGCCCGCGGGTCTCGACGAGCTCGACCTGACCCCCGGCCGGGTGGCCACGGTCGACCTGAGCCCGGCGCTGAAGCAGGCCAACGTGGCGGTCGAAGTCGTCGCCACCGCCCCCGTCGTGGCGGGGGCCACCCTGCTCACGGCCCCGCGCGCCCGCGAGCGCGAGCGGATGTTCGCCGCGGGTGCCGTCCCCCTGACCGCCCCGGCGGCGATCGCGTGGCTGGACGGAAGCGCCAAGTCGGTCAACTCGTTGCTGCTCACCTCGGTGGGCGGCCCGTCGACGGCACTCGTCACGCGGTACCCGCGCGACGGCAAGCCGGTTACGACCACTGTGCAGGTGGCCTCCGACCGCACGGTGCTGGTGCCGGTGCCCATCCCTGACCAGGTGTCGAGCTCGCTGCTCGTGACGCCGGGAGGCTCGGGACGGCTCTATGCCGCGCGCGAGTGGGTCTGGACGGACACCGGCATCTCCGGGTTCTCCGGCTACCCGCTCGCACCGATGCGGACGACGGCCACCATTCCGCCGTCGAGGCCCGACCTGGCCGTGGCCCAGGCCTCGGGCTGACGCCGTCACCGCTCGTCGTCGTAGCGCGGGTCGACCTGCTCGGGAGTGAGCCCCAGCAGGTCGGCGACCGTCTCGACGATCAGGTCGTCGAGCAGGCCCACCCGCTCGGCGTGCGAGCTCGTGCGCAGCTCCACCGGACGTCGGAAGACCACGATGCGGGCGGAGCCTGCGGGTGCGTGGGGCTGCACCTCGGCGAGCGGTACGGGGTCGGCCGCCGGATCCACCCCCGGCGGATCGCCCGGCACCTCCTGCACGGCCACTTCCACGCGTCTCAGCTCGGCGCCCCAGCGGGGCAGCAGCCGTTCGAAGGCGTCCAGGACGAGGTCGTCGAACTCCTCGGCCCTCGTGGCTGCGGCCGGGACGTGCTCGGGCAACAGCGGCCCCCGCATCGCGCGTCCGTGCCGGTCCCGCCACCTGCTCACGCCGACGAATCTACGCGGCCGCCGCTGCGGCGGGCCGCGACACGGGCACCGGGCGAGGCGCAATGCGGGACCGGGTGGGCACCGGGCAGTAACCTGCAGCGCGTGAGCCCCGTGCGCCGTTGCAGCAAAGTCACGTGCACGCGTCCGGCCGTCGCCACGCTCACCTACGTCTACCGCGACTCCACCGCAGTGCTGGGCCCCCTGGCCACCTACGCCGAGCCGCACTGCTACGACCTGTGCGAGGCGCACGCCGAGCGGCTCACGGCACCGCGCGGCTGGGAGGTCGTACGCCTGAAGCCCGACCCTGACGCCCTCAAGCCGAGCAGCGACGACCTCGAGGCCCTCGCCGACGCCGTCCGCGAGGCGGCCCGGCCACCGCGCGTCGACGACAGCGTCACGGTCGAGGTCGGCCGCCGCGGCCACCTGCGCATGCTGCGCACGCAGCCGGCTTCCGAGGCCGCCCCCGCCCCGACCCGCTAGCGCCAGCCGCGCCGTCGGCCCACGGGGGTCACCGTCCGACATCTCTCTGTCCCGGCTGCGCCCCACCACGGCTCGGCGAGGTCTGGTGACTCTATGCGTCCGCTTCCCGTGACCCTTCTGACACTCAGTAGTCACAAGAGCCTCACGTGTTAACGTTCACCCCTATTTTCCCTATGTTGTGCACGCTCCGGAGGCTAAAGTTCCGGACTGTGCCTGCCGATACGCCTGTGTCGGCGACTGACGGTGACCGATGCGGTGGGTCGGGGGATCCCCCGTTCGGCTGGAGCGCGGCGCCGACAGAAGCCCGGCGGGCAGCGTGGCAGGCAGCACGGCAAGCAGCACGGCAAGCAGCACAGCGGCACTTCTCGACCGCACCACCCGACCCGGCTCGCCGCCGGTCGATCCCTGGAGGGGACCCCATGGCGCGTACGTCGTCTGCGACCATCTCGGAGCCGCTCGGCTCCCTCACCCGGCCTGGTTCGCGCGGAGAGACGCGCTGCCGGCTGTGCGACAGCGAGCGAGTGACGCGGATCTCGATGGAGCTCACCGACGGCACCCCGGTCGACTTCACCTCGTGCATGGACTGCGAGCACCGCACCTGGGAGCACTACGGCGACCTGCTCAGCGTCGACCGCGTGCTGGCCAAGGCCCAGCGCACCCGCTGACGCCGACCGTCCCGCAGCCGGCGGGTAGGGTCGCCCGCATGCGAGATCTCGGGGCGATCATCAAGGCGTACGACATACGCGGCGTCGTTCCCGACCAGCTCGACACCGACCTCGCGCGCGACGTCGGCGTCGCGTTCGTCGAAGTCCTCGCGATCAGGTCGTCCGACGGCGGTCCCGGCGCGGTCGTCGTCGGCCATGACATGCGTCCCACCGGGCCCGACCTCGTGGCCGCCTTCGCCGACGGCGTCACCGGCGCCGGCGTCGACGTCGTGCGCATCGGGCTGTGCAGCACCGACGGCCTCTACTTCGCCGCCGGCGACCGGGGCCTCCCCGGCGCGATGTTCACCGCGAGCCACAACCCGGCGCAGTACAACGGCATCAAGCTCTGCCGCGCGGGCGCCGCCCCCGTGGGCCAGGACTCCGGCCTGCGCGAGATCCGGGCGCTCATCGAGGCCGGCGTCCCGGCCTTCCCGGGGCCGCCCGGCACCGTCTCCGACCGTGACATGCTCGTCGCGTATGCGGAGTTCCTGCGCGGCCTCGTGCCGCTGGACGGCTCGCGCCCGCTGCGGGTCGTCGTCGATGCGGGCAACGGGATGGGCGGCTACACGGTGCCGGCGGTGCTGGGCACGGCCGCCGGTCTGGCCGCTCTGCCGCTGCAGATCGAGCCGCTGTTCTTCGAGCTCGACGGCACCTTCCCGAACCACGAGGCCAACCCGATCGAGCCGGCTAACCTGGTCGAGCTGCAGGCGGCGGTGCGTGCCACCGGCGCCGACCTCGGGCTCGCGTTCGACGGCGACGCCGACCGCTGCTTCGTGGTCGACGAGCGGGGCGAGGTCGTGAACCCCTCGACGCTCACGTCGCTGATCGCCGCCCGCGAGCTCGCCAAGAAGCCCGGCGCCTCGATCATCCACAACCTCATCACCTCCGCGGCGGTGCCCGAGATCGTGCGCGAGCGCGGCGGCACCCCGGTGCGCACGCGGGTGGGCCACTCGTTCATCAAGGCCGAGATGGCCCGTACCGGCGCGGTGTTCGGCGGCGAGCACTCCGGGCACTTCTACTTCGCCGATTTCTGGAACGCCGACTCCGGCATGCTGGCAGCGCTGCACACGCTCGCCGCGCTGGGCGAGACCCCGCAGGGCACGGTGCTGTCGGGTCTGCTGGCCGAGTTCGAGCGCTACGTGGCCAGCGGGGAGATTAACACCGAGGTCGACGACCAGGCGGCTGCGACCGCCCGCATCCGCACGGCGTACGAGGGCCGCGACGGCGTCTCCCTCGACGAGCTGGACGGGCTCACGGTCACCGGCACGGGCTGGTGGTTCAACGTCCGGCCCAGCAACACCGAGCCGCTGCTGCGGCTCAACGCCGAAGGTTCCGACGAGGCCACGATGGCCCGCGTGCGCGACGACGCGCTCGCTCTGATCCGCGACGAGGTGTGACGTGCCGGACGAGACCCTGGGCCTGGACCCGATGCTCCTGGAGATCCTCGCCTGCCCGTGCGAGCATCACGCGCCGGTGCGGGTGGAGGCCGTTTCGTCGTCGCTCGTGTGCACGCGGTGTGCCACGTCGTTCCCCGTGCGCGACGGCATCCCTGTGATGCTCCTCGACGAGGCCACCCCCGGCCCCGCCGGTGTCGGCGGCGACCCGGGCGCGGCCTGATCGCCGCCGGAGGGCCGACGTGATCGTGGTGCGCGGGGCGCTGCGTGACTACGCATGGGGACGCTACGACGGGCTGGCCGAGTGGACCCCGGTCACCGACGGCCCGCAGGCCGAGCTGTGGTTCGGCGCACACCCCACCGCCCCGTCCCCGCTCGCCGACGGCAGCGGAGACCTCGAGGTGCGGCTGGGGGCCGAGGGTCTCGACCTCCCGCTGCTCGTCAAGCTGCTCGCTGCGGCGCGGCCGCTGTCGCTGCAGGTGCACCCGGGCGGCGACCTGGCCACCCGATGGTGGGGCGAACACGGCCACCCGTTGCTGGCCGACGGGCGCGAGAAGACCGAGATGCTCGTCGCGCTCGACGACTTCAGCGCGCTCGTCGGCTTCCGCCCGGCGGACGAGGTGGCGCGGCTGCTCGCCGCCGTGGGCCTCGAGCGCGCCTCGGGGTGGGCTGCCGCGGGCGACTTGCGGGCCGCGGTCTCCGACGTGCTCGGGCTCGGGCCGGACGAGCGCGGAGCGGCGCTGGCGGCGATGCCCTCCGTGGTCGTGTCGTCGCTGCTACCGGCCGGGGCCGCCGCGATGGCCGAGGTGCTGGCGGAATACCCGGGCGACCCAGGCGCGCTCGTCGCGCTGTGCCTGCAGCACTGGTCGCTCCGCGCGGGCGACGCGGTCTACCTGCCCGCGGGCCTCGTCCATGCGTACGTGCGCGGCATCGGCGTGGAGGTGATGACCTCCTCGGACAACGTGCTGCGGCTCGGGCTGACGGCCAAGACGGTGGCGGTGGCAGACGCGCTCGAGGCCGCCGACCAGTCGCTTGAGCCGCTCATCCTGCCCCGCGTTCCCGGCCCCCTGCAGAGGTACGACGTCCGCGGCGCCCCCTTCGTGGTGACCCGCATGCACGGGGCCGACGGGGCGCCTTCGCGCTGCGCGGTCCTGGCGAGCACCTGGACGGTGCTGCTCGTGGTCCACGGCCGCGCCGTCGTGCACGGCACCGCAGGACCCCAGGCGGTGCGCCGCGGTGAGGCGGCGGTGTTCGCGCCGACGGAGGGCCCAGCCGAGGTCGAGGCTGACGGCGCCGCGTTCCTGTGCGAAGCGGTGCCGATGGCCACGCCCTAGGGTGTGCGGCGTGAGTAGCGAAGGCGGTACCAAGGCGGTCGTGGCGGCGCTGGCCGCCAACCTGGGAATCGCAGTCAGCAAGTTCGTGGCGTTCGCGTTCACGGGCTCGTCGTCGATGTTGTCAGAGGCCATCCACTCGGTGGCCGACTCGGGCAACCAGGTGCTGCTGCTCGTCGGCGGCAAGCGCTCTCAGGAGGGCCCCGACCGCCAGCACCAGTTCGGCTACGGCCGCCGCCGATACGTGTACGGCTTCATCGTGGCCATCGTGCTGTTTCTCGTCGGCGGCATGTTCTCCCTCTACGAGGGGCTGCACAAGGTGCAGCACCCCGAGGTGCTCGAGGACGCCTGGATCGCGTTCCTCGTGCTCGGCATCGCGATCGTGCTCGAGGGGTTCTCGTTCCGTACTGCGCTGCTCGAGTCGAACAAGTCCCGCGGGGGCAAGTCTCTCTTCCGCTTCATCAAGGACACCCGCCAGCCCGAGCTGCCGGTGGTGCTGCTCGAGGACTCCGGCGCCCTGCTGGGCCTCGTGTTCGCCCTCGTCGGGGTGTCGCTCGCGGTGGCCACCGGGGACGGACGCTGGGACGGTCTCGGCGCGATGGCGGTCGGGGTGCTGCTCGTCGTCATCGCGGTGTTCCTGGCGTTCGAGATGGCCAGCATGCTCGTCGGCGAGAGCGCGCTGCCCGAGGAGCAGGACGCGATCATCGCGGCCCTGTCGTCCGCCGAGGGGATCGACCGCGTCATCCATCTGCGCACGCTCCACACGGGGCCCGACGAGCTGCTCGTGGCTGCGAAGGTCGCCGTCGATCGCCAGGACACCGGCGCCGAGATCGCGGCGGCGATCGACGCGGCCGAGCGCGCCGTGCGCACCGCCGTGCCGTCGGCCACCTACCTGTTCATCGAGCCGGACCTCGACCGCGGAGGAGGGCCGCCGCCGGGCGCCGCGGGCGAAGGGCTCGGCGGCGCCGTGGTCGTGGGGGAGGCCGCCGCGGAGGTCCCCGGGGAGCACCCGGGCCGCTGACGGGCCCCTCGGCGGGACGCGCCGGGCCCCGGGCCGTGCGAGAATGTCGGGGTCGCGCGGCGCCCTCCCGGCGCCGCCCCACGTGCCGCGAACCATCGAAGCCTCGTGCCGTTCGTCGAGCCCGCCCAAGGAGACCGACGTATGACCACGTCCACCCCCGGGTCGGCCCAGACCGACTTCAAGGTCGCCGACCTGTCGCTGGCCGAGTTCGGCCGCAAGGAGATCCGGCTCGCCGAGCACGAGATGCCCGGCCTGATGGCGATGCGCGCCGAGTTCGGCGAGAGCAAGCCGCTCGCGGGCGCCCGCATCACCGGCTCGCTGCACATGACGGTGCAGACCGCCGTGCTGATCGAGACGCTGGTGGCGCTCGGCGCCGAGGTGCGCTGGGCCTCGTGCAACATCTTCTCGACCCAGGACCACGCGGCCGCCGCGGTCGCGGTCGGCCCGCACGGCACGCCCGAGGCACCCGCCGGCGTGCCCGTCTTCGCCTGGAAGGGCGAGACGCTCGAGGAGTACTGGTGGTGCACCGAGCAGGTGCTGCTCTGGCCCGACGGCGGGGGCCCGAACATGATCCTCGACGACGGCGGCGACGCCACGCTGCTCGTGCACAAGGGCGTGGAGTTCGAGCTGGCCGGCGTCGTGCCCGACCCGCGGAGGCCGACACCGAGGAGTTCGCCGTCGTCCTCGACGGTGCTGCGCGCGCTCGCTCGCCGAGGACGCCGACGCGCTGGACCGGCATCGCCGCCGGCATCAAGGGCGTGACCGAGGAGACCACCACCGGCGTGCACCGGCTCTACGAGATGCTCGAAGGCCGGCGACGCTGCTCTTCCCGGCGATCAACGTCAACGACTCGGTGACCAAGAGCAAGTTCGACAACAAGTACGGCTGCCGGCACTCGCTCATCGACGGCATCAACCGCGCCACCGACGTGCTCATCGGCGGCAAGGTCGCGGTCGTCTGCGGCTACGGCGACGTCGGCAAGGGCTGCGCCGAGTCGCTGCGCGGCCAGGGCGCCCGCGTCATCGTCACCGAGGTCGACCCGATCTGCGCGCTGCAGGCGGCGATGGACGGCTACCAGGTGGCCACGCTCGAGGACGTCGTCGCCACGGCCGACATCTTCATCACCGCCACCGGCTGCTTCGACGTGATCACCGCCGAGCACATGGCGCGGATGAAGCACCAGGCGATCGTCGGCAACATCGGACACTTCGACAACGAGATCGACATGGCCGGCCTCACCGGCACCCCGGGCGTCCAGCGCGTCAACATCAAGCCGCAGGTCGACGAGTGGCGCTTCGCCGACGGCCACTCGATCATCGTGCTGTCCGAGGGCCGCCTGCTGAACCTCGGCAACGCCACCGGCCACCCGACGTTCGTGATGTCGAACTCGTTCACCAACCAGGTGCTCGCGCAGATCGAGCTGTTCACCAAGCCCGACGCAGTACCCGCTCGGCGTCTACACGCTGCCCAAGTACCTCGACGAGAAGGTGGCCCGGCTGCACCTCGACGCGCTCGGCGTGCACCTGACCGAGCTGACCAAGGCGCAGGCCGACTACCTCGGCGTCGGCGTCGAGGGGCCCGTACAAGCCCGACCACTACCGCTACTGATGTCCGACGCACCTCCGCCGTCGTGGGGCGGGCCTCCTGCGGGGGGTCCGCCCCCGCCGTTCGTGCTACCAGGCCCCGCGGCGTACCCCCTCACGCCGTGGCCCGGCGCGCCGGCCACCGCGGTCGAGCAGTGGCGCCTGGGCGTGCCGCTGCGGATGCCGCGGTGGGGGTTCGGCGACGCGTGGATCGCCCTTGTCGCCGCCTTCGTGCTCAGCGCCTCGGCGGGCGTGCTGCTCGTGCTCGCGCAGGGCTCGCGCACGGCGACGAACGTGGTCGTCCTCGTGAGTCTCGCGCTGCAGTGGATCCCCATGGTCGGCTGGCCGTGGCTGGCGACGAGGCGCCGCGGCAACGGCCTTCGCACCGACCTCGGTCTGGCCATCAACGGTGCCGACGTGGGGATCGGGCTGGTCGGCGGCTTCGCCTCCCTCGTCATCGCGGCAGCCGTGGCCGCGCTCACCCAGATGGTCTTCGGCCCGTTCGACTCCGCGGCCGGCGAGCTCGTCGACGACTTCACCAAGGACAAGCTGCTGCTGTATGTGCTCGTCGTGAGTATCGCGTTCATCGCCCCTGTGGTCGAAGAGATCTGCTTCCGGGGGCTGTTCTGGGGCTCGTTGGCCAAACGCGGGATGAACCAGTACTGGGTGACCTTCTGGACCGCCCTGGCGTTCGCGTGCTTCCACCTCGAGCCTGTGCGCATCCCGCTGCTGCTGTGCACCGGGCTCGTGCTGGGCTTCCTGCGGCAGAAGACCGGCCGGCTGGGCGCCCCCATCGTGGCGCACATGGTGAACAACAGCGTCGCGGCGCTCGGCATCCTGTTCATGTAGCGCCCGTGGTCAGGTAGCAGGCCGGGCGAGGGACGCGTGGCAGGTCCGTCGGTCCCTGTGCCGACCTGCGCGCCGGGCGGTAGCGTCGGGTGCGACCCGGACCGCGCGACCGACAGGGACCTCCCATGACGAGCCACGCCGCCCTTCCCGCCCCCGAACTGCTCGAGCGCCTGGCCCACCCTGGTGACGACGAGGTCGCGAGCCTTGACGCCTGGTGGCGGGCGAACAACTACCTGACCGTCGGCCAGATCTACCTGATGGCCAACCCGCTGCTGCGCGAGCCGCTGACCGCCGACGCACATCAAGCCGCGGCTGCTCGGGCACTGGGGCACGAGCCCGGGCCTGTCGTTCGTCTACGCGCACGCGTCGCGGCTGATCCGCGCAGACCGGCCAGGAGATGCATCTACCTCGCCGGCCCGGGTCACGGCGGCCCGGCGCTGGTCGCGGCCGGGTACCTCGAAGGCGCCTACACCGAGACCTACCCGGCGATCACCCAGGACCGAGGCGGGCATCCGCCGGCTGTTCCGGCAGTTCTCCGCCCCCGGCGGCATCCCCAGCCACGTGTCGGTGACGACGCCCGGGTCGATCCACGAGGGCGGCGAGCTCGGCTACGTCCTGGTGCACGCCTTCGGCGCGGTGATGGACAACCCCGACCTGCATCGCGCTCGCCGATCGTCGGCGACGGCGAGGCCGAGACCGGACCGCTCGAAGGCTCGTGGAAGGGCATCTCCTTCCTCAACCCCGAGCGCGACGGCGCCGTGCTGCCGATCCTGCACCTCAACGGCGCCAAGATCGCCGGACCCACCGTGCTCGGCCGCAAGGACCCGGCGCGAGGTCCGCTGCGCTGCTCGAGGGTCACGGCTACGAGGTGATCGAGGTCGGCGGCGACGACCTGCCCGGCATGCACCACCGGTTCGCCGCGGCGCTCGCCGAGGCGTGGGCGCAGCATCCGCAACATCCAGGCCGCGGCCCGCGGCGGCGACTGGGACGGCTCGCGCCCGCACTGGCCGATGATCGTGCTGCGCACCCCCAAGGGCTGGACGGGCCCCGAGTCGGTCGACGGCATCAGGTGACAGGGCACCTGGCGCTCCCACCAGGTGCCGCTGTCCGGCGTCAAGGGAGAACCCGGCGCACCTGAGGATGCTGGAGGACTGGCTGCGCTCGTACCGGCCCGAGGAGCTGTTCGACGCCGACGGGCGCGCCGTACCGAGCTCGTCCTGCGGCGCGAACCCCGACGGCGACGCTGCGGATGAGCGCGACGCCGCACGCCAACGGCGGCCTGCTCACCCGCGACCTCGACCTGCCGGACTTCCGCGACTACGCGGTCGACGTGCCGGACCCGGCCACCGTGCGACTCGAGACCACCCGCAAGCTCGGCGAGCTGATGCGCGACATCTACCGCGACAACCCCGACCGGTTCCGGCTGTTCTGCCCGGACGAGACCAACAGCAACCGGCTCGGCGCGGTGTTCGAGGTCTCCGACCGGGCCTTCGCCGAGACGCGTCTACCGCCGACGACGTGTCGCATCTCGCGCGACGGCCGGGTGATGGAGGTGCTCTCCGAGCACAACTGCCACGGCTGGCTCGAGGGCTACACGCTCACCGGTCGGCACGGCATGTTCGCCACCTACGAGGCGTTCGCGATGGTCAGCGCCTCACAGACGATCCAGCACAGCAAGTGGCTGCAGGAGGCCGACCACCTGCCCTGGCGGGCCAAGGTGCCGAGCCTGAACGTGCTGCTCACCTCGACCGCCTGGCGCAACGACCACAACGGCTTCAGCCACCAGGGACCGGGCCTGATCCAGAACGTCATCACCCAGCGCGGCAACATCGGCCGGGTCTACCTGCCGCCGGACGCCAACTGCCTGCTGTCGGTCGCCGACCACTGCTTCCGGTCGCGGTCCTACGTCAACCTGATCGTCATCGACAAGCAGCCGCAGCTGCAGTGGCTGACGATCGACGAGGCGGTCGAGCACTGCACCCGCGGGGCCGGGGTGTGGGACCTGGGCCGGCACCGACGACGGCAGCGCCGACCCCGACATCGTGCTGGCCTGCGCCGGCGACGTCGTGACGATGGAGACCGTCGCGGCCGCGGCGATCCTGCGCGAGCGGCTGCCGCACTTGCGCATCCGGGTGGTCAACGTCGTCGACCTGATGACGCTGCCGCGGCCGAAGGACCACCCGCACGGCATGGACGAGACGCTACTTCAACGAGCTGTTCACCGACCACGTCGACGTGGTGTTCGCGTTCCACGGCTACCCCGGCGCCATCCACCAGCTCGTGCACGGCCGGCCCGGACGCCGACCGGTTCCGCGTGCGCGGCTTCATCGAGGAGGGCACCACGACCACGCCGTTCGACATGGTGGTGCGCAACCGGGTCTCGCGCTACCACCTGGTCATGGACGCGATCAACAACGCGCGGCGCACGCCGCCGGGGCCAGCGAGCTCAAGGCGTGGTGCCAGGACCAGCTCGACCGCGCACGCAGGCCTACGTCGTCGAGCACCTGGAGGACATGCCCGAGGTCCGCGACTGGGTCCTGAGCACGCCTGCTGGCCGGCGGGCTGACGCTGCGGCCGTGTCGCGTGACGGACCGTGCGGGTGCTGGTGCTCAACTGCGGCAGCTCGTCGGTCAAGTTCGCCCTCGTCGACCCGGCGCACGGGCGAGCGCACGGTGACCGGCCTCGGCGAGCGCGTCGGGACCGCCGACGCGTCGTGCACGTCGCGGCGCGGGCAGCACGACGGCGTCGCAGTCCCGGCCGGACGGTCGCACCGGGCGGTGGTCGCCCACCTGCTGGACGAGCTCACCGACGACGAGCGGCTCGCGTCGTCGGGGTCGGGCACCGGGTCGTGCAGGGCGGCTGCGCGCTTCACGGCGTCGGTCGTCGTCGACGACGAGGTGCTCGCGGTGCTCGAAGACCTCGTCCGACCTCGCGCCGCTGCACAAGCCGGCGAACATCGCGCGGCATCGAGGCGGCGCGCGCCGAGCTCGCCCGGCCTGCCGCACGTGGCCGTGTTCGACACGGCGTTCCACCAGACGATGCCGCCGCTCGCCTACCGCTACGCCGTGCCGACGGCGTGGTACGACGACCATCGGCGTGCGCCGGTACGGCTTCCACGGCACGAGCCACCGCTACGTCAGCGCTCGGGCCGCCGAGCTGCTCGGCCGGCCGCGCGAGTCGACTGCGGATGGTCACGCTGCACCTCGGGCAACGGCTGCAGCGCCGCGGCCGTGCGCGACGGCGAGTCTCGTCGACACGACGATGGGCCTGACGCCGCTCGAGGGGCTGGTGATGGGCACCCGCAGCGGCGACATCGACCCGGGCGCTCTCGGGCTACGTCGCCGACCGGCTCGGCCTCGACCTGGCCGAGGTGCTCGACGTGCTCAACACGCACGAGCGGTCTGCTCGGGCTGTCCGGGCTCAGCAACGACATGCGCACGCGTGGTCGACGCGGCCGACGCGTGGGTCTGCCGACGCCGCGCTGGCCGTGGACGTGTTCTGCTACCGCGCGGCCAAGGCCGTCGGCGCGCTCGCCGTGCGCGCTCGGCCGGGCTCGACGCGGTGGTCTTCACCGGCGGCATCGGCGAGCACGCGCCCGAGGTCGCGCGCGGGCGTGCTCGCCCACCTCGGCGTGCTCGGGCTGCGCGAGGACGCCGGCGCGAACGCCGACGCACGGCCGCGAGCACCGGCGGGCGGATCAGCGCGCCGGGCCCGGTGCAGGCGCTCGTCGTGCCCACCGACGAGGAGTTGCGTCATCGCCCGCGACACCCGTGGAGCTGGCCCGATGACCCGCACCGCTGCTCGTCGTCCCGACCGGCCACGGGCGTCGGCCTCACCGCGACGTGCCTCGGCCTGGTGCGACGCGCTGCAGCAGCGCGGCGTCGACGTCGGGTTCTTCAAGCCGCTCGGGCAGCCGCGGGCCAGCGGCGCGGGTCCGGACCGCTCGACCGCGCTGTCCGGCTGACCTCGTCGCTGCGCCCGCCCGAGCCGATCCCGTCCGGCACGGGTGGAGCGCGCGCTCAGCGAGGGCGCGCTCGACACGCCTCATGGAGGAGGTCGTCGCGGCCGCCGAGCCGCTGCGTGGCCGCGCACGACGTGCGTCGTCGTCGAGGGTCTCGTCCCCGGCGCTCGGGCTTCGTCTACGCCGGCCGCGGTGAACCTCGCGCTGGCCAAGGCGCTCGACGCCGACGTGCTGCTCGTCGGGGCGCCGCGACCGACGACGACGCCGACCACCTGGCCGAGACCATGGCGATCGCGGCGCGCACGTACCGCGCCGGCGAGCACGACCGGGTCGTCGGCGCGGTGGTCAACCGGATGCCCGACGGCCGCGCCGGCGCGTGCGACCGCCTGCGCGCAGCGCCCTGGCCGCGCGCGGCATGACGCTCGTCGGCGGCGGTGCCGCTACCGCGAGGAGCTCACCTGGCCCCGGGTGCGCGACCTCGTCGGCGGGCCTCGACGTGCACGGTGCTCAACGAGGGCGACCCCGACCGCCGGGTCAAGGACGTCATCGTCGGCGCGCAGGCGGTGCCGGGCGTGCTGCCGCTGCTGCGCGAGGGCCAGCTGGTCATCGTGCCGGGCGACCGGCACGAGGTGATCCTGAGCGGCCTGCCTGGCCGCGATGAACGGCACCCGCCTGGCCGGCCTGCTGCTCACCGTCGGCGTCGAGCCCGACCCGCGGGTGTGGGAGCTGTGCCGCCCGGCCGCGGCGACCGGGCTGCCGGTGCTGCTCACCGACGAGTACAGCTACGAGACCGCGACGCGGTCGTCCACGACACGCGACCCGGAGGTGCCCGGCGGACGACCTCGAGCGCGCCGAGCTCGGTGATGACCGACGGTGGCCGAGGCGCTCGACCCGGTGACTGGATCACGCGTGCCGACGGCGACCCACGTCACCGCGGCTGAGCCCGCCGGCGTTCCGGCGCCGGCTCACCACCGCTGCCCGCGCCGCCGACAGGCGCATCGTGCTGCCCGAGGGCGCCGAGCCGCGCACCCTGCGGGCCGCGGCGCATCTGCCAGGAGCGCGGCATCGCCCGCTGCGTGCTGCTCGCGCCCCCGCGACGAGGTCGCGGCCGCAGGCCGCCGGCCTCGGCCTCGACGCTTCCCGACGGCCTCGAGGTGATCGACCCGCGCGACGTACGACGAGCGTTACGTCGACGCGCTCGTCGAGGCCCGCCGGCACAAGGGCATGACCGCCGACATCGCCCGCGACCAGCTCGGCCGACCCGATCACGCTCGGCACGATGATGCTCGCACCTCGACGAGGTCGACGGCCTCGTCGCCGGCGCCGTGCACACGACCGCGGCGCACGGTGCGCCCCGCGCTGCAGATCCTCGGCACCGCACCCGGGCGCGCAGCTGGTGTCGTCGGTCTTCTTCATGTGCCTGCCCGACGACGTGGTGATCTACGGCGACTGCGCGGTCAACCCCGACCCCGACCGCCGAGCAGCTCGCCGACATCGCGCTGCAGAGCGCGGCCTCGGCGCGCGCGTTCGGCATCGAGCCGCGGGTGGCGATGATCAGCTTCAGCACCGGTACGCTCGGGCTCGGGCACCGACGTCGCGAAGGTCACCGAGGCGACCCGGCTGGTGCACGAGCGCGAGCCGGCGCTGCGCGGTCGACGGGCCGCTGCAGTACGACGCGGCCGCGATCGGCTCGGTCGGCCGGAGCAAGGCCCCGGGCAGCCCGGTGGCCGGGCCGTGCCAACGTGTTCGTCTTCCCCGACCTCAACACCGGCAACACCACCTACAAGGCCGTGCAGCGCAGCGCCGACGTCGTGAGCATCGGCCCGATGCTGCAGGGCCTGGCCAAGCCGGTGAACGACCTGTCCCGCGGCGCGCTCGTCGAGGACATCGTCTACACGATCGCGCTCACCGCGATCCAGGCGGGCCAGGCGGAGGCCGCGCGCTGAGCCTCGCCCGGCTCCTGCCGGTCAGCGGGTGAAGAGCACCAGCACGGTCGCGGAGCTCGCCGGGAAGGTGGCCGCGAGGGCAGTGGCCGTGGTGCGAACGCTCGGGTTCCTGACGATGCGGTGGAGGTTCGCGGCGCTGTAGGTGTAGCGCTGCACCGTCGTGGTCCGCAGCACGGCGTGCGCCAGGCGCAGGCGGGTGGTGAGTGCGCGTCCGGTCTTGTTGATGACGACGACGGTGAGCGCGCCGTCGGCCGGCCGCAGCGCGGCGTAGACGGCGACGGTGCCCTGGTTCGTCGAGACCGCACGACCGACGTCGTGCCGAAGCCGTGGCCGACGCCGTCGTAGTTGCGGTACATGCGGAAGGCGAACGCGCCGGGCTGGCCCGCCGTCGGCGGCTCCCACAGCGTGGCCAGGCCGAGCCCCTCGCGGCCGAAGATGCCGAGCACGTCGGCCTGCGCCAGCGCGCCGTTGAGTGATCGAGGCCGCCGCAGTTGTACTCGGTGATCGCCAGCTTCGTGCCCGGGTAGTGCTGGGCCACCCAGGCGCGCATCCGCGGGATGAGGCTAGACGGCTGCGTGCGTCGATCCAGCTCTCGTCGACGTAGCTCGGGTCCCACAGCGAGCGGGTGGAGCGCAGCCGCAGCGCCTGCGTGGCGGCGTCGCCGGCGGGCGACAGCGCGACCCCGTTGGCCTGCGGGTAGTAGTGCAGGTCGAGGTAGTCGAGGAGGCGCGCCCGCCGTGCGCTGCTGGTAGGCGCGCATCTGGGCAGGTACCACGCGGACGAGGTCGTGGCCGCCGTGGCGCGGCGCGGTCGGCGCCAGGTGCCGCAGGCGCGTCGGCGCGCGGAGCAGAAGTAGGCGCACCAGCCCCATTCGGACCGGGCCCAGCGTCGCCGCGGTCGGGTCGGCGGCCTTGACCGCCGCGCGCGTGCGCGGTGCTGCGTGCCGCGAGCTCGTCGTAGCTGAGCGCGCCGCGGGTGCACGTCGCGGTGGGTCGAGTTCCACAGCGCCGGCTCGTTGTCGAGCTTGTAGAGCGCGACGCCGCCGTGCGCGGCGGTCGCCGTAGCGGTCGACGAGCGAGGCCACCATGGCCCGGTCGAAGGATGGTCCCGCTGCCAGGCTCGTCCTCGTCGGGCCCGCTGGCCGGAGGGGGACGCCCCCTCGCTGGCCGTTGCCGCACGCGGGGTCCCAGGGGTCCACGGAGTCTTGCGCGGGGAACAGCGACGTGGGGAACGCGCACGCGAACGGGTGCCGCACCGGCGACGCCTTCGACACCCATCCGATCATCGGGACGTTGACGATCGAGGTCAGGTGTGCGGCCCGGTCGACGGCCACCCGGTCGGTGAGGCGCTCGCCGGGTCCCGCGACGATGTTCTCGAAGTACCAGTCGCTGCCGGTGTTGTACGTGTCGTTCGTGTAGTTGTACCGCGAGCGCGAGTTGCCGCCCCAGCGGTCCAGCGTGGCGCCGGCGGCGCGTGCTGTCGCGGCCGGCACGTCGCTGATGCCGTAGATGCCGGACGAGATGGGGTGGCGACCCGCGCCGAGGTCGACCGTGAGCGTGGGCCCCGCGACGGCCCGCGCCACGACGGCGGGCGTGGCGGGGGCGGAGGCCGCGGCGCCCGCGGTGGCCGGCGCGGTGCCCGGCCGCGGTCCGGTGAGAGGGGTGGGTGGTGTCGCCGGGCGCGGTGCGCTGGGGGCGGAGGCCGCTGCGGGAGGGCCGAGTAGCGCCGCGAGGGCGCACGCCGTCCCGGCGGCGAGCACGGCCACGGAGGTGCCCCGCCGGTGCGACCGGTTCCCGCGCATCACCACCACCCCTCCCGCTCCGACCCATCGTGCTCGGCGTCGACGTGACCCCGGGGCATCCGAAGGGGTGGCGGCCACGATCACCCGGATGCCTGCACGGTCGGCGCTCAGCGCGGCACGGCGAACCCGTCGCCCGGGTCCTCCGGCGGCGGCGGGGCCGGAACAGGTCCCGGGGGAGGGTGCGGGCCCGCGGTGGGGGAGTGCTCCGGCGCCCATCGCGGGGCAGGCGGGGGCGCGTACGGGCCCGACGCGGGCAGCGCGCCCGGCGGCGGAGGCCCAGGCCGGGGGGCGCCGATCGGAGCGGCAGGTCCCGCGGCGACCGAGCGTCGTGATCGCTCGGCGACGACAGCCGCGAGGTACGCCTCGGCCGGGGTCCCGGGCGGCGACGAGGGCGCGACGTGCACGGCGATCCGAGTGGCGAGGTCGGCGGCCAACGTGGCCCTCGTGGCGGGGTCGAGCGCGATGGCCCGGGTCAGGAACGAGCGGGCGGCGAGGGCGAGGTCGTCCGGCACGCGCGAGAGGTCGGCCGTGGTGGCCCACCCGGCGAGGAACGGTGGCATCCATACCGTGGTGGTGACCGCGGCAGCCGACACTGGCACCCGCTCGTGCACGACCACAGTGCCGGCGAGATGGTCCCCGACCCGTTTGCCGCGCTGGCTGGCGAGCGAGGTGATGAGGCCCACGACCCCCAGGGTGAGCCAGATGTCGACGAAGAACGCGCACAGCGCCCGCACGAACGACTGCCGGAAACGGGTAGGGCCCCCGTCGTCGCGCACGACGCGCAGGCCGAGCGCCATCTTCCCGAGAGTGCGGCCGCGGGTGAGGGTCTCCATCAGCGCGGGGTAGCCGACGATGATCCCGACGACGGTCACGAGCGACACCGCCGTGAGCAGCGCGTCGTCCGCGCCGCCGGCGATCGTCTCGAGCGCGATGCCCACGACGCCGATGGCCAGGAGCTGCAGTGCGATGTCGAGCGCGAGCGCCACGGCCCGCGAGGGGAAGCGCGCGACCCGTAGGTCGAGCGCCACAGCCTCGCCGGTCACGAGCGTGCTCACCGGGCTAGTCTCGCGCACGGGCCGGGCGAGACGAGGGAGGTGCCCGATGGCGGTCGATCTCGACGCCTTCGTGCGTCTGCACGCCCCCGAGTGGAAGCGGCTCGCCGAGCTCACCCGCCGGCGCCGGCTCTCCGGCGCCGAGGCCGACGAGCTCGTCGACCTCTACCAGCGCGTGGCCACGCAGCTCTCGCAGGTGCAGTCGTCCTCGCCGGACCCCGCGCTGGTGTCGCGGCTCTCGTCGCTGGTCGCCCGGGCCCGCGCGGCGGTCACCGGGGCCCACGTCCCGGCGTGGACGATGGTGAGCCGGTTCGTCACCGTCGTCTTCCCGGTAGCCGTCTGGCGGGCCCGCTGGTGGTGGGGCGCCGCCGGCGCCGGCTTCGTCGTCGTCGCCGCGACGATCGGCTGGTGGGTGGCCACGCACCCGGAGGTGCAAGCCACCCTCGGGACGCCCGAGGAGATCCGGGCGCTCGTGGACTCCAGGTTCGCCGACTACTACACGTCGAACCCGGCAGGCTCCTTCGCCGCGCAGGTGTGGACCAACAACGCCTGGGCCGCTGCCGCCGCTCTCGTGCTGGGTGCGTGCCTCGTGGTGCCGTGCATCGTGTGGGCGCTGTGGCCCAACGCCCTGAACGTGGGGATCGTGGGCGGGGTCATGGCGGCGAACGGCCGACTCGACCTCTTCTTCGGGCTGATCAGCCCGCACGGTCTGCTGGAGCTCACCGCGGTGTTCGTCGCCGCGGGCGTCGGGATGAGGCTGGGCTGGACGATCATCGACCCCGGCCGACGGCCGCGTTCGCTGGCCGTCGCGGCGGAGGGCCGCGCGGCCTTCTCGGTGGCGCTCGGACTGGTCGGAGTGCTGGCAGTCTCGGGTGCTATCGAGGCCTTCGTGACGCCGTCGGCGCTGCCGACGTGGGTGAGGATCGCCATCGGGGTCGCCGCGTGGCTGGGATTCCTCGCGTACGTCGTGGTGCTGGGCCGCCGGGCCGAGCGTGTGGGCGACATCGGCGACCTCGTCGGCGACGACGCCACCGAGACCCTCCCGTTCGCCGCCTGAGTCCGCGCACCGTCGCCCCCTCCCCGCACACCCTCGTCCGTTGATCCATGGCACGGATCAACGGACCATAGACGGGGTCTCGGGACGTGCGTCCATGGACGGTTGATCCAGGTCTTGCCAGGCGGGTACGGACGTGCTGCTGTACCCGCTCCCGCGTGTCGTCGAGCTCGCCAACCCTGGGTCAACGGTCCGTGGAGGAGCCGGTCAGACCCCCGCCAATGGGCGGTTCATCCATGCCATGGATCAACGGGGAGCGTCAGCGGGGCGCGGGTGGGAACGCGGGGGCGGGGGTGGGAAAGCGGCTGCGGGGCGGCGCGGTCGGCGGGGTGGGCCGGGGTCCGGGTCCGGGCTAGAGGCGGCCGGCGCGCTTGAGGGCGAGGTAGAGGTCGGCGACGGCGGGGGCGAGCGTGGCCGGTCCCTCGTCGACGACCTCGACGCCGAGGCGGGTGATCCGGTCGCGCACGGCGTCGCGCGCGGCGAGCGTGCGGTCGGCGGCCGCCGCGCCGTACACCTGCTCGGCGTCGCCGCGGGCCCGGGACATCGCGGCCACCTCGGGGTCGCGCACTGATGCGAGGACCACCTGGTGCCGCGCGGTGAGCTGCGGCAGCACGGGCAGCAACCCGGCCTCCATCGGCGCGGGGTCGATCGAGGTCAGCAGGACGACGAGGGCACGCTGGCGCACCCGCGCGAGCACGGCGGCGACGAGGCCGCGCGCATCGGTCTCCACGAGGGCTGGGTCCAGGCGCGTCATCGCCGCGGCGAGCTCGGGCAGCACGTCGGTGCCGGACAGGGCCCGCACGTCGGCGTGCACCACGCGGTCGTACGCCAGCAGGTCGATGCGGTCGCCGGCGCGCGAAGCGAGGACGGCGAGCAGCTGAGCCGCGTCCATGGCGGCGTCGAGCCGGGTGGCGTCGCCGAGGCGTGCCGCCGACGTGCGCCCGGTGTCGAGGACGAGCACGACGCGGCGGTCCCGCTCGGGCCGCCAGGTGCGCACGACGACGTCGGCCGAGCGGGCCGTAGCCCGCCAGTCGATCGAGCGCACGTCGTCGCCCACGACATACTCGCGCAGCGAGTCGAACTCCGTGCCCTGGCCGCGCACCTGCACGGACGAGCGCCCGTCGAGCTCTCGCAGCCGCGCGAGCCGCGAGGGCAGGTGGGCCCGCGACGGGAACGCCGGCAGCACTCGCACGGACCACGGCGCGGCGAGCGACACCTGCCGGCCGGCCAGCCCGAGCGGCCCGATCGAACGCACCGTGACGGCTGCGGCCGTGCGGTCGCCCCGGCGGGTGGGCCGCAGCACCGTGACGATGCGCTGAACCTCGCCCGCAGGCACGTCGACGGTCGAGCGCGTCGCGCCGGCTCCTGCTGACGGCACCCACGCGTCGCGCACCAGACCCCGCACCCGCCGGGTGCCGAGGTTCGTCAGGACGAGGTTCACCGGCACCTCGTCGCCGAGCCGGCAGGAAGACGACCCGCCCCTTACCGCCTCCACGGACCGCGGCGAGCCGGCGAGCGCCGCGTCGAGAGCGGCTATCACCAGCACCACCCCGAGCGCGGCCAGGAGGGCGGACCCGGTTGGTACGAGCAGCGCGACGAGCACCGTGGTGACGACGGCGAGCAGTGCGGTGCGGACGGTCAGGACCACGGCGCCGCCTCAGCGCGGGGCCGGCACGGAGGCGAGGACGCCGTCGAGCACCGCGTCGGCCGTGACGCCCTCGAGCTCGGCCTCCGGCCGTAGCGACACGCGGTGCCGCAGCGCCGGGCGGGCTAGCGCCTTGACGTCGTCGGGGCTCAGGTAGTCGCGCCCGCTGAGCCACGCCCAGGTGCGGGACGCGGCCACGAGCGCCACGGCGCCACGCGGCGAGACGCCGAGGCGGAGCGAGGGCGACGTGCGCGTGGCGCGGGCGATGTCGACGGCGTACGCCAGCACCTCGGGGGCCACCGTGACTCCGGCCACGGCGCGCCGCGCCGCGGCGAGCTCCTGCACCCCCGCCACGGCGGTGACCCCGGCGGCGGCGAGATCGCGCGGGTCGAACCCGCCGACATGCCGGGACACCACGCCGAACTCCTCGTCGCGCGACGGCAGCGGGATGGTGAGCTTGAGCAGGAAGCGGTCGAGCTGGGCCTCGGGCAGCGGATAGGTGCCTTCGTACTCCACGGGGTTCTGCGTGGCGCACACGACGAACGGGTCCGGCAGCATCCTCGGCTGGCCGTCGACCGACACCTGCCGCTCCTCCATCGCCTCCAGCAGCGAGGCCTGCGTCTTGGGCGGTGTGCGGTTGATCTCGTCGGCGAGCATGAGGTTCGTGAACACTGGGCCCTCGCGGAAGGAGAACTCAGCGGTGCGCGCGTCGTAGACGAGCGAGCCGGTGACGTCGCCTGGCATGAGGTCGGGAGTGAACTGCACCCGCGTGCTGCGCAGCGAGAGCGCGGCGGCCACCGACCGCACGAGCAGCGTCTTGGCCGTGCCCGGAACCCCCTCGAGCAGGACGTGGCCGCGGCACACGAGCGCGATGACCACGCCGGTGACAGCAGCGTCCTGCCCCACCACCGCCTTGGCCACCTCGGTGCGGACGGCCAGCAGCGCGGCGCGCGCGGCGTCGTCGTCGGTCATGTGCGGCGTACCTCCTTGCGCAGGGTGTCCAGGTCGTCTGCGAGCCGGACGAGGGCAGGGTCGTCGTAGGGAGCGGCCCCGGTCAGCACCGCGGACACGTCGACGGCGGGACGACCCGTGCGCGCCGCCACCGCCGCCACGACGTCGGCCGCGGCCGCGCCATGGGGAAGGTTGAGTGCTGCGGCGCACGACCGAACGGAGTCGGCCCGCAGCGCCGCGGCCGCGTGGGCGCGGTCGTGCCCGCGCCGGTAGAGCCGGGCCCGCCCGCGGGTGGTCTCCGCGGCCCGCACCACGACGGGCAGCGGCTCGGTGACGACCGGGCCGAGCCGGCGCCCCCGCGCGAGCGCGAGCAGCACCCCCGACAGCAGCAGCCCCAGCGCGAGCACGGAGACGCCGGGCGGCAGCAGGTCGAGCGGGCTCTGGGGCTCGGCGGGCCCGAGCAGGGGGTCGGCCGCAGACGGCACGTACCAGACGAGGGTGGCGCTGCGGCCGAGCGTGTCGAGCGCGAGCGCAGCGTTGCCCCCCTCGGCGAGCCGCGCGTTCGTGAGCAGCGTGGCGTCGCCGAGCAGCGTGGTGTCGGGCCGCGCGGTGGTGGCCGGGAGCCGTAGCAGGGACGCGGCCTCGCCAGGGTGCGGGGCATCGGTGACCACGTCGGTGGGGTAGCAGCGCTCGGCGGGCCCGCGCACCGAGTAGGCCGATCCGCCGAGGTCGAGCGCCCCGGCCCGCACGGCCGCACGGTCGGCGCAGCGCGGCTCGACCTCGGGGCCACCGCCGGCCGCTGTCACCGTGACGGTCGGGACGGCTGCCGTGAGCAGCGCCTCGCCCGGCTCGACCAGGACGAGGCCGTCAGGATCCGCGGCCAGCACCGCGTGGACATCGCCGCGCTCGGGGGCAGCGGCCCGGCCACGACGAGCGTGGCCCCGGCGCCGCGGACACCGCCGCCGCGACCTCGTCGGCACGCCGCACCACCACGACCGCTACACCCTGCCGCGCGAGGATCTGGGCGACCGCCCGGGTGCCCGCCGGCGTGGCGGACTCGGGGTCGAGCGTGCCCACGTTCGTCCCGCTGCCGGCCCACGCGAGGAGCGCTGCGACGACGAGAGCGCCCGCGCCGATGACGATGACGGCGCGCCGGCGGCGCAGGCGCTGGCGGAGGGTGGGATCGAGCGTCGTGCTCACGGCACCCCCTGCCACGGGCGGGCGAGCGGGTCGGGGGAGTCCGACGCCGTCGGCGCCCCGGGCGGGCCGGACCGGGCGCCGGCCACCTGCTCGTCGGCCGCCACGACGTCCTGGTACGACGCGGGTCCGGCCGGCCGGCCGCCGAACCACACGTCGTCGAACGTGCGGGCCGCGCGGGCCAGCGCAGGCGCGGCCACGGGCAGGGCCCGGCCGCCCTCGGCCGCCACCTCGTCGGCCGTGCGCCCTGGCCGTTGGTCGAGCACGCCCCGGTCCTCGAGGGTGCGCACGACCGCGCGCAGCCGGGCCCGGACGGCCTCGTCCCACCGTCCCGCGGCGGCGAGCGCGGCCGCCTCCGCCCGCAGGTCGGCCGCCCGGGCCGCCCGCGTGTCTAGAGCACCCTCGACCCGGCGCCGCCTGGCGACGGGACCGACCCGCCACCGCACGGCCACGGCCACGGCGACCAGCACCGCGAGGACGACGACGACAGCGGTCCAGCCGCCGCCGCGGCTCGATCCCACCGCGTCGACGAGCCTGCCGAGGTGCTCGGAGACCCAGCGCAGCACCTGCTCGAGCAGGGAGGGCTGCGCGGCCCGGTACACGGGGTCGGCGAGCTCCTCGCGGGCGAGCGCCTGCGCCTCCTCGCGACCGAGGTCGATCGGCACGCCGGCCAGCAGCATCATCACGTCCTCACCACCGTTGCTGCGGCGGACCGGCGGCGCCCGGATCGGCCGGAGGGGTCGAGGGCGGGGCGGCACCGGACACCCGTCGGGCCAGGACGAGGTCGAGGCCCTCGCGGCGCATCCGCCGGTCGAGGTAGAGCAGGGCCGTGACTCCTGCCGAGAACGGCAGGACGACGGCGGTGGACACCACGGTGCCGATCGAGGTGAGGAACAAGGACACCATTGCGGCAGCCGCGGAGTCGCCCGATGCCGACGAGAGCACGAGGGACGACACGAGCGAGAACGGCACGGCGAGCACGCCGGCCACGACCTGGGCGACCACCGCGGTGAGCAGCAGGATGCCGAGCACCCGCCACCAGGAGCCCTTCACGAGGGCGGCCGAGCGCCGCATCGCCGCGACCGGCCCGACGTCCTCGAGCACGAGCGCGGGGGCGGCCAGCGCGAGCCGCACGTAGAGCCAGGCAGCCAGCACGGTGGCGCCCGCCAGGCCAACGAGCAGCACCACGACGCCGATCCCCTGCGCGGACTCGACGAGCAGCAGGCCGACGCCCGGCAGGAGCGGAAGCACGGCCGCGGCGATCACCACCAGCGAGACCAACAGCGTCACGGCGAGCAGTCGAAGGACCTGCGGGCGCACCTTCGCCCACGCGCCCGGCAGCTCGAGGTGCTCGCCGAGCACAGCGCGGCCCATCACGTGCGTGAGCATCCCGGTGCCCACGGTCTGCAGGACGAACTGGACGACCAGGGTCACGCCCGCGGCGCCGAGCACGCCGGCGAGCAGCCCCAGCGCCTCGGACTCCGTCATCGTCGGGTCGCCCACGCCCGTACCCACGCCTCCGATCCCTCCGAACCCGCCCAGCCCACCGCCGGTCGCACTCGCCGCCCGCTGGAAGCTGCCGAACACCAGCACGAGCAGCAAGGTCTGGACGAGCCCCCCGACGACGGCGAGGGCTGCGGCCAGGCCGATCGTGGCCGCCGGGTTGCTGCGCACGTAGGCGATGGCGCCGTCGAGCATCTCGCCCACCCCCAGCGGGCGAAGGGGCACGACGCCGGGCTTGGGCGCCGCGGGCGCCGGCAGCCACGCGGGGGCCACCGGACCCGTGGGTGCGGAGGTGCCGGGCGGCCAGCGCGGAGGGGGTGCGGCGGCGGGCCAGCCACCGGGGGCTGCCGGGGGCTCGGCGGGAGCAGGGGTGGGCCACTCGCCGGGCGCGCCAGCAGGCTCCCCGGGCCCGCCCGGGGACGCCCAGCCGGCCCCCCGGGGCCGGGCGGCTGCTCGCTCACGGCCGCATCGTGTCACGGGCCACCGGGAACCGGGTGCGTGTGCCCGCTCGTTGGGGGACCATGCCCACCATGCAGGCCCCGAGCGGGCTGCTCACCACGTCGCCGGCCGCCGACCGAGGAGCGGTTCCCCCCGCGTGGCGAGCACCCGCCTGGTCGGATGGGAGCATGGTGCCCGTGAAAGGTCGCGTGCTGGTCGTCGACGACGACCCCGCGCTCGCCGAGATGCTCGGCATCGTGCTGCGCAGCGAGGGGTTCGAGCCCGTCCTTCGTGCGCCGACGGCGAGCGGGCGCTGTCGGCCGTTCCGCGAGACCAAGCCCGACATCGTGCTGCTCGACCTGATGCTGCCCGGCCGCGACGGGATCGACGTGTGCCGCGCGATCCGGGCCGAGTCCGGCGTGCCCATCGTCATGCTGACCGCCAAGACCGACACCGTCGACGTCGTGCTCGGCCTGGAGTCCGGCGCCGACGACTACGTGGTGAAGCCGTTCAAGCCCAAGGAGCTGGTCGCCCGGATGCGGGCCCGGCTGCGCCGCGGCGAGGACGCCGCGCCCGAGATGCTGACGATCGGCGACGCTCGTCGATCGACGTGCCGGCCCACACGGTGCCGCGCGACGGCGACGCGATCAAGCTGACGCCGCTGGAGTTCGACCTGCTGGTCGCGCTGGCCCGCAAGCCGCGGCAGGTGTTCACCCGCGAGGTGCTGCTGGAGCAGGTCTGGGGCTACCGGCACGCGGCCGACACCCGGCTGGTCAACGTGCACGTGCAGCGGCTGCGGGCCAAGATCGAGCGCGACCCGGAGCGACCCGAGATCGTCCTGACCGTGCGCGGCGTCGGCTACAAGGCGGGCCCGCCCGTGAGCCGGCGAGGCGGGTACCGGCCGCCGTGGTGCGTAGGCCGACGGCGACCGCCGGGTCGTCGTCCGTGCGCCGGCTCTGGCGCGGGCGCATCACGCTGCGGGTCGTGGCGTACCACGCTCGTCGCTTTCGCTCGTGCTCGCCAGCGTGCTGGGCGCCCTGCTGCTCAACCGCGTCACGGCCGGTCTGCTCGAGGCCAAGCAGCGCACGTCGGCTCGCCGAGGCGGCCGCCGGCCTCGCCGACGCCCAGCGCGGTCCTCGACGGCGCCGACACCGGGCCCAGCCACGCCCAGCCCATCGAGCCTCGTCGACACCGTGGTGACGGCGCTGGCCACCCGCGCCGGGCAGCCAGGGCGCGACGAGGTGCTGCTCCTGGCGTCGCGGCCGCAGGTACGAGGCGACGCCCCCGAGCGCGGCACCAACCTGGTCTCCGAGGCGAGCGTGCCCGCCGACCTGCGGAGACCGTGGCGGCTGGGCAGCCGTCAGGCGTGGACCTACAGCGACGATCGTGTATCTCGACGGGCGCACCTCCCCGGGCCTCGTCGTGGGCGCGCCGCTCACCGTGCCGGGCGTCGGCGGGTTCGAGCTGTACTACCTGTTCCCGCTGACGCGGAGGCCGACACCCTCGACCTCGTGCGCTCGGCCGTGCTCGGCGTCGGCCTGCTGCTGCTGCTCGGGTGGGCGTGCTCGCCTGGTTCGTGACCCGCCAGGTCGTCGACGCCGGTGCGCGCCGCCGCACGCACGGCCGAGCGGCTTCGGCTGGCCGGCTGACTGAGCGGATGGCCGTCCGGGGCGAGGACGACCTGGCCGCGCTGGCCACGTCGTTCAACGAGATGGCCGACAGCCTGCAGCACCAGATCCGCCGGCTGGAGGATCTGTCGCCGCGTGCAGCGGCGGTTCATCAGCGACGTCTCGCACGAGCTGCGCACGCCGCTGACGACGATCCGGATGGCCGCCGAGGTGCTGCTCGAGCGGCCGCGAGGAGTTCGACGCCGCCCGACGGCCCGCGTCGGCCGAGCTGCTGCAGACCCAGCTCGACCGGTTCGAGGGACTGCTCGTCGACCTGCTCGAGATCTCGCGCTTCGACGCCGGCGTGGCCGAGCTGGACAGCGAACGTTCCGACCTGCGCGGTCGTGACCGCCCACGCCGTCGAGGCTGCGCTGCCGCTGGCCCGTGCCGCGGCAGCGCGATGGACCTGCAGCGTGCCCGACGAGCCCGCGCTCGGTGGACTGCGACTCGCGGCGCGTCGAGCGGATCGTGCGCAACCTCGTCGTCAACGCCGTCGAGCACGGCGAGGGCCGACCGGTCGAGGTCGTCGTCGGCGGGGACGACACCGCGGTCGCGGTGACGGTGCGCGACCACGGCGTGGGCCTGCGGCTCGGTGAGGCGGCGCATGGTGTTCAACCGCTTCTGGCGGGCCGACCCGTCGCGGGCGCGGAAGACCGGCGGGACCGGCCTGGGGCTCGCCATCACCCTGGAGGACGCCCGCCTGCACGGCGGCTGGCTGGAGGCGTGGGGCGAGCCGGGGTCGGCTCCGTCTTCCGGCTCACCCTGCCCCGCGAGGTCGGTGGGCCCCTGGACGGGTCGCCTCTGCCGCTCGAGCCCGTCGACCTCGACGCGCCCCCCGATCGCGCCATCGCGGCGCGCTACCCGGGGGCCGGGCCGACGGGGGAGCGGTCGATGGCTAGCCGGGCCGTGCGCGCCGTCCGGGTCGTGGGGGCCTTGGCCGTGGTGGGCGCGCTCGCGGCCTGCTCGGGCATCCCCACGTCTGGCCCGGTCGTCGAGGGCGCCGAGGTGGGCCAGGTCCAGGACGACCAGTTCATCCGGGT
>CAVZVV010000031.1:0-569557 GCA_963778785.1 uncultured Actinomycetes bacterium
CTACGCATCGCCTGGCCGGTAGGACCGTCCGTCTCATTCCACGCCACGCCCTCGAGCACCCGCCCACGGCGCAGGCCGGGAACCGTCGACAGCCAGGGCGGCACCGACACCACGACGGCACCGCCCCGGGCGTTCACGGCCGTGTAGGCGTTCCCCAGGACCGCCACCGGGTCGCGAAGGAGGGGGGCGTCCCGCCACTGGACGGTGGCCTCCGCGGGGAACGTCTGGGCCAGCGGGTCCTGGCCGAGCGTGCGCGCGACGAACATCGAGGCGGGCGTGCCGTCCGCCGTCCGGGTGAGCCGCGCGTGCCAGTACATCTCGTTGGCCCCGAGATCGGCCAGGTTCGTCCCGGCGTTGCGCGCCGCCGTCACCGCGTCGAACATCCTGCGCGTCCAGTACTCGCTGTGCCCGGGCAGCACGAGCTCGACGCGGCCGGCCAGCAGCGAAGGCCAGGCGTCGACGTCCGTGTCCGCGAGCGGGTCGGCGGCGATGCCGAGGCGGTCCAGCTGCGCCGCGACCGGGACGTCGCCGGTGAGCAGCCGGAGGAGCCCCTGGCGCACGAGCGGCCGCTGCACGGCCACGGCGAGGGCCCGTCCGGCCGCGCCGTCGGCCCGCTCGCCCTTGTAGAGGGACGCTCCCCCGGCGGGGCTGTACGCGGTCCAGGTGAGGTTCGAGTACATGACCGCGGCGCGCGACGGCTGCGGGGAGCTCGCCCGCACGACGAGCGCGCAGGCTCCCGACGGCCGGCCGCGCGACCACGACTCGACCAGGTAGAGCCCGGGCAGCCACGACGCCGTCACCGGGAGCACGAACGCCGCCGGGAAGACGGCAGCGGGGACGGACGCCGCGCGCGAGCGGGGCTCGCGGGATCGACGAACCGGCTGCACCTTCGACTGCCAGACCAGGCGGGCTCCAGCCCCGCCGTACCAGCCGATGCGGTACGCGCGGACCTGTACGAGGCCCCGGAGGGTGCCGCCGACGTGCACCGTGACCGCGAGCCCGCACGACGTCGAGGGATGGTCGGCGTACACGGGGAACGCGGGGTCGGTGTCGGTCGAGACCGCCGACCAGGCCCGGTCTCCCCGCCGACGGGCTTCGTGGAGCACCCAGCCGGGCGACCGCGGCACGTTCGTGCACGACGCGGCTGGCGCGCCCGCGAGGTCCGTCGGCGCCCTGACGCGCAACGAGTCCGCGAACGTCCACTGGCTCGCGGGCACGGCGGGCGGCACCACCGCGGCGCTTCCGGTACCGCCGACGGCGCCCGCCGCGCCGCCGGCACGCCCGACGACGTCGGGGATGGGTGCCACCGTCGGCGAGCTGCAGCCGGCGCTCGACGCGAGCAGGGCCGCGACCATCGCGGTGAAGGCCGCGCTCCGACGTCCTCGCATCCGACCCCCCTCGGCGTCCGGTCCGGTATCCGGCGTTACTGACGTCGACGACGGGCACCCGGCCGGTAGTTCACCAGCCCGAGGTAGGAGGTCGGTGAGAGTCGACGTCTGGCCCGCACGGACGGGTCCGCGGGGCACGCGGGCGCGCCTAGCCTGCTGACGTGCCCCCCGCCGCCATGACCCCCGTGCGCATCGCGGCACCGCACCTGCCCGCCCGGGCCCGGCACGCGCGCCCGCGCCATACCCGCCGCACCGCGGCCGCCGTCGCGTTCACCGTGTGGAGCGTCGTCTGGTTCGTCGTGCTGTCTCGCCATGGCGGCGTCTCCTGGCATTACTTCGCCGAAAGCGGACGGCTCCTCGACGACTTCGATTCCTCCACGGGTGGGCTGCACCTCTACGCCGCGCGGCCCGACCTGCAGTTCGGGCCGGTGTCGGTCGCGGCCGCCATGGCGCTCATGGAGTTCTTCGGGCCCTTCGCGCTGGTCGTCGCGCAGATGGCCACGGCTGCCGCGGGAGTGGCCGCGCTCGTGCTCGTGCGATCCCTGGCCGTCGACGCCCGCCCGGGTGCGCGCGCCGCGGTCGACCGCGTGCTGTTCGCCGCGGCCCTGCTGTTCGTGCCCGTGTGGATGGACCTCGCGGCCCGCTTCGTCCACCTCGACGACGTGCTCGCGCTGGTGCTCACGCTCGCGGGCCTGCTGGCCCTGCGCCGCTCGCGGCCCCTCGTCGGGATGGCGCTGCTGGCCCTCGCGGTCGACGCCAAGCCGTGGGCGCTGCCCTTCGTCGCGCTCGTCCTGCTGGTGCCGCAAGCCCGGCGGCTCCGCGGGCTCGGCGTGTATGCGGCTGTCGTCGCGGCCGCCTGGGTGCCGTTCCTCGCCGCCGACCCACGCTCGCTGGGTGCCGCCGGCTTCCGGATCCCCGTCGACCCCACGTCGACCCTCGCCGCGCTGCACCTCGGTGCGGACGGGACACCCGGCTGGGTGCGCGCCGCGCAGGTGCTGATGGGCGTGGCGCTCGCGGTGATGGCGATCCGCCGGGGCCGGTGGGCGGCCGTGCTGCTGCTCGTGGTCCTCGCCCGCCTCGTGGTCGACCCCGGGACGCACAGCTACTACGCGGCCGGCGCCGTCACCGGCGCGCTGCTGTGGGACCTCGCCGGCTCCCGCAGTCGATGGCCGTGGTGGACCGCCGTGGCGGCTGTGGCCTTCTTCGCGCTGCGCTGGGTGCCCCAGCCCGAGCAGACGCACGGGTGGGTCACGCTCGTGCTGTTCGTCGTCGCGGCCGCGCAGCTCGCCGTGCGACCGGCGAGCCCGCGCACCCCCGGCACGGCGCCGAGTCGCGCCGAAGCCGTTGTGCGGCCCTGACCGATCCACGATGATGCGCACGAGACGGCCGGGCACCCCGGCCAACGATGCGGAGGGTGTCGTGGCTGAGAACGACGAGATCGTCGAGCGCCTGGCGGGCACCGACCTGTTCGCGGGCCTGTCCCCCAAGACGCTCAGGAAGCTCGCCGACTCCGGCGAGGTGCGCGACTTCGAGGCCGGCACGGTGGTCACGACCGAGGGCGCCAAGGTCGAGGGCTTCTCCGCGTTTGGCCGCGAGGGCGCCTACTTCCACCTCATCCTCGACGGTGCGGCCGACGTGAGCCGGCACGGCGCCTCCGTGGCCAGCATCGGCCCGGGCGCCTACTTCGGCGAGGTCTCGCTCATCGACGGCGGCCCTCGGTCGGCCGAGGTGACGGCCGGCGCCGACGGCCTGCGCACGTTCTCGGTGCAGAAGTGGTCGTTCGAGAACCTGCTCGAGGAGCACCCCGAAGTCGCAGTGCCGATGCTGCGGGTCATGATCGGCCGGCTGCGTGCGGCGGAGTCCGTCTCGGACTGACGTGCGCCGACGCGCGTCAGGGGCGTTCGCGCAGGAGCGGGAACAGCGGGTGGTCCAGCGGGGCGCCCGCGGGCAGCTCGTCGTCGAGGCCGTCGAAGGGCGGCGAGGTGACCCACGCGCGCGGCGCGTGCGTCATGTCGTCACCGAGGAAGCGCAGCGAGAACGCGCGCCGCCGCGCTGCCCCCGGGACGCCGTACGCGTGGTGCAGCGTCAGCATGTGGAAGAACACCGCGTCACCCGGTTCGAGGGCCCAGCCGAGGATCTCGAACGACCCACGGTCGGCCTCGATGTCCGGCAGCTCGGCGAGCGTGCCCTCGGGGAACCACTTCGCGTGGTGGTCCATGAACGTGCGGGGCATCCGCCAGCCCTCGAGGTGCGAGCCGGCGAGGAACTCCAGCGTCGACTCGGGCGGGACGGGGTCGACGGGCATCCACATCGAGCAGTTCTGCCTCCCCTCGACGTTGTAGTACGGCTGGTCCTGGTGCCACGGCGTGGGCTGGGCCGTGCCCGGCTCCTTGACGAGCACGTGGTCGTGGTAGAGCCGGACCGTGCCGCCACCCACGAGCGCGGCCGCCACGTCGGCGGCCGGCGACGCCACGGCGACGTCGCGGAACTCCTGGACCTGCTGCCAGCGGCAGAAGTCCTCGACGAACCGCCCGGGGTCCTCGGGCCGGCTGGCCACCTTGAACAGGGGGCCGGGATCGGCGAGCACCCGCTCGATCCCCCGCTCCACCTGCGCCACCTCGTCCGGGGTGAACAACCCGCGCACGACGACCGCGCCGCGCTCGCGGAACTCGTCGACCAGGGCGGGCGCGACGACACCTGGATCGGGCACCAGTGGCACGGCAGCTCCAGATGGATGTGGCGGCACGGCCGCGCGGGAGGATGGGGCGACGGTAGGCCATCGGGTCCACCCGGGCAGGCATCTGCGCCCGGGGCGGCTCCGAAGAATCGCCACGGCGCCCGGCACTCCGGGGCTCGGCTGCCGCGCGTCAGCGCGTAGGGTGTCGGCGGCGGCAGCAGTGCGGTGCCACCGCACCCGAGTCCCTTGCCCACGACCGACCTGGGGGTGAGCCATGCGCGAGAAGCTCTTCTCGGGGCGTCGGATCGCCCTGCCCCGCAGGCATCCGTCAGCACCTGCCCCCGCCGCCGACCTGCCGCCCGGGATCGACCCCGCCGACGGCCCGCGGTCCGCCGTGGTGAACCTCGCGATCTACCGCGACGGCCGCGTCGTCTCCTCGCCCGGATCCCTCGACGAGCTCTACGACGAGATGCGGCGGTTCCCCGGTGCCATGGCCTGGATCGGTCTTTACCGGCCGTCCGACGACGACATCGCTTCGCTCGCGCGCCAGTTCGACCTGCACGAGCTCGCCGTCGAAGACGCGATCGTCGCGCACCAGCGCCCGAAGCTCGAGCGCTACGCAGACACGCTCTTCGTCGTGCTCAGCGCGGCGCGCTACCTCGACGACGTCGAGGAGGTCGAGTTCGGCGAGCTGCACGTGTTCGTGGGCCCCCACTTCGTGATCACGATGCGGCACAGCGAGTCGCCCGACCTCGTCGGCGTGCGCCGCCGCATGGAGAGCGACCCCGAGCTCCTCGCCCTGGGGCCCGAGGCCGTCCTGTACGCCATCCTCGACCGCGTCGTCGACGAGTACGGGCCGGTCGTGGCGGGCCTGGAGAACGACATCGACGAGATCGAGACCGAGGTCTTCTCGGGCGATCCCGCGGTGTCCCGCCGCATCTACGAGCTCTCCCGCGAGGTGATCGAGTTCCAGCGGGCGACCACTCCGCTCACCACGATGCTCACCGGGCTCGAGGCCGGCTTCGACAAGTACGAGGTGGACGAGGAGCTGCAGCGCTACCTGCGCGACGTGGCCGACCACAACACGTCGATCGCCGAACGCGTCGAGGGATTCCAGCTGATCCTGCGCGACATGCTCACGGTGAACGCCACCCTCGTGGCGCAGAAGCAGAACGAGGAGATGCGCGCGCTCACCGTGGCAAGCCACGAGCAGAACATCGAGGTCAAGAAGATCTCGGCCTGGGCGGCCATCCTCTTCGCCCCCACCCTCATCGGCACGATCTACGGGATGAACTTCACCCACATGCCCGAGCTCGACCAGGAGTGGGGCTACCCGTTCGCGCTCGGCCTCATGATCGTGGTGTGCGTGTCGCTCTACACGGTGTTCAAGCGCCGCGACTGGCTCTAGGTTCCGGGGGCGCGGGCCTCGCCGGCGGCTGCTACTCGCAGACGACGCCGTCGTGGTCGCGGTCGGTGTACCACGAGTACTCCGGGTCGCGGCCGCGGTAGTAGGGCCCGTACCCAGCCGCCTTTGCGGCCGTGCACGTGATGAACCGCGGGTCGAGGCCGCCGACGGGCGCCGGCGAGGTCGGACCCGAGCCGCTTCGGACGGTCGCCCGCGCCGGCCGCTGGATGAGCGCGCGGGTGCCGCACGCCGACAGCCTGCGCGCGAGCCCTGCCTTCTCCGAGGGGTCGACCGACAGGCTCCAGCGCCACTTCACGGCGACCCACATCGCCACGTACGGGCAGCGTGCCGAGGCCAGTGGAGGCAGCCACGAGCCCGGCTCCTTGGCCCCCTTGGAACGGTTCACGGCGGCGGTGATGGCGGTGAGCGTGTACGGGTAGCCAAGGTCGTTCGCGTACGCGCGGCGCGTGGCCGCCGTCCAGGACCTGGCCCCGGAGGCCCAGGCCTCCTCGAGCGGCACGGTGTGGTCGATGTCGAGGCCGCCGTACGCCGTGAACAGCCGGCCGTCGTAGGGCGAGCGCCACAGACCGCCGTACAGCCGGCACGACGCACCCGTGCGCACCCGGCGGAACGACTCGGCGATGAGCACCTCGCGGCGGGTGTCGCAGCCGTCACCGTCGGCGTCGATCCAGTGCACGAACGCGGTGCGCCGGTACCCCGCGTTCGCCTCCGAGCGCACCCGCAGCTGGCGCAGCAGCGTCAGAGCGTTCACCCGCGAGACGCCAGGGAGGGCGCGCGGCGCCGAGGAGATGACCGACGAGGTCGACACCGAGCCGGACGCGGACGGGGCTGCCGCGGCCGGAGGCGCGACCAGGGCGACGACCACGCCCGCCCCTGCGACGGACCGAGCCAGCAGGCCACGCACCACGTCCACGTCCCGTCACCGCGTGACGACGAGATGCCCGCACGGGTACCCGGCACGCCCCCGTCACGCTACTCCGCGTGACGCCACGTTGCCGGGTACGTGACGTGCCTGATGGCCCGGTGCGCCGGTCAGAACACGACGCGGTTCGGGATCCCCGTGTGGAAGGATCGAATGACCGGTAGCCGTCGACCTGTCACTCCCTGGGGGATCCTCATGACGATCAGTCTCCGTCCACCCGCGTATGCGGTTGTCGCAGCCGTCGCAGCCGCACTCGCCGTCGGTCCGGCGGCCCCGGCAAGCGCGAGCCCGATCCCGGTCGCACCGTCCGTCCAGGTCGCAGCCGCGCCCGCCGCGGTCCGCGCCGCGTCACCCGTCACGCGCATCACCATCAAGATGGCGCGGTGCGAGGGGTGCACCGTCGGTGCCAAGCGCTGGCTCATGGGAGGCACGCCGCGGCACCTGCTGTTCGGGCACGACTTCGGCACCGCCAGGGTGCGTCACGGCGTCGCGGTGCTTCGGGTCCAGAGCCGCTACACCCGAGGCCTCGCGTTCGAGTTCGGCACGCCGGACGGCCGAGGGTCGGGCAACGCCGTCCCCGTCGCCGTGCTCCGGTACGGCGGCACCCGCGCCGGCTCCACCGTCACGACGAGCCGCGCGCTCGCCTCTCGCACCGGGTCGTGGTGCTGGGCGGGCACGACGCGCACCAGTGCCACGTTCACCTTCGTCGCCTACCGCTACACCGACACGACGATGCCCGCCGTGTACGCCAAGGGCATCTCGGTGTGGTCCAGGACGAGCCTGCCCGTCCTGGCTCGCACCTTCCAGCAGACCTGGCGTGGCGGGCTCGGCCACCAGGACGAGCCGTACTGCGGGTAGCAGCACCGGAGCGAGCGGTAGGCCAGCGCAGGGCCGGGTGGGGGGCAGCCAGCGCCGGCGCCGTCACCAGATCTCGATGCGCTCCTGCTGCGGGCGCATCATCGGCGCGGTGTCGTCGAGGCCGAACGCCTCGGCGAACGCGTCGAGGTTCGACAGCGGACCGCTGGCCCGCAGCGGACGCGGGGCGTGCGGGTCGATCTGCGCGAGCGTGCGGGCGAGCTCGTCGCTCGTGTTGGCGCGCCACAGGGTGGCCACCGCCAGGAAGAACCGTTGCGCCGGGGTGAATCCGTCGACGTCCGGTGCGCCATGGCTCACGCGGGCGTGGGCGCGCCCTGCGAGCGCCACCCCGCCGAGGTCGGCGATGTTCTCCCCCAAGGTCAGCTGACCGTTGACGTGCACGTCGTCGACGATCACGTAGTCGTTGAACTGCGCCACGAGCCGGGCGGCCTGCTCGGCGAAATGTGCCTGGTCCTCCTCCGTCCACCAGTCGCGGAACGCACCGGACGCGTCGAAGCGACGGCCCTGGTCGTCGAAGCCGTGCGTGATCTCGTGCGCGATGACGGTGCCGATGCCGCCGAAGTTGATGGCGTCGTCCGCCTCGGCGTCGAACATCGGCGGCGCCAGGATGCCGGCGGGGAACACGATCTCGTTGCGCAGCGGGTGGTAGTACGCGTTGACGGCGTGCGGGGCCATCTCCCACTCGGCCCGGTCGACGGGCGCGTCGATCCTGGCCAGGTGCCGCCGCAGCTCGAACTGCGCGGCCGCCAGCCGGTTCGCCGCGTACGAGGTGCGGTCGATCTCCAGGCCGGACCAGTCGCGCCACCGGTCGGGGTAGCCGATCTTCACCCCGAGCGTGTCGAGCTTGGCGACGGCCTCGGCGCGCGTCGCGTCGCTCATCCACGTGCGGGTCTCGAGCGAGTGGCGCATCTCGGCGAGGATCGCCGCCACCATCGCCTCGGCGCGCGCCTTCGCCCCCGCAGGGAAGGTGGTGTCGACGAACCGCTGACCGAGCGCCTCGCCCAGGTCGGAGCCCAGCGCGGCGATGACGCGCTTGTATCGCTCCTTCTGCTCCTGCTTGCCCTCGACCCTCCGGCCGTAGAACGCGAACGCCTCGTCGTCGATGGCGGCGGGGAGTGCGTCGGAGAGCGACTTCACGACGTGGAACCGCAGGTAGGCGCGCAGCGTCGGCAGGTCTGTGCCCTCGATGATGGCCGGGAGCGCAGCCAGGTAGGCGGGGTTCATCACGTTGACGCTCTCGGCGGCACCCGCTCCGACGGCGACGAGGTACGCCGGCAGGTCGAGCCCGGGCGACAGACGGCGCAGGCCATCGAGGTCGAAGCGGTTCAGCGTGCGGCTCGGGTCGCGGCGATCCTCGGCGCGCAGGTGTTTCTCGGCCAACCGCGTCTCGAGGTCGAGCACTCCGGCTGCGAGGGCTCGGGCCTCGTCGTGAGAGGTGCCGAGGTTCGCCAGCTGGGCTGCCACGTGGTCGACGTAGGCCGACCGCAGGGACACCGCGGCCTCGCTCAGGTCGACGTACCCCTCGCGGTCGGGCAGGCCCAGACCCGTCTGCGCGAACCAGAACAGGTGCCGCGACGAGTCGTCGTGGTCGACCTCCACGGCCCACAGGAAGAACGCGTCGAGCCCATGCCCGTGCAGCAGGGGCAGCAGGGTCATCACGTCCCGGTGAGACGCGACCGCGTCGATCGCCCCGAGATACGGCGCGATCGCCGTCAGCCCCGCGGCCTCCACCGCGTCGGCGTCCATGCCGCACGCGAAGTAGTCGCCGAGCGTGCGGTCGAGGTCGCCCTCGGGGCTCTCGGCGGCCCGCACGAGCAGCCCGTGGACCACGGCCTCGTTGCGGGTCTGCACCTCCTCGAAGGCGCCCCACGCGCCGTACCCGGGCGGGATCGGGTGGTCGGCCATCCAGCCGCCGTTGGCGAAGCGGTAGAAGTCGACGCCGGGGTCCACGGACGGGTCGCGGTCATGGGCGTGCAGGGGCATGGGACGGATCTCCTTGTCGTCCCGGCGACCCTACCGGCGCGCGCGGCCGCGATCAGGCGACGCCGGGTAGCGGGGGCGCTCGACGTACCTGCCGCGCAGCCACAGGGACACGTAGACGAGGGCGACCAGGGCCGGGACCTCGATGAGCGGACCGATGACCCCAGCCAGGGCCTGGCCCGAGGTCACGCCCCAGACGCCGATGCACACGGCGATCGCGAGCTCGAAGTTGTTGCCTGCCGCCGTGAACGAGAGCGTGGCCGTCTTGGCGTAGCCCAGGCGGGCGCGGGAGCCCAGGACGAACGAGACCCCCCACATGATCGCGAAGTAGACGAGCAGCGGTACCGCGATGCTGACGACCGCGACGGGGTCGGAGGTGATGGCCTCGCCCTGCAGGGCGAACATCACCACGATCGTGAACAGCAGCCCGTACAGGGCGAGCGGCGATATCCGGGGGATGAACGTCTGCTCGTACCAGTCGCGGCCCTTGGTCCGCAGGCCGATCCGGCGGGTGAGGTAGCCCGCGGCCAGCGGGATCCCGAGGAAGATGAGCACCGCCTTGGTGATCTCCCAGGTGGAGAAGTGCACGTCCTGGGTGTCCAGCCCGAGCCAGCCCGGAAGGATCTTCAGGTAGAACGTACCCAGCAGCGCGTACGCGACGATCTGGAACAGCGAGTTCAGGGCCACGAGCAGGGCAGCGGCCTCACCGTCGCCGCACGCCAGGTCGTTCCAGATCAGCACCATGGCGATGCAGCGGGCCAGGCCGATGACGATGAGCCCGGTGCGGAACTCCGGCTCGCCGGCGAGGAACACCCACGCGAGGGTGAACATCAGCAGCGGGCCGATCACCCAGTTGAGCAGCAGCGAGAGCCACAGCATCGTCCGGTCGCCGGTGACGTGCCCCATGTCCTCGTACCGCACCTTGGCCAGCACCGGGTACATCATCAGGAGCAGGCCCAGCGCGATGGGGAGAGACGTCTGGCCGACCTTGACCGCATCCAGGGCGCCCTGCACCCCCGGGAGGGTGCGACCGATCATCAGGCCGGCAGCCATGGCCAGCAAGATCCACAGCGGCAGGAACCGGTCCAGGCGGGACAGCCGGCCGATCACCGCAGTCTCGTGCGGGTCGGGGTGGGGTGACGCGGGGGCGTTTCTCATGGGGCCTCAGCTCGAGCCTGGTCCGTGAGGCCGCTGGTCGCAGGTCACGCCGGCGCGATCTCGGCGATCAACGCCTCGACGCGGGAGCGGATCGCGTCGCGCACCGGACGCACGGACGCGACATCCTTGCCCGCCGGGTCGTCGAGGACCCAGTCCTCGTACCGCTTGCCCGGGAAGACAGGGCACACGTCGCCGCAGCCCATCGTGATGACGACGTCGGACTCGTTCACCGCCTCGGTTGTCAGCACCTTGGGCGTCTCGGCCGTGATGTCGATGCCCTCCTCGAGCAGCGCCTCGATGACGGCGGGGTTGACGGTGCCTGCCGGTGCAGACCCTGCCGAGCGCACCTCGATGCGATCGCCGGCCAGATGAGTCACATAGGCCGCGGCCATCTGCGAACGCCCGGCGTTGTGCACGCACACGAACAGGACGGAAGGCTTCTCGTTCACAGGTCGTCGCTCTCTGGCGTTGGGTGGGCGGCTCGAGGTGCTGGGCTGGACACGGTCGGTGCCTCCACCTACCCTGAGGCCACTATTTCGATGCCTGTCGATGTCGAGTCTGGCGATCGCATCGACGACTGTCAATCTCTTGTTGGTGGGAGCGACCTCGTGCCCCGATCCACGACCACCGCGCGGAGGTCGTTCGGCCCGACCGCGGGACCCGAGTGCTGCCCCGCCGGGCTGCGCGAGCCGATCGACCGCGCCACCGCCGAAGATCTCGCCCGGCTGCTCAAGGCCGTGGCCGACCCTTCGCGGCTACAGCTGCTGGCGCTGCTGCGCACCAGCGAGGTCGGCGAGGCGTGCGCTTGCGAGCTCACCGAGCCGCTGGGGTTGGGCCAGCCCACCGTGTCGCACCACCTCAAGGTGCTCACCGACGCGGGCCTCATCACGCGCGAGCAGCGCGGCACCTGGGCGTGGTTCGCCGTGGTTCCGGAGCGGCTCGCCCAGCTGGGCACCATCTTCGCCTGAAGTCCGGCCGGGAGGGAGGGCCCTGCCCGGCTGGTACCCTGAAGCTAGTTCAGGCCGGATATTGCCCGGCTTCTGGTGCGCCCCCTGCGAGGCTGCGCGCCCCGTGATGTCGACCTGTTCCCGCTCGTGAACGGCAGCAGTCTCGCTGCAGCACGATTGCTGGAAGCAGGCCCCATGGGTGTTCGGTTTGGCGTGTTGTCCACCTATCCCCCGACCCAGTGCGGCATCGCCACCTTCACCCAAGCACTCGTGACGCACCTGCACGGCATCGGGACGCAGGCCGGCGTCGTGCGGATCGTCGACGACATCGAGGACCAGTGCCCGCCGGTGTCGCACCAGTGGGTCGCGAACACGCCGTGGGGCACGTACGACGCCGCCCGTGCGCTCGACCGCTACGACGTGGCCCTCGTCCAGCACGAGTACGGCATCTTCGGCGGGCTGGACGGACGCGACGTCCTGGACGTCGTGGCCCGGCTCCACATCCCCGTCGTCACGGTGCTGCACACGGTGCTCACCAAGCCCACCGCCCACCAGCACGAGGTCCTCGCCCAGCTGTGCACCGCATCGTCCTTGCTGGTGACGATGACCGAGACGGCACGCCAGCGGCTGATCGCGGGGTGGGACGTCGCGCCGGACCGAGTCACCGTGATCGCGCACGGCGCCGAGCACAACCTCACGCTCGGGTCCGAGCACGTCGCGCTGTCCCGGCCACCCAGGATCCTGACGTGGGGGCTTCTCGGCGAAGGTAAGGGCATCGAGTGGGCGCTGCGCGCCCTCGCCCGGCTCGCGGACCTGTCGGCTCTGCCCGAGTACTACGTCGTCGGGCAGACGCACCCGCGCGTCCTCGAGCGCGAGGGCGAGGCCTACCGCACCAGGCTCGTCGCGCTGGCCGACGAGCTCGGCCTGACCTCCGGGTGCATTTCGTCGGCACCTACCTGCCGGGTGACGACCTGCGACGGATCGTGCGCGAGGCGGACATCGTGCTCCTGCCGTACGACTCGCAAGAGCAGGTGACCTCGGGCGTGCTCACCGAGGCCGTCGCCGCCGGCAAGCCGGTCGTGTCCACCTCGTTCCCCCACGCCGTCGAGCTCCTGTCCGGCGGCGCCGGACTGCTGGTGCCCCAGCGCGACCCGGACGCGCTGGCCGGCGCCCTGCGCCGCGTGCTCACCGAGCACGGGCTCGCCGAGCAGATGGCCGCCACGTCCAGGGGGCTCTCCTCGGCTCTGCTGTGGCCCGAGGTGGCGCGCCAGTACACGGCGGCAGGCCGGATGGTCAAGGGCGCGAGGGTCTCGCTGCTCGACCTCGCGGACCACGCCTCGTGGTCCCTCAGGGTCCAGGTCGGTGGCGTGATGGCGCCGGCGATCCGGTTCGACCACCTCGCGTCGCTGACGACCCCGATCGGCCTGTACGAGCACGCCCTCGGGGCCGCGCCTCGTGAGGAGCACGGCTACTGCGTCGATGACGTGGCCCGCGCGCTCGTCGTGACCTCGCGGGTTCGCGAGCCCTCCGTCGAGGTGCACCGTTTGTCGGCCATCTACCTGGACTTCGTCCTCGACGCGGTCCGGGAAGACGGCCGCACGCACAACCGGCGCGGCACGGACGGCGCTTGGACCGATCTCCCGAGCAACGACGACCACTGGGGCCGCGCGCTCTGGGCCCTGGGAACCGCGGCCACCACCTGGACGACCGCGCCCTGGCGTCGCGGGCGCGTGACCGGTGCGGCACGTGCCCTTCGGGCGCGATCGCGATGGCCCAGGTCGATGGCGTACGCCGCGCTCGGAGCCGATCTCCTGCTGACGGCTGATCCCGCGGACTACCCGGCGCGCCGCCTGCTGGAGGACGTCGCGAGCACACTCGGGGTGGGCGGCAGCGCGAGCCCCTGGCCGTGGCCCGAGCCGCGCCTGACGTACGCCAACGCCGTCCTGCCCGAGGCCATGATCGTGACGGCGACGAGCGCTGGGGAACGCCACGCTGCTCGACGACGGGCTCGGCCTGCTCGACTGGCTCGTCTCCGAGCAGACAGCGGGCGACCACCTCTCCGTGGTGGGTCCAGCGGCCGTTCGGCCGTGGACAGGGGCGACCGCTTCGCCCAGCAGCCGATCGAGGTGGCCGCGCTGGCCGAGGGCTGCCGGGCGGCGTACGAGGCGACCGGCGAGTCCCGCTGGCTGCGCGTCATCGACAGCGCGCCTGGCCTGGTTCGGCGGGAAC
The DNA here is from genome assembly GCA_963778785.1 of uncultured Actinomycetes bacterium. GTDB lineage: Bacteria > Actinomycetota > Actinomycetes > S36-B12 > CAIYMF01 > CAVZVV01. The sequence continues at coordinate 13,604 of CAVZVV010000031.1, forward strand.
AACGACGGCGCCGTCGTGATGTACGACTCCGCTACCGGTGGCGGCTTCGACGGGCTCGAGGCTCACGGGGCGAGCCTGAACCAGGGCGCGGAGTCGACCCTCGCATGGCTGGCCACCGCCCAGATCGCCGCCATGCCGATCGGCGTCCCCACCCGGTGAGCAGCCGACACAACCCCTCCTGGGTGCGTCGCACGGAGGTGCGTCCTGACGCCGGACCCGTCGCGGGTGGTCGCGCGCATCTTCCTGCCCGGCCAGGAGCTCGCGTACCGCGGCGAGTCCAGGTCCGCTGCGGTGGTCGACCGGGTGCTCATCCTGTCGGACGACGAGGTGGAAGCGTGTCTCGCCGACGACCCTGGAACGCTTCGAGGCGCGCCACCGCGACATCGTCGCGACCTGGCAGGCGAACGCGCGGCTGCTCGAACACCGGCTTGCTGACGCCGGTCCGCTGTCTGCCGCGCGCCGCCTGCTCATCGGCGCCTACTTCACCCAGGAGTACGCCATCGAGGGGGCGGCGCTCTTCAACCCCTCGATGGTGGAGCACCCCGACCAGGCCGGGCTGCCGCCGGGTGCGACCCGGTTCGTCATCACGCTGCGGGCCGTGGGCGAGGGCCACGTGTCGAGCATCGAGCTCAGGAGCGGTGTGGTCGGCGCGGACGACTCCGTCCTGCTCGACCCGCCGCCGACGGTGGCGGTGCTCGCTCACCCCGCCCCGATCACCTACTCCCGGACAGCCTTCGAGCACCAGCTGCACGACTTCGGCGGCGAGCACGCGAACGCCGACTTCGTCCTCGCCGCACTGCCGGAGACCTTCGGGCGCGACGACCTCGAGAGCGCCCTCGCCGACCTGCGCGAGCAACGCCTCACCCGCGGTCGCGCCGCGCGCACCATCGAGCGGTACGAGCGCATCGCGGCGAGCAGCTACGCCGTCGAGTTCCCGACCACGTCCGACCTTCAGGAGCGCGTCCTGATGCCGTGGGCGCCGGCCGAGGCCAGCGGCATGGAGGATGCCAGGGTCGTCCGATTCCGCGACGACGACGGCAGTGCCGAGTACCTGGCCACGTACACCGCGTACGACGGCACGACTGTGGCGTCGCAGCTGCTGCGCACGGCCGACTTCCGACGGTTCGAGAGCCTGCAGCTCAGCGGCGCCGGATCCCAGAACAAGGGCCTGGCCCTGTTCCCCCGCAAGGTCGGGGGTCGCTACCTGGCCATGTCCCGAGCCGACCGCGAGAGCAACGGCGTGACCGCCTCGGACGACCTGCGGAGGTGGGAACGGCGCATCCTGGTGCAGCGCCCGGAGCAGCCGTGGGAGATCGTGCAGCTGGGCAACTGCGGTCCGCCGCTGGAGACCGAGGCCGGCTGGCTCGTCCTGACCCATGGAGTCGGACCCATGCGCCAGTACGGGATCGGCGCCCTGCTGCTCGACCTGGACGACCCGACCATCGTCGTGGGCCGGCTGCGCGGGCCGTTCCTGACGCCGGACGCGGACGAGCGGTCCGGCTACGTGCCCAACGTCGTGTACTCGTGCGGCGGGATGCTGCACGGCCGCACCCTGGTGCTGCCCTACGGCTGCAGCGACTCGCAGGTGAGGGTCGCGCTCGTGGACCTCGACGGACTGCTCGGGGAGATGAGCCGGTCCGGCGCGGCGACCCTCTCCCGCACCGCGAACACCAGGTCCTGAGACCCGCCCTCTTCGGGTCGCGGCGTGGAACGATCGAGCCATGTGTGACACGTTCGTCGCCCTCGGTGACGCCACCGCAGACGCCTCGGTGATCCTGGCCAAGAACAGCGACCGCGAGCCCAACGAGGCCCACGAGGTGGTGCTCGTCCCGGCGGCCGATCACCACGCCGGCGCCACCGTGCGCTGCACGCACGTCGACGTGCCCCAGGCGGGACATACCTACGCGGTGCTGCTCGCCAAGCCGTACTGGATCTGGGGCGCCGAGATGGGCGCCAACGAGCACGACGTGGTGATCGGCAACGAGGCGGTCTTCACCAAGGTGCCCCACGAGGTGGACCCAGGCCTCATCGGCATGGACCTGCTGCGCCTGGCTCTCGAGCGGGCCGCCACGGCCGAGGAGGCGGTCGACGTGATCGTCGGCCTGCTGGCCGAGCACGGGCAGGGCGGCAACTGCGGGCATACCGGCGAGCTGCGGTACGACAACAGCTTCCTGGTCGCAGACCCGAAGGGGGCCTGGGTGCTCGAGACCGCGGGCCGGGACTGGGCCGCGGCCCGGACCGGCCCCTACCGGTCGATCTCCAACGCCATCACGCTCGGCGCGGAGTTCGACCGCTGCGTCCGAGGGCCTCGTCGCGCAGGCGGTGGAGAAGAACTGGTGCCGCACGACCGACGACTTCGACTTCGGCCGCAGCTACTCGGACTCGCTCTACACGCGGTTCAGCGACGCCCGCAAGCGCCAGTGCCGCACGACCGACTGCCTCGCCGCGGCCGACGGTTCGATCGACGTCGCTGCGGCGGTGGCGCTGCTCCGCGACCACGGGCTCGACTCCCCCGAGGCGCAGGCGGCGTGGGGGCCGGCCAAAGGGCCCGCCGGCGGCCTGCTCGGCCAGACGGTGTGCGCCCACGCGGGATACGGTCCGGTGCGGATCAGCCAGAGCACCGGTTCGTGGGTGTCGCAGCTCGCACCGGACGGCACGGCCACCCACTGGGTCACCGGCACGTCGTCGCCGTGCACGTCGGTGTTCAAGCCGGTGTGGTTCGACGGCGGGGTCCCCGACACGGGCCCGCGGCCCGACGGCACGTACGACCGGCGCTCCATGTGGTGGTCGCACGAGGACCTGCACCGGACCACGCTGCGCGACTACCCCGCGCTCCTGCCCCGCTACCGCGCCGACCGCGACGCCCTCGAGCAGCGGTTCCGCGACGACGCAGCGGCGGCGGACTCACCCGGAGCCCGCGCGGCCTGCTCGTCGGCAGCCTTCCTCGACGCGGCGAAGGCCGAGTCTGAGTGGCTCGACGACGTGCGTGCACAACGTCCCCCGGCCGGTGGTGGGCTCTTCGGTCGGGCCTGGCGGTCGTTCGACCGTGCCGCCGCGCGCCCCGGTGAGCCAGGGTGAGCCCGCCCGCCGGCGCCGGCTGGCCCGACCGCCAGGCGATCCTCGACCTCGCCGAGCGGTACGTGAGCCCGAACCGGGTCCGGCTGCTGCGGGCCCTGGGCGTCGACCTGGTGATCGGCCGCCGCGAGGGCTACAGAATCTGGGACGTCGACGGCCGCGAGTACGTCGACGTACACCTCAACGGCGGGGTGTTCAACCTCGGGCACCGCAATCCCGAGCTCGTGGACGTCCTCGTCGAGGCGCTGCAGACCCTCGACATCGGCAACCACCACTTCCCCAGCGCCGAGCGCTCCCTGCTCGCCGAGCAGCTCGTCGCGCTCACCCCGGGCGCGCGCTACGCCGTCTTCGCCTGCGGCGGCGGCGAGGCGGTCGATCTCGCGCTCAAGAGCGCGCGGCGCGCCACCGGCCGGCGACGCGTCCTGTCGGTGACGGGTGCCTACCACGGGCACACCGGGCTCGCCCTCGCGGCCGGTGACGAGCGGGCGGCCGCGGCGTTCCTGTCCGAGGGAGCCCCGGGCGAGTTCGTGCACGTCGGCTTCGACGACCTCGAGGGGCTCGAGCGCGAGCTCGCGGCCGGGGACGTCGCGGCGGTCGTGCTCGAGACGGTGCCGGCGACGGTCGGCTTCCCGGTGCCGTCGCCGGGCTACCTGGCCGGCGTGCGCGCGCTGTGCGACGCCACCGGCGCGCTGTACGTGGCGGACGAGGTGCAGACCGGCCTCGGGCGTACGGGCGCCCTGTGGGGCTTCGAGCTCGCCGACGTCGTGCCCGATGTCGTCGTGTGCGGCAAGGGGCTCTCCGGCGGGCTCTACCCGATCGCGGCCACGGTGCTGTCCGAGCGCGCCGGGGCCTGGCTCGAGGACGACGGATGGGCGCACGTGTCCACCTTCGGAGGTGCGGAGGTCGGCTGCCCGGGTCGCGCGCGCCGTCCTCGACATCACGACCAGGTCGAGCACGACACGAGCGGGTCGCGGCGCTCACCGACCGGTTCGCGGCGGGTCTCCAGCAGATCCAGCGAGAGCACCCGGACAGGCTGCTCGAGGTACGCCAGACCGGTCTCGTGATCGGCGCGCTGCTTCGCGACCGCGCAGGGCGGGATGCTGATGACGAAGGCATTGCACGACCGCGGCGTCTGGGCGATGTTCGCGGGCTTCGATCCCGCTGCGCTCCAGATCAAGCCTGGCCTGCTGATGGACGACGAGACCGCCGACCTCGTCCTCGAGCGGCTGGCCGAGGCCATCACCATGCTGCCCGCGGGAGGAGCGACGTGACGGCGGCTCGGGACCATGCCGCCACGGTGCTCGGCGACCTCGAGAGAACGCTCGACCCGGGCGCTCCAGAGAAGGCGCCCGGGCTCGAGGTCATCGGCTACGGCGAGGTGTCCGCGTGCCTGCGGGTCGCAGGGCTCCCGACGCTGGTGTGCAAGCGGATGTCGGGATTCGCCGACGACGCCGCCGCCGGGCGCTACGGCCGCCTCGTCACGGACTATCTCGACGCCCTGCGAGCGGGCGGCGTCGCGGTGGTCGACACCTCGATCGTCCCGGTCCCCCGACCGGGTCGGCCGCCCGTGGTCTACCTCGTGCAGCCCGAGCTCGACCCGGCCACGCTGGGGCACCGGCTCCTGGTGTCGGGCGACGACGACGCGGTCGTCTCCGCCCTCGACCGGGTGCTGGCGACGACGCTGCGGCTGGCGGTGTCGAACGCCGGGCGCACCGACGGCGTCGAGGTGGCGTTGGACGGCCAGCTCTCGAACTGGTCCTTCGACCCGGCTGGAGGCCGGGCCGCCGAGCCGGTGCTCGTCGACGTGGGCACGCCCTTCATGAGGCGCGGCGGCGGCCACCTCATCGACATCGGCTGGCTCGAGACCCCGATCCCGCCGGTCGTCCGCACCTACTACCACCGGCGCGCGCTCGTGGCCGCGTATATCGACGACTACTTCGAACCCCGGACCGTGGCCGTCGACCTGCTCGGGAACTTCCACAAGGAGGGCCGGCCGGACCGGATCGCGCTCGGTGCGCAGGTCGTGAACGCGTGGCTGGAAGCCGACGTGGCCGCCCACCTCGGGCCCCAGCAGCCGGTCACCGCCGACGAGGTCACGGCCTACTACCGGTCCGACGCGGACCTGCTCGCCCTCTACCTGCGGCTCCGCCGCGCCGACCGGTTCCTGCGCACCCGGCTGGCCCGCAAGCCCTACGACTTCATCCTCCCCGGCCACGTGCAGCGCTGACGGCCGCGTCCCCGCGGCGTCGTCCCCCGGTCGTCACGCCGGACCGGACCGAGCCGATGACCGGACCGACGGGCGGCTACCCCCGGCCGAGGCGGTCGAAGCGGTAGCCGAGCCCCGGCGAGGTCAGGAAGTAGCGCGGCACGGCGGGCTCGGGCTCGAGCTTGCGGCGCAGCTGGGCGAGGTAGACCCGCAGGTAGTTCGTCTGGGTCTCGTACTGCGGGCCCCACACCTCGCGGAGCAGGTCCGAGCCGGTGACCAGCATCCCGTCGGCGCGCACGAGCACCTCTAGCACCCCCCACTCGGTGGGCGTGAGGTGCACGGCGGCGCCCGACGACAGGCTCACGGTCTTGCGGCCGAGGTCGACGGCGAAGTCGGTGGTCGTGACCACCGTGGGTTCACCGGCAGGCGAGGCGCGACGCAGCGAGGCCCGGATGCGGGCCAGGAGCTCGTCCACGCCGAACGGCTTGGTCACGTAGTCGTCGGCCCCCGCGTCCAGCGCCTCGACCTTGTCGGACTGGTCGCGACGGGCCGAGAGCACCACCACCGGGATCGAGGCGTCGTCCGCGCGGATGGCCCGGATGACGTCTACGCCGTCGATGTCCGGGAGACCGAGGTCGAGGATGACCAGATCGCTGCGCCCGCGCGCGACCGCCGCGAGCGCCTCCTGCCCCGACGCCGCCTCGACGACCCGGTGGCCGCGGGCCCGGAGCGTGAGCGCGAGCGCCCGGCGCAGCTGGGCGTCGTCCTCGACGAGCAGCAGGTCGGTCACGCCAGCGGTCCTCTCTCGGGCCCCGCGACGGGCACGACCAGCCGCGCGGTGAGCCCACCGCCCGGGGTCTCGAGCAGGTCGACGCCCGCCCCCGTCGCCGCCGCGAACCCGCGCACGATCGCCAGACCCAGGCCCGACCCGCCGTGCTTGCGGTCGCCCGTGCTGCGGAACGGCTCGAACGCCCCCGCCCGCTCGGGAGCTCCGATGCCGGGGCCGTGGTCGACCACGTCGATCTCCACCTGAGCGCCGCGGGGGTTGGCGACCACGAGGACTCGAGCTCCCTGGCCGCCGTAGCGGAGCGCGTTCGACACCAGGTTGTAGACCATCCGTTCGAGCAGGGCCGGGTCGGTGCTCACCAGCGGCAATGAGTCGGCGACGTCGACGTCGATGCGGCCGTCGGGCAGTCCTAGGAGGGCCCGAGCCACGACGGCGTCGACGGCGGTGGGCTCGATCCGGACCATGACCACGCCGGCCTCGAGCCGGCTCATGTCGAGCAGGTTCGTGATGAGGTCGTCGAGCCGCGAGGTCGACTCGTCGATCGTCTCCAGCAGCGCGGCCCTGTCCTCCTCACCGAGGACGGACGACGGCGCCTGCAGCGTGTCGACGGCGACGCGCAGGCTCGCGAGGGGGGTGCGCAGATCGTGACCGATGCTGGCCAGCAGCGCCGTGCGAGCCCGGTCGATCGCAGCGAGGTCGGCGGCGCGACGCCGTTCCACGTCGAGCTGGTCGCCCTCGTACGCGCGCACCGCCGCCGCACCCAGCGACGTGAGGAACTCCGGGTCCGCGCCCAGTCGCGGGGGTCCGATGGCGGAGAGCCGGTATCCCTCGGCGAGCTCGACCCGCACCGCCTCCTCCTCGTCGGGGTCGGCACCACCCACCCGCACGAGCGCCTCGCGCCGGCCGCCGCGCGACTGCGACAGCTCGACCGAGTCCATGCCGAGCGCCGCGCGGATGCGCTCGAGCACGTCGGCCGCGCCCAGGTCGTCCTCGATCGAGACCACGTCGCCGAGCAGCTCAGCCTGCTCGGCCGACACCAGCGCGCGGGCCCGGGCTCGGGCACTCAGCTCGACGAGCAGGGCGGCGACGACGGCCACCAGCGTGAAGACGACGAGCGCCACGACGTTGTCCGCGTTGGCGATCTCGAAGGTCTGGTAGGGGGGCACCAGGTACCAGTTGACGAGGACGACCGCGACGAGGGAGGCCACCGCGGCCAGCAGCGGACCGCTGAGAACCGCCAGGAGGAGCACCTCGACGAGGACGACCAGCAGCACGATCGTGAGGTCGCTGACGCCCGCCCGTGAGGCCGCCAGCACCGTGGCGTACACGACGGCGAGGCCGGCGACGAAGGCCCCGAGCCGCTGCCACGCCCGTCGCGAGGGGTTGGACCCCTCGGCGCTGCCTGCGGTGGTGCTTGCCATGGGCCCGAGTCTGGCACCCGGGGGTGCTGGCTCACTCACCTACCGTGGCGTGCGCCCGGACGCCTCGGTCGAGCCGCTCGTCGGGGGCAGCCTCGACCATCTCGGCGGGGTGGCCGGCGGCGGCCTCGCTGGCCTCCAGGACGGGCACGAGCTCCTGGTCGGGAGCGGCCGGCGCATCGTCGAGCAGGAGCAGCGGCACGCTGACCGAGATCACCCCCGGCATGAAGAGCAGCCGCGCCTTGAGCCGCAGCGCGCTCTGGTTGTGCAGGATCGTCTCCCACCAGTGCGTCACGACGTACTCGGGCACGAACACCGACACGATGTCGCGCGGGCTCTCCCGCCGGATCCTGGCGATGTAGTCGAGCACGGGGCCGGTCACGTCGCGGAAGGGCGACTCGACCACGACGAGCGGCACGGGGATGTCTCGGCGGTCCCACTCCTCCTGGAGCGCTCCGATGTCGCTCCGGTCGGTCTGCACGTGCAGACCGACCAGGGTCGACGGCCTCGTCGCCCGGGCGTAGGCCAGTGCCTTCATGGCCGGGGCGTTGATCCGCGACACCAGCACCACGGCGTGCACGCGGCTCGGCAGGGTCACGCCGCCGGCGGGCGCCGCGAGCCTCCGGTCGGTGCGCTCGTAGTGCCGGTGTACCGCCACCATGAGGGCCACGAACAGCGGCACGGCGATGATCACCAGCCACGCACCGCGGGAGAACTTCGTGATCACGACGATCAACAGGACCAGCGCCGTCACGCTCGCGCCGACCGCGTTGATCACGCGCGAGGTGAGCATGGTGCGCCGCTCTCTGCGGTCGCGCGTGTTCGGCAGCACGCGGTTCCAGTGCCGCACCATCCCGCCCTGCGAGATCGTGAACGACAGGAACACGCCCAGGATGTACAGCTGGATCAGCCGGGTGACGCTGGCGTCGAAGCCGATGATCAGCAGCATGGCCACGCCACCGAGGATCACGATGCCGTTGCTGAAGACCAGGCGGTCGCCCCTGCGGCCGAACTGCCGCGGCAGGTAGCCGTCGCGCCCGAGCACCGACGCGAGGATGGGGAAGCTGTTGTAGGCGGTGTTGGCTGCGAGCACGAGCACGAGCATCGTGAAGATCTGCAGGACGTAGAACCCGATCGAGCCTGCCCCGAAGACCGCCGACCCGAGCTGCGCGATCACCGTCTGCTGCACCGCGTCGGCGGGCAGCCCCAGCTCGGTGGGGTCCTCCGCGATCCGCACGTTGGCCTGCACCGCCAGCAGCGTGATGCCGCCGAACATGGTGATGGCCAGGATCCCCATCCCCAGCAGGGTGAGCGAGGCGTTGCGCGACTTGGGCTTGCGGAAGAAGGGCACGCCGTTGCTGATGGCCTCGACGCCGGTCAGGGCGGTACAGCCCGACGCGAAGGCGCGCAGCAGCAGGAACAGCAGCGCCATGCCCTGCACGGTGGCCCCGTGCACGGGGAGGTCGGCGGTCGGGGCCTGCACCGGGTTGCCCGAGACCCACCTCAGTGCGCCGACGCCGAGCATGAGCAGCACGCTGGCGATGAACGCGTACGTCGGCACCGCGAACGCCCGGCCGGACTCCTTGACGCCGCGCAGGTTCGCGACGGTGAGCAGCGCGACGATTCCTACGCTGAGCCCGACGGCCCAGCGGTCGAGCTCGGGGAACGCGGAGATGAGGTTCGCCACGCCGGACGTGACAGACACGGCCACGGTCAGGATGTAGTCGACGACGAGGGCGCCAGCTGCGACGAGCGCGGTGCCCTGGCCGAAGTTGTCCTTCGCCACCGCGTAGGCCCCACCCCCGCCGGGGTAGGCGTACACGGTCTTGCGGTACGACGTGACGACGATCGCGAGCAGCACCACGACGCACGCACCCACCCAGGGCGTGAAGCTGAGCGCGGCGAGCCCGCCGAAGATGAGGACCAGGATGATCTCGTCAGTCGCGTACGCCACCGAGGAGAGCGGGTCGCTGCAGAACACGGGCAGCGCCATCCACTTCGGCAGCAGCTGGTGCTGGCTCTGAGCGCTCGTGAGCGGCCGGCCGACCATGACGCGCTTGACGAGGTTGGTGACCATGCGTCATGCGTACGCCCGGCGCACGCCTGCGGAGGCAAGCCGTTGACGCCGCCTTGACACCGGTGCACAGATCCTGACGCGTCCTTAACGCCCCCACGGAGTGCCGGCCGCCGCGGCGGAGCTGCCCGCCAGGACACCCGGCGATCAGCGGCACAGGATGGAGCACGGCATCACTCCCCGACCCAGGAGGCGCAGATGCGCGGGCTGGCCGTCCTTGCTGGGATCTCGCTCACGCTGGCCGCCTGCACCTCAGGAGGGGGCGCGCCCTCTTCGGCCCCGGTGACTCCCAGCGGCTCGGGTTCGCCGATCAGCGCCGCCAGCCACCTTCCTAGCGGAAGGGCGCTCACGCCTGCCGGGCGGCAGGTCGACGTCGGCAACTACCCCACCGGCGGCGCGCTGACCGCGGACGGTCGCTATCTGTGGACGGTCTCGGCGGGCTTCTCGAGCAACGACGTACGCATCGTCGACACGTCCAGCGGCACGGTCTGCCAGGTGGTCGAGGTGCCTGGGGCCTCCGGGGGCGTCGCGCTCGACTCGGCCCACCGGCTCGCGTACGTGTCGGGCCTGGCGAACACGCGCTGGCAGCCGACGAAGAACGGCCTGCCCGGGGTCAAGGGCGACGTCGTGCAGGTGATCAGCTGGACCGACACGTGCGGCGGGGCGAAGGTGGTGCGCACGATCGCGGTGCCGCCTCAGCCGAATCCGCCTACGCAGCAGTCGTTCCCGCCCCCCGGGCGGGCCTGACGGCCACGACGATGGCGTGGCCGCAGAAACTCGCCGTCTCCCCCGACGGGAGCCGCCTCCTGGTGCCGCTGAACCTCGCCAACAGCGCCGCAGTCGTCGACCTCGCGAAGTCCGACGCCGTGCGCTACGCCCTCGTCGGCAGCTACCCCTACGCGGCGGCGTTCCTGCCCGACGGAGCCACTGGGCTCGTCACGAACGAGGCCGCAGGAACATTGTCCGTCGTCGACGTCGCGAGCGGCGCCGTGAAGGCCACGATCGCCGTCGGCGCCCCGCTGTCGCACCCGCAGGGCGTCGTGGTCGACGCGGCGGGGAAGCGTGCCTACGTGGCGATCTCGGCCAGCGACCAGGTGGCCGTGGTCGATCTGGTCGACCGGAAAGTGGAGCGGACGCTGTCGGTGGGTCGGCCGGCCGGGCTCGGCACCATGCCAGTGGCCCTGGCGCTGTCGCCCTCCGGTGACCGCCTGTTCGTGGCGGAGTCCGGCGCGGACGAGATCGCGGTGATCCGCGTGCCGGCCTCCGGACCTGCCGACGCCCAGGCATGGGGCGAGGTCGGCCGGATCCCCACCGCCGAGCAGCCCCAGGCCGTCGCGACCGCGGCCTCCCAGGGCGGACGGCCCGCGCAGCTCGCGTACGTGGCCGCCGAGGGGATGGGCGTGGGGCCCAACCCCACGGGCCCGGACCCGACGCTGGCGACCGACCCGATCTTCTGGGCGTTCAACCCGAAGGCCCCGACCACGGACGTGTTCGGCGCCGTCGGCTACACCGCAGCCCTGGTCACCGGCCATGCCGGGCTCCTCGACGTCCCTACCGACGCGGCCGTGGTCGGCCTGACTCCCGCGGCCGACAAGCAGCTCGTACCGGCGAACGCCCAGACGCCGCCGGCCGACACCCCGCTGCGCGCCGACGGGCCGATCAAGCACGCGTTCTTCCTCGTGCGCGAGAACCGCAGCTACGACCAGCTGCTCGGGGACGACCCCCGCGGCAACGGCGACCCGGCCCTCACGGTCTTCGGCAAGGAGACGACGCCGAACCTGCACGCGCTCGTCTCCAGGTTCCCCCTCCTGGACGGCGTGCTGGCCAACTCGGAGGCCTCGATCCAGGGCCACTACTGGACGGCCTCGGCCTCCGTGCCCGACTACGTCTCGCGGAACTGGGTGCAGCAGTACGCGGGGCGAGGACGGCCGAACGACTTCGGCACGTACGCCGTCACGTGGCCGGGCAACGGCTACCTTTTCGACCAGGCCGAGAAGCAGGGGATCAGCTACTTCAACTACGGCGAGGCGTTCAGCGGCGGGTACGCGCAGGTGCCGGACCGCGACCGCACGCCGGCGGTCCTCGCGCTGGACAAGGCCGTGCAGGCGCACTCCGACCTCGGGCCTCCGTTCGGCGGGTGCTACGCCGGGGACATGAGCATCGGCCAGGCGCTCAACGGCAAGCAGATCTTCGACTCGAGCATGCCTGCCGGAGCGCCGGCGGGAAGCTTCTCGCACGTGGACTGCTTCCGGCAGCGGTTCGCCGGCCAGCTCGCCTCGGGCACCGTCCCCGCTCTGAGCTACGTCACCCTCACCAGCGACCACACCCGCGGCACGCAACCAGGGTTCCCGACTCCCACGGCGATGGTCGTGGACAGCGACCTGGCCATCGGCCAGCTCGTCGACACGATCTCCCATTCGCCCGTGTGGTCGACGTCGGCGATCTTCATCGTCGAGGACGACTCGCAGGACGGTGCCGACCACGTCGACGCGCACAGGATCCCCGTGGCCGTCGTCAGCCCGTATGCCAAGGCCGGCGCGGTCGTGCACACACGCTTCGACCTGCTCTCCGTCGTGCGCTCCATCGAGCTCGTCCTGGGCATGAAGCCGCTCGGCCTCAACGATGCCCTGGCGACGCCGCTGTACGAGGCGTTCACGCCGACGCCGGGAAATGCTGCCCCGGTGTCGGCGCTGCCCGCGAGCATCGACCTGCTCACGCCCAACCCGGCGGCCGCGCCCGACAGCGAGTGGTCAGCAGCCCTCCCCCTGGACCGACCCGACCAGGTGCCCCAGAAGACGCTGGACACGATCATCTGGCACTCCGTGCACGGCGCGGGCAGCAGCCCGCCGCCTCCGGGCCCCGGGGCCGAGGGCGAGGGCGCGGAGTAGCCGGGCGCGCGTTCGCAGGGCGAGGTCGCCTCGTGGGCGGACCCAGCGCACCGCGCACATCAGCCCGGAGAGCCGGTGCGTCCCCGAGGCCCGCACGGCGCCCGAGTACCACCCCGACAAGCTCGCCTTCTTCCAGGGCATCTCGACGCTCGGCACGGCGGCGTTCGCCGGGCTCGGCTCGTACGCCCGCGCGCAGGGGACGGACATCCCCGGCCTGCCCGACGACCCCGACGCCGAGGTCTCGGCGGAGCAGGCCGTGGCCATCCTCAATGCCGTGTCCGGCGCCCTGTTCCCTCTCCTGGCAGGAGCGAACGCCCCGCCTCCGACCAGGTAGCACGACGAGGGGGCCGACGATGCCCGCCGGGCCCCTCGTCGGGACGGGAGGCTAGGCCTTGTCGTCCTGCGCCTTGTCGTCCTGCTCGGCCTCCTTGGCCGCGGCCTTGATGTCGTCGGCGACGACCTTGTCGACGGCGGTCTCGACGATTGCGTTGGCCTTGTCGAGGGCCTCGCGGATCTTCACCGCGCCGGGGTCGGACACGAGCGCGAGGATGCCCGAGTGTCCCGGCGCGATCGCGTCCTTGAGCTCGGCCGCCAGCTCGCTTCGGTGGTGGAGCTCGCGCGCCTTGCCCACAGCGGCGCCGCCGGCGCCGAGCACGACGGCGCTGCCGATGATCGACGGCGGGAAGATCACGCCGAGCACGACCCCGCCGACGAGGCCCCAGCCGAGCCCCCTGCGCGTGCTGTGGTCGGTGGCCTTCTGCACCTCGAGGGTGCCCTCTGCGTCGCACGTGACGACGACGACGCCCTCGATCTCGACGGTACGGCCGTCCTCGATCGACTTGAGAAGCTCGTAGGCCTCCCAGGCCGACTCGGTGTCGTCGAAGTCGGCGACGAAGAGCGTGTAGGCACCGTCGGTGACCGCGGCGGCCGACACGACGGTCTCCTCGGCGGTGGCGGGGGTTTGCTCGTCAGACATGTCACTCCAGTGGTCGGAAGCACGGCGCGGTGCGCGCCGGACTCCCGACACTACTCGCCGGGCACGGTCACGCCCCTGCTCAGCGAACAAGGACGCCGTGCTTGCCGAGCGTGCCGCTCGCGAACGCGGCCACGGCGGCCGGCGCCTCGTCCAGGGTCGCCGTCGTGGTGATCGGCACCCGGATGCGGCCGGCAGCCACGTCGGTGGCGAGGCGCTCAAGGGTGGTGCGGTCGGGGCTGGCCATCACCGCGGTGGCCGCCGGGTGCTGATCGGGTCCGAAGCCGAGGGTGGAGACCAGGCGGCCCCCCGCGGCGACGACTCCTGCCACGGCCCCCGGGTCTCCTGCGAGATGCACGACCGCCTGGACGCCCGAGGGGGCGAGCGCGGCGACCTGCGCGGCCACGTCGCCCGCGGGATCGACCGTGTGGTGGGCCCCCAGGTCGGTGACGAAATCGGTCTCGCGCCCGGTGGCCGCCGTGGCGATCACCATGGCGCCGGCCGCCGCCGCATACTGCACGACGAGCGACCCGACGCCACCCGTGGCGCCCACGACGAGAACGGTCTGGCCGGGCTGCAGGTCGAGCGGGTCCACGGATCCGACCGCGGCCGCTCCGGCGAGCCCGAGGGCTCCACCGACGGGGTCGCTGACCTCGTCCGGCAGGAGCGCGATGCCGAAGGCTTCGTCCACGACCAGCAGCTCGGCCATGCCGCCAGCACCGAGGTACGGAGCCATGACGACACCGAAGACGCGGTCGCCGATCGAGAAGTGCTGGCTTCCCTCCCCCACTGCCTCCACCACGCCGGCGAAGTCCTTGCCGAGGACGACCGGGTAGCGGTGCTCCATCATCCCGACCAGCCTGCCTGCGGCCACGGCCACGTCGAACCCGTTGATCGAGGACGCCGCCACCCGCACGAGCACCTGTCCGGCGGCCGCGACGGGATCGGGCACGTCCGCTACGGCGGGAGCGGCGGAGGGCTCGGCGATGACGACAGCGCGCACGGCTGGGATCCATTCTCTAAGTGGAGGACGAGGTCCGTTTCCTCGAGGACGCTATCACAGGAAGCGGAGCCGATCCTCCGCTTCCTGCTAGGCTCCCCCCGTGAATGTGCCCCCGTCCACGACCGGGCTGCGCAAGGATGCCGCCCGCAACCGGGAGCGGATCATCGACGCCGCCGCCGAGGTGTTCTGCGAGCAGGGCCTCGGTGCGCCGCTGGACGACATCGCCGCCCGTGCCGGCGTCGGCATCGGGACGCTCTACCGGCGTTTCCCCACCCGGGCCGATTTGATCGCCGGTGCCTTCGAGCCGAAGATGGCCGCGTACGCCGACGCCGTCGCGGACGCCCTGGCCGATCCCGACCCGTGGCACGGCTTCTGCTCGTACGTCGAGCGGATCTGCGCGATGCAGGCCGACGACCACGGCTTCACCGACGTCCTGACGATGACGTTCCCCGCGGCCCCGCAGTTCGAGGCGGCGCGCGACCGCGCGTATCGAGACTTCGTCACCCTCGTCCGCAAGGCCAAGCGGGCCGGGCGGCTTCGGCCGGACTTCACGCCGGAAGACCTGGTGATGATCCTCATGGCCAACGCTGGGGTCGTGTCGGCCACGGCGGACGCCGCGCCCGCGACGTCGAAACGACTCGTCGCCCTGATGCTGCAGGCGTGCGCCGCCGAGGCGGCGGCCCCGCTGCCCAAGGCGCCGACCGGTCCACAGATGTACCGAGCGCTCCGACGGCTCGGACCGTCGGGCTGAGACTGTCCCGCACCGGCCCGCAGCGCGGATACTGGTCCCCTCCCACCACCGAGGAGGATCGATGCCCGCGACTCCCCCGCTGGGCCGGCGCTTCGCCGAGGCACTGGCAGCGAAGGACCACGACGAGGTGCGGCGCCTGCTCGCCCCCGACGTCGATTTCCACGCGATGACACCCCGGCGCTACTGGGACGGCCCTGGTCCCGACGCCGTGGTAGACGCGATGTCCACCTGGTTCGACGAGGGCGACCAGATCGAGCGGTTGCTCGCCGTCGAGACCGACGCCTTCGCCGACCGCGAGCGGGTTGGCTACCGCCTGCTCGTGCGTAATGCGGACGGGCCGCACCTGGTCGAGCAGCAGGCCTACCTCACCGAGGAGGATGGCCAGATCGGCTGGCTGCGCATCATGTGCGCCGGCTACCGGCCGATCACCGACGCCGAGGCCGACGGCCTCCGGTCTGGCTAGCCGCCGGAACTGCCGCGGGGGTCCGGCTCGGACGGGTCCGACGCGGCCGCGGCAGGCTGCCCTCCCGTGCGGTTCAGGCTGCGAAGCCGGGCGTCGGTCGTCCGCGCGAAGGCTGCGAGGCTGAGCAGCCGGTCGACCTCGAAGAGGTCCACGAGTGGCGCCCCGCCGACCGGCTCACCCCAGTGCCACGACCGGACCGTGGCACGCAGGACGTCGACGTCGACGAGCCCCCCGAGCACGGGTGTCGCCGTCACCAGGTCGACCTCCGCCTCGTACCGGTCCCGCCGGTCGTGCGCGACGTACCAAGCGTCCCAGGACTGGCCGCCGCGCCGCGTGCGGAGCCGGATCTCGTCGGGGACCCGGTCTCGCATCATCGTCCGCGCGAACGCGCGCCACGCGGGACCGCGCCGCCACTGCGCCGGGGCGATCGACGCCGCCAGCGCCACCACCTCGCGGTCGCCGAACGGATCGACCGGGAAGGCGGGGTCGGCCCCGGGGTGCAGCGTGGCCAGGAACCCGAGGTCCTGGGTGTACCACGGCTCGAGGTCCCAGCGCGGCGGCAGTGCCGGGGGCGCGGGCGGGACCGGCACCCCCGCCGCGGTGCGGGTCCCCGGGCGGCGCTCGTCGCCGCGGGAGCGCCAGCGGTGCCGCAGCGGCGACAGCAGCGGCCGGACCAGCTGCGTCAGGGCGGCGGCCGGCCACGGCGCCGGGTCGTCCCGGACGAGGCGCCACAGGGTGCGGCCCTCGCGGCGGCGCAGGTGATAGGCGATCGCGTACGCATGGTCGTTGCTGAACACCCCGTTGCCGAGGTCGCCGACGAACCATCGGGACGAGCCCGCCGAGCCAGCAGCGGCGGCCAGCGTCTCCATCCACACCTGGTTCGAGGGGTTGAGCACCGGCAGCCAGGACCGCGAGCCCGTGCGGTCCGCCACGTCGAGCGCCAGGACCCGCCCCTCGTTCACCAGGGGTACCACGTGCAGCCGCCCCGGATACCGGCGCGCCATGGCCCGCGCGAGCTCGGACTCGTCGGGGTCGAGGGCCCCGACCGGCCGAAGCCGAGCCTTCGCGTGCGGCGCGTAGCAGTAGGCGGTCACGGGGCGGTCCGGGTCGGTCTGGAGGGCCAGGGAAGCAGCCAGGAAGGTGGAGTCCAGGCCGCCCGACATGGCTACGTGTGGCGCCTTCCCCTCCTCCATGAGCGCGGCGGTCGCGAGGTCGAACACCTCCACGAAGCGGTCGGCGACTCCAGGGCCCTGGAGCGTGGGCGCCGCCCACGTCGACGGTCCGTTCCACTCGGTCGCCCGCGGCCGTGCGGCGTCGGACGACCAGGCCAGGGTGAGGCCGGGCCGGATCCTGCGCACCTCCCGGTAGGGCGTCCCCGCCGACGGCATCCGCAGCTGGGCGAAGGCCGTCAGGTACCGCCCGTCGAGGTGCGTGGCCTGGCGCCGACGACGCACTACCTCGCCGGGGTGGGGACCGATGACGAGCGTGGGGGCTGCGCCACCGCGGTCGACCGACCAGAACAGCCCGCTGCGCAGCCCGGTCGAGGCCGTCGCCAGGACGGTGCCGTCCGGCCGCCGCAGCACCAGGGCCCACGGCTGGCCGGCCCAGCGGCCGGGTACCCCCGTGCGCCACACCTCGTCGACGAGACGGTGCGCGCCGGACTTGTCGTCGATGCCCCACACCGCCCACCACGGCTCGCCCGGCAGCCACGGCACTGCGACCGCCCCGGGTTCCCACCCTCCGACCACCAGCGGGCGCCCGGCCGTCCCCGCTGGCTCGGCGGGGTCGACGCTCATCCTCGGAACCTACCCGCCGGTGCCGTGCTGTCGAGGTCGGCCCGGCCGCGCGACCGGTCCGCGCCGGAGCCGCCCGCCGTGGCAGGATCGGACGACGCCCGCCGAGGAGAACCAGCATGCAGAGCCCCGTCCAGCAGACGCGTTACGCGCATGCCGTCGGAGCTGTCGGCGCCGAGGTCGCCGACCAGTTCGTGGTGCTCGCGCCGGACATGGAGTACATCCGGCTCGACCGCACCGGCCGGGCCATCTGGGAGTCCCTCACCAGTCCGGCCACGGTGGACGAGGTGGTGGCGGCGCTGTGCTCGTGGTACGCGGTCGAGCCCGCGACGGCGCGGGCAGACGTCGTCGCCTACCTCGAGAAGCTCGACCGGCTCGGCCTGGTCACCGTCAGCGCCTCCTAGGTCGGCCCGCCGCGCAGGCGGGGCCGGCCCAGGCCCGTCGGCTCATGGCAGGGCGAGCAGGAGTGCCGCGACGGCGTCCGGCAGGGCAGCGACGTCGTCGGGGAGCCGCGCCTCGAGCACCGGCACGGCGCCGGCGAGCCGCGCCGTGCGGGGGAAGTCGGCACGGGCCTCCTCGCGCGCCACACCACCCACGAACCGCTGCGACATGAGCGCCACGAGCGCGTCGGTGGGGTCCAGCCGGCGCACCTGCGTCGCCTCGTGCGCCGGGCGCCTTCCGCCCAGCAGGACGACGGCCCGCACCGGGGTCGCGGCGCCGACCAGGTGGGCACTCACCGGGGCCACCGCGACCTTGCCGCCCATGTCCCACTGCCGGGCCCAGCCGTCGGCGAGGGCTGCCGAGCCTGGCAGCAACCGCAGTCGCTGGGCACCAGGCCACACGGCGGGCACCGCGCCCTGCCACTCGACCAGGCTCGGCTCGTCGGTCACGAGCGCGGCGCCGGCCTTGACCATCGCCGCCGTGAGCGTCGACTTGCCCGAGCCAGAATCGCCGCAGATCACCACGCCCGAACCCTCGATCGAGACCGTGGCAGCGTGGAGGGCGACACAGCCGCGCTCTCGGCGCGCGATGCGGGGCAGCAGCCAGGCGGCGACCAGGTCGAGGACGTCGTCGAGAGCACCGGGCCGCGGCGGCCAGTGCCGTACCTCCATCCGCCGCGCCGGCCAGCAGATGCGGTAGACGGCGCCCGAGCCCGGTTCGGGGCCGCCGGACAGGGAGACCTCGCTGATCTCGTCGGTCTGCCCGCTCCACTCCCACTGCACAGGCCCGGTCCGGACCGCACCGGTGTCGCGCACATCGGCGGCCTCGACGTCGATGTCCAGAACCCACGGGTCTGGTGCGTCGGGCGGGGCCGCTGGCCACGCCGGATGGCCGGCCTCGGTCTCGACCACCACCCCGTGCACGCGGTAGCGGCGCGTCGGCACGGCCCTAGTATGCCGAGCGCCCGTCGTCATCAGGCGGCGGCCCGATCTCGCCACGAAGGAAGCACCGATGACCGACGGCCCTGTCCCGGACGCGGCAGCGGCGCCGGTGCGCGCGAACCGCGACGCGCTCACCGAGTGGTACGACGACGGCGCGATCGTGCTGGACCTCGTCACGTTCGACTACATCGAGCTCGACCGCGTGGGGGCGGCGATGTGGCGCGCGCTGCTCGACACCACCACGAAGGACGAGGCCGTGGACGTGCTCTCGTCGCAGTTCGACGCCGAACGCGGGGTGCTGGCCCGCGACCTGGCTGCGTTCGTCGGCAAGCTTGCCGGCGTCGGACTCATGCAGGCGGCTCCGGCCGAGCCGGACGCGCAGGAGCCCGCACCCGCGCTCGTCGCCCGCCCGGCGGAGGAGCTCTACCTCGACCTACTCGTGCGCAGCCTCACCGGCGCGACCGCACACGTGGGCGGCGCCTCGCTCGCCGACGGCAGCCACCTGGGCACCCGGGCGTCGGGGCTCGACTTCTCCGCGGTCGGCGGGCGCCAGGACGCCTCCGGACCGCTCACGATGATCGGCCTACGCCGGCTCTCGCACCTGCGCGACCTGGCGGTCCGCGCGATCGAGGACGGGGTCCCCGGAGACTTCGTCGAGACAGGTGTGTGGCGCGGCGGCGCGTCGATCCTGCTTGCCGGCGTCCTCTCGGCGTACGGGGTGACAGACCGCCGCGTCTGGCTGGCCGACACGTTCGCCGGGCTCCCCGAGCCCGACCTCGCCAGCCACCCGATCGACGGGTCGCTGGCGGTGCTGGCGGGCCAGCTGGCCGTCCCCCTGGGCGACGTCCAGGACAACGTCCGCCGTTACGGGCTGCTCGACGACCGGGTGAGGTTCCTGCCGGGGCTGTTCGCCGACACGCTGCCCGGGGCGCCGATCGAGCGGGTCGCGGTGCTGCGCCTCGACGGCGACTACTACGGATCCACCTGGGACGCGCTCGACGCGCTCTACCCCCGGGTGTCGCCGGGCGGCTACGTCGTGGTCGACGACTGGGCGCTCGAGCCGTGCCGGGCGGCCGTCGTGGACTACCGGGCCGCGCACAGCATCTCGGCACCGGTCGAGCCCATCGACTGGTGCGGCGCGTTCTGGCAGGTGCCCCAGGCGTGAGGTGCAGCCCGGGCGGCCCTACTCGCGCAGCAGCCGCGCGGCCAGCCGGGTCGCTTCGGCCTGGATCCACGCCACGTCCTCGTTCGCGATCCCCGGCCGGTCGGCCCCCCACGCGGCCAGGTCATCCAGCAGGCCCGCCGCGGCCCCCCGGATGGCGGGGGTGTCGTCCTGCGAGCGCCGGTGCATGGCGGCGAGCACGTCGAGCTCGGGCCGGTAGCCGAGCCGCGCGCGCACGATCCGCTGGCGAAGCAGGAGGACCTCGCAGGCCTGGCGGCTCCGCCTGGTCGAGCTCAGCTGCTCCGGGTGCTGGCGCACGCCCGCCAGGACGGCGGGGAGCACGCGCACGTCGGAGGTGTCCACGAGGTTCCAGAGGAGCGCGTAGTCGTCGCACAGCGGGTGCGCCTCGTCGAAACCGCCCTCGGCTCGCAGCCGAGCGGTCCGATACGTCGTGGACGACGTCGTGGTAGGGCACCACACCGCCACGAGCCAGCGCACGGTGGCCGGGGACGACGGCCACGCCGCGTGGTCGGGCGGCGTGGAGCCGACGGGAGACGACGTCAGCCCCGCGCGGTCGAGGCGGGCGAACCTGGCCCCCACCGCAGCCGCCGCGGGAGCGGCCCGCAACGCGGCCACCTGGGCGGAGAGGCGCTCTGGGCGCATCGTGTCGTCCTGGTCCAGCGGCGCGAGGAACTCCCCACGGCTCTCGGCGAGCGCGCGGTTGCGCGCTTGCGGTGGAGTGAGTCCCGGCTCCTCCGCGACGAGCCGGATGCGCGGTTCCTGCTGCGCGATGGCCCGGACGAGGTCGACGGTGCCGTCGGTCGAGCCCGCGTCCACGCACACCACCTCCCAGTCCCGCATCGACTGTTCCCGGACGCTCGCCAGCGCGGCACCGACGAACTCCGCGCCGTTGAAGGTCGGGACGACGACGCTCACGAGGGGGGCCGTCACGGGGTGCCCTCGATGCGGGCCGCGTACCTCCGGCGGCGCCGCCGCAGCACCGGCCGCAGCGGAAGGTACAGCGGCACCATGACCTCCGGCAGCGGCAGGACCGCCATGTCCTCCGCGGCCACGAACGCCGCCCGGAGGTGGTCGAAGCGGGCCCGCGCGCCCGGTGCCGTGCGCCACGCGAACGAGACCTTGGCCAGCTGGCTGCGCCCGTCCCACACGTGGAACGGCGCCGTGCCCTCGAGGCACTCCCTCCACACGCCGTCGGCGATGCGCCGGGCGCGCTCCGTGGGCCGGGGCCGGGCGGGGTCCGGCGGCAGCAGGCGTCCGGCGACGCCGAGCATCACCCCGATCCCAGGCAGCGCGCCCGCCTCCCGCGCCTCGTGGCGGACCGCGTCCCACTGGTGCCCCGGGACGGCACGCACCTGCCTGGCGGCATCGACGACCCAGCGCAGCTGGCGCCAGTGCTCCTTGGTGCCGTGCACCGCGGTGACGAGCAGGGCGTCCCGCCGCCCGAGCGTCGGCACCACCGCCCCCGCCACCGTCACGTCCTCGCGGCGGTCCCAGAGCCCCGGGAACTGCGTCGACATCACGCGCGCGGACACGTCGACGCGCCAGTGCAGGTCGATGTCGACGTCGTCCCACCGATACGGCGCCTCGGCCCGAACCCGTGCCGCGTGCCGCCAGAGCGGGGAGCCCGGTTCGGGCACCGACCGCGGCAGGAAGGAGCCGCCCGCGGCGAGCAGCGCCTCGTGCGCCTGTGCGACCCGCTGCGGTGCGACCAGCAGGTCGACGTCGCCCCATCCCCGCGACGTGATCGACCCGGTGGTCTGGACCGACAAGGGGATGCCCTTGTAGACGAGGTGGTCGACGCCGGCGTGCGCGAGCGCCGACGAGACCCGGGCTGTGGCGCGGGCCAGGCGCAGCGCCCCGAAAGCCGACTGCTCCTCGAGACCCTGCAGGAGGTCGCGGGCCGGACCGCCGACGGGGAACGACCCGGCGGCCGAGGCCAGCAGGGGGATGACTCGGTGCGCGGCGGCGAGCTCGACGACGTCCGTGCCGACCTCGCTCGGCGGCCACCCGGCCCCAGCCAACGGCGCCGCACCGGTCTCGAGAGCGAGCGCCCCGCGGATCCAGGCGACCAGTGCTTCGGCGGCGCCGCCGGACGAGGTCGGGGCGGCGGGCTCGGGCACGCCGTCAGCGTAGACGGGCGCTGCACCGGGCCCGGCCGGGGCGGAGCGCCGACACCCCGGCGCACGTCCCCGCGCAGCGCGACTCCGGGCCGCTCGATGCGGCAGGATGCAGGCAGCGAACGGTCGCCCACGAGCGGAGACGGTCACATGGACAGCACGACGGACAGCAGTCGGGCGTACGAGCCCCCCGCCGACCCCCAGAAGGTGAGCTCAGCGGCAGACGCGCGCGTCACCGTCAAGTCGGGGCCGTTCTTCGATGGCGCTGGCTACGCCAGCGTCCCTACCGGCTGACGCGCCCACCCGCCCCGCGAACCCGCCCCGAATGGAGATACCGATGGACAGCCGCGAGACGTACGAGGCGCCAGCCGACCCCCTGCCGGTGACCTCCGCAACGGCGGCGCTCGGCGTCATCAAGACCGGGCCCTTCTTCGACGGCGCGGGCTACACGAGCATTCCGGTCTGATCCATCGCCGAGGCGAACCCGCCGTCCGGGGGGTGGACACCGGGGGCGGTGAGGTTGACCGCGGGGACACCGGGTGCGGCTGGCCCCGCCACCGTCTGGGGCCTTCACGGCCAGGTCGCCGCCGCTGCGGCGCAGGGCCTCGCCGCGACCCGTCCGAGCCCACGGTGCGCCCGTGGGCCGGGGCGGTGCAGCGGCGCGGCGGCGCGGCGGTGGCCACCTGCGGCCGGTCGCTGGCCCCCGGGCTCTTCTGGAGCATCGACCGGCCGGACCACGCTCTCCCGACTCTGCTCGTCGGCCCGGATCTCGGCGCGATCGTCGGCCGGCGCCGGGCCCGCACGACTCTCGACGACACCTTCGTGCTCGCGTGGAGCGGCGACCGCGAGCGCCGCATCGCTGACGAGGCCATGAGCAATGCGAGCGCAGCTGCGAACGGCCCGATCCCGTCGTGCAACTACGCCGACATCGCGAGGGGCTACGCCAGCGTCGTCTAACGCACGGCGACGCCGGGCGTGCGAGGCCGGCAGCGCGTGAGAGCCCGCCCTAGGCGACCTTCGTCGTCGTGTACACCTTCGTGAACGAGTACGGCGTGAACCCCGGCACGGCCGGGGCGGACACCGTGACCGTCACTCGCAGCGCAGCCGCCCCGGACACCACCGCGAAGACGTTTCCGTTCGACGCCCGCACGACCCGGAACGGCGACACGTCGCCCCTCGGCGCGATGCCCGCAACCGCCACCCCGTTGACCCTGACCGTGGCGGTCTGCTTGGCGTTCGTCCTCACGGGCTGGTGGATCAGCAAGGTGGTGCCCGGGTTGCGCAGCGAGGCGGGCAGGTTCAGGTTGGCCACCGGAACCTGGCGCACGAGCTGCCTGATCGGCTTGGTCGCAGCCGACGGGTTCGAGGCCCCAGCTGCGTTGTACGCGGTGGCCCGGTAGGTGTAGCTCCGGCCCGGGACGAGCCCGGTGACCAGGCAGTTCGTCGCCGGCACCAGCGCGGTGCAGGTGCGTCCGCCCGGCGAGGCGGTCACCACGTAGCGCGTGGGAGCCCCGCCGCTGCCCGCCGGCGCAGGGGTGATCGTCACCCGGGCGGTCGTGGTGTTCGGGAAGACCCGCGGCACGCCGGGCGTGCCCGGCTTCTTGATGGCCGCCGTCACGGTCTTGGACGTGGTCACGGAGTGCCCGAGCGAGTCGGTGACCTTCAGCCGGATGGTCTGCGGGCCCGTCTTGGTCGGCGTCCACGACACCGACGAGGTGGTGGCCGTCTTGCCGCTGGGCAGGGTCCACAGGTACGCGGTGGTGCCGAAGGCCGCCGATCCGGCGCTCGCGTACGAACTGGCGAAGCCGACGAACGCGCTGCTCGGCCCGGTGATCGCGGCCACGGGGTCGAGCGCGAGCTGGTAGGTGCCGCGGCCGTGCGTGGCCCCGTACAGCACCCGCGCGCCGCCCTGCATCGCCACGCCGTAGACCGCCGCGGTGGGCAGGCCGGAGGCTGCGTCGGCCCAGGCGGTGGCGCCGGAGGCCAGCCGCGCCACGCCGAAGTCGGTGGAGGCGTACACGTCGCCGGTGAGTCCGTCCAGGGCGATCCCCGTCACGGGTTGGTCGCCGAGGTCGTAGCTGCGGTTGACGAACGTCGCCTTCCCGGTGGCCGGGTTGTAGTGCGCCTCGAACACGTGGCCGGGCTGGGTCGGGGTGTACGCCGAGTAGCCGGAGTACGAGATCCACGCGTGGTTCGGGTCCTTCGGGTCGACGCTGATGCCGCTGACGAACCGACCGGGCTGGGTGGGAGCGCTGATGTCGTTGTACGTCACGCTCCCCGCGGCCGCGTCGATGTTCTTCGACACGAACAGCTCGCCCTTGCGCAGGCCGACCCACATCGTCGAGGTGTCGGACGACGCGCGGCCGAGCGCGACGATGTAGTCCGAGCCCAGCGGCCCGTCGGGCGACAGCATCGGCCCGACCCGCTCGAAGTCGCCGCAGTCGGGCGCCGGGTAGGGGATGCTCCCCTCGAGGCAGTTGGCCTCGAGGAAGTCCTTCGCGCCGCCGGAATCCTTCGTGCGCCACACGTACTCGCCGGCCATGAAGTAGGTGCCGTCGACCTTCGGGTCGGCGAGCACGGGCACGTAGAAGGAGAAGGACTCCGTGCCGCGACGAGTCGGCCACGTCCATGGGGCCGGAGACGTTGGCCCAGAACGCCGGGTCGTTGCCGCGGAAGTTCACGTCCATCGAGGGCCCGAAGTACGTGTGCATCCGGGTAGCGCCACCGTTGCTGATGCCGGAGTTGCCGCCGTCGCCGCCGACCGACTCGAACCAGCTCGAGGCGCCGTCCCAGGCCCAGGTGCCGTTGTCCTGCGTGCCGCCGATGACGTCGCCGTACGGCAGGCTGCGGTTGATCGACACGGACTGCAGCTGCAGGGTGTTGAGCCCGGTGTTGAGCGAGTCGATGCGCTGCGGCACGGACGCCAGCGTCATCCGGCAGAACGCCAAGTCGGCGGCAGCGGTCGGCTCGCTGAACGTGCGCGCCCCGCACACCGCATCGCCGGGGTTGCCGTCGACGAACGTGCCGTTCGTGCGCACGACGCCCCCGTCGGAGCCCACGAATGCCTCTGCGGGGTTGTTGGGGTTGAGCACGAGGGCGTGCTGGTCCGGGTGCATCCCCTCGTTCGGGTTCTGCACGTCGTTGGTCATGTCGGTGAATGACACGCCGGCGTCCGTCGACCGCACCACCGCGCGGCCGTTCGAGCGCGGGTGCGTCGAGCCGAAGGCGGCAAGCTCGTCGTACGCCATCGATCCGCCGAGCCACACCGTGTCGGCGTTGGACGGGTCGGCCACCACGAAGATGTCGTACCCGCACTGGCCGTTCTGGCAGAAGTTGTAGGAGCTGAACCCGTCGATCGAGTTGTTGATGTCGCTGTCGGAGCGCAGCAGCCACGGTGCCGCGATGCCCGGTCCGCCGATTGCAGCGTCGGCCGCGAGGAGGGCCGAGTCGCTGACCGCGTCGATGCCGTTGCCGACGATCAGGTAGGCGTTGGCGTAGGCGTCGGACGAGTCGCCCACGTAGATCCGGGTGCTCGTGCCCTGGTCGGCCAGGTCGAAGTCCACCCGCGCGCCGAAGGGATCGGGGGCCAGGCCCAGCGGGTTCCCGTCGCCCAGGAGGGCCTGGTAGATCTGGTGGAACTGGTCGTCGTCGCAGCCACATGTGCCGTCGTGCGGGTTGTGCAGGCGGAAGACGCCGTAGCCGATCACGGCCGCGTAGAGCTGCTTGGTGTCGTTCGGGTCCCACACGAGCTTGGTGACCCCGCCGGAGAACCAGTCGACGCCGCCGGCGGGGTTGCTGCTGCTGCCCGCGCGGTTGAGCTGGAGGCTGAAGAAGGCGCCGCCGTCGGTGGAACGGTAGAGCCCGAGCGTGGGCGCCCCGGGGGGCGTGCGGCGACCGCCGTTGACCGAGCTCGACCCGTGCCTCGCGAGCGCGGTGCCGATCCAGATCGTCTGGGAGTCGTTGGGGTCGACCGCGATGCTGGCGATGGACCGGTCGTGCGAGACCGCGTAGCTGCCCGGCACGAGGGACCAGCTGGTGCCCCCGTCCGTGGACTTGAACAGCCCGAGACCCGCCTCCGAGTCGCTCGAGCCGTTGGGCTCCCCGGAGCCGGCGTAGAGGGTGCTGCCGGTGGCGTCGGTGGGGTCGACCAGGAGCGAGCCGAACGAGTTGGTCGGGAGGCCGGCCGAGACCGACTCCCAGTCGGGGTGGGCAGCCAGGGCGTTGCCGGTGCGCCAGATGCCGCCGCCCGCCGCCGCGACCCACACGCGGCAGGTGGCGGGCACGGGGGCGCACGTCGGGTCGATCGCCAGCGCCGTGACCCGGCCGGACGTGGTGGTCGCGCGGCCCGTGTAGGTGACCAGGCCCGGGACCTGAGGATCGACCGGGCCGAGCGCCTTCCAGGACGAGGAGACCGACGCGCCCTGCAACCGCTTCTCGGCCGTGGTGCCCTTGGTGAAGGCCGCCGCGGACAGCGTGCTCGGAAGACGGTTAAACGCCCTGCGCCCCGCCACCGCCCGGGCCGACTCCACGTAGCCGCGCGGGTAGGCGCGCTCGTCCACGTACTGGGCCGAGGGTCCGTTCGCGATCTCGTTCTCGCCCTCGGGCTCCCCCGTGCCCTTGTCGGCCTCACCCGCCGGGGGCTTGTCGGTCTCGCCGGTGGCGGGCTTGTCGGTCTCGCCGGCGGCCGCCGGGGCGTCGACCACGACGAGTCGGTTCCCCTCGCGCTCGATGCGCACCCTGGGTTCGCCCACCTTGGGCAGCTTCTCGCGCTTGACCGAGGCCGGCACCGCCACCTGGGAGATGGTCCTGGGCGCGGTCGGCTCAGCGGCGGACCCTCCCCGACCCGAGGACATCGGGCCGACGGCGGCGAGACCCACGACGGCGAGCGCGCCGGCGCCGAGGGCGATGAGCAGGGCCTTGGGTCGAGAGAGGGGGGTCACGTGACGAAACGTACCCGCGCGTGCACGTAGGGCGACAGTCCTGCCGCCCGACATGCCGTACGCAGTGACGTCAGCCGGCGTACATCGAGTCGAGCAGGGTGGCGTACTTCGTCTCGACGACCGTGCGCTTGACCTTCATGCTGGGCGTCAGCTCGTCCGCCTCGACCGTCAGGTCGTGGTCGAGGATCCGGAAGTCCTTGATGGTCTCCCAGCGGTTGAGCCGGCCGTTGAGCTCGTCGACGCAGGACCGCACGTACGCGTGGACGGCCGGATCCTGCAGCGAGGGCCGCGGTAGTCGGTGCTCGCGCAGGCCCTGCGCCCGGCCCCACTGCGCCAGCGCGTCGGGGTCCAGGGTGATCAGCGCGGTCGCGTAGTTGCGGCCGTCGCCGTGCACGAGGATCTGGCTGGCGAGCGGGCAGACCGCCTTGAACATGACCTCGATCGTCTGCGGCGCGATGTACTTGCCGCCGGAGGTCTTGATCAGGTCCTTCTTGCGGTCGGTGACCCGCAGCCGGCCGGCCGGTCGATCTCGCCGATGTCGCCGGTGGCGAACCAGCCGTCGGCGTCGAGCACCTCGGCCGTGGCCTCGGGCAGGTTGTGGTAGCCGCGCATCACGCCGCGGACCGCGCAGCAGGATCTCGCCGTCGTCGGCGATCTTGATCTCGGTGCCGACGACGGGCGGCCCGACGGCGCCGAACGCCGGGTCGCTGGGGGTCGCCGATGCACGCGCCGCCGCTGGTCTCGGTCAGCCCGTAGCCCTCGAGCACCGGCAGGCCGGCCGCGTGGAACCAGGCGGCGACGTCCTTCGACAGGGCCGCGCTGCCCGAGACGAGGAACCGGATCCGGCCGCCGAGCCGGGCGCGGACCTTCGACAGCACCAGCCGGTCGGCCAGCGCGTACTGGGCCTGCCAGGAGCCGGCTCGGGCGCGTGCCTGCCGGCCTGCGCCACGCGAGACCCGCTCGCCCACCCCGAAGGCCCAGGTGAACAGCGTGCAGCTTGATCCCGCCCTCTTCCTGGACGGTCTGCACGATCTTGCGCGTGCACCTTCTCGAAGATCCGCGGCGGACCGGCCATGAACGTCGGCCGGACCACCGCCAGGTTCTCCACGATCTTGTCGATGCGGCCGTCGACCGCGGTGGGGAAGCCGATCTGCAGCTGCACCGCCGCGAGCATCTTGCCGAACGAGTGCGACAGCGGCAGCCACAGGTACTGCAGGTCGTCCGGCGCGGAGGATCTCGATGGCCTCGGCCCCGGCGCCGACGTACGTCCAGCAGCGGTGGGGCAGCTCGACGCCCTTGGGCCGGCCGGTGGTCCCCGACGTGTAGATCAGCGTGGCCAGATGCTCGGGCCGGACGGCGGCCACCGCCTCGTCGACCGCGGTCGGGTGCTCGAGCGAGGTGCTTGGCGCCCAGGGCCTGCAGGTCGGCCAGGCTCAGCACCCACTCGCCGTCGGCCTCGCCGTCGAACGTGACCACCCGGATCACGTCGGGCAGGTGGTCGCGCTGGGCGCGCAGCTTGGCGATCTGGGCGTCGTCCTCGGCGAAGACGATCCGGGTGCCGCTGTCGGACAGGATGAAGGCGACGTCCTCGCCCGCCGGTCGAGGGGTAGACGGCGGTCGTCGCGGCGCCCGCGCACATGATCGCGAGGTCGGCGTAGAGCCACTCGATGCGGGTGGCCGAGGCGATCGCGACCCGCTCCTCGGGCTGGATCCCCAGGGCCAGCAGGCCGGCGGCCATCGTCTTGACCGTCTCCGCGGTCTGCGCCCAGGTCACCGAGGCCCAGCCCGCTGTCGGTCGGGAAGCGGAACGCCTCCGCCGTCGGGGTCGCCGCGACCCGGTCGTAGAACATCCGGGCCACCGAGGTGGCCGGCGCTGCGTACGCAGAGGTCTCTTGCGGTCCGACGGTCAAGGTCATGGCATCTCCCCAGACCAACCTACGCCTCGGGCTCGGATCACCCAGCCCCGCCCGCGCGACCCACGGCGGGGGTAGGGCGGCACCAGGCGGCGTCAGGCGTTCATCCGCTTCGACGGCATCAGCATCACGAGGATCAGCGCGAAGACCGAGATGAAGAAGGCCAGCACGCCCCACAGGAAGGCGCTGCGGCCCTTGCGCGAGGCCATCGTCGCGGTCCAGGAGATGATCAGGATCCAGATGACGAACCCGATCAAGCCCCAGAGCCAGTTCGTCTCCGCCAGCACCACGGCTGCCATCGCATCTCCTCGTCTCGGCGCGGCTACGCCCCCACGCTAGTGCCTGAGGGGCTCCAGACGCGCCCGAGCGCGCCGCCACGGGGCTCCGGCCGAGTCGCTACGCGCGCTTGGCCTGGACGAACGCCCGAAGCTCCCCGCTGAGCAGCGACCCCTCCAGCCCCAGACCCCGCTGGCGGGGCTGATGGCTCAGGGTGCGCTTGACCTCGCGGTGGTGCTCGGCAGGCACGGCGCCGTGCGGGTCGGAGAGCAGGGCCGCCGCGCAGCCGGGGGACAGCGAGGCCCACCAGTCGTCGAACGGGTGGCCGTGCAGCGCGATGAAGGCCTCGAGGTCGGCGGCGCTCCAGTGGTCGACGAGGTGCGTCTTGCCGCGCAGCCGACGCACGTCGTCCCAGCTGCTCACCTCGACGGGGCCGCTCTTGTCGTCGAACGTCGCGACGAAGCACCCGTCGGGCCGACGGGCGATCTCGAGCATCCGCTCCGACATGCCTTCAGCCTAGGGGTCGAGGGCGTAGCCCTGCCTCAGGATCGAGGGCGTAGCCCGGTCTAGGGGTCGAGGCGGTAGCCGAGGCCGGGCTCGGTGACGAGGTGGCGCGGGCGCGTGGGGTCGGGCTCGAGCTTGCGGCGCAGCTGGGCGACGTACACGCGCAGGTAGTGCGTCTCCCTCTCGTAGCCAGGGCCCCACACCTCGCGCAGCGGCGTGCTGCTGCGGGACGAGCCGGCCGAGGTGGCGCGCGAGCACCTCGAGGAGGTGGTACTCGGTCGGCGTGAGGCGCACGGGCGACGCCGGCGCGCGTGACGACGCCCGCCGCGAGGTCGATCGTCGAACGTCTCGGTGCTCACGATCTGCGGAGCGAGGTCGGCGCCGGCCGTGACGCCGCGCCGCACCGCGGCGCGCACACGTGCCAGCAGCTCGTTCATCTCGAACGGCTTGGTCACGTAGTCGTCCGCGCCGGCGTCGAGCGCGTCGACCTTCTCGTCGCTGTTGGCCCGCGCGGACAGGACGACGACGGGCACGGGGTTCCAGCCGCGGATGCCCTGCAGCACCTCGATGCCGTCGAGGTCGGGCAGCCCGAGGTCGAGGACGACGACGTCGGGGTGGAAGCGCGCCACCTGGTCGAGCGCGGCCCGGCCGTCGGCGGCGAGGTCCACCTCGAAGCCCCGGGCCCGCAGGTTGATCGCCAGCGCGCGTCCGAGGGCCGCGTCGTCGTCGACGACGAGCACCCGCGTCACACCGGCACCCCGCCCCGCCCGCAGCGCCGTCGGCCGACGCGAGCGGGAGCGACACCACCATCGTGAGACCCCCACCCGGCGTGTCCTCGGCGTCGATGGTCGCGTCGACGGCCTCGGTGAGCCCGCGGGCCACGGCCAGCCCGAGGCCCACCCCGGCTCCCGCGGGCACGTCGCCGAGCCGCTGGAACGGCTGGAACATCGCTGGCCCGGTCCCCCTCGCTGACGCCGGGTCCGCGGTCGACGATCCGGAACTGCAGCATCCCCCCTGGCACCACGGCAGCGGACAGTCGTACGGGCACGTCGGTCGGGGCGTGACGCACCGCGTTCTCCACCAGGTTCGCCACAGCCCGCTCGAGCAGGCCCGCGTCGGTGCGGACGAGCGGGAGCGCGTCGTCGGTCTCGTCCAGGACGCGGTCGCCGGGGACCCCGCGGAGGGCCTGCTGGAGCACCTCGTCGAGCGACGGCGGGCTCCAGCACGGGGCGCACGGCCCCGGTCTGCAGGCGGCTCAGGTCGAGCAGGTTCGCCAGCAGCGAGTCGAGCCGGTCGGCCGACTCAGCCGCATCGCTCGAGCAGCGCCGCACGGTCCTGCTCGGCGAGGTCGAGGTCGTCGTCGCGCAGCGTGGAGACCGCCGCCTTGATACCCGCCAGCGGCGTGCGAAGGTCGTGCGAGACCGCGGCGAGCAGCGCCGTGCGCACGGCGTCGCTCTGCTGCCAGCGGCTGGCGTCGGCGGCCCGCACCGCGAGCCGGTTGCGCTCGAGCACCGCGCCCGCCTGGGCCGCGAAGGCGTCGAGGAGGCGCCGGTCGGACGCGGGCAGCGGAGCTCCCGAGAGCGCCAGCACGAGGCCTGGGCCTGCGTCCACGGTGACGTCCGCATCGTCGGCGCCGCGCGGGGGGTCGCTGGCCAGAGACCTCGACGACCGCCCAGGGCTCGGCGATCCGACGACGCCTCGAAGAGGGCCGCGCTGCGCATCCCGAACGTCTCTCTCGCCTGGTCGAGCAACGCCTTGACCCCATCCGTGCGGCGCAGCACGCCGACTGACAGCGAGGCCAGCACGTTGGCCTCCGCCCGCCGGCGAGCCGCCTCGGCGGCGCGGGCCGCGCTGCGGTCGACGATGGTCGCGACGACCGAGCCCACGAGCACGAAGACGACGATCGCGAAGGCGTTCTCGGGCTCGGCGATGGTGAAGGTGCCGATCGGCGGGACGAAGAAGTAGTTGGCCAGCAGCCCCGCCGCGACAGCCGTCAGCACGGCAGGCAGCAGGCCGCCCACGAGCGACGACGCGACGACCCCGAGCAGGTAGGCGAGCAGCACGGTCGAGCAGGCTGAGCGAGTCGCGCAGCGGCAGCAGGGCACAGCGTCAGCACCACCGGGATCACGAGGGCCAGCGCCCAGGACCAGGTGCGGCGCTGGCGCGCGAGGCGTCGGCGCCCCTGCCTCCTTCCCCGCCCCGCACCCTCGTGCGTGACGACGTGCACGTCGATGTCGCCGGAGTCGCGCACGATCAGGTCCGCCGTGCTGGGCCGCAAGGCCGTGCTCAGCCGGCTCCGCCGGGACGCACCGACGACGACCTGGGTGCCGTTGACCGAGCGTGCGAAGTCGAGTACCGCCGTGGCGACGTCGTCGCCCACCACCGTGTGGAACGTGCCCCCCAGGTCCTCGGTGAGCTGCCGCAGCCGGGCGACGTCGTCGGGCCTGGCGCCCACGGTGCCGTCGCCGCGCACGACGTGCACGGCCACCAGGGCGCGCCCGGCGCTGCGCCCGGAGATCAGCGCCCCGCGGCGCAGCAGGGTCTCGCCCTCCGGTCCCCCGGTGAGTGCGACGACGATGCGGGTGCGCGCAGCCCACGTCTCCTGGATGCCGTGCTCGGCCCGGTAGCGCTCGAGACCCTCCTCGACGCGGTCGGCGACCCACAGCAGGGCGAGCTCGCGCAGGGCTGTGAGGTTGCCGACGCGGAAGTAGTTGCCGAGGGCTGCGTCGACCTTCTCCGGAGCGTAGACGTTTCCGTGGGCAAGCCTGCGGCGCAACGACTCCGGGCTCATGTCGACCAGCTCGATCTGGTCTGCGGCGCGAACGACCGCGTCGGGCACCGTCTCGCGCTGCTTCACGCCGGTGATCGCCTCGACCACGTCGTTGAGCGACTCGAGGTGCTGGATGTTGACCGTCGAGATGACGTCGATGCCCGCATCGAGCAGCGCGTCGACGTCCTGCCAGCGCTTGCGGTTGCGGCGAACCGGGGACGTTCGTGTGCGCCAGCTCGTCGACGAGCGCCACCTGGGGGCGCCGCGCGAGCACGGCGTCGAGGTCCATCTCCTCGAACGCCGCGCCCCGGTGGCTCAGGACCCGCCGCGGCACGACGTCGAGACCCGCCAGCATCTCGCTGCGTGTGCGCGCGGCCGTGCGTCTCCACGAAGCCGACGACCACGTCGGTGCCGCGCTGGCGGCACGCCGGTGGGCCTCACCGAGCATCGCGTAGGTCTTGCCGACGCCGGGAGCGGCCCCCAGGTAGATGCGGAGTCGGCCACGGGTCACGCGGCCATTGTCGCGCGCGTGCGAGGCACCGACGTGGGTCCCGGCCTCGCCGGTGCTCATCCCAGCTGCTCGAGGGCGAGGTTGAGCTCGAGGACGTTCACGAGAGGCTCGCCGATGAAGCCGAGCAGCCGCCCCTGGACGTGATCGTCGACGAGGCGTGACACGACGGCCGGGTCCAGACCGCGCGCCGTCGCGACGCGCCTCACCTGCTGCCTGGCGTAGTCGGGGCTGATGTCGGGGTCGAGGCCGCTCCCGCTGGCCGTCACGGCGTCGGGCGGCACGGCGGCCGGGTCGGTGCCGTCGGCCTTCGCGGCGGCGGCCCTGCGCTCACTCACCGCCTTCACCAGGTCGGGGTTGTCGGCGGCGAGGTTGGAGCCGCCGCTGCTGAGGGCGTCGTAGCCCTGGCCGGCGGCGGACGGCCGGGGCAGGAACCACCGGTCGCCGTCGAACGACTGGCCGATGAGGGCAGACCCCACGACGGAGCCCTTCGCGTCGGTGACGTACGAGCCGTCGGCGGTGCCGGGCACCACGCGGCCCAGGGCGAACATCGCGACGGGGTAGGCCACCCCCAGGACCACGGTCATCACCACCAGCAGTCGTAGGCCCACCCAGGCCTGGCGGAGAACGAGGTTCATCGCGGTCACCCGATCCCGGGGATGTGGGAGATGAGCAGGTCGAGGAGCTTGATGCCGATGAACGGGACCACGATCCCGCCGAGGCCGTAGATCCACAGGTTGCGGCTCAGCAGCTTCGACGCGCTCGCGGGCAGGTAGCGCACGCCGCGCAGCGCCAGCGGGATGAGCGCGACGATGATGAGCGCGTTGAACACGACCGCCGAGAGGATCGCCGACTCGGGGCTCGCCAGACGCATCACGTTGAGCGAGCTGAGCCCCGGGTAGGCCACCACGAACATGGCCGGGATGATCGCGAAGTACTTCGCGATGTCGTTGGCCACCGAGAAGGTCGTGAGCGCGCCGCGCGTGATGAGCAGCTGCTTGCCGATCTCGACGATGTCGATGAGCTTGGTCGGGTTCGAGTCGAGGTCGACCATGTTGCCGGCCTCCTTCGCCGCCGACGTGCCGGTGTTCATGGCCACGCCGACGTCGGCCTGCGCGAGCGCCGGGGCGTCGTTCGTCCCGTCGCCGGTCATCGCGACGAGCCGTCCACCCTCCTGCTCGCGCTTGATGAGCGCCATCTTGTCCTCGGGGGTGGCCTCGGCGAGGAAGTCGTCGACGCCGGCCTCCTGGGCGATGGCCCGCGCGGTCATCGGGTTGTCGCCGGTGATCATCACGGTGCGGATGCCCATCCGGCGCAGCTCGTCGAACCGTTCGCGGATGCCGGTCTTGACGACGTCCTTGAGGTGCACGACGCCGAGGACTTCGGCTCCTTCGGACACCACGAGCGGGGTACCTCCGGCCGACGAGATCGCGTCGACCGCCGCGGTCACCTCGGGCGGCGTGCTACCGCCCAACCCCGCCACGTGAGCGAAGACGGCCCCCGCGGCTCCCTTGCGGACGCTCCGCCCGTCGACGTCGACGCCGCTCATGCGGGTCTGCGCCGTGAACGGCACCCAGGTGGCGTGCGCGAGCTCGCCCTCCTCGCGGGCGCGCAAGCCGTAGCGCTCCTTGCAGAGCACCACGATGGAACGGCCCTCCGGCGTCTCGTCGGCGAGACTGCTGAGCTGGGCGGCGTCGGCGAGCTCGCTCGACACCCACGTCAGGCGCCGGCAGCAGCTCCACCGCCTGCCGGTTGCCGAGCGTGATGGTGCCCGGTCTTGTCGAGCAGCAGCGTCGAGACGTCGCCGGCGGCCTCGACGGCACGGCCGGACATCGCCAGCACGTTGCGCTGCACCAGCCGGTCCATGCCGGCGATGCCGATCGCCGAGAGCAGCGCGCCGATGGTCGTCGGGATGAGGCACACCAGCAGCGCGACGAGCACGATGACGCTCTGCGCGGCGCCGGAGTAGTCCGCGAGCGGCGGCAGCGCGATCACGACGAGCAGGAAGATGATCGTGAGCGAGGCGAGCAGGATGTTCAGCGCGATCTCGTTGGGCGTCTTCTGCCGGCTGGCCCCCTCGACCAGCGCGATCATCCGGTCGATGAACGTGTGGCCGGGCGCGGCGGTGATCTGCACGACGATCGCGGTCGCGAGAGCACCTTCGTGCCGCCGGTCACGGCGCTGCGGTCGCCGCCGCTCTCGCGGATGACCGGGGCCGACTCGCCGGTGATCGCCGACTCGTCGACGCTCGCCACGCCCTCGACGACGTCGCCGTCGCCGGGGATGACGTCGCCCGCCTCGCACGACGACCCGGTCGCCGAGCGACGAGGGCGGTGGCCGGCACGGGCTCCTCGGTCGCCGTCGGCGAGCAGCCGGCGGGCCATCGTGTCGCGTCGGGTGGCCCGCAGCGTGGCGGCCTGGGCGCGGCCGCGGCCCTCGGCCACGGCCTCGGCCAGGTTGGCGAACAGGACGGTGAGCCACAGCCACACCGGCGATCGACCAGGCGAACACGCTCGGCTCGACGATCGGCCGCCACGGTCGTGAGCACGGCGCCGACGAGCACGACGAACATCACCGGGTTGCGCCACATCAGCCGCGGGTCGAGCTTGCGCAGCGCTTCGGGCAGCGACGGTCAGCAACGACTTCGGGCTCGAACACGCCCGAGCCCGACTCGCGCCTGCGGCGCGGCCTCGAGGTCGGGGCGAGGTGGTCATGACAGTCCCTCCGCGAGCGGGCCGAGCGCCAGGGCGGGCACGAAGGTGAGCCCGGCGACGATGAGGACGACGCCGACGACGAGCAGCGACGAACAGCGGTCGGTGGGTGGGCAGCGTGCCGGCCGACGCGGGCACCTTGCCCTGCTGGGCGAGCGAGCCGGCGAGCGCGAGCACGAAGCAGATCGGCAGGAACCGGCCGAGTCCCATCGCGACCGCCAGGCGCGGTGTTGTAGAAGTCGGTGTTGGCGCTGAGGCCGGCGAAGGCCGATCCGTTGTTGTTCGACGCGGAGGCGAAGGCGTAGAACACCTCGGAGAGCCCGTGCGGCCCCGGGTTGAGGATCGACGCGCCGTCCCGTCTCGGTCGCCATCGCGACGCCCGAGGCCCGATCAGCACCAGCGCGGGCGTGGTGCAGGATGTAGAGCGACGACGAGCTTCATCTCGCGCGCGCCGATCTTCTTGCCCAGGTACTCCGGCGTGCGGCCGACCATGAGGCCGGCGATGAACACGGCGACGATCGCGGCGATGAGGATGCCGTAGAGGCCGGAGCCCGATGCCGCCGGGCGCGACCTCGCCGAGCACCATGTTGACGATCGTCAGACCGCCGCCGTAGGCGGTGAACGAGTCGTGCATCGAGTCGACGGCGCCGGTCGACGTGCTGGTCGTGGCCGACGCGAACAGCGCCGAGCATCGGTACGCCGAAGCGCACCTCCTTGCCCTCCATCGCGGCCCCCGCGAGCTGCAGGGCGGGTCCCGCGTGGTTCAGCTCGGCCCAGACGAGCAGCGCCGTGACACCCCGAGAAGATGGTGGCCATCACGCGCGAGGACCGCGTAGCCCTGGCGGAGGTCCCCGACGATCCGGCCGAACGTGCGCGTGCAGCGAGACGGGATGACCAGGATGCAGGAAGATCTCGCAGCAGGTTCGTGAAGCCGCTGGGGTTCTCGAACGGGTGCGCGGAGTTGGCGTTGAAGAAGCCACCGCCGTTCGTGCCGAGCTCCTTGATCGCTTCCTGGCTGGCCACCGGCCCGCCCGGGATCGTCTGGGTCGCTCCGGACAGGGTCGTGATGGTGGTGTCGCCGGCGAAGTTCTGGACGACGCCGCTGACCAGCAGCACGACGCCGAACGACCACGGCCATCGGCAGCAGCACCCGCAGCGTGATGCGGGTGAGGTCGACCCAGAAGTTGCCGACGCGGTCGGTATGGGTGCGCGCGAACCAGCGCACGAGCGCCACCGCGACGGCGATGCCGACGGCGGCCGAGAGGAAGTTCTGCACGGCCAGCCCGGCCATCTGCGACGGTGTAGCCCAGCGCCGCCTCGCCCGAGTACGACTGCCAGTTCGTGTTCGTGACGAAGCTGACCGCGGTGTTGAGCGCCTGCAGCGGCGGCATCCCGTCGCGCCCCAAGGAGAACGGGCAGCGCGGCCTGCAGGCGCAGCAGCGCGTAGAGGCCCAGGATCGACGACCGCGGAGAAGGCCAGCACCGAGCGAAGGTAGACCGACCACCGCTGGTCGGCCCCGGGGTCGACCCCGATGACGCGGTAGAGGCTGTGCTCGACCCGACCGTGCGTCGGGGACTCGAGCGATGCGGGCGATGTAGTCGCCGACGGGCCGGTAGGCGGCCGCCAGGGCCACGACCAGCACGGACATCTGGAGGAGGGCTGCGACGAGCGGAGACACGGGACTCCCGTCAGAACTTCTCGGCGCGCACGAGCGCGACGACGAGGTAGACCAGAAGGGCGGCGCCGACCAGGAGCGAGACCGCTCCTAGCGCGGTCACAGCTTCTCCAGGACGACGGCGACGACGAGCAGGACGACGACGAGCGCCGCGACTACGGCGAGCGCGATGAGGTCAGACATGGAGTGCCTTCCAGCAGGGGCGATCCGCACATGCACGATCGAATCGGACGGATTCGGCCTTGCCCGCCCCTCTGACACAGCCTTGACGCGGGGCAGTGGATCCTTGACGGACCCTTGAGGCCGCCGACTCAGGGACGGTGGAGGTTCTCGTGCTCCCACAGCCGCCTGGTCGCGTCGAGCTCGGCGCGATCGCCGTGCTCCCGCGCGCGCAGCCGGCGCTGCTCCAGCCACGTGCTCAGGCCCGAGGAGAGCGCAGCGACGACGAGCAGGAGGCACAACCGGGCGAGGTCCGGCGTTCCGTCCCAGGTGAGCTGACCCTCCGAGCCCAGGCCGAACCCGTCGACGAAGAGGAACGACACAAGGGCCAGCACGAGAGCCACCCGCGGACGCAGCCACCACGACGCCGCGCCCACGGCCGCCAGGACGAGGACCACGCACGTCGTGGGACCCACGCCGGCGTCGCCTGCCAGCCCGGCGATCACGAACACGACCGTCAGGCCGACGGCCAGGACCGCGTAGGAACCGAACGTGTCCTCGTCAGGGACGGAGCGGAGCTGTTGCACACGGATCGCCATGGCTCCAGGACACACCTGGTGGCACGCCTGCCCGACGGGCCTTGACGCGTTCTTGGCGCAGCGGGCCGTTTCTTGACGACTCCCTGACGCCACACTCGTCCACCGCCCGGACCGCGAAGTGCTCTCAGCCCGACAGGGCGTCCCTCCTGCTGGCGAGCAGCGAGCGCTCGACCGCGTTGTCGGTGAGGGCGAGCGCCCGGTCGTACGCGAGACGCGCCTCCACGTCCCGGCGTAGCCGCGCAAGCATGTCGGCCCGCGCGGCGTGGAACAGGTGGTAGCGCTCCAGTCCCGTCTCGTCCACCGCCGCCAGACCCGCCGCCGGACCAGTCACCTCCGCCAGCGCGATGGCGCGGTTGAGACGGACCACGGCCGACGGGGCCAGGACCAGCAGCTGGTCGTAGAGCGCCAGGACCTGCGACCAGTCGGTGTCGGCCGCGACCGGCGCGTCGCTGTGCACGGCGGCGATCGCGGCCTGGACCTGGTAAGGGCCGGGGGTGTTGCGGCGCAGGCACTCCCGGACGATGGCCTGGCCCTCGGCGACGAGCGCGGGGTCCCACAGGGACCGGTCCTGGTCCGGGAGGCGAACGAAGGACCCGTCGACCGCCGCGCGCGCGCGGCGGCGCGACTCCGTGAGCAGCATGAGGGCGAGCAGGCCACGGACCTCGGGCTCGTCGGGCATGAGGGCGACGAGCAGCCGCCCGAGCCTGATCGCCTCGTCGGCGAGGTCCGCCCGTCCGAGCGAGCCGCCCGAGGAGGCCAGGTAGCCCTCGTTGAAGACCAGGTAGACCACGGCCAGCACCGGCCGGAGCCGATCGGGCAGCTGGTGCGGTTCCGGCACGCGGTACGGGATGTGGGCGTCACGAATCTTGCTCTTGGCCCGGACCAGGCGCTGGGCCATGGTCGGCTCGGGCACCAAGAACGCGCGCGCGATCTCGGAGGTCGAGAGCCCCGCGACGAGCCGGAGCGTGAGTGCCACCTGCGCGGCCGGGGCGAGCGCCGGGTGGCAGCACGTGAAGACCATGCGCAGCCGGTCGTCCTGCACCTCCAGCACCTCCT
Organism: uncultured Actinomycetes bacterium; assembly: GCA_963778785.1. Taxonomy (GTDB): domain Bacteria; phylum Actinomycetota; class Actinomycetes; order S36-B12; family CAIYMF01; genus CAVZVV01. Next base: position 52,829 of record CAVZVV010000031.1, read on the forward strand.
CGGACTCGTCCTGGGCGAACAGCAGCGCGGCCTGCGCCTGTCGCTGGTCGCGGGTGGCCTCCCGGCGCATCCGGTCGATCGCCCGATGGCGGGCCGTGGTGAGGATCCACCCCGTAGGACTCGGCGGCACGCCCGTGCGGGGCCACGTCTCGAGGGCGACGGCCAGCGCGTCCTGCACGGCGTCCTCGGCGAGGCCGATGTCGCCGAGGAGCCGTGCGAGGGTGGCCACCGCGCGCCCGTAGTCCGCCCGGAAGACCCGCTCGACCTCGTCGGGCGTCGAGGCCGGACCGGTCATCGAGCTCAGTCCTGCGGGATGCCCTGGAACGGCCGCACCTCGACCGCGCCCTGGCACGCGACGGTGGCCTTCTCGGCCCAGCCCATGGCGGCGGCGTCGTCGGCCACCTCGATGACCCAGAAGCCGCCGATGTGTTCCTTGCTCTCGAGGTAAGGACCGTCGGTGCGCTCGATCGCGCCGTCGCGCAGGCGAACGACCGAGGCGGTGGTGGCCGGCTGGAGCCCCCCGGCGAACACCCAGGCGCCGGTGGCCTGGAGCTCGGCGTTCAATGCACCGACGTCGGCGAAGGCGCGCTGCATGTCCTCGTCGGTCGCGTAGGGGCTCTCGTGGGAGCCGTGCACGGAGAGCAGGTACTGGGTCATGGGCTCACTCCTCGTCGTGGCTGGGGGGCCGGGGTTCCGGGCCCCTCACCCTCTGGACGAAGCCCGCGCCTCGGATTCGACGTTTCGGCGTCGACATCATCGGCGAATCTCCACGACCTCAGCTGGCCCAGCCCTGGAAGGGGCGGACCTCGATCGGCACGCCGATGGCCGCGGTCGTGCGCCCCGCCCACGCGAGGGCCTCGTCGAGGTCGGCGGCGGCCACGATGGTGATGCCGCCGATCTGCTCCTTTGTCTCGACGAACGGTCCGTCAGTGACGAGGAGCTCGCCGTCCTGCTCGACCACGACGGTCGACGACGAGGGGTCGTGCAGGCCGCCGCCGAACACCCACGCGCCGGCGGCGCGCATCTCGGCATTGAGGGCGGCCACTCGCTCCATGATGGCCGTCAGGGCATCGGGCTCGGGCGGCGTGGCCCCCGCGGGGTAGCAGACCGAGAGCAGGTAGTGCGCCATGGCGTCTCCTCGATGATGGGCCGCGGGCGCGGCCTCTCACCCCCTGTACGAATGCCGACCCCCCGGATCGACAGGCTCGTCCACCGTACGGGCCGAAGGCCCGCGTCGTCGCTCGCACGTCGTCGTCCCCGGACGTTACCCTCGACCCACGACCCCGCGGCCGTCGGCAGCACCGGCCACCGCGTGCGGACGTCTCACCCCCGGAGGCCTGGATGTGCCACGACGACGAGAGCCGTCCGCCGAGCCCGCCCGTCGTCGGCGCGGTGGCCGGGCAGGGCCTTGTGACGCTCACCGGCGAGGACGGGAACACCTTCGCCGCGTTCCAGGCGGCGCCGGCCGAGCCGAACGGCCGCAACGTCGTCATCCTCCCTGACGTGCGCGGGCTGCACCCCTACTACGAGGCCCTCGCCGTGCGGTTCGCCGAGGCGGGCTTCCACGCGGTCGCGTTCGACTACTTCGGCCGTACCCAGGGCGTGGCCCGCAGGGCTGACGGGTTCGACTGGCAGTCCGAGATCGGCACCCTGACGCCCGGGGGCGTCGCCTCGGACGTGCAGGCGGCTGCGGCCCATCTCGCAGACGTGCACCGCGGCGCCACGTACACGCTCGGCTTCTGCTTCGGCGGCGGCCACTCGTGGCGCCTGGCCGCCAGCACGCTCGACCTCGCGGGCTGCATGGGCTTCTACGGCCGACCGGCGATGCTCGCCGACGTCGAGACCCAGCTGCACCGCCCCATGCTGCTGCTCGTGGCCGGCGCCGACGCCGCCACTCCCCCCGAGGACTTCGAGGCCCTCGACGGGCGGCTGAACGCGGCGGGGGTGCCGCACGAGATGGTCGTGTACGAGGGTGCGCCGCACTCGTTCTTCGACCGCGCCTTCGCCGAGTGGCACGACGCGTGTAGCGACGCCTGGCAGCGCGTGCTGGCCTTTACCGGCGTCGCCGCCTGAGCCCTCGGTCTGCGTCGAGCCCTTGTCCGGCTAACCGCCGAGCGAGGCCACGGCGGTGGCTCCTTCGTGGCCCGAGTCGCTCTCGTGTGCGGCCACGTCGCCCTCAGCGATGGCGGCGACGAATGCCGCGTAGTCGGACGCCACCTGGTCGGCATACGTCATGGCGAAGGCGGCGATGGCCTTGTCGAAGGTGCGGCCCTTGCCGAGGTACGCGCCGATCGCGACGGCATCGCCCGACCGCGCGTGGGCGCGGGCCAGCGTGTGGCCGCAGAGGGCGGCGAACCTCGGCAGCCGCTCGGCGGTGAGGATCGCCGGGTCCGGGGACCACTTCATGTCGCGCAGCTGGCGCACGTAGAAGCTGCGCCCGCCCGGTCCGTCGATCCAGCCCAGGAAGGAGTCGCTGGCCGCCTGCATGAGCCGCTGCCCGGTGACGACCCGGTGCCCGTGCTTGTTGTACGTCGACTTCTTCGTGTACGCCTCGAGCACCGAGGCCTGGGCCTGCTTGACCTGCAGCACCAGTAGGTCGTCATCGTCGCGGCCGCGCATCAGCAGCACGAAGGCGAGCAGCCCCACGCTGCCCACGCCGACGACCTTGTGCCCGAAGTCCACGATCTCGTAGCGCTTGAGAAGCTCCTGCCGGTCGTCCTGCAGGGTCGCGCGGTACTCGCGGAACAGGGCGTTGAGCATCGACGCCGCCTCGGCGTCGACGTCCAGGCGGCTCAGCAGCGGGGGCTGGTCGAGGAACCGGCGGTGACCGTCGACGACCTCGGTGATCTTCGTGATGGCCGACCACGCGTCCCGGGTGCGGGCCTTCGCGATCGCCTGGTCGACGGTCACCCGCGCCACCCGCTCGTCCGCGCGCCTGATCGTCCTGGCCCCCGCGCTGAGCTCGCGCACAGAGGAGTCCAGCCCCGCGGCGTCGACCCGGTCGTACCAGATCGCGAGCTCGGGCTTGAGCGCGAAGTTCCTGATCGACTCCCGGTAGGCGGCCGCGGCCGTCTCCGCGCCCTGCAGGGCGACCTTGTCGGCGAGCCCGTTGTCCCTCGCGGCCAGCGCGAACGAGGCGGCGAGACGCTTGACGTCCCACTCGAAGGGGCCGGGGTGGGTCTCGTCGAAGTCGTTGACGTCGAAGATGACGGACCGGTCCGGTGCGGCGAACAGTCCGAAGTTCGACAGGTGCGCGTCACCGCACAGCTGGGCGTCCAGACCCGAACGCGAGCCCACCGACAGGTCCGATGCCATCACCAGCGCCGAGCCCCGGTAGAACGTGAAGGCGCTCACCGCCATCCGGGCGTGACGTACCGGCACGAGCTGCTGGACGCGCGAGGCATCCTGCCCGGCGAGAAGTGCCACCGGGTCAGCCCGGTGCTCGGGCGGGTCCCACTCGGCGAGGGCAGCGCGCGGCGTCTGCTCGCGCGCCGCTCGACCCTTGCTCGCCCGTTCCGCCGCGGTCGGGTGGGCCACCTTGGGAGGCACCGACCTCGCCCCACGCTTGCGTGGTCGGGACTTGCCCGCGGCCAGCCCGGACGACACCACGTCCGAGATGCTCGCGGCAGGTGGTGCGTCGGGGGTGCTTTCGTCTGTGGGCATGGAGGCACCGTACGCCGCGGGTCCCGTGCTCTTGGGCGAGTTCGCACGACCGCCGGGCAGTGCCGCGGGCGGCGGGGGGCGAGATCCCGCGCACCCCAGGCGGCCGCGCCCGAACGTCGAAGAATCTCAGGTCATCTGGATTCATAAGCGAAGTTGATATGCGCCCTGATAGAGTCAGATAGATGGACCCCGTGAAGAACCCCTACCAGCCCGGCGCCGGCCGGCGCCCACCCGAGCTCGCCGGCAGGCGCCGGGAGCTCGAGGCGTTCCACGTCCTGGTCCAGCGGTGCGAGCTGGGCTACGGCGAACGGGGCCGAATCCTGTACGGGCTGCGGGGCGTCGGCAAGACCGTGCTGCTCAACGAGTTCCAGAGCATGGCGGAGAACCGGCGGTGGATCACCGCCAAGGTCGAGGCGTCCGCTGGTGCGTCGGTCCTGCCGTCGCTGGCCCAGTCGCTGCACCGGTCGCTGCGGATCGCGGCCGGCCGGTTCGAGCGGCGAGCCCTGGCCAGCCTTCTCGGCGTGTTCAGGTCGTTCACCCTCCGCGTCGACCCGGCTGGGAGCTACGCCTTCTCGTTCGAGGTCCAGGCCACGCCGGGGCGCGGCGACTCCGGCGACCCGGCCGTCGACCTGCCCGAGCTCTTCGGCGAGCTCGGGTCCACCGCGCTGACGCTCGGGGTCGGGGTCCTCATCCTCATCGACGAGATGCAGGACGCCTCCGCCGCCGAGCTGCGGGCGATCAATGCCGCCGTCCACGAGGTGGGACAGGGTGCCGACCCCTCTCCCTTCGTCCTGGTGGGCGCCGGGTTGCCGTCGCTGCCGGAGGTGCTGGCCCGCGCCACGTCGTACGCCGAACGCCTCTACGAGTACCTGCCCCTCGGTGCGCTCGACCGCCAGGCGGCCCACGCGGCGCTCCAGGTGCCGGCGAACGCGCTCGGCGTTCGCTGGACCGACGGCGCGCTCGACCGGCTCGACGCGTTCAGCCGGGGCTACCCGTATTTCATCCAGACCGGCGGCAAGTACGTCTGGGACTACGCGGCCGACTCCCCGATCACCGCCGCGGACGCGGATGCCGGTCTGGTGGCGGCGCGCCACGAGGTCGACGCCGGGCTCTACCGGGCGCGGTGGCAACGTGCGACGCCGGCGCAGCGACAGGTGATGCGGGTCCTGGCCGACCTCGCCGACGACGAGCCGGTCGCGATGACTCAGGTGGCGCAGGCGTTGGGCAAGGACCGCAACGAGCTGTCCGTGCCGCGGGACCAGCTCATCAAGAAGGGACTCGTGTTCGCGCCCGAGCGCGGCCTGGTGGCGTTCACCGTGCCCGGTATGGCCGACTACGTCCGGAGGCAGCCGGAGTGACGTAGGCCCGTCGCTGTGGTCGTTCGCCCCGGGCCCGGAGCTCGCCGTCTCGACGACGTGGGAGTGGACGAGATCGGATCCCGGATGCACCCCCGCGCCGTCGCCTGCGACGCCATTCACCGGTAGCCCCGTGCCGTCGTCGAGCCGTGCGGCAGGGACTTAGGTCCCTTCTCGTCCTGCCGGCGACGACCACTTCACCTGGTACTGGGACTACCAGGACACCATGACGATCGACGGCGGCCCCGGGAACGATGTGATCTCCGCCTCCGGCGGCGACGACGTCATCCGCGGGGGCGACGGCAACGACCGGCTCTGGGGCGGGCCTGGAAACGACACCATCGCAGGCGGCGCGGGCGACGACACCATCCTCGGCCACTCCGGCAACGACATCATCTCTGGCGGCCCCGGCCGCGACACCATCCTGGGCGACGGGCAGACGTACTCGTGGGGAGTGGACGGCAACGACACGATCGACGTGCGCGACGGCCAGCCGACAGTGTCGACTGCGGCTTCGGTGCCGACACCGTGCGAGCCGACGCCGGGACCACCGACATCTTCGACCGGCTCGGATCCTGCGAGGTCATCAGCCGGCCCGTGCCCCCCTTGGCCGCCAGGATCGTCGCGGCGCGCACGTCGAGCCGGACCAGGTGGTTGGCATCGGGCTTCGCCTTCAGGATCACTCTCTCGCGGCCGTGCCGCGTGGCCCTCTCCATGGTGTTGCCCGCCTCCGAGGCCAAGCGGATCCTGCGCAGGAACGCCGTCACCGTGCTCGATGGCGCCAAGGGTTCGCTCAAAGCCGGAAGCTACCCCGTCAGGACGAGACCGGTCGCGAAGTACCGCAAAGCCCTGCGCGCGCAGAAGCGTGTCACCACTCAGATCGTCCTGGTCTGTACGGTCGGTACCAAGCGGGTCGTCGCCAGGAGCACGGTCGTCTTCCGCTGAGAGCCACCAGGGGGTGCCGAACCCGCCGGTCACCGTGACCGGTCGACCGCGCTGCGCAGCTCGATGAGGTCTCGTGCGTGTGCGTCGAGTGCGACGTCCTCGGGGGACCGCGGCAGCCAGGTGGGGCAGGTCTGCGCCTGGCCGTCGTCCGCGAGCGAGACGAAGACGATGAGGCAGTAGGTCGTCAGCTCCAGCGAGTCCTGCACCGGGTCTCCCGACCGGACGTGGACACCGATGTGCATGCTCGTGGTACCCGTGTGCAACAGCCGGGCCTCGACCTCGACGAGGTGCCCGATGCGCAGCGGTCGGTAGAACCGGACCCCACCGGCGTAGACGGCCACGTTTCCCGCAACGCCCGTCCACCGGGTGGCCAGGACGTGGGCCGCCTCGTCGATCCAGCGCATGACGATGCCACCGTGCACCTTGCCCCCCCAGTTGACATCCGTCGGCGCCGCCAGGAAGCGCAGGACGATCCGGGGGGCGGTGCCGGCGTCGGTGTACTCCTGAGCGGCCATGGCGGTCTCGATGTCCGCGCGCAGCGACACGCGGCGGACCGCGAGCGCCTCGTCGCCGCGATCGAGGTCGTCGCGGGCGACCCACCTGGGGACCTCGGTGGACCGTCCCGCGCCGTCGACCGCGACGAAGATGACCAGGCAGCGGGTGGTCTCGACGAGCGCCTCATCCGTTGGGGACCCCGACCGGACCGTCGTCTGGATGTGCATGCTGCTCCGCCCGGTGTGCACCAGCCGGGCCGTCACCTCGACGAGGTGACCCGGCCGCACCGGGCGCCGGAAGAGGACGTTGCCGACGTACGCAGTGACGCAGTACCGGCCGCTCCAGCTCGCCGCTAGCGCGTAGCCGGCCTTGTCGATCCACTCCAGCACGCGACCGCCGTCGACGCTGCCGGTGTAGCCGATATCGGTGGGCGCGGCGAGGAACCGCAGCGTCACCTCGCGTTCCCGGCCTGCCATGGCGCCCTCCGACCTCGGGGACGACAGTCTCACGCCCAGCGCCTCCTCGGCTCCCAGCGGCACACTCCGGCCGTTGTGACGCCACGCTGACGCGGCGCTGAGGGGCGTCGGCGACCGTCGGCGCAAGGTGATCCGGCCCTTCGGACCACTGAGGCCGAATCCGCGACACTCTCAAGGAGGACACCATGCAGATGCCCATCCACCTGGTCATGAATCGTGCCGTCCGACCGGCGCTCGATGACGAGACCGCGCTCTTGCGGGCCCGTGGACGGGAGCTCTCCCGCCGGCGCCGTCGGTCCGCACGGCGTCTCTGGCTCGCCTCCGTCGTGCGTTCCGCCAGCGTCGCTCGGTCCGGTGCTGGGACGATGGTGGCCACCCGTCCGGGGTCGGTCCCCGCCCGACCGGCATGAGCACGACCGTCGGCAGCTCGACGATCCGGGCGCTCGACGTCGATCGGGTCCGTGAGCAGTTCGACTTCCCCGCCACCGGGCGCATTGTGACGAACAACGCGGCGAGCACCCAGCCGCCGAGGGCACTCCTAGCGCTTCTCGGCGATCTGGTCGCGTCCTACGAGAACGTCCACCGGGGACAGTCCACCGCCTCGCTCCAGACCACCGCAGCTTTCGAGGAGTCGTACGACACGATCGCCACGTGGCTGAACGCGCCCAGCCGCCGGAACATCGTGACGTACCGGAGCGCGACCGAGGCCACCAACGCGGTCATGTACGCGCTGCTCACCGAGTTCCGCGACGGCGACAACGTCGTGACGACGCTGATGGAGCACAACTCCAACTTCGTGCCCTGGTACGCCCTCTGCCGCGAGATCCTCCCCCGGTTCGACCGCACGGTGCAGTGCCGGGTCGCGCGGTTCGACCATCTCACCGGGCGCCTCGACCTCGACCACCTGGCATCGCTGGTCGACGAGCGCACCAAGCTCGTCTGCTGCACGGGGGCCTCCAACTTCCTCGGGACAAAGCCGCCGCTGGGCGCGGTCCGTGCGATCGCGGACACGAGCGGCTACGTCCAGCCGGACGGTGGCCTCGGCTCACGGCTGCTCGTGGACGGCGCCCAGCTCGTCCCCAGCACGTGCGTGGACGTCCAGGCACTCGACGTCGACTACCTGACGTTCTCGTTCCACAAGATGCTGGCGCCCTTCGGCGTCGGCGTGCTGTACGCCAAGGAGCACCTGCTCGAGCAGTCGCTGCCGTTCCTGTACGGCGGCGACATGATCGCCGAGGGGCGGGTGGCGCCGGACCTGGTCGAGTACAACCTCTTGCCATGGAAGTACGCCGCGGGCACCCCCAACATCCTGGGCGTCATCGCCTCCGCGCAGGCTCTCCGACTCGTCGTGGATCTCGTGGGCGAGCCCGGCGAGACCCGGTACTTCCGGTCGCCGCGTCCCTTGAGCCGGATGGCTGTCACCGAGGCCATGGGCGCCGTCGAGCGCCACACGCGGGCGCTCACGATACGCACGATGGACGCGCTCGCCGATCTCCCGAACCTCACGCTGTACGGCCCGGCCGCTGCCTTCGACAGATCACCGCTCGTGGCATTCAACGTCGCGGGCCGCAGCCCCGTCGAGATCGCGCAGGGCCTGAACGAGGCCGGCGTCGAGTCCCGCGCCGGCTGCCACTGTGCCACGCTCGCCCATCGTGACCTGGGGCTGGACCCGCCCGCCAGCTGCCGCCTCAGTTTCGCGCTCTACAACTCGACCGACGACGTCGACCGCGCCGTGGAGGGCGTGCGCACGGTGCTGGGTTTCTGATGACCGCCACGGAGGGGCAGGTCGCCGGTGAGTTCGCGCGTCGACGGACGCCCACGTCCGCAGGTCGGTCTCGCCAGGGCATCACCGGGGCGGGTAGCCTCTACTCTCGGTCCATCCCCGGTGACACCAGCGCCGCACGAGGGAGGTGCCGCGATGGCCTCGAGGCCGGGCGCGGCCCCCCGGGTCAGGCGCTGCCTCCTGCTGATCGCCGCGGCGGGGTACGGCAAGACGACGGCCATCGAACCCGAGCCCACGGACGACCACGCACTGTTCCTGACCGCGCGGCAGGCGCTGGATCGGGTCACCGCGGACGTCCGGCCGGGTCGGTGGACGAGCCCGAGTGGCGCACCGGCCAGCCACGTCATCGTCGACGATGTCGACCAGCTGGCGGCACCCGAGCAGGCCGCGCTCACGCGCTCGCTGGCGGAGCTGCCGGCGTCGGTGCACCTGACGCTCGCATCACGCCGTCCGCTGGCGCGCGGGGCCCGGTCGCTGCCCGGCAGAACCGTGATGGTCCGCGAGGCGGGGGACCTCGCGCTGGGGCCAGAGGAGACGGCGCGGGTGCTCCGTGAGGAGCACGGGATCACGGCCGTCGAACGGGTCGACGCGGTGCACTCGCTCACGGCCGGGTGGCCGGCTCTGGTCCACCTCGCGGGCGACGCCGTGGCCCGCGAGGAGCAGGTTGACCTTCTCGCGGCGATGAGCGACCCCGGGACCGTGGCAGCGACATGGCTCGAGGACCACGTCGTGGCACACCTACCCCGCGCCGCGGCTCGGCTCCTCGATGGTGCGGTCCACCTCGGGCCGGTGACCGGACAGCTCTGCGAGGACCTCGCCGAGCCGCTGGGGATGACCAGCGCACGACAGGCCCGGGAGGCGTTCGGCTGGCTCACGTGCACAGGCCTGCTCGTCGGCCGGTCTCACCCGGCTGGTGGACACGGACCGGAGGGCTACCGGCCCGTCCCTGTCCTCGCCACCGTCGTCGATCGCCGGCGCCCTCACGACGGGTCGACCAGCCGCCGTGCCCTGTGCATTGCCGCGGCAGCCTGGTACGCGGCGCACGGCGAGCCCCTCGCCGCGGCGACGATGCACGATCAGACCGGCGACGTGGCGGCCGTCCTGGCCCTGGTCGAGGCACGTTCGGAGGAGATGCTCGCCGCTGGCGGCGCCCTGGTGGTGGCGCACCTCGTCGAGTCCATCCCGACGGCCGAGCGCAGCGACCGGCTCCAGCTCGTCCTGGGCGACGCCCGGCGCATGTCGGGCGACGTCTCCGGCGCGATCCGCGCCCTCGAGCCGCTCGTGGGCGCGGCCGAGACCGCCGGGGCGTGGCCAGCCGGCCTGGCGTGGCGGCGGGCCATGGTCTCGTACATGGCGGGGGACTTCCAGACTGCGCTGCAGATGTGCGACGCCGCGGCCGGGAGCCCGACGGCCTCGGCCGGCTCAAGTCCTTACGACGTGGTCCGCCTCCACGCCTGCCGCGCGGGAGCCCTCTTCATGCTCGGTGACGGCGCCGCGTCCGCTGCCAGCGCGGCCCGGGCGCTGCTGACGGCGGACGATTCCGGCGATCCACGCGCCCTCGCCGCGGGACACATCGCGGCGGCGCTGAGCGCCACCGGGGCGAGCCGGGAGGACCACCTCCGACGGGCCCAGGTAGCCGCCGAGAGTGCCGGCGACGTCGCCCAGCTTGCCCGCGTGCTCGTGAACCAGGTGGACGAGCTGTTGGAAGAGGCGCGCTACCCCGAGGCGCTGGTCGTAGGCCGACGGGCGCTGCGCGCAGCGGAGCGAGGTTCCCCTCCGGGCCTGCGCACGATCGCCCTGAACAACCTCGGCGAAGTCCTGCTGTGCCTGGGTCACTACGACGATGCGGCACTGTACTTCGAGCGCTCGGTACTGCTGTCACGACGGGCGGGCCTGAACCGGGCGGCCAGCGGACTGACCGGCCTGGCCGAGATCGCCCGCGCTCGCGGGCGGCCGCAGCAGAGCCGCATGGGCTTCGAGGAGGCCGTGGAGCTGTCACGGGACCTCGGCGAGACTCAGGTGCTGGTTCCGGCGCTCATCGGCTTGTCCCGCGTGCTGCTCGAGGGGCCCGACCCCGACCCCGACGGGGCGCGGGCCGTCGCCGACGAGGCGCTGGTCTGCGCGACGCCCGACCTGCGGCCCCGCGCCCTCGTGGCCCAAGGCTGGGTCGCGCTGGCGACCGGCGACCTGGCCCACGCACAGCAGTACGCCGTGGAGGCGCTCGCTGCGGCGAGGAAGGACCGTGCGCCCCCCGCGCTCGCCGGGGCGCTCGAGCTCGCCGCCGCAGCGACGCGCGACGCCGACCAGGCCAGGAGCTTTCTCCACGAGGCGCTGGCCCTGTGGCAAGCGGCGGGAGCGGCGTCGGCTACCGACCGGTTGCACGTGCTGCTCGGCCGGCTCCCGGGAGCCGACAGCGCCGACCGCCTCGCCGCCAGAGAGGCCGGGCGGCGGCTGGCCGAGGCTGGCGTCGAGATGGTCGACGGGGAGTCGGTGCTGCCGTCCGAAGGGCTGCGCACTCCGCTGCAGGTGTACGTCCTCGGTGGTTTCGAGGTGCGCGTGGCGGGGCGGCCGGTTCCGCTCACTGCCTGGCGGTCCAGGCAGGCCCGCACGCTGGTGAAGATGTTGGTGGCCCGCGGGGGCCGGCCGATCCCCCGGGGCCAGGTGTGCGAAACGCTCTGGCCGGACGAGGAGCCGGCCCGCACCGCGCACCGGCTCTCGGTGCTGCTGTCCGTCGTCCGGGCCGTGCTGGACCCGATCCGGGCCTTCCCGGCGGACCACTACCTGCGCGCCGACCTGGACGGCGTCTCGCTCGATGCCAGCCACGTGAGGGTCGACGCGGTCGACCTGCTGCGCGACGCGGCACACGCCTCTCGCCTGGCCCGCGAGGGTCAGGAACAGCGCGCCCGCGAGCTGCTCGAGGAGGTGGACGCGATGTACCGCGGTGACGCCTTCGACGAGGAGCCGTACGAGGAATGGGCCGACGCGTTCCGGGAAGAGGTCCGGGCTGCCCGGCTGAGCACACTTCGGGAGGCCGCGCAGCTGAGCAGCCGCGCCGGCGAGCACGACCACGCGGTCGCCAGCCTCGTGCGGCTGCTGGCGGCCGACCCCTACGACGAACCGGCCTATGCCCTGCTCGTCGCCACCCTGATCGGCGCGGGGCGCCACGGCGAGGCGCGGCGCGCGTTCGACCGCTGGACCCAGGCGATGCTCTCGATCGATGCGCCGCCGCCGGACGAGCGTGTTCTGCGCGCCAGTCCGGTTCCGCGGGATGACGTGGTCGACCTGACCCGACCTGAGATGCGACGTTCGCGACCTGCCGGCTCCGCATAGCGGATGAATCTGCCAGCGCCCGGGTGACCGTGGCCGTGGCAGGTACGACGACGCTGACGCCATGCTGACGCGCTCTTGGGAGCGTGCCCGCACAGGGAAGCCTCCCGGCCCCCGGTGCCGCTCCGCCGCTCTGGAAAGGTTCCAAGATGAACGTTCGCCGGCTGCTCGCCATCCTCTCCGTCGCCGCGCTGGGCGCGGCTGGCCCGGTCTTCGTGGGCACCACGTCGGCACAGGCCCTCACCTTCTGGGCCTGCCCGACCGTGGGGAACGTGATCAACGGCACGTCAGGGGACGACGTCATTGTCGGCACCTCCGGCACCGACATCATCGACGGCAAGGGTGGCGCCGACGTGATCTTCGGGATGGAGGGCGCAGACGTCATCAAGGGCGGCGGCGGCGACGACTGGCTGTACGGGCAGTGGGGAGCCGACTGCATCTGGGGAGGCAGTGGCGACGACCACCTGTACGGGGGCTCGGACAGCGATGTGCTGTACGGCGAGGACGGCGTCGACTACGTCGACGGCTCGGACGGCGCCAACCTGCTCGACGGCGGCACCGGTGCCGACTTCTGCGTCGGCGACGACCTGTACACGAGCACGTTCGTGTCGTGCGAGGCCGCCTACAAGAAGTACTGATGGCCCCCCTGCCAACGGCTGCTGGCGCACGCACGATCGAGGCGGCTACCGAGCGCCTTCGGCAGCGGCGACGAAGGCGCCGGTGACGACGCCCCACCCCGTTGTCGTGCGGGCTCGGCGCTCAGCGCCGACATGGCCACCTGCGGCGAAGCCGCTCTGCACGAGCCGGACGAGCGTGGCCTGGCCGGCCGGCTCGAACGTGATGACGACGTGCGTGGCCTGCGAGGGGTCGAACAGGTGGTGCCACAGGAAGCCGATCCGGCTCGGCTCGTCCCACGCGGTGATCTCGCCCCACTCGTGCTCGCTGCCGTCGCGCCCGCGTTCGACGATGCGGCCGCCGACGGCAGGCTCGAAGACGATCGTATCGGGATCGCCGCTCGCCGTGTGGCCCTTGGGCCACCAGAGCCCGGCACGCGTCGTCCACACCGCGAAGGCGTGCGCGACGGGTGCGTTGACCTCGAACTCCACGACCAGGGCGTCCGGCGCCGTCACGGTCGACCCTCGGGCAGGTTCTCCGCAGCCATCGAGTACCGGGCGGACGCGTCGCGCCACAGCTGCTCCATGTACTCGCGCAGCATGGCGACGCCCTCGGGACGGACGCGGTAGACGTGCCGGGTGCCGTTCGCCACCGAGTCGACGAGCCCGGCGTCCTTGAGCAGCCGCAGGTGCCGGGAGACGGCCGGGCGGCTGATGGGGAACCGCTCGGCGAGCACGCCGACCGAGCATGGCCGCCGCGCGAGCGATTCGACGATCTCGAGCCGCACCGGGTCGGCGAGTACCTGCAGGGCGTCCACCCTGGCACCTCCGTCACTTCCGGGTTACCGTAACTTCCACGTTACCAAGAGGGAGGACGCTATGCACTTCTCGACCCGAACGCGCATCGACGCTCCGGCTTCGGCTGTCTGGGACATCCTGGTCGATCTGCCGCGCTGGCCAGAGTGGAACACCACCGTCACTGCGACCAAGGGAACCGTCGACCCCGGCGCCACGGTGGCCGTGACCGTGACGGCCAACCCCGGGCGGTCCTTCTCGACCACGGTGACGGCACTGGATGCGCCGCACCGGATGGTGTGGAAGGGCGGCATGCCACTCGGCTTGTTCAGCGGGACGCGCACCTACGAGCTCACCGACGTGGGCGGCGCGACGGATTTCGCGATGGCCGAGACGTACGCGGGTCCGCTCTCGTCGATGATCACACGGTCGATCCCGGACCTACAGCCGAGCTTCGACGAGTTCGCCGCGTGCCTGAAGTCGCACGCCGAGTCCGTGGCGACCGGGTGATGCGATGATCAGCAGCGTCGTGGTGTCCTACACGCTCAAGCCCGAAGCGATGTCCGAGCACCTCCGGCTCATCGACGCAGTCTTCGACCAGCTCCGGGAGGAGGCGCCCGCCGACCTGGAGTACCGGGTGCTCCGGCTGGCCGACGGCGTCTCCTTCGTGCACGTGTCGACCGCCAGCACCGAGGACGGGTCCAACCCGTTACCGCAGCTGTCGTCGTTTCGGGCGTTCGGCGCCGACCTCCCCTCGCGCGTCGCCTCGCCGCCTAAACCCTCCCCTGCCGACCTCGTGGGCGCCTATGCGCCCGCCCTCCGGTGACAGACAAGGCTCAGGATTCTCATCGACCCGTGACCTTGAGTCCTGCGCTGGTGAACCCCTTGCCCGTCGCCGTCGGGGGCAGGACGAGCCGGTAGAGCACCGTCTTGCCCTTGCTCGCGGTGAGCGTCAGGGCGGCCGTGGAGGTGAGTCCTCGGGGCCACGAAACGGCCCGGTACTTCACCCAGGTGCACAGCCGCCGAGTCTTGACGATCCGGCAGAGGTAGTCCTGGACGACCCCCTTGCGCGCGTTCGCGGGGGTCGCCTTCACCTTCACGACCACCGACTTGAGCATGCCTCTCCCGGAGCGCGCGATCAACGTCTTCGAAGGCCATCCGGAGACCCGGGTCGCTGCTGGCGGCGCCGGCGCTTTGGACACGGTGACGGTCACGACCTCGTCGCGCGCGGGGGACGTGTGCCCCGGGTAGAACACGCCGCTGTAGGTGTAGACCAGCACGCGCACGTACGCCGTCCCGGGGGTCACCCCGTCGAAAGTCGCCTGCAGCGATGCGGTTGAGGTGGGCGAGGTCCCGAACGTCGACATCGAGTAGGTGACAGGAGCCGCGGCGGTGCCGGCCAGGCGCAGGACCTGGCGCGGGTCGGTACCCGTGACGGGAAGGATCGTCGCCATGCTGGCATTGGCGTAGAGCCGCACATTGAAGTAGTAGTCCACGGGGCGCGCGGCCGCGTAGTCGGTCGGGACCGAGACGCGCAGAGTCGTGGTCTTGCCGACCGTCGTGGAGGCGATCGCCACGCGCCAGCCCGAGGTGATAGCCGGCTGCGTGACGACCCGCAAGGTGGCCTGCGCGCCACCGTTGAATGAGATCGGGCCGGTCGACTCCAGTCCGGGCATCATGGATCGCACGGGTGTGGTCGAGGCGACGGTGATCCGCTCAGCGACGAAGTCGTAGGGCCCCCAGGTGGGCAGTCCGAACTT
This sequence comes from uncultured Actinomycetes bacterium, assembly GCA_963778785.1. GTDB lineage: Bacteria > Actinomycetota > Actinomycetes > S36-B12 > CAIYMF01 > CAVZVV01. The sequence continues at coordinate 68,042 of CAVZVV010000031.1, forward strand.
GAGACTCATGGTGTGGCTGTTGTCGTACCCCAAGTACATGCAGTCCGGGCCATCCACGGGGGTGGTCGCCGAGGTGGGCGCCAGCCAGGCGACGCAGTCCCCCACGGTCGGGTTCGTGCCGACGCGCACCAGGAAGCGGCGGCCCACCGAGAGCGTCGCGGAGGCGTCAGCGCCGTCCTGCCAGAGGACGCGATAGGTCGCGGAGAAGGCGTTGGGCGGCAGGCTGTAGGAGAACTCGGTGACGCCGGTCATCGGGTTGCCGTCGTAGAACTTCTGCACGCTGATGACGGGGGTCGCAGCCACATCGACGATCACGGCGTACGTCCGGACGAACTGGCACGCCTGGCTCTGCAGCGTGGTCACGCAGCCCTCCGGCCCGGCGGCGAAATACCCCGAGTCATTGACCCAGTTGTTGGCCTCCGTGAGACAGCCGAACTCCCCGCACGACGTGTGACTGGGGTCGATACCAGGACCGGTGAGCCAGAAGTAGGTCCCGAGCGGGGGGCTGGCATCGTTCGGTACGGCAGCGGCGGCGGCCGGCGCGGCGATCAGCCCGGCCACGAGAATGAGAGCGGTCAGCAGCCAGACAAACACTCGGTCCATCGCAGGACGCCCCCGTCGCTCTGTCAGTTCAGGCCCCATCCCTACCACGGCTGACGGCGCGCGACGACGGCCGTTCAGCCTATGTTCCCGTCGCGGTTCGGCGACGCCCCGGACGATCCGGCTGTTCTGGTGTGGAGACGCGAGCGCGGTCGACACATCGCCATCTCCCCGTGGCGCGCATCACTCCGGGCAGCGGGTCTGTCAGGCCGCGGGAGACTTTCGCCGCGCCGCCAGGTCCTCGGCGTGGGCGAGCACGGCGGCCACCACATCAGCGTCCGCCGCGAGGTCCTCGCCGAGGAAGCCCAGGACGGCGGCCACGGACTCCACGAGCGTGCCCTCGCCGAAACGAACGACCTCAGCGGCGCGCGCGTCCCTCACCGGCCCGCCCAACCCGCGCAAGTGGCAGGTCCAGGCCGCGACCGCCCGGGCAGCGCCGGCCGGAACCCGGCCCGCGTCGCGCTCAGCGCGCATCGTCGGCACGATCCGCACCGGGATCTTCTGCGAGCCGTCGACGGCGATCTGCGCCAGTGCGTGGCGGATGTTCGGGTTCTCGAACCGGGCGAGCAGCGCAGCCCGGTAGGCGGCCACATCGTCTGCCGGCAGGGCGAGGTGGCGCGAGGCCTCGGTCCACCACTGCTCCACCCAGCTGCGGGTCACTGGGTCGGCGACGGCGTCGGCGACCGTCTCGTGACCAAGGATCGTCCCGGCGTAAGCCATCAGGGAGTGCGACCCGTTGAGAAGCCACAGCTTGCGCTGCTCGAACGGCAGGACGTCGTCGACGATACGCGCGCCTACTGCGTCCCAGGCCGGGCGGCCCTTGGGGAAGTCTCCGGCGATGACCCACTCGCTGAAGGGCTCGGTGGGAACGGGCGACGCGTCCACAACGCCGAGGGCGGCCAGCACGGCCGCGCGGTGCTCGTCCGTGGTCGCCGGGGTGATCCGGTCGACCATCGTCGTCGCGAAGGCCACGTTTTCGGCGGCCCAATCACCCAGCGAGGGGTCGACCGCGGCGATGAGGCCCTCGACGAGGTGCTTGAGCGCGGGCCCGTTGTCCGGGAGGTTGTCGCACGGCACGATCGCGATCGACCCGGCGCCTGCGGCCCGCCGGGAGAGGCAGCCCGAGACGATCCGCCCCGGGACCGTGGCGGCGGCCGCCGCCGGGTCGGCCTGCAACGCGGTGATGTCGGCCTGGACGTCCGCGCGGGAGGTCGCCAGGGAGCCGTCAGGAGCGCGCACGTAGGCGGCCTCGGTGACCGTGAGCGTCACCACGGCCAGCTCCGGGTCCGCCCACAGGCTCTGCCACGCGGCGTGATCGGCGGCCGCGTGGACCGCCGAGACGCTGGACGATCACGTCGAATGCGTCGCCGTCCGCGGTGCGGGTGATCAGCGTGTACAGCCCGTCCTGGGGTGCCAGCGCATCGGCGGTGTCGGCGCGCCGGCCGGTGAAGGCCGCGATCCCCCACTCGCCGGCATCCGCGGCGTGCGCGGTGTACCAGGCCTGGTGGGCGCGATGGAAGTTGCCGAGCCCGAGGTGCACGATGCGCACGGGCGCGGCGGGCGGGGCCGAGACCCGGCGCAGCCGCGGCAGCAGCCGCCGTGGATCGCTGAGCTGGTCGGAGTGTAGTTGAGTGCTCACAGCCGGAACGCCTTTCGCGGGTTGGTGACGATGAGATCGTGCAGGGTCTCAGGGCCTCGTCCATGCGTCGAGCCGGCCCTCGGCGACGAGTGGGCCACGTAGCCCGCGTCGATCCGGCGGACAGGTCGTGGCGAGCCGGGATGGAACAGAAGGCCCGGGTGTCGTCGATGAAGCCGGACGTCTTGGCGAAGCCGGCCGACTCGGTGATGGCCGCGCGGTAGCGGCGGATCGCGTCGGGGGCGTCGAGGAACCACCAGGGCGCCCCGACGTACACGCTCGGTAGAACCCGGCCAGCGGGCCGATTTCACGGGAGAACACGGTCTCGTCGAGGGTGAACAGGACGATCTGGAAGCTCGGGGTGCGTGCCGAACGCGGTCAGCATCGGCTGCAGCGCGTGGGCGAACTCGCACCGTATCGGGATGTCGCCACCGACGTCGGCCCCGTACCTCTCGAAGGTCGGCGCGTGGTGGTTGCGGTAGACGGCGGGGTGGATCGTCATCACCAGGCCGTCCTCGCAGGCCATCCGGGCCTGCTGGAACATGAGGTTGCGGCGCAGCGGTGGCCCTCGTCGAGCGGTGATCGTGCCGGCCCGGGCCAGCGCGATACAGGTGCTCGGCATCGACGTCGTCCAGCGGGCTCGGCACGGGCGTCCGCGTGGCGAGTGGTCGCTGGACACTGCGCCGTTGGCCTTGAAGTAGGCGCGCCGGTTCTCCATCGCGGCGACCCATCCGGCGTAGTGCCGGTGTCGACCCCGGAGACCTCGCCGAGGGGGTCGCATCGGCGTGCCAGGCCGGGGTCGCGGGCTCGAGGTAGCTGTCCGGCCGGAAGGTCGGGACGACCGTGCCAGTCCAGGTCGGGTCGTCGGCGCAGCTTCTGGTGATGGTGCAGGTCGTCGCACGGGTCGTCGGTCGTCGCGATGAACTCGATGCCGAATCGCTCGTAGAGTGCGCGCGGGCGGAATTCGGGAGTCCGAAGCGCTGCGTCGATCGCGTCGTAGATCTCGTCGGCAGTCTCCGCTGAGGGAACCAGATCGATGTCGAAGATATCGGTGAGCTCGGACTCGAACCAGAGCTTGACCGGCGTCCCGCGGTAGGCCCACCAGTGCGAGCACAGGATGCCGGAAGGCGTTCCGGGACTGCTCGGGGGTGAAGTCCGGCTGTCCGACACCGAGGTCCGACAGCGGCACTCCCTGGGCGTGCATCATCCGACTGATGTAGTGGTCCGGTGTGATGAGCAGCGACGTCGGGTCGGCGAACGGGGTGTCGTTGGCCAGCCACTCGGCCGGGACGTGCCCGTGCGGGGAGATGATCGGCAGGTCACAAACGGCCGCGTAGAGCCGGCGGGCGATCTCGCGGGTGGCAGGGTCGGCCGGGAGCAGGCGATCCGGGTTCATCGCGAGAGAGGCCATGTCCGCCATCGTGGTCGCCTCGCCAGGCACTCCACAACCGGTTGCCGCCTGTTGCCGCCTCCATTGCCTCAGGTCTATCGGGCAGGGCAGGGTGACAGAATGAGCGACTCCCTCGACCTCGTCACCGAACTCGCTCGCCACGCCAGCCTCGTCGGCGGACCCGACGCGACCCTGACGTCCGAGGAGGTCCGGGCGTTCATCTTGGCGGCACTGGCCGAGCTTGACCTCGATGGACGCAGCGTGTGCCTGGTGATCCCCGACGGGACCCGTAGCAGCCCCCTGCCGCTGCTGCTGAGCAGTGTGCACCAGGCCCTTGCCGGGCGGGTCAGCCGACTCACGGCGGTGATCGCGTTGGGCACGCACGTGGCCATGTCCGACGAGGCGATCGCTCTGCACCTCGGCTACCGCGAGGGCGGCCTCGAGGCGACCTATCCGGGCATGACCGTGCACAACCACGAGTGGTGGAAGCCCGAGACCTTCGTGACCCTGGGCACGATCACCGCCGAGCGGGTCGGGGAGCTCAGCGGGGGGCTGCTGGGCGTCCCCGCGGAGGTCGCCGTGAACCGCGCGGTCGTGGACCACGACGTGGCGCTGGTCGTGGGCCCGGTGTTCCCGCACGAGGTCGTGGGCTTCTCCGGGGGCAACAAGTACTTCTTCCCGGGCGTCGCCCGGCAGGACCTCATCGACCTGACCCACTGGGTGGGGGCGCTGATCACCAGCGCCGAGATCATCGGCACCCGCGGGATCACCCCGGTCCGGGCGCTGATCAACGAGGCCGCGGCGATGATCCCCAGCGAGAGGCTGGCCCTCTGCGTCGTGGCCAAGTCCGGAACGCCGGACCTGCACGCGGTGACCTTCGGCACCAGTGAGGCTGCCTGGGCCGCCGCGGCCAACGTGTCGGCGCAGACGCACGTGCGCTACCTAGACGTCCCGGTCAAGCGGGTGGTGTCGCTCATCCCGACCAAGTACGAGGACATCTGGACGGCCGCCAAGGGCTTCTACAAGCTCGAGCCGGTGGTTGCCGACGGTGGTGAGGTCATCCTTTACGCCCCCCACGTGACGGAGATCTCCGTCGTGCACACCGAGATCTACGACATCGGGTATCACTGCCGCGACTACTTCGTGAAGCAGTGGGACCGGTTCTCCGGCATCCACTGGGGGGTTCTGGCCCACAGCACCCACCTCCGTGGGGCGGGGACCTACGACGAGATCGAGGGGGAGCGCTGCCGAGTCGACGTCACCCTGGTCACCGGGATCCCCAAGGACAAAGTGCGCGGGGCGAACCTGGGGTACGTCGCGGCTGCGGACTTCGACCTGGCCGCCTATGAGTCTGATCCGGAGACGCTGGTGGTGCCCAATGCCGGCGAGGTCCTCTTTCGCCTGCGCTGAGGGGTCGAGCCTGGGCCTGACGCTGAATCGGCATCACCGACGCCCGACTGGACCTCGCCCGAGCGCCGCGGGTTCACCCCCTACACGGAGCAGCACGGCGCGGCTGCGGCGGCGGACCTGGTTCAGCGACTCGTCCGGCACTCGCGCCTGGTCGCGGCGCAATGGCGCGGTGAGCTTCGGGGCACCTGGGGCGACAGGTACTGCTCGAGCTCGGGTCCGCGCGCGAGGCGGTGGGCGCGGGGCTCGAGCTCCAGCGCCGGATCCGCGAGGAGCCCGAGGACGAGGCGCTGCACCTGGGAGTCGGCCTCGACGCCGGCGAGCCCTCCGGCGAGCGCGACCTGCGCCGTCGGCTCCATCGCTCCATGGCCCTTGACGGCCATGGAGGGCGGATGTGCCGAGTGCCGGAAGCGGCCAGACCGCAACGAGCCCGGCGCCAGCGGCAGTCTACGACTCGGGCTCCGTGGCGTCGGTCAGGTCCTGTGCCACGACCGCTCGGAGCTGGTCGAGGTCCTCGTGTGCCGGTCCCAGCAACGGCCAGATGTGCTTGAACAGCAGCTGCTGGGCATGGAAGGCCAGGTTCGTGGTCAGGTGGAAGTTCGCGTCCTCCAGCTCAGGTGGGACGGGCCAGCCCTTCTCCTTGGCCGTGTGCACGAGGCCGGGGATCGCCACCTTGCCCAGGTTGCTCAGGGTCCGGTCGTTCGCCTCCCAGTCGATTTGCCACTGCGGCACGGGCAGGGCACGGGGCACGGCCCAGCCGTCCGGGTCGGTCGGGGTGTCGCGGCTGAAGACGTAGTCGAACGGCGCTGCCGCCTTGTCTCGCTCGGTGAAGGCACCGCCGATGTCCCACCGTCCCCGCAGCGTCGCGAGGAGCGAGGTGTGCCGGTGCTCGTCGTGGTACACCGAACCCGGTTCCACCCACGGGGAGACGACGATGGCCGGCACGCGGTAGCCGGACCGGTCGAACCGGAAGCCGAACTGCCCGGCGGGCGCCGAGGCGTCCGGTGCCGGGACCGGCCCCGGAGGCACGTGGTCGTACGTGCCTCCCGGCTCGTCCCAGCCGATGAGCAAGGTGGTGTTCCACACGTTGGCGCCTTCGGACGAGCGCATCGAGCGGTAGGCGTCGAACACGCGCTGCAGGAACGCCTCGCCCGACAGGATCGAGGAGGGGACGTCGACCTCGAGCACGGCGCCCTTGACCAGGGCCGCCCCTGCGGCCGGGTGGTAGTCGCCGTGGCCCACCAGCAGGTTCGGCTCGATCATCGCGAGGTCGGGCAGCGTGCCGGCCGCGGCGTCCTTCTCGAACTCGCTGAACGGGACGAAGTGGGTGGCGAAGCGCTCGTGCAGCCTGGGCCAGTGGATGAGGCCGGTCAGCGAGGCCCCGGTGTCGCCCTCGACGTAGACCTTCCACGTACGGCCGTGCGCCTCGAGCCGGTTGAAGATCGTCTCGGCGGTGTTGTCGTGCACCCAGTGCTGCAACGGCGTGTTCGTGGTCCCGCCGGTCGGCAGCGGCGTGCACGTCGCGGCGGTCCAGAAGGAGCGGTTCATGAACGTCTGCGACGGCACCTCACAGAACCAGCGGTCGAAGACGCCGAACTCACGGGCCAGCCCGTTGAGCACCGGGACCTGGTCCGGCGTATAGCACTGCATGATCTGGGCGTACTCGTCGTACGTGGGCTGGCGCCCCATCTCGGCGGTGAAGAAGGAGATGTAGTCGGCGACGAAGCCGTCCATCGAGGGGGTCGCACCGTCCGGCGGCACGTTGTAGGGCGCCTGGATGTCCTCGCCTCCGACGAAACGATTGGCCTCGTCGAGCACTCCGAATAGCTGCGTGTTCGTGTGGAAGTACTCCTCGCCGGAGTCCGGGTTCGGGGCGTCCATGTTGTCGCCGACGAACACCGCGACCCGCCCGCTGCCGTCGGGTGGCTGATGCTCGGCCCACGCGGGGACCGGGTTGCCCAGGTCGCGGCCGAGCACGCCGTCGAAGGCCTTGCCGTCGTCCGGCCCATAGAGGTGACCGAGCAGGTTGTCCAGGGATCTGTTTTCGAACAGGACGACGACCACGTGGTCCATGGCATGCGAACGATCGGATGCGTGCACGGCGGCACCTCGTCCTGGTTCACGGAGAAGGCTGACGCCACGACCCTAGTGAGATGCGCGCACGGAGTCTGCCCCCACGGGCGTCGAAGCCTTCCCGGACCTCAGCCCAGGTGGTCGCGCTGTGGGGACCACTGAGCGCTGTGCCTGCAGTCGTTGCCCTCAGGGCAGGGGCGAGCCTATTCGGTGGAATACCCTGGACTGAGATCGGTGGGCTCAACCTCCGCGGCCGTCCCGCTCCCTTGGCGGCCGTAGCAGGACCTGTCGACGCCGCCAGACGCGAGCGCGCGTCGTGAGCCCTTTGAAGGAGGGGACCGCGCCGGCAGGCGAGACAGGCTGCCGCTGGGGATCGCCTCGCCGCGCCGCCAGACAGTGGGTGTCGGTCTTCGCATGACGATACGACCTGATGGCCATCGGCGATGGTGTGCGGCAGCGAGGGCGAGCAGGCAGCCTATGTCGCTGCAGTCTCAGCACGCGTCCTCACGCCGGGTCCGCCGGCAACGTCGAAGGGCGGTTCAGCAGGTCAGGCTGATGTGGAAGATGGTGTCGTCCGGAGCTCCTGTGGAGGAGTTCTTCACCGAGACGTAGACGGTGCTGTCGTTGGAGAAGTTGGAGTCGATCGAGATCTCGTGGACCGGGTTGAACAGGTAGTCGGTGGCCACTGCGACGCAGTTGGTGACGTTGCGGTCGAACGTCAGCGTGTACTCACCGACGCTGGACCGGTCGGCGCTGACTAGGCCGGACTGGACGCCGCTGAACACCCCGATGGAGCCGCTCTGTGCGTCGATCGTGGCGTAGAGCGGCTTGACGTAGTAGCCGGCGATGTCGGCGAACAGCTGAGCCGCCTTGTTCGTCTTCAGCGTGAAGGTGTCGGTCGGGCTCAGCGGGACGGTCACCATATTGGCGACCGGCCCACTCGGGTCGAAGTTGAGCAGCGAGGCGTTCGGCTCAGCGGCGCCGGTGGCCCAGCCCTTAACGAACCCGGCCGTACCGCCCTGGGAGATGGCGCCGATGTTGACCTGGATGGAGACGGCACTGGCGGGGATGTCGCAACCGGCAGCGGCGCCACCCTGGACGGTGTACGGGGCCACGGCGCTGAAGCTCCGGGAGGTACTGTTCAGGACGCCCCCGGCGACTCTCGTGTCGAGGATGCGACAGGGTGCGACGGCGATGAACCGGAGCTCGGAGCCCGGGGCCATGGCCACGTTGACGGCTGCTATGGCGGCCCGGACGGCTTTGGCCTGTCCGGCGCCGGGCCGTGGCCCGCTGGTGGCCCCTGCGCCCGCGGCACCGGCGAGAAGTAGGGCGGCGCCGGCGACTGCGATGCCGACCCGACGCAGACGGAATGGGCTCTCCATGGATGGGGGCTCCTTCGGACAGTGTCCGGAGCGACTCAGCGGTTGCCCCGGGGCCGCGGCCGAGGCCACGGCGGCCAGGACAGACCATGCGCGCCGGGAGAGCCGCAGTCCGGCGCTTGCACCAAGTGTGATGCAGATCACGTTTCGCTCGACTGGGGCAGGCAGGCTGGGCGAGGGACGCCGCGGGTCGCCACCTTGACGACGGGGCGTCGGAACGCCCGGACCTCAGTCCAGGTAGTCGCGCAGTGGGAACCAGTGAGCGCTGTGCCTGCGCCCGTGGGCCTCAGGGCCGAGCCGAGCGCTGTGCGGTGAAATATCCTGGACTGAGGCACCGCCACTGGAACCATTGCACCTCGACGACCACGAGATACGGATCACTTCAGCGTCTTGAACCGCAGCCCCGCCACAGAACCGAGGCCCAACGCGTTCCGGGCTTGGACCTGGACCAGGTAGACCGAGGCCGCACGAAGGCGCTTGTACAGCACCGATGGGACCGACAGATTGCGCCACCCCCCGAAGACCCGGGAGTTGGGGCGGCTCAGCCGAACTCTGTAGGTGAGCGGGCGTGTGCCCGCGGGCGCCCGCCACCTCACGGCCGCGGTCGTGCGGGCCACCGTCGCTCGCAGGGCGATCGGCGTCCCTGGCCTGACAGCGGGCTTGACGATCAGCGAGGCGGACCTGGTCGTGGCGGTGCCGCCCCCGTTGCGGAACACCGCGCGGAACTGGTGCCGTGAGCGGCCCAGCGTCACCGAGGCAAGAACGAGCGTGGAGCGGGTCGCTCCCAGGATGGCCTTGGAGCTGGCGAACCCGTCGCTGGATTCGAACCACTGAACAGTCGGGCTCGGCGCGCCGGAGGCGGCGGCCGAGAAGACGGCCGACTGCCCCACGATCCTCGTGATGCTGACGGGCTGCGACGTGATGGACGGCGCTACCGGCGCCTTGACCGTGACGTGCGCTAGAACCTCGGGGGCGCTGTAGAAGCCGTTGGTCGGCGACGTCCGCATCACCAGCCGGTACGTACCCGCGGGCAACCCGTTCAGTGACGTGGTGGCGACCCCGTCTGCGGCCGGCACGACGGCGAGGGCCTGGGCGTCGGGAATCTCAGAGGTGTTGCCTGCCGTGAAGAGCAGGAAGTCCACGGCGCCCTTGGTGATGTCGCCGAGATGCCCATCAGCGGCCTGGCGGAGCTTGACCGAGAGCCCCACCTGCTGGGGCACGCCCGTCGCCTGGGTCGCGTTGATGAGCACCGCATCCTCGGCCGCGACCGGTTCGTAGGCGCTGTAGTCGAGGTCGTAGAGCCAGCTGCTGAGGCCACCGCAGCCGTACATAGTGATGGGGTCGGACTTCTGCGACACGAGCCAGCCGTGGCCGCTAAGCCTGGTGGAGAGGATCTCCCCCATCGGCGACTCGATGTTGATGCTGGGGGTTCGCGTCCAGGTGCTGCCGACGCCGCCGGGGATGATCTCGAAGATGGGGTCCCCGGCCACCGGCGCGGGTGCGGCAGGGGCGTTGGCACACGGCGCCTGATCTGGACCGACGACCACGACGCCGCTGTCGGTGCAGTCCAGGTTCGCATCCGGGAGCGTCGCCTCCAGGAACAGGTCGAACAGTCCTGCATTGGTCTGGGCGTCTGCGAACAAGGACTTGAGGTTCGGGGTGTTCGCGCTGGCCGCTTGAAGGAGGTCGCGGAGCTTGTACGGAAGCGTCTTGTTCGCGTTGATCTGGATTGAGATCAGGACCGTGGTCACCACGATGTCCAGGACCGCGCCCACGATGGCCGTGACGGCTCCAAAAACATGAGCCCCCGCGAGTCCGGCCTTGGTGGCGTTCGTGGCCGTGACGGCGGCCTTCGCGGCGGCGGTCAGTCCTGTTCTGACGTACGTCACCCTCGAGCTGAAGGGAAAGATGGCCGCCGCCAGCTTCGTACCGTTCAGCGCGGTGGTGCCGAACTTCGTGGCAAGCGGGACGGCGACCCCGGAGGCCGCCAGCGCAGCGCCGGTCCCGATCGCCGTCGCCGTACTCGACGAGACGCCCTGATAGTCCGCAGAGTGGCTCACGGACGCCGCGGCGGCGTACTCGCCGTACGAGACGAACTCGTCGTACGAGGGGGTCGGGGGAAGGAAGTTGAACAAGGACAAAAGCGTCGGACGCGAGAAGCACACCTGCGAGCTGCGGCCCGTGTAGTCCTGGCTGAAAGGTCCTGGCGCCTGGTACCTGCAGTAGCCAGCGCCGTTCGCGCTGAACGGAACCGGCTCTCCCGTGAGCCAGTCAGCATCACCAAGCCCTGAGTACTTCTTGTACTCGGCGATCGCCGCCTCCGCCGCTGCGATCGTCCGCTGCTGCTGGAGCCTGGCGAACCACTCCATCACGAGCGCCTCGCCAGGAGTCCAATTGCTGGGGTCGCGGTTGGCCAGAGATGCCAGGTCAGCCCACAGCTGGGCGCGAACGCTGTTCCTTCCCCACGCCGACACCATCCACGCATCACTCTGCGGCAACTGATGCCCGTTGATCGTCTCCTGCACAGCGTCGGATTCGAACGACTGCAGGGCGGGCCAGTACTTGACCGGCACCTTGTTGAGGTTGATGACCGGCGGAGGCGCAGGCGCGGCGGCCGCGGGCGGGGCCTGGGCGAACGACACCAATGCCACCGTGATCGCCCCGGCGGCGACCCCCGCCACCATCCGCCTCAGCGAACGCACCGTCCCGGCCATGACAACCCCTTAGCCTGAGCCACTCTCCCCGCGTCTCCACCCGATCGCCGGAACGTAGCACCACCGCGGCCTCGTGATGAGCAGGTTCGCTGGGTCTCGGGGGTCGTACCCGGAACACTCGGACCGCCGAAGTCAACGGGCGTCGATGAGCAGGCTGCGCGTGGTGCCTTGACCGGCCCGTATGTGATCTTGGTGCCGAGGCCCTCAGTCCAGGTAGTCGCGCAGTGGGAACCAGTGAGCGCTGTGCCTGCGCCCGTGGGCCTCAGGGCTGATCCGAGGGCTGTGCGGTGAAATATCCTGGACTGAGATCTGCCCGCCTAGAGTGCTGCTGCGCCTGACGACCCATCATCGCTGACGTGGGGCCTGGACCTGTCCACGACACCGTCGAAGTCCGCAGCGGCGGCACTTCGCTGGGATGCCCGCACCGCAGCGGTGGCGGCGGTCCATCAACCCCTGGACGCCACGCAGTTCGTCGAGCTCATCGCCGCCACGGCAGACGAGCCGTGGGCAGTCGTGGCCCGAGGCCTTCGTCGCCCTCATGGCGAACAGGTCGGACCGCCCGCTGCCGATCGACCTCATGCCGGAGCCAGACACGTGGGAGGAGTGGTGCAGGCGGACCATCGCCCAGAGGCGCACCGACTCGTTCTTGACGACCGACCGGCGGGTGCGACGGCAAGACGGTCCTGGCGACACTGACGGTCCCGTTGCCCTTCCTGCGCGTGTGCGAGCGCTGGCTCAGCTCGTTCGAGAACGACCACGCCTGCGACGCCGTGATGTGCGCCCTGGTCGCCCGAGCGCGCCAGCGGGGCCACACGGTGGCCCCCCCAGCCGCTGACCTCGACGCTGCCGGGCGGGAGGGCTGGATCCACGTCAGCGTGCTGCCTCCCCATCAGGCGCTCGGCCTGCCGGAGGTGGCTCCGGACCGCTGATGCCTTGGCCGTGCCGGTCTCGGCGACCTGCCCTGCGTGGTGCGCAGGCGCGTCACGGCTTGGCGCGGTCGCACCATGCGGCGTAGCGGCCGGGGACCGGGTTCACCACCGGCGAACGCCACACCCGGTGGGCGACCAGCCCGTTGACGAGGTGGTAGGTGATCCACCCCTGGAAGCACTCGGTGTACGGGTCGTGTCCGTCCTTGGTGCCGTGGAACTGCCCCGCGTTGGACACCGTGGACTGGCAGACGAAGTCCCCGAGCCAGCACCACGAGTTCACCCGAGGGGCTTCGGTGGCCGTGAACGCAGGACGGTTGCCCATCACGCCGACGAACGCGTTGCCCTTGGAGTACCGCGTGTTCGTCGGGTAGTCGACCGGACGGTCGGCATTGGAGCGGCCCGCGTCGGCCACCAGCACCACGTGCGCCACGCGCGCGAACTGGCTGGGCCTGGACTGGTACCAGTCACCCGCGACCTGGGCCCCCTGCGAATACCCGACGAGCACGATCTTGGTCGAGGGGCAGACGACGGCGTCGCGCCGCATCACCTTGTCCAGCGCCTTGATACCTGCCGCGACGGACTTCTGGTAGTCCGAGAACAACGACCCCTCGATGGCGCGCTGCACCGAGATCGCCGGGTACCGCACCGGCTGCGCGCCGACGAGGGAAGCACCCAGTCCGTTCGGGTCCTTGTCCGCACCGGCTAGCGAGTGGGACAGCCGGTTCCAGACCTGCAGGCCTCGGTCCCCGATCGAGTACTGCGCGTACGTGCCGAGGTTCTCGTTCTCGCCGGACCCGCGCACCGAGACGATCTCGAGCACGGGGCACGCGATGTCCGAGCCGACCGCGAGCAACCTGCCGCGGCGCGCGAAGGCCTGCACCGTGAAGCGCGACTCGACGTACTGGTTGTAGACGATTCGCGACACGGGGTTCACGCTCTGGGAGACCCTCGAGTCCCAGGTGAAGCGCGTCCGCGCCGTGTACACGCGGGCGGGTGTGATGCCGGGTCGCGACGCACGCGTGACCTTGTACAGCACCGCGCCCGCCACCGGCTTCCATCTGATGTCCCAGGCGTGCGCCCGTGCGGTCACGTAGACCGGGAAGGACGCCGGCCCTGCCTGCACGGCCGGCAGGGCCCGGCGGGGCACCGGCGTCGCGACCGCCGACGGAGCCAACGAGGCGGCCACCAGGCCGAGGGTCGCCACGGCGGCAGCCGCTGCCGCCAGCCGACCAGGGTGCGAGCGCATGGCGGACTCCACGGTGAGGTGCGCGGACTCGCGCACGTTCGCCTCACGCTAGCCGGGCGGTGGCGGTGCGTGCCCGGGGGACTCACCCAGGTGGGTCAGGCCACCCCTCCCGCGCCTCACCGCCGCGGATCCCGCCGACGAGGCCGACCGCGGGCCGGGCGTCAGCCAGGGCGACCGGGCGCCAGTGACGGTCCCGCGGGGTCTGGGAGCTACGTCCCTCTGATCAGGTGCCACGGAGCTGTGCAGCCTCCAGCAGCTGGTCGGTCTCCTCGAGCGAGGGTGCCGCTCCCAGTCGGTCGAACACCTCATGCGCGGCGTTCAGCGCAGGAACGGCGTCCGCACCGCGACCGAGGTGCAGTAGGCAGCGACCCTGTCCCAGCAGTGCGAAGCCCTCCTCGGGGACGACACCGAAGTCGTGCCACCGGCGGGCGGCGTCGGCGTAGACGTCGGCGGCATCGGCGCGGTCCCCGCGTGACTCGGCGAGGCTGGCGTTCGCCGCGACGAGGGCGTGCTCGGCGTACGGGTTCACGGCCTCCACCCCGGCTACGAGACGACGCGCGAGGTCCGGCTCGCCGATGCCCAGGGCCGTCCGCACCATCTCTGGCACCCGGGAGGGGTACGTCACACAGCTCCGAATACCCGGGAACCCGTCCACGCGGGCCAGCAGGTCGGCCGCCTGCTGGTCCTCCCCGAGAGCCCGCCGTGCGGATGCGCACGAGGCCCACGCGCCGACCACGTTGTCGACCCATCCCAACGTCCCCGCGGCCGTCTGGAGGTCGGTGAGGTCGGTCCTGATGGCCGCGACGTGCCCTTGCAGCGCGGCCCTTCTGGTGGCCGCGGCGCGAGCGGAAACGGTATCGGGGGTGTTCGTCGGTGAAGCGTCTCGGAGCAGTCGGGCACCTGACTCCGCAGCCCCTTCGAGGTCTCCCGCCTCGATCATGGCATCGAGGAACCCCCCGGTGGAGGCCATCACCCAGAAGTTGAGCCCACGGGCGCGGGCGAACGTGATCGCGGCATTCACTTCGTCCACGCCGGCTTGGGGCCCCTCGTAAAGCCACAGCAGGACGGCAAGGTTGTTGTGGAAGTTCGCGATGTCGTGGGCGTTCCCGGTGCTGGACGCGATCTCCAGCGCCCGGCGAGTGTCGTCAAGACATCCCGGGTCGCCCCAGGTGGAGCGGGCCCAGCCGCGCATCGCGAGCAACCGGGCGTGCGGCGGCTGGTCCAGGCTGACGGCGGTGGCGTGCGCGCGATCCAGGTAGGCAAGGGCCTCACGCGAGCGACCTCGGGGCAGCTCAGAGCCGGCGCGGGCGATGAGGGCATCCACGAGCGCTGCGCTCGGGCCCAGGGGTTCCAGCAGCCGCAGGGCCTCGAACTCGAGGTCTGCCGGGCTTGGGTCCGAGCTGTAGTCCAGCGCGTAAGCGAGCCGGAGCAGGCCCCTAGCGGCGGGGATCGGGTCGCCCGCTTCCTGCAGGAGCGCTGCCGCCTGCCCGAGTGCCTCGACGGCCTTCGCATGCTGGCCGGCACGCTTGACGGCCTCGCCGTAGTCGGTCAACGCCTGCGCCCTTCCAGCGTGTCCCTCCGGAGTGAGGTCCAGAGCTCTCTGGAACGTTGCCAGCGCAGCAAGGGTGTCGAGCTCAAGGGCCCGGTCGCCGGCGAGCTTGAGGTAGCGGAGGGCCTGTGGCTCCAATGCTTTGATCTGGTCCGCGTCGCCAGTTGCCCGCGCCAACGACAGGGCCGTCGAGTAGTGGTGGGCCAGCACGTCAGCGACGTCCTCGACCCGCTCGCCGGCCCGGTTCTGCACCCACTGGGCTGCGGCCACGTGTCGGGCGGCGCGCGCGGCGCGCGGGAGCTGCTCGTAGGCCACGTCTCGGGTCAGCGCGTGCCAGAAGGTGTACTCGGTCTGACCGGCGACGGACGACCGCGGCAGGGGGCGGACGAAGTCCATCCCCGTGAGCGCCCGCAGAGCCGCATCGACGTCGTCGAGCGTGCGGTCACCGAGTCCCGCCAAGGCCCCGTCCCAGAAGACCCGCCCGATCACGGCCGCGTCCGCCAGGATCGACTTCGTCGCCGCATCGAGGGTGTCGAGCCGCGCGGCGATCAGCGCCTGCACCGTACCGGGGAGGGCGAGCGCCTCGCCCGAGGTCAGGGCCCAGCCGTTCTCGGTCGTGGTCAACTGGCCGCGTTCCCGGAGCAGCCGGACGATCTCCCCGGCGAAGAGGGGGTTGCCGCCGGAGCTCTCCAGCACCAGGTTGTCCAGCCCTGGCGGGAGGGCGGTCGTCGCGAGCGTGGAGGCGACGAGCGACCTGCTCTCCCGGGCCGAGAGCGGCTCGAGGTCGATCCGCCGGGCGTTCCGCAGCCCTGCCCCGTACCCCGGCCGGCGGTCGTACACCTCAGGGCGCGCCGTGCCGACGAGCAGGAGCGGTGCGGCCCCCACCAGCGACGCGCAGTCCTCCAGGAAGTCCAGCTGCGCGTCGTCCGCCCAGTGCAGGTCCTCGAACACGACCACCGTGGGACCGGAGCGGGCCACGTGCATGAGAAACCTGCGCCAGGCTGTGAAGAGCTCGGCCCGGTCTGCGCTCGATGTCGTAGCGAGCCCGACGAGCGGAGACAGCCGCTGCCGGAACCAGTCGCGGTCGTCCCCTTTCGGCAGCACTGCGTCGAGCTTGGCAGCCGCCACCCCTGATGGGTCGGACTCCAGGATGCCGGCATGCCCCTTGACGATCTCTCCCAGCGCCCAGAACGTGATCCCGTCGCCGTACGCCAGGGCGCGTCCCTGCAGCCAGGTCGCACGCTCGTGCTTGGCCGCGACCTGGTGCGCGAGCTCGGCGACGAGTCGTGACTTGCCGAGGCCCGGCTCGCCCACCACCGTCACCAGCTGCACGGTGTGCGCGGCCGCGGTGCTGTCGAACATGTCGGCGAGCAGGTGCAGCTCCCGCTCGCGGCCCACGAACGGTGTAGTGCTCTGCCTCGTCGCGTTCGCCCCTCCGATGCCCAGGGGCTCGATAGCGTGGAACACCGCGACGGGGTCGGACTTGCCCTTGACCGCCGCCGGCGGGAGTGCCTCATACGCGAAGGCATCAGCCGTGGCCTCGTACGTGGCCAGCCCCACGCCGACGCCCATCGGGGGAGCCACCGACTGGAGCCGCGAGGCGGTGTTGATCGCATCCCCGGCGAGGAAGTGTTCACCCGAGCCTGGTTCGACCCCCAGCCGAACCAGCATCTCGCCGGTGTTGATGCCGACCCGCAGCCGCAACGAACCGCCACCCAGCGAGGTCAGCTGTTCGGCTTCGTGGCAGATCCGGAGTCCTGCCCGAACTGCCCGCTCGGGGTCGTCCTCATGCGTGGCCGGGACGCCGAAGACGCCCACGACGGCGTCGCCGATGAACTTCTCGACCACGCCGCCAAAGGCCTCGATCGCCGTGCGTGCCATGGTGAAGTAGGCGGTCAGCATCCTGTCGACGTCCTCGGGATCCGCTGCCTCCGACATCGCGGTGAAGCCGACGAGATCGCAGAAGAGCACCGTGACGACCTTGCGCTCGTCAGGAAGCCGCAAGGCCCGAGTGACCTGCGGCGCGCCGCAGTCGGGGCAGTACTTGACGCTGCCCAGGATCTCGAAGCCGCACGCCGCACAAGCGCCCACGGTCGAAGACTAGGGGCCACCCGTCCGTTCGGCGGTCGGAGTTGGTCGCCGACCGTGGCAGTTCACGTCCTGGACACCGCTGTGGTCTCCACGCCCGGTCGGCCTTGTCCACCATGCTGTCGAAAAGAGCGACTTGGGCACCGAACTCCCCTGACCGGGCCCCAATGTGCACGTGGTGCCCCGGACCTCAGTCCAGATAGTCGCGCAGTGGGGACCACTGAGCGCTGTGCCTGCGGCCGTGGGCCTCAGGCCTAGGGCGAGCGCTGTGCGCTGCAATATCCTGGACTGAGATCCGGGGTGTCGATGTCCCCTGCCACGAGCACATGCACGACGCCGTCCAGCGCACTCCTTGCGCTCACGCGCGATCACATCATCGACCACACCGTCGACGCATGCACGACGATGTGACACTCCTGCAGCCCGTGCACGTCATCGACAGGACCTCGCGCAGGCCATCCCCGCCGGTACCCCTCAGCACTCCGGGCTCACCCGGCGGAAGATGGCGTCGCCGTGGTCGCTGGCGCCGGGGCGCCCGCCGCAGGCCCGCCCGTCGGCAGCAGCGGCCGGCAGACCTTCAGCGCCTTGGCCGTGGCGGCGTCTGCGGTGTTGAACGTGGGTGCGCCGGACGCGAGCGTGACGCCGTTGTCCTTCATGCAGGTGCGGAAGGCGGCGGTCCTGCTCTGGTCGAAGCCGCCGCCCGGGCCCCCGGTGGGTCGGAGCGACGCGCACGCCTGCATCGCACCGGCCAGCGCGCTGGGGTCGACGCCGGAGGGTGCGCCGCCGGGGAAGCCGCCGCCGGGACCGCCCGGAGGCATCCCTGAGGGCGCACCACTCGGGAAGCCGCCGCCGGGACCGCCCGGAGGCATCCCCGAGGGCGCACCGCCTGGGAACCCACCGCCGCCCGGGCCCCCCGACGGCATCGTGACGCCGTGCTCGGCCAGGCAGGCCCGGAACGAGTCCGTCCCGCCCGAGGGTGTCGAGCTGGTGTCGGAGGCACCCGAGCCGCAGCCGGCGAGGCCGAAGGTGCCGACCAGGGCGGCGAGGACGATCGTGGCGCGACGGGTCGTGCTCATCAGCGAGCCTTTCTGGTGATGGACGCGGCCGCGACGGAGCCGTCGGAGGCTGGGGTGCCCTGCACGGTGACGGTGTCGCCGGCCTTGAGCTTGGACACTGACGAGGGGGTGGAGGTGGTCACGGTCGTCGTAGCTCCCGTGGTGACGATGACCACGGAACCCGAGGAGGTGGTCACGTAGACCTTCGACCCGTCGACCACGGTGACCTTGCCCGACACCGCGGACGCCGCAGCGGCGGTTCCGGCGTTCGGCTCGGGGCCGGACGCGCCTGTAGATCCGCCGGGGAAGCCGGGGAAGCCCGAGGCCCCCACCCCGGCGGGGAAGGCGAATCCGCCGGCGGCGGGCGAGGCGGTGCGGTGCGCGTACCAGGCGCCGCCGGCGAAGCCGAGCACGGCGACCAGGCCGGCTGCGAGCAGCCGGGTGAGCATCAGCGCGCGAGGCGAGGGGGGAGGCGAAGTGAGCGCCGCCTCGAGGTCGTCGCCGGACACGCTGGTCGGGGGCTGGTCCAGGCGCACGGGTGCGAACGCAGAGTCCTCGTCGGCGGGAGGCGTGCCAACCCAGATGGGTGCCTGCTGGTCGTCGCTCATCACTGGTACCTCAGGGCCTCGATGGGGAGCAGCCGGGCCGCCCGGTTGGCGGGGAAGCTGCCGAAGAACAGGCCGATCGCGGCGGAGACGCCGAACGCCAGGAGGATGGACGCCGGCACGAGCACGGGCTCCACGCCGGCGATCGTGAAGTGAGACCCGAGGACGCCGACCAGGACGCCGGTCGCGCCACCGAGCAGGCTCAGGATCGTGGCCTCGGCCAGGAACTGGCCCAGGAGGCTGCCTCGCCCGGCGCCGAGCGCCTTGCGGATGCCGATCTCGCGGGTCCGCTCGGTGACGGTGACGAGCATGATGTTAGTGACGCCGATCCCGCCGACCAGGAGGCTGATCGCCGCGACCGCGGCCAGCAGCGCGGTGAACGTGTCCGACGTGCTGGAGGCCGTCGAGAGCAGCTGGGCCGCGTTCAGCACCCGGTAGGTGGCGCTCGACGACGACGTCACGCCGAGGCGGTGGTTCAGGATCGCGGTGATCTCGGTCTGTGCCGCGTCGACGCTGTCGGACGAGGTGGCCTGCACGGTGATGCTCGACAGCGCCCCGTAGCCGGTCACGGTGTCGCGCACCGAGGTGATCGGCGCTACCACGGCCGCGTTGGCGTCGAAGGGTCCCGACGAGTCCTTCGAGGCAAGGACCCCGACGACCTTCCAGGAGGCGCCGCCGATGGTGACCTTCTGCCCGACGGGGTTGCCGGTGTCGGGGAACAGGTCCGAGGCGGTGCTGGAGCCGAGAACCACGACTTTGGCGTGGTCGGCCACGTCGGCCGCGGTGAACGGCGACCCGGTGCCCACCGGGGAGTTGCTCGCGGTGAACCAGGTCGGGACGGTCCCGGTGACCGTGACCGTCGAGCTCTGGTCGAGGTTGGCCACCGTCGTCGAGGACGAGACAACCGGCGAAGAGCTCAGCACATCGGGTGCCTGCACGGGGTCCGCGAGGGCCTCGGCCGTGGCGAGGGTCAGGCTCTGGCTGCCCGATCGCGCCGCGTTGGACCCGGGGCCCGAGTTCGCGCTGACCGTGAGCGTGTTCGTCCCCAGGGCCTGCAGCCGGTTCTGCACCGCGACCGCCGAGCCGTTGCCGACGGCGATGAGCAGGATCACCGAGGCAACGCCGATCAGGATTCCCAGCATGGTGAGCGCCGAGCGCATCCGGTTCGCCGAGAGGCCGTGCAACGCCGAGCGCAGGATGTCCGACAGGCTCATGGCTGGCCTTCCCCGCTGCCGGTGTTGGCCCGCTGTGTGCGTCGCTCCTGGTGCTCGTCCGCGACGATCAGCCCGTCGCTGACCTCCACGCGGCGGTCGGCGTGCCGCACCACGTGGTCCTCGTGGGTGATCACGACGATGGTGCGGCCGTCCTCGTGGACGCGGTCGAACACCGCAAGCACCTCGTCGGTCGAGCGTGAGTCCAGGTTGCCGGTGGGCTCGTCGGCGAGGATCAGCGAGGGCGCCATCACCAGCGCCCTGGCCACGGCGACCCGCTGCTGCTGGCCGCCGGAGAGCTCCTGGGGCCGGTGCCGGGCGCGGTCGGCCAGGCCGACCACCTCCAGCGCAGCCATCGCCCGGCGGCGGCGCTCGGCGCGCGACACCTTGGCGTAGGCCATGGGCATCTCGACATTCGCGACCGCGCTCGTTCGGGACACGAGGTTGAACGCCTGGAAGACGAAGCCGATCTTGCGGTTACGCACCAGCGCGAGCCGCTGCTCGTCCATCGTGGCCACGTCGAGCCCGTCGAGCAGGTACTGGCCCCCGGTGGGGACGTCCAGGCAGCCGAGCAGGTTCATCAGCGTGGACTTGCCCGATCCGGAGGCCCCCATCACCGCGAGGTACTCCCCGCGGTGCACCTGGAGGTCCACGCCCCGCAGCGCGTGCACGGTGGCCTCACCCGCCCCGTACTGCTTGGTGACGCCGCGCACGTCGAGCACGGGTGCAGCGCCGCGGTGCGGCTCAGCCATCACGGGTTCCGCACCGGGAGTCCGCCGGCACCGGGAGCCCCGCCGCCGGGGAAGCCGCCGCCGGGGAAGCCGCCGCCAGGGAAGCTGCCGAATGGGTTAGACCCGCCCGCTGCCGTGGAGGTCGTGAGCACCACCTGCTGGCCCGCGACCACCCCGGACTTCACCTGGGTGAACGAGTCGCCCACCACCCCGGCGGTGATCACGGTGGGCACCTGCTGTCCGTCCTTGAGCACCGTGACCCGCGAGCGCCCGCCGGTGGTGGTGACCGCGACCGACGGCACGACCACCACGTTCGTCGCATGCGCCGTCGTGATCGTCACCGAGGCGCTCTGCCCGAGCCGCACCGTGGCCGGAGGGTCGGTGAGGGCCACGGTCGCGGCGTAGCTGACCACGTTGCTGCTGGTCGTGGAGGTCAGGGAGATCGAGGACACCTTCCCCTTGGCTGTCACCCCGTCCAGGGCCGGGAACGTCACGGCCGCGGCCTGTCCCCGCTTGATCTTCGCCACGTCCGACTCCGAGAAGGACACCGACACCTGCAGGTCGGTTAGGTCGGCGATGACCACGAAGCCCGAACTGGTCGACGACGTGGTCGAGCTCGTGCCGGTGGTAGAGGCGCCGGCGCCGGTGGCACCGGACGAGCCGGTCGAGGAGCTGCCCGAACCGGACGCCGAGGACCCCACCTGGCCGTTGACCGCGATGACCGTGCCAGAGATGGGGGCCTTGAGCGTGGTGTCGGCCAGTGCCCGCTCCGCAGAGTCCAGGGTGCTCTGCTGCTGGGCCACCTGCGCCCGCGCCGAGGCGACCTGCGCGTCGTTGACCGTCGTCGTGCTGGTGCCGGTCTTGGGGTCCGTGGTGGTGGTCCCGGCCTCAGCCGACGAGAGCGAGGCCTCGGCCGAATCGAGCTGCAGCTGGGCCACCCCGACCGCCCGCTCGGCCGAGGCCCGGTCGAGCGTGGCGAGGGTCTGGCCCTGGATCACCTTCGAGCCGACCCGCACCTTGAGCGTCCGGACCGTGCCGGCCGTGCCGAAGTCGGCCGACCGGGTCGTCACCGCACCCACCGAGCCGTCCGCGGAGACCGTGGCCACCACCGATCCGGTGCTCACCGTGGCGGTGCGGACCCCGGCGGTCGACTGCCCCTGGCTCGAGGAGCCGGTGGCCACCAGGTACGCCCCCGCCCCCGACGCCACGAGGGCCACCGCCAGACCAGTATTGAGGAGGGCCCTCCGGCGCGATCGCTGCATGAGAGACAGGTAAGGACACGAACCTGACAGCAACCTGTACGCCCACTGAACCGAAGCCGTAGGTGACTCCGGGGCCGTGAGGGTGTTGCGGCCATCCGCACCGGCTGCGGCGAGATGTCCGTCACCGCGAGGGTCGGCCTCGCCGCTGTCGACCCTCTAGGAGGTCGTGCGCCGCCGCCGACCTGGCCAGGCGCGTCGGTGGGGCTCCCAGCGCGAGCAGGTCGGGCGCGGCCAAGAGCCTGGGAGCCATCTCCACGGGATGAGTTGGCCGGACTAGGAGCGCTGTGCGACAAGCCGAGCCGTCGGGGATGGACCGGCAAGGGCGTCTGACCGGGACTTACGGGATCTGGGCCCCCAGCAGCTCAGTCCAGATAGTCGCGCAGCACCTGCGAGCGGCTGGGGTGCCGCAGCTTCGACATCGTCTTGGACTCGATCTGGCGGATGCGCTCGCGGGTGACGCCGTACACCTTGCCGATCTCGTCGAGGGTCTTGGGCTGGCCGTCGGTGAGGCCGAAGCGCATCCGAACGACGCCGGCCTCGCGCTCGGAGAGGGTGTCGAGCACCGACTCGAGCTGTTCCTGCAAGAGCGTGAACGACACCGCGTCGGACGGGACGATGGCTTCGGAGTCCTCGATGAGGTCGCCGAATTCGGAGTCGCCGTCCTCCCCGAGCGGAGTGTGCAGCGAGATGGGCTCGCGGCCGTACTTCTGCACCTCGACGACCTTCTCGGGCGTCATGTCCAGCTCGCGGGCGAGCTCCTCGGGGGTGGGCTCGCGGCCGAGGTCCTGGAGCATCTGACGCTGCACCCGGGCCAGCTTGTTGATCACCTCGACCATGTGCACCGGGATGCGGATGGTGCGGGCCTGGTCGGCCATGGCGCGGGTGATGGCCTGTCGGATCCACCAGGTGGCGTACGTGGAGAACTTGTAGCCCTTGGTGTAGTCGAACTTCTCCACCGCGCGGATCAGGCCCAGGTTGCCTTCTTGGATCAGGTCCAGGAAGAGCATGCCGCGTCCGGTGTAGCGCTTGGCAAGCGACACCACCAGTCGCAGGTTGGCCTCGAGCAGGTGGTTCTTGGCCCGGCGGCCGTCCTCGGCGATCCACTCGAGGTCGCGGCGCAGGTCCGGTGACATCTTCTTGCCCGCGTTGAGCTTCTCCTCGGCGAACAGCCCCGCCTCGATGCGCTTGGCGAGCTCGACCTCCTGCTCGGCGTTGAGCAGCGGGACCTTGCCGATCTGCTTGAGGTAGTCCTTGACCGGGTCGGCCGTGGCACCCGCCACCATGACGGTCTGCACCGGTTCGTCGGTCTCGTCGACGTCGGAGATGACGAACCCTTGTGCCTCCTTGGCCTCGGCCTCGCGCTTGGCGTCAGCCTCGGTCTCCTCCTCCACGACGGTCTCGACGTCGACGACCTCGGCCTCCTCGACGACGGCCACGATCTCAGGGTCGTTGAGGTCGGCCGCTTCGGCGTCGATGGCCTCGAGGTCGATCTCCACGTCCTCAACGACCTCGACGGCGTCCACGTCGTCGCGGACCTTGGCCTTCGTCCCGTTGGCCTTCGTCCCGTTGGCCTTGGCGTCCTTGGGCACGGCACCGGTGGCGTTCACGGCGGGCTTGGCAGGGGTCTTGGTCTGGGCCTTCTTGGCCTGCGGCTTCTCGACGTCGTGGGCCGGCGCTGCCTTGGTTGCCGTCTTCCTGGCGGGCGCCTTCTCGGCCGTGGTTGCCGACTGCTTCGCGGGCGCCTTCTTGGCGGGAGCCCTCACCACGGCCTTCTCGGAGGCCTTCTCGGGGGTCTTCTTGGCCGGGGCGGGCTTGGCGGCGGTGGGCCTGCCAGGAGCCTTCGTCGGCGAGGTGCCCTTCGCCGTGGACGCCTTGCTGCTGACCGAGCCCTTCGCGCCGGACGTGGGCTTGCTGGCGGGCGCCTTGACGGACGTAGCCTTCTTCGCGGCGGTCACCGAGAACCTCTCGACGTGGTACAGGAAGGGCCCGTGTCAAGCCCGGCGACTGCCGGGCCCGGACGGGCGTGGCGGCGCTTTCGCGCCGTCGGCCATTGTGACACGGCCCGGGGTGGGCTCCGACCGCCACCCTTGGGGTGTCGGCGGGCCGCGGAGGGGGCTCGGTGCTGCGTGGCCTATGGGCGGCACGGGCCGCCGACGTGTCTAACGCGCCGGGCCCCCGGTTTGTGCCCCGCCGGGCCCGCCCTACCTGGTCGGCACCCCTCCGGACCCGTCCTCGGGCCCGTCCGCGAACGGGCCAGAAGGCCTGGGGGCCGCCGGGGCGGGCACCCCGTCGGGCGCGCCGACGCCCGCCCGGGCCTCGACCACGAGCAGCACCGCGACCGAGGCAAGGATCACGGCCATCCCGAGCACCTGCAGCACCGCCACCGGCTCCGCCAGCAGCCAGGCGCCGAGCACCACCGTGATCACGGGCTCGACGGTGGAGATCACACCCGCCTCGGCGGCGCCGATCCGGCTCAGGCCCGCTGACAGCAGCCCGAAGGCCAGCACCGTGCCGAACAACGTCATGCCGAGGACGCCGACCCAGCCGCCGAGGTCGTGCGGGCCGACCGACCGGGTGGCCACGGCAAGCACCGTGAACGACACGGCGGCCGCCGACATCACCACCACCGTGCCGCGCAGCGTGCCCGCCCGGGTGACCCATCGGCTCGCGGCCACCACGTATCCGGCGTAGCCGACGCTGGCGCCGACGAGCATCAGAACCCCGATCGGCTCGCCCGTGCCGGCGCCGCCCACCGTCAGCGCTGCACCGATGATCGCTGCCGCCACGCATCCGACCATCACGGGGGTTGGCCGGTGCCCGAACAGGAGCGCCATCAGCACGACCACCCACGCCGGGTACAGGAACAGCAACGTCTCGGCGAGCCCGGCCGAGACCCGCTGCAGGCCGAGGAAGTACAGCACCACCTCGCCGGTGAGCAGCAGGCCGCCCACGAGCCAGAGCCGCACCGCCAGCGGCCAAGGCGGGAGCACGAGGGTCGCGCGCCTCCGTGCGACCACTCCCGCGGCTGCCCACAGGACCAGGGCCGAGAAGACGAACCGCCAGGCCAGGAGCGCGAACGGCTCCACGCCCGAGGCGTACGCGAGTTTGCCGAAAAGGGGGAGGGTCGCGAAGCCGACCGCCGACACCACCACCATGGCGGCGCCGACCGTGCGACGACGGCCCGCCTCGGGGGCACGCCGGTCGGGAGCGCTCAGTCGGAGGCCTTGACCGCAAGCACGGGGCAGGACGACTCGAGCAGGACCTGCTGGGCGTTGCTGCCCAGGATCAGCTTGCCGACGGGGCTGCGGCGGCGCAGACCGATGACGATGAAGTCGGCGTCGACCTCGTCGGCCACGGCCACGAGGTCGCCGGAGGGCTCGTTTCCGCGGACCAGCTGGCGGACCTCGTGCTCGATGCCCGCGTTGTGCAGGGCCTCGTGGACCTCGGCCATCTCCTTGTCGATCTCGACCGCGGACTCCGGGTCGAGCGATGCGCCGCCCTTGGCCGAGCTGATCACGATCAGCTTGGCCTGGCGCAGCCGCGCCTCCTCGATAGCCCTGGCCAGGGCCGCGCGGCCCTCGGGCTTGGCGACGTACCCCACGACGATGGTGCCCATGCGACGCTTCCTTCCAGCCTTCGCGACACGGGTCGCCGGCGATCGCGGCCCTCGGCCGCACCCTAGCGTCCGGCGCCCGCGCGCGGCATATTCTGCGGCGGCGCGCCCAGCCGTTACCGGACGAGCCGCGCGAGGGCCTGACGTACCTCCAGCGCCAGCGAGGACGTCTGGGTGACTGGCGGGCCGGCCACGTCGAACGGACCTAGCCCGCCCACGGTGAAGCGGGCCGACCAGGTGCTCGTCAAGACCACCGTGGTGGGTCCGGGTCGCCGGTACGTGTGCACGACCGACGCCTGCGGCCAGGCCCGGCCCGGATCGGTCGTGACGAGATCGGCGCCGTCGCCCCACGTCCAGCGCCACACCGCCTCGGCCTGCAGCGTGACCGCCTGCCCGAGGACGTCGAGGGCGAGCGGACCGAGCACCCGCCGCTGCCCCGTGAGCGCCACCGTCGGAAGGTTCGTGAGGGTGCTGCGCGCCGGCTGGAGCCGCGGGCGCGCGGGCGGTACGAGGCGCACGACCTGCTCGCGCAGCCGCGAGGCCACCTCGTCGATCGACACCGGGCCGACGCCGTCGGGCCCGACGCACACGAGCCCGACCCAGGCCCACCACGGCTCGGCCGGAGACCACCGAGCCAGCCGCATCCGGTAGGAGCCCACCGGGCAGCCGGCGTACGCTGCCGGGCACGTCTCCCCCTGGCCGAGGTCGGCCGGGCTGCACACGGTGGCGAGCCGCCACCTGCATCCCGGGCAGCGGACGGCGCCCTCCCGGACGCCGGGGTCGCCGACGAACGTGCCGCCGAGGAGCACCGATCCGGTGGCCACATACCGGTCGTTGGGGTCGTCGCCGTCGAGGCCGATCGCCCCGGCTGTGGGCGGTCTCACGGCGAGGACCACAGCCGCGCACAGGAGGGCCGTCCGGACGACAGCGGACCGAACGGGCTGGCCGAGAGCACGGCGGCTCACGCCGGCCACGTCCTCATCCGCAGGGTGCGGTCGACCTTCGAGAGGCCGCCGCGGAAGAGCAGGTAGAACTCCACCGTGTAGCGGGTGCCCGCCTCGTGCACCACGGGGTGCCCGGGTGTGGCCGGCTCGGTGTGCGCGGGGATCACGTAGTCGGCGAGCACGACCGAGGCGACGGTGCCGGCCGAGTCGACCTCGCGCAGCGACGAGACCCGCACGTCGAACCCCCTGATACCGCCGGCCCGGGCGAGCCGCACGGCCGTGGGCGCCAGAGCGCGGCACCCGCAGCCCGGGGTCGTGACGGCCAGGAAGGCCGAGGTGTCGCCCGTGTGGAACATCCGGACCGCCGCGGAGAGGTAGGCCTCGACCGTGGCGACGGCCGCGGGCGCTCGCGCCGCGTCGTCTGCGGGCGGCGGGGGCGGCGGCACCACCCCCCGCGGGCCGATCCATCCGCCGCTCGTCGACGCCTGGGCCGCAGACCCCTGAGGCGTCCCCGCCGATGAGCCTGCCCCCGACGACTGGCCCGCACCAGAGGTGCGAGGGGCCGCGACGGGCAGTCCTGCGGGCGCGGGTGGCGCAGCGGCGGGCGTGGCGCCCGGCGGCGCGGCGGCGTGCTCGGTGGTGGGTGCGCACGCCGTGGCGAGGAGCACGGCGGTCACCACGATCGTGGTGCGAAGGACCTTCATGGCGCGGGACCGTAGGCGCGGTAGGGGCCTGCGGGAATGTGGACGTCCGGGTGCTGGACACCACCACGTGCCGTCAGCGCACCGACGTCGGTAACCCCCGACTCGTACACGTGAGACACCCTGCGTCACCCCGTCGCCGGCATGCGCCGCCCCCTCCACCCCCCGCCGCCCCATCCGCCACACCAGCTGACCGTTGATCCATGGCATGGACGAAATCCCCATGGGAGGGGCCGGATTCGGTCCCTCCCATGGACGGTTGGTCCAAGGCATGGACGAAACGACGGGGGGACCGGGCGCGGGCAGGCGGGAGGGGATGGCGGCGTGAGCGTGCCTGGAGCTAGTGGCAGGAGGCGAGGGATCGGTCCAGGGTCTCGGCGAGCATGTCGCCGATGCGGTCGAGCTCGAGCAGGAACCCGTCGTGGCCGTACGGGGAGCGCAGCAGCTGCGCCCCGTCGCACGTGGGGATCAGATCGCCCATCTCCTGCTGCAGCCGCCACGGGTAGAGCCGGTCGGAGTCGATGCCGGCCACCAGCACGGGAACCCGCACGGACTGCAGCGCCGCGGCTACTCCCCCGCGGCCGCGGCCTACGTCGTGCGTGTTCATCGCCTCGGTGAGGGCCACGTAGGTGCCGGCGTCGAACCGGCGGGAGAGCTTGTCGGCCTGGTGGTCGAGGTACGACTCGACCGCGAAACGCCCGCCGCGCAGCGGGTCTTCCTGCCCCTGGCGTTCCCGACCGAAGCGCACGTCGAGCTCGGTCTCGGTGCGGTACGACAGGTGCGCGATGCGGCGGGCGAGCTCCATACCGCGGTGCGGGCCGAACCCGGCGGGCGCGTCGTAGTAGTCGCCGTCGAGCCAGTTCCGGTCGCCGCGGACGGCGAGCAGCTGGGTGGCGTACAGCCCGATCTCGTCGGCCGTTGAGGCGGCACCGACGGCCACGACGAGGGCGGCCCCCGTGCGCTCGGGCCGTCCGACCGCCCACTCGAGGGCGCGCATGCCGCCCATCGAGCCACCGAACACGCCGGCCCACCGGTTGACGCCGAGGTGGTCGGCGAGGGCCGCCTCCACCGTCACCTGGTCGCGGATGGTGATACGCGGCCAGCGCGAGCCCCATGGACGACCGTCGGGCGCGAACGAGGCGGGGCCGGTCGTGCCCTGGCACCCGCCGAGCACGTTCGGGCAGACGACGAACCAGTGGTCGGTGTCGATGGCGGCACCTGGCCCGACGAGGCCGTCCCACCATCCACCGGTGAGCTGGCCCGGCGCGTCGGGGCCTGCTACGTGCGAGTCGCCGGTGAGGGCGTGCAGGACGAGGACGGCGTTGTTGCGGTCGGGCGCGAGCGTGCCGTACGTCTCGTAGGCCACCCGGACCGAGGGCAGCGAGCCGCCGAGCTCGAGCACGAGCGGGCCGAGGTCGGCGAACTCCCGCCACGCCGGCGGATCCCCCTCCCGCCACGCAGCGGTGGCAGGAGGGGGCCGTCGTAGGAGATCGCCATCGGATGCTCCGGAGCGGATGCGTGGGCGTCAGGCCGACGCCTCGCCCTTCGCGGCCCGGAACCCCGAGTCGAGGTCGGCGAGGATGTCGTTGATGTTCTCGATGCCGACCGAGAGGCGCACCAGGCCCGGCGTGACGCCGGTGGCCTGCTGCTCCTCGGGGGTGAGCTGCGAGTGCGTGGTGCTCGCCGGGTGGATCACGAGGCTCCGCACGTCGCCGATGTTCGCCACGTGGCTGTGCAGCTCAAGGGCCTCGACGAACGCCTTGCCGGCCTCGATGCCGCCCTCAATCTCGAATGCGAGCACCCCGCCGGTGCCGAGCGGGGCGTACTTCTTGCCGCGTTCGTGCCACGGGCTGCTGGTGAGCCCTGCGTAGTTGACGGAGAGCACCTCAGGACGCTGCTCGAGCCACGTCGCCACGGCCTGCGCGTTCTGCACGTGCCGCTCGACCCGCAGCGAGAGCGTCTCGAGGCCCTGGGCGATGAGGAACGCGTTGAACGGCGCCACTGCCGAGCCGAGGTCGCGCAGCAGCTGCACACGCGCCTTGAGGATGAACGCCAGGTTCGCCCCGAAGGCGGAGCCGACGCCGAGGTCGCGGGCGTAGACGAGGCCGTGGTAGCTGGGATCGGGCTGGTTGTAGTTGGGGAACTTCTCGGGGTCCTGGGCGAAGTCGAAGTTGCCCGAGTCGACGATGACACCTGCGACCGCGGTGCCGTGGCCGCCGAGGTACTTCGTCGCGGAGTGCACGACGATGTCGGCGCCCCACTCGATCGGGCGGATGAGGTACGGCGTCGCGACGGTGTTGTCGACGACGAGCGGGATGCCCGCGGAGTGCGCCACGGCAGCGACGCCCTCGATGTCGAGGATGTCGTTCTTCGGGTTCGAGATGGTCTCCGCGAAGAAGGCCTTGGTGTTCGGCCGTACCGCCGCGCGCCACGACTCGAGGTCGTCCGGGTCGGCCACGAACGTCACCTCGATGCCGAGCTTCGCGAACGTGTAGTGCAGCAGGTTGTAGGTGCCGCCATAGAGGCTGGGGCTCGACACGATGTGGTCGCCAGCCTCGGCGATGTTCAGCAGTGCCAGGGTCTCGGCGGCCTGGCCGCTCGAGACCAGCAGGGCGCCGACTCCGCCCTCGAGGGCGGCGATGCGCTCCTCGACCGTGGCCTGCGTCGGGTTCATGATGCGGGTGTAGATGTTGCCGAACTCCTTGAGCCCGAACAGGTTGGCGGCGTGGTCGGTGGAGTCGAACGTGTACGAGGTGGTCTGGTAGATCGGCAGCGCACGGGCGTTCGTCTGGCTGTCGGGCGACTGACCCGAGTGGATCTGCTTGGTCTCGAAGCTCCAGGCGTCGGACATGAGGTGGTTCTCCTTCGGGGATTCTGGTCTCGGGTGTGCAGGAACGCGGGCGGGCGCGCCAGCGGCAGTGCGGATCGACGGGTGTCGGGGTATGGCTGCGCCCTGCTGGGGCGCGGGATGGAGATGCACCGTGCAGGTGCGGGAGGTCCGTCGGGGGGCGCGCTAGGGCGCGCCGCTCAGGCCCCGGCGGGAGAGAACATTCGACAACAGCAACGCATGGTGACCTCGCCTCGTGGTGGGGTCTTGCCCTGCGCAAGACCCGCGCTTGCCGGCCGCATCGCTGCGAACGGCCAGGTCGTTCACCCGGGGCACCCCACCGCGGTCGGAGGGTTGCCGGCCAGCGAGCCGGGGCTTAGCGCTGGCACTCATGACCTGGGAGAACCGTAACCGACCTCCCTCGGATCGCGCCACCTCCGGTCCTGAGATTCCGGATGCTGAGACGCGGGTCCTACTGCTCGGACAGGCCTCCGCCGGCGCGGAAGGCCTCGACCAGGTCGTCGGGCGGCAGGCCGCACCTCACGGCCTCGCTGAGCAGCAACGCCAGGGAGTACCCGGGGTCGTCGTCGAACGCTCGGTCGAGGCAGGCCCAGGTCAGCGCACCCTGCCCCGCCACGTACGCGAGCGCCGCCACGCACGTGGCCACCGGGGCCACCCAGCCGGCGGGTGCGAGCGCGACGAGGCGGCAGCCGCGCCCGACGGCCAGCGCAGCGTCGCGCGACAGGAGGGCAGCCACGGCCTCGTCCCGCACCGGAACACTTCCCAGCGCCGCGAGCGCCGCGGCAGCCCGAGCGGGCCGCAGCACGGCGCCCGTGGGGGCGCGCAGCACCCGCAGGACGTCGCCGAGCGCCCCGCCCTCGCCGGCCCTGCCGCGCAGCGCCTCGAGCACGGCGGCCACCTCCGCCTCGGCAGCGGGTGCGACCCGGGCGACCACGTCGTCGCGGGTGGCGAAGGGGGCGTTCCCGCCGAACACGAGCTCCGCCCGGGCGCCCAGCGCCGCGGAGGTGTCGAGCGGACGGCCCTCGGGCGGGCAGCAGCCAGGATCGCAGCACACCTCGGACCACCACGCGTGCCGGCCCACCACGATCGAGTCGCCGACCGGGATGCCCGCGGCGCGGTAGGCGCCGACGAGCGCAGCGGTGAGCGGGTGGGGCTCCGGCCGGTGCTCGGGTGCCGGCTCGGGGTAGGCGAGCAGGTACACCCGGGCCGGGCGCAACCTGAGCACCGGGACCAGCAGCGCCCGGCACATCGCACGCACGTCGGCTACCAGGACGTCGGCCGGCGGCAGGTCGACCCGCATCGTGAGCCGGATGCCCTCGCGGGCCCGCCAGCTCAGTGCGGCCACCACCACCACGACCAGCGAGCCGACCGGGTAGAAGCCGACGAGCGACGGCACGCTGGCGATCAGAGAGGCGGGATCGCTCACGACCACCGCCGCATCGGGGCGCCCGGACCACGAAGACGGGCCGATCGGGCCGGGCGCGGGCTGTGAGGAGGGGTGGGCCGTCATGGCGCGACCCTGGCCCGCCGCCGCGCCACAGCGTCCGCCCCCCTCGGCCCCTGGGGACACGCCCTCGCGCCGCGCGCGTGGGGACGACGGTCGCTCAGCCGGCGAAGATGGCCAGCAGGGCGTCGACCGTCCGGTCGGCCTCGGCCGGGTGCCGGAAGCCGCGACCGCGCACGACCGTGTAGTGGTTCCGTCGGCCGACCCGCTGCTTGACGACGTACCCGCCGCGTTCGAGATCCGAGACGATCAGCTGAGCGGCGCGCTCGGTGATCCCGACCCGCTCGGCGATGTCGCGCAGGCGGATGTCCGCGTTCTCTGCGATGGCGAGCAGCACGTGTCCGTGGTTGGTCAGGAAGGTCCAGGTGCGGCCGGGATCTGCGACCTCATCCTTCTCGGCCTGGTCGGACGCGGACACCGGCACACCGTATCGCGGTGGGTGGTGCCGCAGGTCAGGCGCGCGCGTGGGCAGCGAGGCGCCCGGCGGCCCACACGCCGGCACCCGCGGCCGCACCGATGGCCACCGGGATCGCGACGGTGGCCATCGCCAGTACCGGCGCCGTGCCCGCGGGCACGGCCAGCAGCAGTGCGACGACCATCACGGCCGAGGCCATGAAGGTGACGACGAGGCGGCGCAGCGCCGCGAGGTCGGCGGCGGGGGCGACCGGCAGCCCGGCACCGTGCGAGGGCAGGTCGGGGGCCATGACGTCAGGCAATCGGGTCGACCGGGGCACCGCTCACCTCACGGACGCTCACGCGCCCCCCACGCTCCCGGAGCAGCACCGACCCCTCGCCGTCCGGACCGCCCCCAGGGTGCCATCGCCGGCCCGATCGCGCAGCCGGAACAGCAAGGCGGCCGCGCCACGGCGATACCTGCACGTTGATGCCCGGCCGTCCGAGAGCTTCCCCTCTCCCGAGCGGCCGGGCCTACGTCGAACCTACGACGCCCCGCGGGCCGGTGCGCGCAGCGACACGCCGTACCCCGCCGCGCCTGCTGCGCTACGTTCGGCGGGTGCCCGAGATCGTGTACCCGCTGGCGATCACGTCGGCCAAGACGTCCTTCGCCCTGCTGGGCATGAAGCTCGACGTCCGCGGTTCCGAGCACATCCCCCGCGCCGGCGGCGCCGTCATCGCGTGCAACCACACGTCGTTCCTCGACTTCGTGTTCGTCGGCATCCCGGCCGACGAGGCGGGCGGGCGGTGGGTGCGCTTCATGGCCAAGGACGGAGTCTTCAAGAACCCCGTCTCCGGGCCCCTCATGCGCAACATGAAGCACATCGCCGTCGACCGCGAGGCGGGCTCGGACGCGTACAAGCAGGCGCTGCGCGCGCTCCGCGACGGCGAGCTGGTCGGCGTCTTCCCCGAAGCCACCATGAGCCGGTCGATGGAGCTCAAGGAGTTCAAGTCCGGTGCGGCCCGGATGGCTGCGGCCACGGGAACGCCGCTCGTGCCCGTGGTCGTGTTCGGGACGGCGCGGATGCTCGCCTACGGCCACCGGCATCTGTCCCGCCGCGTCGCGGTGTCGATCAGGGTGGGCGAGCCGCTGCACCCCGGCAGGCGCGACGACGCCGACGAGGTCACGGCCGCGCTACGCGCACGGATGGCCGCCCTGCTCGACGACGTGCTGCTCGAGTACCCGCAGAAGCCGCGCGACCCGGCCACGGCCTGGTGGTGGCCGGCCCGCCTGGGCGGCAGCGCCCCCACGCCCGAGGAGGCCGAGCGGATCGAGCGCGAGGTCCGGGCGGCCAAGGCGGCCAGGCGGGCGCAGGGTTGACGGCCCCGGCCACGCCCCCCGCAACCGGACGCGCGCCCCACGCAACGGGTCAGGGCGGCCCGCGCGACGGATCAGGCCGTCGGCTCGACCGTCGTCCAGCCAGGACGCTTGGGTCCCATGCCGTCTCCGCTGCTGCGGCCCTGCAGCCGGCGCACCAGCCACGGGCCGAGGTGGTTCACCGTCCAGCTCGCCGTCGAGGCGGCCCGGACGGCCGCGGAAGCACGAGGTGTGCTCGCGAGCGGCGTGCGCCACGCATCGTCTCCGACGCCGAGCGCCTCGAGCGCGGCGCCCGCGGCTCGGGCATGGCCGTCGGACGACAGGTGCAGCCGGTCGTCGGACCACATGACGTCGTCGTCGAAGACGGCCAGCCCCCAGAAATCGACCAGGAGGCAGCCGTACTCGTCGGCGACCCGCCGCACGACCCCGTCGTATGCCGCGATGCGCTCCTTG
This sequence comes from uncultured Actinomycetes bacterium, assembly GCA_963778785.1. GTDB lineage: Bacteria > Actinomycetota > Actinomycetes > S36-B12 > CAIYMF01 > CAVZVV01. Next base: position 101,751 of record CAVZVV010000031.1, read on the forward strand.
ACCGCCTTCATGGCCCCCGAGCGCCGCGTGGGGTCGCCGAACGCGACGAGGAGCACGTCCGCCCCTCCTCCTCGGAGGTCCTTCACGGCGCCCTCGAGCAGCTCGGCGGCCGGCTCGAGGTCCCAGCGCCTGCGGAGCGCGTCGTTGACACCGGCGGCGAACGACACGAGGTCGGGCTCGAGGGCCATGGCTGCCGGCACCTGCTCGGCCGCCACCTGCGCGAGCAGCTTGCCACGCACGGCGAGGTTGGCGTAGCGCAGGTCGGGGCTCCGCGTGGTGAGGGCTGCGGCGACCCGGTCCGCCCACCCGCGGTAGGTGCCGCTCAGTGCCGAGGACTCCGGGTAAGCGTCGTCGAGACCTTCGGTGAAGGAGTCGCCGAGGGCGACGTATCGGTGCCAGCGGGTCACGCCAGGACCTTCAGCACCGCGTCGATGCCGGTGTCGAGGTCGTCCTGGCTGATGGTCAGGGGCGGCGCGAGCCGCAGCGTGGTGACGTGCGTGTCCTTCACGAGGACGCCGTGGGCGACGAGCGCCTCGCAGCGGGCGCGGGCGGGCCCCGCCTCGGGGTACATCTCGATGCCGGCCCAAAGGCCTCGGCCGCGGCTCTCGCGCACGGTGCTCGGCGCCTCGCTCTGCAGTCGGCCGTGCAAGTGCTCGCCGAGGACCCGGGAGCGCTCCTGCACCTCACCGGTGGCGAGCAGTCGCACGACCTCGCGGCCGATGGCGATGCCCAGAGGGTTGCCGCCGAAGGTCGACCCGTGCTCGCCGGGGTGCAGCACCCCGAGGATCTCGTCTCGGCTGACGACCGCCGACACCGGCATGATGCCGCCGCCGAGCGCCTTGCCGAGGATGACGACGTCAGGCCGCACTCCCTCGTGCTCCACCGCGAGGGTGGTACCGGTTCGGCCGAGACCGCTCTGGATCTCGTCGGCGATCAGCAGGACGCCCGCGGAGTCGCACGCCGCGCGTGCGGCGGTCAGGTAGCCCTCCGGCGGCACGACGACGCCAGCCTCCCCCTGCACGGGCTCGACCAGGAACGCCACCACGTCGGGGTCGGCGAGCGCGTCCCGCAACGCGTCGGCGTCGCCGTACGGCACGGTGACGAACCCAGGGGTGTACGGCCCGAAGTCGTCGCGTGCGACCGGGTCGTCCGAGAAGGAGATGATCGTGGTCGTGCGGCCGTGGAAGTTGCCCGCGCACACGACGATCTTGGCGCGGTCGTGAGGCACGCCCTTGACGCGGTAGCCCCAGGCGCGACTCGTCTTGATGGCGGTCTCGACGGCCTCGGCACCCGAGTTCATGGGCAGGACGCGGTCGAGACCGACGAGCTCGGCGACCTCGGCGCAGAAGGGGCCGAGCTGGTCGTGGTGGAACGCCCGGCTGGTGAGCGTGACCCGGTCGAGCTGACGGTGCGCGGCCGCGATCAGGTCCGGGTGCCGATGCCCGAAGTTCAGCGCCGAGTAGGCCGACAGGAAGTCCAGGTAGCGGTTCCCGTCGACGTCCGTGACCCAGGCTCCATCGGCCTCGGAGACCACGACGGGCAGCGGATGGTAGTTGTGCGCGCCGTAGCGGTCCTCCAGGGAGCGCAGCGGAGCGCCAGCCCCCTGAGTCGATGCGTCGCGGTGCGGGTCGTGAGGGTCGGCCATGAGCCGAAGCCTAGGACCCCGCAGGCCCTGCGCAGCCACCCGCACGGGCCGTTTTGAGCCGCCCGGGCACGGACGCGCCGTTCGTCCCGCCCCGGCTAGGACGGAAGACCGTAGTCGGCCGCCGCGATCGCCTCGATCGACTGCTCGGTCGTGAAGTCGGCCGACCCGGGGATCGTGGGCACGAAGCCCACCAGGACGCCGTCGCGCATGACCATCGCCTCGAGGCCGGCGGCCCCGTCGACGTCCCAGAGCGCGTTGGCGCCGCCCGGCAGGACGACCCGCACGCCCACGCGGCCTGGGGTAGCCCGGTGCACGTGCGCGAAGAAGCCCTTCTCGTTGAGTCCGGCGACGACCGCCTCGACCTCGTCAGGCTGCACCCGCTGCTCCTTCCAGGGCTTCCCGCTCCTTGAGGTGGCGGGCGTTGATGCGCCAGATCCCGATGCAGATCAGGCCGATGATGATCTGCGGGACGAACGACGCAGCCCGCCACACGAGGTCGGCCGCGGTGGCCGCGCCCTCGTCCGCACCGAAGGACACCATCAGCGCGATCATCGCAGCGTCGACGGTGCCGAGTCCCCCCGGGGTCACGGGGATCATGAGGCCCAGCTGCGAGATCGCGAAGGCGGCGAACACCTGCAGCCCGCTGATTCCCTGCAGCTCTCCCCCGCTCACGCCGATCATCGCGACCAGCAGGATGCCGAACTGGCTGAACGACACGGCCACCTGCGCGGCGGTGATGGCCGCCCAGCGGCGCTTCACCAGGTCGACGATGTCGTTGCGGAGCTTGAGGATCTGCGCAGTCAGGTCGAGCTGGCCGTCGCGCTTGATGAGCCTGAGCCCCCAGTGCGCCACGCGGTCAGCGATGCCGCCGATCGTGCGGGCCAGTTCCTCGCTGCGCAGGATCAGCGCGAAGACGACGATCATGGCGACGAGCACGCCGAGGCCGATCGCGGCGGACGTGTAGTACTGCGAGGCGCTGTCGCCGCCCACGACGAGCGCGAGCACCCCCAGCACCGGGAGTCCCAGGGTCAGGAAGATGCTCCACACGCCGGTGGCCGTGATGCCGGCCGTGGCCGCGGTGGGCGAGGCCCCGTACGTGCTCAGCTGGGCGTACTGGAGTCCCAGCCCGAGCGCACCGCCGGCCGGCACGCCGTTGCTGACGGCGAACGCCGACTCGTTGACGATCTGGCCCTGCCAGTACTTCAGCCCGGGCACCGAGGCGACGAACGGCCAGCCGTAGAAGAACAGGTACACGAGCAGCGCACCCACGAGCGCGGCGATCGACCCGGCCGGCATGTTCTGGATGGATGTCCAGGCGGCCGCGTAGTCGCCGAACTTCGGGATCACGGTGACGAAGACGATGACGAGGAACACCAGCGCGATGAGCCCGGCGATGATGCTCTTCTTCTTGTCGAGCGTCATCGAGGGCGGCGCCGGGGTGGCGGCGCCCTGCGCACCGGCGCCGGCCGCGATGCCGGCGCTCGGCATCGCCCGGCACGCTGGGCCCGTCAGGCATGCCGGGCTCGGAGGGACTCTCGCTCATCGGAACATCCTGGCACCCTGGGCGCGGCGAGGCATCGCTACCCCAGCATCAATCCGGCGGCGTGGATGGCCACGCCCGCGAGCGCCCCCACGAGCGCGCCGTTGATGCGGATGTACTGAAGGTCCCCGCCAGCGGCGAGCTCGATGCGGCGGGCGGTCTCGGGGCCGTCCCACCGGTCGACCGTCTCGCTGATCGTCCGGGTGAGCTCATCCCGGTAGGTCGTCACGACGTGGGAGGCGGCGTTCTCGACGTAGCCGTCGACCTTGGCGCGAAGCTCGGGCTCGGCCACGAGACGGGCGCCCCACTGCTGGACCCCCGCGGCGACCCGGGCGCGCAGCGGCGAGTCCGGGTCGGTGACCGCCTCCAGGAGCAGCCGGCGGGTCGTCGCGGCGATGTCTCCCACCGCGTCGCGGGTCTCCGGCCGCGCGAGCAGCCGCTGCACGGACGCCTGCACGCGAGCGGCCGTGGCCGGGTCGTGGCGCAGGTCGTCGGCGAGCGAGGCGAGGGCGTCGTCGAGGGTGAGGCGCAGCGGGTGCTGGGGGTCGTCGCGCACCTCCGCGGCCACCCGGAGGAGCTCGACGTGGACGCGGATGCCCACCGCCTCGTCGACGAAACGTGGCGACCAGGTGGGCGCGGCGGAGGCCACGGCTTGCACGACGTCCTCGCGATGGCCGAGCAGCCACGTGCGGGCATGCTCGACGAGCAGGTCGACCGTGGCGCGGTGCGAGCCGTCCTCCAGGACGCCGGTGAGCAGCTTGCCCAGCACGGGGGCCGCGGGCACGGTGCCGAGCCGGCGAAGCACCGTGTCCTCGATGACGCCCGCGACGTCGTCGTCGCCGAGCACCTCGAGGGCGCCGCGGGCCGCACTGGCGAGCTCGGCCGTGACGCGCGCGGCATTCTGCGGCTGCACCACCCAGGCCCCGACGCGCGCGGACACCTCGACGCTGCGCACGCGCTGGCGGATCACCTCCTCGGACAGGAAGTGCGTGCCCACGAAGTCCGAGAGCGAGCGGCCGAGCGCCTCCTTGCGCTCGGGGATCAGCGCGGTGTGCGGGATCGGGATACCGAGCGGATGCTTGAACAGGGCGGTCACCGCGAACCAGTCGGCAAGGCCGCCGACCATGGCGGCCTCCGCCGCCGCCTTGACGTAACCGACCCACGCGGGCGCGCCGGATGAGACCGCGCGCAGGGCCACCAGCCAGACCAGCAGCGCGACGACGAGCACGCCGGTGGCCACGACCTTCATGCGTCGCAGGTGCCGGCGACGCTCCTCGTCGCCTGAGGACAGCGGAGGAGCGGTGGGGGCAGGTGTCAGGACGGCCACCCTGCGGATTCTGCCCCCATCGGCCAACCCGGGGGGCGGTGGCGGCGCCCTCTCGCAGGTGCGCCATGATCCCGCTGTGCGCCTCGATCACGTCTCGTACGCGGTGGCCCCGACGGAGTTCGTCGACGCCGTGCAGCGCCTCGGTTCCGCGCTGGGAGCGGGTTTCGTCGATGGGGGCCGCCATCCGCGGTACGGCACCCGTAACTTCGTGCTCCCGCTCGCGGGCGGCACGTACCTCGAGGTCGTCACGGTGCTCGACCACCCCGCCACCGAGGTGGCGCCATTCGCCCGCGCCGTCCGCGAGCGGGCTGCGCTCGGGGGTGGCTGGCTGGGCTGGGTCGTGGCCGTCGACGACATCCGCCCGTTCGAGGCGCGTCTCGGCCGCTCGGCGGTGGGCGGGCACCGCATCCGCCCCGACGGCGTCGACCTCACCTGGCAGCAGCTCGGCGTGAAGGGCCTCATCGCCGACCCACAGCTGCCGTTCTTCATCCAGTGGCTCTCCCCGCCGGACGACCACCCCTCGTCCGGCGCGAGCGGCACCATCGGCATCGCGGGCCTGCAGATCGCCGGCGACCCGGACGTGGTGGCCGGCTGGCTGGGCGCTCCTGCGGAGGTCGCGCTGGACGGCGTCGGGGTCGAGTGGATCGCGCCCGGCGAGGAGTTCGATGCCGGGCTCATCTCGGTCACGTTCTCGACGCCGCGCGGTCGCGTCGTCGTCGATTGACGCGACTTCCGGGCTCGGACCTGTGACGATCGCGGCGTGAGCCCGACCGACCCCGCTGCCCCGCTCCCGCCCGACGACGCCGCGCCGATGCCCGCCGGCGCCCCCGCGACCCCGGCCCCCCGGGCGAAGGCCCTGCGCCCCCCGCGCCCCATCGACGCCTTCAACCTGCGCACGCCGCAGACCCTCGTGGCGATGGCCGACTTCGTGTGGCGCGCGCTGGTCGTCGGACTGGGTTTGCTCGCGCTGCTCTACGTGCTCAACCTGGTGTCCACCACGGCGATCGCCTTGTTCTTCGCCCTCATCGTCACCGCCCTCGCGGGCCCGGTGGTGCGGCTGCTGGACCGCTGGCTGCCGCACACCCTCTCGACCGTCGTCACGCTGCTCGCCATGGCGGCTCTCGTCGTGGTCGTGCTGGCATTCGTCGCCAAGTCGATCGTCGAGCAGGCTGCCGGCCTCACCGATGCCTTGACGCACGGGTTCGCCCAGATCGAGGAGTGGCTGCGCAACGGGCCGCTGCACTGGTCCGACGCGCAGATCAGCACCCAGGTGACGAACGTCGAGCAGTGGGCCACCGGCCAGATCGGCACGGTGCTCTCGAGCGTCACCGGCCTGTTCGACCTCGTCACGGCGGCGTCGGTGTTCTTCTTCGCGGGGTTCTTCTTCCTCAAGGACGGCCCGGTCATCTGGGACTGGGTCGTGGGCTGGTTCCCCGCTCGCCTCCAGCCGGAGGCCGACGACGCAGGCGTGCTCGCCTGGCAGACCCTCTCGGGCTACACCCGCGGCATCATCGTGGTGGCGCTCGCCGACGGCATCCTGGTGTACATCGGCCTGGTCGTGCTCGGCATCCCGCTCGCACCCGTCCTGGCCGTGCTGGTGTTCTTCGGAGCGCTGATCCCGGTGATCGGCGCGCCGATCGCCACCCTCATGGCCGCAGTCGTGGCCCTGGCCACCGTCGGCCCGTGGAAGGCGCTGCTCGTGGTGGGCCTCACCGTGCTCGTCGGCTCGTTCGACGGCGACGTGCTCCAGCCGCTCATCATGGGCCGCGCGGTGAGCCTGCACCCGTTGGCGATCGTCACGCTCATCGCGGTCGGCGGGCTGTCCTTCGGCGTCGTCGGCGCGCTGATCGCCGTGCCCGTGGGCGCCACCGTCTACGTGCTCGCCAAGTACCTCACCGGACGCATCCCCCCACCTGGCAGCGAGCCCGACGACCCGGACGAGCACCGGCTCCGATGGCGCTGGAACCGCGGCACCGGCATGGCGGCGGCCAAGCCCCCCGGGTAACCCACCCGAGTCCCCTCGGCGCGCCCGGTCGGGCGACGCACAGACGGCCGTCCGGGGCGTCGCCGGCCGTCCAGCGCGACCCTGCACGGTCGGGAGGCGCGTCGGGTCATTCCGACGGGCTCGGGAGGCGGAGGGAGCATTCCGCGGCCGAGAAACCGACCGAAACGCCTCCCGACGGGACCCATCCCGGCGCGGACGCCTCCCGACGGGACCGATACCGACGCGCACCACTCCCGACGCGCACCACCCCGAGGCGCACCACTCCCGACCCGGACTACCCGCGGGCGGCCTGACGGGCCCGCCGGGCAGCGCGCTGCTCCTCGAACCTGGTGGCCTGCGCGTCGAGGTCGGCCATGAACGCCGCCAGTTCCGCCCTTGCCGCCTCGGCCTCGGGCCCGAGGCCTTCGAGGTCCATCAGCCCCCAGGCGCGCAGCACCGGCTGCAGCACGTCGTCGAGGTGGATGCGCAGGTCGTAGATGCCCCCCATCGCGATCGAGAGCGCGCGGCGCGTGTATCCCTCCACGCCCGCGCCGGGCATCGCGAAGTTCGTCACGACGTCGCGCACCGCGCACACCATCGTGTCTGGGTCGAGCTCCAGGGCGGCAGCCGCGACGTTGCGGTAGAAGAGCATGTGCAGGTTCTCGTCGACCGAGATCCGCGCGAGGAGACGCTCGCACCCCTCGTCGTTCGACTGGCGTCCGGTGTTGCGGTGCGAGATGCGGGTGGCGAGCTCCTGGAACGACACGTACGCCACCGTGTGCGCAAGGTCGAGCACGTAAGGGCTCTCGTAGCCGGCGGTCATATGGACGAGGCGCTCGTCCTCGAGCGCCACCGGGTCGACCGCACGTGTCACCGTGAGGTAGTCGCGGATGGCCGCGGAGTGGCGGCCCTCCTCGGCGGTCCACCGCCCGATCCACGTGCCCCACGCGCCGTCGCGGCCGAAGCTGCCGGCGATCTCCCGGTGGTAGCTCGGCAGGTTGTCCTCGGTGAGCAGGTTCACGACGAGGGCGGTGCGGGCCACCTCGTCGAGGCGCGACTGCTCCGGCGACCACGCCTGGCCCTCGTACGCGCCATCGAAGTCGGTGCCCTCGGACCACGGCACGTACTCGTGCGGGTACCAGTCCTTGGCGATGGCGAGATGGCGATCGAGCTCGGCGCCCACGACGGGCTCGAGCTCCGCGACCAGCGCGGTAGCAGAACGGACGGACACCAGGACCTCCACGGTGGGCCGGGCGCCGCGGGCGCCGACGCGGCCGGCGACCGCGTCCACGAAGGTTACGGGACCGTAGGTCCGGGCGCCAAACCTGACGTCCGAGTCCTAGTGGTTCGCCCGACTCCGGGGCTGCCACGCCGCACTAGGGTGGACGTGCCCGGCTGCCCCGGGCCGCGTCCGCCAGTGAGAGGTCCCCATGCCCTTCCAGTCCGTCCCCGCCGAGTCCATGACGTGGACCCGCAACCTGCTCGGCTCCCGCGTCGCGCGGCTCCACACCGACGGCGCGCAGCTCACGGTCGTCCACGGCCGCGAGGGCGACGTCGTGCCCGCCCACGGCTATAGCCGCGGCGCGATCACGTACGTCGTGTCGGGCCGGGTGGAGATCGACGGCAGCGTGCTCGCACCGGGCGACGGCGGCGAGTACGCCCCCGGCGGCTATTACGCGGTCAAGTTCCTCACCGACGCCACCTACGTGGTCGCGCGCACCCAGAACGACGAGCTGACCCTCCCGGACATCGGCGAGCGGGCGGCCTCGGCGCTGGACGCCTGAGCCCACGGTGCCCGCGGCCCGCAGGTACACGCTGGCCAAGACGCGCGGACTCACGGCCGCCGAGCGCGCCGCCACGGGCAAGCAGGCGCGGGCCACGGTCCCACGCTCGTCCCACGCGCAGTTCGTCGCCCCCGCCGACCGGCCGGACCCGGTCGCCCTGCTTGCGCAGCAGGGCGAGCCCCGGGTTCCGTCGCTGCTGCCGATCCGGTACGGGCGGATGCTCGCGTCCGCGTTCGCGTTCTACCGCGGGGCGGCGCTCGTGATGGCGGCAGACCTGTCCCGCACGCCCGCGTCCGGCCTGGCCGTGCAGGCGTGCGGCGACGCCCACCTGAGCAACTTCGGCGCCTTCGGCACCCCCGAACGGCACCTCGCGTTCGACATCAACGACTTCGACGAGACAAATCCGGGCCCATGGGAGTGGGACGTCAAGCGCCTCGCCGCGAGCCTGGAGGTGGCCGGGCGCGACAACGGCTTCTCCGCGGCGGAGAGCCGCGGCGTGGTGCTCGCGGGGGTCACCTCCTACCGCGAGGCGATGGCCACCTTCGCGGTTCAGCAGGAGATGGACGTCTGGTACGCGATGCTCTCGGCCGAGAAGGTGCTCGACAAGCTCCGCGCGGCGCGCGAGGCCAAGCTCGCCAAGCGCGTCACCAAGGAAGTCGACAAGGCGCACACGCGCGACAGCATGCAGGCCTTCGAGAAGCTCACGGAGGTGGTCGACGGGCAGCGCCGCATCAAGGCCGACCCGCCGCTGGTCGTGCCCCTGGCCGACCTCGCCGCCGAGAACGACTCCGAGGTGGAGCTGGGCCCCTTCATGACCAAGCTGCTCGACGCCTACCGCCGCACGCTGATCAGCGACCGCCGCCAGCTGCTCGGCCAGTTCGAGTTCGTCGACATGGCCCGCAAGGTCGTGGGCGTCGGCAGCGTCGGCACCCGTTGCTGGATCGTGCTGCTCACCGGCCGCGACCAGGACGACCCGCTGTTCCTGCAGGTCAAGGAGGCCGGGCCGTCGGTGCTCGAAGGATTCACCGGCAAGAGCCTGTTCGCGAGCTCGGGCGAGCGCGTGGTCGCCGGCCAGCGGCTGATGCAGTCGGCCAGCGACATCTTCCTCGGCTGGGAGAAGGTCACGGGCTTCGACGGCGTGGACCGCTCCTTCTACGTCCGGCAGCTGCGCGACTGGAAGACCTCCAGCGACATCACCGCGTTCGCCCCGCCCGGGCTCGGGCTCTACGCACAGATGTGCGGCTGGACCCTCGCAAAGGCGCACGCGCGCTCGGGCGACCGCATCGCCATCGCCGCGTACCTCGGCTCGGGTACGCAGTTCGACACCGCGGTGGCCGACTTCGCCGTCGCCTACGCCGACCAGAACGAGAAGGACTACCAGTCGCTGCAGGCGGCAGTCGCCGACGGCCGCATCACCGCCACGACCGGGGTGTAGCCCGACCTACTTCTAGCGTGGCGCCACCCGGTTCGCCGACACGAACGCGTGCAGGCGGTGGAGGCCGTGCGGCGCGGCGAACATGAACGGGCACGCCCCGTCGACGACCGGTACGCCGTGCTCCCGGCACAGCTCAACGGCCGTCGGCGTCACCGACCCCTGGCCGGCGCCCCGGTGCAGCCACACGCGGGGGATGCCGCGCGCGAGCGCGTCGCGCACCACCTCGTCGACGCCCGACGGCGGCACCATGACGACGACGCCGTCGACCGGGTCGGGCACGTCGGCCAGCGAGTGGTAGGTCGGGTCGCCCTCGACCCGCCCGACCTTGGGGTCGCGGTGAACGGGGTACATCTCGCGGCCCTGGTCTCGCAGCAGCCGGTAGACCGAGTTCGCAAACTGCTTGGGGTCGCGGGACGCCCCGACGAAGGCGACGTGCTTCTGGTCGAGGAAGTCCTCGACGACGGTACGGGTGGGCATGGCGGTTCCTCTCAGCGAGTGGGTGCAGACGTGGGGGCGGCCGGGCCGCCGAGCCGGGCGAGGTACACGCCCAGCGGGATGAGCTCGACGAGCGTGAGCACGACGAAGGCGGGCACGGCGCCCAGGGACATCGCCGGGTCGGCCACGTGCGCCCACCACTGGTCGACCGCGATGCTGACGCCCTCCACGGCGAGCAGCACCAGCATGAGGCCGGCGAGAACGTAGCCCCACGCCCGCCGCTGCCACAGCCACCATCCGGCCAGCGCCGTGGCTGGGAGGCTGACCGCCAGGTCGACGACCTCGACGGGGTTGGTGGCCGTACCAGCCTGGGCGACCGACCTCGAGGACGTGCCGTCGATCACGGCCGGGAGGATGTCGCGCATCCACGTGAGCGCGAACAGGGCCGCGACCACGACCAGGTAGCCGCCGATGGCGCGCACGGGAAGTCGATCGCCGAACGCGGCCGCCACCCGGGCGGCGTCGATGTGCGCGAGCAGCACGACGAGGGTCCAGAATGCCAGGCCCAGCACCGCGACCGACGGCAGGAAGAGCCGCCCGAACTCAAGCCCGGTCGCGAAGATCACCCCGTTGTACGCGGCGTAGCCGGTGGCGCCCAGCCACACCACGAGGCCTCGCAGCGATCCGCGCGACGCGAGCCCTGCGCCGACCACGAGCAGCGGCACGTCGATGGCGAGCAGCACGAACGCGGTGCCGCGGGCCGACCCCACGGTGGACGGGATGCCGGTCAGCCAGCCGGGGAAGGCGAGGGCGAGCGTGGACAGCAGCACGGTCGCCGCGATGAGCCCTGCCGTGAGCCGGTAGGCGGCCCGCGGCGCAAGCTCGTCCCCGGCGCCGGCCCCCGCGTGCCACTGCGTCGCGGCGGGTGTCGGTAGCGCCCGGGTGGACATCGTGCCCTCCTTCTTGGTCGGGTGCTGCGGGTCGTTCAGCCGAGAGCGGCTTGGCCGCCGTGACCGAGCACGCGCAGCCACGCCCGCGTGCCTTCGTGCAGGTCGTGGACGACGCGGTCGGGCAGCCCGGCGAAGGCGGCGTCGAGGAAGTCCTCGCCGCGGCGCTCCAGCCCGGGCTCGTGAAACGCGCCCATGGCGTCGGTGAGGTGGAGCCGCGTGGCGCGGCGGTCGTCCGGGTCGCGCTCGATCCGCACCCACCCCCGGGCCGCGAGCTGCTCGGCGATCGCCTTGACGTTCTGCCGCGAGCTGCCGTACTCCTGCGCCGCCTGCGACAGCGTCGGGGGGCCACCGGGGAACCGGGTGTCGAGAACGGCCAGCAGCAGCCACTGCCTCGTCGTGAGACCGAGGTCGAGCAGCGCCCGGTCCATGCGCGTCGTGAGGTGCCCGACGAGGACGAAGACCGACCCGAACAGCTCGGCCCGCTCGGCGATGCCGGTCGCACCAGCCACGGCCCCCGACGTCCCCCTCATATACGTAAGGTATTACGCAATGGCCTTCCGACGCAACAGGAGCGCCTAGGAAAGCCCGACGATCTCGCCGTCGGCGTCGATGTCGATGCGCTCGGCGGCAGGGTGCGCCGAGAGTCCCGGCATCGTGCGCATCTCGCCGCTGAGGGCGTACACGTATCCGGCGCCCGCGGCAGCCCGCACCTCGCGCACGGGCATCCGCCAGCCCGTGGGCGCCCCGGTCAGCGTGGGGTCGCTGGAGAGCGACAGGTGGGTCTTGGCGATGACGACCGGGAAGGCGCCGTACCCGAGCTTCTCGAACTGCTTGAGCGCCGCGGCAGCGGGAGCGGCGAAGTCGACGCCGTCGGCGCCGTACACCACCTTCGCGACCGTCTCGATCTTCTGCACGAGCGGGGCGTCGAGCTCGTACGCGTACCGGAAGTCGGTCTTCTCCGAGGCCGCCTCGGCCACCACCTCGGCCAGCTCCACCGCGCCCTTGCCGCCCTCTGCGACGTGCCGCGCCACGGCCACCCGTGCCCCGGCCTCGAGCGCCACCCAGCGGATCACGTCGTGCTCGCTCTCGAAGTCGCCGGGGAACGCGTTGATGGCGACCACCGGCGAGACCCCGAACGCGCGGACGATCTCGATGTGCTTGCGCAGGTTGGAGGCGCCGGCCTTCACGTCGTCCGGGTTCTCTTCGAGCATCTCCGGCGGGAGCGGCTTGCCGGCCACTACCTTGTGGCGGCCGGAGTGCGCCTTGAGGGCGCGCACCGTGGTCACGAGCACCGCCGCGTCGGGTCGCAGGCCGGAGACGCGGCACTTGACGTTGAAGAACCGCTCAGCGCCCATGTCGGAGCCGAAACCGGCCTCGGTGATGAGGTAGTCGCCGATGTGGATGCCGAGCAGGTCGGCCACGACCGAGGAGTTTCCCGTGGCGATGTTGCCGAACGGACCGGCGTGGATCAGCGCCGGCGTGTTCGCCAGGGTCTGCATGAGGTTGGGCTTGATGGCCTCGCGCATGAGCACGGCCATCGCGCCGGCGGCCTGGAGGTCCTCGGCGGTGACGGGCAGCCCCTCGTACGTGTAGCCGACGACGATGCGGCCGAGCCGCTCGCGCATGTCGCGCAGCGACGTCGACAGCGCGAGGATGACCATGACCTCGCTGGCCGCGGTGATGTCGAAACCGCCCTGGCGCGGGATGCCGTCCATCCGTGCGCCCAGACCGAGCACCACGTTGCGCAGCGTGCGGTCGTTGACGTCGAGCACGCGGCGCCACGAGACGTTGCGCGGGTCGAGCCCGAGCGCGTTGCCGTGGTGCAGGTGGTTGTCGACCATCGCGGCGAGCAGGTTGTGTGCGGCGGTGACCGCGTGGAAGTCGCCCGTGAGGTGGAGGTTCATGCTCTCCATCGGCACCACCTGGCTGTAGCCGCCGCCGGCGGCCCCGCCCTTGATGCCGAACGTCGGCCCGAGCGAGGGCTGGCGTAGCGCCACGGTGGCCTGCTTGCCGATCTCGGCGAACCCCTGGGCAAGCCCGACGGCGGTGGTGGTCTTGCCCTCGCCGAGCGGGGTCGGCGTGATCGCGGTGACGAGGATGTACTTGGCCGGCGGCCGGTCGGCAAGGGCACGCTCGGCGCCGGGCCCGATCTTGGCCACGTAGCGCCCGTACGGCTCGACGTCGTCGGCCGGGATACCGGCGTTCGCGGCCACCTCCTCGATCGGCAGCAGCGTGGCGGCGCGGGCGATCTCGAGGTCGGACGGGAGGGGGACGAGGGGCGCGGCAGAGGCCAGCGAGGTCGGGTCGGTCACGGCCCCAGCATGCCCCTGCCGCCCGGGCCGGGAAGGGGCTTCGGTCCTGCGGCGCGCCGCCGACGTGGGCGACGGGACGAGCGTCCCGGCCGAAGGTCAGCGGCTCCTGGCCGGCGCCGCCCCGGCTCGTACCCGGGTCAGGTGGTCGTGCAGGGCTGCAGCTCGAGGCTGCGCAGGCCCTCGCGGTCGCCCCGGCGGTAGTCGAGGATCGGCAGCCCGAGGTCGAGGGACGGCGTCATCACCTGGGTGACGTCCGAGACGTGGCCCAGGCCCATCGCGTGGCCGAACTCGTGCAGATAGAGGTCGGTGAGGTTGCCTGGGCGCAGGGCGAGGCCCTTGATGTCCGTGTAGTCGAGGACGACCTCTCCGGCGATGTTCTGGCGGCGGCTCGGGCTGCCCAGCTCGCGCCACGCCGGACCGCCGTAGCCGAGCTCGGACCCGTGCAGCGCCGGGGCGAGGTAGGCGCCCGTGTCGTAGGCGCTCGCGTACGTGACCACGACGTCTGCGTGGGCGGCTCCCGGCGCGAAGGCGCCGCCCAGCCCGGGGTACGTCTGCGTCGGCATCCCGGCGATGCTTCCGTCGTCGCGGAGCTTCCCGCGGCCGGGAGCGCTGTCGAGCCACACGAACCTGTACCCGCTCGCGGCGGCCACCTTGGTGAGCACGCCGATCCAGCGCGCCCGCTCGCCCACCGCGGAGAGACCGGCCTTCGCGACGCGGGCGAAGTCGCTGGTGACGCGGATCGGCCGGCACCTGTCCCACCGGGCCGCCGTGAGCGCGCTGCCGCCGCCGCTGATGAAGCTGTAGTGGTTCGCGTGCGTAGCACCTTCGCCCGGCCCCGTGGCGGGCGTGGCCGTGGGGGCGACGGAGATCGTCACGCTGCCGCCCGTGGGTGCCGGGGTGCCACCGCCGGCAGGCGTGCCGCCGAGGACGAACCGCTTGGTGCCGGTGCCCACTCCGGACGCGGTGGCCGTGCGCGGCAGCAGCAGGCGCCAGGCGGTGGTACCCCTCGGCACGACCAGAGCGACCCGGAACGCGTGTCCCGCGCCGAAGCCCGTGCGGGTGACCGCGAGGGTGTGCCACACCCCGGCCTTGGTCCGTTGCACGAGCACCCGGCGCCCGGCCGGGCCGCTCGCCGTCACCCGGTACGTGAAGACGCGGCGCAGGGCGGACGTGGCCAGCCGGACCGTGCCCGGCGTCCAGCCGCGCAGGGCAGTGGCACGACGCACGGCCCGCAGGGGAAGGGTCGAGCCCAGCGTCACGTCGGGCAGGGTGGTGGTGCCCACGGCCGAGCCCACCGGGCCCGCCAGGAAGGCGGCGGCCAACGCGTCGGCGGGCGGGGAGGAACCCATGGCAGCGGGGCCGGCGAGCGCGAGCAGCCCGGCCGAGAGGCTCGCGCAGGTGCCCGCGGCCAGCAGGCCGCGTCCCCTCGGTCCGCGCAGCGCGCGTCCGCCCCTCCACTCCACCAGACCCTCCCCCAGCCGTGCGGCCCCTCCCCGCGCCAGAACGGTACCCCGCCCGCGTGGGGCCCACGGAATCCCCGAGGCACAGCATGTGGCCTCCGGCGCCCCTCTTAACCTCGTGATGAGGCGGGACGGCAGGGTCAGGGCCGGGCGCGCCACCAGAGGGGGGGCGGCGTCGGGATGCGCGGCAGGGCGGACCCGGTGTCGCCGAACCGACCGTCGTCGTCGCGCCAGGACCGGTAGGCGGCGTCGATCTCCTCTCGGGTGCGGGCCACGAAGTTCCACCACATGAGCACGTCGGACCCGAACGGCGCACCGCCGAGCAGCATCAGCCGGGACTGCTCGCGCACCTTCAGGGCCGCCTCGTCCCTGCCCGCGCCGAGGGCGGCGAGCTGGCCCGGCCTGGCCACGGCCCCCTGCACCTCGACCTCTCCCTCCAGCACGACGACGACGTGCTCGAAGTCGGGACGCATCGGCCACACGGTGGTGCCCGGGCGCAGCACGGCGTCGAGGCCGACGAGGTCGCTGTCGTACTCGGCCGGCGAGGCGGCCCCCTCGAACGTACCCGCCAGCACGGTGACCTCGGCGGCGGGCTGCGCCACCAGCGGGAGCTCGGCCACGTGCTGGAACCGCGGGGGACCGTGGCGGGTGCTCTCGGGCTGGGCCACCCACAGCTGCATGCCGTGCAGCCGGCCGGCGTAGTGCCCCGTGGCCTCCTCCGCGTGCGCGATGCCGTTCCCCGCGCTCATCAGGTTCAGCTGCCCGGGTGTGATCAGCTGCTCGCTGCCCAGGCTGTCCCGGTGCAGGGCCTCCCCCGCGACGAGCCAGGTCACGGTCTGCAGGCCGATGTGCGGGTGCGGCCCGACGTCGAGGCCGGAGGTCTCGGTGACCTCCGCAGGACCCATCTGGTCGGCGAAGCACCACGCGCCCACCGTGCGCAGGGTGCGCCGCGGCAGCGCCCGGCGCACCGTGAGCCTCCCGACGGTGGCTTCCCTCGGGTCGAAGACCTCGACCCCCGCCGGCTCGATCATCGAGCTGCTACCAGTTCGCCAGGAAGCGCTCTTCCTTGTCCCGGAAGGAGCCGATCAAGATCATGATCAGGTCGATGAGCACCCAGATGCCGAGCCCGCCGAGGGTGACGATCATCAGGATGCCGGTGCCCACCTTGCCCACGTAGAAGCGGTGGATGCCGAGGAAACCGAGGAACCAGCACAGCAGCGCCGCGGCCAGCCGGGACTTCGGGCTCGCGGGGCGGCCCTGGGCGTCGACCATCGGCTTGCCGTCGGGGAACGTCGGGAGCCCCGCGGCGGCCGGCGGGGCGGCGTACGCGGCTGGTGGCGCGGGAGGCGCGGGGGCCTCGGGTGCGGGCGGGGCCGGCGGCGGCGTGAACTCCGCAACGGGCGGCGCGGGAGCCTCGGGCACGGGCGGGACGGCGCCGGGCTCCGGGGTGGTCGGCTGGGGCTCGGGCGTGGACATGGTGGTCTCCTCCGCGGGCGGGACGGGGCGGTTCGCCGCCCCGTCACCATCGAACCACGCGGGCGTCGCCGCCGCCGCACCTCGGCGCTACCTCGACCGCCGGAGACCCCGCCAGGTCAGCTGCTCTGCCCCCAGGCGGACGCGGCGGCGTCCAGGGCGGCCGCCGTCCGCTCGACGTCGGCGACAGCCGCGCGCAGCGCCGCTGCCGCCTCTGCCGGGTCGACGTCCGGGTCGATCGACCCGCGCAGCATCGCCAGCCTCGCCTCGGCCCGCCACGCGGCGTGCCGGGCGAGCTCGGCGTGGATGCCGGGATGCGGCCACGAGGCGATGTACTCGATGTTCGTGGGGTCGGCGCCCGTGGTGCCGAGCGCCGTGAACCCGAGCACGGCGGTGGTGCGCGCGGCCCGCTCTTCGAGCCTGGTGGCGCGGTGCACGACGTGCGTGCCCTGCTGCAGCACCGCCCAGCCGGCGGCCGGGAAGGGCGCGGCCAGCACGCGGTCAGCGGGTAGGTCGTTCGTGCCCCCGAGGTGCAGCCGTTCGCGCGGCACGCCGACGAGGTCGGCGGCCTCTTCGTCCGTGCCGCGGAACCATTCGAAACGGCCGCCCTTCACCACGTGCGGGTCGGTGACCATCACGACGATGTCGAACGGCACCGAGTCGACGTGCCACGAGTCGACAGCCTTGTCGATGTCCTCGGGGGCGAAGTTCACGTACGCCTGGCAGTCCGGAAGCGTGTGGGGCGCCAACGCAGTGCCCGCGATTGCCGACAGGTGGACGAGCAGGGACGGGTCGTGGCACAGGTCGCGTAGGAACCGCGAGCGGTGCCCGGCGCCGGCGACGTACGCGGGCGCCCGGTCGTCCTCGCCCGTGAGGCGCACCTGCTCGAGCTGGTCGCACACCGCACGCAGCGCGGCCAGACCCTCGTCGCTGAGCACCCGGAAGGGCCCGGTGACCGCCGTAGGTCCCTCGGCGGCGGCCACTCGCTCGGCGCCGTAGCCCAGGTCGTCCAGCGCCAGCACCTGCTCGGGCGCCGTGAGGGCGAGGTGCCTCGTCGGGTCGAACACGGGCTCGTCCGTGAGGCTGGCGTACGCGGCGGGCGGGGCCGGGAACGCGGGCAGGTCGGCCGCGGTGCGAGCCCGGTGGGACGTGTCGGTCGTGGCAGGCATGGGGGTGATCCTGTCGCGCGAGTCAGGAAGGCGCAAGACCCCCGTCGGCGGGGGTTCCCTCGAGCAGCAGGCGCAGCGCGGCCTGCTCGGCCGCGATGGCGTCGAGGCGCGCCAGCACCGCTGCGAGGTCCGGCTCTCCCACAGGCCCGGCACCGGCGGCGGGCGGCGGGGAGCCGGCGGAGGAGAAGTCGTCGTCGACCGCGGGACGGCGCACGAAGTAGGTGGCCACCGATGCGCTCACCGTGCCGATGAGGCTGATGCCGACGATCATGAGCAGACTGGCGATGATCTCACCCTGCGGCGTGACCGGGAACAGGTTGCCGTAGCCCACCGTCGTCACGGTCACGACGGCCCACCACAGAGACTCGCGGAACGTGTGGATGTTGGCGTCCGGCGCGTTGTACTCGACGCGCCAGACCAGGAAGGCGCTCAGGGCCACGATGCCCACGGAAATCGCGATGATCGAGCTCGCGATCTTCTCGGTGCTGACCGAGGCGAGGCTCTTGCGCAGCACGAGCACCACGCGCAGGAGCCGAAGCATGGGCAGCAGCACCATGGCGAGGTCGAGCTTGTGCGTGCGGACGAACTCGAGACGACGCCCTGCCAGGCCCAGGCGCACGAGGTAGTCGACGGCGAACGCGGCCCATACGAGCCACGACACGCCGTTGAGGATCTGTATCCACGGCGCGGGCGCTTCCGGGAACGACCAGATGAGCAGCAGGTCGACGAGGAACACCAGGGCGAGGGTGTCGAGCGGGCGGCGGCTGTGGGCCACCCACCGCTGGTACCGATGCGACTCGCCGCGCGCCGAAGAGTCCTCGCTGAGGTCGAGGTCGGAGATCCCGTTCGCGGGGCCCTCGGGGTCGCGCGGTGCCTCGCTCACTCGCCGATTGTCCGACGCCGCAGGGCGGGACGACGCCCCGCCACGCCGTGTCCTACCGAGCCAGCGACAGCCGCCACCACAGGCTGGGGGCCCGGCCCGCCTGCTCGTCGGCGGCTCGGGGCGGCTCCCACCGAACGAAGCCGGTCCTGGCGAGTACCCGCTGGCTCGCGGCGTTGTCAGGGTCGGTGTCGGCGACGAGAGCCCGGGCGCCGTGCGCCGTCGCCAGCGCGATGGCGGCGCGCACGGCGTCGGTGGCGATCCCGCGGCCCTGTCGCGGGGCCGCGATTCCATAGCCGATCTCGACCTGCCCGTCGGGGTCCGGCCAGCCCTTGAACCCGATGCCGCCGACGGCGAGCCCGTCCGCGAGGTCGCACACCTGCAGCGGGCCCCATGGGTCCTGGGCCGTCGGCAGCGGGGCGCCCGCGTCGAGCAACAGCTTCCCGACGATCACGTCGCCCTCCGTCGGGTAACCGTCGGCCCACGACCTGCCGCGGCGGTCGCCCTCGACGACGGCCACGAGCTCGTCGTGGTCGTACAGCCGCAGCCCCACGCGCCCGCTCGCGACCAGCACCGCTACTCCGGCGCCGACGCGTGGCCCGCGCCCGAACCGGTGCGCCGCGCCCGCACACCCGACCACCAACGGACGAGCACCAGGCCAAGGAGCAGGACGAAGAGCACCAGCAGGACCGGCGCGAGCACGGCCAGCAGCGAGGCCACCAGAGAGATGGCGTCCTCGACCGAACTCACGACCGGCGCGCCCAGCCCCGCCGTGGACACGTTGATCGCGGGGCGGGCCGTGGACTTGGCCGCGTGCACGCTCCCGGCGGTGAGGATGCCCGCGACGACGCCGACCCACGGCGGCAGGTTCGAGAGCACCCCGATGCTGCCCGCGGCCAGCAGAGCCCCGGCGAACGGGCGCACGAACGTCTGGACACCGTCGTTGACAGTGTCGACGGCGGGGATCTTGTCGGCGAAGAACTCCACCGCGAGCAGCACGGCCAGCACCGCCAGCACCGGAGTCGACGCGAGCTGGTCGTACGGGCTCGGTAGCGCGATGACGTCGAGCCGGCCGAGCAGGCCGACGACGAGCAGCGGGATGTAGGCGTTCAGTCCCGCCGCCCCCGCCAGCCCGAGGGCGGTGACGATCGCCGTCGTGGCGTCCACGGGGACGAGGGTACGGCCAGGCTTCCGCCGCGGGCGGCGCCCGCTGAACGTGGTGCCGCCCGGTGGCGGGGGAGGTCCCGGTGCGCGTGGTGCCGCCCGGTGCGAGAGGGTGGTCCGGCCCGGAGGGAGGCGGTTGCGTTGGCCCAGGACGAGCACGGCAGCGAGCACGTCGGTGCGCACGGCGAGGAGGGCACCGCGCACCAGAGCGGGGCGTACAGCCGCGAGGAGCGCGAGCTGCTCCGCGAGTTCGTGACGATGACGCTGTACATCAGCCTGTCGCTGCTCGCCGTGACCCTGGCGGTGCCGACTGCCGGCGATGGCCCGTCGGCCTGGACGGTCTTCCTCACCGGCGTTGGGCTCGTGGGCGCGCACCTGCTGGCCTATTCGATGTCCACCCGCTACGTCAATGACGGCGTGCTCGACGCCGAGAGCGCGAAGCTGCTCGGCGTCCAGGCCGCCGCCGGCTTCGGCGTGGCCGTGCTCGCGGTCCTGCCCGTGCTGCTCCTGCCCGAGGGCGCCGGCCTCGAGCTCACCGCGACGATCCTCGTGCTCATCATCGGCGTCGTGGGGTTCGTCACGGCCAGGAACGCCGGGCTCAGTCGGCTTCGGTCGCTGGGCTACGTCGCCGTCGTCGCCGTGATCGCCGCCGCCGTGCTGCTCGTCAAGAACGCCGTGCACTGATCCGCGGCCGCCTGCCCCTCGTCCGTGGGCGGCTCGCCCGGGCGGTCGTCGCGCTGGCACCCGGGCCGGGAACGGGAAACGCCCGCCCGCAGCGCCCCGCCGAGGCACGATGGACCATGCGCGAAGACACGCTGCGCTCCTTCACGCCATACCGGCTGGGCCGGCTCGAGTGCGACGCGTGGGTGGCCTACTACCGCCGCGAGTGGAGCCGCTTCCTGCCGGCCGCCGTCGGCATGGTCGGCGAGGGGTTCGGGATGTCGCGCGCGAAGACCCTCTACGGCGCCTGGCTGGTGCTCCGCGCGAACCAGCTCTGGGCGCCCGTGCCGGACAACGACCCCGCCGGCGCCCGCGCGACGATGCAGCGCTTCTACGGGCTGGTCGTGGGTGCCAGCGGCGCGCGCTTCGACCCGACGACAGCGGCCCGGCTCGAGGTCGACTGGTGGCTGGCCCATCGCGAGGTGCAGCGCGAGGGCGGCTCCCAGGAGGCGCTCGTCGACGCCCTCACGGCGCTCGGCGCGTACGTCTACCAGATCGAGCCCGACCGGGTACGTCCCTCCGCCGGGCTGCGCGCGGACGCGATGGAGGTGAGCGACCGCTGGGTCGCCGCGGGATGCCTGCTGGCATCGCCCCTGCTCGTGGACGAGCTGCACCTGCTGGTGCGGTCGTACGACTCGCTCCGCCAGGCGGTGGCGGGCTGATGTCGGAGCAGCCGTGGGGAGCGGTTCAGGCCCTCGACCGCATCGCCTTCCTGCTCGAGCGGCAGAATGCGTCGTCCTACCGGGTGCAGGCGTTCCGCCGCGCGGCCGAGGCGGTGGCGGACGTGGACCCCGACGAGCTCTCGCGCCGCGCCGGAGCCGGCACCCTGGAGGCCCTCCCCCACATCGGCGCCACGACCGCCGCCGTGGTCGCCGCCTGCCTGGCCGGCGAGGTGCCCGAGTACCTGAGCAGCCTGGAGGGCGAGCCGTGGCCGGCCCAGGGCGTCGACGGCGAGCCGCTGCTGCCGCTCGTCCGGGGAGACCTGCACGCCCACTCGGACTGGTCCGACGGCGGCTCCCCGGTCGCGCTGATGGCCGCCACGGCGCGAGATCTCGGCCGCTCGTACCTCGCGATGACCGACCACTCCCCCACCCTTCGGGTGGCCCGCGGCCTCACCGCCGATCGCCTGCGCGAGCAGCTCGCGCTCGTCGCTGAGGTCAACGAGGCGCTCGCGCCCTTCCGCCTGCTCACGGGGATCGAGGTGGACATCCTCCCGGACGGCTCGCTCGACCAGTCCGACGAGATGCTCGCTGCAGTGGACGTCGTCGTCGCCTCCGTGCACTCCAAGCTGCGGATGGACCGCGCCTCGATGACCCGGCGGATGGTGGCGGCCATCGCAAACCCGCACACCGACGTGCTCGGGCACTGCACCGGCCGGCTCGTCACCGGACGAGGGCGGCCCGAGAGCGAGTTCGACGCCGCCGCCGTGTTCGAGGCCTGCGGGCTGGCGGGGGTGGCTGTCGAGGTGAACTCGCGCCCCGAGCGCCTCGACCCGCCCCGCCGCCTGCTGCGACAGGCGGTCGAGGCGGGCTGCCTGCTGTCGATCGACACCGACGCCCACGCCCCCGGCCAGCTCGCCTGGCTGGGCCTCGGCTGCGCCCGCGCGGCAGAATGCGGCGCCACACCCGAACAGGTGGTCACCACGTGGACGGCGGACGAGGTTCTGGCGTGGACCGGCAGGAACCTGGCTCGGTGATCACCCCGCTCTCACGATGGTGTGCCACCCTGGTGGTATGACCCCGGACCGCCCCGGTCCCGCCGCCACCGACCCGGGCCCCGCACGCCCCCGCGGCGTCTTCGACTTCCCCACCGGACGGGTACGTCCGACGATGCGCGGCGTGCTCCACGCCGGCGCCCTGGTGGTCGCGGTCCCGGCGGCCGTCGCGCTCGTGTGGCGGGCCGAGGGTGCTCGGACGATCGCCGCCGTGTACGCCGTGAGCCTCGTCCTCGTGCTGGCCATCTCCTCGGGCTACCACCGGCTCACCAGAACGCAGCGCAGCCAGCTGGTGATGTCGCGGCTCGACCACGGCGCGATCTTCCTGCTCATCGCCGGTACGTACACGCCGATCGTCCTGATCGCCGTCCCGAGCCCGATCTCCACGATCCTGCTGAGCCTCGTGTGGGGCCTCGCGCTGCTCGCCGCCACGGGCCGGGTGTTCCGCAAGCTACCGCGCGTCTCTGCGACGATGTACGTGGTCGTGGGCTGGCTCGCCCTGCTCGCCCTGCCGTGGCTCATCAGGTATTCGCCGATCGTCGCCGTCGGGCTGCTCGTCGGGGGCATGTGCTACACAGCGGGCGCGATCCTGTTCGCGTTGCGCCGGCCGGTCGGATGGCCGCGCGTGTTCGGCTACCACGAGTTCTTCCACCTGTTCACGATTGGCGGCTTCGTCACTCACTTCCTGTGCGTCGCGGCAGTGATCGGGCTAGCCTCGCAGGCTGCTGCCTAGCATCCCGCTGCGTAGCCTGCCGCCGCGCCTCGTGCGGCCACACGCCCGCCCGAGCGAAGGACTCGTCCATGGCCCTGAGCGACTTCCCCCGCTACCCGCTCACCTTCGGGCCGAGCCCGGTGCACCCACTGCACCGGCTGACCGCGCATCTCGGTGGCGCGCAGGTGTGGGCCAAGCGCGAGGACTGCAACAGCGGCCTCGCCTACGGCGGGAACAAGATCCGCAAGCTCGAGTACATCGTCCCGGACGTGCTGGCTCAGGGGGCCGACACGCTGGTGTCGATCGGAGGCGTGCAGTCGAACCACACCCGCCAGGTGGCCGCCGTCGCCGCGCACCTCGGGCTCAAGGCGGTGCTCGTGCAGGAGGCGTGGGTCGACTGGCCCGACGCGGTGACCGACCGGGTCGGCAACATCATGCTGTCGCGGATCATGGGCGCCGAGGTGCGGCTCGACGAGTCCGGCTTCGACATCGGCCTGCGCGACAGCTGGAGCCGCGCGCTCGACGACGTGCGCGGGCGGGGCGGCAAGCCCTACGGCATCCCGGCCGGCGCCTCGGACCACCGCCTCGGCGGCCTCGGCTTCGCGAACTGGGCGGACGAGGTGCAGCATCAGGAGGAGGCCCTCGGGATCTTCTTCGACACGATCGTCGTGTGCTCGGTCACCGGCAGCACGCACGCCGGGATGGTCGCCGGCTTCGCCGGCCAGGACCGGCCCCGCCGCGTCCTCGGGATCGACGCCTCGGCCAAGATAGGGCCGACCCGCGAGCAGGTGGCCCGGATCGCGCGGAGCACGGCCGAGCTGATCGGCCTCGGCCGCGCCCTGCGCGACGACGAGATCACGGTGCTGGAGGGCTGGGCCGGGGACTACTACGGCATCCCGGTCGAGTCGACCCTGGACGCGATCCGTCTCCTCGGCCGCCTCGAAGGGATGATCATCGACCCCGTGTACGAGGGGAAGTCGATGGCCGGGCTGATCGACCTGGTGACGAGCGGGGACATCCCGAAGGACTCCCACGTGCTGTACGCCCACCTGGGCGGCCAGCCCGCGCTCAACGCGTACAGCGCCCTCTTCCGGGGGTAGTCCGGGCGCCGCGTGGCGGGGGAGGCCAGGAGGGCCACCCACCACTTCGGAGCACCCGGGGGCCGGCCATGGCCGGTCGGGCGACCCGCGCGGGGGTCCGACGGTCGGTAGTGTCTGCGCAGCGATCCCACCGGACCCGACGCAGGAGCGATAGCTCATGACCGAAGCCCCCACCTCCACCACCGAGTATGCGAGCTGGCCCGCGCACGACCCCGCCACCTGGCGGAACGTGCCCGCCTGGTCCACGCCCGTGGACTCCGCGAAGGTCGAGAAGCTGCTCGCCGCGGAGTGGGAGCGGTTCGTGGCGCAGACCCCCGCCTCGGCCGCGCACCACGCTCGCGCCGTCGGCTCGCTGCCGCTGGGCGTGCCCTCGTCCTTCCAGCACTGGGACCCGTACCCCGTGGCCATCAGCGCCGCGAAGGGGGCGTGGCTCCAGGACGTCGACGGCCGACCGCTGCTCGACCTGTCCATGGGCTTCGGGGCGATGCTCGTCGGGCACCTCAACCCCACCGTCATCGCCGCGGTCGGGAAGGCCCTCGAGACCGGCACGCTGTTCGTGACCCCCTCGCCGTCCGCCACCGACGTGGCCGAGAAGTTCCAGCGCCGGTTCGGTCTCGACCAGCTGCGGTTCGCCAACTCGGGCACCGAGGCCACGATGTACGCGGTGCGCACAGCTCGCGCGTTCACCGGCAAGCGAGCGATCGTGAAGATCGAGGGCGGCTACCACGGCGGCTACGACGCGCTCGCGGTGTCCGTGAAGCCCGCCGTCGACGAGGCCGGCCCCGAGGCCGCGCCCACGCCGGTGACGCCGTTCGAGGTCGAGGCCGGCACCGTCCACGTCGTTCCCTACAACGACCTCGCCCGGCTCGAGTCGATCCTGGCCGAGCACGGCTCGCAGATCGCCGCCGTCGTCATGGAGCCGGTGCTCGAGAACATCTCGATCGTCGTCCCTGACGCCGGCTACCTCGCCGGCGTACGCGCGGCGTGCGACGCCTACGGCGCTCTCCTGGTGTTCGACGAGGTCAAGACCGGCCTCACCGCGGGTGCCGGCGGCGCCTCGACCCGCCTGGGCGTCAAGCCCGACCTCGTCTGCCTGGCCAAGTCGATCGGCGGCGGCCTGCCGCTGGCCGCGTTCGGAGGGCGCGGCGACGTGATGGCCACCGTCACCGACCACCGCTCGCCGCACTTCGGCACCTACAACGGCAACCCGCTGGTGATGGCCGCCGCGGGCGCGGTCGACGAGATCTGCACCCCCGAGGCCCTCGCCGCCGCCGAGTCGCTCAACGAACAGGCCCTGCGGGCCCTCGACGCCCTGATCGCGCAGTACGAACTGCCCGCCCACACCGTCGGCTTCGGCGTCAAGGGAGCCGTCACCTGGTCGCCCGCGCCGGTGCGCAACTACCGCGACTACAAGCGCACCGACTTCGAGACCGCCGAGCTCTCCTGGCTGTGGGGCGTCAACCGAGGCATCCTCACGCCGCCCGGGCTCGACGAGCAGTGGCTCGTGTCGCTCGCGCACACGTCCGACGACATGGCCCATCTCATCGGCGCCTTCGGCGAGCTCGCCGCGGCGCTGCGCTCCTAGCTCGCGCCACGCCCGGTGCCCCCTGCAGCCCAAGGGGGTACCGGGCGTCCGCGTCCCCCTCGGTTCCTCACGGTACGCCTGCCGCCCGAGGGGGTATCCGGCGTCCGCGTCCCCCTCGGTTCCGCCAGCTACGCCTGCCGCCCGAGGGGGTACCCGGCATCCGCGTCGCCCTCGGTTCCCCGCCCCCGGCCGCCGGCCGAGCGTCGCGCACCGCCCCCCCGCCCGTCCCCCGCCCCTGCGGTCGACGATCGCCGAACCTCCCCCGCACGCTGGGTCCCCCGGCGCCCAGTCGGCTATCCCCCATTGCGCACCGCCCCTTTGATGGGCGTTCGATCCACTTGCCGGACCGACCGTGCGCTTCGGGCGCGAGCAGACGCCCTAAGCGCTCAGACGATCCAGGAATCTCGGCCCGCGCACCCCGCGCACCCCGCGCACCCCGCGCACCCCGCGCACCCCGCGCACCCCGCGCACCCCGCGCACCCCGCGCACCGGGCCTCGTCCCGGACGCTTCGTCCCAGCCGCTCCCCGCACGGCCCTACACGCTGCCGGCTCCCCGGCCCACCGCGTTTGATCCGGTTGCCGGACCGAACGCGCGCTTGGGGCGCGGGAGGATGAACTAAGCGCCCGGACGATCCGGGAATCGCGGCCCGACGTGCACGCGACGCGTGCGCGCAGGGTGCGCGCGCGGCGTGGGCGCGCGGCGTCCTGCGGACGGGGCGCGCGGCGTCCTGCGGACGCATGCGGGTCGGCCGGAGGGGTGTGCAGGTGTCGGGCGTCGGGGCCTCGGGGCAGACTGGGGTCCACCACCTTCAGGAGGCCGC
Source organism: uncultured Actinomycetes bacterium (assembly GCA_963778785.1). Taxonomy (GTDB): domain Bacteria; phylum Actinomycetota; class Actinomycetes; order S36-B12; family CAIYMF01; genus CAVZVV01. Next base: position 127,961 of record CAVZVV010000031.1, read on the forward strand.
CATGTCACGCGTCGTGCACTTCGAGATCCAGGGCGACGACCTCGCGCGGGCAAAGGCGTTCTACGCGAGCGCGCTCGGCTGGACGTTCGAAGACTGGTCTTCGGCCACGGGAACGCCCTACTGGGGAATCCTGACGGGCGCCCCGGAGGATCCGGGCATCAATGGAGGACTGCAGCAGCGCCCCGCGCCCGCGCCCGCCGTGGGCCAGGGCACGAACGCGTTCGTGTGCACCGTGCAGGTCGACGACTACGACGAGACCGAGCGCCGCATTCTGGCGGCCGGGGGGGAAGTGGCGCTGCCGAAGATGGCCCTCACCGGCATGGCCTGGCAGGGCTACTACCTCGACACCGAGGGCAACACCTTCGGCATCCACCAGCCCGACCCGAGCGCCGCGTAGGCAGAGCCCTCCTGGGGAGCGGCCCACCGGGCAACGACCCACCCGCACCACGACCCACCCGCACCACGACCCACCCGCACCACGACCCACCCGCACCACGACCCACCCGCACCACGACCCACCCGCACCACGACCCACCCGCACCACGACCCACCCGCACCACGACCCACCCGCACCACGACCCACCCGCACCACGACCCACCCGCACCACGACCCACCCGCACCACGACCCACCCGCACCACGACCCACCCGCACCACGACCCACCCGCACCACGACCCACCCGCACCACGGCCCACCCGGGCAACGGCCCACCCGGGCAGCGGCCCCAGACGTCAGGTCAGGTCGCCGATCGGTGCACCCTTGCGGCGCCGGAGCCCGGCCTCGGTGAGCCGCCGCACGAGCTCGCGCGAGTCTACGAGCAGTGCACCCGCCGCGAGCGCGGCGTCGTGCAGGTGCGCGGGGATGTCGTAGTGGTCGCGCTCGAAGCCGCGGCGCGGTACGCCGAGGGACTCCGCGAAGTCGTGCAGCTCGTCGAAGGACTCGTCGCTGACCATGTGGCCCCACCACCGCTCGCGGTGCCACCAGCCGGGAGGATCGATGAGGATCGCCATGCTCACCCGGCCGGGTCGGACGCGGCGTCGAAGAGGCGCAGCAGCGACATCGCGCTCAGACCGGTGAGGAGGTCTGGGTGGGCAAGGCGCGCACCTCTTCGGCGTCGCGGCCCTGCGAGTAAGACGTGAACCCGACGAGGTCCACGAACGGCACGCTGACGAGCCCGCTCGGTGTCGCCGCCGGGGGTCGACGCGCAGGCCCGGACCGGCCCGGCCGCGGGCGCCGGCGGAGCCCCGCCCTCGCCGCAGAACGCGTCGTCCGAGGCGTTGGCCGCACCGCATTCGGCGCACGCGTGGGAGAGCCGCGCGCCGCACTCCAGGCGAAATGTGCGGCCCGCGTGGTTGCTGACCCGGCACGCCGAGCAGTCCATTGACCCTCCCCGCGCGGAATGTACCTGCCAGACCACCCCTCCGACGGTGCTATGGCCGGACCCGCTCCTTGCTGCTGCGGTCGGACCCGCTCACGGGTCGAGGCGCTCGGCGAGCGCTTCGCCCCGTTCAGCGGACCGCACGGCAGCGCCCTCCCCATCGAGCCGCTGCCACTGCACCCGCACGTCAGCGGCGCGTCCGTCGGCGGACAGTTGCGCCGCCGCGCGGACGCTCACCCGCACGCACGGCTGCGCCGGCGTACGGCGGACGAGCCACTCGGCCACGGCGACCACCCGGCCGTCTCCGGCTGCACGCCAGCCGCCGATCCCCGTCACGCCGTCGCCGACCATGACTCGCAGGGTCCCGCCGGGCTCGACCAGAGCGAGCACGACGAGCACGGCGATCGGATCGGGCGCTCCCCCGCCCTCACCGAGCGGCCGCACCGTGATCCGCCACGCGCCGCACGGCGAGGGGGTGAGTGCCACCGGCCCACGGTCGCCGCAGCCCGGCGGCGATGGCGTCCGGGCAATCCCTGGCAGCGCCCACCGCGCGAGCTGTTTGACCCCATACTGCGAACGTGCTCGTGGGGAGGCCGGAGGCGTTCGAGCGCATCGCATGGGTGGTAGCGGGGGCCCGAGCAGGTCGGGGCGGAGCCCTCCTCGTCCGCGGCGACCCGGGCGCCGGCAAGAGCTCGTTGTTGGCCGCAGCCGACACCGAGGGCATGACCGTCCTTCGGTGCTCGGGGACGCAGGACGAGCTCGACCTGCCCTTCGCCGCGCTGCACGCGCTCGTGCGTCCGCTCAGAGCGCTCGTGCCAGGCCTCGTGCCCGCCCAGCGAGAAGCCCTCGACCTCGCCCTCGGGCTCGCCGCCGGCGGCCAGCCGGCTCCGTTGCTCGTGGGAGCGGCGACCCTCTCGCTGCTCGACGCGGCGGCGGACGGCGGCCCGGTGCTCGTCGTCGTGGACGACTTCCACTGGGTGGACGTGGAGTCGCGCGACGCCATCGGGTTTGCCGCCCGCCGGATCGAGGACGACGCCGTCGGCATGCTGCTCGCGGTGCGGCCCGGCGGCCCGGGCCTGCGCGGCATCGACGTCTACGACCTGCCCTCCCTCGACGAGGCCGAGTCGGTCGCGCTGCTCGCCGACCACGGCGTCGTCCGATCCGTGGCGGTGCGGCTGGCTCCGATGGGCGGGGGCAACCCCCTCGCCCTCGTCGAGCTGGCTGCCCTGCTCGACCACGAGCAACGCACCGGCGCCGCCGCCCTGCCCGATCCGATGCCCGCGACGAGCCCGGCCATGGCGTACGCCAGGCTCACCGACTCGCTCCCCCAGTCCGCCCGGCTGGCCGCTGCTGCCGCAGCGTCCGGCACGTTCTCCCCGACGGTGCTGGCCGACGTGCTCGAACGGCTCGGCACCGGATACGACCAGCTGGTGCTGGTGGAGTCCACCGGGCTGCTGCGGATGACCCGCGCGGGAGTGGTGTGGCGGCACCCGCTGGCTCGCGCTGCGGTCGCCGCGGGCGTCGACTCCCCGGCGCGGCGGCGCATCCACCTGTGCGTGGCCGGCGCGCTGGCCGCAGCCGACGGAGATCCCGCCACGGTGGTGTGGCACCGGGTGGAGGCCGCCACCGGCCCCGACGAGGCACTCGCGGCGGCGCTCGACGAGGTGGCCGCGACCGCTGCCGCCCGAGGTGCGCACCAGGGCGCCGCGCGCGCGTGGGAGACCGCCGCGCGGCTGGGGGCCGACCCCGCGCCCCGGCTGGCAGCGGCGGCCCTGGAGGCCTGGGCCGCCGACGACGCCGAGTCGGCCTCGAGGCTGATCGAGGAGTCGCTGCCGTCCGTGTGCGACCCCGGCCTGCGCTGGTCCCTGTGCTACGCCGCGGGCCAGATCGCCCACGCCACCGCTTCCCCGCTCCAGGCGTGGGAGTGGTTCTCTCGTGGTGTCCAGGAGGCGCGATCGGCCGGTGACGCCGACCACGAGATCCGAGCGCTCGCCAGCTCCTTTAATCCTGCGCTGCACCTCGACAACGCCGAGCGCCTGTCCATGCTGGCCAGGCAGATCCGCGCGGCCGCGTCGCCGGACGTGCCCGGCCAGGAGGCCCGCGCCAGCGCGGTGGAGGGATTCGTCCTGCTCAACGCCGAGATCACCGAGCAGGGCCGCGCGCACCTCGAGCACGCGCTCGCGGTGATCGAGGCCCACGACCTGCTCGGCACGGACGCCGAGCTCTTGCCGTTCGCGGTGCAGGCGGCTATGTGGTCGGGGGCCCCCACCCGGCTGCGCGGCGCCATCGACGCGGCTATCTCGCGGCTGCGCGCAGCTGGCGAGACCCGCGTCCGGGCGCAGGCCGTGCGGGGCCTGGCGTGGTGCGACTTCTCCGTGGCGGAGTGGGACTCCGCGGCCGTGCGGGCCGACGACGCCCTCGATCTGGCCCGGCTCACGGGTCGGACGGCCGACATCGCAGACGCGCTCGTGCTCGTGTCGACCCTCGAAGGCACTCGCGGCCACACCGCCGACGCAGTCGCGCACGCCCAGGAGGCCCGCCACATCGCCGAGGGCCTCGACAGCCCCTGGCGCAGCGCCGACGCCTGGTGGTGCGAGCTGATAGCCACCATGTCGGCCGGAGACCTCGACGCGCTCGCCGCCCCCGCTGGCGCGCTCGGCCGGCTGCTGCTCGACGGCCAGGTCGCCGCGGCGCAGCCGGAGTACCTCGACGCCCCCCTCGCGCTGGCGCTCACCGGCCGCCGGACCGAGGCGCAGGCCCTGCTCGTGGTGCTGGTGGAGCGCGGCGGCGACGACGCCCGGCCGGAGTCGCGCGCCGGGGCGGTGCTGGCGCGCGGCGCCATCGGGCCCGACGCGGCTTCCCTCGCGCGCGAGGCGGCCGACCTGGCCGACGGGCTCACCGGCGTCGAGTACGTCTTCCCGCGGGCCCGCCTGAGGCTGATGGCGGGGGCGATGCTGCGGCGGCTCGGCCAGCGGGTGGAGGCCCGCACCCAGCTGCGCGGGGCAGAGACCGACTTCGCCACCCTCGGCGCCGCACCCTGGCTGCTGCGGACGCAAGATGAGCTGCGGGCCTCCGGGGCCACGCTGCGCACCTCGGCGGACCGCGACGACGCCCTCACCGCAGCCGAGATGAGGGTGGCGACCGCAGCGGCCGAGGGCATGTCGAACAAGGAGATCGCCGCCGCGCTCTTCCTGAGCGGGAAGACGGTGGAGTTCCACCTCGGCCGCATCTACCGCAAGCTCGGTGTCCGCAGCCGTGCCGAGCTCGTACGGCTCATGGTCACCACGCCCGCCACGGCCGGCGACGAGCCACCGACGTGACCGCGCCCACGACCGGTGCAGAGCCCGGCGGGCGCCGCTGCCAGGGTTTCACCCGGCGCCGCCGGTGCGCGGGTGCTGCTGTCCTCGTGCCACAGCACTCACGGCAGCGCGGGGAAGGCCGCGCTCGCCACATCTGAGCCCGACCCCCGGGGCCGACGCCCCGCGATCCGACCACCGAGGAGGACCCCATGAGACGTCCGAGCCATCGCCAGGGCACTGCGCGAACCGCGGCCGTCGTCCTCTCGGTCGCGGTCGCCCTCGTGCTCGGAGCCTTGGCACCGGTGGCCGCGGGCGCGGTGATCCAGCTGCCGTGCTTCCCGCCGAACCTGGGCAGCGCCGACGCCACGATCGCCTTCGACTCCTGCCCCTCGCCGGGCAGCGTCGTGACGACACAGTTCAGCGACGGCATCGACGGGGTGGAGTTCGGAACCGCCACCGGGCTGGGCTTCCCGGGCAGTGCGTGCGAACCAGTCGCTCCCACCATCACCGCGACGGGACCGCTGAGCGGGGCTCGTGCCCTCGCCGCCAGCTTCTCGGCGGCGTGCAACCCAGGTCCCTTCGTCGCGCCGAAGGCTCACGGACCGGCATCGTCCGCCCCGCCCGCGAGCGCGCAGGCCGCCTGGTCGAACGGGGGCATCCTGATCAAGTGCACGACGGAATGCACGCTGGTCACGGGCTTCCTCTCGGGCGGGACCATCTGGACGGTGCATTCGTTCGACGTCGCCGGGACCGAGCTGACGGCGGCCACCTACCCGCTCTCGGGCACCTACTCGCAGTTCTCCGTCGGGGCGGTCAACGGCGCCGACGTCGCGTTCGTGTACCTCGAGGGCTCGGGCAGCCTCGACGACCTGCGTTACGTCAACGACCCGGCGGCGCTACCGCACTGGACCCTGACCGGGTCGTCGGCGGCCGCGACGCTGCACCCTGACGGCACGCTGGACCGAACCTTCCACGTCGGGCGGCTGAACAACTCCACGGGCACGGTGACCCCTTCCGTGACGGGCCTGCCGGTGGGGATGACGGCGACCTTCAACCCGGCCACCTTCAGCGGCACCACCACCGGCGACACGGTGCTGACCATCTCGACCACCCTCTCCCCTGCGCCGGGGGTGGTGGCGACCGTCTCGGTGGGTGCCACCGCGGAAGCCTCGGCAGGCCTCGGCAACGCGGGAATCCCCCTCGACGTATACGTCACCCCGACGCTTACCCTCGCGTCGAGCGCGGGCGTTTCCCTGTCCAGGTGCACGCCTGGAACGTCGGGCTTCACCGTGCACGGACCCAGTACGTTCACCGGCGTGGTCGACCTGTCGGTGTCCCTGACCAAGCCTGTGGGAGACACCACGACGACGGCGACGGTGTCGCCGAGCCAGGTGACCCTCACCGCTGGCGTGGCGCCCGTCGACGCGGCACCCGTGGTCACCGTGACGCACGGCAGTGACGGCTTCTCGTTCCCGCAGCCCACCGTGCACCTCTCCGCCACGATCCAGGGCCACCCGGCCGACCATGTGGGCTCCGACATCGCGGTGTCGTGGCTCGCCTCCGCGGTGCACCCCGGAGCTTTCGTGGTGCAGCCCCCGCTCAACGCGGCCCAGCCGGGCAGTGCCCCGGTCATCGTCTACGCGCGCGGGATCTGCACCGGCGACGTGACGTTCGGCAACGAGAAGACCCGCACCGCGCTGCCCGCGCCGTCCGGGACCATCACCGACTCCAGCGGCCCGTGGAACGCGTACACGATCGCCGTCCCGCGCTACGCCACCAGCGGGGAGATCGACTTCTTCGAGGGCGGCGGCACGGTCGCCGTCCCGGGACCGTCGGTCACGGTGAAGGGGGTCCGCAACACCAAGGGCTACCCCTTCGCGAACGCGACCTTCAAGCCGCCGTGGCGCGCCGGTACCTACGACGACTACACCCGCGCGTTCGGCGAGCAGCAGACCTACTACTTCGTCGACCCGTGCCCCTGGCCTACGAGCTGCCCGGTCAACATCGGCCAGGACCCGTTCGCGCGGGCGTACTACTACGTCTTCGCCGGATGGGGCGGCCACTGCTACGGCATGGCCCTGAGCGAGCTGCAGTTCTGGAACGGCCAGTCGTTCACCACCTCGTTCCCCCACAGCGGGGGCACCGACGTGTTCCACCTGTCGTCGGCGACGATGCCCTCGCCGGCGCTCGAGACGCTCATCGACCGCGACCACCTCGTCCAGATGGGGCTGCAGAATCAGCTCGGCCAGTCCGGCGGCAACACCGCCGGCTCCCTCGCCGCGTTTGTGGCGCAGCTGGCGGCGCAGCTGGCCACGTCGCCCTCGATGCTGATCATGCAGGGCGACTCGTCGGGCCACGCTGTCGTGGCGTACGGGCTCGAGACCAACCCGGACGGCTCCTACGACGTCGATATCCTCGACAGCAACCAGCCGTACACGGGGGCCGAGGAGAGCGCCGACGGCGTGGCCCACCAGAACGCCCTCGACGGCTCGCGGGTGCACCTCACCACCGCCGGCTGGTCGTTCGCCAGCCTCGCATCGCTGGGCTACTCCGGCCCATGGGGGACGTCGGGCCACAAGATCAACCTGGTGCCCTACTCGGTGGCGAACGGCACCCAGTGGATCCCCAGCGCGAACCAGCCGCTGCACCTCGCGTACGCCCTCGGCGTGTGGCTCTACATCGCCTTCTCCGGGTCCACATCCGGCGGCACGTCGCCGGTGTCCGCCACCGTGTCCGGGGCGACGGCGGTGACGAACGACTCCGTCTCGAACGGCTCGCAGGCCTTCCTGGTGAAGAACCCGGCCGCGACGGTGACGCTGAAGAACATCCGTGCAGGTTCTTACCAGGAGTCGATGTTCGGCCGGGGCACGCTCACCACCTACGGCTCGACGTCAGTACCAGGCACGACCGACGTGGCCCACACACTGCCCGGCGGCGTCTCGCTCACCACCGCGCGCACCAAGCCACTCTCGATCACGCAGCTCACGAAGACGCCCACGACGCTGCTCTCGGCGGGCGTGACCGCCTCCGGCCGCACCGGCTCGCTGACCTCGCTGCAGGTGAGCAAGGGCGTGCTCGCGGCCTCCGCCAGCGGCGGCGGGCCACTGGCGTTCATCACGACGTCCACGCCCACCAAGGGGGCGGGCGCAGCGCAGACGCTGCGGTTCGTCGTGCCGCTCGCCGCCGGCGACCGGCTGACCCTGCCGGTGTCGGCTCTGTCGAAACCGACCGGGACGCTGAAGGTGACCGTCGTGCACCGCGGCGCGGCGCACGCGGTGACGGTGCGGGCCACGTCCGTCGCCGTCGCCTCGGTGCGACCCTTGGCGCTGGCGACCGCCGTGGCGAAGGGCCGCGGGACGGCCACCGGGCGCATGGCGATCCGCTCGGTCGCCCGCGGGACGCACGGCACGTTGACGGTGAGCGTGTTCTCGGGGCGCAAGCGACTCGCCACCCACACGATCACCTGCCGCCCGTGCCGCACGGGCACGTTGGTCTCGGTCGTGCGGTGGGCCGTGCGGCGGGGCACCTACAGCATCACCGCGACCCTGTCTCTCGCCCAGCCGGGCACCCTGGCTGGACAGCTGAGCCGTTCGGCCACCCGCAAGGTGGTCGTGAGGTAGGGCGCCCGGCGTCACCGGTCGCCGACAGGCTCCCTGCGCGTGGAGGAGCCCCGGTCGTTCAGGACCTCGATCGGGCAGCGTGCGGCCGTCCGGCGTCCCCGTCGACCGCCGTCGGAGCCGGCGCCTGGGCGTCGCAGGCTGCGGCCAGGAGCCGGTCGGCCAGGGCAGCTGCCGAGGGCAGCGAGTGCAGCCGACCGTGGGCGACCGCCACGCGGACCTCGTCGGAGTCGCCGAGGACGTCCGCGTCGTAGTCGCCGCCGTAGCGGGCCCGCACTTCCCACGGTTTGTGCCCGGCTCCGCTGGTGTCCCGCAGGGTGTCGGCCGCGCCCACGAGCTCGCCGGCGGCGGCGACCTCGCCGCGCAGGGCGGTCCACGCGCCGACCGCCTCGAGCGCGTGCGCAGCGCAGCCGAGATTCCCCGCGGCTGCGAAGATCGCGGTCGCCTCGCGCAGGAAGGGCGCTGCCGCGACGAGGTCGTCGGCCTCGACCTCGACCAGCCCCCGTGCCTCGAGAGCGTGCGCACGCATCATCGGCGACCCGAGCTCGCTGAACCGCCGCTCGGCTTCGACGGCCATGGCGGTGGCTGTGGCGCGGTCGGGTTCGAGCAAGCATGAGGTCCACAACGCCTGCGCGATGCCGTACTCGTCGTCGAGCTCCCGGAACTCGACGATGAGGTCGGCCTGGACGCGGCCCATCGTCCCGACGTCCCCGGCTCCCCAGCAGCCGGAACTGTAGACCAGCGTTGCCCACGCGGCGCGCTGGCGGTCACCGAGGCGCACGAAGCCGTCCCGCGCAGCCGCGCCGGCTTCGGCTGCCGTGTGCCAGTCGCCCTGCTCGAACGCCAGGTCGCCGAGCGTGAGCTGGGCGAGCGCCACCACGTCCGCCGGAAGCCGCCTGCCACCTCCGGCGAGCAGGTCGACGATGAGGGTGCGTCGCTCGGTGGTCAGGCCGAGGGGGACGGTGGTCACCAACCGAAGCGCCGCCGCGGAGTCGCCCCGTGCGCGGGCCCACTCCATCGCCGCTCGCATGTTCGCCCGTTCCGTCCTCACCGCGGCCAGCGCCGCGTCCATCCGGGGGGTGCGCATGGCGTGCTCGAGCCGTTCGACGTAGGTCATCGCCCACGCCAGCAGCCGGTCGCCGCGGCTCTCCTGCTCCCCGGATGCGACGAGCCGGTCGCGCCCGTACTGGCGGAGCGTCTCGAGCAGCCCGAAGCGCTCGTTCCCCGAGCGTGCCTCGGCCGGCACCACGAGCGACTTCTCGACCAGCCGGCCGATTCCGTCGGCGACGTCGAGCTCGTCGCCGCCGGCCACCCTCGCGGCGGCACCGAAGGTGAAGCTGTCCGGGAACACGCTGACGGCGCGGAACAGCTCGCGCTCCGCCTCCGGCAGCAGGTTGTAACTCCAGTCGACGACAGCTTCGAGGGTGCGCTGACGAGAGGGGGCCGTGCGGCTGCCCCCGGTGAGCAGCCGGAACCGGTCGTCGAGCCGGGCGTCGAGTTCTGCGATCGGCAGCGACCGCAGCCGCGCCGCGGCCAGCTCGATGGCCAGCGGCAGCCCGTCCAGGCGCCGGCACACCTCCGCGACCAGATGCGGGTCGACTGCGCTGCGCTCGAACCCCGGCACGACGGTCTCGGCCCGGGTCAAGAACAACTCGGCGGCCTCGCCGTCCAGGCCCAAAGGCGGGACGCGCAGCGTCAGCTCGCCGCGCACGCCCAGCAGCTCCCGGCTGGTAGCCAGGATCCTTAGCACCGGGCAGGTGCGCAGCAGCCGGTCGGCAAGATCGGCCACGGCATCGACGAGGTGCTCGCAGTTGTCCAGGACCAGCAGCACCTCGTGACTGCTGAGCCACTCGATCAGCGTCTCCTCCAGCGGCTTGCCCGAGCGCTCCCCCAGCCCCAAGGTCACCGCGACCTGGGCGGTGACCAAGGACGGGTCATCCAGCGGCGCGAGCTCGATGAACCACACCCCGTCGCGCACGGACCCCAGGAGCCGTCCCGCTGTCTCCAGCGCAAGCCGGGTCTTCCCGCTACCGCCAGCACCCGTCAGCGTCACCAGGCGATGACTCGCGAGCCGCTCGGCCACCTCGGTCAGCTCGACCGTCCGTCCGACGAACTCGTCGGTCCCGGCCGGCAAGTTGTTCGGCATCGCCGACAGCGTCCGCAGCGGCGGGAAGGACTCGGCCAGGCCATGACCCACAAGCTGCAGAATCGGCACGACCTCGGTCAGGTCCTTGAGACGGTGCTCCCCGAGGTCGCGCACGGTGCAGCCGGGCACGAGAGCGTGGGTCGCGCCGGTCAGCAGCACCTGTCCGCCGTGACCCGCCGAGCACACGCGCGCCGTGACATGCAGGGCCATGCCGAAGTAGCCGGATCCCACCAGGCGCACGTCGCCGGTATGCACCGCCATCCGGACCCGCACGATCGCGTCGTCGGGCCACGGATGAGACGTCAGCCGACGCTGGGCCTCTCCAGCGGCCGCGACCGCGTCGCCGGCGGCGGCGAACACGGCGAACACCGCGTCGCCCTCGGTCTCGAACACGTCCCCGCCGTGCCGCTCCACCGACGATCGCAGGATGTCGCGGTGTTCCTCCACGAGAACGTCGTAGCCGGAACCGTGCGCGTCGAGCAGCCGCGTGGAGCCTTCCACGTCGGTGAAGAGCAGCGACACCGTGCCCGTCGGAAGGTTCACGTCCACGCAGACGGGAGCCAGAGGTCGAGCTGGATGCCGTGATCCAGGACGACGCGGACGCTCATGCCTGCAACGTACTCCGAACCGCCTCGCGGGAAGCCGAGTCCAGCGACAGGACGAGGAGCCGCCGGCGGCCCGGCGCCACCAGCTGGCCGCACCGGGGCCGGGGACCGGTGATCGCCGTGCCGAGAGGGTCACGACCCCCCGCGCCCACGTCGCTGACGAGAATGCGCGTGGCGCCGCCGCCGGTCAGTCGTCTTCGGGGTGGCTGAAGGAGTACGTCCCGAACCAACCCCAGTCGTTGCCGTCGGCGCCGCCGAGATAGGTCACGACGACGTGGGCGTGGAACGACCGGAACTTGCCGGTGCCCCCGTTCAGCGTGCAGACCCCGCCGAAGGTGACCGGGGAGAGCGCGCAGTTCCCGAACGCCTTGCTGCTGCCGTGGGGCGTGGTGATGACCACGTCACTGCCCGCGGGCGTGAGCAGGTTGCCGGGCTGAAGGTAGGTGATCACGGTACCGACCGGCATGACGCGGGCGTCCGAGGCGGTGATGATGCAGGTCGGCGGGGTGAGGACGAACCCGGCGCAGTTCTTGACGACCGTGATCGTGCCGCCCCGCGGGGAGTCCGCGAGTGCGGACGAGGCTCCGAACAGCGACGCCAGCAGGACGGCAACCGAAGACCCCAGGACAGCGAACGTTCGACGATGACGCATCTGATGCTCCTTGTCGAGAAATCGAAGGGAGTGGGACCCACCCCTTCGCCGCTCCTCAGCGAGGAAGGTCCAGACGTTCTCGTACCGGCGATCTGGACCCGGACCCCGTGACGCCCTCAAGGTCCCAGCGGATCGACGAGATGCCTGTCACCGAGGTGACAAGAGCAGGAATCGGAGCGTGTGACCCGCACGACAACGACGAGGAAACCCGCACGACACCGGGCGCGGGTACGGCGTAGCGTTCGGCGAGCCCGGGCGCCGCCCGGCCCGCACCCCCAGGAGGACCCATGGCTGCCCACGTCCGCGCCGGCGTCCCTGCGGTGGACCGCGCCTGAGCCTCGCGCTCGCGCCCCCTGCCCGACCCGGCGGTCACCCGACCACCGCGTCGCACGACGACGCCCGCACCGTGCTGGAGTCATGGTGTCCGCAGCTACGCCCCTGGCCGCCCTCGGCTGGGACCAGACCTGGAACGACCACCACCTCGCCGCCGACCCGGGCGGGCGGTGGCGCCCGGCGCGCGTGACCCTGCAGGGTCGTGACGTCTGGCGGGTGCACGACGGCAGGGCCGAGACCAACGTGGGCGCGCGCGGTCGGCTGCGGGCGGCTCCTGGCTCCCTCCCGGTCGCCGGCGACTGGGTTCTCGTCGGCGGCTCGTCCGTCGACGACGCCGTCGTCGAGCACGTGCTCCCCCGCCGTAGCGCCCTCACCCGCAAGGTGGCCGGGCAGCGCACGGACGAGCAGATCGTCGCCGCCAACGTCGATGCCGTGCTCGTCTGCGCTCCCGCGCATTCGCTCAACGGCCGCCGGCTGGAGCGGGAGCTGACGATCGTGTGGGAGTCGGGCGCGACGCCGTTCGTCGTCGTCACGAAGTCCGACCTGCTCGGCGACGACCTCGCCGACGCGCTCGACGATGTGCGCGGCGTGGCCCTCGGCGTCGAGGTGCTCGCTGTGTCGTCATACGACGGCGACGGCGTCGACGTCGTTCGCTCGCTGCTGCCTGCCGGCGTGACCGGAGCGGTGATCGGACCTTCCGGCGCCGGGAAGTCCACGCTCGTGAACGCGCTCGTCGGGCACGCGCTGCTCACGACGACCCCCGTGCGCCAGGACAACCGAGGGGTGCACACGACCAGCGCGCGCCACCTCGTGCCGCTCCCCGGCGGCGGCCTCGTGCTGGACACCCCGGGCATGCGCGAGCTCTCGCTGTGGGCGGACGACGACGCACTCGACGCCACGTTCGCCGACGTCGACGACCTGGCACGCGAGTGCCGCTTCGCGGACTGCTCGCACACCAGCGAGCCCGGCTGCGCAGTCAGCGCGGCGATCGAGGACGGTCGGCTCGACGAGGCCCGCGTCGCGAGCTGGCACAAGCTGCGGCGAGAACTCGCCTACCTCGCCCGCAAGCAGGACGTGCGCCTGCAGCAGGAGGAGCGGCGTCGCTGGGCGAGGCTAGGTCGGGAGGCACGAGCGCGCACGCGCCCGTGATCAGAGCGGTTGCGGCGACCGACCGTTCGGCACCGGGGAGCCGGTACCGAACGGGGGTCGTCAGAGCGCCTTCGTGACGGGCAGCCCCTTGACGGCGATGGCGCTGAAGCGCAGCGGCACGTTGTCCACGCACGTGCTGGCGCACCCGGTCGAGCGAACGCTGATGGCGAGACGGTCGAACGACTGCATCGCGACCGTCGCCGCGAAGGCCACGGCCTTCCCGCATCCGGTGAGGGGCACCGACTTCGCCGCGAGCTGTGTCGCGCTGTCGAAACCGATCCCGGTGGCGAACACCTTGTAGAGCGTGACGGAATATCCGAGTGCGCCCGGTGCATGGATGCCGCACACGAAGGTGGCCGTCGAACTCAACGCGAACGTCCCGACGGCGCCGGCGTTCGAGCGCACCATCGGGATCGTTCCGAGGGACACGTTGATCGGCGTCTGAGTCACGTTCGTCCGGTTGAACGTGACGAGGGGGATCCGCGCCCGGTCGATGACCTGGGTCGAATCGAGCCCATCGATCTTGTCGGCGTTGAGGTTGAAGACCCGGCCTCTGGCGTTGGTCGTGAACGGCGCCGCAGAGGTTGATCCGCTCAAGAGATTGAGAACGGGCGAGGCGCCGGTGTTGGAGACTGTGGTCGTCGCACCGGCCGTGTTGATGCGGCCGAGGAGCAGACTCTGCCCCGTCGCGGCCAGCGTGATGGTGTCGAATCCGAGCACCAGGAGGGCGGCGGCGCCGAAGACGGCCAGGGTCCTTTCGATTCGCATGCTCACGAGTGGGCTCCTTCCCGAGGACTCCACCGGCCCCGGGCCGACGCAGCCGCGCACGTAACCCCGCGCCTCAGGCATAGCAGACGGAGGGTCTTGGGGCCAGGGACACGTCAGGCGGCCCTCGGTCGGCGCACGTGCCGCATGCCGGTCCGGAAGCCGGCGACCCCGCACGCGGTGCGCGGACCTCGGATCAGGATGACGAGTGGTGCTGCAGGCTCGAATCGGCGGAGCCGGCGTGCTGGCCGCCGCGCCCTCGAGCCGCCTCGCTGGGCCAGCCGAGGAACACCAGCGCGAGGGCCGTGCCCGTGGCCACGACCTGGGCGACCAGCGTGACGACCTTCTCGGCGTACCAGACATGCTCGTACATGTTCGGGAGTGGCCCGATCTGCCCGACGTTCACGAAGTAGTACAGGAGCAGCGCCACCACGCCGCCGCCGGCGACGAGCGCGGCGAGGCCGGCGGTCAGGCGGCCCGGCCGCACGAGGAGCAGGACGGCCGCGACGATGGCCATGGCCGCCTCGAGCCGGAAGAGCATGCCCTGGCTGACGGTGGCGGACACCGGGTCGTACCCGCTGGCGAGCTTGAGGTGGACGTACGCGTCCACGGCAAGCCCTGCGACCGTGACGCCGACCAACGACTTGCGCAGCAGATCCATGGCGAACCAGCTCTCTCGGCAGCGGCGGCTGCTTCTCACGTCGGCAACGGCTTCCCACCTATGCCTACGGGAACGCGGCACACCGGACGCCGGTTCACCAGCCCGGTGTGCCAAGCTCGAAGACTCACGCGCTCAGGATTCGGGCGTTCGCCCTGCGTGGTCCTTCCTGCCGCTGCACACTGGCACTGCCGCGGGGTGCCGTCGGCGTGCGCTCGGTGCTGGCTGGAGGGGATGTCGTGCGTATCCGCTGGAGCATCGCGAGAGTCTGGTTGGCCGCCTGGGAGTCCGTGGCCGCCGTCGCGCTGGTGGTGGCCGTCGGCCGGTTGGGCCCGCTGACTGCCGCGGTCGCGGACTCGGCTGCGGTCTCCCAGGCGGCGGGACCCAAGCTCATCGGGTTCGTCCACGTCGCCCTGCTGTTCGCGGTCGCTGCCGTGGTGGGCCTGGTCCCCGCCGCGTGGCAGGCGGTCGGTCCTGCCGGCTCGGGGGAGCACGGGACGCAGCCGGTGACGCTGCGGCAGGAGTGGCGAGCGCTGATGTGCCGGGTCGGCGACCACCGGTGGCACCACACCGCCGACCCCGAGGACGGCAGCCCGGTCATCGTCTGCGTGCGGTGCGGGCTCACGGAGATCACCCCCACCCAGGTCATGGCCCGCATCGGCTGGCCCGGTCACCAGAACAGCTGACCCGCACGACCTCTAGGGATTCTCAAGCCACCTGGCGCACCGTCGACCCGTGACCACCACCGGTACCTTGACGCGCAAGCAGCTCCGCCCGCTCGTCCAGGTGCTCGACGACGGCTGGATCCGGATCGACACGGCGCGGCTGCCGCCGCTGGTGCCCATCGAGGTCGCGCGGCTCGCGCAGATCCTCGTCGAGGTCAGCCAGCGTGGCCCGACGACCTCGCGAGGGCCGGGTGCATGACCTCCAGGCATCCCGGCCCTCGCGACCTCCCACCAGGGCGCCTTCCACCCTGATCCGCCCCTGGGGTCGGCCACGTCATCGTCGGCCGAGCTCCTGGAGCGCCCACGAGTTCCCGTCGGGGTCGCTGAAGTAGGCGTACTTCACGCCGCCCAGGTCGTTCACCCCGGAGACCTCGACGTCCCTGCTCAGGAGCAGGGCGCGGGCCGCTTCCACGTCCTCGACGACGAGATGCAGGCCGAGCACGCGTCCGGCGTCGGGATCGCTGATCCCCACGCCGACGACGATCGAGCACGCCGATCCGGGCGGGGTCAGCTGGACGACCCGCATCCCGTTGCCTGGCTCGACGTCGTGGTCGAGGTGGAACCCGAGCCGCTCGACGTAGAACTCCTTGCTTCGGTCCACGTCGCTCGTGGGCAGGGGGACGAGTTCCAGGCGCATGTCCATCGTGGTGGCTCCTCGGTGTGGCGTGCGAATCGTGGTGGACGTGCTGCTTGGACCTCCGGCGCGTTCCGTTGCGACTGCGCACGGCAGGTCATCGACCCCGAGCATGGCACGCGATCGGACGCCGCCCCACCGAGGGCAGCGACGCCTCACGCATGTCACGCGACCTGCTCGGTGCGAGACTTGGGCCATGACTGAGTACACGGACGAGGGCCCTCGCGACGACACCGTCTCGCTCGACGAGAGCGAGGACTCGGAGTCCCGGCGCGACCGCGATGGCGTCGCGTCGCTGCGCGACACGTCGGAGGAGGTCGGCGACGAGGAAGAGGTCACCGACGGCTTCGAGCTGGACGAGCTCGAGGCGCGCGAGGTCGGCGGCGAGTTCGAGGGCGGCGTGAGCGACGAACCACGCCTGGACTAGCGTCGGCAGGCGGTTCGCGGTCGCGCAGGTTTCGGTGAGGTCAGCACACCGGCAGCGGGCCCGTTGGTCCCGCGGGAGGCCAAGGCATGGCGGACATCCTGACCGTTGGCTGGGACGAGGACGCCGCACGGGTGGTCCTGCTGGACCAGACCAGGCTGCCGGGGACCCGTGCCACCGTGGCCTGCGACGACGTCGACGCCCTCGTGGACGCGATCGAACGGCTGGTGGTGCGTGGGGCGCCCGCACTCGGCGTCGTCGGGGCGTACGGGGTGGCGCTGGCCGTCGTCCAGGCAGGGCGTGAAGGGTGGAGCGAGCACCGCCTGGAGCAGGAGGTCCGCCGGATCCGGGACGCCCGCCCCACGGCGGTGAACCTCGCCCGCGGCGTCGATCTCGCCCGCGCTCGGGTGCCCGACGGGCTCGCGGCCGTGCTGGCCGAGGCCCGCCAGCTCGCCTGCGCCGACGAGGAGGCCAACCGAGAGCTGTCGCGGCTGGGTGCTGACTGGATCCTCGCCCGGGTCCAGCGCCGGCCGGTACGGGTGCTCACGCACTGCAACGCCGGCGCCCTGGCCACGTCCGCGTGGGGCACCGCCCTGGGCATCGTCCGCGAGCTGCACCGGCGCGACCTGCTCGGGTCGGTGCACGTCGACGAGACGCGGCCGCTGCTGCAGGGATCGCGGCTCACTGCCTGGGAGCTCGCGCAGGAAGGCATCGACTACGTCGTCCAGGTCGACTCCGCCGCAGCGTCGACGATCGCACGGGGATGGGTGGACGTCGCGGTCGTGGGCGCCGATCGCATCGCGCGAAACGGCGACACGGCGAACAAGATCGGCACGTTGGGGGTCGCGCTGGCCTGTCGCGATGCAGGGGTCCCGTTCGTGGTCGCAGCCCCGGCCACCACGGTCGACGCCGCCGCGGCATCGGGCGACCAGATCCCCATCGAGCTTCGGCCCGAGGACGAGGTGCTCGTCGTCGGAGGCACGCGGGTGGCGCCCGAGGGGGCGCGCGGGCACAACCCAGCCTTCGACGTGACCCCGCACCGGCTCGTCGACGCGATCGTCACCGAGCACGCGGTTGTGGAGCCTGACGGTTCCGACGTGGCCGGGCGGCTCACGAGCCCGGCCTCAGCGCCGACGGGGCCAACACCGTGAGGCGGGACCAGGCGCGGGCCGACGTCGCTGCCGCGGCGAGGCGGCTCGCGGCCGAGGGTCTCCTCATCGGCACCGCGGGCAACGTGAGCCTGCGCCTCGACGGAGACGACGGCGGGCTCGTGGCGGTGACGGCCACCGGCCTCGTGCTCGGCGACGCGACCGCCGACGACGTCACCGTGGTCGACCGGGACGGCGCCGTGGTCGACGGCGCCCTGGCGCCGACGTCCGAGCTGCGCCTGCACCTCGACCTGCTGGCCCGGCCCGACGTCGCAGCCGTCGTGCACACCCACTCCCCCGTGGCCACGGCCCTTTCGCTCGTGCTCGACGAGGTACCGGTCGTGCACTACCAGCAGCTGATGCTGGGCGGGTCGGTGCCGGTGGTGCCGTTCGCCGTCTTCGGCACCGAAGAGCTCACGCGCTCGGTGGACGCGGCGCTGCGCACCCGCCGCGCGGCGCTGATGGCCAACCACGGCACGGTCACGGTCGCCCACGACCTCGCCGCAGCGGTCGAGCAGGCTCTGCTCCTGGAGTGGATCTGCACCCTTTACTGGCAGGCCCGCACCATCGGCACCCCGCGGGTGCTCGGCGCGGCGCAGCAGCAGGCGGTCCTCGAAGTGGTGTTCCGCACCGGCTACGGCCGGCCCCGCCCGGCCGACGAGCGGACGTGATCGCCGAGCGGCACCGTGGCGGGGCGCGGCCCCGCGCCCCTCAGGCGGGACCGGCGGCCTGCGCGACGTCGAAGGACCAGATAGTCGAGCCGGTCGCTGCCGGGCCGTCGCCGGCCGGGCGCCCCGACGCGTCGCCGTGGCCGCGGCCGAACGCCTGCGACTCCGTCCACGCCTCGAAGTCCTCGCGGCTGCGCCAGCGGGTGTAGACCAGGTAGGCGTCGGTGCCCTCGACCGGGCGCAGCAGCTCGAAACGCTCGAAGCCAGGAGCCTCCTCCACGGATCCGGCGCGGCCGGCGAAGCGCTGCTCGAGCACCTCGCCGCGGCCCGCGGGGACGGTCAGGACGTTGACGACGACGAAGGTCATGCCCCCATCCTGCCCGCCATCGGCGGGCGCGCCGACCGACTCCGCCACCATCAGGCGTCAGGGCAGCACCTGCGGTGTCGCGCCGACCCCGGCGCGCAGCCTGATGCGCCCGAGCATCCACTCGAGGCTGCCTGCGCCGCCGTGGCGGTCCCAGACCGCAAGCACGGGCACGATGACCACCACGAACCCGATCCCGAAGAGCAGGGCCCACCCGGACGTGGTGATGTCGTACTGGTGCGCCCGACCGCGGTCGAGCAGGTCGGCGAGATGGATGACCCCGAAGATCACCAGGTACGACAGCACGTAGACGGTGAGCGCGTAGCGGCCGACGAGGCGGATCGGGTCCATCCAGCGACCGGCCCGCCTCGGACCGTCGAGGCCCGCGTGCGCACCTGCCATCACGAGCAGGACGAGACCGAGCTGGACGAGCAGCAGCGAGGTGGACTCAGGGGTGAACGACACGGCGGTGAGGTGCTCGGCGACCGGGTTGTTAGGTCCGCCAGCAGCGGCGAGCGCGATGCCGAGGCCCGTGACGAGGCTGGTCGCCCCGATGGCCCCCCAGAGCGCGGCGGTCGGCACCCGGTCGACGGTGATGCGCCGACCCAGCACCATCCCGATGACGGGGAAGGCCAGCCAGGGGAAGAGCGGGAACCAGGCGGCGACGATCAGACCCACGACGGCCGTCGTCAGGCCGAGGCCTGGGGCGTAGTCGCCCAGCGGGTGCACCAGGAACCCCTGGGGGCCGACGCCGTCCACCACCTGCAGCGCGCCGCCCCACCACTGCAGGTAGTCGACGGCTCCGCGCAGCATCGGCGCGACCGCGACGATGGCGACGGCCACGCACAGCAGCACGCAGCTGGGCAGGGGCCGCAAGAACGCCAGCACGATCGACGCGACCGCGATGAGCGCCAGCACGTCCCACTCGAAGACGGTGGCGGGCCCGGTCGTCAGCAGGCTCACGAACATCGCGACGACGAGCAGGAACATCCCCCGCAGGACGGCGCCGACGACCACCGCGGAGTTCGGCAGCGAGGTCTTCGATCGCATCGACAGCACGAAGGAGACGCCGACGAGGGTGGTGAACAGGGCCGCACCGACGTCGCCGAGCACGTAGGTGAAGACCGCGGAGGTCAGGTCGACGTCGCCGTTGAGCGGGGTGAAGTAGAGCACGGAGTGCACGAGCGCGAGCGCCATCATGGCTACTCCACGCAGGAAGTCCACGGAGTCGACCCGCTCCGACACGCGCGCCTCGGTTTCTGCCACCGCCATGCGACGCCACCTCCCCCGCGCCCGTGCCGACCAACCTACGCCGGGAGATCCCTCGAGGGAGGCCGACGTCAGGCTGACCGCTGCGGCCGCTCCCGTGACGTCGAACTGCGCCCACATGCCGTCGGCGTAGTGGTTGGTTTCGTCGCACACCGCTCGTAGCGCCCCGCCGGGAGGGTCACGGAGCCCCGAGCGGGACGCTCCCTTGGCGCCGGTCTTGGCGCCGGTCCCGGCGCCGGTCCCATGGAGGAACCGCCCGCGGAGCATGAAGGTTGGATCACGCCGCGCGTCTCGACCCAGGCTGGCGCCGGCCGCGCGGCGATAGGGTGAAGGCGTGTCCGAAGCCGTTCGGCTGCTGCGAAGTTCGTTCGACGGCGAGCCGGTCGAGGTGATCTCGTCCGGGTCGGGCCCCGGGGTCGTGATCGTGCAGGGGGGCGGCACCGACGCCGGCACCTACAGAAGAGTCGCCGAGCGGCTCTCCTCGTCCTTCACGGTCCACCGCTACAACCGCAGGGGCCGGGGTCGCACCGCACCGCAGACGGCGGACTACGGCCTGGCCACCGAAGTCGGTGACCTCGGCGTGGTCATGGCAGACACCGGATCGGTGCGGGTCGTGGGGCACAGCGTCGGCGGCTTTCTGGCGCTCGCCGCTGCGCGCGAGCTGCCGATCGAACGGCTGGCCCTGTTCGACCCCACGGTGAACGTCGACGGATCCTTCCCCGGCGACTATCTGCCCGAGTTCGAGCGGCTCGTGGCGGCCGGTGACTCGATGGACGCGATGCTGGTGGTGTCCAAGGGGCTGCGCAACCCCGGCTCGACCTGGCCGGAGCCGCTCCAGCGGGCGGCCGTGCGAGCGGTGCTGCTGACCCCACCGGGCAAGACCATGGCGAGGCTGTTCCACACCGTCCCCGCCGAAGCCCGGCTCGCGTTCGACGCCGACGGTCCGGCAAGCGATTGGTCCACCGTGACGGCGCAGACGCGCTTCTTCATCGGCGCCCGCAGCCCCGACTACTACGCCCCGATGGCCGAGGCACTCGTCGTCGCGATGCCGCACGCCAGTCTCGTGATGCTGCCGCGGCTCGGGCACGACGCCCTGGCCCGAGCCACCCGTCACACGGTGAGTTCGCTGGTCGCCTTCCTCGGCGGGGCTGACACACCAGCCATCCCGTAACTGCTCTCAGCGCCCCCCGACCCCTCAGCGCTGCCGCCACCTGCGAACGTCTGGCTCCACTGATCGCGTCGGGAGCAGCGACGCCGAGCAGGATCCGGCGGCCGTGGGCGCGGACCGCCTCGATCGCCACGCGGGCAGCGTTCTCGGGCGCCCGCACGCTCCCGAAGCGCACGAAGACCGACACGATCGCGTCGCTGGCCTCTGCCACGGTGCCGAGCAGCTCGAACTGCGCGGCGATCAGCGCGGCCGCGATCTCGGGCACGCGGGCGCGCGCCGGGATCGTCGGCCCGCGCACGAGCGTGCGCACGGCCTGTCCGACGCGTACGAGCGGCAGGCCGAGCTCGGTCAGCCGGTCCGCGCAGTCCCGCGGTGCGCACATCACGACGTCGACCCCGCGGTTCTGCGTCCGGTCGGCGTCGCATCCGGCAGGCGGCGACGCAGGCGTCAGACCGGTCGCGATCCTGTTGGAGTGTTCTCGATCCCGACGCACACCGTTTCTGGTCCGATCAGCACGGCGAGGTGCCCGAGGAGATCCATCTGGCGCACCCGTACGGGGTCGCCGTGGCGGGACCTGGCCGCGGAGCTTCCCGCTTGGCAGACGCCCTAGTCGCGCCACTCCTGCGGGCTGCTCTCGGGCTCGCTCGCATCCTCCCGCGGCTCGACCTGCGCAACCGCCGTCAGCAGCGAGTCACGCGCCAGGAGCGCCTGCTGGACCACAGCGCCCTCCTCGGGCCCGAGGACGCGGCCGGCGGCACGGGCCAACGAAGCGGTCTCGCGCAGGGCGCGGTAGCGCTCGACCCGCACGAAAGCCGGGAGGGCGGCAAGCACCCAGGGGGCAAGCTCGACCGGATCGCCGGGCTTGGGGCGGTGGAACACGTCGGGGATCTCGACCCGGTTGAACATGTCTCGCAGCGCCTTCCCGCAGGCGTGCACCTGGTCCAGGTACGCCTGCTCGATGGTCAGCTCCGTCCCGACGAACCCGACGGTGGCCGCGGGCGTAGCCACGACGTTGGTCGCGAGGTTGCCGACGATGGACGCGTCCGTCACCCGGGCACGCACGTCGACGTCGGCATTCGCCGCAGTGCTCGACGTCCAGAGCCTCAGCGTCGTCGCCGTCGCCTCGTAGTGCACCGTGAACGGCTGGACCGCGTAGTGCGACGTCCTGCCCGCAAAGGTCTCGCAGAGCAGCGAGAGCGTGAGCTGGCCGCTGCCCGCCACGTCCGTGCCCCCGACGCTCCACGCGGCGGTGGGCTCTCGGTACCGCGTCGTCTCGAGTCGCAGCGTGACGCTCTCGTCACGACCTGTCACCCAGTAGCGGTAGTCGCGGTCCTCGAGGCAGCAGGCCGGGACGATCCGGCACAGCCCGGCCTCGGAGTGGTCGGGCCGGAACGTGCCGTGCTCCAGATCTCGCCGATCCGAGACGGCGAGGGAGCCGCGGAAGCGGGCCCGGTAGTCGCGGTCGATCGGGAGGACCGTCGCATGGTGGGCGTTGGACCAGTACGCGCTCGCGCGCGCTCCGTTGACCCAGGCCTCCTGCTTCTTCCCCGCGGAGACGGCCGCGTCGCCGATCTCACCCGTGCTGGCGCTGGAGGCGTACCACCCGTCGCTCTCAGGGTCGGTGAACGTCTCGACCAGCTCGTGGCTGAGGGTGCGGACCGTCTCTTCGGCCTCGAAGTCCTCGAAGTAGCGGATCCACGCCACCCAGTAGTAGTCGGTGTCGAGGAAGTCCCAGTACCAGTCGGCCGTGTGCGCTCCGTTGGCGTCGACCGTCTGAGTGAAGCCCTTGGGCATGAGGACGACGTACGCGATGCGCTCGTCATCGGGGTCGGGAAACACGTCGTCGTCGACGAGAGCGTCGACCAGGTCGACCACCGAATGCTGGTCCTCGTTGTTGTTGAAGGCCATCCTCGGCGCAGGCTGGGTGCACACGATGGACCCGCGCCAGCTCGGGCGGGCAATGCCGTACTGGGTCAGCTCGACGAAGTAGTCGCTCGCGATCAGCGCCTGGACCCGGGAGTCGATGAGCACCTGCCGCGCGACGCCCTCGGGCGTGGTCCACCACGACCCCCAGTAGATGAGCTGCACGGGCAGACCGGTGCCGATCGGCCCCCCGTGGAACGTCACGGAGCTTCCCGGCAGCACGTGGTCGGAAAAGATCAGCAGCGGCACGTTCGGGTGCGACCAGGTCGACTCGACGGACCGTTCGTCGCGCAGGATGGTGGCGATCAGGCCGGCGAACTCGGTATCGCGCGTGAGCAGGATGCGGGGGTCGGCTGTCATGGACGGAATGTAGTCATGGCCCCCCACGGGCACCATGGCCCGACATGACCGCACGGCTCACCCCGCTGAGCCACTGACACGCCGCCGTATGCCCGAGCGCGACGGCTTCCGGTGGTGTTTCGGTCGTCGCGGCCTGGGCCGGTATGCGGTCGCGGTGACGTGGGTGATGCCCTCGTCTGCAGCATGCCGGGCGAACTCGTCCGCCAACCGAGCCGCTACCCGATGGCGGTGGTGGCTTTCGGCGTCTTTGGAAACTGGCTCCCTCCTCGTCGTGCTCCGCCTTAGCCGACGAGGCTGCGCAGGAACCTCAGCGTCTCGCCGTCAGTCGAGTAGATCAGCGTGCCGATCATGCCGCGGGTGAGCAGCACCTTGTACACGTTCCGCACGAGGACGTCGAACTCCTCGTCACGCACCCGCGCGGCACTGCGGAAGTCGGGATCGCGGCTCTCTGCCCGGCGGCTCACCCAACGGTCGGCGCGCCAGACGAGGTCAGGGCCGAGGATCACGCCGTTCCAGTCGTACTCGAACCCCTGGGCCGTGTAGACGCAGCCGACCTGGCTGAATCCCGCCGGGTCGCTGGCCCACAGCGCCGAGGGCGGCGCTCCGCCGACCGCCCGGTCGCCCTTGAGGTTCCACGGCCGAGTCCAACGGCCCACGACGACGTCGTCGACGAGGGTGCCGTCGGGTCGCGGCTCGCTCCACGGCCAGCAGAACCCCGCGGTCATCCTGGCCCCGTATCCGGCGTCGCGCTTGGCCTCGAGTGCGGCGGTCAGCTCATCGGGCGAGTCGACCACCTGAACCTCGAACGCTGGGTCGCGATCCCACACGGCGGGCCGGCCCGGCGCAAGCCCCAACAGTCGCTGCACCCACACCACGTAGGCCTCCGACCCGCCGCAGCGGAACTGCTCGTCCAGGCTGATGTGCTGCACCTCGAGGCCCTGCTCCTGCGCGTACGCCGTGATCTCGTCAACCGAGCCGAGCTCGCCCGGGCGAACGACCTGGTGCTCATCGAGGAGGAAGACCGGGACGCGGGATGCGGCGATGAGCTCATCGATCTGCGGGCGCCCGGTCCGCAGCGACGCCTTGGTGTACCGGCTCACCGACGTCTCGCGGATGCGGTGGGCCTCGTCGCACACAAGCACGTCGATGCCGTTCTTCTCCGCATCCATGAAGTTGTTGAAGTACTTGAACATGCCCTTCACACGCGATGAGCCCTTGCCAGCCACCTGCCGCATCGTCTGGGTGAACGACCTCGAGCCCGTCGCGTGGAGCACGGCGCGTCCTTGGCGAGCGAGCTCGCCGAGCACTGAAAGGGCAATGACGCTCTTGCCGGAGCCAGGCCCTCCGCTAACAACGATCACCCGCTTGGCGTCCCCGCGCCGCGCCCGGTCGACCGCATGGAGCACCGAGAGGTACGCCTCGCGCTGCTCCGCTATGAGGGTGAACTGCTCGCGGTTCTTGATCTCCTCCGCCGCCACGGCGAGCAGCCGCCGGCTCGGCCCCACGCGCATGGCCTGGAGCGCGTCGGCAGCCTCAGCACCGGACCGGGCCGGGTCGAGGCGGCTGCGGAGGAACTCGTGCAGCTCGGCACGACGGTCGCCGGTGATGAGCCGGCCGAGCGGCGAGTCCCCAAGCTCCCAGAGGTCGTCGACCCCCTGGGCGGAGGCGTTGTGCAGGTGGGCGACACCGCGTAAGGGGTCGGCCTGGTCGGCAAGCCCGGGGATGAAGTCGAGCATGTATTCGCAGTAGCCCTGCACCTGCGACACCGGGTGAAGCACCGGCCGGTGCCCGTAGCTCGCCACCTCGACGAGTTCGATCTGCCCCTCGAACAGCACGGCGTCCGACCACTGCTTGAGCTCCACGACCACGTACGACGGCTCACCCGTGCCTGGGTGGAAGCCGGCCAGGACAGCGTCCATGCGCTTACTGGTGAGTGGCAACTGGTGCTCGAGGAGCACCTCGACGTCGGGGAGACCCGCGTCGATGAGCTCGCGGACGAGCACCGGCACGCTTCGGTGCCACGACCGCACCTCAGAATCCGATGGCCTCCGCGCGTGGCGGTGCAGCATCTGCTCCAGCAGCTGCTCGGCGATGCTCTCCACCTGGCCCGACGCGAGCGAGCCCGCCGACTGACGCACCAGCGCCATGACCCTTGCCCCCAGGCAGCACGAAGTAGCCGTGCGGGTGGGGGCGTATCCGCGCCTTCGGCGCCGGAAGCCCGTCGGGCCGCTCTCTCGACGATCACCCTAGGGCCAGGCTCCGGCGCAAGCGCGGATCTGGCAGGGTCCGTGCCATGAGCGATCTCACCGACCTGTGTGACGGGATGCGCCGGTTCACCGACGCCAGGGACTGGGCCCGCTTCCACGACCCGAAGTCGCTCGCGCTGGCCCTCGTGGGCGAGGTGGGCGAGCTCGCAGAGCTGATGCAGTGGCTGCCGGCCGACGAGGCCACCGCCCGGCTGACCGCCGAGCCGCTCGCGACGCGCGTGGCCGAGGAGCTGTCCGACGTGCTGCTCTATCTCGTGAGGCTTGCCGACGTACTCCGCGTCGACCTCGCCGAGGCAGCAGAGCGAAAGCTAGCCCATGCCGAGGAGCGGTTCAACCCGGACGAGTTCCACGCGAAGGCCCCGGAGAAGCGCTGAACGGCATCCGCATGCCGAGGTGATTGGGCACGGCCGGCATCATTGCTACCCACCCAGATGGCCAAGATCAACCCTCACGAAGGATTAGCCTCGTACCTCACCCAGCAGCCAGAAAGCGCTCGTATCGGACGGCCAAGCGCTCCGGATCCGGCATGTCCGCGGCTCGGGTCGGCACGACCCGGAGGGTCGCGCCGTGGAACTCCTGGAGCCCGTGTCGCAGCATGGGCCCGTCTCGCTCAGCAAGGACGTCAGCGTTGATCCGGATCACTCGCTCGGGAGAGACACCGAGGATGTCCTGGTCGTAGGCAGCGTGGTGGATCTTGCACAGGGATAGGCCATTTGGCACGACCGGATCACCCTTGGGCTCTCCGTCAGGAACGATGTGGGCCGCGTCGAGAAGACCGCCACGGGTGAGTGAGCAAACGGCGCACCGAGATCCATACGCGAGCATGACGCCAGCGCGGAACGCGGGCTGGTGAAGTCGCTGTCGACTCATACGCTCGACGTACCTCCGTTGCTCGATCGAGCTAGCCAAGGACTTCTCCGCCGTTGACTCGAGCATGGCGGGCACCATGAGCAACTGGTCCTCTCCCAGAGCCACGACATACCGCTTCTCACCTGGCTCCTCCTCCGCGAGGTAGACGGGCATCTGAGGTACGTACACGCCCGATCGCACCATTTGGAACCAGATCAACGGGAGCTGCAGTTCGTACGCCCGACGGAGTTTGCGGTTGTCGCCCTCGCCCAACTCGCCGTCTCGGATGTCATATCGAGTGAAGCCGTCTTCGCCGATTGAGTCGTCGTAGACGGATCGGTTCGACGTCATGATCGTGAGAGTGGCCGCCAGCTGCGATGGGTTGCGTATCCCTCTTCCTTTGTCGAGAAGCTTGATCCGCTCGTCCTCAAAGGTGAAATTCTCAAGTACCTCGCGCGTGACCACACCACCAGGATGCGCGTCAGCCCTTCGACGCACATAGGCCATCGCGGCCATCCGAATCTCGTGCTCCCGGCGAAGGTCCAACTCCCCCATGGCGGCAGCTTGCCACACTGGCCGGTGCGAAGTCAGCCGGCGAGCGGGTTCCCCTGGAAGACCTCGCGCAGGTGCCACTCGATGTGCTGGGTCGCCGGCAGCAGCGTGCCCGGACGGGTGGCGAGATCATGCCCGTGAAGTTCGTACACCGAACGGCCGGAGCCAACGGCACGAAAGCGACTCGACACCTGCACCTGGTACTCGTTCGAGATGCCCAGGGCTCCCCTGTCGAAGAGCTTGTGATGCAGGGAGCAGAGCGCTAGTCCGTTGTCGGCATCGTTAGGCCCGCCGAGCTTGAACCAACGGACGTGCGCGGCATCGATGCCGACAGGCGCACCTCCGAAGGAGCCGTCGTAGCCGCAGAAGGCGCAAGAGGCGTCCCAGGCAGCCAGGATCTCGCGCCGCCACGCCGCGCTCCTGCGCATCTCTGGCTCTGACACGGCCTGACGGACAGGCCACTCGTCGAGGATCTCGGGGTCGAAGCCCACAGAGAGCAGGACGTCCGGCGCCACCGTCGAGGGGAACTGCATGTCAACCATTTGCCGTGCGATGACTGCGATCCGCTCGGGGTGCCCCTGCAACATCTCTTCGATCGCGGGGATGAGACGCCCGGTGACCTGGTCCCGAGCCAGAGGGCTGACCTTGTCCATCGGGACGTCGGCAGAGAGTTCCCAGACGCCATCGGACCGCAATCGCGTGAAGGGGTAGGCCGCGCTCTGCATGCGCCCGGTACTCGAGGCAGGTCCGAATTCGGTGATCAGCTCAGCGAGACGGTCTGCATCCTCTGCCCATGTGAGGCGGCTCGATCCCGTCGACGCCAGCCGGGCCAGGGCGAGCAGGACGAGGAGCGGCTTGTGGGGCGCTCGACCTCCGTCGCCTCGGTACTGGTTGAGCCGCAGGAGAGCGTCACCCTCGGGACTTGTCTCCACGTCCACCTCCGTGCGGTGACGCTATCGCGGACCTGCTCGTCGCGCCCCGCAGAGACAAGGCAACGCTCAACGGCGACGACGAACGGCCCCCAACCTGCGAAGGGAGAGGGCCGCTCGTCCGTCACATCATCAGCTACAACCCGATGTGCTGCCGCAGCCCTCGCAGACGTAGCACGAGCCGGCTGGACGCATCTTGATTCCGCAGGTCATGCACAGCGGTGCGTCGTTTGTCTTGCCGGTGATGATCTCCATGAGCTCGGCCGAGGAGTGCGCCGCGGCCGGAGCGGGGGCGACCGATCCGGCCACCGCGCCCGTGGACACCGCGTGCTCCACCGGCGCCGACTGGGCGAGCGTCTCGAGCTGCTCCTCGACCGTCTCAACGATCTCGACCGTGGGCGACTGTGCCGGGGCCGAGCCGTATGACGTGGCCGCCACCTGCTCGGCCCGCTCGTCGGCGGTGAAGATGCCCAGGCCAGCACGCTTGTCGTACGGGAGGTAGTCCAGGGCCAGGCGCCGGAAGATGTAATCCATCATCGACTGCGCCATGCGGATGTCGGGGTCGTCGGTGAGGCCGGCCGGCTCGAATCGCATGTTGACGAACTTCGAGACGAACGCCTCGAGCGGCACGCCGTACTGCAGCGCGATCGAGATGGCGATGGAGAAGGCGTCCATCACGCCGGCGAGCGTGGAGCCCTGCTTGCCGAGCTTGAGGAACACCTCGCCGAGGCCGTCGTCGGGGTACGAGCCGGCCGTCATGTAGCCCTCGGCGCCGCCCACGGAGAACGACACCGTCTGCGAAGGGCGCTTCTTGGGCAGCCGGGTGCGCACGGGCCGGTACTCGATCACCGCGGGCGCAGTCTCGACCGGCACGTCGGCCTTCTTGGCCTTGCCGTCCGACAGCGGCTGGCCCACCTTGCAGTTGTCGCGGTAGATCGCCAGCGCCTTGATGCCGAGCTTCCAGGCCTCGAAGTAGATCTCCTCGACCTCGTCGACCGTGGCCGTCTCGGGCATGTTCACGGTCTTGGAGATGGCGCCGGACAGGAACGGCTGGGCCGCGGCCATCATCCGTACGTGGCCCATGGGCGTGATCGCGCGCTCGCCCATGGCGGTGTCGAACACCGGGTAGTGCTCGAGCTTGAGGCCGGGGGCGTCGATGACGTGGCCGCGCTCGGCGATGAACTCGACGATCGCCTCGACGGTCTCCTCGGCGTACCCCAGCTTGCGCAGCGCCCGCGGGATGGTCTGGTTGACGATCTGCATCGAGCCGCCGCCGACGAGCTTCTTGAACTTGACCAGGGAGAAGTCGGGCTCGATGCCGGTGGTGTCGCAGTCCATCATGAAGCCGATGGTGCCGGTGGGCGCGAGCACCGAGGCCTGCGCGTTGCGCCAGCCGTTCGTCGAACCGAGCATGTTGCCGCGCTCCCACGCCTGGGCCGCGAGGCGCAGGACGTCGGAGTCGAGGGAGGTGACCGAGCGCACCGAGTCGGTGGCCGACGCGTGCTTGCGCATGACCCGCTGGTGGGCGGCCGCATTGCGGGCGTAGCCCTCGTACGGGCCCACCACGCCGGCGAGCTCGGCCGACCGCGCGTACGCCGTGCCGGTCATCAGGCTCGTGATGGAGGCGGCGAGCGCCCGGCCGCCGTCGGAGTCGTACGGCAGGCCGGTGGCCATCAGCAGTGCGCCCAGGTTGGCGTAGCCGATGCCGAGCTGGCGGTACGTGCGCGTGGTCTCCCCGATCGGCTCGGTGGGGAAGTCGGCGAAGCAGATGGAGATGTCCATCGCCGTGATGATGATCTCGACGGCCTTGGCGAACGTCTCTGCGTCGAACGTGTCGTCTTCCCTGAGGAACTTCAGTAGGTTCAGCGACGCGAGGTTGCATGACGAGTTGTCCAGGCTCATGTACTCCGAGCACGGGTTCGACGCGGTGATGCGACCCGTCTCGGGGTTCGTGTGCCAGTCGTTGATCGTGTCGTCGTACTGGATGCCCGGGTCGGCGCAGGCCCACGCGGCCTCGGAGATCTTGCGGAACAGGCGCTTGGCATCAACGGTCTCGAGCACCTCGCCGGTGCCGCGGGCGCGAAGTCCGAAC
The DNA here is from genome assembly GCA_963778785.1 of uncultured Actinomycetes bacterium. Classification (GTDB taxonomy): domain Bacteria; phylum Actinomycetota; class Actinomycetes; order S36-B12; family CAIYMF01; genus CAVZVV01. The sequence goes on from CAVZVV010000031.1 coordinate 157,935, forward strand.
TCGGTGCCGTTCTCGACCGCGCGCATGAACTCGTCGCTGACCCGCACCGAGTTGTTGGCGTTCTGGTACTGCACCGAGGTGATGTCCTTGCCGCCGAGGTCCATGTCGTACCCGGCGTCGCGCAGCACGCGGATCTTGTCCTCCTCACGCACCTTTGTCTCGATGAACTCCTCGATGTCGGGGTGGTCGACGTCCAGCACGACCATCTTCGCCGCGCGCCGCGTGGCGCCGCCGCTCTTGATGGTGCCCGCGCTGGCGTCGGCGCCGCGCATGAAGGAGACCGGACCGCTGGCCGTACCGCCGGACGAGAGCAGCTCCTTACTCGAGCGGATGCGGCTCAGGTTGAGCCCCGCGCCGGAGCCACCCTTGAAGATGCGCCCCTCCTCCTTGTACCAGTTGAGGATGGAATCCATCGTGTCGTCGACGCTGAGAATGAAGCAGGCCGAGACCTGCTGCGGCGCAGTGGTTCCGACGTTGAACCACACCGGCGAGTTGAACGAGAACACCTGGTTGAGCAGCATGGCGGTGAGCTCGTGCTCGAAGACCTCGGCGTTGGCCTCGTCGAAATAGCCGTGCTCCTTGCCCGCCTGCGTGTACGTGAGCACGACGCGGTCGATCAGCTGCTTGAGGCTCCACTCGCGCTCGGGCGTGCCCACCGCGCCGCGGAAGTACTTCGTGGTGACGATCGTGGAGGCGTTCACGGACCAGAAGTCGGGGAACTCGACGCCGCGCTGCTCGAACACCACCTCGCCGGTCTTCCAGTTGTTCTGGATCACGTCACGGCGCTCCCAGGTGACCTGGTCGTACGGGTGCACCCCGGGGGTGGAGTAGACGCGCTCGATCGTGAGCCCTGCGGCCCGCTGGCCCTTCTCGCCGGCGCCTGCGGCGCCGCTCACCGTCTCGGTCATGCGGTGTTCTCCTTGATCATTTCCTGCAACGTCTGCGGTGGGTGGGCCGCGTCCGTGGGGAACCGTGCGCGGTGAGTCGTCTCGTGCTGCGGGTCGTGCCGGTGGTGCCTTCGCCTGCGTGCTGCTGCGTGTCGTGACTGGTGGGTGGCGGGTCTGCTGCGTCGGAGGCCGTGCGGTGCGCCGTGGGCGCGGGGTGCGCCGTGGGCGCCGGCTGCGCCGTGGGCGCGGGAGGGGCGGGTCAGCCGCCCGGTGGTGCGGCGGGGCTGGGCACCGCGCCGGAGGGCTCGCGGCCCGTCGGCTCGTGCTCGGCCCGCAGGAGGGTGATCTCGGCCTCGAAGTCGTCGAGGGAGTCGAACGACCGATAGACCGAGGCGAATCGGAGGTAGGCCACCTCGTCGAGCTCGCGCAGTGGACCGAGGAGGGCCAGGCCGACCTCGCCGCTGGGTACCTCGGCGCAACCGGTGGCCCGGAGCGCGTCTTCCACCTGCATCGCGATGAGGGCGAGCTGGTCGTCGGTGACCGGGCGGCCCTGGCAGGACTTGCGCAGGCCGGAGACGACCTTCGCGCGGCTGAACGGCTCAGCCGCCCCGGAGCGCTTGACGACGCTGAGGGTGGCGGTCTCGACCGTGGTGAAGCGGCGCCCGCACTCGGGACACTGCCGCCGGCGGCGGATCGCGGTGCCGTCGTCGGACGGGCGGGAGTCGACCACGCGGGAGTCGTCGTGGCGGCAGAACGGGCAGTTCACGAAGGCCACCTCCCCTTCCCCGGGCCGGCTGTGGATGGAACTGGGGACACCCTGGGGATCTCCTGGGGAGAACCTGGGGGCCTAGAACCACAACTTGTGGACGAATCACATCGTTGTGACTACCAGATGTAGGGGAACCGTAACCCCTGGGTCCGACAGTGGCAAGTCTCATGAAGTGTTAATCCGAGGAGATTCCGCTTGCAGCCGCAAGTGCCCTGGAATCACGGCGTGTCGCGATCGGTGGGGCTTCTGGTTCGGCGTGTCGGAGCCCCCCGCAGGACCCCGAGACGCCGTTCACCGGGTCCGGAGTACGCCTCTCGACCTGATTCGGGAGTGGCGCCGACCACCCTGGGCGAGGTCCGCGTCTAGCCAGGTCGCGGGGGGCGATTCGGGGCGGCGGGGTGCTTCGGGCGGCCCGTCCGTCTCGAAGGCCTGGGACGCGGGGTTGTCGGACCGCGCCCCGGCTCATTCCCCAGCCAGGCCAGTGGTGAGTCCACGAGGCCAGGTGGTCAGCCCCGGAGCGGGACGAGCAAGGTCTGGCCGGCGGCGAGCCGGTCGGACGAGAGCGCGTTCATGTCGCGCAGACGGGCGACGACCTCACGAGGGTCGGCCGCGGGGTCGAGCTGACGCGCCAGCGACCACAGCGACTGGCCCGGCTGAACCACGACGCTGCGTGCGACGGGGCCGTTCGGCGGCTCGGTGCTGGCCTGGCCGGTGGCCCCACGGCCCAGCGACAGCAGCAGGAACGTGAACGCCACCAGGAGGGCCAGGAGCAGCAGCCGCCCACGGGTCGTCAGACGCAGGCGGGGGCGGACGGACGAACGGGTGTCGCGGGACGAGCGGCGTGATGACGAGCGGGCGCGCGCGTGCGAGGCGGCGCCGGGCGCCCGGACCGGCCGGAGCGAGCCGGCGGCGCGCGGTGCGGCGGCGCGCGGTGCGGCGGCGGGCGGTGCGGCGGCGGGCGCGGACGTGCGCTCGACCGAGCGCACGGTGCTGCTCGTGGTGCGGGCGGCTTCGGCGCTCATCCCGGCGGGCGCGCTGATCTCGGCGGGGGCGCTCATCGTGAGGGCGGCCATGGAGTCCTCCTGGTGCTGGTGCGGTGCGGTGGTCTGGGCCGCACACGAACTGCGAACAGAACGTTTGTTCGATCGAACGTGTGTACGATGTCTAGCACAGGCCGGGGAGAGAAATCCACGACACGTCGAACACCTGTTTGATACACCTGTTCGAATCGCGTACGGTGCGGTCACGGCACGAAGGCTCGCCCAGGGGTCCGACACAAGGCCCCAGAAGGGTCCGAGGGCCGCCCGAAGCACCGGGAGCTCGGCCCCCGATCCACCCGTAGCACCTCGAGGAGGCACCGTGGCCACCAGCCGCGACAAGGGCACCAGCACCGCAGGTCGCAGCCGCGCCGGCAGCACCCCATCCGCGTCCACCGCCGCGTCCACCGCCGGGTCCACGGCGCCTGGCAGCGGGGCCGAGGTCGTCGAGATCCCCGACGGCCCTGCCGACTCCTCGGGACTGACCCGGCGCCAGCACCGCGTGCTCGAGGTGATCGTCGAATCGGTCGAGTCCCGCGGTTACCCGCCGAGCATGCGGGAGATCGGCGAGCAGGTGGGCCTCGCATCCTCCTCGTCTGTCGCGCACCAGCTGGCCACGCTCGAGCGCAAGGGGTTCCTGCGGCGCGATCCCAACCGCCCGCGCGCCATCGAGGTGCGCCACCCCGAGCACGGCCCGGTGCCTGCCCCGGTTGCGCACGATGTCGACACCGACTCGGGCGACTCGGCTCCCGCGCCCGCCTACGTACCGGTCGTGGGCCGCATCGCTGCCGGTGGTCCGATCCTGGCCGAACAGCAGGTCGAATCGGTCATGCCGCTCCCCCGCGAGCTGGTGGGCGACGGCACGCTGTTCATGCTCAAGGTCGTCGGCGACTCCATGGTCGACGCGGCGATCTGCGACGGCGACTTCGTGGTCATCCGCAGCCAGCCGGAGGCGGCAAACGGCGAGATCGTCGCTGCGATGCTCGACGGCGAAGCTACGGTCAAGACCTTCAAGCGCCGTGACGGCCACGCGTGGCTGATGCCGCACAACCCCGGCTACGCGCCGATCCTGGGCGACGACGCTCAGATTCTGGGGAAGGTCGTGGCGGTCCTCCGCAAGGTGTGAGGCCCGTCCCGCCTGAACCACCCCGCGGCTGACCGGTCCCGACGTATGGTCGAGTCCGGTGGCCTGGCCCCCTCGCGATTTGCCTGTCCACACCACTTGACGTCGTTCGAACATATGTTCGATAATGCCGTATGGCATCCACTGCGCCGGCACCCTCTGTATGGGACGACGTCCCATGCGCGGTGACTGCGGCAGACCGGGAATTCCTGGCCGGCCTGCGGGTGCTCGAGCGCGACGCCGAGGACGACTGGGCCGCCGGGGCCGCCGAGCGGGGGTGGCTGGTCGGCGGGCTCGTCGGCGGGCCACGCGGCCAGTCGGAGGCTCCCCTCGACGCGACTGACGACATCGAGGCCCTCTCCCCCGACGCTCTCGTCGAGGGTTTGACGGGCCCCGGTCACGAGTGCGACCTGCTCGTCTTGGCGTCGATCGACCCAAGCACGCTGGGGAGCAACCTGGAGCAAGCTCGCATACCTGCAGGCTCTCGACCGGATTGCTGCGCTGGTGGCCTCCCTTCGGTGCGGCGCACTCGTCGCCGTCGCCGGCGACAGACCTAGCAGGGCGTCCCTGTCGGAGGTCCAGGTCGAGCACGAGGTGGCGGTCGCACGGCGCACCTCGCGCCACGCGGCGGGGCGGGCGGTGGAGCTGGCCCGCACCCTGGCGACCACCTTCCCGGCTTTCGCGTCAGCGCTGCGTTGCGGTCAGGTCAGCGAGGCCCACTGCGGCGTGCTAGTCGAGCGCACCCGGTGCGTGGTCGATGACGCCGTGCTGGCGCAGATCGAGCACCGCGTGCTGCCGAAGGCGCGGCGTCTCCCCGTGGGTGAGTTCGCTCGAGAGGTCACCAAGGCAGTGAGCGTCCTCGACCCTGACGCAGCCGGTCGAGCCCGGCGGGCCCGTGGGTCGCGCCGCGTGTGGTCCCGGCCGCTGGACGACGGGCTTGGGTTCCTCGGTGTCGTCGACGATTGGGCCACGATCAGTGCTCTGCAGTCCACGATCGACCACGACGCGCGGGGCTTGCGCTCCGCGCGCGGTGGCGCGCCCGCCTCGGCAGCCGATGACGACGCCACCCTTGACGGCTATCGCACCGACGCGCTCGCCGCCCGGGTGCTCGGCACGGTGGCCGACGACGGCACCGTGTCGTTCGACCGGGCGGACGTGCCAGTCGCCCTGAACGTGGTGATCGACCTCGCCACCCTCCGCGGGGAGCAGGTCGGGCTGGCCCTCGTCGACGGCCAGCCGGTCCCTGCTGAGTTCGCTCGAGAATGGCTGCCGGGGCCAAGGCATGGCGACGGATGGTCACCGACCCCGTCACCGGCCACCTGCTCGACTACGGCACCACCACCTACCTGCCCGGGCCACTCCGCAGATACGTGCTCGCGCGTGACGGCCAGTGCCGCGCACCGGGCTGTTCCGCCCGCGCGGCGTCACGGCTGCAGCTCGACCACGCGACGTCGTTCCCCGCAGGGCCATCGACGGCCCGAAACACCGGGGCGCTGTGCACCACGTGCCACCAGCTCAAGACCGACCGCCGGGCGAGCATCACCGACTCGCGACCCGACGGGTCCTGCACCTGGACCACCGGATGGGGCCAACGCGTCGTGATCCCCGCCCACCCGTACCTCGACGAGCCGTACCTCGACGACCCGTACCTCGACCGACCCGTCACAGCGCTGCCCGTCCCCGCCGCCCGCCCGCGATACGGCGAAGTCGACGCCGCTGGTCCGGGCTGGACGACCGCCAGACCCCCCGCCTTTCTGAGCGGGACGGGTCGGCGCACGGCCGCGTGGCCCTGGTCAGGGCTTCTCCTCGCGCGCCATGGCGGCCCCGTGCAGCCGCGCGAGCGCGGCCCGCACCAGTGGGCCGTCGTCGGTGGTCCAGAAGTCGGGCAGCGAAGCGCGTAGGTAGCCCGAGTAGCGCGCGGTGGCAAGCCGCGGGTCGAGCACGGCCACGACGCCGCGGTCCTCGCGGGAGCGCACCAGCCGGCCCGCGCCCTGTGCCAGCAGGAGCGCGGCGCGCGGCACGGAAACGGCCATGAAGCCGTTGCCTCCGCCCGCATCGACCCGTGCCTGGCGCGCGGCCATGAGGGGGTCGTCGGGCCGCGGGAACGGTAGCCGGTCGATCACGACGAGGGTGCAGGAATCGCCGGGCACGTCGACCCCCTGCCACAGCGACATCGTGCCGAGAAGCACCGACCGGGGCTCGGCCGCGAACCGCGCGACGAGGTCGGCCACCGAGTCGCCGCGCTGCTGCACGAGCAGCACTACCGCGGGGTCGTCCAGCCACACGCGCAGCCGCTCCGAAGCACGCTGCACGCCACGCCAGGACGAGAACAGCGCGAGCGTGCGGCCGCCGGCGGCGTCTACCAGACCCGCGAGCTCGTCGAGCGCCTCCTCCGGCACGCCGTCGCGGCCGGGCGGGGGGAGGTGCCGGGCGACGTAGAGGATGCCCTGGGCGCGGAAGTCGAACGGGGAGCCGACGTCGAGTCCCGTCCAGCCCGCGGGGTCGTCAGCCAAACCCAAGGCGACGGCGGTGGCGTCGAACGTACCGCCGAGCGCGAGCGTGGCGCTGGTGATGACGACGGGCGCGGCGTCGAAGAGCGACCGGCGCAGCAGGCCGGCCACCGACAGGGGGGCGAGCCGCAGGGCGGGGGAGCGCTGGTCTCCCGAGTCGATCCAGGCCACGTCGTGCTCGTCGAGGGCCAGCAGCCGGCCAGCGACGTCGTGCACCTCTTCGAGCCCCGCGCGGGCGCGCGACCTCGCGGCGGCGGCGTCGCCGTCGTCCTGCTTGCTGGGACCGAGGGCCGACACCGCCGCGTGGCATGCGTCGCGGAGCGCGGCGAGCGTCGACACCATCGAAGCGGCGACCTTCTCGACCCGCACCGGGGAGCCCGACGGACCTGCCTGCGCGAGCAGCTCCTCGGCCACCGCGGCCGTGGCCTCGTCGAGCCGCTCCGCGCGGTCGGGGTCGAGCAAGCGCCGTGAGCGCGACACCGCCCGCTCGACGAGAGCGGCCGAGAGCTCGACCGTGACGGCGGAAGTGGCGCGGTCGACGAGCTCGTGCCCCTCGTCGACGACCACGGCGTCGTGCGGGGGCAGCACGGGCACGCCCTCGAGGGCGGCGATGGAGAGCATGGCGTGGTTCGTGACGACGACGTCGGAGCCCGCTGCGCGTTCGCGCGCTGCCTCGGCGAAGCACTCCTGGCCCATCGGGCACTTCGACGCGCCCACGCACTCGCGGCTGGTGACCGACACGCCGCGCCAGACCCGCGCGTCGACGCCCTCCTCGAGCTCGTCGCGGTCGCCGGTGGCGGTGTTCGCGGCCCAGGTGCGCACGCGGGCGGCCTGCTTGCCCAGCGCCGAGGTGGGCGCGGGCTCGAAGAGCACCTCGTCCGGATCGGGCTCGTCGCCGGCGCCCCGTACGAGCTTCTCGCGGCACACGTAGTGGTGCCGGCCCTTGAGCACCGCGAACGATGGGGTGCGCCCGAGCAGCGGTGTCAGGGCCTCGGAGATCCGGGGAAGGTCGCGCACCACGAGCTGGTGCTGCAGGGCCAGCGTTGCCGTGGCCACGACCACCCGGCCGCCCATGAGCAGGGAGGGCACCAGGTAGGCCACCGACTTGCCAGTGCCGGTGCCTGCCTGGACGAGCAGGTGCGGACCGCCGCCGATGGTGGCGGCCACCGCGCGCGCCATGACGCGCTGGCCCTCGCGCGGTTCGCCCCCGATGGCCGCGACCACGGCCGAGAGGGCCACGTCGAGCGCGTCGTCGGGGGTCACCTGCAGGTCGGGCGGCACCCGGGCATCCTGGCACCTCGCGGGGACGCTCAGGGGCGCCTGGGCCCAGAGGTGGGGACGGCGACGGAGGGCACGCCGCCTCGGACCAGCGAGGCGAGGATCTCCTCAATGCCCGCCGGACGGGAGAACAAGTATCCCTGGGCGAGCTCGCAGCCCATGCCCCGAAGCAGGTCGGCTTGCTCGACGGTCTCCACGCCTTCTGCCACGGTCAGCAGGTCGAGCGCCTGCGCGAGTTGCACCACCGAGCGCACCAGCGTGAAGGCGGTCGGCGACGTGCCAAGCTGCGACACGAACGAACGGTCCACCTTGAGCTCGTCCACGGGCAGGCCGGCGAGGTAGGCGAGCGACGAGTACCCGGTACCAAAGTCGTCCAGGGCCACCCGCACGCCCAGCCTCCGAAGACCTGACAGGACGGCGGCGGCCTCCTCGTGGTTCTTCGCGAGCGCGGTCTCGGTCAACTCCACCATCAGCGCGGATGCTGGCACGTCGCGCGCGCGTAGCAACGCCCCCACGCGCGAGACGAGCTCGGGCGTGAGCTGGGCGGCGGACACGTTCACCGCCATCGTGATCTCGCGCCCAGCGGCGGCGCGGACGAGGCAGCTGTCGCGCAGCGCCGTATCGAGCACGAGATCGCCGATCCGCTCGATGAGGCCGAGGTCCTCCGCTCGCGAGATGAACTGCTCTGGCGGTACGAGGCTGCCATCGGGCGCGCGCAACCGCACCAGCGCCTCGAGCCCGACCAGGGTGCTATCACCGATACGCACCACGGGCTGATACTCGACCACGAGGGCGCCGCGATCGAGGGCCTCCCTCAGATCGGTCTCGGCGCGCAGCCGGGACACCAGACCCTCTCGAAGCGTCGCTGAATACCGCACGATGTGGCGTCCTGACCCCCGCGCGGCGCGCAGGGCGAGGTCGGCCTGCTCGAGCAGCTCCGCGGCCGGCGTCGTGCGGTCTGCAAGGACCGCGTACCCCAGGTCGAAGTCGAGCTCGAGCATCCCGCCATTGGGCACCACGACCCGTCGCAGCGCGTCACGTAGCTCACGGTCGATGGCGCCGATCTCGGGATCGGCTGGAGAGGCTGACACGAGCGCAGCGAACTCGTCCCCCGCGAGGCGGGCCACGACGCGCGCCGTTCCGGGCAGGCGGTCCATAGCAGCGGCGACTGACCTCAACACGTGGTCACCGACCTCGTGCCCGCGGCTGTCGTTGACGTCGCGGAAGGCGGTGAGGTCAAGGACGAGGACGCCGAGGGTGTCCGGCTCGGCGATCGGCACCTCCTCGCGCAACCGCGCGAGGAAGACCTCCCGGTTGGACAGTCCGGTGAGGTGGTCGCGCGCACCAGCGGCCGCGAGCTGGGCCCGCAGCAGCCGGCGGTCTGTCACGTCCCTGGTCGTGAGCACAAAGCCGTCCGCGTCGCCCGAGCGCAGCGGCATGATGTAGGTCTCGGTGTCGTGCTGCACTCCGCGAGCGTCCACGAGGACGAGCTCGTGCGGGCCGCGGTCGCCCGCGCCGAGACTGGCGCGCAGCAACAACGGCGCGAGCGTGTGCGGATCGCGGCGGGGAAACAGGTCCGCGAAAGGTCGACCGACCATCTCAGTGGCGCCGAATCCGAGCAGGGACAACACCGAGGGCGTCTGGTACACGACAACCCCTGCGCGGTCGATCACCGTGACGAGATCGCGCGAGTCGCCGATCAGGGCATCGAACCAGGGAGAACGGGTTGCCTGCTCGAGCGGCAGCGTCACCTGGAGCTGTGCGAGTCCCCTGCGCTCGACCTCGTTGTGCCATCGCCCGACCGCATTGACGGCGACCAGAGCCATCACCACGACGATAAGCGCCCACATGACCGTGCGCGGGAGCGGACCGACGAGGATGCGGAAGCCGAGTGCACCCATGAGGGCCACCAGGAGAACTGCTACCGGCAGGCCCACCGACCACGCCTCGCGCAGTCGGAGGCTCCGCTGCGTCTCGGGTTCGAGCGAGGCACGGGAGGCGAAGAGGAGGAAGACGCAGATCGCGGCGCAGTAGGGGATGATCGAGTAGGACACGACCGCGTCCCGGTCCGCCCCCGGGACGGTATCGCCCAGGACGTCGCCCACCACGTAGGTGAGGACCGCGGCCTGGAGCAGGACGAGCTGCCTGATCGGCAGCGACCCCGAGCGCCGGGACGCCGCCGCGATGAGCACGACGACCGCCAGGGCGAAGTACTGCGACCACACGTCCAGCGCAGCGAGCGAGTTCTCCAGCGCGCTGTCCGCCGGCTGCTGCCACGGGATGACGTACTGAACCCAGATCAGCAGCAGTGCAACGGCTGCGACGATGCCGTCGCCGGCCGCGATCCACGTGTCGAGCCTGGTCATCGCAGGTGGCCAGGAGACGGCCACGAGGCCACTTGCGAGCAACGGCATCCCAAGCAGGAGAGGGATGTCCTCGATCCACGACTCGACCGGCCCTGGCCAGCTGGCGGTGAGCGCGTACAAGACCGCTTGGAGCCCGAAGATGACGCCGAGACCTGCTGCTGTCGCGGCGAATGCCCACCTCCGCTGTCCTGCGCTCCGACGCCCGCGATCCATCGCGGCCGCCACGCCCACGACCCCCGAGATCGAAAGCGCCGCCGCGGCCAGGAAACGAGGCGCGGCTGGGCTCTGAGTCGCACCGGCGAGAACGACCGCACCGAGAGAGACCAGGACAGCAAGGGACGCCGCCGTCCACGACATTCGTCGAAAACCCACCGACGCGCCGCCCGCCGGCTCTCTGGCGGCCCGGCAGCCCGTGTCTGCCTCCACCTGTTCGCTCCCTCCGCGACCTGCCCCTCCACCTCCGCGGCCTGTGCTGTGGGTCGCGAGAGTGCGCCGTGCGCGCCGCGGCTGACCGAGGCGCGGATGTCCAGTGTGCTCCCGAAGGCACGCTTGCGTCGCGGTGGGCGACGAACGTGGATCGCCGCGAGGTCGGCAGGCACGGCCTCGGGCCGCGTGACCCACAACGCTCAGGCGGTGTCGGCGGCCTCCTGCAGGGCCGCGGCCAGTCCCGCGTCCACCCGGGCCCGCAGGCGCGTGCCGATCTCGGTGTGCTCGACCTCGAGCACCTCGCCCTCGTCGTGCGCGCGGGCCAGGAGAGCCCCGTCGGCGTACGGCACCACGACGGAGATCTCGACGTCGGGCTGGGGAAGGACCTCGTCGATCCGGGCCCACAGGTCGTCCAGTCCCTCACCCGTGCGGGCCGACACAGCGACGGCGCCGCGCTCGCGGCGCAGCAGCCGCCCCACGACGAGGGGGTCGGCCGCGTCGGTCTTGTTCACCACGACGAGCTCGGGCAGGGTGCCCGCGCCGATCTCGCGGAGCACCTCGCGCACGGCGTCGATCTGGCCCTCGGGGTCTTCGTCGCTCCCGTCGACCACGTGCAGCACCAGGTCCGCGTCGGTGACCTCCTCGAGGGTGGAGCGGAAAGCCTCGATGAGGCCGTGCGGCAGGTGCCGGACGAACCCCACCGTGTCGGCCAGCGTGAGCGCGCGCCCCGACGGCGTGCGGGCCTTGCGCACCGTGGGGTCGAGAGTGGCGAACAGCGCGTCGTCGACCAGGACGCCCGCGCCGGTGAGCCGGTTCAGCAGGCTGGACTTGCCGGCGTTGGTGTAGCCCGCGATCGCGACGCCGGCGACGTGCGAGCGGCGGCGCGACGCGCGCTGCGTGTCGCGCACCGTCGACATGGCCTTGAGCTCACGGCGCAAGCGCGACATCTGCTCGCGGATGCGACGGCGGTCGGTCTCGATCTTCGTCTCGCCGGGGCCCCGGGTGCCCACGCCGCCGGTGGCGCCGCCCGCGCGGCCGCCGGCCTGGCGCGAGAGCGACTCGCCCCAGCCGCGCAGCCGCGGCATCAGGTACTGCATCTGCGCCAGCGACACCTGCGCCTTGCCCTCTCGGCTGCGCGCGTGCTGGGCGAAGATGTCCAGGATGAGCCACGTGCGGTCGACGACCTTGACCTTCACGACATCCTCGAGCTGGCGCAGCTGGCTGGGCGTGAGCTCCCCGTCGCAGATGACCGTGTCGGCCCCGGTGGTGACGACGATGTCGCGGAGCTCACGGGCCTTGCCCGAGCCGATGTAGGTGGCCGCGTCGGGCCGCTCGCGGCGCTGGATGACGCCTTCGAGCACCACCGAGCCAGCCGTCTCGGCGAGCCGGGCGAGCTCGACCATCGAGCGCTCGGCCTCGTCGACCGTGCCGTCGGTCCAGACGCCCACGAGCACCACCCGTTCGAGCCGCACCTGGCGGTACTCGACCTCGGTGATGTCCTCAAGCTCGGTGGAGAGGCTGCCGACCCGCCGCAAGCCGGCCCGCTCACTGAGCAGGAGTTCGCCCTCGGTGGGGTCGTCGTCGGTCCACGCAGTCGCGCCGAACGAGCCGAGTCCGTCGTCGGGGTCGTGTGCGCCGCCGACGACGTGGTCCGCTGGGCCGTCTCGGTCGTCCGCGAGGCCGACGAGGTCGTCGGCAGGGGCGCTGGCGCGAGGGCGCGGGTCGGTGGTCATACGTCGTCCAGGGTCGCACGCCTCGTCCCCCCGGTCGAGCCGGATACCGCGGGCCGGACGGCGCGAGCCGAAGGAGCGAGCCGGACGGGTCGAGACGGATAGCGGGCCGCACGGCGCGAGGAGGGAGGGCCGGCTGGAGAGGGCGACTCAGGACCCCGTGGCCCACCAGCACGCCGCGACGTCGCCCCGGGCTACCACCACGGCAGGTCCGACGAGGTCGAGGGTGCCGTCGTCGTGCTCGTCGACGTACACCGTGCCGCCGGGCACGTCGACCCGGTAGCGAACCGGCGCGTCGCCCGGACCGAACGTCTCGTGCCGGCGGGCGGCCCATGCCGCGGCCACGGCGCCCGTACCGCAGCTAAGGGTCTCCCCGACGCCGCGCTCGTGTACCCGCATCCGCACGTGGCCCGGTGCGACGCGCACGACGAACTCCACGTTCGCACCGTCGGGGAACGCACCGGCGGGGTCGATGGCCGGCTCCGCGCGCAGGTCGCCCGCCTCGTCGAGGTCGTCGACGAAGACGACGGCGTGCGGGTTCGGGCACAACACGCCCGTGGCCGGGTAGGACGGGCCGCCGACGCTCACCCGTGGCGCCACGGGCAGCCCCGGTGTGGTCGCCGTGCCCATCGCCACCGTCACATCGCCCTGCGCCGGCACGTGCACCGTGCGCACGCCGCCCCGGGTGGCGACCGTGAAGGTTCCCAGCGGTGCGAGCCCCTCCTCGACGAGGTAGCGGGCGAACACGCGGGCCCCGTTCCCGCACATCTCGGCGACCGAACCGTCCGCGTTTCGGTAGTCCATGAACCACGCGGCCTCGTCGGCCATGCCGGCCGACTCGGGCGAGGCAGCGGTGCGCACCACCCGCAGCACGCCGTCCCCGCCGATGCCGAAGCGCCGGTCGCAGAGGGCCTGCACCCGCTCCGGCGCGAGGTGCAGCACGCCGTCGGGGTCCAGGAGCAGGACGAAGTCGTTCCCCGTGCCGTGGCCTTTGGCGAAAGGCACCGCCGCAGCGGCGGCCGGGGTGCTCGTCACGCCCTCATCCTAGGTGCGTGCGATCGATCCTCGGTCGGCCCGTGGATCCCGGTCCTGTCGCCGGCGCCCCGCCTCAGGTGGCCCGGACCCGCTTGGCCGAGGTGGTGACCGCCGCGGTGAAGTGACCGCTGAGCGTGGCGTTGTGCACCAGGCGCAGGGACGTGGTGCGCAGCACCTTGTACGTGAGCAGGATGCGGCCACTGGCGTCGGTCAGCCCGTTGCCCGCGTTGGCCCACGCGCCCGTGCCGAACCTGCGCTGCAGGTACACCCTGGCGCCGGCCGCCGGCGCGTACGTGCCGCCGTTGGCCATCTTCAGCAGACCCGTGACGCGCACCGACCTGCCCGTGCGCACCGAGGTGGCGTTGAGCGTCTCGACCAACGTGGTCTTGCGCAAGACGTAGATCGGCGCGTTGGCGTCCGGCGTCGTCCACTTCATGTCGGCGGCCGTCGATCCGACACCGAGGGTCAGGGCACCCGCGGGCGACAGGTCGAAGGTCTGGTACCGCGGGGCGGTCCGCCAGAGGATGGGCTGGTACCTGCCGACGTTGGCCGTGGTCATGCCGGGCACGAAGCTCGACGTCCAGATGCTGTCCCACGAGTTGGTGCCCTTGGGCCACTTCACCAGCCCCGACACGGCCAGGGGCGAGCCCACCCGGACGACCACGACGAGCCCGGCGGTGTAGGTCTCGGGGGGCACGGGGTTCTGGTCGGCGAAGCCCGCTCCGGAGCACTCCGAGGTGATCCTGCCGCCGAGCCCCACCTGCGCGGTAGTGCCCGGACCGAGGACGAGCGCCGTACCGCGCGGCACGTCGTTGACGAACCACCCCAGGGTCCGAAGGCGCGGCAGCGTGGCGTCGGCGAGGTGGACGCCACCGGCGAACGGCGTCACGAGGCCGCAGCCGGCGGGGACGAACCCCCCGCTCGGCCAGGCGGGCTGAGTGATGTCGGCCGCCCCGGCGACCGGCGCCAGGGCGATGGCAGTGGCCGCGGCCGTGGCGGCGAGGAGGACGAGACGCACGTGGTGGGCGGTCATGGCGACCTCCGGTCGGTCCGTCGGTACGGTGCCTCCAGCCTGCCCCGTGCGCTTGGTCGCGTCGATCTGGCGGACGGCCGCTGGCCGGTCGGCAGACGGAGTGGGACGTTCGGACGAGCCTGCGCGGGAGGGCGGTCGCTCCCCGCATCCGCCGCGGGCGGATCAGCCGACCGGGCGTATGAGCGCGGCGGCCTGCGCGTAGGCGTCCTCGACGATCTCGAGCACGTGTGCCCACACCTGGTCCGGCAGAACGTCGCGGTTGTGCGCGGCGATCCTCTGGCGCAGAGGCGCGTGGGTCGCGAGCCGCGCGAGGGCCTCGGCCATCTGCTCGTCCGACCCGACGATGAGTCCCTCGACCCCGTCGCGGACGAACTCGGTGATGCCCGTCTCGCGGCGGGCCACGACGGGGAGCCCTGCGGTGCGCGCCTCGAGCGCGGCGAGCCCGAACGACTCCTTCACCGACGGCTGGACGAAGACATCGGCGTGCGCGTAGAGGTCGCGGATCTGGTCGTGGCTGAGCCGACCCGGCAGGGACACGACGCCTTCGAGGTGCTGCTCGCGCAGGTACCGCTCGACCTGCGAGCGCATCGGACCGTCGCCGACCACGGTGGCGCGCAGGCGCACGTGCACCGGCACGGTCTCGGCCGCGGCGTGCAGCGCCTGCAGCAGCGGCCTGGTGCGCTTGCGCGGCGCGAGCCGCATGACGGCCACCACGTGGACGTCGTCCACGTCGTGCGGCACGGGATCGACGCGCCACTCGTCCGGGTCGATGCCGTTCGGCACGACGAGGACAGGCGGCGTGGGCCCGAGGACCTCGCGGATCGGCCGGGCGGCTACCTCGCTCACCGCGCTCGGCTGCACCCCCCACCGGCTCCAGCGCAGCACCGCATCGGACAGGCGGAACCCGGGCGTCGCACCCCGGCCCCAGACGCTGTGCACGGTGACCAACGTCGGTGCGTGCGCCCCGGTCGCGGCACGCAGCCCCGACCACGCGAAGGGAGAGACCACCCCGGCGTGCACGTGCACGGCGTCGGGGCTGGTCGCGGAGATGATGCGCGCGGCGTGGTGGCCCTGGCGCGGGTGCACCGGAAGCTCGAACGGCAGGTGCGCGGCCACCCGGTGCACGACAACGCCGTCGAGCACCTCGGTGCCCGCGAAGACCCCGGCATGGCCTGGCGTGGCCGTGATGACGTGCACCTCGTGGCCCGCGGCGACCTGACGTCGGGCGAGCTCGCGCACCTGCACCTCGATGCCGCCCAGGCGGGGCAGGTAGCAGTCGCTGATGTGCACGATCCTCACGGGCCGCCACGCTACCGTGCGGCCATGGCCGCGCACCGTGCCGAGCCGAGCGCCCCGGGCGCGGCACGCACGCTCGTCTTCTTCCACGCGCATCCCGACGACGAAGCGTTGTTCACCTCCGGCACGATGGCACGCGCCACCGCCGAGGGCCACCGGGTCGTGCTCGTGGTCGCGACCGCCGGCGAGGCGGGACTCGCGGCGGCGGAGTTCACCGACGGCGGCGGTCTGGGCGAGGTACGTCGCTCCGAGCTCGAGGTCTCCGCCGCGGCGCTCGGCGTGGCCCGCACCGTGGTGCTCGGCTACGGCGACTCGGGCCTGCACGGCGACGCGGAGCAGGTCGACGGCGGTCCCGTGCCGTTCGTGCGTGCCGACCTCGACGAGGCCGCCGGCCGGCTCGCCGATGTCCTGCGCGAGGAGGGCGCCGACGTCGTCACCACGTACGACCCGGCAGGCGGGTACGGGCACCCCGACCATGTGAAGGTGCACGCGGTGGGTGCCCGCGCCGCGGGTCTGGCCGGCACCCCCGTGGTGCTTGAGGCGACGATCCCGCGCGACACGATCGCGCGGGCGGTGCGTTGGGCGGCCAAGGTGTACCGCTTCCCGCCGCAGTTCGACCCGACGTCGTTCGAGCGCGCCTTCGTCCCCCGCGGGGAGATCACCCACCGGGTGGACGTGCGGAGGTACGCGGGCGCCCGCCGCGCCTCGATGGCCGCGCACGCGTCGCAGGCCTCCGCCGACGGCGGGCCGCGCACGCTCGCGGCGTTCCTGAAGATCCCGCGCCCCGTATTCTCCCGCGTGTTCGGTCGCGAGTGGTACGTCCAGCGCCCGAGCGGCCCCAGTGCACCTCCGGCGATGTTCGAAGCGACGCGGTAGCAGGTGGGGCTGTGACACGCATCGGCCTGGCCCTCGGTGGCGGCGGGCTCACCGGCGGGGCCTTCCACGCCGGGGTCCTCAGCGCGCTCGCCTCGGCGGCCCGCTGGGACGCGCGGTCGGCCCACCTGATCATGGGGACGTCCGTGGGCGCCATCACCGCCTCCTCCCTACGCGGCGACATGCCGCCCGAGGACCTGCTCCACCGACACGTGGGCGAGCCGCTCTCGCCGCAGGGCCAGGCGCTCCTGGCTCGGGTGCGTCAGGACGCTCGCCAGCTGCCTGCTCGCGGCGCGCGACGGTTCGCCCCCGCCTCGCCCGACCTGCTGCGCTCGCTCGCGCGGACCTTGCGGCCCGTGCACCCTGGGCGCCTCGCCGCCGCTGCCCTCCCCGAGGGTCGGGTGTCCACCGCACGCATCGAGGCGGGCGTCGGCGCGCTGTGCGGCGACGCGTGGCCTGACGCGCCGCTGTGGATCACGGCGCTGCGCCTCTCGGACGGGGAGCTGGTCGTGTTCGGCCGGGACGACGTCGGCGTGCCGGTACCGATCGGCGCCGCGGTCGCGGCGTCGTGCGCCATCCCCGGCTACTTCGCCCCCGTCACCATCGAGGGAGAGCGCTACGTCGACGGCGGCACGACGTCGGTCTGCCACGTCGACGCGTTCCTCGGCCAGGGCCTCGACGTCGTCGTCGTCAGCGCCCCCATGTCGATCCACTCGGGCGTGCGCTGGTCGGCCGACACGCCCGTGCGGCGGGTGCTGCGCCGCCAGGTGGATCGCGAGGTCGCCCGGCTGCGCGCCGGCGGGACGCGGGTCTTCGTCTTCGCCCCCGTCGCCTCCGACGTCGCCGCCATGGGCAGCAACCCGATGGCGCCGGGGCGCGAGCCCCAGGTCGCCCGTTCCGCCCACGCGAGTGCCTCCGCGCGGATCGCCGCCGATGCGGCGCTGCGCGAGGCGCTCGCCGCCGCACCCTGAGGTGCCCTCGCTGACGGGCGCCGGGTGCCGGGGAGATGGGTCAGAACCACCCGGCCGGCCGGATCAGCCGACTCTGTCTTGGTCACGGTGGACGTGTTCCTGCTAGGCCGTTCGGGAAATGGCTGCCGTCGCTGACCCACACGTGCTTGCCGTCGAGGAGCAGCCCTCGCGGGCTGTGCCAGCCGTATGAGGGGCCGGGGAGGAGGCGCACCCGGCGGTCCCGGCGAGGCCCCGCGGACCGGTGGTACCGCGGGCGCTCCACGACTTCATCGTCTCGGTGTGTGCTACGCCCTTCTTCTTCGTGTAGTCCACGACGCGCCCCGCACCGGTCGACTTGTTGGCACACGCGTAGAAGACGCCGCCGCTGGGGATCGCCGACGTGGCGAATCCGTGGTGAGCAGGAAGGCAGGGGCAAGACGAGGGGGTTCCCCGATGTCCCGCACTCCGCCGGCGCCTAGCGTCCTCAGCGGCCGGCCGGTCCCGGACCGGCCACGCCAGGCCCCACGACCCTCGAGAGGTCCCCATGCTGACCGACTTCCAGCTCGCGAACACCCTCACCCTCCCGGACGGCAGCACCGTCGAGTGGGAGCGCATCGGCGACCCCGGGCTCCCGCCGCTGGTGTGGGTCGAGGGCGGCCCCGGCATCTGGGCACACCTCGGCCGGCCCGACGCCAAGCTCCTCTCCGACCTGTTCTGCTGCCACCTGGTCAACGCGCCCGGCTGCGGCCGCACCTCCAGGCCGGCCGAGCCGAGCGGCTACGAGCTCGGGGCCCTCGTCGCGTGGTGGGAGCTGGTGCGCGCAGCCCTCGGCTTCCAGAACGTCACGATCATGGGCCACTCGTGGGGCGGGGTCGTGGCACCCGCGTGGGCTGCCGCCCACCCCGAGTCCATCGAGCGGCTCATCGTGATCAACGGATACCCGGGCGGGATGCAGGCGCAGTCCAATCCCGACCTGGACTTCGCGCGCATCGAGGCCGAGCACGAGCGCAACCTCGCCCGCCACCGGGACGCGCCCTACTACGACGCCGGGGTCGCGGCGCTGGCCGATGAAGAGTCGGAGCACGAATACGGGGAACCCGTCGACGAGCAGGAGTCCAACCGCACGTTCGCGCCCGCCTGGCCGCTCTACTTCTCCGACCCCACGACTGCGCTGTCGGCGCCGCACGTCGCCCGCATTACGTCGGACTTCCGCTTCAACATCGCCATGAGCCGGGCCTGGTTCGGCCCGGACGACCCCATCGATCGCCGTACCAACACGCTCCCGTCCCTGGGCGCTGTGACGTGCCCGACCATCGTCATCGCGGGCGAGCACGACATCATCTGCGGCCCCGAGTGGAACCGTCCCATCGCCGCCGCGATCCGCGGCGCCCACTACGTCGAGATCGCCGACGCGGGCCACCTCCCCCAATACGAGCAGCCCAAGGCAGTCCGCGCCGCGCTGCTCGACTGGCTCGGCGCGCGGTAGGCCGAACGGCGTCGGGGTCGCGTCGCACCGTCCATCAGGTGCTCACGGTCGGCCAGCGCGTCATCGGCTCTTCGCATGCCGGTCCACGGGTACCGGTCGCTGGACGTCCGCGATCGGTGCGTGTGGGGCGGTCAGGGTGCTGGTGCTGGTACCGGCTGCCGGGATGTGGCAGAGCCAGTTCATCGTGGTGGGAGCACAGAACGGGAGCACTCCCCCCCGCTCGCGGCGGAGTGGTATGACGTTGCGGAACCCGCGGGCCAGATGGCGTAGGGCATCGCGAGGACCGTCACCGCACCGGGATCAGGCGTGGCGGGGCGCACTGCGCGAAGGTGGTCAGCGGCGAACCGGGCGCCAGCACGAACCATGCGTCGGCTCGGTAGGCCGTCAGGGACTCTGAATCCGGCCGAATTCCTTCGCTGCCCAGCGGCTCGCGAGTTCGGCGCGGGAGCGTACCCCGAGCTTGCGGTAGACGCGGGACAGGTGCGCCTCGACGGTCTTGGCCGAGAGGTACACCTCCGCAGCGATCTCGGGGTTGGTGCGCC
Organism: uncultured Actinomycetes bacterium; assembly: GCA_963778785.1. Lineage (GTDB taxonomy): Bacteria > Actinomycetota > Actinomycetes > S36-B12 > CAIYMF01 > CAVZVV01. Next base: position 177,276 of record CAVZVV010000031.1, read on the forward strand.
CAGCAGCGGCCAGCGCAGCGACCCTCCGCTCGGCGTCGGTCAGGTCTCCCGGCTCGGCGCGGCGCACGCCGAGGCTGCCCATCTCCTCGTGCGCCTGGGAAGCGAAACCGCGGCAGCCGCGCGGCTCGAGCAGGTCGATGGCTCGCTGCAACCAGTCGCGCGCGTGCCTGCGCTCACCCGCGCGACGGGCGAGCTTCCCCGCGGCGAGCGCCGACCGGCCGGCCTCGGCAGGCAGCCCGATGTCGCCGAAGAGCTCCGCCGATCGGATGGCGAGGGCGAGCCCCGCGGACGCTTGGCCGTCGGCGCCCAGGAGCAGGGCTCGACCGCGCTGGGCTGCGGCCCGAGCCCACCTGCTCTCGAGCGTCAGCGCATGCTGATCCAGCCGGGCGAGGAGGCGCTCGGCGTCGCAGCGGCTGCCGGTGATCGCCGACGCCTCGATCGCGACCGAGAGGGCCGGGATCCAGGAGGGCTCGTGCCAGCAACGGCCTTCCAGGACGTCTGCCGCCGCCTGGGCCCGGTCGCGGGCATCGACGAACCGGCCCAGACCCAGTTCCAGCAGCGCCTCGGCGGTGTCCAAGGCGACGACGAAGAGCCGGCCGCCCAGCTCGTCCTCGTAGGCCTTCCCGTCGCGGATCGCAGCCCGGCAGAGCGGTTCGTCGCCTTGCCAGGCGGCGGAGAGCGCCAGGACGAAGGCGGCGTAGGGCTCGCGCGGCAGCTCACTCTCAAGGGACGGGCGATGCACCCTCTCCACGACATCGAAGTCGCCGAGCCGGCACGTGAGTTCGGCGCTGTGGACACCGCTCGTGGCCCGGAGTCCGCCTTCCCCTCGCTCGCTGAGGTCGAGGTAGGTGCGCGCCTCTTCGTGCCGGTCGTCCCACATCGCCAGGATCCCCAGCACGGACGTGGCATCCTCGAACTCCGGCGGGAGGTCACGCCCCCGCCCCAGCCTCCGGGCCAGGACGAGGTCCTCCACCGCTTCTCGCTGCCCCGCCATGCGCGTGAACAGCGCACGCGAGCTGAGGCAGTCGGCGAGGCCGAAGGCATCGCTGCTCAAAAGCTCGTCGAGGTGGGTTCCTTCCTCTGCCCACTGCTGCTGGGCACGCGCGATGGCCGTGTCGAGGACCTCGAGCTGCTCCGGGCACGGCCTCCCGGCGAACAGCATGGCGGCGACCAGGGTGTTCGCGGCCCGCAGCACCATGCCCGGAGTGATTCCTTCCACGGCCATGGCGCGCCGTGCCATGGCCACCCACCCGTCGCGCTCGTAGGCCCCCGTCTCCGCGAGGAGCACCCAGGTGCCGGCCTCCTCGTCCGGCGAGGCTGCCAGGGCCAGCAGCTCGTCCACCAGCGGGGCAGGGATCCGCTCCTCGACGCCCAAGGCGCGTGCGAGCGCCTCGAGACGGCTCCAGGTGAGCAGGCCTCCAGGCGTGGCCTTGACCGCCGCCCTGCCAAGCACCTGCGCCGCGGCGGTGTCGCCGATTCGGAAGGCGACGCGGCCCGCCTGCTCGAGCTCCGCGGCCGCGGACTCGTCGTCGCGCAGGTCGGTGGAGGCGAGGTGGAGGGCCCGAGTGAGTGCGTCGGGCGCGGCGCTCGCTGCAGCGAGGTGCGCCGCTCGGAGCTCGCCAGGCGAGGCCGAGTCGACGACGGCGCTGCGGAGCAGCGGGTGGGCGAATTCCACCTCCGATCCGACCCGGTGCAGGACGCCGTCGACGAAGGCGGGGTCGAGCCTGACCGGCTCGGGCACGGTGTCCAGGTCGACGCGTCCTCGGACGGCTACGTCGAGAAGGGCGTTTCGGCAGGGTCCGGGAAGTGCGGTCAGCCGCGCCCGCATCATGTCCGACAGCCGATCAGGCAGCCGGACGTCCGCGACGGTGGCGTCGGCGGGCAGTCTTGCGGACGGTCTCGAGGGCGTAGAGGGGGTTGCCACCGACGGCGAGGTGCAGTGCCGACGCGACGTCGATGGATAGCTTCCTATCGAGGTGGCTCAGGACGAGGGCCCTCAGCGCGACCGCATTGACCGCACCGAGTTCCACCCTCTCGGCATCCGGCAGCCGCCGGTCTTCGGCCGGGCGCTGCCCGACGAGCACCCGGACGCCACCGGCACGTGTGCGTCGCAGCGCGTACGTCAGTAGGACGTACGACGCCTCGTCCACCCACTGGAAGTCGTCCACGACCAGCAGCAGCGGCATGCTCTTGCCTGCCTCGTCGAGCAGCGCGGCCAGCGCGTGACCGGCGATCCGCGGGTCGACCGCGCTGGGGTCGTCCGCCAGAGGGTTGGCCAGGGGGGCAAGGCCCTTGCGGACACCGCTGGGGAGCCCGGTCTCGACGTCCAGGAGCAGCCGCACCAGATCGGCGGCGACGGCCAGGCCGACCAGTCGCTCGGCTTCTGAGGCTGTGAGCAACACCGTGCGCATCGTCGATGCTGTCCGGCCCGCCGCCGCTCTCACGATGGTGGTCTTGCCGATGCCCGGTTCACCCACGATTTCGACCCGAGCCGAGGGCTCCGACAGGAGCTTGTCGACGTGGACCAGCAGGTCCCAGCGACCGACCGGTGTCACCTGTTCCATGCGACCCCCGCGAGGTGCCTCGCACCGAAGGGACTCAACCCCAGCAAGGTGCGGTGGGGGGATCTTACGCGGGCAGTGGCAAGGATGAGGGTGTTCCCCGATGTCCTGTCCTCCTCCCCCTCCTAGCGTCCTAGGTACCGCGTGGCCGCCCACCAGCCGACGCCCCGGCGAGAGGACCCATGATGAGGTTCGCTGCCGCCTTCTCCCTGTCGTGTTGCTTCTCAGCGCGGCGGCTGTCGTCCCCGGCGGCATGCCTGGGGAGGTCGCCGTTCACGCTGCCACGACGGAGCCCCGTTCCTTCGCGGAGCCGTCGGCCATGAGCCTCGACTGGGCGGCCACGACGCCGTCGCCGGACTCTGAAGGGTGCGTGACGACCCCCACGTCCGGGAGGCTCACGGAGAAGGACGTGGATGGCCACGGGTTCTACAACCCGTGGCGGATGCCGTACCCGGGCACCTACAGCTTCGACATCGGCGTCAACCTGGCCCACGCGGTGCTGAGCAAGAACATGACGGCCACCACCACGTGCCCCGGAAACCCTCCCCTGGTGCGCACCTTCAGCTACGCCTTCACGATGACGCCCCAGGGCGGCTTCTGGGGGCCGCTCGACACCTACGGGCCGACCGACGGAACGTTTCCGACGGCCATCGCGGCCGGCAACTCTCTGGTGACCTTCCGGCGCGCCACCACGCGGACCGACGGCCTCGGCGCCCGTCAGTACCAGTTCACCTGGCACTTCCTTGGAACCGGATCGGTCCACGTGCCCCCTCCCCCGCTGAACCCCTACGCATGACTCGGCCGCCCCGAGTGCTTGGTGCCGCCACCCTCCTGACCGGCATGGACGATGGCGAGCGCCCGGTCCGGCAGGTCGGGCGACGCCGGATCGAGCCAGCGGACCGTGGGGTCCCGGCGGAACCAGCGCTGCTGGCGGCGCACCAGCCTCTTCGTCGCGACTGCGGTCGACCGCTGCGCCTCGCCCTGGGTCGAGGTCCCGTCGAGCTGCTCGATCACCTGGGCGTAGCCGAGGGCCCGCGAGGCCGTGGGGCTGCCGCGCAGGCCCTCGTCCAGCAGCGCGCGCACCTCGTCGAGCAGCCCGTCGTGCCACATCCGGACGACGCGCACGTCGACGCGCTCGTCGAGCACGTCGCGAGGCAGGTCGAGCCCGAGCCGGACCTCGGGCTGGTACACGGGGCGCGAGCCGGGCAGCGTGGCGACGAACGGCTCGCCCGTGAGGGAGACCACCTCGAGGGCGCGGACGACGCGTCGGCCGTTGGTCGCAAGGATGGCGGAGGCGGCGGCGGGGTCGACGTCCGCGAGCCGGTCGTGCATGGCCTGCGGACCGAGCCGGGCGAGGTCGTCCTCGAGGGCCGCACGAAGCAGCGGGTCGGTGCCCGGGAACTCCAGGGGCTCGAGCAGCGCCTGCACGTAGAGGCCCGACCCGCCGACCACCACCACGGGCCGCCCCCGGCCGCGGACCTCGGCGACCGTCGCGCGAGCCTCGCGCTGGTACTCCGCGACGCTGGCCGGCTGGTCGACGGTCCACAGGTCGAGCAGGTGGTGCGGCACGCCGCGGCGCTCTGCGCACGTCGGCTTGGCGGTGCCGATGTCCATGCCGCGGTAGAGGGAGAAGGCGTCGGCGTTCACCACCTCGGCGCCGAGCGCGAGCGCGAGGTCCACGGCCAGGGCGGTCTTGCCCGACGCAGTGGGCCCGACGACGGCCACCACCACCGGACCGACGAGGGGCTCGGACCCCAGCCAGTCGACCGGAACCGGAGCACGCACCTGGATGTCGCCGCCCCTCGTGCTGGCGGCGGATCGGTCCGTTCCGGGCGCGGGGGTTGACGGATCCGCCTGCGCACGCGGGAAGGAACCCGGCTCGCTCACGCGGGCTCCCAGGTCGCCACCAGGTAGGTGACGCCGTACGGCGACGCGTCGTAGGTGCAGGTCCCGCGCCACCCGCCCGAAGCGCAGGCGCCGGCCGCAGCCTGCCACGGGGCGCGGCCCTCGATGCCCGCCCGGTCGGACCACCGCGGCGCCCAGGAGACGATGGTCCGCAGGTCGGCGGAGGCGACGGCCGTCGCGGCCTCGCGGTCGGCGGCGACGGCGCCCTCGCGGACCGACAGCGGCGAGGCCTCGCGCAGCGCGGCGCTGCCGTCGCCCACGACGAGCAGCCCGGTGCGGGCCGGCCCGGTGGCCGTCTCCGCCCCGGCCGCACCCAGCACGTCGGCCGGGTCGCCGATCCCCGCGGCCAGGGCGCGGCGGGGCAGGTCGGGCGCATACTCGTCGAGCAGCCATACGCCGAGCACGAGCGCCCGCGAGAGCTGTCGCGGCCCGGGCCGGCCCGGCCGCAGGGCCGCATGGACGTCCAGGCCGAGGGTCCGCAGGTCGCCCACGGCGACGGGCGCGCACGCGCCGGTGACCGGCGCGGACCCGACGACCACGGCCTCCTCGCACCCGGCCGCGACCAGCACCGCGAGGGCGGCGCCGCACGCGGCGCGCAGGTCGTCGAGCTCGGGCGCAGCCCCCTGCGCCACGGCCGGCACGAGCAGCGGCGTGGCCGGCACGAAGGCGGCGGCGCGGATCACCTGGCCACCCTAGATCGCCCCTGCCCGCGCAGCTCGTCGGCCCGATCCCGTCCGCTACCGAGGCAGCTGGGCGGGCAGCGAGGGCATGCCGAGCAACACGCCGCCGGGTCCGGCCGACGGCGCAGCGCGCGCGGCGGCCCGGGCCTCCCACGCGTCGCCCGCCCGGGTGCGGCGCACGCCGAGCACTGCGCCGTCGGCCACCAGGTGGTGCGGCGCGGCATACGTGACCGCGGTTCGCACGAGGTCGCCGGGGCGCACCTGGAGGCCCTGGGGCCGGGTGACGTGCACGAGACGGTTGTCGGCAGCACGGCCCGTGAGACGACCGGTAGCACCGTCCTTGCGCCCCTCCCCCTCGGCCACGAGCACCTCGACGACCTGGCCGACCTGCTTCTTGGCCTCGTCCCACGCGATCTCGTCGACGACGGCCACCAGCTGCTCGTACCGGCGCTGCACGTCCACGCGGGGCACCTGGTCGGGCATCGTGGCCGCGGGAGTGCCGGGGCGTGGCGAGTACTGGAAGGTGAACGCCGAGGCGAACCGCGAGGCGCGCACGACGTCGAGCGTGCGCGCGTGGTCGTCGTCGGTCTCGCCCGGGAAGCCGACGATGATGTCGGTCGTGATGGCCGCGTGGGGCATAGCGGCCCGCACCCGGTCGATGATGCCGAGGTAGCGCTCGGCACGGTAGGAGCGGCGCATCGCCCGCAGCAGGTCGTCGGAGCCCGACTGCAGCGGCATGTGCAGCTGGGGCATCACGTTCGGCGTCTCGGCCATCGCCGCGATGACGTCGTCGGTGAAGTCCTTCGGGTGCGGGCTGGTGAAGCGCACGCGCTCGAGGCCGTCGATCTCGCCGCAGGCGCGCAGCAACGTCGCGAACGCCTGTCGGTCGCCGAACTCCACGCCGTACGCGTTGACGTTCTGGCCCAGGAGCGTGACCTCGACGACGCCCTCGGCCACCACCGCCTCGATCTCCGCGATGATGTCGCCGGGCCGTCGGTCCTTCTCGTGGCCGCGCAGCGACGGCACGATGCAGAAGGTGCACGTGTTGTTGCACCCGACGCTGATCGACACCCACGCCGCGTACACCGACTCCCGACGCGTCGGCAGGGTGGAGGGGAACACCTCCAGCGACTCGAGGATCTCGACCTGCGCCTCGGCCTGCACCCTGGCGCGCTCGAGCAGCGCGGGCAGCGCGCCGATGTTGTGCGTGCCGAAGACGACGTCGACCCAGGGTGCTCTGCGGGTGATCTCGCCGCGGTCCTTCTGCGCCAAGCAGCCGCCCACGGCGATCTGCATCCCGCCGCTGGCGTCCTTCGTGCTCTTGAGGTGCCCGAGCGTGCCGTACAGGCGGTTGTCCGCGTTCTCGCGCACGGCGCAGGTGTTCAGCACCACGACATCGGGGGTGCGGCCCTCGTCGGCGCGGCGGTAGCCAGCCTCCTCCAGCAGGCCCGAGAGCCGCTCGGAGTCGTGCACGTTCATCTGGCAGCCGAAGGTGCGCACCTCGTAGGTGCGGGCCGGGTCGGGGGCCAGCGAGCGCGCCGGTTCGTCAGGTGCAGTCATGTGGGTTCGGGGATCTCGCGTGCGTGGCGTGGGAGCGGGACTCGGGCAGTCTACGGTCCGCTCTCCGAGGGGCCGCTGGCGCGGCGGCGCCTCAGGCCTGCGCGGGCTCGAGCACCCCGTCAGGCTCGTCGTCGGGCTCGTCGGCCTCGTCGTCGGTGATCTCGTCCGCGCCGCCCTCGACCTCGAAGTGAGGCAGGTGCGTGGCGAGCCACCCGGGCAGCCACCAGTTCGTCGTGCCGAGCATCGACATGAGCGACGGCACGAACACGAGGCGGATGAGGAAGGCGTCGACGAGCACCGCCGAGGCGCAGCGCCACGCCGAACAGCTTGATGGTGTTGTTCGGCGTGGGGATGAATGCCGCGAACACGGCCGCCATGATCAGCGCCGCCATCAAGACGACGCGGCCGGAGCCGGCGAGCCCGCGGCGCACGGCCTTGGCGTTGTCCTGGCCGCGTGCCCACTCCTCCTGCATCCGGCTCACCAGGAACACCTGGTAGTCCATCGACAGGCCGAAGAGGATCGCGAACACCATGACCGGAAGGAACGGGAAGATCGGACCGGTGCCGGTGACCCCGAGGATGCCGTTGAGCCAGCCCCACTGGAACACCGCGACGGTGATGCCGGTGCTGGCCGCGAACGACAACAGGCTGGTGACGACGGCCGTGGCTGACACGACCGCCGAGCGGAACAGGATCAGCAGCATGATGAAGCCGAGCCCGACCACCACCGAGAGGAACAGCGGCATCGCGTCGCGCATGACGCCGGAGAAGTCCTCGACGATGGCCGTGGTGCCCCCGACGTACGCCTGCGACTGGGTGCTCGCAGTCACGGGGGGGAGCACCTCGTTGCGCAGCCGGGTGAGCAGCGCCCCGGTCTCCTCGGCTTGCGGACCCGTGGTGGGCTGCACCTGGATCGCCGTGACGTCGGAGGTGGCGAGCACGCCCGCGTAGAGCGGGAGCATCGCCGTGTCGGGCACGACCTTGGCGACCCCGTCGGTCTTCTCGAGCGCTCCGACGATCTGGCCGAGGCCCTGCACGTCGCCGTTCTTCGCCAGCTGCACGGCCACGAAGAACGGCCCGTTCGCTCCGGGCCCGAAGCCCTCGGCCGTGAGGTCGTAGGCGATCCTCGCACTGCTGCCGGGGGGCGTGCCCGAGTCGTCGGGGAAGCCCAGGCGCAACGACAGGGCCGGCAACGCCAGCAGCAGCACGAGCCCCAGCGAGATCAGCGCGGGGATGATCGGCCTGCGCTGCAGCAGGTGCGCGTACGTGGCCCAGCGGCCCCCCTCGGGGTGCCACTGCTGGGTCCACCGCGATTCGCGGGTGGTCTTGTAGAAGGCGCGGAACGGCGCGCCGAGGACCCCGAGGTGGATCTTGTCGAAGCCCCGGGCGATCAGGGACGACAGCGGCGTGACGGCGCGGCGGCCGAGCAGCGACAGCAGCGCGGGTAGCAGCCACACGGCGGACAGCATGACGAGCAGGACGGTGCCCGAGGCCGCGAGCGCGAGGCCGTTGAAGAAGGTGATGCGCATCACGAACAGCCCGAGCAGCGCGATGATCACGGTCGAAGCGGCGAACACGACGGCGCGGCCGGAGGTGTTCACCGCTTCCATGGCGGCGTCCTTCGGGTCGTGACCCGCGTGCACGGCCTGACGGAACCGGTTGATCACGAACAGCGAGTAGTCGATGCCCACACCGAGGCCGATCATCGCGGCGAGGGTCGGGGCGAAGGTCGCGACGTCGAGGAAGCGCGCGACGAACAGCAGCAGCAGGCCGCCGAGCGAGACACCGAACCCGGCGGTGATCAGCGGGAGTCCGGCGGCCACGAGCGAGCCGAACGCGATGAGCAGGATGACGAGGGCGACGAGCATGCCCACGCCCTCGCTGCTCGGGGGCTCCTGCCCGGCGAACGCGAGCACCTGGCCGTTGGCGCCCACCTGGTAGGCGGTGTCGGCGTTTGCAGCCTTGACCTTGTCCAGGATCGACTTGGCCGAGTCGATGGGCACGTCGGTGCCGTCGCCGCCGCCGGAGAACGTGACGATCGACTTGGCCACGTGGCCGTCGGGGCTCACCTGGGAGGTGGCCTCTGCGGTGGCCTTGAGGGCCGGCGCGAGCGCCTTGAGCTGCTCGGGGGTGAGGTCGGGCTGCTGCGGCTTCTGGCAGCCGGTGCCCAGCGCCAGACCCTTGGCGTCGTACGGGTTGGTCACGCACGCGACGCCGGGGAGCTTGGACACCTGGGTGAGGATCGGCAGCATCACGGCCGCGGAAGCGGCGTCGACCGCCGGGGCGCCGTCCGCCTTCGGCGACCACAGGATGTTGGCGGTGGCCGAGGTGGCCTCCGAACCCTTGGCCGACGGCATCTGTTCGAGCAGGTTCTGCGCCCGCAGCGAGTCGGTGTCGGGCAGCGAGAAGGAGTCGTTGAGCGTGCCCTTGAGGGCCGTGCCCATGAACACGACGACCGCGACGAGCACGGCCCAGGCAGCGAGTGCCCACCACGGCTTGCGGACGGCCCAGCGGGAAAGCGGTCCCACGATGTGTCTCCAGAGGTGTCGGCCATGCGGGCCGGAAACGGCGATGCCACAGGGGTGCCACGCAGGTGGCGGGGTCGAGCCTAAACTGTGTGTGAGAGACATGCAAATTCTATGTGCCAGGCATACAATGCCCTCGCACGCACGCCAGGCTGCAGGTGCAGACGGGAGGATCGATGGCCGCCGCGCACGCCCAACCCGCTCCCGCTCCCCACGCACCCCGAGCGCCAGCGCCCGGCCCGCACCCGTCGGCGGCCGACCTGCTCGCCGGGACCGGCCCCTCCCCGGTCGACCCGGACCTGCTGGCCCGGCTCGACACGCTCTTCTTCGCCCTGCGTCGCATCCTGGTCAAGCCGACCACTACGGCCCTGCCGATCCCGTCGCTGGGCCGCACCCTCGACCTGTCGCTCGTGATGGCGTGCGAGGCCGTGGGCGCCACCGAGGCCGGGCCCGACCACCCGCCCACGGTCAAGGACATCGCCGGCACGCTGCAGGTCGACCACTCGACCGCGAGCCGGATGCTCGGGGACGCCGAGCACGAGGGTCTCGTGGAGCGTGGCGTCGATCCGGACGACCGACGGCGCACGACCGTGTCGCTCACCAGTACGGGCCGCGCCGTCACGCTCGACTCCGCGCACATCCGCACCTGGTTCATGGGCCAGGTGCTCTCGGACTGGGACCAGGACGACGTGCAGCGGCTCGCCGACCTGCTCGGCCGCGCGGTCTCGTCGTTCGCCGCGAAGGTGCCCGGCGTGCGCGCGGAGGCTGAGCACCGGCTCGGCGCGCATCTCCCGCTGGACTACTAGTCGGACGGGTCGGCCAGGGCGAGCGCCTCGCCGGTGACCTCACGGACTGCGGCGCTCGCGGCTGCCGGACCGTAGCCCTTGCGCGCAAGCATGCCGAGCAGCCGGCGCATCCTCGCGTCGCGCTCGAGCCCGGCCACCGACGGCCAGCGCTTGCGCACGAGCGCGAGGGCCGCCTCGTACTCGTCGTCCGGATCGACCTCGGCGAGCGCCTCGCGCACGACCTCGTCGTCGACTCCCTTGGCCCGCAGCTCGTGCGCCAGCGCCCGCCGGGCCAGGCCGCGGCCCTGCTGGCGGGATCGGACGAACATGGCCGCGTACTCGGCGTCGTCGACGAGGCCGACCTCCTCGAACCGGTCGAGGACGGCGGTGGAGACTTCGGCGGGCACGCCACGCCGAGCGAGCAGGGTGGACAGCTGCGAGCGCGTCTGCGGGGCGGCCGTGAGCTTGCGCAGGACGATGGCGCGCGCCACCGCCTCGGGGTCGGCGGGGTCGACGTCGTCGGCCTCCGACCCCGGGACGGGGCCGTCGCTGACCATCACGGGAGGAGCGGTGTCAGTCGATCGGGGTCGGGGCCACGACCGTCGAGGTCGACCGGCTTGTCGACCTGCGGCGCCGATGCCGAGCTTCTCCTTGATCTTCTTCTCGATCTCGTCGGCGAGGTCGGGGTTGTCGCGCAGGAAGGCTGCGTGCGTTCTCCTTGCCCTGACCGAGCTGGTCGCCCTCGTAGGTGTACCAGGCGCCGGACTTCTTCACGAAGCCCTGCTCGACGCCCATGTCGATCAGGCCGCCCTCGCGGCTGATGCCCTGGCCGTAGATGATGTCGAACTCGGCCTGCTTGAACGGCGGGGCCATCTTGTTCTTGACGACCTTGACCGCGGGTGCGGTTGCCGACCGCGCTCGGTGCCGTCCTTGAGGGTCTCGATGCGACGCACGTCGAGCCGCACCGACGAGTAGAACTTCAGCGCCTTGCCACCGGTGGTGGTCTCGGGCGAGCCGAACATGACGCCGATCTTCTCGCGCAGCTGGTTGATGAAGATGGCCGTGGTGTTGGAGTTGGACAGCGCGCCGGTGATCTTGCGCAGCGCCTGGCTCATCAGCCGGGCCTGCAGACCGACGTGGCTGTCGCCCATCTCGCCCTCGATCTCGGCGCGCGGCACGAGCGCGGCGACCGAGTCGATGACGATGATGTCGATGCGCGCCGGAGCGGATCAGCATGTCGGCGATCTCGAGCGCCTGCTCACCGGTGTCGGGCTGCGAGACGAGCAGCGCGTCGATGTCGACGCCGAGGCCTCTGCGCGTACTCGGGGTCGAGCGCGTGCTCGGCGTCGATGAACGCCGCGATGCCGCCGGCCTTCTGCGCGTTGGCGACGGCGTGCAGCGCGACGGTGGTCTTGCCGGAGGACTCCGGGCCGTAGATCTCGACGACGCGGCCGCGCGGCAGGCCGCCGATGCCGAGCGCGATGTCGAGCGCGATCGACCCGGTGGGGATGACCTCGATCGGGGCGCGGCCCTCGTCGCCGAGGCGCATGACCGAGCCCTTGCCGAACTGCCGCTCGATCTGGGCGAGCGCGGAGTCGAGCGCCTTGTCGCGGTCGCGGTCGGAGGACTGGCTGACGGAGGACATCGGGGCTCCCTGGGACGGAAGGACTCGGGACGCGACGAACCATAGGGCGATGGTCCGACACACCCCCGGGATCGGGCCCGACCTGTGGACGGAGCCGAACTGGTGGTGCCTGGGGAGACTAACCCGAACGTGTGTTCGATTGCGCGCGACACGCCGGGCGGAGCAGCGCGAGTCGCGAGGAGGAGCACCGAGACGCACACCACGGCACACAGGGCACCGTACGACCGAGACGGCCACGACGACGCCCGCCACCACGCCGCCCACCGCGCCGGCCACGTTCATGACGAGGTCCGAGACCCCCTGCACCGCTGGGCGGTCGGGGGTGTCGACCGCCTCGACGAGCAGGGTCGAGCCGGCGATCAGCGTGCACGACCAGCCGACACCGAGCAGGAACAGACCGACGCCGAGGCGGGGCACGTCGTCTGCGGCCGCCCGCCCCGCGACCAGGCAGGACGCGACGAGGATCAGCGACGCCGGCCGCGAGCACCGGGACCCGGCCGAGCCGGTCGGCGGCCCACCCGACCAGCGGGCTCAGGGCGTACATGCCGGCCACGTGCACCGAGATCACCAGGCCGATGAGCTGCAGGCGCACCTCGACATGGCTCATGTGCACCGGCGTCATCACCATCACCATCACCATCGCCGCGTGACCGACGGCGACGGCTGCCATGCCGAGCCAGGCGCGGGGGTGGCCGCGCAGGTGGTGCAGCCCGGCGAGCACGTGCGGGCGGGCGCCGCCCACGGCCGCGCCGGCGAGCCGGCGCGCGAGCAGGAACGGGTCGGGCCGCAGCAGCGACACCACGACGAGACCTGCCGCGGACAGGCAGAACGCGGCCACGACGTATGGCCCCGCCAGCGGGGGCAGCCCGAGGTGTTCGGCGAGCGAGCCGGAGACCCCCAGCAGGTTCGGGCCGAGCACCGCGCCGATCGTCGAGGCCCACACCACCAGGGACAAGTCGCGGCCCCGGCGCTCCGGCGGCGCGAGGTCTGCCGCGGCGTAACGCGCCTGGTAGCCCGCGGCCGTGGCCCCGCCCACGAGCATGCACCCCAGGAAGACCAGCGGCAGGAAGCGCAGCTGCGCCCCGAAGACGACGGCGGCAGCCCCCACCGCCCCGACGAGCAGGCCGGCACCCAACGCGGTGCGCCGGCCACCCGAGAGCGTGAGGCGCGCGAGCGGGAGGGACGCGAACGCCGCCCCCACCACGCCCGCGGTCTGGGCCAGTCCCGCCGCTGCCTCGTTCCCTGCCACCCCCGCCGCGATGAGCGCGCCCGCGGGCACGGCACCGGCGACGGCCACACCCGTGAGCACCTGCGCCGACGCGAGAACGGCGATGCTGCGGCGCTGGACCTCAGGGACATCGACGGCGGGTGCGGTCGCCGTGCGGGTCGTCGTCACCGCAGCGCCCCTGGGAGCCGCTCGTGCGCCCACACGGCGAGCCAGACCTCGCGGGTGTCCTCCCCCGCGGCGAGCGCCTGGTCGACCGTACGGCCACCGAGCTCGGCCAGCACGTGGTCAGCGGCCCAGGACCGCGCATACGCCGCACCGAAGTGCAGGTCCATGCGCTCCCAGAAGTCCGTCAGCCTCACCGGGCCATCGTGCCCCACGGCGAGCCCGGGCGCCCCACTCGATCCCGCGCGTCAGGGGGTACCGGAGTCAGGTCCCACACTGCCGCCGTCCGCCCGTGGCTCCTCGGCAGCCAGCGGCACGACCACGGCGACGGCTGAGCCGTCCGGGCGGGGGCCGCGCATCAGCCACGTCGTCACGAACAGGGCCAGCGCCGCCATCAGCATGATCTCGACCCAGAAGAACACGAGCATGTCGATCCAGGCCCCCAGCGGCGGTGCGCCCGGCAGCGCGTTCCGCAGCGGGATGAGGGCGAACAGCAGCGCGGCGAGGAAGCCAGCCATGGTCGGCTCGAGGCGCCGGCGGCCGCGCGCCACCGCGATCGACACCGCGATGCCGAGCGCAGCCAGGACGACCATCAGGACCAGGACGAGCACGACGATGGCGAGCGTCGAACCCGCCCGCGAGAAGCCCACGGCGATGAGCGACACGGGCCCCTCGACGCTGGCGTCGGGGATCTCGGTGCGCAGGTCGTCGAACGAGATCTGCCGCGAGACCCAGCCCGCCACCGAGGAGTGGAAGCCGACGTGGGTTTCGAGGACGGCCTCGCCGGCTCCGTTCTTCGAGGCCGTGGGGAAGGCGATCGCGATGAAGGCGGTGACCCAGCGGTCGAGCGGGTAGTCCTCGTACGACCCCTGCATGAACAGGGTCACGTCCTCCACCGCGGGTCTCTGCCCGGCGGGGTAGTTGGTCTGGTCGCGGGTGAGGTTCGTGATGACGCTGATGGCCTGGCGCAGCTGGCCGGCGCTGTCGACGAGCTCGTCCGACGGCTCCATCGTCATCCTGGCCCGCAGCGTCGACAGCGCGGGGTCGATGGAGATGACCTCGAGAGTCACCGCGACGCCCCCGGGCGGCGGGGTCGCCTCGACCGAGAGGCCGCGGTTCGACGCCGACCGGGCGTACAGCACTGCAGCACCGACGTAGGCGAGCAGCAGCATGACGGCGATGACGAGGAGCACGACGAGCTCCCCTCGTCCCATCCGGCCACGACCCAGGCGCGCCCTCGTCACGGCCGCAGGCTACGGGAGTCGGCGCAGGCGCGGGACCGGGCGCGCGATGTCGGTGCCGCGGGCGAGGATGGACCTGTGCCTCCCGCGCCCGCGCCGAGCGACCCGCTCGCGGCCTTCTCCCCCGCCACCGCGGCGTGGTTCCGTGGCGCCTTCGCCGCGCCGACGCCGGCGCAGGTCGGCGCCTGGGCGGCCGCCACCGGGGCCAGCACGCCCTCGTCGTCGCGCCCACCGGGTCGGGCAAGACGCTGGCGGCGTTCCTGTGGGCGCTCGACCGGCATCGCCTCGTCGCCGCCGCCGGACGACCCGCTGCAGCGCTGCCGCGTCCTGTACGTCTCGCCGCTCAAGGCGCTCGCCGTCGACGTCGAGCGCAACCTGCGCGCCCCGCTGGCCGGCATCCGCCGCAGGCGGCCGCGGCTCGGGTCTGCCCGACCCGACGGTGACGGTCGGCCATGCGCACGGGCGACACCCCGGCGCGACGAACGGCGCCTGTCAGGCCGCCCGGCCGCCCGACATCCTGATCACCACGCCCGAGTCGCTGTTCCTGCTGCTCACCTCGGCCGCGCGCGAGTCGCTCCGGGGCGTCGACACCGTGATCGTCGACGAGGTGCACGCGGTCGCGGGCACCAAGCGCGGCGCCCACCTCGCGCTCTCCCTCGAGCGGCTCGACGCCCTGCTGGAACGGCCGGCGCAGCGCATCGGCCTGTCGGCCACCGTCCGGCCGGTCGACGAGGTCGCCCGCGTTCCTCGGCGGCGCGCGCGACCGGTCCGATCGTGGCGCCGCCGATCCGACAAGGAGTGGGACCTCGCGGTCGTCGTGCCCGGTCGAGGACATGCCGACCTGCCATCGGCGGCACCGCCCTCGGACGACCCCGACGCCGCCGCGCGGGGCCTCGCGCCTCGATCTGGCCGCACGTCGAGGAGCGGGTGCTCGACCTGATCGCCGCGCACCGCTCGACCATCGTGTTCGCCAACTCCCGCCGGCTGGCCGAGCGGCTCACGCGCCCGGCTCAACGAGGTGTGGCCGAACGCGCTCACGGGCGTGGCGCTGGCAGCCCGGGACGGTCGCCCGCGGCAGTCGATGGCGCAGGCCGGCGCTCGTCCGGCAGGCGGCGCTCCGCCGCTCCGTCGCGCGGGCCCACCACGGCTCGGTGTCA
The DNA here is from genome assembly GCA_963778785.1 of uncultured Actinomycetes bacterium. Classification (GTDB taxonomy): domain Bacteria; phylum Actinomycetota; class Actinomycetes; order S36-B12; family CAIYMF01; genus CAVZVV01. The sequence goes on from CAVZVV010000031.1 coordinate 192,725, forward strand.
GCAAGGAGCAGCGCGCGCTGATCGAGGAGGAGCTCAAGTCGGGCCGGCTGCCCGCCGTGGTGGCCACCTCGACCCTCGAGCTCGGCATCGACATGGGCGCGGTCGACCTGGTCGTCCAGGTCGAGGCGCCGCCGTCGGTGGCGACCGGGCTGCAGCGGGTCGGCCGGGCCGGGCACCAGGTCGGTGCGGTGTCGCGCGGCGTGGTCTTCCCGAAGTACCGCGGCGACCTGCGTCGCAGGCCGCCGTCGTCGTGCGAGCGGATGCGCGACCGGCGCGATCGAGGCGCTGCGCATCCCGCGCAACCCGCTCGACGTGCTGGCCCAGCAGATCGTCGCCATGGTCGGCGATGGACGAGTGGCACGGTCGACGACCTGCTCGCCACTCGTGCGCCGGGCCGCGCCGTTCGCCGGCGCTGCCCGCAGTCGGCCTTCGAGGCGGTGCTCGACATGCTCGCCGGGCGCTACCCGTCCGACGACGTTCGCCGAGCTGCGCCCGCGCATCGTCTGGGACCGCGCCACCGGCACGCTCGTCGGCGCGGCCCGGCGCGCAGCGGCTGGCCGTCACCAGCGGCGGCACCATCCCCGACCGCGGGCTGTTCGGCGTGTTCCTCGCCGGCGCCGACGGCGCGGCCGCGCGGGTCGGCGAGCTCGACGAGGAGATGGTCTACGAGTCCCGGGTCGGCGACGTCTTCCTGCTCGGCGCCGTCGTCCTGGCGGATCGAGGACATCACCCACGACCGGGTGCTCGTCTCCCCCGCGCCGGGGCAGCCGGGCCGGCTGCCGTTCTGGAAGGGCGACGCCCCGGGCCGCCCGCTCGAGCTCGGCCGCGCCATCGGCGCGTTCGTCCGCGACATCGCGGCCGCCGACGCCCGCCGACGCGCCGGCGCCCGGCCGACGCCGGCCTCGACGAGTGGGCGGCCGGCAACCTGCTCGACCTACCTTGCCGAGCAGCGCGCGGCCACCGGCCACCTGCCCGACGACCGCACCATCGTGCGTCGAGCGGTTCCGCGACGAGCTCGGCGACTGGCGGCTCGTGCGTGCACTCGCCGTTCGGCGCCGCGGGTCAACGCGCCGTGGGCGCTCGTCGATGGCGGCCCGCCTGCGCGAACGGCTACGGGGTCGACGCGCAGGTGCATGCACGCCGACGACGGCATCGTGCTGCGGCTGCCCGGACGTCGACGACCCCGAGGCGCCGCCGGGCGCCGACGCGCTGATGCCTCGACGCCGGACGAGGTCGAGCGCTCGTCACCGCGGAGGTCGGCGGCTCGGCGCTGTTCGCGTCCCGGTTCCGCGAGTGCGCCGCCCGCGCGCTGCTGCTGCCCCGCCGCGACCCGGGCCGGCGCACGCCGCTGTGGCAGCAGCGGCAGCGCTCCGCCCAGCTGCTCGAGGTCGCCGCGCGAGTACGGCTAGTTCCCGATCGTGCTCGAGACCATGCGCGAGTGCCTGCAGGACGTCTTCGACGTGCCCGGGCTCGTCGCGCTGCATGCGCGACGTGCGTCGCGCGCCGTGCGGGTCGTCGAGGTCGAGACCACGACGCCGTCGCCGTTCGCCCGCTCGCTGCTGTTCGGCTACGTCGCGGCGTTCCTCTACGAGGGCGACGCCCCGCTGGCCGAGCGGCGCGCCCAGGCGCTGCTCGCTCGACACCACCCTGCTGGCCGAGCTGCTCGGCCAGGCCGAGCTGCGCGAGCTGCTCGACCCGGGCGCGCTGGCGGAGGTCGAGGCCGAGCGCAGCGGCTCGCACCCGACCGGGCACGCTCGCGACGAGGAGGCGCACGTCCGATCTGCTGCGGCGTCCTCGGGCGCTCTCCGAGCCGACGAGGCGCGGCGCGCGGGGCGCACGCGCGCATGGCTCGACGGGCTCGGCTCGGCACCGCCGTGCGATCGGGTGCGCATCGCCGGCGAGGCAGCGCTGGGTGGCGGTCGAGGACGCCGCGCGGCTGCGCGACGCGCTGGGGTGCGCGCTGCCCTCGGGCGTCCCGCGAGGCGTTCCTCGAGCCCGTGCCCGACCCGCTCGGCGACCTCGTGGCCCGGTACGCCCGCACGCCACGGCCCGTTCGCCGCCGACGAGGTCGCGGGGTCGGCTCGGGCTCGGCGTCGCCGTGGTGCGACCCGTGCTGGACCGGCTCGCGGCGGCCGGCCGCGTGGTGCGCGGGCGAGTTCCGGCCCGGCGGCGCCGGCACCGAGTGGTGCGACCCCGACGTTCTCCGAGCCGTGCGCCGCCGCTCGCTGGCGGCTCTGCGGCACGAGGTCGAGCCGGTGGCGCCGCGCGCGCTCGGCCGGTTCCTCCCGCGTGGCAGGGGGTCAGCGGCACGCGCCGGCTGCGCGGCGCCGACGGCGTGCTCGCCGCGGTCGAGCAGCTCGCCGGCGCGCCGGTACCGGCCAGCGCGCTGGAGACGCTGGTCCTGCCGGCGCGCGTCGCCGACTACACCCCCGCCCTGCTCGACGAGCTCACGCACCGCGGCGAGGTGCTCTGGACGGGTGCCGGCCCGCTGCCCGGTGGCGACGGCTGGGTCGCCCTGGCCCCGCGGCCACGGCCGACCTGCTGCTGCCCGACCCGGACCGCTCGATCTCGGGCCGCTGCACCGCCCGTGCTCGACGCGCTCGACGCCGGCGGCGGCTGTTCTTCCGCGCGCTGTCCGACCGCGTCGGGGCAGCGCACTGGGGCAGGGCGGCACCCGCCCGACGACGGCGCTGCTCGAGGCGCTGTGGGACCTGGTCTGGCTGGGCCTGGTCACGAACGACACGCTCGCGCCGCTGCGGCTGCGCCTCGGCCCGGGCGCAGCGTCGCGGCGAGCGGGCGGCGCCCCGACCCGGCGGGCCGGACGCGGCCGGGAGGCCCGACTCGTCCGCCCGGCGATGCCGAGCCGAACCGGCCCGCCGGCGGCCGCCGGCCGCTGGTTCGCCCCGCCCGCGCGCGAGCCGGACCCCACCCTGCGCGCGGCGGCCGTCGCCGAGGCGCTCCTCGAACGGCACGGCGTGCTCACGCGGGGCGCGGTGGTGGCCGAGCGGGTGCCGGGCGGGTTCGCGGCCGTGTACCGGGTGCTGCGGGCGTTCGAGGACGCGGGCCGGGCCCGGCGCGGCTACGTCGTCGAGGGGCTCGGCGCGGCGCAGTTCGCCGTGCCCGGGGCCGTCGACCGGCTGCGCGCCGAGGCGCTCGGGCTGCGGCCGGGGTCCACCGGTGCGGGGGCCGCCGTGGTCCTCGCCGCCGCCGATCCGGCCAACCCCTACGGCGCGGCGCTGCCCTGGCCGCTCGTCTCCGGCGGGCACCGCCCGGGTCGCAAGGCCGGTGCGCTCGTCGTGCTCGTCGACGGCGCGCTCGTGCTGTACGTGGAGCGCGGAGGCCGCAGCCTGCTCACCTGGTCCGATGGTGACGACCACCTGGTCCGAGCCGCGGACGCGCTCGCCCGGGCCGTTCGCGAGGGCGCTCTGGGCAGGATCAGCGTCGAGCGCGCCGACGGCGAGAGCGTGCTCGCGCCGGAGTCCCCCCTGGGCGCCGCACTGGCCGCCGCCGGCTTCCACGCCACCCCCCGCGGACTACGGCTGCGGGCCACCTCGACGTGACCTGCACCACCTGTCGCCCCGGGGCTCTCGAGCGGATACTGGTGGCACCAGGATTCCTGGCACCACCCTGGGGGAAGTCGTGAGCACCGCGCCGCCCGAGAGCCCCTCCCGGCACGAGGGCGCCGCGAATCGAGCCCTGCTCCTCGCGGTGATGCTGGCCACCCTGGGGCTGCTGGGAGCGGGCTGGGCGGTGTTCCAGCCCGCGGTCGCCGCTTCGGTGGGTCTCGACGCCGCCGTCGGCGTCGTGGGCCTGGGGTCGGCCGTGGCCATCGCGCTGATGGGCGAGCGGCTGCCCGTGTGGTGGGGCATCCACCTCGGACTCCTGCTGTACTACGCGCTCTTCGCGCTCATGGTCGCGACCCGCACCAGCGCGCAGGGCGAGGTGGCGATCGGACTTGCCGTCATCCTGGCGGCCCTGTACACCGCGTACTTCCTCCCGCGGCGACAGGCGATGGCGTTCCTCGTCCTCGCCGCGGTGATCTACGCGGGCGCCGCGTGGGCGAACCACGTCAGCGTCAACCTGTTCTACCCGGCCGTCGTGATCGTCGTCTCGCTGCTCGTCGGCGCCGTCGTGGCCGGGCTGGCAGCCGATCAGCGGCGCCTGCTGTCACAGCTCGAGGAGCAGGCCACGCTTGACCCGCTCACTCGCCTGCTCAACCGGCGCGGCCTCGAGCGGTTCGCCGACGGCGAGCGTTCGCTGGCCGAGCGCGGGGGACGGCCCACCACGGTCTGCGCGTTGGACCTCGACGGATTCAAGCGGTACAACGACCAGTTCGGCCACGCCCGCGGCGATGAGCTGCTCGCCGAGCTCGCCCGGGCGTGGGGGAAGAACCTGCGCGCGGGCGACCTGCTGGCCCGCACGGGTGGGGACGAATTCCTGCTGGTGCTGCCCGGAACGGCGCTGGACCAGTCCCGCGAGGTGATCGCACGGCTCCGTGAGGCATCCCCGGCGCCGTGGTCCGTCGGCATCGCGGCCTGGTCCCCTGGCAAGACTGTCTGGGAGGCGGCAGACGTGGCGGACCGGGCGCTGTACGCCCAGAAGGCGGACCGGCGTCTCGAGGATCCGGGGACTCCCGGGCTGCGAATTCACTATTCCGACGATGTGTCGGTAAGATTTCGGCCACCCGACGAGCGAGACCGCCCCCACCCTTGACCCAAGGAGACCCGGCATGACGAGCACCACGCCCACCCAGGCCCCGCACCCGGCCGACGCCGCACGCCTGGGATCGGTCCGCGTGCTGGGCGCAGCGATGGTGGTGGTGCTGCTGGGCCAGTTCCTGCTCGGGATGGCCAACACCTTCTGGCTCGACCTGCCCGAGGAGGGCCGCGGCTGGGACGCCGCCTCCCCTGCGTGGCTGCTCTCGGCCCACATGGCGCTGGGCACCGCGCTGCTCGTCCTCGCGGCGTGGATCGCGGTGGTGGCCGTCCGCCGGCGTGCCGGCGCCTGGCTCGTCGCCTCCGCGGTCGGCATCGTCGGCGTCGTGGTGGCGTTCGCCGGGGGTACCGGCTTCATGGGCGACACGTCGAACGACACGGCCTCCTTCGTCATGGCCTGCGGCTGGGCTCTGGCGATCGGCGGGTACGCGCTCGCGCTCTATCCGCAGCCCGCCCGTCGCTGACCCGCCGGGGCGCTGGCTCCCCCCGGTATCGGCTACCGGACCACCGCGATGTTGAACGTGAAGGTGCCGATGGCCGTGGCGGTCGCGAGCCACAACGGCAAGAAGAGCTCCATCCCTCGTGCTCCGGCGATGCCGCCGAGATCGACCACGTCCTCGTCGGGCCAGCCCGCACTCACGAGCAGAGCCCGCACGGCGGCCTTGGCCTCGGCATCGTCACCCGCGATGAAGGTGCTCGAGCGGGCCGGCAGGCGCGACGGGTCGAGCATCACCTGGGCGTTCATCGTGCTCATCGCCTTGACCACGCGGGCGCCGGGGAAGGCCCGCTGGATCTGCTCGGCCAGGCTCACGCCGTCGCGCTGAACCACGCTGGGCGGGAAGCCGTTGGCGAAGTCGAGTGCGTTCGCAATGTCGACCAAGACCTTGCCGTCGAGGTGGGCTGCCCCCGCCGCGGCGAGCGCGTCGAGGGAGACGAGCCCCTTCGTGGCGTTCACCACGACCTCCCCGAACGCCGCCGCGTCGGCGAAGTCGCCGAAGGAGGCCTGCGGCCCGGACGCGTCGGCCCAGGCGGCGGCCATCTCGCTCGTCGCCGTGCGCGAGCCCATCCGCACCTCGTGGCCCAGGCCGACGAGCCGTGTGCCGACCTCTTGGCCGACGATCCCCGTACCCAGCATCCCGATACGCATGCGGCCTCCTGTCCCGCGGGCCCGGCCGGTGCCGGCGCTCGACGCCCCAACGTAGGCGCCTCGAGCGGTGCGCGGGGGGCGGACGGCAGGTTGCCCGCTGCCGTTTCGCGACGGTGCCGATGCGGCGGGTCGGTGAGGGGACGAGGAGCTCCCGCGCACCGCCTATCGGCGGTCGTCCCGCCGGCCCAGGCCGGGCGGCGGGGCGAGATCTCGGCGCCGGGCCGTGTCGCGGGCCCGCCGCAGCAGGGGCCGCTCGAGCCGGGTGGCGGTCTCAGCGATCAGGGCGCAGGAGCCGCGCACAGCCGAGGCGAGGCGGTGCGCGGCGGCGGCCGCGGCGAGGGTGGCCTCGTCGGTGACGTACCGCGCGGCGTCCGAGCCCGGGATCACGAGGGGCCTTCCGGGCGTACCGGCCGATCAGGCCGCGGCGACGACGTCGGCCGCTGATGTTCCCGAGGGGAGGGTCGAGACCACGGCGTTGACGGACGAGAGGGCGATGCCCGCTTCGGCGACAGCGACCTCGTCGCTCACCGAGCGGAGCACGTCGGACAACGGCACCTCGAGCGCGCGGCAGATGGCGGCGAGCAGCTCGCTCGAGGCCTCCTTCTGGCCGCGCTCGACCTCGGAGAGGTAACCGAGGGAGACCCGGGCGGCGCCGCTGACCTCGCGGAGGGTGCGGCCCTGGTCGCGGCGGCGGCGGCGGAGCTCGTCGCCGATGACGCGGCGCAGCACGATCATCCCGACCACCTCCGTCTGCTCGACCCTGTGGGCTCCGTCCGCCGGCGCTCTGCCGACCCGGACACCGTACCCCGCTCCCCTGACACCCGCACGGACGCCACCCGGAAGCACCACCGGGCCCCGCCGTCCTCCTGCCAACGGCGCGGGCACCTCTCGTGTTCCCAGCGGGGGGACGTCCCGACCTGGAGGGTTACCCGTCCTGGTGTCGGCCGGCCGGCCGGGACGGACGCCTGGCCAGGAGGTCCAGCAGCTCGAGAGCCGCCTCGACCGTGGCGCGGCGCACCGCCGCCCGGTCGCCGGCGAACTGCCAGGCCCGTGCCTCGGCTCCGCGGTCGGACCGGCGGTAGGCCGCGACGAACACCGTTCCCGGCGGCTGCCCGTCCTGGTCGTCGGGACCGGCCACACCGGTGCAGGCCACGCCGAAGTCGGCGCCGAGGCGGTCGGCGGCTCCGCGTGCCATCGCCGCGGCCACGTCGGCATGCACCGCGCCCACCCGCGCGAGCAGCACGGCGTCGACCCCGAGCAGGGTGGTCTTGAGGTCGGTGGCGTACGCGACGACGCCGCCGCGAACGACGGCCGACGACCCCGGAACCGAGGTGAGCGCCGCGGCCACCAGGCCGCCGGTGAGCGACTCGGCGGTGGCCACGGACAGCCCCTGCTGTGCGAGCAGGGCCACCAGGTCAGCCGCGCGCGGCACGGCGGGCCCTCTTCATCGCGGTGCGTTCGCTGCCCTCGCGCAGGCGGTACGCCTTCACGACGTAGTCGACGCCGGTGACGACGGTCGCGACCAGCGCCGCGGCCATGGCCCACCACCGGGCCGAGGCCAGCACGCCCGTGAGCGGCAGCAGGTAGAGCAGGATCGCCACCATCTGCAGCACGGTCTTGACCTTCCCGCCGCGGCTCGCGGGGATGACGCCGTGGCGGATGACGAAGAACCGCAGCACGGTGACCCCGAGCTCGCGGCCGAGGATCACGACGGTGACCCACCACGGCAGCTCGCCCAGGTACGAGAGTCCGATGAGCGCCGCCCCCGTGAGTGCCTTGTCGGCGATCGGGTCGGCGATCTTGCCGAACGTGGTGACCAGGTCCTGGCGGCGGGCGATCTCTCCGTCGAGCAGGTCAGTGACCGACGCGACGAGGAAGACGCCGGCCGCGAGGACGCGGGTGGACGCGTCGTCGCCCCCATCGCGCAGCAGCAGCCAGAGGAAGACTGGCACGAGCGCCAGCCGCAGCGCGGTGAGGGCGTTGGGGAGGTTCCAGGGCGACGACTCCGAGACCGGGTCACCAGCGCGGTCGGGTATCGCCGCCTTCACCGCGCCCCACCCGCGGCGCGTGCCACGAGGTCGACCCCGTCGCTTGACTCCACGACGGCATCGACGAGGTCGCCCACGCGGGCGCGGGCGGCGTCCAGCAGCGTCGTCGTGCCGTCTACCTCGGGCCCCTGGTGCGCGGCCCGGCCCTCGATCTGCTCGCCGACGACCTCGACGAGCACCCGCACCTGCTCGCCGAGCCGCTCCTCCGCGCGCTGCGCCGTGAGCTCGTCGACGAGGCTCGTCACCTCCTCGACCCGGGCCCGCACCTCGTCGGCGGGCAGCTTGCCCTGGTAGCCGGCGGCCTCGGTTCCCTCCTCGTCGGAGTAGCCGAACACCCCGACGGCGTCGAGCCTGGCCGCGGCCAGGAAGTCGAGCAGCTCGGCGAACTCCTCGTCGGTCTCGCCCGGGAACCCGACGATCACGTTGCTCCGCGCGCCGGCCCGCGGTGCGAGCGCCCGGGCCTGCCCGAGCAGGGCGAGGAACTCGTCGCTGCCGCCGAACCGGCGCATCCGGCGCAGCACCGTCGGGCTGGCGTGCTGGAACGACAGGTCGAAGTAGGGCACGACGCCGGGCGTCTGGGCGATCGCCGCGACGAGGCCGGGCCGCGTCTCGGCCGGCTGGAGGTACGACACGCGCACCCAGTCGAGGCCGTCGAGGGCGGCGAGCTCGGCGACAAGCGTCTCGAGCAGCCGGGTGTCGCCGAGGTCCTTGCCGTACGAGGTGGAGTTCTCGCTGACGAGCACCACCTCGCGCACGCCCTGCGTCGTCAGCCAGCGCGCCTCCGTGACCACATCGGAAGGCCGGCGCGACACGAACGACCCACGGAACGAGGGGATGGCGCAGAAGGCGCAGCGGCGGTCGCAGCCCGAGGCGAGCTTGAGTGGGGCAGAGGGACCGCCGGCGAGGCGGCGGCGGAGCACTCGCGGCCCGCTGGCGGGGGCCATGCCCTCGGGCAGGTCGACGGGAGTCCCGTGCCCCGGCACCACGACGTCGGAGCCGCCGCGCTCCACGGGGGTCACCGGCAGGAGAAGCCGCCGGTCGCGGGGTGCGTGCGGCACGAACGTCTCCCCGGCGACGATCCGCCGGAGCCGATCGGATATGTCCGGGTAGTCGTCGAAGCCCAGCACGGCGTCGGCCTCGGGCAGCGAGGCGGCCAGCTGGTCTCCGTACCTCTCGGCCAGGCAGCCCACGGCCACGACAGCCTTCGGCCCGCCCTCGCCGCGCAGGTCGGCGGCGGCGAGCAACGTGTCGATGGAGTCCTTCTTGGCCGCGTCGACGAAGCCGCAGGTATTGACCACGACGGCCTCCGCGTCGACGGCCTCGTCGACGAGCTCCCAGCCGTCGGCGGCGAGCCGGGCGGCGAGCTCCTCGGAGTCGACCTCGTTGCGGGCGCAGCCGAGGGTGACCAGGGCGACGCGTCGGGGGGACGGCACCGCGTCAGCCTACGCGGGCCGGTGGGGTCAGCCCTGGGTCTGGGTGGGGTCGCCGGGCACGAACTCGACCTTGACGACCTGACCCTTGCTGCCGGGCGAGCCGAGGTCGTGGCCGTTGACGTTCAGCGACACGTTGCCGGCGCTGCCCAGCACGAGCCGCACCTTCTTCTTGTCCGTGAAGGTCTTGGTCTGCCCCTTGTCGAGGATGCCCTCGTAGAACGTCTTGCCGCCCTTGCCGTTGCTGGCCGACACCCACGAGGACTTCCCCGTGACGGTGAGCACGACCAAGACGCCCGAGGTGGTGGGGCGCGAGGCGATGATCGTCGGGCTGGGCTTCGACGTGGGCGTCGTGGCAGTGGTCTTCGACGGCGATGTCGTGGCGGCTGGCCTGCTGCTCGTGGACGCGGCAGCGGCGGGCGCCGGAGCGCCACCGCCAGACCCGCGGGTGAGCAGTCCGACGACACCGACGACGACGACGAGCGCCAACGCTACGGCCATCGCGGCCGACCAGTTCGGCCCGGTGCGCGCCGGGGTGGCGGCCGCGCGGCGCTCGGGCTCGAAGGCGTCGGTCATCGACGGCGTGGCCGCCGGCGCCACCCGGCGCTGCGCGTCGAACTCGGCGAGGAAGGGGGCCGGGTCGACACCCACGACGGAGCAGTACGACTTGATGTGACCACGGGCGTAGACGTCGCCGCCACAGGCGTCGAAGTCGTCGCGCTCGAGGGCCTCGAGCAGGCCCTTGCGCACCCGCGTGGCGTCGCTCACCTGGTCCAGGGACAGCCCGGCATCGAGTCGGGCCTGGGACAGGCCGGCTCCGATCGACATCTGGGTCCTCCGGCACGCGCGCAGGCGCCGTCATGGGGGGTGGAGCTCCCATCGTAGGCGCAGGGAGCCGCTCACTCCAAGCGACGGAAAACCGCCCTAAGGCGTTCCCAAGATCACCCCTCGTGACAGATGTCTCACGCTGCCTTCACGCGTCGCCCCGCAGGTCGGCGACGATATCGGGCAGGTCGTCGGGCTTGATGAGCACGTCGCGGGCCTTGGAGCCCTCCGAGGGGCCGACCACCCCGCGGGTCTCCATGAGGTCCATCAGCCGCCCGGCCTTGGCGAACCCGACGCGCAACTTGCGCTGCAGCATCGAGGTCGATCCGAACTGCGTGGTGACCACCAGCTCGACCGCCTGGCAGAGCAGGTCGAGGTCGTCGCCGATGTCGGCGTCGACCTCCCGGTGGGTGGCCGCGGCCACCATGACGTCGTCGCGGTACTGGGGCTGCAGCTGGGCCTTGCAGTGCTCGACGACCGCTCGGATCTCGGCCTCGGGCACGAACGCGCCCTGGATGCGCACCGGCTTGCTCGCACCCATCGGCAGGAACAGCCCATCACCCTGGCCCACGAGCTTCTCCGCGCCGGGCTGGTCGAGGATGACCCGGCTGTCGGCCAGGCTCGACGTGGCGAACGCAAGGCGGCTCGGCACGTTCGCCTTGATCAGGCCTGTGACGACGTCGACGCTCGGGCGCTGCGTGGCCAGCACGAGGTGGATGCCGGCCGCGCGGGCGAGCTGGGTGATGCGGACGATGGAGTCCTCGACGTCGCGCGGCGACACCATCATGAGGTCGGCGAGCTCGTCGACGATCACCAGCAGGTACGGGTACGGCGCGAGCACCCGCTCGCTGCCCAGCGGTACCTGCACGGCTCCGGAGCGAACGGCCCTGTTGAAGTCGTCGATGTGCCGGAAGCCGAAGTGCGCCAGGTCGTCATAGCGCTGGTCCATCTCGCGCACGACCCACTGCAGCGCCTCGGCGGCCTTCTTCGGGCTCGTGATGATCGGCGTGATCAGGTGCGGCACGCCCTCGTACGAGGTGAGCTCGACGCGCTTGGGGTCGACCAGGATGAGCCGCACCTCGTCCGGCGTGGAGCGCATCAGGATTGAGGTGATGAGCGCGTTGATGCACGAGGACTTGCCCGCGCCGGTGGCACCAGCGACCAGGATGTGCGGCATCTTCGCGAGGTTCGCGACGACGAAGCCGCCCTCGACGTCCTTCCCGAGCCCCACGAGCATCGGGTGGTGGTCGCTGGTGGCGTTCTTGCTGCGGAGCGTGTCGCCGAGGCTGACCCATTCGCGGTCGGTGTTGGGGATCTCGATGCCGATCGCCGACCGGCCAGGGATCGGCGACAGGATCCGGACGTCGGCGCTGGCCACCGCGTACGCGATGTTCTTGCTCAGGGCGGTGACCCGCTCCACCTTCACCGATGGGCCGAGCTCGATCTCGTAGCGGGTGACCGTAGGTCCGCGCTGGAACCCCGTCACAGCTGCGTCGATGTCGAACTGCTCGAGCACCTCGGTGAGCGCGTCGACGACCGAGTCGTTCGCCGACGTGGACGACTTGTGCCTGCCGCCGGCCGTGATCATGTCCGGCGGCGGGAGGTGGTACGTGATCTCTCCCGACAGCGGCAGCTGCTCCACGACCGACGGGTTCGACGGGAGGGCGTGCGCCGTGGAGACCCTGCGCGAGAGCACGACGGTGATGTGCTCGTCGGCGGGCGTGGGCGCTTCGTCGCCCTGCTGCGGCTCCGCCGCAGCGCCGGCGTCGGCAGCACCCGCGAGGGCAGCCGCTACCCCGGGGTCGACGTCGAGGGTCGGCTTCTCGGACCGCCGCGGGCGGCGGGCCGGCTCGGTCGCCACGGGCGACACGAACGGCTCGTCGGCGGCGAACGCGGGGCCGCCGCCATCGTCGTCGAGGCCCAGCCGGCGCATGACGCTCACCCGGCGGCGGGCCGAGCGCGACCGGCGCCGCGGCTGGTCGACCTCGGCGGGCGCCTCGGCCCCCGGGGCACCCACGTCGCCCTCCACCGCCTCCCGCGCCGGGGTGCGGCCGAGCAGGCGGTCGCGCAGTGCGCGCACCCGGCGCGGCACCGCGTTCACCGGAGTGGCCGTCAGGACGAGCAGGCCGAACCCGAGCAGGATCACCAGCAGCACCGCAGCGACCACGCGGCCGGCCGCGGCCACGACGGGCGCCGAGACGAGCCAGCCGATCCAGCCGCCGCCCGCACGCATGGCTCCGGCGCCGTCGGCCGGCGTGGCCGACCCGTGGCCCACGTGCCAGAGCCCCACGACGGCCACGACCACCGCCAGGCCCCCGATGAGCATGCGGCCGGTGGCCGCCTCGTCGGCCGGGTGGCGCAGGATCCGCAGAGCCGCGAGCACCAGCAGCACGGGGACGAGCACGTCGAGCGCGCCGAAGGCGCCCGTGACGACCTCGGTGACGGCACCGGCGAGCCACCCGTCGACCGACCACCAGGTGGCTGCGGCCACCAGCACGGCAGCGCCCACGAGGAGCAGCCCGACCCCGTCGCGGCGGTGCGCCGGGTCGAGGCCGCGGGCGCCGTGTCCGAACCGGCGCACCAGGCCGCCGAGCACGTGGGCCACGGCGAGCCACAGGCCGCGCAGGGCCCTGCCGATGCCGGCGAAGAACCGCCCCACGGGGCCGGGGCCGGTACGGACAGGGCGGGACGACCCCCGTCGCGGCTGGGGCGCGCCGGACCGGCTCCCCCGGGAGCTGCTGCCCGACGCCTTCGCCGCGGAGCCCTGGGGGGAAGCCGCCCGGGAGCGGGCGCGCGCGGGCGCCGGCGTGCGTGTCGCCATACGGCCGACCCTAGCCGCCAGTCACACCGGTCACAGGCGTCACAGCGGGCGTGTCGCGGCGCTTCCCACCGTCGGCGGGTTCGCCTGGGCGACCCCTTGCCCTCCGACAGTCACCGATATATCGTCGAGCGGTCGTCGGACTGGGACGAGCGGCAGGCGCAGGAGGAAGCGATGACAGCAGCGGCAGGGTGCGGCCCGGCGGGGGTGTGGGCCTGGGACGGGGATCTCGACGCGCAGGTGGGCGAGCTCGTGGCTCGGGCCAGGAGCTTCATGTCCGGGCACCGCGGCCGCGGATGGGCGCCGCCGGGCGCGCCCTGGTCGGGCTGGGGCGGCTGGGGCGGAGCCCCCGGCCGTGGATGGCCCTTCGCCGGCGACCCGGGCGGCCCGAGGTCCCGCGCCGCCCGGGGCGACGTGCGGACGGCCATCCTCGCCCTGCTGGCCGAGGGGCCACGGCACGGCTACCAGATCATCCAGGACATCGCCGAGCGCAGCGGCGGGGCGTGGAAGCCCAGCCCCGGCTCGGTGTACCCGGCGCTGTCCGCCCTGCAGGACGAGGGTCTCGTCGACGACGAGAAGGTCGAGGGACGGCGGGTCTTCTCCCTGACCGAGGCCGGCCGAGCGCACGTGCAGGAGCGGGCGGCGGAGCTCGCCGCCGTCTTCGACGCGAACTCCCCCGGGCCCGAGGCCGAGGACGTCACCGACCTGCGACAGCTCCTGTTCTCCGTCGGGGCTGCCGCGGTGCAGGTCGTGTCGATGGGCTCGCCCGACCAGGTGGCCGGGGCCCGCCGCGTACTGCAGACGGCGCGCGCCGACCTCTACCGGCTGCTCGCCCAGGACGAGGACGCGTCGTGAGCGGCGCGGCGCCCACCGGGCGCCCCATCCGAGCGTCAGACGCCGAGCGGCACGAGGCCGTCCTCGCCCTGTCCGAGCACTTCGCCTCGGGCCGCCTCGACCACGCGGAGTTCGAGCGCCGGATGGCCGCGGCCACCGAGGCCGTCTACGTGCGCGACCTCGACCCTCTCTTCGTCGACCTGCCGGGGGTCGCGCCGGTGCCGTCCACGACCGGGGCTGCGCCCGGCAGGCGACTCGTCCGTGGTCGGAGCATGGTCGGGGCGCCGCTGTGGGCGTTGATGCTCGCAGGGTTCGTGGTCGCCGTCATCCTCACCCACGGCTTCGCCTGGTGGTTGATCTTCCCGATGTGGTGGCTCGTCGCGGGCTTCGCGCGCCGCCGGGCGTGGCAGTACCGGCACTGGCAGTACCAGCAGTGGCAGCATCATCCGTGGGACCACGACCGCGGCCGGCCTTACCGGAGCGGTCCCTAGACACGCACTTACGCCTCGACGACAACCGGGATGATCATGGGGCGGCGGCGGTGCTCGTCGTTGACCCACCTGCCCGTGGTGCGACGCACCAGCTGGCCGAGCTGACGGGTGTCGACCACGTCGTCGCGCAGGGCGTCCTCGAGCGTGGCCTTGATCTTCGTCAGCAGCGGCTCGAACACGGAGTCGTCGTCGGCGAAGCCGCGGGCGTGGACCTCGGGCCCCGCCACGACCTTGCCCTCCACCGCGTCGACGGCGACGAAGACCGAGATGAAGCCCTCCTCGCCGAGCACGCGCCGGTCCTTGAGCTCGCTCTCGGTGATGTCGCCGACGCTGGACCCGTCGACGTAGACGTAGCCGCAGGGCACCACGCCGACGATCGACGCGATGCCGTCGACGAGGTCGACGACCACGCCGTCCTCCGCGAGGACGACCCGCTCGGCCGGAACGCCGGTGCTCACCGCGAGCGCCGCGTTGGCCCGCAGGTGCCGCCACTCGCCGTGCACGGGCATCACGTTGCGCGGCTTGACGATGTTGTACACGAACAGCAGCTCGCCCGCGGCGGCGTGGCCAGAGACGTGCACCATCGCGTTCGCCTTGTGCACCACCGTGGCACCGAGGCGGGTCAGGCCGTTGATGACCCTGTTCACCGAGTTCTCGTTGCCGGGGATCAGCGACGACGCGAGCACGATGGTGTCGCCCTCGCCCACTCGGATGGCGTGGTCGCGGTTGGCGATCCGCGAGAGCACGGCCATCGGCTCGCCCTGCGATCCCGTGCAGATGAGGACCGACTCGTCGTCGGGCAGCTTGCCGAGCTCGTCGACGGTGACGAGCACCCCGCCGGGCACGGTGAGGTAGCCGAGGTCCATGGCCACCTTCATGTTGCGCACCATGGAACGCCCCACGAACGCGATCTTGCGCTCGTGCAGCACGGCCGTGTCGATGATCTGCTGGACGCGGTGGATGTGCGAGGCGAACGACGCCACGATGATGCGGCCCTCGGCGCGCAGGAAGACGCTGTCGAGCACGGGCAGGATGTCGCGCTCGCTGGTGACGAAGCCGGGTACCTCGGCGTTCGTGGAGTCAGTGAGGAACAGGTCGACGCCTGCGTCGCCGAGGCGGGCGAACGCGTTCAGGTCGGTGATACGGCCGTCGAGCGGCAGCTGGTCCATCTTGAAGTCGCCGGTGTGCAGCACGACCCCCGCGTCGGTCGTGATCGCCACGGCCACCGCGTCGGGGATGGAGTGGTTGACCGCGACGAACTCCACGCCGAAGGGACCCACGTCGACGTGGTCGCCCTCCTTGACCTCGCGCAGGTCGGCCTTGATGCGGTGCTCGCGGAGCTTGGCCTCCAGCAGCGCCAGGGTGAGACGCGTGCCGTACACAGGGATGTCCTGGCGCTCGCGCAGCAGGTACGGCACGGCGCCGATGTGGTCCTCGTGGGCATGGGTGAGGACGATCGCGCCCACGTCGGCCAGGCGGGGACGCACGTAGTCGAAGTCGGGGAGGATGAGGTCGACGCCAGGCTGGTTGTCCTCCGGGAACAGGACCCCGCAGTCGACGACGAGCAGGTCGCCGGCGAACTCGAACACCGTCATGTTGCGGCCGATCTCGCCGAGGCCGCCGAGGGCCACCACGCGCAGGCCGCCCCCTGACAGCGCCGGAGGGGCCCCGAGCTCGGGGTGGGGATGGGTCACAGGTCGAAGCCTCCAGCGCGTAGGTCGTCGCGCAGCACGGCGCGCTGCGCATCGTCGGCCGCCACGAGCGGGAGGCGCAGCGGCCCACCCCCGGGTCGGCCGAGCAGGTCGAGCGCCGCCTTGACCATGATGGCGCCCTGCGTACGGGTCATGATGCCCTCGGTGACGGGCACCATCGAGGAGCTCGTCTCGCGGGCGCGCTCGACGTCGCCCGCCTCGTGCGCGTCGAGCACGGTCCGGTGGCGGTCGGCCACCACGTGCCCGTCACGCTCACGACGCCGACCGCTCCCACCGAGATCAGGGGCAGGTTGAGCGCGTCGTCGCCGGAGTAGTACGCCAGGCTGCATCGGCTCATCACCTGCTGGGCCGCGAAGAGGTCGCCCTTGGCGTCCTTGTTCGCCACGATCCTGGGGTGCTCGGCGAGGCGCAGCAGCGTGTCGCTGGCGATCGGAACCCCCGAACGCCCGGGGATGTCGTAGAGCATCACCGGCAGGTCGGTGGCGTCGGCCACGGTGGAGAAGTGCGCGAGCAGCCCGGCCTGCGGCGGCTTGTTGTAGTACGGCGTGACGACGAGCAGGGCGTGCGCGCCGGCCTTCTGCGCCTCGTGCGCCAGCTCGACGGTGTGGGCGGTGTCGTTGGTGCCGACGCCCGCGATGACCGTGGCCCGGTCTCCGACCGCGTCGAGCACGGCCCGGACCAGGTCGGACTTCTCCGCGTCGGAGGTGGTCGGCGACTCGCCGGTGGTGCCGTTGACGACGAGCCCGTCGTTGCCGAGATCGACCAGATCGGACGCAAGTGCGGCGGCTGCGGCGAGGTCGACCGAGCCGTCCGGGGCGAATGGGGTGACCATCGCGGTGAGCACGCGGCCCAACGGGGCGGGAACAGCCATGGGGGCCAGGCTACCGGGCCGGGGCACGGGCGGGATCCCCGCCGCAGCGCGGCCTCGTCAGGGCTGCACCCGTCCGTGGGCGTCGAAGGCCGCGTGGGTCAGGGGCATGAGGCGGGCGAACTCGTGTTCGTAGCGCTCGGCGACCATCTCGATCTCGCGCTGCGGGAAGCTCGGGAAGTGCGACCCCTCGCGCTTGGTGCGCAGCGAGAGGAAGTTCATCATCGCCCGGGCGTTCATCGTCACGTAGGCCGACGAGTAGATCGTGACCGGCAGGACGATCCGGGCGACCTCACGGGCTACCCCCGCCGCGAGCATCGTCTGGTACGCCTCGTAAGCCTGCGCGCACGAGGCCCGCACCTGCTCGTCGACGACGGCGTGCTGCTCGGGCGTGCCGGGGACGAACTCGTAGGCGCCTGGTTTGCCCTGCTGGACGAGGTGGCGCTCCGGGCCGGGCACGTAGAAGACCGGCTCGAGCTCGCGGTACCGCCCGCTCTCCTCGTTGTAGGAGGTGATGCGGTGGCGCATGTGCTCGCGCCAGACGAAGATCGGCGCCCGCACGAAGAAGGTGAACGAGTTGTGCTCGAAGGGGCTCCCGTGCCGGTCCCGCATCAGGTAGTTGATGAGACCGGCCGCCCGCGAGGTGTCGGCGTCGACGTCCTCGAGTGACTGCTCGCCCTTGGTGGAGACCCGGGCCGCGAACACGACGTCGGCGTCGGACGCCGAGGACTTCACGAGCTCGACGGTGACGTCGCTGCGGAACGTGATCTCGGTGGCGGGGGCCGGGTCGGTCGTCACGGGTCCGACCGTACCGGGTGCAGCAGCGATGCCGTCGTGGGCGGGGGTGGCGGGTCCCCGCCGAACCGGCCCAGGGCGAACGCCGCCACGTCGGCGTCCGGTTCGTGCCCCTCGGCCAGGTCGGCCAGCACCTCGCCCATGAGGGCGGAGAACTTGAACCCCTCCCCCGAGTCACCGCAGGCGTAGACGACGCGCCCTGCGACTGCAGTGTCGATCACGAACTCCCCCGCCGGCCCGTACGTCCAGGAGCACACCTCGCTGCCCGTGACCGTCGGGTCCACCTCGGGCAGGTCGCGCCGGATCCGCGCCGCGACGGCGGCCTCGGCCTGCGCCGACGGGGATCGGTCCGGGTCGAGGTCCGGCCTGGTCGGGTCCAGGGAGCGGACTTCTCGCTCGAGGCCCATCTTGTAGCCGCGGCCGGGCGTGGGCATGGCGTAGCAGCTGGGCTCGTCGGTGTCCTCGCCGGGGCCGTCGATGAGGCAGGGAAGGTCCTCGTCGGCGGTGCCGCCGACATACACGACCTGCTCGAGCACCGGCCGCAGGGGCACCCGCACGCCGAGTCCGGCGAGCAGGGCGGCCGACCACGGGCCTGCCGCGACGACCACGACGTCCGCCTCGAGGGCGCCCTCGGAGGTGCGCACCACCATCGGTCCGGCCCCTCCTGATCCTTCTGGCCCGCCCGCCTCGACCGCCGCGACGCGGGCGCCGTACCGCTGCTGCCCCCCTGCCGCGCGGAACCGGCCGAGCTGGGCGGCCAGCGCCTCGGCGGCGAGCACCGGACCCGCCTCCGGCTGCCACACGGCGTCCACGCCGTTCGCGCGGAGGCCTCGGAAGAAGCGCCCGACGTCGGCGGCCCCCACCTGCACGTGCTCGACCCCCTCGGCTGCCAGTGCCGCCGCGACCGCCTCGCACTCGCGGTCGCGCCACAGCAGCCCCGGCGCCAGCAGCACGGGCGCGCCCGTGCTGCCCTCGAGCCGCCGCCACGCGTCGACGGCGCGCCGCGCGAGCCTCACTCGTCGCCGATCCGGGTGCGCCAGCCGCCAGATCCGGGTCGCCCCGTGCGACGAGGCCAGCCGGTGCGCAGGCCCGACCTGGTCGACAAGGGTGGTGGCGTGCCCGCGGCGGGCGAGCTCTGCGGCGGCAGGGAGCCCCCACGCCCCGGCTCCCACGACGACGGCGCGCAGCGACTCGGTCATGAGGAGACGCTAGCCCGCCGCGCCGCCACCCCCCTCTCGCGGGGAAGATGGCGCCATGGCCGATGCCTCCGTGCGTCTCGCGCGCGCCACCGACGCCCCCGCGATGGCAGCGGTCCAGGCCCGGGCGTGGAGGTCGGACTTTGCGACGCACCCGGCGATGCTCGCCGGGCTGGACGAGGTCGCCATGACCTCTGCCTGGCGGGCTGGCGTCGTCGACCCACCGACCGCAGGGCATCGCGTCGTGGTCGCGCTCGACGGGGCGGCCGTGGTGGGGCTGCTCGCCTGGGAACCCGACGACGACCCGGACGCGGCCGCCGGCGGCGTGAGGGTGGCCGTGCTCGCGGTGGATCCGCCGGCGAGGTCAGCCGGCCACGGCTCGAGGCTGCTCGCCGCCTGGGCCGACCTCTCCCGCGAGGGAGGGTCGGTGGCCGGCTCGACCTGGGTGCCCACCGGTGACGAGGGTCAGCGCCGGTTCCTGGAGGCTGCCGGCTGGGCGCCCGACGGCGCCTTCCGCGAGCTCGACCTGGGCGACGGCACGACGCTCGCCGTCGCCCGTCTGGTGACCGCCCTCGGGTAGGTGCGGTTACCCCGCGCAAGCCCTGGCCCGGGGCACGGGCTGTCCGTGACGATCACGCCCTCGGGGTGGTGGCGCGTCTTCAGTCGGTGGCTTCGACCTCGGCGGGGGCGCGCGTGCGCTGCGTCCACGCCACGGCACCGAGCACGACGAAGGCGGCGACCAGCGTGTCGAGACCCACGGTCTCGCCCAGCAGCAGCACCGACCACAGAAGCGTGAGGAGCGGCTGCAGCAGCTGCACCTGCGACCCGCGGGCGACGCCGAGGTCGGCGAGGCCGCGGTACCAGGCGAAGAAGCCCAAGTACATCGAGAACACGGCGAGGTAGAGCATGCCCACCCACGCCGCCGGTGTCGGGTCGCGGACCGACATCGACGAGTGCAGACCCACGACCGCTAGCGGCAGCGTGGCGGGCAGGCACACGACGAGGGTCCACGACACCACCTGCCAGCCCGGCATGGACCTGGTGAGCACGGCCCCTTCGGCGTAGCCCAGTGCGGCGAGGGCCACGGCCCCGAGCATCAGCACGTCGGCGAGCAGGTCTTCGCCGCGCCCGCCACCGCGCGACAGGGCGAACACCACGACCGCGACGGTGCCCACCACGGACGCCACCCAGAAGGCGCGCGGCGGCCGCTCGCCCCCGCGCACGACGGCGAAGACGGCCGTGGCGATCGGCAGGCCCGCCGCGATGACGGCCGCGTGCGCGCTCGTCGTACGCTGCAGCGCCAGGGTCGTCAGGACCGGCCAGCCGACGACCACGCCGATGGCGGTGACGAGCAGCGGGCGCAGGAAGCGGCGCCCGGGCCAGGGCACCCGGACGACCAGGAGCACGACGAGCGCCAGGGAGCCGGCGATGGCAGCCCTGCCGACCGCGATCGGCAGGGCTTGGAAGCCGCGCAGCGCGAGCGAGGTCATCGGGATCGAGAACGAGAAGATCAGCACGCCGACGAACGCGGCGACGAGGCCGACGACCGGACGCCCCGTGCTCGCACGTTCGTCGGCAGGCACGCCGACGACCCTAGGGGTGCGGTGGCACGATCGGAGCATGACGTCATCCACCGCGCGCACCGGCGGGATTCCCGCCGAGGCCTTCGACTTCTACGATGCGCTGGCCGCCGACCCCAGCAAGGCCTTCTGGGAGGCGCACAAGCAGGAGTATCTCGACGCGGTCCGCACGCCGCTGCAGGAGCTCTGTGCCGGTCTCGAGGACGAGTTCGGCACCGCCCACATGTTCCGGCCGTACCGCGACGTGCGGTTCAGCAAGGACAAGAGCCCTTACAAGGACCACCAGGGCGCGTTCGTCGAGGTGCAGGACCGCGTCGGCTACTACGTCCAGGTGTCCGGCGGCGGACTCATGGTGGCGGGCGGCTGGTACTCGCCGGGCGGCAGGCAGGTGCACCTGTTCCGCGACGCGGTGGCCGGGCCGACCGGGCCCGCGCTCGAGAAGGCCGTCGCCGCGGCCCGCAGGGCCGGCTTCGATCCCGAGGGCGACGTGATGAAGACCCGGCCGCGGGGGTTCGACCCCGACGCGCCGCGGATGGACCTGCTGCGGCACCGCTCCCTCGTCGCCGTCCGGCGCTGGGAGCCTGCGGCCTGGATGGGGACGGCCAAGGCGCGCACGAAGGTGAGAGACGCGTGGCGCGCGGTGCGTCCCCTGGTCGAGTGGCTCGGCGACCACGTCGGCCCCGCCGAAGAACAGGCGCGATGAACGAGGCGCCGGCGCGGCGGACGCACTGGGACGCCCGCTACGCCGACGTCGGCGCGGCGTCCGTGTCGTGGTTCGAGCCGGAGCCGGCGCAGTCGCTCGCGTTGATCGACCTCGTGGGCGCTGATCCGGCTGGAGGCGCCGTCGACGTCGGCGGCGGGGCCAGCCGCCTCGTCGACGCCCTGCTGGGCCGCGGGTGGGACGACGTCACTGTCGTCGACGTGTCTCAGGTGGCGCTCGGCGTCTCGCGGCAGCGGCTCGGCCCGCGCGCAGACACGGTCGCGTGGGTCGCTGCCGACGTACTGGCCTGGGAGCCTGGGCGGACGTTCGCGCTGTGGCACGACCGGGCGGTGTTCCACTTCCTCGTCGAGGAGGACGAGCGGGAGCGCTACCGCGCGGTGCTCTTGTCGGCGCTGGCACCTGGAGGCGTGGTGGTCGTCGGCACGTTCTCGCCCGACGGCCCGACGTCGTGCTCGGGCCTCCCGGTGCGGCGGTACGGGCCCGACGAGCTGCTCGCGGCCCTCGGCGGCCCTTGGGAGCCGCTGGCCGAGGCGGCGCACGTGCACACCACGCCGGCCGGTGCCGACCAGGCGTTCACGTGGGTCGCCGCGCGCCGTCCGGCCTGATCACGTCGTCAGCAGGACGCCGGGGTTGAGGATCCCGGCCGGGTCGAGCTCGGCCTTGACCGCGCGCAGGATCCCCACGCCCAGCGGGCCCACTTCGCGCTCGAGCCACGGGGCGTGGTCGCGGCCGACGGCGTGGTGGTGCGTGATCGTCGCCCCGGCGCCCGCGAGAAGATCCGTAGCCGCCCGCTTGGCGTGCGCCCACCGACCCGCGGGGTCGTCGCCGGCTCGCGCGAGCACCGTGACGTAGAGGGACGCTCCCGTCTCGTACACGTGTGACACGTGCGACATCACGAGCGGCCCGGGGCCTCCGTCGAAGAGCGCTCCCCGCAGGGTCTCGCCGAGCCGCTCGTGCAGCGCCGGCAGCCGGGACCACTCGGTGGCGGTCTCGAGCGTCTCCACGAGGAAGCCCTCGTCGAGCAGCACGTCGCGCAGGTAGGGCCCGGAGTAGCGGCCGTGCTTCCAGGACTCACCCACCTTGCGGCCCACACTCACAGCGCCGTGCCGCTTGAGCAGCGCCCACGCAGCGCTGCGCCTCGCGGGCACAGCGACGGCGGTGCCCTCCCACCCGAGGATCGCCACGACACCGCTACCGGCTCCACGGACACGCAGGTACGCACCGATGGCATCGGCCGCGCGCCCGGTGGGGCCGCTCATCGCCATCGTCGCGGCGGTCTCGAACGGGTCGCTCAGGCGCATGACGTCGGGCTTGAGGCCCGCCTGCGCGAGCACCCGGAAGGCGTCGAGCCCTGCCTGCCACGACGGAAGGAAGATGCCCTCGTAGCGCGTTGTCGACGGGAGGTGGCGCACGCGCAGGGTCACCTCGGTGATGACACCGAGCACACCCTCGGAGCCCACGACCAGGGCGCGCAGGTCAGGGCCGGCGGCGCTCGAGGGACCGTGCCCGAGACGGAGCTCGCCGCGGGGGGTGGCCACCCGCACGGCCTCGACCATCTCGTCGCTGCGGCCGTAGCCGCTGGACGCCTGGCCGGCCGACCGCGTCGCGACGTAGCCGCCGATGCTGGCACGCTCCCACGACTGCGGCAGGTGGCCGAGCGTGAACCCCCGTGCCTGCAGCAGCCGCTCGAGGACGGGTCCAGTGACGCCCGGGCCGACGACGACCGTGCACGACACCGGATCGGGATCGCCGACGGCGTCCATCCGGTGGGTGGACAGCGCCACGACGGCCGCGAACGGGCCCGGCAGCATCCGTACCCCCCCGACCACAGACGTACCGCCCCCCAGGGTGACGACGGCCGCGCCGTGGGCCTCTGCGGCGGCGAGCACCGCGGCCACCTCGTCGTGGCCTGCGGGCGCGACGACGGCGTCGGGGGCGTCGGCCACGTCGCCGGCGCGACGGCGCAGCAGGTCTGCCAGCGACGATCCAGCCGTGGCCAGGAGGCGCGTCTCGCGATCGGTCGACACGTGGTGCGGACCGACCGCGCCCGCGAGGGCGGCGAGCAGGGCGGCGCCGGCGCGGGTGGGCGGCGGCTGGACATCGGCCACCGGAACGGCGGGGCGGGGCTCGGGCTGGCCGATCACCTCGACGAGGTGGGCCATGGCCCGCGGCGTGAGGATCACGGGCTCGGGGGGGACCCCCCAGCGGGAGAACGTCGTCGAGAGCGTGCCGGCCATGTCGTCTCCTCGGCTGAACTGTTACATTGATACACATGATGTCACATCGTCACGCCGCGGACGACCCGGTGCCCTCCGCCGCCGTGGCCTCCGACCCGGTGCTCGCGGCGGCGTACGACGCGGTGATGGACCTCGGCCTGCGACGCACCACGCTCTCGGAGGTGGCCCGGCGCGCGGGAGTCTCCCGGATGACGGTGTACCGGCGGTACGACGATCTCCACCGGCTCTTCGCCGCTCTCCTCGCCGCGGAGATCGGCTCGGTGTTCGCCGCGGCCGAGCGGCGCGCCTCGAAACGCCGCACCGTGCGCGCCCGCACGGTCGCCGCGGTCGCTGATGCGACCTACGGGATCGCGGTGCACCCGCTGCTGGGGCGCGTCCTCGAGCTCGACCCTGAGGAGCTCCTCCCTCTCGTCGTCGACCGCTTCGGCTCCACCCAGGCCCTCGCTCTCGGGGAGCTCGAGGGCTGGCTGCGCGCCGGGCAGCGGCCCGGCGGCGACGGGAGCGTCCGGGTCGGCGACCCCGCCCTCATGGCTCTGGCCGTGCTCGTCACCGTGCAGGGCTTCGTGTTCTCCAGCCGCGTCGTCGGCGCGGTGGACGAGCGGGCGTTCGACGAGGTGGCCGTCCTGGTCGACCGCTACCTGGCACCGACGGGGAGGTCGTCATGAGCGCCGTGCCCTACATCCCCGCGGGCGATCCGCGCTCCCGGCTCACGCCCGAGCGCCGCCGCCGCGACCGGGACGCGCTCGCAGCGGGCGGCACGGTCGACGTGCTCGTCGTGGGCGGAGGCATCACCGGCGTCGGCGTGGCTCTCGACGCGGCGAGCCGCGGTCTCTCGGTCGCCCTCGTGGAGCGGCACGACCTGGCCTGGGGCACGTCTCGGTGGTCGAGCAAGCTCGTGCACGGCGGCCTGCGGTACCTCGCCCAGGGCGACGTCGCGATCGCGTGGGAGAGCGCGGTCGAGCGCGACACCTTGATGCGCCGGGTGGCGCCGCACCTCGTCGGCCCGTTGCTGCAGCTCGTGCCGATGCTCGACACGACGTCCGCGGCGGACGAGGCCCTCGTGGCGGCGGGCCTGCGCGCGGCCGACGTGCTGCGCCGGGCGGCCGGCACCCCCTCGTCGCTCCTGCCGCGGCCCCGCCGGGTCGACCGGGTCGAGGCACTGGCCCTGGCGCCGGCCCTCGACGCGTCGAGGCTGCGCGGCGGGTGGCTCGTGGCCGACGGCAAGCTCGAGGACGACGCGCGGCTCGTCGTGGCCGTGGCGCGCACCGCCGCGGCGTACGGCGCGAGCATCCTCACCCGCAGCGCCTGCATCTCCGTCGGTGCCGGAGGCGCCGTCGTGCACGACGGGCTGGACGGCGGGACGTATGAGGTGCGGGCACGCCGCGTCGTCAACGCCACCGGCGTCTGGGCCGGTGAGCTCGACCCGACCGTGCAGGTCGCCCCGAGCCGCGGCACCCACCTGGTCGTGCGGTCCGCCACCCTCGGTCACCCCGCGGCCTGTCTCACCGCACCGGTTCCGGGGCATCGGAGCCGCTTCGTGTTCGCCATCCCGCACGACGAGGGTCTCGTGCACATCGGGCTCACCGACGTCGAAGCACCCGGACCGGTGCCCGAGGTACCCGAGCCGACGACGGCCGAGATCGACTGGCTGCGCGAGACGTTCTCGCGCGTGCTTGCCAGGCCGCTGCTCCCGGACGACGTCGTCGGGGCCTACGCCGGGCTTCGTCCGCTGCTCGCGCCCCTGCCGGGCGACGCCGCCGACGGTTCGCCCGCCGACCTGTCCCGGCGGCACGAGGTGCGCGGGCATCCGGACGGCCTGCTCACGGTCACGGGCGGCAAGCTCACCACCTACCGGCGGATGGCCGAGGACGCGGTCGACCTGGTCACCCCCCGACCCGGACGCACCCACGAACTCCCCCTCGTCGGCGCCGGGCCTCCTGGCGCCCGGCCCGGTGCGGGCGACCCGCGTACGGCACGATGGGTGCGTCGGTACGGGACGGAGGCGGCGCACCTGGCCGCGCTCGCCGAGACCGACCCCCTGCTCGCCGAGCCGCTCGCCGACGGGGTGCACGTGACGGGTGCGGAGGTGGCGTGGGCCGTGCAGGCCGAAGCAGCGCTCGACGTCGACGACGTCCTCGAGCGCCGGACCAGGGTGGCCCTCGTGCCCGCCGATGCCGAGGCGGCGCGTGGGCGCGCCCTCGAGGTGCTCGCGCGGTACGGCACGGGCGCGCTCGCCTGACCGACGCGCCCGACGCCCGCGCCCCACGACGCCGACCGCCCCGATGAGCACCTTCCCGGACGACGACGCGGCCTGGGCCGCCAAGCGGCGGGCCGTGCTGCGCGACTCACTCAGCGTCGGCGTCGCCGTCGGCGTGTACGGCGTCTCCTTCGGCGCGCTCGGCGTCGCGAGCGGCTTCACCACCGCGCAGACCATGGCCCTGTCGCTGCTGATGTTCACGGGCGCCTCGCAGTTCGCCCTCGTCGGCGTGGTGGGCGCGGGCGGCGGGCCGGTCGCCGCGGTCCTGACGGCCTGGATGCTCGGGGTGCGCAACGCGCTCTACGGCCTGCGCCTGGCCCCGAGCCTCGGCGCGCGCGGGCCGCGCCGGCTCGTCGCCGCGCAGCTCACGATCGACGAGTCCACCGCGATGGCGCTCGCGCGCGACGAGGACGAGCGCGGCGGAGAGGCCTTCCGGCTCGCGTTCTGGGCCACCGGCATCTCGGTCTACGTGTGCTGGAACATCGCCACCCTCGTCGGCGCCGTGGCCCTCGGCGCCCTCGGTGACCCCCGCAGCATCGGCCTGGACGCGGCGATACCGGCGAGCTTCCTGGCCCTGCTCTGGCCCCGGCTCAGGGGCCGCGAGCACCTGCTCGTCGCCGGCGGCGGCGCGCTCCTGGCGATCCTGCTCACCCCGGTACTCCGCCCCGGGCTGCCGGTGCTCGCGGCCGCCGTGGTGGCCCTCGTGGCGGCGGGGCGCACGGCCGGGGCCCTCCCGCCCCTTCGCGAGGCCGCGCGCGACCGGCTCGCGGGCGAGGCCGGCGACGACGGGGCCTCGCCGACGGGAGGACCCGCATGATGTGGGTCACGGTGCTCGCGGGCGCCGCCGGCACCTACGTGCTCAAGCTGGTAGGCCTGAGCGCTCCCCCGCACTGGCTCGAGCAGCCGTACGTGCGGCGCTCGGCCGCCCTCCTGCCGGTGGCGCTGCTCGCCGCGCTCGTCGCGGTGCAGACGTTCGCCACCGGTCAGGACCTCGTGCTAGACGCCCGGGTCGCCGGGGTGGCCGCTGCCGTCGTCGCGCTGCTCCTGCGGGCCCCCTTCATCGTCGTGGTGCTCGTCGCCGCGGGCACGGCGGCGGCGATGCGCGCCATGGGCCTGGCCTCGTAGCCGGAGGCCGCGGGTTCGCCCACGGCCGGAGCATGGGCGACACTGGCCGCATGAGCGCACCCGGGGAGCACCGGCCCACCTTCGGCTGGCTGCACCGGCGGGTGGACCCCGACCGCCCGCTCGACGGGGCCTACGTGCAGCGCGGGTGGGCCCGGCTCTACCGGCCCGGCCCGTGGCGCGCGGCAGCCGCGGTCGTGGTGTCCGTCGTGGCCTGCGCGCTGGCCTTCCTCGCCCTCGTCAGCATGAGCGCGGCCGTGGGCCTGTTCACGCGCCTGGTCGTCGCCCTGCTCGGCATCGGCCTCGTCGGTGCGGTGCTGTGGTTCGGCGCTCGGGTGCTCGCAGCCGGCGTCTACGTCACCGACCACGCCGTGCGTCTCACCGGTCTGCGCCGACACCGGGTGCTGGCCTGGGACGACGTCGTCGACGTGCGGCGCGTGCCGACCGCGTCGCGCGCGCTCGGAATCGGGCCACGCACCGACGCCACCGCGGTGGTCATGGTCGACCGCGGGGGTGACGACGTGATGACCCCGCTGAACAGCGTGTCGGCGGACTTCCTCGGCCGGGCCGAGGCGTTCGACATGGCCGCATTGGGCCTCGAGCGGTGGTGGCACGACAGCACCGGTCCGCGCTAACAGCGGCTCTGGTACACAGGCACCATGCCCGAGGCCCTGCACCTGCGGCCGCTGACGGCCCAGGACTGGCCCGCCGCCGTGGCCCTCTTCCTGCGCGCGTTCACCGACGAGCCCTTCGTCGTGCAGATGTTCGGTCCGGACCCGGTCGAGCGGTTCGGCCGCGTCGTGCGCGCCTACGGAGGCATGACCCGCGACGAGCAGGGCCTGCACCTCGGCGCCTTCGTCGAAGGCGTCCTCGTAGGCATGTGCCTCATGACGAGGCCAGGTCGCTGCCGGCCGTGCTCGGCCGACCCGTCGACTCCCCCGGAGGACGAGGCCGCCCGGCTCGACTGGCAGTTCGAGCTCAACACCGCGGCCGCCCATGCCGGCCTCGGGCTGCACGCACGGATCAGCCAGGTGGCCGTCGAACCCGTGCTGCAGGGCGCCGGGCTCGGGCGCCAGCTCGTGGCCGCGGCCCTGCAGGCCGCCGCCACGGACGCCCCGCCCCTGGTGGTGCTCGAGTGCCAGCCGCACCGGCGCGACTTCTACCTGCAGTGCGGCTTCGAGACCGTCCGGACCTTCCCCGACCCCGTGGGTCCTGACGCCGTGCTCCTTCGCCTCTCGCCGGCGGCACCGTGACCGAGGCCCTCCCCCTGGCGCTGGCCATCGCCGCCTCGCCGGTCCCCGTCATCCCCGTGCTCCTTCTCCTGCTCACCCCGCGCGCGCTCGCCACGGCCGGGTCGTTCCTGCTCGGATGGGCAGCGGGCGTGGGGGCGGTCACGGCGGTCGCCGCGCTCGTCGCCGAGGCGGTCGAGTCCTCCCAGGAGTCCGCGACCTGGGCGTCGTGGGCCCGGATCGTCCTCGGGGTGGCGCTCGTCGGGTACGGGGTACGGCAGTGGGTCACGCGGTCGGACGCGTCCGGCGAGCTGCCCGGGTGGATGCGGTCGGTGCAGGACGCCAGCCCGGCGGCGGCCCTGCGCCTCGGCCTGCTGCTGTCGGCCGCCAACCCGAAGATCCTGCTCATGGCAGCCGCCGGCGGCCTGGCCATCGGCGGCAGCGGGCTCACCGGCACCGCGGAGGCCTTGGCCGTCGTCGGGTTCACCCTCGTCGGATCGCTCAGCGTCGGCGTTCCGGTGCTGCTCTACGCCCTGCTCGGGGGCAGGGTGCTCGGCCCGCTGGGCCGAGCCCGCGACTGGCTCGAGCTCCACCACGGCGCGGTGATGGCCGTCGTCCTCGTCGTGATCGGGCTGGCCCTGACGGCCAAGGGCATCAGAGGCCTCTGACCCTCGCGGCCGGTTCGATTCTTCGTGAAGAGACGAGCTCGATCGGCAGGTCGCCGTGTGGCCTGGATGTCCTAGCCTGCGGCTGTGACACGTCACGAGAGAGACTGGGTCGACTTGTTCGAGGCGCTCACCGTGGGGCTGGTGCAAGGCCGAGACCCCCGGTGGGTGGCCGCTGCTGCCCTCGGTCCGGAGCCGGTCGAGTTCGCCGATCGCAGCGCGGCCGAGGACTGGACGAGCGCGGGGGTCGATCCCGCGCGTCTGGGCGACGCGGACCAGTACGACCGCACCTCGGTCTCGATGGTGCCGATCTCGGGGTGGACCGTTGTGTGGGCGGACTGGGGAACGGTCTGGACGGACGAGCACATCGCGCGGGAACTGTCCAGAGATGGCGAGTTCGCCTGCTACTCGTGGGGAACGGGTGCCATGCATCTCGTCCAAGTCGCCCGAGACGGCGAAATTGTCCGGTCGTTCGACCCCTGGTTCCGGGACGACGATGCGATCGGATCGGTCTTGCCGGAGGAACGCTCCATCGAATGGAGCCACGACACGCACGTGCCGGGGATCTTGCTCGTAGAGGCCCTGACCGGCCTGGGTCCGATCGACGTCGCGTGGCGTGATCGCCAGGATGCGCGGGTCTTCGGGTACGAGTTCTGACGAGCGCCTAGCGACGAGCACCGAGACGCGGCTCGCTGCCGTCTCGCGATGCGCCCGCCAGTGCCACCGAAGGTCATACGGCGCAGCGGCGCGCGTCAGGGTGGGGCGGCGGGGCGGACCGCGTCGGACGTGGCGCCGGGTGGGTCGTCGAGGTAGGGGCGTGGGGGAATGGTGGCCTGCTGGCCCCAGCCGGTGGTCCAGGTGCAGGACCCGTCGGCGGCCGCGCGGGTGGTGCGGCCCGGGGGGGGCGGCCCCCTGCGCCGCCCCCCTCAGCCCGGCCACCGCCTCCTCGACCCGCACCTCATCCTCGTGCCACCAGCCCTCGTCGGACCCCTCGACGGGGCTATGAGGCAAGGGACGAGGACATGCTCGACATCTATCGAACACCTGTTCGATCCGGCACCCCGTCCACAGGATTTCGCCTGCAGCAGAACCGTTTCTGGCCGCCCGGCACACTCGCCGCCACGATGCGTCACCGGCTGGCGCGCTGCGCCCCGCGCAGGGCCACCGCGTGCCGCATGGCCTCGCGGGCCCGCTTGCGGTCGCGGGCATCGTCGTAGGCCACGGCCAGCCGGAACCACGCACCCGGGTCGGCGGGCTCGGCATCGACGTCGCTGCGGCGCCGCTCGAAGGCCTCGTCGGCAGCCTCCAGGTCGACCCGGCCCGACGCCAGCCGCGGCAGGTCGTCCTCGGGCAGGCCGCCGACCTCGCCGAGGTGCCGGCCCAGCTCCTGGACCTGCATCCCGAACCGCACCTCGCGGTAGATCAGGTACGCCACCACGAGCGGGACGACGAGAACGGCCACGCCCATGAGCGCGGCCACGAGGTCCCCCGAGCCCATGAGCTCGAGGCCGCGCTGGGCAGAGAGCAGCACATAGACCCCGCACACCACGACCAGGCCGATCGCGACGCGGCGGGCGGTCATGGCGGCAGCGGGCTAGAGACCGAGCAGGTCGTCGATGCCGACGGTGAGCCCCGGCCGCGCGGCCACCCCGCGGACGGCGAGCAGGACACCGGGCATGAAGGACGTGCGGTCGAGAGAGTCGTGCCGGATGGTGAGCACCTCGCCGTCGCCGCCGAGCAGTACCTCCTGGTGCGCCACGAGCCCGGCGAGTCGCACCGCGTGCACATGCACGCCCTCCACGTCGGCGCCGCGCGCGCCCTCGAGCCCCGTCACCGTGGCGTCGGGCATCGGACCGAGGCCGGCCTCCCGCCGGGCCGCCGCGATGAGCTCGGCCGTGCGCCGCGCGGTACCGCTGGGGGCGTCGGCCTTGCCGGGGTGGTGCAGCTCGACGATCTCCGCAGACGGGAAGAACGGGGCCGCCGCCGCGGCGAAGCGCATCATCAGCACGGCGGCGATGCCGAAGTTCGGGGCCACGATGCAGCCGGTGCCCGGCGAGGCCGCGAGCCACGCGCGCAGCTGGTCGAGCCGCCCGTCGTCGAACCCCGTGGTGCCGACCACGGTGTGGATGCCCGCGCCGATGCAGTGCTCGAGCGTGCCCATCACCGCACCGGGGTGGGTGAAATCGACGACCACCTCGGCGCCGGCGCCGGCGAGCGCCGACAGCGGGTCGCCCTCGTCGACCTGTGCGACAAGCTCGAGCCCGTCGGCGGCGCGTACCGCGTCGCAGACGGTGGCGCCCATGCGGCCGCGCGATCCGACGACGCCCACCAGGACCGCCACAGCCGAGCTCCTCTCAGCCCACGGCGCCGGCGAAGGCCAACGCGTCGTCGAACGGACCCACGACGGCCAGCGTAGGCGAGCTGGCGAGGAGGTCCTCGGCGACCTGCTGCACCTGCGCCACGGTGACCGACTCGATCCGGCGAAGCACCTCGTCGACGCCCGTCAGGTCGCCGTACATCTCGCCCTTGGCCAGCCGCGTCATCCGCGAGCCGGTGTCTTCGAGCCCGAGCACCAGCCCGCCGCGCAGCTGGGCGCGGCCCCGGTCGAGCTCGCCGTCGGTGATGCCGTGCCGGACCAGCGTGTCGAGCTCGGCGCGGCACACCTCGAGCACCTGCGCGAGCTTGGCCGGCCGGCATCCTGCCGTGACACCCAGCAGCCCGGCGTCGGCGTACTGCGAGGTGAAGGAGAAGACGCTGTAGGCCAGTCCGCGCTTCTCGCGCACCTCCTGGAACAGCCGGGAGACTCATGCCGCCGCCGAGGGCGGCGTTGAGCACGCCGAGCCCGTAGCGACGTCGGTCGCCACGGGTGAGGCCCGGCACGCCGAGCACGAACGAAGCCTGCTCGGTGTCGCGGGTGACGAGCGCCACCGAGCCGGGGGTGCCGTGGCGGGCCCGGGGCGGGCGGGGAGCAGCGGGCAGGGCGTCGCCCTCGAGGGCGCCGGCCCGGTCGAACGCGGACCGCACCAGGCGCACGACCGCAGCGTGGTCGAGGTTGCCGGCGGCGGCCACCACGAGCCGGTCGGCTGTGTAGCGCCGGCGGTAGAAGCGGCGGATGGACGCGCGCGTCACGGCCGAGATCGTGTCGACGGTGCCGAGCACCGGGCGGCCCGAGATCGGAGTCGCCGAACATCGCCTCGGCGAAGAGGTCGTGCACCTCGTCGGTCGGGTCGTCGTCGTGCATGGCGATCTCTTCGAGGATCACGCTCACGCTCGGACTCCACGTCGGCGCTGCGAAGCAGCGACGAGGCGACCATGTCGGCGATCACGTCGACCGCCACGGGCAGATCGGCGTCGAGTACCCGTGCGTAGTAGCACGTGTACTCCTTGGTGGTGAAGGCGTTCGTCTCGCCGCCCACCTCGTCGATCGCGGCCGAGATGTCCAGGGCGTCGCGCCGACGGAGTTCCCTTGAAGAGCAGGTGCTCCAGGAAGTGGGCCGACCCAGCCACCGCGGGTGTCTCGTCGCGGCTGCCCACGTCGACCCACACGCCGAAGGCCACGGAGCGCACCCCGGGCATCGCCTCGGTGATGACGCGCAGCCCGCCCGGGAGGACCGACCGGCGGACGAGTCCGCCGTCGGCCTCCCGGAGCAGGGTGCGCGTGCGCGTGGCTGGAGTGCTGCGGTGCCGGGCCGCCACCGTGCTACTCGGCGTCCGGAGCCCCGGCGCCGTCGCCGTCCTCGTCGACGGGGTCGAGCGAGAGCTTGCCGCGGGAGTCGATCTCGGCGATCTCGACCGAGCACCTTCTGACCGACCTTGACGACGTCCTCGACGTTCTCGACCCGCTTGCCACCGGCGAGCTTGCGCAGCTTGCTGATGTGCAGCAGGCCGTCGCGGCCGGGCAGCAGCGAGACGAACGCGCCGAACGGCGCGGTCTTGACGACCGTGCCGAGGTAGCGCTCGCCCACCTCGGGCATCTGCGGGTTGGCGATCGCGTTGATCGATCGCGCGCGCGGCCTCGGCCTTCGGGCCGTCGGTGGCACCGATGTAGATGGTGCCGTCGTCCTCGATGGAGATCTCGGCGCCGGTCTCGTCCTGGATCTGGTTGATCATCTTGCCCTTCGGGCCGATGACCTCGCCGATCTTGTCGACCGGGATCTTCACCGTGATGATCCGCGGCGCGTGCACCGACATCTCGTCCGGCACGTCGATGGCCTCGTTCATCACGTCGAGGATCGCCAGGCGGGCGTCGTGCGCCTGGGTGAGCGCGCCGCCGAGCACCGAGGCGGGGATGCCGTCGAGCTTGGTGTCCAGCTGCAGCGCGGTGACGAACTCCTTGGTGCCGGCGACCTTGAAGTCCATGTCGCCGAAGGCGTCCTCGGCACCGAGGATGTCGGTCAGCGCGACGTACTGCATCTGGCCGTCGACCTCGTCGGAGATCAGGCCCATCGCGATGCCGGCGACCGGCGCCTTGAGCGGCACGCCGGCGTTGAGCAGCGACATCGTCGACGCGCAGACCGAGCCCATCGAGGTCGAGCCGTTGGAGCCGAGCGCCTCGGACACCTGCCGGATCGCGTACGGGAACTCGGCCTCGCTCGGGAGCACCGGGATGAGCGCCCGCTCGGCGAGCGCGCCGTGGCCGATCTCGCGGCGCTTGGGCGAGCCCACCCGGCCGGTCTCGCCGGTGGAGTACGGCGGGAAGTTGTAGTTGTGCATGTAGCGCTTGCGCGTCTCTGGCGACAGCGTGTCGAGCTGCTGCTCCATCCGGAGCATGTTCAGCGTGGTGACGCCCAGGATCTGGGTCTCGCCGCGCTCGAACAGCGCCGAGCCGTGCACCCGGGGCACGACCTCGACCTCGGCCGACAGGGTGCGGATGTCGGTGAGACCGCGGCCGTCGATGCGCACCTTGTCGCGCAGCACCCGCTGGCGGATGAGCTTCTTGGTCAGAGCCGGAGCGCGCCGCCGATCTCCTTCTCGCGACCCTCGAGCCCCGCGCCGCAGCGCTCGTAGGCGAGCTCCTTGACGCGGTCGAGCTCGGCCTCGCGCTCCTGCTTGCCGGCGATGGTCAGCGCCGCAGCGAGCTCGTCGGCGACGGCTCCGGCCACGGCGTCGTACACGTCGTGCTGGTAGTCCAGGAAGACCGGGAATTCGCGAGTCTCCTTGGCGGCGGTGGCCGCCACGGCGGCCTGCGCCTCGCACAGGACGCGGATGAACGCCTTGCTGGCCTCGAGGCCCTGGGCCACGACCTCCTCGGTCGGCGCCGTGGCGCCGCCGGCGATCAGCTCGACGGTGGACTCGGTGGCCTCGGCCTCGACCATCATGATGGCGACGTCGTCGCCCACCACGCGGCCGGCCACGACCATGTCGAAGACGGCCTGCTCGAGCTGCTCGTGGGTCGGGAACGCCACCCACTGGCCGTCGATGAGGGCCACGCGGACGCCGCCGATCGGGCCGCTGAAGGGCAGGCCGGACAGCTGGGTCGACATCGAGGCGGCGTTGATCGCCACGACGTCGTAGAGGTCGCGCGGGTTGAGCGACATGACCGTGATGACGACCTGGACCTCGTTGCGCAGGCCCTTGACGAAGGTGGGGCGCAGCGGCCGGTCGATGAGCCGGCAGGTGAGGATCGCGTCCTCGCTGGGACGGCCCTCGCGGCGGAAGAACGAGCCGGGGATGCGGCCGGCGGCGTACATCCGCTCCTCGACGTCGACGGTGAGCGGGAAGAAGTCGAACTGCTCCTTGGGCGTCTTGCCGGCGGTGGTGGCCGACAGCAGCATCGTGTCGTCGTCGAGGTAGACGACGACCGAGCCGGCCGCCTGCCGGGCGAGCCGGCCGGTCTCGAAGCGGATGGTGCGGGTGCCGAAGCTGCCGTTGTCGATGACGGCTTCGGAGGTGTGAACGTCGGGACCCTCCACGGGTGCCCTCCCTTTCGGTGCAGGGGGCTCCGCGCCGGGCGTCCAAGCCGTGCGGCCGGTCTTCGATGGAGGTGCCCGCGGCGGCGTGTGCCACCTCCGGGGACCACTACCGAGGACCGACGCCGACCGCGCTCGTGCGCGTGCCCCGATCGGTGTTCGGGTGCAGAACGAGGGAGCGGCCCCGGGGGGCCACTCCCTCGTCGGGTCAGCGGCGGAGGCCGAGCCGCTCGATGAGCGAGCGGTAGCGGTTGATGTCCGTCTTCTGGAGGTACTTGAGCAGCCGGCGGCGGCGGCCGACCAGCAGGAGCAGGCCGCGGCGGCTGTGGTGGTCGTGCTTGTGGGTCTTGAGGTGCTCGGTGAGGTCGTTGATCCGCTTGGTGAGGATCGCGACCTGGACCTCGGGGCTGCCGGTGTCACCCTCGGTGACGGCGTACTCGTCGATGATCGACTTCTTGGCAGTGGCGTCGAGCGACATACATATCCTTCCGGGCGCGTGGCCCCGGGGCGGGAACGTGCCCGGGGGTGAAGACGCGAACCGCGGGGCGCCCGCCCCGCAGCCGTCGGCCCTGAGAGTATCAGCGCCGGGCCGCCGGGCCGAAATCGTCCTCGAGGTCCCATGCGGGTTCCCCGGGGTCGGGCAGGGGACGTCCCGGGAGCAGGAGCCTGCGGATCCGGGCCCGTGGACCGGCGCCGCTGTGGACGGCGGCCACCACGGCGTCGGCCTGGTCCCAGGCGGCCCGCACCTGCTCGTCGGACGCCGGCTCGGGTGCGTACAGGACCGGGCTGACGGTCGCGGCCAGGGCGCGGAGCCGCTCTGCGACCTCCCTCGGAAGGTCGTCGGCCCCGTCCCCCAGGGCCACGACATCGGGCGACACCCCCGGCGGCAGCGGCAGCCCGCCCTCCCACAGGGCGGTGCGAGCCCACGTCCATGCGCCCCCCACCCGGCCGCGCCCGTCGGCCGGGCCGTGCTCGAGGGCCCGCCGACGGGACCGGCGCCGCCAGGCCACGGACAGGGGCCAGGCCAGGGGCACCAGCAGGAGCAGCCACGTCCACCACGTGGAGCCGCCGGCGGGTTCCGGCTTCGGCGTCGGGCTCGCAGACGGCGAGCGGGAGGGCGACGACGACGGCGAGGCGGTGGCCGTGGGACGGGATGTCGGCTTCACCGTGGGCAGCGAGGACGGCGGCAGGACCACCGCGGGGCGGCCCGCGTCGCGGTCCTGCGGCGTGGGCTGGAACGAGACCCACCCGATCCCCGCGAGCTGCACCTGCACCCACACGCTGGTCGAGGCGGCTGTGACGTACACCGGCGTGAAGGCGCTCGCCGGGGTGAGCCAGCCGACGGCCAGGCGCGTCGGCACGTTCCAGTCCCGGGCGCCGAGGGCGAAGGCCGCGGCGTACTGCTCCTGGAACCCGACGCCCTTGGCCAGCACCTCGTCCAGGTCCTGGTAGCTACGGCCCGGCACGACGTCGCTGGGGATCGCCAGGTCGGCCGGATCCATCCGCGGGGCCCTGAGCTCGCGGGCGAGAGCGGCCAGCCGATCCCAGGGATTCGGCCCCACCTCAGCGGCGCTGTCGACCATGTGCCGAAGGACGGGCGGCAGGGGTCCGGGCAGCGCCAGGGTGCTGCTGAACGCCGCGGCCGGTGCTGCGGGAGCCGCGGCGAGCTCCGTGCGAGAGGCCACCGGCTGGGACGACAACACCCGCACAGGCCGCCCGATCGGCGAGCCGCTGGAGATCACCGATCCCACGCCGGTGTCGGACCACGCCGGTGTGCCGTCGACCTGGGTGACCCTGGTCTGGGTGGGGATCCACGGCCCGGGAAGGGCCGGCCCGACGACGAGCCGCAGCTCCTGCGCGAGCGAGGGCCTGATCCCAGCGACGGGGTCGGGCGGGAACACTGGACCTTTCGACGGGTAGAGCAGCGGGGGGCTCCACGTGCGGCCGTCGTACCGGTCCAGCGTGGTCCAGATCACGCGGGAGGCCTGCACAGGAGCCCCGAGCCCGACGAGGGTCCGGTCGTCGTCGCGCAGCACGGTCTGCCATCGGGTGGCCTGGGTGAGCGGCGACACGTCGCGCAGAGTGCCGGTCTGGGGCGGGGTCTCGTCGGCCCGTTGGGCCAGGAACCGCACCGGGTCGTGCATCCACGTCCGGGCGCTCGTGCCGGCGCCGAGCGCCACTGCCCCGGCGACGAACGTGGCGACGGCCGCGAGCAGCAGACCGCCGCGGGTCGGCGTGGCGCTCGACCCGCCGCCGTGCGAGCCACCGTTCCACGGCCCGGCGACGACGAGCACGAGGGCGGTGCCCACGACGAGGGCGGCGGCGAGGAGCACCTGGCCCGGTGCCGTGGCCGCTCCGAGGGCGAGCGCGACCGTGGCGGCGAGCACCGGGGGCAGCGCGGCCAGGGCCGGCGGCCGTCGCTCGAGCAGGAGCTGCCCGAGCGAGGAGCCCAGCGAGACCGCACCGGCGGCGATGCCGGCGGCCACCGGGCCGGGACCCGTAGGCCCGACGAGCAGCGCCACGACGAAGGCGGCCGCGGCAGCCTCTCCCACCGCCGCGACAGCCCCGCCGACCAGGGGCGCTCCGGTGCTCCCGCGGCGTACGAGCACCATCGCGCCCGCCGACAGGACCACGACGGGGATGAGCACGGCCTGCGCGACGGTGGTGCCGACCACCGGGCCGAACATCACGGCGGCGAGCGTGGCCGGCACGAGCACGGCCCACCGCGACCCCGACGGCGGTGCGATGCGGCGCGAGGTGCGCTGGCCTTGACGCGTCATCGGGCCGCCGCCGACCTGCGGTGAGCCCGCCCCACGCTGGGGAGCAGGGCGAGGTCGACCGCCCGCTGGACGCGCACCACGCCAGGCTGTTCGGCCGCGGGCGACGCGCCAGCCGGTGGTCCGAGCACGATCGTCACCCTGCGCGCCCGGCCGCGTCCGCGTGCTCCCGCGGCGGTTCCGGTGACGTACACGGTGGTCGTGCCGGTGGCGCGGGCGGCTGCGGGCGCCTCGGCGCCAGGGGTCGAGGACTCCTCGAGGTGCACGTCGGCGAGCAGGTCGAGCATCCCGGCGTGACGCCCGTGACCAGCCCGCGCGCTGTCGCCCCGCGTGGTGATGACGCGGGTGGGCACGCCCGTCGTCGCCACCGCCGTCGCGATGGATGCCGCGGCGTCGACGGCCTCCTCGAAGTCGTCCGGCGTGGCGTAGGACCCCGCGGCGAGGTCGACGACCACGTCCACCCCGGGGCGCCGAGAGTCGACGTACTGGCGCACCATGAGCGTGCCCGCCTTGGCGGAGGACCGCCAGTGCACGTGCCTGAGCTCGTCACCCACGACGTACTCGCGGAGAGTGGCGACGTGCGTGGCGCCCGTCTCCTCCCCCGAGCTCCCCGACGCGTCGGCCATGGGGAGCTGCGCGACCGTGACGGCGTGCACGCGCGGGACGACGAGCACGGGTACCGCCTCGACCCGCACCACCGTCTTGGTCACCAGCCCCCACGGGTCCGAGCGTTCGAGCCGCCAAGGGCCCATCGTCAGCCGGCCACGGCGCGAGGTGTCGATCGGGACGGCGACCACGTTGTCGGCCCCCGGCCGCAATGGCGCGATCCCCACGACCTCGTCGCGGTGGAACGCGCGCAGTCGCAGCCCGCCGAGGGCGCGGCGGCGGTCGAGGCGCACGGCGAGGCGCACGGCCGAATCGGACTCGCGCTCGACCCTCAGGTCGCCGGGCACGACCACGCTCACGGGGGTGGCGGCGGCGAGCGCGAGGGCCGACAGGGTGACGAGGGTGAGTGCCCCCATGCCGATCGCGAGCAGCTCGGGGTAGCCGAGGGCGACGCCGACCACCAGCAGGAGCACGCCGACGACCGTGACGCCGGCTCCGGTGCTCGTGGGCCGCACGGCCGGTCAGCCCTGCGGCGCGGGGACCGACGCGACGACCGAGGCGACGACCGCGGCCGCGGCCGCCGGACCGGCTTCGACGTCGGTGAGAAGGAGCCGGTGCGCGAGTACCGGGCGGGCGAGCCACTGCACGTCGGCGGGCGTGACGAAGTGCCGGCCGCGCGCCGCGGCGGCCACCCGGGCCGCCCTCAGGAGCCCGACGCTCCCGCGAGGGCTCGCGCCCAGGCGCACGTCGGGCCGCTGGCGGGTGGCGGAGGTGAGCCGCACGACGTAGTCGAGCACCGCCGGCGCTACGTGGACCTCGGCGGCCATCTGCACCATCGACCGGATGTCGTCAGCGGTGCCGATGGGCGCGAGGTCGTTGATGCGCACGCCGTCCTGGATGTTGGACAGCACCTTCACCTCGGCCGCGAGGTCGGGATAGCCCACGGACACCGTCATGAGGAAGCGGTCGAGCTGCGCCTCGGGCAGCGGGAAGGTGCCATCCATCTCGACGGGGTTCTCGGTGGCGATCACCATGAACGGGCTGGGCACCGGATGGCTCGCGCCGTCGACGGTGACCGTCCGCTCCTCCATCACCTCGAGCAGGGCCGACTGCGTGCGCGGCGACGCCCGGTTGATCTCGTCGGCGAGCACCAGGTGGGCGAACAGCGGACCCGGGTGGAACTCGAACGTGCCGGTGTTCTGGTGGTACACCGACACGCCGGTCACATCGCTGGGCAGCAGGTCGGGGGTGAACTGGATCCGCGACCATGACATCCCGAGGGTGGCGGCGATGCTGCGCGCCAGGGACGTCTTCCCGACGCCGGGCACGTCCTCGATGAGCAGGTGGCCCTCGGCCAGCAGGCAGATGACCGCGAGGTCGATCACGTCGTGCTTGCCCTGGATGAAGCCCGCGACGTTCCTGACGATCTGCTCGAACCGCGCGCGGTAGCGAGCGGCGTTCTCGGGTGACATCATCCGTGGCTGTCCGGGCCGCTCGGCCCGGCCTCCTTCCTCCGGTCGGGTCACGCTACCCCGTGCTGGCGCGGCTACCGCCGGTCGGCCGCGTCGAGCACCTCGTGGGCGCGGCGCACGTCCTCGGCCATCTGCTCGAGCAGGGCGTCGACACCGTCGTAACGCTCCATGGCGCGCAGCCGGGCGACGAAGTCGAGCGCCACGCGGCGGCCGTAGAGCTCGAGGTCGTCGCGGTCCAGCACGTACGCCTCGACGCGGCGCTCGTGCCCGTCGAACGTCGGGTTGGTGCCCACGGACACCGCCGCCGGGAACCGCTGCGGGTGCTCCCCGTAGCATTCGCACCACAGCCAGGCGGCATACACCCCGTCGGCCGGCACGGCGGTGTGCTCGTGCGTCTCCACGTTGGCGGTCGGGTAGCCGAGGGTGCGGCCGCGGCGGTCGCCCTGCACCACGACGCCCTCGACGCGGTGCGGCCGGGTGAGCGCCTCCGCCGCGGTGCGCACGTCGCCGGCGGCCACCAGCCCGCGCACGAACGTGGAGGAGTAGGCGCCGCCGCTGCCGGCCGCGACAGGCACCGGGTCGACGGTGAACCCGTGCAGGACCCCGAGGTCGACGAGGGTGTCGACGTCGCCCGCGGCGCGGTGGCCGAACCGGAAGTTCTCGCCCACCACCACGACCGCCGCGTGGAGTGCGTCGACGAGCACCTCGGCCACGAACTCCGCGGGAGAGAGCTGGGACAGCGCGTGGGTGAACGGCACCACCAGCACGTGGTCGGCCCCCGCCCCGTGCAGCAGCTGCACGCGGTGTTCGACCGTTGCCAGCAGCGGCGGCTGGCTGGCGGGCCGGACGACGGCGGTCGGGTGCGGGTCGAAGGTGACGGCCACCAGCGACATGCGGAGCCGGTCGGCGTGCTCTCGGGCGCGCGAGAGCAGGACCCGGTGGCCGCGGTGCACGCCGTCGAAGGAGCCGAGGGTGGCCACGACCCGACCCAGGTCGGCCGGCACCTCCGCGGGCGAACGCCACCAGGTCGTCACGGTGGGACAGCCTGCCAGACGACCGCGGTCGGCCGGCGGCTGGCCGCGCCGGCAGCGGGCGGGGCCGCTAGGAGAAGACCACGAGGTACGCGGTGGTGCCCCCGCGGCACCGGCCCAGGGCCAGCGGCGCGCCGGCCGCCGAGAGCAGGGCCACCGGTCCGTCGGGGACCACGCCGACGGGCCAGGGCAGCGGGGTCCCGTGGCCCACCTTCACCGCGTCGCCGTCGTCGACGACGTGCACAGGGAAGGCGGTCCGCAGCACGTCGGCCAAGGGCAGCACGGCGGCGCCCGATCCGTCGCCTTCGGCGGCGCCGGCGAGCTCGTCGAGGGTGCGGGCCCGGTCGACCCCGAACGGGCCCACCCGCGTGCGCCGCAGCGACACCAGATGCCCGCCGCAGCCCAGCGACGCACCGGCGTCCCGGGCCAGCGAGCGCACGTACGTGCCGGCGGAGCACACCACCCGCACGTCGACGTCGATCACGGGTGCGCCGGTGCGCACGTCCGCCCCCGGCGTCGTGGCGAGCACCTCGAGGACTTCGACGTGCACGGGCCGGGCCGGCAGGTCGACGTCTTCGCCGGCCCGCACCCGCTCGTGCGCCCGGCGGCCGTCGACCTTGATGGCGCTCACGGACGAGGGGCGCTGCAGGATGTGGCCGCGCAGGGGTGCGAGCACCGCCTCGAGCTCGGCCGGCTCGAGCGCGGCCAGGCCGACCGCCGAGACCACCTCGCCGTCGGCGTCGTCGCTGACGGTCGAGACCCCGAGCCGGACCGTGGCCCGGTACTCCTTGTCGCCGTCGGCGAGCAGGCCGAGGATCCGGGTGGCCCGCTCCACCCCGCACACCAGCACACCGGTGGCCATCGGGTCGAGCGTGCCGGCGTGGCCGACCTTGCGCGATCCGACCAGCCGTCGCACCTGCGCGACCACGTCGTGCGACGTGAGCCCTGCGGGCTTGTCGACGACGACGACGCCATCGGGGGCGGTGCGGTCTCGCGGTCCGCGAGCCACGGTCAGCCGCCCTGGGCCGCTGCGGCCTCCAGGGCCGTGCGGACGCGGGCGAGCACGGTCTCGGGCGGTCCGTCCAGCGTGACCCCCGCGGCCGACCGGTGACCGCCGCCGCCGAGGGACACGAAGGCGGCGCCGACGTCGACCCCGCCGTGGGAGCGCGCCGAGACGCGCCATGCACCGTCGTCGTCCTGCTTGAGGACGACGGCGACGTCGGCGTCGGCGCACGAGCGGAGCACGTCGACGACGTTCTCGACCGCGTCGAGCGGCTGGCCCCAGGCGTCGCGGCCGGACCGCGCCACGACGGCCACCAGTAGTCCGGCCCCCCCCATCGCCTCCCGGTCGAGGACGGCACCATCGAGGGCCGCACCCAGCACCCGCAGGGCGCCGAACGGCTGCGCGTCGAACAGGCGCCGCGCGACGAGGTCGGGCGACACGCCCGCGTCGAGGAGCCGCGAGGCGACCTCGTGCGTGCGGGCGGTCGTGCCCCGGAAGCGGAACGACCCGGTGTCGGTGGCGAGCCCGGCGTAGATGCACGTGGCGACGTCGGCCGTGAGCGGGAGGGCCATCAGATCCAGCAGCCGCAGCGCCATCACGGCCGTGGCCTCCGCGACTGGGTCGACGACATGGGCCGTCCCGAATCCCGTGAAGGAGGCGTGGTGGTCGACCGCGAGGAACTCTGGCACGGTGTCGAGCAGCGGCCGCAGCGAGCCCAGCCTGCGTGCGTCGCTGACGTCGAACGAGGCCACCAGGCCCGTCGGGCCCGGCGGCTCCAGTACCTCGGCGGGTGGCACCAGCAGATCGGCGCCCGGGAGCCAGC
The DNA here is from genome assembly GCA_963778785.1 of uncultured Actinomycetes bacterium. Taxonomy (GTDB): domain Bacteria; phylum Actinomycetota; class Actinomycetes; order S36-B12; family CAIYMF01; genus CAVZVV01. Next base: position 235,036 of record CAVZVV010000031.1, read on the forward strand.
GCAGGGTCCGGGGCACGACGAACGGGTGGTCGCCGAACGACACCCGCACGCGGGCGCCCCGCGCGCGGAGCGCGAGTCCCATGCCCAGCGCCGACCCGAGGGCGTCGGCATCGGGCGCCACATGGGCGAGGAGCACCACGTCGTCGGCGGCATCGAGGAGGGCGGCGGCCCGCTCCCACCCCGCGTCCGGCGTGGCCTCGGTCATCGCGAGGCGCCCGCGTCCGCCGGGTCGTCCTCGTCGTCGAGGTCGTCCTCGCGGGGGGCGCGATAGGGGTCGGGCTCGCCCGCGTACACCGCGCCCGCCGCGAGCTCCTGCACGGCCTCGTCGGCGCGGTGCGCCTCGCGCAGCAGGTCGTCGATGTGGGCAGCGGTCTCGGGCACGACGTCGGGCACGAACTCGAGGGTCGGGGTGAACTTCAGCCCCGTCTGGCGGCCCACCTCGCTGCGCAGCACGCCCCTGGCCGACTCGAGCGCCGCCGCCGTCGCGGCGCGCTCCTCGTCGTCGCCGTACACCGTGTAGAAGACGGTGGCCTCACGCAGGTCCGGCGTGATGCGCGCGGCGGTGATGGTGATGAAGCCGAGGCGGGGGTCCTTGATCCGCGTCTCGAGCGTCTGGGCCACCACCACCTGGATGCGCTCGGCCATCTTGCGGGCCCGTGCCTGCGACATCGTTCTCCCTCTCGTCCCGTCCTGCGTGCCTCACGGTCACGCGTCGTCGTGCTGGCCGATGAGCCGGCGGCGCGCGGCCACCAGCTCCAGCTCGGGCCGGGCGGCGACCAGCCGCTCGCACCCGTCGAGCACCTCGTGGCAGTGGGTCGCATCCGCGGCGACCACCGCGACCCCCAGCAACGTCCTGCGGTGCAGGTCGAGGTGCCCGGCCTCAGCGGCGGACACCTCGAACCTGCGGCGCAGCTCGGCCAGGACCGGCCGCACCAGCGCCCGTTTCTCCTTGAGCGAGTGCACGTCGCCGAGGAGCACGTCGAGCTCCAGGACACCTGCGTACACGGGGTGCCCCGGAGCCCGGCGCGAGAGCCGCACGCCCTCAGGCGCGCGGCTTCTCCCGCATCTCGAAGGTCTCGATGACGTCGTCGACCTTGAGGTCGTTGAACGACCCGAGTCCGATACCGCACTCGTAGCCCTCTCGGACCTCGGTGACGTCGTCCTTGAACCGCCGCAGCGACTCGATGGACACGTTGTCGGCCACGACGACGCCGTCGCGCACCAGGCGCGCCTTGGAGTTGCGGCGGATGTCGCCCGAGCGTACGAGGCAGCCGGCGATCGTTGCCGAACTTCGAGGACTTGAAGACCTCGCGCACCTCGGCGGTTCCGAGCTGCACCTCCTCGAACTCGGGCTTGAGCATGCCCTTCAGCGCGGCCTCGACCTCTTCGATCGCGGCGTAGATGACCGAGTAGTACCGGATCTCGACGCCCTCGCGGTCGGCGAGCTCGGTGGCCTTGCCCTGCGGGCGCACGTTGAAGCCGATGATGATCGCGTCGGAGGCCGCGGCCAGCATGACGTTGGTCTCGGTGATGGCACCGACGCCGCGGTCGATGATGCGCAGGTCGACCTCGTCGCCGACATCGAGCTTGAGCAGGGCGTCTTCGAGCGCCTCGACCGACCCGGAGACGTCGCCCTTGAGGATGAGGTTGAGCTCCTGCACCTCGCCCTTGCCCATCGTGGAGAGGAAGTCCTCCAGCGAGCGTCGGGGGCGGGCCTTGGCGAGCGCGGCGTTGCGCTCGCGGGCCTGCCGGGTCTGCGCGATCTGGCGCGCCACTCGGTCCTCGGTCACGACCAGGAAGGAGTCGCCGGCGCCGGGCACCGAGGTCAGCCCCAGCACCTGCACCGGCCGCGAGGGCCCGGCCTCGTCGAGCGGGTCGCCGTTCTCGTCGAGCATCGCCCGCACGCGGCCGAAGGCATCGCCGGCGACGATGGAGTCGCCCGGGCGCAGGGTGCCGCGCTGGACGAGCACCGTGGCCACCGGACCGCGGCCGCGGTCGAGGTGGGCCTCGATGGCCACACCCTGGGCGTCCTGGTGCGGGTTGGCGCGAAGGTCGAGCGAGGCGTCCGCGGTCAGCAGGAGCGCCTCGAGCAGGTCGTCGATGCCCTGCCCGGCCTTGGCGGAGACGTCGACGAACATCGTCTCGCCGCCGAACTCCTCAGCCACCAGGCCGTACTCGGTGAGCTGGGAGCGGACCTTGAGCGGGTCGGCGCCCTCCTTGTCGACCTTGTTCACGGCCACGACGATCGGCACCCCTGCCGCCTGGGCGTGGTTGAGCGCCTCGATGGTCTGCGGCTTGACGCCGTCGTCGGCTGCCACCACGAGGATCGCGATGTCGGTGACCTGAGCGCCACGGGCGCGCATGGCCGTGAAGGCCTCGTGACCCGGGGTGTCGATGAAGGTGATGCGGCGGTCGAGGCCATCGTGCGTCGTGACGATCTGGTAGGCACCGATGTGCTGGGTGATGCCACCTGCCTCGCGCGGCCACGAGGTTGGTGTTGCGGATGGCGTCGAGCAGCTTGGTCTTTCCGTGGTCGACGTGACCCATGATCGTGACGACCGGAGGGCGCGCCACGAGGTCGCTGTCGTCGCCCTCGTCCTCGCCGAAGTCGAGGTCGAACTCCTCGAGCAGCTCGCGGTCTTCGTCCTCGGGCGAGACGACCTGCACGTCGTAGTTGAGCTCGGTGCCGAGCAGCTTGCAGCGTGTCGTCGTCGACAGACTGCGTGGCGGTGACCATCTCGCCGAGGTTGAACATCATCGCCACCAGACCTGCCGGGTTGGCGTTGATCTTGTCGGCGAAGTCGCTCAGCGAGGCGCCGCGCGGCAAGCCGCACGACCTCGCCGCGGCCACGCGGGACCTGCACGCCGCCGATCGTCGGGGCCTGCATGTTGTCGAACTCTTGGCGCTTCGCACGCTTGGACTTGCGGCCGCGCGTGGGCCGCCCGCCAGGACGGCCGAACGCGCCGGCCGTGCCGCCGCGGCCACCAGGACCGCCACCGCCGGGACGACCGGCGAAGCCGCCGCCACCGCCGGGACGGCCCGCGCCGCCACCGGCACCGGGGCCGCCGGGACGGGCAGGCGCACCGCCGCCGCCGGGACGCCCGGCGAAGCCGCCGCCGCCGGCGCCGCCCGGACGGCCCGCTCCGCCGCCAGGCCCGGCCGGACGGCCGCCGGGACCCGGGCGACCCGCGCCGGGACCCGCGGGGCGCTGGGGCGCGGCGGCATCATGCCGGGGTTAGGGCGGGGGGCGCCGGGAACGCCGCCGGGCCGGGGCGGCATCGCGCCCGGCGTCGGGCGGGCACCGGCGGACTTGTCCGTGAACGGGTTGTTGCCCGGGCGCGGACCGGTCGGGCGCGGCGCGGGCGCGGACTTGTCCGTGAACGGGTTGTTGCCCGGGCGCGGACCGGTGGGGCGCGGCGCGGGCGGCGCCTCTGGGGATGCCGACGCGGCGGGCGCCGCGGCGGCGGCCGGGGCCGGGGCCGCCGGCGCGGGGACCAGAGACGCGGGTGCGGCGGCAGGGGCCGCGGCCGGCACGGGCGCGCCGGGGGCGGTGGCCGGGGTAACGGCTGGGGCCGCGGGGGTCGCCGGGGTGGCCGGGGCAGCGGGGGCGGCCGGGGACGGTGCCGGTGCCGCGGGCGCTGGGACGGCCGCGGCAGCCGGCGTGGCCGGCTTCTTGGCGGGCGCGGGGGCAGCCTCGGCGGGCGGCAGCGACTCGCGCAGCCGACGCGCGACGGGCGCCTCGATGGTGGAACTGGCGGAGCGGACGAACTCGCCCATCTCCTGGAGCTTGGTCACGAGGACCTTGCTCTCGACACCGAGCTCCTTGGCGAGCTCGTACACACGGACCTTGGACACGCGATCTCTCTCGTTCCTGGCCCGCGCCGGGGGTCCGGGGGGCCGTCGTTAGCGGGGCACGTTCATCGCAGCGTGCTCATCGGAGGCTCATTCCCTGCTCCGAACCTGTGACGGCGGGGCGCCGGAGGCGTCCCGTGGTGGACGGGTGTCGTGCTCGTGGAGCTGGCCGAGCTGGCCGACCTGATCCACGTGGTCGAGCAGCGCGGAGGCGTCGACCGGTCCGGGCACCCGAAGGGCCCGGGCGAACGCTCGTCGCCGTACTGCCTGACCGACGCACTCGGGCCGGGGGTGGACGTGCGCCCCTCGTCCCGGGAGGCGACCGCGGAGATCGAGCGCGAGGGTCCACGAGCCCTCGACATCGACCGCCACGACGCGCACCAGGTCGGTGACGGCCGCCCGTTCGCGGCAGCCCACGCAGGTCCGCACGGGACGCACGCGACCTGCCGGACGACCGGCCGGGGACGAGTCTACCGCCTCGGTCACCCCTGGCCGTCCGCCTCGCCCCCCGCGGCGGTCTCGTGACCGTCGGGGGCAGTGTCCGGACGGATGTCGATGCGCCAGCCCGTCAGCCGGGCGGCGAGCCGGGCGTTCTGGCCCTCGCGGCCGATCGCGAGGGACAGCTGGTAGTCCGGCACGATCACCCGGGCCGACCGGGCCTCGGCGTCGACGACGTCGACCCGGCTGACCCGGGCCGGGCTCAGAGCCTCGGCGACGAAGGTGGCGGAGTCGTCGGACCAGTCGACCAGGTCGATCTTCTCGCCGTGCAGCTCAGCCACCACGGCCCGCACCCGCTGGCCCATCGGCCCGATGCAGGCGCCCTTGGCCTGCACGCCGGGCACGGTGGACCGTACGGCGACCTTGCTGCGGTGGCCGGCCTCGCGGGCCACGGCCATGATCTCGACCGTCCCGTCGGCGATCTCGGGCACCTCGAGCGCGAAGAGCGACCGGACGAGGTCCGGGTGGGTCCGCGAGACGGTGACCGTGGGCCCCTTCGGGCCCTTGCGCACGCTCACCACCTGGCACTTCAGCCGGCTCCCGTGCGGGTAGCTTTCGCCGGGCACCTGCTCCTGGGGCGGGAGCACCGCCTCGACCTTGCCGATGTCGACCAGGATGGTGCGCGGGTCGGGGCCCTGTTGGCAGATGCCCGACACGAGGTCGCCCTCGCGCCCGGCGAACTCGGTGAAGGTCACATCGTCCTCGGCCTCGCGCAGCCGCTGCAGCAGCACGTTGCGCGCTGTGGTGGCCGCGATCCGGCCGAAGCCCTCGGGGGTGTCGTCGTACTCGCGGACGACGACCCCCTCCTCGTCGGTCTCGGCGGCCAGCACGCTCACGTGCCCGGTCTTGCGGTCCAGCTCGACCCGTGCCCGGGCGGCCGACCCGTCGGTGCGGTGGTACGCGACGAGCAGGGCCTGCTCGATCGAGTCGACGACCAGGTCGAGGCTGAGATCCTTCTCGCGCACGAGCGCCTTCAGGGCGGCGACGTCGATATCCATGTCAGCCCTCCTGTCCGTGGGTGGGGCCGGCTTCCTGGCCGCCGCCGGGAGGGTCTGCGGGACCGGCGGCACCGTCGGGATCGTCCGGTCCGGCGCCGGCCGCCCCCCGATCTGGCCGAACTCCACCTGCACGACCGCGCGGGCGATGTCGGCGTAGGCCATCCGCGTCACGGTCCCGTCGACGTCGAGCACCGCGGCCTCGTCGTCGCAGCCGCGCACCCGCCCGACGAACTCGGGGGCCTGCCGGGGCGTCACGGCAACGAGTCGGTGCTGCGCGCGGCGCCAGTGGCGCGGCTCGCTCAGCGGCCGGTCGACCCCGGGAGAGGTGACCTCGAGCACGTAGGCGGTGCCGCCGAGCAGGCCGGACTGGTCGAGGACCTCGCAGACCGGGGCGCTGGCGGCGGCGAGGGCGTCGAGCGGAACGCCGCCATCGGCGTCGACGACCACGCGGACGAGGAGCCGCTTCCCGGCCGGCCGCACGTCGACATCCTCGAGGTCGAGCCCGCTTGCCGCCAGCACCGGGGCGAGCAACGCGACAAGCCGCTCACGCGGGACGTCGTTGCGGGAGGGCACACGAGACGACACGGCGACCTGCATCCTGTTGGGTCCAGCGGTTGTGGGGCGGCTCGCGCCGACCGGTGTCCAGGGTACCTCTCCGACCGTGCGAGCATTCGTGTCGTGATCGGGCGTCGGGGCGTGCTGGCCGCGGGCGCGGCGGCGCTCGTGGGGTTCGGGCTCGCCGGCTGCACCACCTCGTCCTCCTCGGGCGTCACTCCTGAGCCGACGCCTACCGGCACGGACGACCCCGACCTGGCGCTGCGCAGATCCGTCGTGGCCGCCGAGGACGCCCTCATCGCCGCGTACGACGCCACCATCGCGGCCCACCCACGGCTCGCGGCACGGCTCGCGCCGATGCGCGCCAACCACGCGGCGCACCGCGCCACCGTCGGCGAGGCGGGTCAGGTGACGGCGACGCCCCCGCCGCCCAAGCCGTCCGTGCCGAGCCCTCCCGCGGCCGCCGTCGCCGCGCTCGCCGCGCTGGAGAAGGCCGCCGCGCGGGCCCGGGGGGCCGACTGCGCCCGGGCGAGCCGCTGGCAGTTGGCCCGCGAGCTGTCCCTCGTCGGCGGCTGCGAAGCAGCCCACCACGCGCTGTTGAGCGGAGCATGAGCGCGCCCGGCGTCACCGAGACGCTGCAGGCGGCGATCGCCGGGGAGGACGCGTGCATGTACGCGTACGGCCTCGCGGGGGCACGGCTGTCCGGCTCGCAGGCGCGTACCTGCATCGCCGCGATCGACGCACACCGGGTGCGCCGCGACGCCATCGCGCTGCGCCTGGTCGCCGCCTCGGCGGCGCCCGCCCCCGCCGCGGCCGCCTACGACCCGCCGTTCCCCGTCGTCGACGCCGCATCGGCGCGGCGGCTGGCGGGCACGGTGGAAGCCAGGCTGGCGCTCGTGTGGTCCGACGTCGTGGCCGCGGCTGCCGGGGCCGACGACGCGGTGCTGCTGGCGTCGGCCGCCGCTGCCGTGCAGGAGGCGTCGGTGCGCGCCGCGCGCTGGACGGGTGCCACCACCGCGTTTCCTGGCGTCGGCGGCACCAGCAGCAGGTAGCCGCTGGGCGACGTGGCCACCACGCGCCAGCCACGGTCGTGCCGCAGCGCGTCGGCAAGCGGGGCGCCGTTCGCGAGCACGGCCACCGTGGGCGCCAGCGCGTCGAACATCTTCTCCCAGCCGGGCCGCGCGGCCATCAGGTCGCGGTACGCCCGGAGGTAGTCCGCGCCGTGGCGTTCGGTGCGCCCGTCGACGGCGACCAACGCGTGTCCGGGCCCGCCGCACAGGAGCACGATGCCCGCGGTGTTGTAGTCGTCGAGCACCCGCAGCGGGCCGGGCATCGCTGCCAGCCTCACCCCGAGATCGGCGGGCTGGGAGGCGGGGATGGCGCCGGAGCGCCCGATCCCCGCGGCCCCGACGACGAGGCCGAGGACCGCCAGCGCGACGCCGAGCCGGTCCGCCACCGGCGCGGAGCGCCACGCGGCCGGTGGTCCCGCGGCCGCGGGCCACGACTCGGCCAGCCGCCGGGCCAGGAGCGGAGCCAGCAGCAGGACCACGACGGGCAGGTTGCGCCAGGCCAGCAGCCCCAGGACGAGCAGGGCGAGCACCACCAGCACCTCGGACCGCGGCGGTCGCACCGAGCCGAGCGCCCACACGACGGCCGCCATGGCCACGAGGCCGGCCCAGAGCAGGCCGCCGGACGAGAACGAGGCGGGAGACACGGGCTGCCACTCGACGACGTCGACCGACGCCGCCTGGGCGAACTGCCACGACGACACGACGTTCGCCGGTCCGAGGGGGGTGAGGCAGGCGGCCGCGGCGACCACGCCGAGCAGCCCGAGCGCGCGCACCGCGACGCGGTCGCGCAGGCCGTGGTCGACCCATCGTGCGGCCGCGGCGAGGCTGCACACCCCGGCCGCGACCACCCAGCCGCCGTGCACGTTGGCCCACACGGCCGTCACCACGAGCACCGCCCACCAGGGCGGCAGCGCTCCGGTGCGGAGCGCGCGCACGAGCAGCCACCCGAGCACCGGGGCGAGGGCGTACGTCAGCAGCGAGCTGCGCTCCTGCGCGAAGCCGGTGAGGGCGCACGCGCCCAGGGCGAACGGCCAGGCCCCAGCGCGCACCGGCAGCCCGCGCAGCGTCGTGAGGCCGAGCACGACGAGCACGGTTGCGACGCCGAGCAGCCGCAGCCAGAGCACTGCGTCCCACCCACCCAGGGCGTAGAGCCGGGCCAGCACGACCTCGCTGACCCACTGCGTGCTCACCCACGTGTCGGGCACCGGCGCCAACGACCAACCACGGCCTGCCTCGCGCACGGGGGTGCCGTCCAGGATCTCCTGCCCGACGAGCACGTGCCAGAACACGTCGATGTCGACGAGGGGGCGCCACCCCGCCACGACGAGCGCGACGGCCGCGCACCCGCCGGCGACGAGCCCGTCCACCGGCCAACGGCGCCGGGCCGGTGCCGCCGCCCGCGCGAGCTGGTCGGTCACCGCCACAGCTGCACCGCCATCGTCACGACCAGCACGGCCACGACGGCGAGGAACACCGCGCGCACGAACCCCGATCCCTGCCGCACGGCGGTGCGCGCGCCCACGACCCCCCCGGCGAGGTTGGCCCCGGCCATCGCCGCGCCCAGACCCCACAGCACGTGGCCGCCGAGGGCGAAGACGACCAGGGCGGCGAGGTTCGTGGCCACGTTCACCACCTTGGCGATGGCCGAGGCGTTCAGGAAGGAGTAGCCGAGCAGGCCGACGAGCCCGAAAACGAGGAACGTGCCGGTGCCGGGCCCGAAGAGGCCGTCGTAGCCGCCGATGACGAGCCCCATCGCGACGGCCGCACCGCGGTGCAGGTGTCGGTCCTGCGCGGCTCCCCAGCGCAGGTCCTGCTCGTGGCCCATCGCCGGGCGCAGGAGCGTCCACCCGCCAACGGCGAGAACGAGCACGAGCGCGAGCGGCCGGAAGACGGCGGCGGGCAGGTGGGTGGCCAGGACCGCCCCCGCCGCCGACCCCACGAGTGCCGCGAGCGCCATCGGTGCCGCGGTGCCGACGTCGGTGACGGCGGCCCGCCGGTAGGTGAGAGCGGCGCCTCCCGTGCCGACGATCGACGCGCACTTGTTCGTGCCGAGGACGGTAGCGGGCACGGCACCCGGCAGGGCCACGAGCAGCGCCGGGAGCTGGACGAGTCCTCCCCCACCGCTGACGGCGTCGATCCAGCCCGCGAGAAGCGCCGCGACGAGGAGCAGGGCCAACACCCCCGGCGTCACCCCGCCGACGAGGTCCACGGCTGGTCAGTCCTCCTGGTTCCAGCCACGCACCACGTCGAGCACGTCGCCGATGCTGCGAACCACCGCGTCGGGCTGCACGTGGACCTCGACGAGCTGCGCGGCGGGGAAGACCGAGTGCGGCACCCACACCGCCCTCATGCCTGCCTGCTGCGCGCCGTGGATGTCCTCCCACAGGCGGTCGCCGACGTACACCGTGGTGGCGGGGTCCCCGTGGCCGATCGCCCCGAGCGCGGCGCGGAACGCGTCGACGTGCGGCTTGCCCACGGGCAGCTCGCTGGAGTACACCGCGCCGTCGAGCAGGTGCTGCACACCGTCGCGGGCGAACACGCGCTCGTGGTGCTCCCGCGGCCACGTGGTGTTCGAGAGGACGCCCACCAGGATGCCTTCGGCCCGCAGCGACTTCAGCAGCCCGGGGACCTCGGGGTCCGTGTACGTGTGGGGGTCCCAGAACTCCAGGTACGCCTGCATCGCCACGTCGTGCCGCGCGGAGTCGGTGTCGATCCCCACGACGTCGAACACCGCCTGCAGGTGGCCGGTGCCGGCCGCACCGTTCGACGACCGCTGGCCCGCCCAGAGCACGTCCTCGGCCTCGACGAGGGCGTCGGCCAGGTCGCCGGCGCGCACAGGGTCGTAGACCTGCGTGTACGCGTACCACTGGGCGCGCAGGTCTACCTGGTGCCAGGGCGTGAGGGTGCCGCCCCAGTCGAACAGGACGGCCTCGACGGAACGCACGCGGCCCCTCAGCCGGCGCAGACGTCGACGAGGTGGGCCACGGCGTCACCCACCGCGACCTCGGTGCGCACGCCGGTGGCGCGGTCCTTCACTTCGACCATCCCGTCAGCGAGGCGCTTGCCCACCACGACGATGGTCGGCACGCCGAGCAGCTCCGAGTCGTTGAACTTCACCCCGGGCGAGACGCCGCGACGGTCGTCCAGGATGACCCGCAGCCCGACGGACTCGAGGTCGCGGGAGAGCGCGTCGGCCGCGTCGATGATCGCGCCGTCCTTGCTCGCGGCGACCACGTGCACGTCGGCGGGCGAGATCTCGCGCGGCCAGATGAGGCCCTTGTCGTCGTGGTGTTGCTCGGCGACCGCAGCCACGGCGCGCGAGACGCCGATGCCGTACGAGCCCATCGTCACCGTCACGAGCTTGCCGTTCTCGTCGAGCACCTGCAGGCCGAGGGCGTCCGCATACTTGCGCCCGAGCTGGAAGATGTGGCCGATCTCGATCCCGCGCGCGAGCGTGAGAGCGCCCCCGCAGCGGGGGCACGCGTCGCCCTCGAGCACCTCGGCGGCCTCGATGGTGCCGTCGGGCGTGAAGTCGCGGCCCATCACCAGGTCGTACACATGCCGGCCGGGCTCGTCGGCGCCGGTGATCCAGCGGGTGCCCTCGACCACGCGGGGGTCGACCAGGTACCGCAGCCCGCGCGCCTCCCCCAGCGAGCCCGGGCCGATGTAGCCCTTGGCGAGCGAGGGGAACCCGGCGAAGTCGGCCTCCTCGAACGGCCGCGGCATGCGGGGGCTCAGCACGGCCTCGAGTCGCTTCATGTCCACCTCGCGGTCGCCGGGCAGGCCGATGACGAGGGGTTCCTCGGTGCCGTCAGGTGCGGTGACCATGAGCACGACGTTCTTCAGCGTGTCGCCGGCGGTCCACGGCCGGTCGGCGCGCGCGACGTCGTCGCGGCCGTTCGACAGCGCCACCAACGAGTCGATCGTGGGGGTGTCGGGAGTGTCGTGGACGGAGGCGGCAGGTGCGTCGGCGTACGCCAGCGCCGCGGGCACGGGGGTCACGACCGCCTCGACGTTAGCGGCGTAGTCGCAGCGCGTGCACCGCACGTAGGTGTCCTCGCCGCTCTCGGTGGGGGCGAGGAACTCCTCGCTCGCGCTGCCGCCCATGGCGCCCGACATCGCCGAGACGATGACGTAGTCCATGCCGAGCCGGTCGAAGGTGCGGATGTAGGCGGCGCGGTGCTGCTGGTAGCTGCGCTCGAGGCCGGCGTCGTCGACGTCGAACGAGTAGGAGTCCTTCATCACGAATTCGCGGCCGCGCAGGATTCCTGCGCGCGGCCTGGCCTCGTCGCGGTACTTGGTCTGGATCTGGTAGATCGCCAGCGGCAGGTCCTTGTACGAGGAGTACAGGTCCTTGACCAGCAGCGTGAACAGCTCCTCGTGCGTGGGCCCGAGCAGGTAGTCGTTGCCGCGGCGGTCCTGCAGGCGGAAGAGGGTGTCACCGTACTCGGTCCACCGGTTCGTCAGCTCGTAGGGCTCGCGGGGCAGCAGCGCGGGGAAGTGCACCTCCTGGAAGCCCGCGGCGTCCATCTCGTCGCGCACGACCCGCTCCACGTTCCGGAAGACCAGGTAGCCCAGGGGCAGCCAGCGTAAAGATGCCGGGGGCGACGCGCCGCACGTACCCGCCCCGGACGAGCAGCCGGTGGCTCGGCACCTCGGCGTCGGCCGGGTCCTCGCGCAGGGTGCGCAGGAACAGGGTCGACATCCTCAGCAGCACGGGGTCCTCCGGGGTCTCTGGTGGTCGCCCCACCCTAACGGCGCGACCCCCGGCGCCCCGCGGCGGTTTCTCTGCGCCGTGGTGTTGGATGCGCGATGTGACGAACCTGCTGCGGGTGCTGGGGCCGCGCGACCTGCCCGAGGTCCGTGCTGTCCTCAACACCGATCCCGTGGCGCACTGTTTCGTCGGCTCACGGGTGCTGGCGTCCGGGCTCGCCTCACCCCAGGCCGGTGGCGAGCTGTGGGGCTGGGTCGAGGACGGCCAACTCGTGAGCATGGTCTACGCCGGAGCCAACCTGGTCCCGGTGGCCACCACGCGCGCCTCGCGGCTCGCCTTCGCCGACCGAGCCAGGCGGCTCGGTCGGCGCTGCTCGTCGATCGTCGGCCCGGCCGACGAAGTGCTCGACATGTGGCGACTGCTCGAGCCCACCTGGGGTCCCGCGCGCGAGGTGCGGCGCATCCAGCCGCTGATGGCAATCGTCGGCCCTCCGACGGTGGCCCCCGACCCCGCCGTCCGGCCCGTGCGGGAGGACGAGATCGACCTGCTGCTGCCCGCGTGCGTCGCGATGTTCACCGAGGAGGTGGGGGTCTCCCCCCTTCTCGGCGGCGCCGCGTCGGCCTATCGGTCCCGGGTGGCCGAGATCGTCAGGGCCGGCCGCGCGTTCGCCCGGATCGAGGGCGCCGACGTCCTCTTCAAGGCCGAGGTGGGGGCCGCGACCGACCGGGTCTGCCAGGTGCAGGGGGTATGGGTCGATCCGCGCTGGCGGCGCACGGGACTCTCGGCGCCCGGCATGGCCGCGGTCGTCCTGCAGGCCGAGCGCGACATCGCACCCGTCGTCAGCCTCTACGTCAACGACTACAACGTGGCTGCGCGGCGCAGCTACCTGCGGGCCGGCTTCCGCGACGCCGGCACCTTCGCCACGATCCTGTTCTGACCCCCGGCCCCCCGAGCGGGCGCGGCTACGGGGTGGTGAGGACGAGCTTACCGACGACGTCGCCGGACGCGAGCCGCTCGAACGCCTCCCTGGCGGCCCCGAGCGGGTACACGGCCTCGATCGTGGGACGTACCCCGGTGTCCACGAGCAGGTCGACGAGCGCCTCGAGCTCGTCGACGGTGCCCATCGTCGAGCCGACGATGCTCAGCTGCAGGAAGAAGACGCGGGCGAGGTCGGCGGGCGGGTTCATGCCGCTCGTCGCGCCCGACACGACGACGGTGCCGCCGGGCCGCAGCGACTTCAGCGAGTGCGACCAGGTGGCCTGGCCCACGGTCTCGATGACGGCGTCGACCCGCTCAGGCAGCCGGGCACCGGTCTCGAACGCCTCCTCGGCGCCGAGCTCGACCGCGCGGGCCCGCTTGCCCTCGTCGCGGCTGGTGGCCCACACGCGGTAGCCCATGGCCGTGCCGAGCTGGATCGCGGCCGTGGCGACGCCCCCACCCGCTCCCTGCACCAGCACGGTGCCGCCGGGACGCAGGCCCGAGCGGGTCGCCAGCATGCGGTACGCCGTCAGCCAGGCGGTCGGCAGGCAGGCGGCCTGCGCGAACGTCAGCACCTCGGGCTTGGGCACCAGGTTGCGGGCCGGCACCGCGACGGTCTCCGCGAACGTGCCGGGGTGCACCTCGGACAGCAGCGAGCGGCGCGGGTCAAGGGTCTCGTCGCCGCCTCCGGCGGCCGGGTCGCCGATGACCCCGTGCACCACCACCTCCGTGCCGTCGTCGAGCACGCCCGCGGCGTCGCAGCCCAAGATCATCGGCAACCGCTCTGCCGGGAGCCCCACGCCTCGCAGGCTCCACAGGTCGTGGTGGTTGAGGCTGGCCGCCCGCACGTGCACGAGGACCCATCCCTCGGGCACGTCCGTGCCGGGGACCTCTCCGAGGGTGAGGCCGGACAGCGGCGCGTCGGCGTCGATCGACGTGGCGGTGATGGCGAACATGCGGCGATTCAACCACCGGCGCGCCCGCGTGGGCCCGTGCGGGCTGTGGGGTCGACGGCGGCGGCGCACTGCCGCTCGGCGACAATCGGCAGGTGACCCTGGACCCGACCGACCCCGCCGCCGCGCCCGCCGGCGGCCCGGCCACCCGCTTCCTGCTGACCGTGTCCTGCGAGGACAGGCCCGGCATCGTCTACGCGGTCTCGAGCTTCCTGGTGCAGCAGCAGTGCACCATCGTCCAGAGCCAGCAGTACGGCGACCGCGACACCGGCCGGTTCTTCCTGCGCATCGAGTTCGAGAGCGTCGCGGGGGGTCGCTCGCTGGAGGACCTGCGAGCCGCGTTCACGTGGGTCGGCGACTCGTTCCAGATGACGTGGGTGCTGCGTGACGCCGACGTGCTCCCGCGGGTGCTCCTGATGGTGTCGCGCCAGGGCCACTGCCTGAACGACCTACTCTTCCGGCACCGAAGCGGCACGCTGCCCGTCGACATCCGCGGGGTCGCCTCGAACCACACCGACTTCGCCTCCCTCACCGAGGGGTACGGCGTCGCCTTCCACCACCTGCCGGTGGAAGGTGCCACGAAGGAGCAGGCCGAGAAGTCCGTGCTCGACCTCGTCGCTGCCGAGCAGATCGACCTGGTCGTCCTGGCCCGGTACATGCAGGTGCTCTCGGACGCCCTCTGCCGTGCGCTCGAGGGCCGCATCATCAACATCCACCACTCGTTCCTGCCGAGCTTCAAGGGCGCGCGGCCGTACCATCAGGCCCACGCGCGCGGCGTGAAGATGATCGGCGCCACCGCGCACTACGTCACTGCCGACCTGGACGAGGGGCCGATCATCGAGCAGGGCGTCGAGCGCGTCGACCACTCGCTCGAGGTCGACGACCTCGTGCGCATTGGCCACGACATCGAGGCGCTCGTGCTCGCGCGGGCCGTCCGGTGGCACGCCGAGAGCCGCGTGCTCCTCAACGGCCGGAGCACCGTGGTCTTCCGCTGATCAGCTCACGCTGACGGTGGGAGCGGCCCCTGCCTCGGCGCCGATCGTGTCGGCCAGCTTCATGGCCTCCTCGATCAGGGTCTCGACGATCTGCGCCTCGGGGACGGTCTTGATGACCTCGCCCTTGACGAAGATCTGGCCCTTGCCGTTGCCCGACGCGACGCCGAGGTCGGCCTCGCGGGCCTCGCCCGGGCCGTTGACGACGCAGCCCATGACGGCCACGCGCAGCGGCACCTCCAGGCCCTCGAGGCCGGCGGTGACCTGCTCGGCGAGCGTGTAGACGTCGACCTGGGCGCGGCCGCACGACGGGCAGGAGACGATCTCGAGGCCGCGCTCGCGCAGGTTCAGCGACTCCAGGATCTGGAGGCCGACCTTGACCTCCTCGACCGGAGGCGCCGACAGCGAGACGCGGATGGTGTCGCCGATGCCCTGGCAGAGCAGCGCGCCGAAGGCGACCGCGGACTTGATCGTGCCCTGGAACGCCGGGCCGGCCTCGGTGACGCCGAGGTGCAGCGGGTAGTCGCACTGCTCGGCGAGCAGCTCGTAGGCCTGCACCATGACGACCGGGTCGTTGTGCTTGACCGAGATCTTGATGTCGCGGAAGCCGTGCTCCTCGAACAGCGAGGCCTCCCAGAGCGCCGACTCGACGAGCGCCTCGGGGGTGGCCTTGCCGTACTTCTCCAGCAGCCGCTTGTCGAGCGAGCCGGCGTTGACGCCGATCCGGATCGGGATGCCCGCGTCCCGCGCGCGCCGTGGCGATCTCCTTGACCTTGTCGTCGAACGCCTTGATGTTGCCCGGGTTGACCCGGACGCGCCGCGCAGCCGGCGTCGATCGCGGCGAACACGTACTTCGGCTGGAAGTGGATGTCGGCGATCACCGGGATCTGCGACTTCGCGCGCGATCTCGGGCAGCGCGTCGGCGTCGTCCTGGGTCGGCACGGCGACCCGCACGATGTCGCAGCCGGACGCGGTCGAGCTCGGCGATCTGCTGCAGCGTCGCGTTGACGTCGGTGGTCAGCGTCGTGGTCATCGACTGCACGCTGACCGGGGCGTCGCCGCCGACCGCCGACCGCCGACGTGGATCTGCGGGTCGTCCGCCGCGGCGCGAGCACCGGCCGTCGGTCGGCCGGCGTGCTCGGCAGGCCGAGGCCGATGGCGACTCGGGACGGGCATGCCGAGCGCGACGGTCATGACGTCCTCAGTATCCGCTGGATCGGACATGCAGTGGCCGGCCGACAGCGCGCGTCAGCCGCCGACAGGTTGATCGGGTTGACGATGTCGGCGTAGATCAGCAGGACCGCCCATCGCGATGAGCAGCATCGACACGACGTAGGCCACGGGCAGCAGCTCGGGCCACGTCGACACGGGCCGGGGTCGGGCCGGCCGCGCCAGCGACGCCCGACCCGTCGGCGCGACCCCTCCCACAGCGCGCCCGGCGACGTGCCCGCCGTCGAGCGGCAGCAGCGGGAGCAGGTTGAAGAGGAAGAGGCAGAGGTTCAGCGCGGCGAGCAGGGCGAGGAGCAGCAGCCAGCTTCGTCAGCGCCGCTGGTGCGGCCTCGGATCCGGCGACTCGCCGCCGATCCGGCCGACGCCGACGACGCTCGACGGGCGCGTTGGGGTCGCGGGGTGCGCCGGCGAACACGGCCTGTCGCAGAGCGCCGGGATCCGCGCCGGCATCGTGACGAGCGCGCCGACGGCCGCGGCGCCGGTGAGCGCTCCGACATGCGCGCCGCGGCACCGTGGTGACCGACTGCCGGACGAGCGGCCCGAGTGACGCTGACGCCGAGGAACCCGTGCGTGCCGTTCGATGCCGGTCGGGTTGCCGTCGGCGTCGAGCCCCGGGCGCTGTCTGCCGATCGGCAGGACGGACGTCGGCGTGACCGGCTGACCGTTGCGGCTCGTACGTCCGCTGCGACGGTGGGTACCGGCGCGCCGGCGCTGCGGATCGCGGCCGGTCAGCTCGTCCCAGCTGGTCGACCCGGTGCCGTGTCGAGGCCGACGATCGTGTCGCCCGGCGCCAGGCCCGCGCCGCGGCCGCCGCCGAGGTCGGCCGCTCGCGTTGGCAGGTGCTGCCGGCGGTGGCCGTCGCCGCCGTGCCGGTGGCGAGCGGCGTGCAGGCGCACGACCGCGGTCGATCGTGTCGTGAGCTTCGGCAGGCCGAACGCCGACGAGCATGATCAGCGCGAACAGGCCGATGGCCAGCAGCAGGTTCATCGTCGGCCCGCCGAGCATGACGACGACCTTCTTCGGCACGGTGCAGCTGGTAGAAGACCGCGGTCCTCGTCGCCGGGTGGATCTCCGCGATCGACGCCGGCCCGGGCGATTCGACGAGCTGCGCGATCATCCGCCCGGCCTCGAGGCCGGCTGGACGACCTCCTGCCGGCCGCGTCGACCGGCCGCTCGGGCGGGACCATGCCGATCATCCGGACGTAGCCGCCCAGCGGGATCGCCTTGACGCCGTACTCGGTCTCGCCGCGCTGACCCGACCAGACGTCGGGCCGAAGCCGACCATGTACTGGGTGGCACCCTCACGCCGAACCGCTTGGCCGGCACCATGTGCCCGATCTCGTGCAGGGCGATCGACGCCAGGATGGACACGACGAGCGCGAGCACGCCGACGTCAGGGTGAGCAAGGCCAGCATGCCAGGCACCTCCTGCTGCCTCGTCGGCCGGAGCCCGCTCCGCCCGGTCCGCTCGTCGGCGCGCCGGCGCGCCCACGTCTCGGCTGAGCGACGCCGAGACGGTCAGTCGTGCCCAGCTGCCCCGTCTCGCGGGCCCAGCCGGCGCGAGCGCTGCCGGGGCGGCCGTCGCCGCCGGCTCGGTGCTCGTCGAGCACGGCGGCCACGCGTGTCGACGATGCCCAGGAACGGCAGCCGACCCGCGCAGGAACGCCGTCGACGCACTCCTCGTTGGCGGCGTTGAGCACCGCGGGGGCCGTGCCGCCGGCGGCGCCGGCCGCGCCGGGCCAGCGCGACGGCCGGGAAGGCCTCGTCGTCCAGCGGCTCGAACGTCCAGGTGCTGGCCGCCGGTCCAGTCGCAGCGCGGCGGCGGCGCGCCGGGCACCCGGTCCGGCCAGCCCAGCGCCGAGCGCGATCGGCAGCCGCATGTCCGGCGGGCTGGCCTGGGCCAGGGTCGAGCCGTCGACGAACTCGACCATCGAGTGCACGATCGACTGCGGGTGCACGACGACGTCGATCCGGTCGAAGGCGACGCCGAACAGCAGGTGGGCCTCGATCACCTCGAGGCCCTTGTTGACCAGCGTGGCCGAGTTGATGGTGACGACCGGGCCCATGTCCCAGGTCGGGTGGGCCAGCGCCTGCGCGGGCGTGACGTCGGCCAGCTCGCTGCGGCGTCCGGCCGCGGAACGGGCCCGCCGCTCGCGGTCAGGACGAGCGCGACGCACCTCGTCGGCGCGGCCGCCGCGCAGGCACTGGGCGAGCGCGGAGTGCTCGGAGTCGACCGGCACGATCTGGCCGGGCGCGGCGGCGGCCTGCACGAGCGGGCCGCCGACGATCAGCGACTCCTTGTTGGCCAGCGCCAGGGTGCGGCCCGCGCGCAGCGCGGCCAGCGTCGGCGCGCAGGCCGATCGAGCCGGTGATGCCGTTGAGCACGACGTCGCAGGGCGAGGCCCGCCGCCTCCTCGGCGGCGTCGGGCCCGGCGATCACCCGCGGCACCGGCTGGCCGCGTTCGGCCGCGCCGGACGAGAGCAGCGCGTCGAGCTCGTCGCCGGCCGCGGGCCGGGCGACGGCCACCACCTCGGCCCGGTGGTCGAGTGCCTGCCGCGCCAGCAGCGGAAGATCCGCACCGCCGGCGGCGACGGCCACCACCCGGAACCGGCCGGGGTTGCGGGCGACGACGTCGACGGCCTGGGTGCCGACCGACCCGGTCGAGCCGAGCACCACGAGCGCGCGCGGCGAAGAGTCCGGGGTCACCGGGCCATTGTCGCGGCCGCGGGGCACTCGTGCCACGTCGGCCACGTCGAGGTGCCGGAACGAGTGGTCGTGGCATAGAGTCCCGCGTCCATGGGGCTTCACCTCGCCGACCGCTGGATCTGGGACTTCTGGCTCGTCCGCGACGGCGACGACCACCACGTCTTCTACCTGCAGGCGCCCCCGCAGCATCGGCCACCCGGACGCGGCGGCACTGGAACGTCTCGATCGGGCACGCGGTCTCGCGCGACCTCGCCGACGTGGCACGGTGCTGCCGGACGCCCTCGCACCCGGACCGGCCGGCAGCTGGGACGACGCGAGCACCTGGACCGGCAGCATCGTGCGGCAGGACGACGGCTGGGCCTTGCTGTACACCGGGACGAGCGACGGCGGACGGCCGGGTGGTGCAGCGGATCGGGCTGGCGCAGTCCGACGACCTCGTCACCTGGACGAAGCACCCGGGTCCGGTGCTCGAGGCCGACCCGCGGTGGTACGAGACGGCTCGCCGACGACTCAGTGGCACGACCAGGCGTGGCGCGACCCGTGGGTCTTCGTGGGCGACGACGGCCGCTGCCACGCGCTGGTCACCGCCCGCGGCCGCGACGGCGCCACCGTTCGACCGCGGGGTCGTCGGCCACGCCACGCTCCACCGACCTGGTGGCGTGGCAGGTGCTGCCACCGGTCACCGAGCCCATGGGCTTCGGCCAGCTCGAGGTGCCGCAGCTCGTGGCGGTCGGCGGCCGCTGGTACCTCGTCTTCTGCAGCGACGTCGAGACGCAGGGGCCCGCCGTGCGCGCGGACGGGCCTCGGCACGGGCACGTTCTACCTCGGTGGGCGACTCCCCGACGGGTCCGTTCCGCCGCGTCGGCGCGGGCGTGCTCGAGGCCGACGCGCCCGGGTCGACGTACGCCGGCAAGCTGCACCGCGACACGGCCGGTCAGCTGGTCTTCCTCGCCTGGCACCGCACCGGCCCCGACGGCGGCTTCCGTGGGCCGCCTCAGCGATCCGCGCCCGGTCGAGGTCACGAGGACGGCACCCTGCCGTCGGCGCGCCCGGGAGACCTCCGGCCCGATACCACACTCGTCGTGGACCCGGTCGCGCCATGATGCGCGCCATGCCGACGACGGCCTGGACCCGCGACCATCTGAGCCTGCTGGACGACGCGGCGCCGCAGACGCCGGTGCTCGGCCCCGACGACGTCCGCCGGCTCGTGCCGGGGCTGCGACTTCTGGGACCTGTGGCCGGTGCGCTCCACGCGCGGGACGGGCCCGCGTCCTGGTGCGGTCGCGAGGTGTGGGCCGGACTCACCGCGCCGGCCGTCGGGCCACCCCGGCGCCGGCACGACCTCGCCCGCATCCGGCTGGTCGCCCGAGCGGCGGACGACGGCTGGGACGACCTCGGCCCGCTGTTCCCCGACGGCGCCTCGCTGGGCAGCCGCGAGTGGGCCGGCTCGCTCGTCCTACGACGAGGCGACCCGGCGCCTGCACGCCTACTACACGGCCGCGGGCGTCCGCGGCGAGGCCGTACCGCACGTTCCGGCAGCGGATCTTCGGCACGCGCGCCGCCGCGTCGTGCCGGGTGGACGGCCCGCTGGAGCGGATGGGCGCCGCACACGCGAGCTGGTCGCGCGGACGGCGAGCGCTACGTCGCCGGCGACCAGAGCGGCGGGGAGCCGGGCTTCATCAAGGCGTTCCGCGACCCCTTCCGCTTCGACGACCCGGCCGACGGGGCTAGACGTCGCTGCTCTTCACGGGTCGCTCGCGCGGCGCGCGCGCATCCGGACTTCAACGGCGCCGTGGGCCTCGTCGCGGGCTGACGCCGCAGTACGGCCGACGCGGCGTGACTGGCGAGCTGCTCGACCCGCTCATCACCGCCGACGGCGTCAACAACGAGCTCGAGCGTCCGCACGTGGTCGTGCACGGCGGCCGCTACTACCTGTTCATCTCGACCCAGGCGCGCACCTTCCACCCCGACGTGCCCGGGCCCACCGGGCTGTACGGCTTCGTCGCCGACGCGGCTCGTCGGGCCGTACGAGCCGCTGAACGGCTCGGGGCTGGTTCTCGGCAACCCGCCGGCCGAGCCGTTCCAGGCGTACTCGTGGTTCGTGCTCGACGACCTCACCTGCACCGGCTTCGTCGACTCGTTCGCCCTGCGGCGGCCGGCACCCCGACGACCTCGAGGCGGATGGCCCCGAAGAGGTGCGTCGACACTTCGGCGGCACGATGACGCCGGCGGTGCGGCTTCGGCTCGACGGGTCGCGCGCGAAGGTCGACGCGGACTGAGGCACGTCAGATCCGTGGCGGGTCAATCGATCTCGGTCACGTGCCCTGCCTCGACCTGCCAGCGGCGGGTGAGGTGCACGGCCTCGAGCAGCCGGCGGTCGTGGCTGACGAGCAGCAGCGTGCCGGTGTAGGAGTCGAGGGCCTGCTCGAGCTGCTCGATCGCCGGCAGGTCGAGGTGGTTGGTGGGCTCGTCGAGGACGAGCAGGTTCACCCCGCGGGCCTGCAGCAGCGCGAGCGCCGCCCGGGTCCGCTCGCCCGGCGACAGCGTCGCTGCCGGCCGCAGCACGTGCGCCGGACCGAGCCGAACTTCGCCAGCAGCGTGCGGACGTCGGCCTCGGCCCAGTCGGGCACCGTGCTCGCCGAACGCGCGACAGCGAGCGCGTCCGGGCCGAGGAACAGCCCGCGGGCCTGGTCGACCTCGCCCGACCACCACGCCGGGGCCCAGCGAGGCCGCGCCGTCGACCAGCGGGACCCGGCCGAGCAGCGCGGCCGAGCAGCGTCGACTTGCCGGACCCGTTGGCGCCGGTGATCGGCGACCCGGTCGGCCCAGTCGAGCTGCAGGTCGACCGGGCCGAGCAGGAAGGAGCCGCGCCGCACGACGGCGCCCCGCAGGGTGGCCACCACCGCGCCGGCGCGCGGCGCGGCGCGCGATCTCCATCTGCAGCTCCCACTCCTTGCGCGGCTCCTCGACGACCTCGAGCCGCTCGATCAGCCGCTCGGTCTGGCGCGCCTTGGCCGCCTGCTTCTCGGTGGTCTCGGTGCGGAACTTGCGGGCGACCTTGTCGTTGTCGCGCTGCTTGCGACGGGCGTTCGCGACGCCCTTCTCCATCCAGGCGCGCTGCGTGCGCGCGCGCTGCTCGAGACCGCCCGGGTGTCGGCGTACTCGTCGTACTGCTCGCGGGCGTGCCGCCGCGCGACCTCGCGCTCGTCGAGGTACGACGTCGTAGCCGCCGCCGAACACGTTCACCTGCTGCTGGGCGAGGTCGAGCTCGACGACCGGGTGACGCGTGCGGGCGAGGAACTCGCGGTCGTGGCTGACGACGACGGCGCCGGCCGCGCAGGCCCGGACGAACTCCTCGAGCCGCGCGAGCCCGTCGAGGTCCAGGTCGTTCGTCGGCTCGTCGAGCAGGAACACGTCGTAGCGGCTCAGCAGCAGCGACGCCAGTCCCGCGCGGGCGGCCTGCCCGCCGGAGAGCGCCGTCATCGGCAGCGTCGAGGTCGGCGGTCGAGGCCCAGCTCGGCGGCGACCTGCGCCGGCCCGCTCGTCGAGGTCGGCGCCGCCGAGGGCGAGCCAGCGGTCGAGCGCGTGCGCGTAGCGGTCGTCCGCACCCGGTCGCCGCGTCGGCCAGCGCGTCGCGCCGCGGCCTCGAGCTCCAGCCGCGCCGCGCCACTCCGGTGCGGCGGGCCAGGAAGTCGTGCACCGTCTCGCCGGCCGCCGCTCCGGCTCCTGCGGCAGGTACCCGACCGTGGCGTCGGCGGGCGAGAGCGCGACCGTGCCCTCCTCGGGCTCGTCGATGCCCGCGAGGAGCCGCAGCAGCGTGGACTTGCCGGCGCCGTTGGCGCCGACGAGTCCGACGACGTCGCCGGGGGCGACCACGAGGTCGAGCCCGGCGAACAGGACGCGGTCGCCGTGCGCGGCCGCGAGACGGCGGGCGACGAGAGTGCTCACAAGACCGACAGGGTCGCACACGCAGGCACCCCGGGACGAAGGGGTTCGACTCGTCCATACTGCGGCCCATGGACTCCCTCGCACCCGGGGCGACCCCGCCCACCCGGAGCGTGTGGAAGCCGGTGGCCGGACTCGTGGCCGCGATGTGGCTCGTCGAGCTCCTCGACGTCGTCCTCCCGGGCGACGCCACGTCGCTCGGAATCCGGAGCCGCGAGGCCGCCGGGCTGCCCGGGATCGTCACGTCGCCGTTCCTGCACGTGGGCTGGGCGCACCTGATCGCCAACACGGTGCCGCTCGTCGTGCTCGGGCTGCTGGTCTCGTGGCGGGCCGGCCGCGCCTTCTGGCCCGTCGTCGCCGTGATCGTGATCGTCGGGGGTCTCGGCGTGTGGCTGCTGGGTCCGGCGGCCACCGTGACCGTGGGCGCCAGCGGCCTGGTCTTCGGCCTGCTGACCTACGTGATCACCGCCGGCGTCGTGACCAGACGTCTTGTCGACGTGGTCCTCGGCGTGCTGGTCACGCTCGTGTACGGCGGGATGCTGTGGGCCACCTTGCCGTTTTTCGTCCCGGCCCAGGTGTCGTGGCTCGGCCATCTGTGCGGCGCCGCGTCCGGCGTGCTCGCCGCGCTCCTGTTCACGCCGTCGCGCGGGGATACCCAGGCCAGCTCCTCGCCCGCTGCTCGCCCCTGAGCCCCGTGCCTCTGTGGCCGCCGTGCTGCCGTGCCGCACGTGCTGGCGGCTGCCAGCGGCCGCGCCGCCGTCCACAGCGGGGAGGCATGCGGCATCGTCCACAGGTGGGCGGAATCCTTGTGCCACAGGCCACCGACTCCGGTGGCGTCCCTCAACCGGTCGACGACGGGGGGACGAGGAGGGGTGGCTGTCGGCCGTGCAGGCCGCGAGCGAGCCGCCCTGGGGAGTCGACGAAGCGCGGCTCGACGGCGCCGGTCCCGGCGACGCCGGAGCGCCTTCCCGCAGCGAATACGCGGACGACGCGTCGGCCCTCGCCGACCTCGACACGCCGCTGCCCTCATGGAGCACGGTCATCGAACTGGCTCTTCGATCAAGCCACAACCCGGACCCCACGGACCGATTGCCGCGCCACGGGCCTCTTGACAACGGAGAGGTGCCATTCGCGCTCTCTTCGAAGCGTGACTGATGCGACCATGGACGCATGGAGGCCAGGGGATTAGCGATGGCGCTCCAGCGTGGAGGCTTCGTCAGGAGAGGGGGTCGACGATGAACCCGGGGAGCATCAGGGGTGGATTGGTGCCGTCGCCGAGGGTCACGACCGCCATGGCGACGATCGTCACGGTGTTGGCGCTCGCCGTTCCGGGCACCAGCCCGGCACAAGCGGTCACGGCGTCGGACGCCGGGCCCGTCCCGGTCGGAGGCAGCTTCACTGCCACGCCGACGACGCGTACCACATCGTTCGCCGGTGGCACCCACCTGCGTTGGGCGGCGTTCGACCTGCCGCCCGTTCTTGCCGCGGGCACGCTCGGGTCCCTCGATCAGGGTCGCACGCTGCACGGTGTCGCGGGGGGGCCGCCGGGGATCGTCGAGACGGGAAGCGTGGAGACCGCGGTCTCCCCCACGGGCACCACCACCCAAGCGGCGTCATGGGTGTCAGGGGACGGCGGGCGGACTTGGGCCGAGCACCTAACGCCCGGCGCATCATCGTTCGGACCTGTCGTGGGTCACGGGGGCGTGTTCGTCGCGGTGTCGCCCGTCGGCCTGTGGAGTTCGCGCGACGGGGCGACGTGGACACGCGCGACCACCGGTCCGCACGATCTGGCCGGTGTCGCGACGATCTCGGCAGGTCCGCAGGGTTTCGTGGTGTTCCGGCGGAGCCGGACAGTGGGACGCACTCATGTCTGGGTCTCGCATACCGGTGCACCGGGTTCGTGGGTCCTCGTGCCGACCCAAGCGGCGGTGTCGGGGTTCTGCCCTACCGGCGTGACGGTGACGACGACCAGGGTGCTTGCCGTCGGTCATGACTGTGCACGTCCGGCGGTTCCGCGGGTCCTGGCCTCGAGATCGGGCTGGACCTGGGCGCGCGCCACGGTGCCGACCGGTCTTCGCACGGTCGGAACGCTGGTCCGAGGTCCGTCGCTCAGCTTCGTGGGCGGCCGCTTCGTGCTCGCCGGCGCGGACGTCCGCCAAGACGCGACATGGCTGTGGACGAGCCTCGACGGTCACGTGTGGCGCCACGTCGCGTCGCTGCCGCGGAAGCGGGGATTGAGTGTCGATCGCCTGGCCACGGTGGCTCGCCTCGGCGTCGGCTACCTTGCGGTCGGAGACCGCGACTACCCCGCCGACGACGGCGAGCTCGCGGCCTGGTGGTCGCCCGACCTTCTACGGTGGGTCCGCGTGACGCCCGCCACGGTGCCCTCGTGCGACGCGACGGTCCACACCGTGGAGCAGGCTGCGGTTGCCAGCCATCGCATGGTCCTCGTTGGCAACCCATGGGGCATGACCAGCCGCTGCGCCGAGTCGTGGACGGCGACGCCGGTCACCTGACGATCGCGACTCCCTCGCAGGCGACGGACCACCAGTTCGCACGTGCGCGCGAACCGTTCTGACTCGCCCGCGGGTATCGAACCGACACTCGGCGCGGATCGTGCTCGGGGCACCGTGGTCCCGATGTCCCGGGTGCTACTGCGCCTTTGCTACCAGCGCGAGTCCCGGTCAGTGAAGGAGTTCACGGATCTCCCGGGCTAGGTCGACTGAGGCTTCGATCTCGACCTTGCGGTTCGTCAGGCTCTCGACGTTGATGCCGAACGGAAGGCCGAGCCGGCGACAGAAGCCGATCAGGGCGCGGGCGTTGGTCAGGCACTGGTCGTAGGACTCTGCCAGTGGGTCCTGCGACCGGGTGAGCTCTGTGTGCAGCCAGCGTGGGACGTCGATGCCGAGCCACGACATGAACTCCAGGGTCTTCATGGAGCCGCAGGGTGCCAGGGTGAGGATGACCGGGCGCGGGACTATGCCCTCGTCCCGGCAGAGATAGACGTAGTCGGACAGCAGGTCGCGGATGTGATCCAGGTCGTAGCAGACCTGGGAGACGAAGAAGTCGCAACCGTCCTCCTGCTTGCTCAGCATCCGTCGGTGCTCCTGGCCGGTGCCGACATGCCGTTCAGCGATGCAGACGCCACCGATGCCGGGTCGTCGGTCCAAACCGGCGTGCAGCCGGTACGCGTCGGTGAGCCGGGTCTTCACCGCCTGGTGACGGGAGGCGGCACCGACCAGCACCGTGAGCACCCGGTCGGCGTCGACCTCGGTCAGCCAACGGCTCACGTCTGCCTCGGTGTACTTGCCGACAGCGCGGTAGACGACCACCGGTCTGGTCCAGCCGGACAGGTGCCGGTCCAAGAAGTCCGCGGGATCCATCATCGGCATGAACGGGAAGGGCCGTGAATCCGGGGAACGATCGCTCTCGGCATCGACGTCATAGATGATCAACCCGTCCAGCGCCACCGAGTCCAGGCGCGCCAGCGTGGCCTGGGCGATCTCGTCAGCGCGCCCCGGAGTCGTCGTCAGACTCGGCGGGGTGATCCCGTACAGGAGCACCCCGTGCTCAGCCCGTCGCAGCAGTTCCAGCGCAGAACCGTCTCCGCCCAAGGCCATCGGCACAGCATGTCAAGACGCTCGGCCTTCGCGCACCGATGTGCCGATCTGACTCGGGTCGGTCGTTGCGTTGTCTTTCAGCCTCACCACTATTCATGCATGAGTTACGACGTCGTGGCGCTACTGGTCCGATGGCCGTACGCTGCGGCGCTGGCCCGAGAGCTAGGCGCACGACTCCCATCGCCGCGTGCAGGCCGGCGACGATCGGGACCTTGGACCGTGCTCCGCCCCCCCCGTCCCGCGGGGCTACAGCTCGATGCCGGTCATCACCATGACCCGCTCGTGGGTGAAGTCGGCCATCGCCGACTTGAGCCCTTCACGGCCGACGCCCGAGGCCTTGACCCCGCCGTACGGCATCTGGTCCGCCCGGTAGGACGGCACGTCGCCGATGATGACGCCGCCCACCTCGAGGTCCCGGTGCATCCGGAACGCCACCTGCAGGTCGTGCGTGAACACGCCGGTCTGGAGGCCGAAGCGTGAGTTGTTCACCGTCTCGATGGCGTCGTCGACGCCATCGACCGGCGTCACGATGAGTACCGGGCCGAACACCTCCTCGCAGGCCACGCGCACGTGCGCGGGGGTGTCGGCCAGGACGACCGGGTCGACGAGGGCGCCGTGGCGCTCGCCGCCGGTGAGCAGCGTCGCACCCTCGTCCACGGCCTCCATCACCCATTCGTGCACGCGCTCCGCGGCGGCCTCGCTGATGAGGGGTCCGACGACGGTGCTCTCGTCCCACGGCGAGCCGTTCGGCAGCGCCTCTACCTTCGCGACGAGCAGAGGGACGAACCGCTCCAGCAGCTCGCGCGCCACGAGCACGCGCTGCACGGACACGCA
This sequence comes from uncultured Actinomycetes bacterium, assembly GCA_963778785.1. GTDB lineage: Bacteria > Actinomycetota > Actinomycetes > S36-B12 > CAIYMF01 > CAVZVV01. The sequence goes on from CAVZVV010000031.1 coordinate 261,982, forward strand.
CGACTGGCCCGCCTGGTAGTTCGCGAAGGTGGCCACGCGTGACGCGGCCCAGTCGAGGTCGGCGTCGCTCGACCAGTCCCCGAGCACCACCGCCGCGGCGTTGCCGCCGAGCTCGAGGGTGACGTTCTTGCGCGGCACGGCGTCCTGGATCGCATAGCCCACCTGCTCGGATCCGGTGAACGAGACGATCGGCAGCCGCTCGTCCGCGACGAGCCGCGTCGCCACGTCGTTCGCGACCGGCAGCACCGACCACATGCCGGCGGGCAGGTCGGTCTCGGCGAGCAGCTCGCCGAGCAGCAGCGCGCTCAGCGGCGTGGCCGGCGCGGGCTTGAGGATGATCGGCGCCCCCACCGCGATGGCCGGGGCGACCTTGTGCGCCACGAGGTTGAGCGGGAAGTTGAAGGGAGCAATGCCCAGCACCGGTCCGTCGGGGAATCGACGGATGATCGCCATCCGGCCCGGTGTCGCAGGGTCGGTGTCGAGCCGCTGCAGCTCGCCGCTGAAGCGGCGCGCCTCCTCCGATGCCCAGCGGAACGTCGACGCGGCGCGGGCCACCTCGGCGCGGGCCCACATCAGTGGTTTGCCGTTCTCGCCGGTGATGAGCCGCGCGATCTCCTCGGTGCGCTCGGTGAGGCGGCGCGACACGTGCGCGAGCGCCTCGGCGCGCACGGCGGCCGGAAGCGCCGAGGCCTGGTGCCGTACCGCCCACGCGGCGGCGACGGCCTCCTCGACCTGGTCGTCCGTGGGCAGCGCGTGGGCGCCCACGACTGCGCCGTCGAACGGGTGGTGCACCTCGACCACGGTGTCGGAGGTGGCGGGACGGCCCGCGATCCAGAAGGGGGTGACGTCGGTCATAGGTCGACGGTACGGGGACGTCCCCGCTCACCCCCCGTCCAGTCCGGACTGCCGGTGGGTCCCAGGTGTCCTATCTGGACGACGTGGCGGCGGGCGCTACCTGCGTCGCGACAGCGCGAGCCAGAGCTCGGCCCGCACGCCGGGGTCGTCGAGGGGCCGGCGCAGCAGAGACTGCGCGCGCCGCAGCCGGTGCCGGACCGTGTGGCGGTGCACGCCGAGCTCGGCCGCCGCCGCGTCGACCTGCCCATGGTGGGCCAGCCAGGCCGCCAGCGTGCCGGCGAGGTCGGCACGCTCGGTCGGCTCGGCGAGCGGGCGCAGCAGCGACTCGGCCCACGCGTCCGCGGCCGCGGGGTCGAGCAGCGACTCGAGGCCCGCCGAGCCGAGCTCGTCGTGCCGGACCACCTGCCTCGCCCCCGCGGCGGACAGGGCGCGCCGGGCCGACGCCAGCGAACGTGCCGGCCCCTCGGGATCGCCACCGTCGGCAGCCTCCCCCACGCCCACGGAGGTGACGGCGTCGCCAGGCGCCGGGGACGCCAGCGCGACCCCGGCCGGCACGAGCGCCACGAGCAGGCTCTGGTCGTCCGGCAGGACGCCCGCGGCCGCGGCCGCCCCCGGCACCTGCTCGGCGATCCAGTCCTCGGCAGCGGCCGCGGCGTCGGGCGCGGTACGGGCCACCACCGCGCGCACCCGCCCGTGCAATCCGGCCCAGCCCAGCCCCGCGAGCGGGAGCCGGGAGGCCGAGCCGTCCAGGATCAGGCGCAGCGCGACCGCCCGCACCGCCCGCTCGGCCGACGAGCGACCCTCGGATCGGGCCACCGACAGCGAGAGCAACGACACGGCAAGGTTGACGACGGCCTGGTCCGTGGGCGACAGCGGCGACGAGGACCCCACGGCCAGGAAGGCCCGGGCCCGCCCACGCACGCCGAGGGGCTGGATGACCACGTGGTGGTCGCGCTCGCTCACGACGGCCGCGGCCAGCAGCCCCCGTGGTCGGAGCCTGGCCACTTCGGGGGCGAGGGCAGCCGCCTTGGTGCCAGCACCTGGCGGCGCCGCGTGCCGCACGGTCCCGTCGGCGTCGAGCAGGAGCGCGAAGCCAGCGACGTGCTTGGCCACCCGCGACACGACGGCCGCCTCCCCCGCGTCGTCGGAGCCGAGCGAGGCGCGGATGAGGTCGCGCTGGGCCGCGAAGCCCCGGGCCGCCTCGTCGTATTCCTCGGCGGCCAGCGCCCGCGACACCGCCTTCGTGACGGCGATGAAGGGTGTGCGCGACGGCACCGAGAACAGCGGCAGGCCCTTCTTGCCCGCCGCGGCGACGAGCGCCTTCGGCGCTGCGTCCCACCCGAGGCCGAGCCCGAGGCCGAGCCCGGCCACCCCCGCCGCCACCAGGCGGTCGACGTACGTGGCCGCCCCTCCATCGCGCAGCGGCATCCCCGTCGTGAGCACGACCTCACCGCCCTCGAGGAAAGGGGTGGGGTCGACGAGCTCGCTGACGGCCACCCAGCGCACCGGGTGGTCCCAGCCGGCGCCCTCGGTGAGTGGTTCGAGACCGAGGTCGGGCAGCGCCAGGACATCTCGCACGCGAGGGGGCACGGATCCTCCCGGGACGGGCCGGCGCAGGAGTGTCCGGCGCGGACAAGGGTACGGCTCCCAGGGGCCCGGCGGGAGCAGTCTGCGGGGTGCGCCGCCCCCTACGCTGCGTCCATGACCGACACCACCGCGGGCGGCCCCGGGCTGCCGCAGAAGCGCATTCTCGCCACGGCCATTCCCGGCCCGAAGTCTGTGGAGCTGCAGGCGCGGCGCACCGCGGCCGTCTCCTCGGGCGTCGGGGGCACCCTGCCGGTGTTCATCACCGCGGCAGGCGGAGGCGTCCTCGTCGACGTCGACGGCAACTCGATGATCGACCTGGGCTCCGGCATCGCCGTCACCACTGTGGGTAACTCGGCTCCCCACGTGGTCGCCAACGTGCAGAAGCAGGTGGCCGAGTTCACCCACACGTGCTTCATGGTCACCCCGTACGAGGGCTACGTCGCCGTGTGCGAGCAGCTCAACGAGCTGACCCCCGGCGACCACGTCAAGCGCTCGGCGCTGTTCAACTCCGGCGCCGAGGCGGTGGAGAACGCGGTGAAGATCGCCCGCGCCTACACCAGGCGCACGGCCGTCGTCGTGTTCGAGCACGGCTACCACGGCCGCACGAACCTCACGATGGGCATGACCGCGAAGAACATGCCGTACAAGCAGTCGTTCGGGCCGTTCGCGCCCGAGGTCTACCGGGTGCCGCTGTCGTACCCCTTCCACGACGACCTGGCCGGCCCCGAGGCTGCGGCCCGCGCGATCAGCCGGATCGACAAGGAGATCGGCGCCGACAACGTCGCTGCCATCGTCATCGAGCCGATCGCAGGGGAGGGTGGCTTCATCGTCCCCGCCGACGGCTTCCTGCCCGCGCTGCGTCGAGTACTCCCGGGCGAACGGCATCGTCTTCGTCGCCGACGAGATCCAGACCGGCTTCGCCCGCACCGGCTCGTGGTTCGCCTGCGACCACGAGGGCATCGTGCCCGGACCTGATCACCACGGCCAAGGGCATCGCGGGCGGCCTCCCGCTCGCGGCCGTCACCGGTCGCGCCGAGATGATGGACGCCGTGCACGTCGGCGGCCTCGGCGGCACCTACGGCGGCAACCCTGTCGCGTGCGCCGCCGCCCTCGGGTCGATCCAGACCATGCGGGAGGACGACCTCACCGCGAAGGCCCGCGACATCGAGGCCCGGATGCGCCCGCGGCTGCAGCAGATCGCGGACAAGACCGGCGTCATCGGCGACGTCCGAGGACGCGGCGCGATGATCGCCGTGGAGCTCGTCAAGCCCGGCACGCACGAGCCCGACGCCGACCTCACGGGAAAGGTCGCCAAGGCGTGCCACGCGCAGGGGGTCGTCGTCCTCACCGCGGGCACGTACGGCAACGTGCTGCGCTTCCTGCCGCCGCTCACCATCCCCGCCGACCTGCTCGACGAGGCGCTCGACGTGCTCGAGGAGCAGTTCCTGGCCCTTACCGGCCACTGAGGCGGCACGTGCCAGAGGGCCCGCCGGGATGTACTCCCGGCGGGCCCTCTGCATGGCGCGAGCGGATCAGCCCGCCAGCACCGCGTGCGTCTGCGGGTCGCGCTCCTGCACGACCCACTCCTGCCCGTAGCCGTCCTTGAGCAGGTCGAGGAAGGGCTCGCTCGGGAAGGCCTCAGGCCCGAGGATGCCGGTGCCCGTCCACGCACCGGTGGCGAGCAGCTCGAGTGCGACGACCGGGTTCATCGCCGTCTGCCACACGACCGCCTGGGCGCCGTACTCGTGCATCGTCCAGGCGTTGTCGGCCACGTGGTACAGGTAGACCTCGCGCGGCTGGCCGTCCTTGCCGGTGCCGGTGACCCACAGACCCGCGCAGGTCTTGCCCTCCATCTTGTCCCCGAGCGTGAGCGGGTCGGGCAGGCACGCCGCGACGAGATCGCGGGGGCTCACCTGCTGCCCGCGCACGGTGACCGGCTCGGTGCGGTCCAGGCCGAGCTTGTTCAGGGTCTTGAGCACGTCGATGAACTCGTCGCCGAGACCGAACTTGAAGGTGACCCTCCGCGCGTCGACCCAGCGCGGCATGAGCAGTACTTCCTCGTGCTCCACGTTCACGCACTCCACCGGGCCGATGCCCTCTGGGAACTCGAACACCTCGGCGCCGCTGAAGGGCTCGGTGGTGAACCAGTCCTTGCCCTTCTCCCAGATGACCGGGGGGTTGAGGCACTCCTCGATCGTCGTCCAGATCGAGAACGACGGCGCGAAGTCGTAGCCGTGCACGACCAGGTTCGACGCGTCCCGCACCCCGAGCTCGTCGATCTCGCCGAACAGGTGGTCTGATGCGTAGCGGGCGAAGACGTCGGCCAGGCCCGGCTCGACGCCCATGCCGACAAGGGCGAGCCGGCCCTCGGCCTCCCACTCGCCAGACTGCGCGAACTGCTCGTCGCCGAGCTTGACTCCGGGCAGGGCGAACGGTTGCTCCGGGTGCCGAGCCGACAGGCTCATCGCGGTATCGAGGTAGTCGGCGCCGGCGGCGCGGGCCCCCTCGAAGATCGGCATGACGAAACGAGGGTCGACCACGTTGAGCACGTGCGTGCTCGCGTGCGCACGCGCGAGGGCGGCCACCGCGTCGGCGTCGGACGCGTCCACCCCGGCTGCCACGAAGCGCGGGTCGCCGATGCGGTCGACGAGCTCCTGAGCGCGGGCGGCGTCGTAGTCGGCCACGACGATCTGTTCGTAGAAGTCGCGGCGCGCGGCGATGAGCGCGGCGGACGAGCCGACGCCGCCGGCGCCGACGATGAGGATGCGCATGAGGTCCATCTCCTGGGTGCGTGGCAGGCGCGGGGTGCGCCCACCGTGCTGCTCGCAGGCTAGTCCATAAGATGCTTATACTCCTTGGATGACCTCCTGGACCGTCCTGGGCATCCCCATCGACTCCGTCGGCGCACCGGCTGCCGGGCCTCCCGTCGGCACGGAGCGCTCCCCCGCGGCGCTGCGGGCTCTCGGTCTGGTCGCCGGCCTCGGCGCCCGCGACGCGGGCGACCTCGACGTGCGCATCACCGGACCGCACCGCGACCGTGCCACCGGCCTGGTCGGGGGGACCTCGGTAGCCCCCGTCGTGTCCGCCGTGCGCAGCGCCGTCGCCGGCCTCCTGCGCGACGGCGAGCGGCCGCTGCTCGTGGGGGGGTGCTGCACGCTGCTGGTAGGAGGCTTCCGCGGCGCGTCGGACGTGGTCGGCCCCCTCGGCCTGGCCTACGCCGACGGCCACCTCGACCTCTACGACCACCGCACCTCGCCCACCGGGGAGGTGGCGGACATGCCCGTGGCGCTGCTTCTCGGGCACGGCGAGCCCGGTCTGCTCGCCGCGTCGGCCCCACCGGCGCTCGAGCCTGCACGGTTGCGGGTCCTCGGGGCGCGCGACCAGCAGGAGCGGGCGGACGTCGGCGCGCTCGCCGAGCGCCTCGGCATCGTCAACGCGGACGTGGCCGCGATCGCCGCCGATCCCGCCGGCGTGGGGCGGGACGCGTGCGAAGCTCTGTCCCCCTGCCGCGGGATCTGGCTCTCGCTCGACGTCGACGTCCTCGACGAGGCCGCCTTCCCGGCCACCGACTACCTCATGCCCGGCGGTCTGTCCCTGGACCAGTTGCGCGAGCTGCTCCTGCCGCTGGCGCGTTCGGGTTCGCTGGTCGGGGCGTCCGTGGCCTGCTACAACCCGTCCAAGGACCCCGACGGCCGCCACGGCGCGGCCCTCGTCGGGCTGCTCGCCGACGTGCTGGGCGTCGCCACGTGATCCGCGCGTACGACCCGAGCGGCGTGGCCCTGCCCCCGGACGCACCCCGGCCCGCGCCCGGTGCTGACGCAGACCGCGCGTTCGCCGCGAACATCCTGGGCACCCTGGCCACGGCTATCGTCGACCGCACGACGCTGGGAGAGTCCGCGGCGGCGGGGGCCGGGTCGCGCGCTCCCGCGGCCCTGGTGACCCTGCTGTGGTACCCGGACCGCCCCATCGCGTTCCTCGCCGACCGGCTGCACATCTCGCACCCCGGCGCCGTCCAGCTCAGCGAGCGGCTCGAGCGCTCCGGCCTGGTGGAGCGCGTGGCCGGTCGCGACGGCCGAACCCGCCTGCTGGCCCTCACCGCCGCCGGCGAGCGCGCGGCCCTCGCGGCGCTCGCCGCCCGCCGACAGGTGCTCTCCCGCGCCCTGTCGGCGGTCGACGACGAGGCGGTCGGCGTCTTCACGGACGTGATCTCCGCGATGCTCGAGGCGCTCACCGACGACCTGCTCACGGGCGAGTTCATGTGCCGGCTCTGCGACGAGCTGGCGTGCCCGGACGCGCGGTGCCCGGTGGAGCGCGCGGAGCCGGCGCCTCCGCACCGGCGGGGCACCGGATACGGCGTCGTCGAGATGGCACCGCCGCACCGACCACGGGAGTAGCCTCGCCGCGTCGACGCGGCCGTCGTCGGCCGAGCGCCAGGAGGAATTCGTGTCGACGACCACCACCCCGCACGCGCCGAACGAGGGCAAGGGACTGCGCACCGGAACCCTCGGGCTGCTGTCCAGCGTCGTGATCGGGGTTTCTTCTACCGCCCCCGCCTACTCGATCGCGGCCACGCTGGGCGGTGTCGTCGCGCTCGTCGGCTTCCAGGCCCCGATCGTCATGGTGCTCGCCTTCGTACCGATGCTCTTCATCGCGTACGCCTACCGCGAGCTGAATCGGGTCGCGCCCGACTGCGGCACCACCTTCACCTGGGCCACCAAGTCGTTCGGTCCCAGCACGGGGTGGATGGGCGGCTGGGGCATCATCGCCGCCGACGTGATCGTGATGGCGAGCCTCGCGCAGATCGCGGGCGTGTACGGCTTCCTGCTGATCGGCCAGGACGACCTCGCCACCAACAAGTGGGCCACCGTGGCCGTCGGCTGCGTCTGGATCGCCGTGCTCTCCTGGGTGTGCTACCGCGGCATCGAGGCCTCGGCGATCCTGCAGTACGTCCTGCTGACGATCGAGGTCGTGGTGCTCGTCATCTTCAGCGCCGCGGCACTGTTCAAGGTGTACGCCGGAACGGCCGGTGATACCGCCGTGACCCCGTCTCTGAGCTGGTTCAACCCCTTGAACATCACGGACTCCAGCGGGGCGTTCGACTTCTCCGCGCTCAGCGCCGCGATCCTGCTCGCCGTCTTCATCTACTGGGGCTGGGACAGCGCCGTCTCGGTGAACGAGGAGACGAAGGACCCCGCCAAGACCCCCGGGCGCGCAGCGGTCATCAGCACGGTCATCCTCCTGCTCACGTACGCCGTCGTCGCCGTGGCAGCCATCGCCTACGGCGGCATCGACAACCTCGCCGGCTCGGACGACGTCCTCGGCGTTCTGGGGTCCGAGGTTCTCGGCGGCGGTTGGGACAAGTTCCTCATCTTCGCGGTGCTCACCTCGGCGGCGGCTTCGACGCAGACCACGATCCTTCCGACGGCCCGCACCACGCTCTCCATGGCTGCCTACCAGGCGATGCCGGCCACCTTCGCGAAGATCCACCCGCGGTACAAGACGCCCACCACCTCGACGATCGCCATGGGCGTCGTGTCCATCGTCTTCTTCGTCGTCCTGGCCGCCATCAGCGACAACATCCTCATCGACTCGGCCTCGGCCGTGGGCCTGCTGATCGCGTTCTACTACGGCCTCACGGGCTTCGCCTCAGCCTGGTACTTCATCAGCGACCGCGGTGACAGCCTCAAGGACCTGATGGTCAGGGTGGTGCTGCCGCTCATCGGCGGGCTCATCTTGCTGGGGGCGTTCATCCGCACGCTGATCGACGACGCCAACCCCGAGAACTCCGAGACCGTGATCTCGATCTTCGGGTGGGAGGTCGGAGGCATCTTCCTGCTCAGCGTCGGGTCGCTGCTCGTGGGCCTGGTGCTCATGTTCATCACCAAGTCCCGTTCCCCGCGTTCTTCACCGGCGAGGTGCTCAACCGCGACACCGTCGTCCGCGTGCTGCAGGACGCGCCGGACGAGGCCCCTTCGGACGCCACCCACGCGCCGGTGCTGCCCGACGCCCCGTCGCTGGAGCACACCGTCGTCCCGCCGTTGTCGGTGCAGGAGCTGCGCGAGGCCGCCGAGGAGGCTCGCGAAGAGGCTCGCAGCGACAGCACCGACAGCACCGAGGAGCCACCCGCCCCACGATGAGTGCGGCGGGTGGCCCGCCCGCGCGGCGCGCCCGCACGTGCTGGTGCCCGACGAGTGAGCTAGTCCGCCGGGATGCGGTCGGCCAGCAGTGGCTGACGAGGGTCCCACGCCGTGCCGTCGCGACCGTCCTTGCGCTTGCGAGCCATGGCCGACAGTGCCTCGAGCACGACCCGGTTGCCGAGCAGCGCGGTGATGTCGGCGTGGTCGTACGGGGGCGACACCTCCACGACGTCCATGCCGAGGACCGGGAGCTCGTACGCGATGCGCCGCACGGCGTCGAGCAGCTGGCGGGCCGACAGGCCGCCCGGCTCGGGGGTGCCGGTACCGGGCGCGTGGCCCGGGTCGCACACGTCGATGTCGACCGACAGGAAGATGCCGTCGCACTCGTCGAGCGCGATCTCGAACGCCTCGGTGAGGCACTCGTCGAGACCCCGCGCGACGATCTCCGTCATCTCGAACGAGCGCATCTGCTGCTCGGCCATCCAGTCGAGGATCTCCGGCGGTGGCCAGTAGCCGCGCAGGCCCACCTGAAGGAACCGGTCGCCGCGAGCGGCGCCGCTCTCGATCAGGCGCCGCATCGGCTGGCCGTGACCGATGAGCGAGCCGAACTCGATGTTCCCGGTGTCGGCGTGCGCGTCGAAGTGGATGACGGACACCCGGCCCCACCGGTCGCCCCCGCGGGCCACGCCCGTGACGTCGGGCCACGTGATCGTGTGGTCGCCGCCTAGCACGAGCGGGACCGCGCCGCTCGCGGCGACCTTCGTCACCGCCGCCTCGAGGTCGGCGCACGATCGCGCGGCGTCGCCGGAGTACATCTCGACGTCGCCCGCGTCGAGGACCTTGAGGTCCTGCAGGCCGTCGACGCGCATCGCCAGGCTGGGGCGCGAGCCGTCGTGCCCGAGGTAGCACGTCTCGCGCAGCGCCTTCGGCCCGAAGCGGGCCCCGGAGCGGTACGAGGTGCCGCCGTCGAAGGGGGCACCGAGGATCACGACGTCGGCGTCGGCGTAGGTCTCGGGCTCGTCGAGGTCGCAGCGCTCGACTCCCAGGAACGTGATGTCGGGGCCGAACTGGGTTCCGTAGCGCGCCATGGCGCGACCCTACTGAGGTTGGCCCTCGGGCGGCACGTCGTCCGGGCCCTCGGCGTGCGCCACGACGCAGAGCTCGTTGCCCGCAGGGTCGGCCATCGGCTGCCACCAGATGCCGAACTCCTCGACCCGAGGCCCGAGCCTGGTGCCGCCGAGTGCCTCGAGCGCCGCGAGGTGCCCGTCGGCGTCCGCCGCGTGGACGTCGACGTGCATGCGGTTCTTGCCAGCCCGGGGCTCGGGCACCCGCTGCAGGATGAAGACGGGGCCCCGCGGCTCGTGCGGAGCCGGGATGAGCACGCGGTAGGCCTCACTCGGAGCGTCCGCCAGCACGTAGCCGAGCGCCGCGCACCAGAAGGGCACAAGGGCGTCGGGGTCACGGCAGTCGAGCACGACGGAGATCCGCATGCCAGGACGCTAGCGCGTCGTGCTCACTCCTTGGCAGTGTCGACGAGGGCGGATGCGTGGTCGGGCACGTACGTCTGGGTGTCGCGCGGCGGGCGCACGTAGCCCTCGGACGGCGGGCGGGGCGGCAGCGTCGAGCGGCACCCGCTGCACCGGTCTGGTAGTCGACGGTCGAGAGCAGGTGGGCGATCATGTTGAGCCGCGCCCGGCGCTTGTCGTCGCTCTCGACGACCCACCACGGCGCCTCGGGGATGTCGGTGTGCACCATCATCTGGTCCTTGGCCCGCGAGTAGTCCTCCCAGCGGGTGATCGACTCCAGGTCCATCGGCGAGAGCTTCCAGCGGCGCATCGGGTCCTCGAGCCGGGACGCGGAACCGGCGCCTCCTGCTCGGCGTCGCTCACCGAGAACCAGTACTTGCGCAGCAGGATGCCGTCCTCGACGAGCAGCCGCTCGAAGATCGGGCACTGGTGCAGGAACCGGTGGTACTCGTCGTTGCGTGCAGAAGCCCATCACCCGCTCGACGCCGGCCCGGTTGTACCAGGAGCGGTCGAACAGCACGATCTCGCCGGCGGCCGGCAGCTGGTCGACGTAGCGCTGGAAGTACCACTGGCTGCGCTCGCGGTCGCTCGGTGCCGGCAGCGCGGCGATCCGGGCGACGCGGGGGTTGAGGTACTCGGTGACCCGCTTGATCGTGCTGCCCTTGCCGGCCGCGTCGCGACCCTCGAAGATCACGACGACCAGGCGCGCCCTCGGTCCGCACCCACTCCTGCATCGTGACGAGCTCGGCCTGCAGCCGGAAGAGCTCGCGCTCGTAGAGCTTCTTCGGGAACCGGTCGGCCACCGTCGTCTTCGGCGCCTTGGCCTGCTTGCCCTGCTTGCCGTGCTTGTCGCCCTTGGCCATGGGTTCACCCTAGGGCGGCCGCCGCCGCTGGGCTTGCGGTTCGTCCTGCTCGGTCTCAGCCTTGGCCGGGCAGCCACGGGCGCAAGGCAGCGCCGCGCACCCGCAGCACCGTGAGCAGCGAGGCGCCCCCGGCCACGACGAGGCGCGCGGCCGGCGTCCGCCGCTCGGGCGGGTAGTTCCAGGTCCACCCCCCGGCCAGGCCCGAGGCGCCGCGCACGAGCGAGGCGATCCGGCCGCTCGTGGCGACGACGAGGCTAGCCCCCGTGGCGTCGACGAACACCGCCCGACGGCCGCCGGAATCCACCCGCACCGGACGCCACCGCGGATCGAGCTGCAGCACCTGGGAGAGCGACCCGCCGCGCACCGCATCCCGCACCGAGAGCGAGTTGGTCTCCGCGTCGACGGTGAGGGTGCGCGTCTGGAGCCGCCCGTAGGGCATCCCCCGCAGGGCGACGGCGTGGCGGGCCCCGCGGAACGCCGTCGTGGCGAGGACGATCGGTGCGAGTCGCCGGAAGGCCTGCCCCCGTACCAGGGGCACCGAGTGGGCCGCCTGCCCCTCGGTCCAGTCGTGCCTGGCCCCCGCCACGTATGTGGCCGTCCCGGGGTCGACAAGCACCGGCCGTCCCGTCGTCCACCAGACCACGGACATGCGGTCCTCGTGCCCGTGCGCTGCCCGGGCCGGACCGAACCGCACGGCGTAGTAGTCGTCGGGCGCGGCCCACGACCAGCGGCCGGCGACCACGCCGGCCCTGCGGTCGGCCAACACGGTGGCTCGCTGCGGCACGACCGGCTGGCGCGCCGCCTGGCCGTCGCCGAACGGCACCGGTATGCCGTCGGGCTGCCCGAGGAAGGCCGTGGCCCGGCGGCCGCGGGCGACCACGACGTCGATGACTCGGGCCAGCGCCCGCTCGGCCGGATCCGTGCCCGCGATCAGGATCCGGGCGGCGTCGGCCCACTTCGCCAGGTTCCCGACGTGGTAGGCCGACGACCCCTCGACGGAGAGTCCGGAGGCCGTGAAAGCCTCGGCGATGGACAGCCGCATCCTGGTGAGCGCGAGCGCAATCCAGTCCGCCCGGTGCAGCAGGCGGCCAATGTCCAGGAGGGCCAGATCGGTCATGAGCCCGTGGTTGTGGGGCGGGCGCAGCGGCGGTCCGACGTAGCGCTTCGGGTCGGAGGCCGCGCCCGCAAGCGCGTCGAGCGCGGGCACGAGGCGCTCATCGTGGGTGAGGCGGAACAGGCAGGTGACGGCCTGGAGCCGCCGCAGCGTGGCGCCCTCGTTCCACACCGGGTCTGTGGGTCGTCCGTTGTCGGGCCGCCAGACCGCGGCCGCCGCGACGGCGGCGACCACCCCGTCGACCCGCTCGGGCTCGTGGGCGTTCCGGATGCTCGCGAGCAGCGAGGGAAGCCACGCCAGGCCATACACATGCAGCTGACGGACCTCGTCGGCGGGCGGCGGGTTTCGCCAGGCGTCGCGGGTGAGGACTCGCTCGTCCCAGCGGTATCCGTAGTCGACGTCGACCACGCGGTACCCCGTCGGGGTCAACGTGACCGAGGTGCGGAAGAAGCCCGAGCACGTCGAGAGCGCCGACCAGTCGGGCTGCGCCGTGCCCGCACGGGCGGCGGGAGCCGCCGGCGCCAGCGCGAGCACCCCCGAGGCCGCCGCGGCAGCCGCGACGAACCGCCACCGGGAGAGGGCTCCCCCGTCCACGACAACACCTCCCGGCGTCCCAGGCGTGGGACGCCTCCAGCGTACGTGGCCCGAATGCGGGCGGCGGGGCGGGCGGCCGCCCGACGTCCAGCGGTCCTCGGGCCGGCGTCCCGTGGCGTCAGCCGTGCGTCGGGAAGCCGAGGTTGATGCCGCCGTGACTGGGGTCCAGCCAGCGGGAGGTCACGACCTTGCCGCGGGTGAAGAAGTGCACGCCCTCGGTGCCGTGTGCGTGCGAGTCCCCGAACAGGGAGGACTTCCAACCCCCGAACGAGTAGTAGGCCATCGGCACCGGGATGGGCACGTTGATGCCGACCATCCCCACCTCGACCTCGTTCTGGTAGCGGCGCGCGGCACCGCCGTCGTTGGTGAAGATCGCGGTGCCGTTGCCGTAGGGATGGTCGTTGACCATCCGGAGGGCCTGGTCGTACGAGTCGACCCGCAGCACCGACAGGACCGGTCCGAAGATCTCGTCGGCGTACACGGACATGTCGGTGGTGACGTGATCCAGCAGGGTGGGGCCGAGCCAGAAGCCGCCGGCCTCGCCGTCGACCTCGGGGTCGCGGCCGTCGACGACGACCGTGGCGCCCGCTGTCTCGCCGGCGTCGACGTACGAGCGCACCTTGTCGCGATGGACCTCGGTGACCAGCGGACCCATGTCGGCGCCGCGACGCCCGTCGCCGGTGCGAAGCCCGGCCATCCGCTCGGTGATCTTGGCCACCAGCGGGTCTGCGACGTCGCCGACCGCGACAAGGGCCGAGATCGCCATGCAGCGCTCGCCCGCCGAGCCGAACCCGGCGTTCACCGCGGCATCGGCGGCCAGGTCGAGATCGGCGTCGGGCAGCACCACCATGTGGTTCTTCGCCCCGCCGAGGGCCTGCACCCTCTTGCCGTGCGCCGTGCCCGTCTCGTACACGTACTTCGCGATGGCGGTCGACCCCACGAACGACACGCTCTTGACGTCAGGGTGCGTCAGCAGCCGGTCCACCGCGACCTTGTCGCCGTGGACCACGTTGAACACGCCCGCGGGCAGGCCCGCCTCGGCCCACAGGCCCGCGACGAAGTTCGCGGAGGACGGGTCCTTCTCGCTGGGCTTGAGGATCACGGTGTTGCCCGCCGCGATGGCCACCGGGAAGAACCACATGGGCACCATGGCCGGGAAGTTGAACGGCGAGATGATGCCCACCACGCCCAGCGGCTGGCGGATCGAGTACACGTCGACGCCGGTGGACACGCCCTCGGAGTAGCCGCCCTTGAGCAGGTGCGGGATGCCGCACGCGAACTCCACGACCTCCAGGCCACGGGTCACCTCTCCCAGGGCGTCGGAGAGCACCTTGCCGTGCTCGGCCGTGATGATCGCCGCGAGCTCGTCCTTGCGCTCGTTGAGCAGCTCGCGGAACGCGAACAGCACCTGCGAGCGCTTCGTCAGCGACGTACGGCCCCACACATCGAACGCGGCCCTGGCCGCCGCGACGGCCTCGTCCATCACCTCGACGGTCGCGAAGTCGACCCGCCCCGTGATCTGCCCGGTCGCCGGGTCGTACACGTCGCCGGCGCGCTCGGCCACGCCGCTGTAGGGCTTGCCGTCGATGAAGTGCGTGATCGTCGTGGTCATGCGTCCTACTCGGGTCGGGAGCGTCGGGATACTCGATGGTCGCTGAATGCCGGGGCCGGGTCCACCGACAGTCTGACGCCGTGGCCTCCCAGCGCCTGACACCCTGCCACGTCCGTGCAAGGGGTCAGGAGTCGAAACCGAGGCCGAATCGGTCGAGGGTGCGCAGCCACAGGTTGCGGCGACCCTCGTTGCGGTCGGCCCGGTCCAGGGCCCAACGGGTCAGGTCGATGCCCCAGCCGCGCACGGGCTCGGGTGGGAAGGGCAGCGGCGTGGTACGCACCATCTCCAACCGGGTGCGTTCGGTGTCTCGGGCGTCGAGCAGGTCCAGCATCGTGGCTGCGCCGAACCGGGACGCGCCCACGCCGAGACCCGTGTAGCCGGTCACGTACGCGGCCCGGCCGCCGTAGGCCTGGCCCCAGAAGGCGCTGAACCTCGAGCACGTGTCGATGGCGCCGCCCCACGCGTGGGTGAAACGCAGCCCCTCCAGCTGTGGGAACGTCGCGAAGAAGTGCGTGGCCAGCCGGGCGGCACTCTGGGCGTCGTACTCGTGCTGCGGGCCGAAACCGTTGCCGCGGTAGTAGATCGCGTCGTAGCCGCCCCACAGGATCCGGCCGTCATCGGTGAGGCGGTAGTAGTGGAACTGGTTGCCCGTGTCGCCGATGCCCTGGCGGCCCTGCCATCCGATCGCGGCGCGCTGCTGGGCCGACAGGGGCTCGGACACGATCACGTAGTCGTACACGGGCACGACGAAATGGCGCAGCCGGCGCAGCAGGGGAGGAAACGCGTTCGTCGCCAGGGCTACCCGGCGAGCGACGACGCTGCCGAACGGGGTGAGTGCACGCAGGCCGGCGCCGGCATCCTCGAGGGCCGTGACCTCCGAGCGCTCGAAGACCTGCACGCCGAGCTCGACCGCGGCCCGGCGCAGGCCCCACGCGAGGCGAGCCGGGTTCACCATGGCCACGCCGGTGGGGTCGTACAGCGCGCCGAGGTACGTCGGCGAGTCGACCAGCGCGCGCACCTGGTCACGGTCGAGGTACTCGAACAGCTCGCCGTAGGAGGCCGCAGCCTCGGGCTCGCCGGCCAGCGCCACGGCCTGGTAGGGCTCGGTGGCCACGTCGAGCTCGCCGGTGCGCTCGAAGGAGCAGTCGATCCCGTAGCGACCGACGGCGTCCTCGATCGCGTCGAGGTTTGCCCGGCCCATGGCCGTGATCGCGGCCAGCTCGTCCGGCCACCGCGAGTGGCCGTTGTGGAAGCCGTGGGTGAGCGACGACGCCGTGAAGCCGCCGTTGCGGCCGGTGGCAGCCGAAGCCGCCTCGTGCGCCTCGAGCACGACGACGTCGCGCGCGGGGTCGGCCTCCTTCGCCAGCACGGCGGTCCATAGGCCGGTGAAACCGGCGCCGACCACGAGCAGGTCGCAGGAGTGCGCGCCGACGAGGGCAGGGGCGGGATGGGGCCGGCCGGGCTCGTCGAGCCAGAACGGCGTGCGGGAGACGTCGGCCAGCGAGGCCAGGTGGTCGGGACGAGGGTCGCGTGCGAAGGGCACGGATCTCACTCTTAGCCAGGTGTGGGCCGCCCCGGGTCCTCCGGACGATACGGCCGTCGCGGCCGCCCGGGCCTACCCGGGTCGTCGACGCCGCGACGCGACCATGCTAGCCGACGCTCAGGCGCCCATGACGCTCTGGAACTGCCCGGCGTACGACTTCTCCTGCTCGGCCGTGAGGGACATGAACGTGTGCGTGTCGGCCAGGAACGCCTCGTCGGGGAAGATGAGCTTGTTGTCGACCAGCGTCGGGTCGATCTTCTCCATCTCCTTCTGGGCGCCCTTGACGGGGCAGATGTACTGCACCCACGCCGTGAGCTGGGCGGCGACCTTCGGGTCGTAGTAGAAGTCGACCAGCTTCTCGGCGTTCTTCTTGTGCTGCGCCAGCGCAGGGATGACGATCGCGTCCGCCCAGATCATCACACCGGTCTCGGGTTTGACGAACTTGATGTTCGGGTTGTCGGCCTGCAGCTGCACGACGTCGCCCGACCACGCCAGGCACGCGTACACCGAACCGTTCGCGAGGTCGCTGGTGTAGTCGTTGCCGGTGAAGCGGCGCACGTGCTTGGAGTCGACCGACGACTGCACCGACGCGATGGCCGCGGCGTAGTCGTCGTCGGTGAACTGCTCGGACGCCTTGCCCTGGTCGAGCAGCACGAGCCCGATGGTGTCGCGCCACTCGGTGAGCAGATCGACCCGGCCCTTGAGGTCGGGACGGGTGAGCAGCTCGGCGAGCGAACGCACCTCTTTGACCTTCTCGGCGTTGTAGGCGATTCCCGTGACGCCCGACTGCCACGGCGTCGTGAACTGGCGGCCGGGGTCCCATGACGGGTCGCGCAGGGACTCGATCAGGTTGGCGGTGACCAGGGGTGTGTTGGCCCGGTCCCACGCCTGGACCATGCCCTGGCGGATCATCCGGGCGGCGACCTCTTCGGTGGGCACCATGAGGTCGCGACCAGTGTCCTGGCCGTTGCGGATGATCGGCGCCACCTTGGCGTAGAAGGCCTCGGCGTCGTCGATGTCCTCGGTGTACGTGACGGAGATGCCGGTCCTCTTGGTGAACTCCTCGAGCGTCGGGTGCTTGGTCTTGTTCTTGTCGTCGACATCGATGTACAGCTGCCAGTTGCTGAACACCACGGACCTGTCGGTGTCGGACCTGTCCGTGGCGCTCGCCGCGCTCGGCGAGCCGGTGGCGCCGGAGGCCGCGGGGGCGCTGCCGCACCCGGCGAGGGCCGAGGACGCGGCCACCGCGGCCGCACCCGCCCCGCCGGCCTGCAGGAGCCGCCGGCGGGTGAGGGCGTAACGACCGCCGGGCAGGAGCCGCGAGACGTTCGGCTGCATGGTGACCCCCTGGGTAACGGCGCGGGCCGCCCCCGCGAGGGGTGCGGCCCGCGACTCTAGAGCATCTGACGACGGGCTAGGCCTTGCGGTTCCTGCGGGTGTTGTAGACCTGGCCGACGATCACGATCGCCAGGGCGACGAAGAACATCAGCGACCCGACCACGTTGACCTGGGGCGGCGTGCCGCGCTGGGCGGCGCCCCACACGAACATCGGGAAGGTGACGGTCGTGCCGGAGTTGAAGTTCGTGATGATGAAGTCGTCGAACGACAGCGAGAACGCCAGCAGCGCGGCCGCGACGATGCCGGGCAGAACGAGCGGGAAGGTGATCTTCCAGAACGTGGTGCGCTCGTCGGCGTAGAGGTCCATGGCCGCCTGCTCGAGCCGCGGGTCGAGCGACGCGAGCCTGGCCTTGACCGTGACGATGACGAAGCTCAGGCAGAACATGACGTGGGCGATGAGGATCGTGACGAAGCCCAGCGGGATGCGCACGTTCACGAAGAGCGTGAGCAGGGAGGCGCCCATGACCACCTCCGGGGTGGCCATGGGCATGAAGATGAGCAGGTTGGTGGTGGCCCGGCCGCGGAAGCGGTACCGACCCATCGCGAACGCCGCCAGCGTGCCGAGGGCGACGGCTCCGAGCGTGGCCAGCAGACCGATGACCAGGCTCAGCTGGAGCGAGTCGCACATGCCAGAGACGCCGCAGAAGTCGGTCCACGCGTTCGTCGAGAACTGCACCCACTGGTAGTTGAACTTGCCGTTGGGCTGGTTGAACGAGAAGACGACGACCACGAAGATCGGCAGGAACATGTAGACCAGCGCGAGGCCCGCGCAGATCGGGATGAGGTGCTCGCGGAACCAGCGGATCGGGCCGCCGGGCCGCCGGGACTTCGGCACGGTCGCGGAGCCCGAGGGCGCCACCTTGGTCTCGATGGCCATCAGACGAGGTCCTCCGTCCCGGCGCGGCGCACGTAGAGCATGACGAGCACCAGGATCGCCGCCATGAGCGTGAACGAGAGAGCCGCAGCGGTCGGGTAGTCACCGATCTTGAAGAACTGGCTGTCGATGACGTTTCCGATCATGTGCTGCTTGGCCGTGCCCAGCAGCTCGGCGTTGATGTAGTCGCCGGCCGCGGGGATGAAGGTGAGCAGCGTGCCGGCTACGACGCCCGGGAGCGAGAGCGGCCACGTGATCTTGCGGAACCCGGTCCACGGCGACGAGTAGAGGTCCTGCGCCGCCTCGAGCAGGCGGGGGTCCATCCGGTCGAGCGCCGCGTACAGCGGCAGCGTCATGAACGGCAGGAAGTTGTACGTGAGTCCGGCGATCACCGCCAGGGGTGTCTGCAGCACCCGGTCGGGTTCTGTCAGGCAACTACCCGCGACGCACAGGTGCGACAGCAGGTCGGTGATGTGCAGGTCGTTCATCAGGGTCACGATCGGACCGTCGTCGGCGAGGATCGTCTTCCACGCCAGGGTCCGGATCAGGAAGGACGTGAAGAACGGCGCGATGACGAGCACGAGCATCGCGTTCTTCCACTTGCCCGCCTTGAACGCGATCGTGTACGCCAACGGGTACGCGATCGCCAGGCACAGCACCGTGGCGAGCCCGGCGTAGATGAAGGACCGGACGAAGTAGTCCCAGTACTTGCTGATCGCGTCGGTGTAGTTGGCGAACCGGAACGTGAGGGCGTAGCCCTCGTCCAGCGAGCCGGTCTGCAGCGACTGCGACAGCAGGGTGATGGTCGGGACGACGAAGAAGACCACGAGCCACGCGGCCGCCGGGGCCAGCAACAGGTAGGGGGTCCAACGGCTGCCGCCCACGGCGGTGGCCTCGGTGGAGCCCGCCTTCTTGCCCTTCTTGCCCTTGTCCGCGCGCCCCTCGGCCAGGGCGGCCGCGGCGTTCTCGCTCACGAGGGGACCGCCGCCGCGGCGACCGGCTCATCCTCGATCTCGACGCCGGCGTCGACGTCCTGGGCCGCGTCGAGCGCGAACGAGTAGACGGGGTCCCACCACACGACGACCTGAGCGCCGGGTACCAGACGGTCGTCGCGGTGGGTGTTCTGAGCGAAGACCGAGAGCTCTTGTCCCCAGGGCAGGTCGATCAGGAACTGCGTGGACACGCCGATGAACGACGCGTCGCGCACGACGCCTTCGAGGCTGTTGCGGTTCTCGGGCACGTCGGCGTCCTCGGCGAACGCGATGCGCAGCTTCTCGGGCCGCACGCCGACGTGCACGGAGGTTCCCTTCGTGTGCACGCGCTCGGTGGGGATGGCCACGCGGCGCCCCTCGACGCTGATGACCGTGTGCTCGCCGGACTTCTCGACGATGTCGCCGTCGAAGAAGTTCGACTGGCCCAGGAAGTTCGCCACGAAGGTGGTCATGGGGTTCTCGTACAGCTCGACGGGAGCGCCGAGCTGCTCGACCTTGCCGGCGTTCATGACCGCGATGGTGTCGGCCATGGTCATGGCTTCTTCCTGGTCGTGCGTGACGTGCACGAACGTGAGGCCCACCTCGGTCTGGATGCGCTTGAGCTCGAGCTGCATCTGGCGGCGCAGCTTCAGGTCGAGGGCGCCGAGCGGCTCGTCGAGCAGCAGGACAGACGGGCGGTTGATGAGCGCGCGCGCCAGGGCTACCCGCTGCTGCTGGCCGCCCGAGAGCTGGGTGGGCTTGCGGCGCGCGAGCGGCGTGAGCTCGGTGAGCGCGAGGATGTCGTCGACCTGCCCCTTGACGTCCTTGATACCGCGGCGGCGCAGGCCGAACGCGACGTTCTCGAAGATGTCGAGGTGCGGGAAGAGCGCGTAGCTCTGGAACACCGTGTTCACCGGGCGCTTGTACGGCTTCGCGTAGGTGACGTCGGCGTCCCCGATGAGGATCTGGCCCTCGGTGGGCTCCTCGAGGCCGGCCACCATGCGCAGCGTGGTGGTCTTTCCGCACCCCGACGGGCCCAGCAGCGCGAAGAACGAGCCCGAGGGGATGGTCAGCGTGAGGTCGTCGACGGCGATGAAGTCGGCGAAGCGCTTGGTCGTGTTGATGATGCGCAGGTCTGCGCCGGCGCTCGTGGACTGTGGGTCGGCCATGGGTCAGGCACCTGCGACCTTCTGGAACTGGCCGGCGTAGTCCTTCTCGGTGCCCTCCTCCAGACCCATGAACAGGTGGGTCTTCGCCAGGAAGGCTTCGTCCGGGAAGATCAGGATGTTGCTGACCAGCGTCGGGTCGACCTTCTCCATGGCGGCCTTGGTGCCGTTCACCGGCGAGATGTACTGGACGTACGCGGACAGCTGCGCGGCGATCTGCGGGTCGTAGTACCAGTTCATCAGCTGCTCGGCGTTCTTCTTGTGCGCCGCCATCTCGGGGATGAGCATGTTGTCGGCCCAGATCATCATGCCGGCGTCGGGCTGCACGAACTTGATGTTGGGGTTGTCGGCCTGAAGCTGCACGACGTCGCCGGACCACGCCATGCACGCGTACGTGGTGCCGTTGGCCAGGTCGCTGGAGTAGTCGTTGCCGGTGAAGCGGCGGATCTGCTTGGAGTCGACCGCCGCCTGGATCTCCGCGATCGCCGCGGCGAACTGGTCGGCGGTGAAGTTCGACGGGTCGGCGCCCATGTCGAGCATGGTCAGGCCCGTGGTGTCGCGCCACTCGTTGAGCGCCGTCACGCGGCCCTTGAGGTCGGGACGCGTGAAGAGCTCCTTGATCGTCCGCACCTCCTTGGTCTTCGACGCGTTGTACGCGATACCGGTGACGCCGGACTGCCACGGGGCGGAGAACTCGCGGTTCGGGTCCCAGGTGGGGCTCTTGAGCGCCTTGATCAGGTTGGCGTCGACGTTGGGCACGTTGGCCTTGTCGACCTTCTGCACGTAGCCCTGCCGGATGAGGCGCCCAGCCATCCAGTCGGTGAGGGCGAAGAGGTCGCGCCCGGTGTCCTGCCCGGCTCGCAGCTGCGGGAGGATCTTGGCGTAGAACGAGTCGTTGTCGTTGATGTCCTCGGTGTAGTTGACCGTGATGCCGGTCTTGGCCTTGAACTGGTCGAGCGTGGGACGCTTGTTCTTGTCCTTGGCGTCGACGTCGATGTACAGCTGCCAGTTGCTGAAGTTCAGCGACTTGTCGGTGTCGGACTTGTCCTCCGCGGACGGTGCGGCCGAGCCGCCGGACTTGGCCGGGGCGGTGCCGCAGGCAGCCAGCACCGAGGCGCCGGCGACGCCGGCGGCCCCGACGGCACCGGCACGCAGCACCGATCGGCGCGACATGGTCGCTCGTGCGGCCTCGATCAGCTCAAGGGCGCGGGGGTCGAGCGGGCGCTTCGTCATCAGACGGGGATCCTTCCGGGTTCTGTGTCAGCCATGGTGCGCGGGTCGAGTGCTACTCGGCGCGGTCGCCGAAGACGGTGCGGTGCCAGTCCTTGTGGGACTGGCCGGTGATGTCGATCGAGACGTGCTTGATCTGGGTGTACTCGTCGAACGCGTACTGGCTCATGTCCTTGCCGGCGCCCGAGGCCTTGTAGCCGCCGTGGGGCATCTCGCTCACGATCGGGATGTGGTCGTTGATCCACACGCACCCGGCCGCGATCTCGCGAGAGGCCCGCAGGGCACGCCCCAGGTTCGTGGTCCATGCGGACGACGCGAGCCCGTACGGCGTGTCGTTCGCCAGCGCGAGCCCTTCGTCGTCCGAATCGAAGGGCAGGGCCACGAGCACCGGTCCGAAGATCTCGCTCTGGACGATCTCGCTGTCCTGTGCGCAGTCGACGACGAGGGTGGGCTCGTAGTAGGCCCCGGACGCTAGGCCGCCGCCGGGGATGGCGCCGCCGGTGACGACCTTGGCGCCGTCGGCGCGGGCGCGCTCGACGAACCCGGCCACGCTCTCCTGCTGGCGGCGCGACACGAGCGGGCCCTGGTCGGTGCCGGGGTCGGTGGGGTCGCCGAGCCGCACGGACGCCATGACCGCGGCGACACCGTGGACGAACGCGTCGTACAGGGGGCGCTGGACGTAGGCGCGCGTGGCGGCCGTGCAGTCCTGGCCGGTGTTGATGAGGGACGCGGCCACGGCGCCCTGGACGGCCGCATCGAGGTCGGCGTCGTCGAAGACGAGGAAGGGCGCCTTGCCGCCGAGCTCGAGGTGGGCGCGCTTGAGGCCCTCGGCCGCGATCGCCGCAACCCTGGTGCCGATCGGCGTGGAGCCGGTGAACGACACCATCGCGACGTCGGGGTGCCCGGCGAGCGCCTCGCCCACGACCCGGCCCGAGCCCACGACCACGTTGATGACCCCGGGCGGGAAGCCCACCGCCAGCGCGTCGTCGGCGACCATGAGCGCGGTGAGCGGGGTGATCTCGGCCGGCTTGAGGACGATCGTGTTGCCCGCTGCGACGGCCGGGAGGATCTTCCACATGGCCATCTGGAGCGGGTAGTTCCACGGCGCGATGGAGGCGACCACGCCGATGGGCTCGCGCCGGATCATCGAGGTGTGCGCCCCGTCCCACTCGGCTGCGGCGCTGCCCTCGAGGTGCCGGGCGGCACCGGCGAAGAAGATGACGTTGTCGATGGAGCCGGGCACGTCGAACTCGCGGGTGAGCTTGATCGGCTTGCCGGTCTGCGAGGTCTCGACCTGCGCGTACTCCTCGGCGCGCTCCTGCATCCGCGCGGCGAGGGCGATCAACAGGGCGCCCCTGGCCCCAGGCGGGGTGGCGCTCCACGCGGGGAACGCAGCCTTGGCGGCCGCGACCGCGGCGAGGGCGTCGCTGGCGTCGGCCTCGAGGCCGGAGGCCACCACCTGGCCGTTCGCCGGGTTGACCACGTCGTGCCGGGACGTCGCGCTGCCGGCGCGACGCTCGCCCCCGACGACGCAGAACGCAGCCTCGGCCATGGGTCACCCTTCTGCCTCGTGTGCGGCCGTCGCCACACGCGGTCCTCCGGCCCCCGCGCACAAGACGTGCCACGGGGACCCGATGTTCCGCCGATGTCGCGCGATGTTCGCACGCTCGACACCGGTGGGCAAGGGAATCCGTCGAAAACTTGCGCTTGGACCACGGATTGCGATGCTTTCGTGACCCCGAACTCACGACTTCGGCAAAGGTTGCCCTAAGATCGTCCGGCCCACCTGGCCCCTCTAGGCAGCGACCTGCCAGGGACGCCCCGAAGAACTTGACGGAGTGTAGCCTCGGCCGCGTGACCGCCCCAGCGGGCGCCGCCGCCGCCGGCGCCACCTACCCCACCGTGGCCGAGGTGCTCGAGCTGGCGCCGCTGCGCGAGGGGCGGCCCCGGGTGGTCGCCGGCGCCTCGGCGCTCGACCGCCAGGTGCGCTGGACCCACGTGTCCGAGGTGGTCGACGTCGCGCGCCTGCTGCGCGGGGGGGAACTGCTGTTCACGACGGGGATCGCCCTGCCCGACGACGACCCGGGGCTCGTCGCCTGGGTCCGTGAGCTGGCCGCCGCCGATGTCGCGGGCGTCTGCCTCGAGCTCGGGCGCCGGTTCGGCACCCTGCCGCCGGCGATGGTCCGGGCCGCCGAGCGAGCCGGCCTGCCGCTGGTCGAACTCGGCCGCGAGTGCCGTTTCGTGGCCGTCACCGAGCAGGTGCACGCCCGGATCGTCGATGCCCAGCTCGCCGAGCTGCGCGCCAGCGAGGAGCTGCACCAGATCTTCACCGAGCTCACGGTCGAGGGGGCCACCCCCGCCGAGATCGTGCGGCAGATGGGGCGGCTGGCGGGACGGCCGGTCGTGCTCGAGAACATGGCGCACCAGGTGCTCGCGTACGACGGAGCCGGCGCCGACACGATGGGGCTGCTGCACGAGTGGGAGCCACGCTCGCGCCGCGCGTCGCTCGGCGGCCGCACCTCCTACGACTCCGCGCTCGGCTGGCTCGTCACGACGGTCGGCGCGCGCGGCAGCGACTGGGGCCGACTCGTGCTCGTCTGCGACGCCGACCCCGTGTCCCGCGACGTCATGCTGCTCGAGCGCGGTGCCGCCACGCTCGCCCTCAACCGGCTCGTCGAGCGCGACCTCGAGAGCCTCGAGCGGCAGACCCACCGGACCCTGCTCCAGGGGCTGCTGACCCACGCGCTGCCCTCCGCCGAGATCACGGTGCGGGCCCAGGCCCTCGGCGTGCCCGTGG
Organism: uncultured Actinomycetes bacterium; assembly: GCA_963778785.1. Taxonomy (GTDB): domain Bacteria; phylum Actinomycetota; class Actinomycetes; order S36-B12; family CAIYMF01; genus CAVZVV01. The sequence goes on from CAVZVV010000031.1 coordinate 286,249, forward strand.
AGGGACGTGCGCTCGTGGCCGTCGTGCTGCGCCTGCGCGACCTCGACCACGACGCCGCGCTGGAGTCCCAGCGCCGGCTGCGCGACTTCGCCGAGACCGCGGCGGCCGTCGTGCGGGACGCGCGCGCCCGCGCGCTCGTCGGGGCGGTCGACGACTCCAGCGTGGGCGTGCTGCTGTCGCTCCCACCGCGCGAGGACGTCGACCCCGCGCTGGACCGGCTCACCTCCGCCCTCGCCTCCCGCTCCCGGGGCGGGGGTCGTGCTGACGACTACCTCGTCGCGGTCGGGTCGGTGGTGCCGCACCTGCGAGACGCGCGGCGGTCCTTCATGGAGGCCGCCCAGGTGGCCGACGCCGCCGAGCTCGGTGACGGCGGGGCCATCCGAGCACCTTCGTACTACCGGCTCCCGGACGTGCGGCTGCGGGGGCTGCTGCACCTGCTCCGCGACGACGAGCGGCTGCAGACGTACGTGGAGCGGGAGCTCGGGCCCCTCCTCGCGCACGACGCGGCCAAGAAGACCGACCTGCTCGGGGTGCTGCGGGTGTACCTGGCGCATGGGCGGAACAAGTCGGCGGCGGCCGACGCCGCGCACCTTTCGCGGCCCTCGTTCTACGAGCGGCTGCACAAGGTCGAGGCGGTGCTCGCCGTCGACCTCGACGACGTCGAGTCGTGCCTCTCGCTGCACGTGGCCCTCGTCGCGCTCGACGCCGTGCGGCGTCCCGCGAAGCGCTGACGCGATGCGATCGCCAGAGACGCACGAGTGACCCGGGCGCCCCGAGGGTGATGGGGAAAGTCAGGAGGGAGCGTCGGGCCACGGGCCCGGCTCCCGGCCCGTGTCCGACGCGCCGAGGTCGGCGTCCGGCGGGCCCGAGTGCCGGATGACCCAGCGCTGGGCCACGAGCGGCCGGTACCGATGCTCGGCCCCGCGGTTGACCACGACGTCACCGCCCTCGAGGAGAACCGACACGGCGCGGTCCCCCGTCCAGAACTCCATCACCCCCGATCCGTCGAGCACGGTGTGCGCCTCGTGCTGGGCGTTGACGTGCCACGCACCCATGCCGGCGTCCTCGCCGCCGGGCGCCGGAGGCGCCAGCTCCACGATCGCGCGCGCATCGCGCTCGCCGTCGCCGAGGGCGTACGCGACAGCCTCCTCGTCCTGCCCGATCTCGGTGCCCGCTGCGGCGAGCAGCCGACGTCCCTCGCCCTCCTCGATCCCCAGGTATCTAGCCATGGCCCGATCCTGCCGCCCCCGGCGTTCCCGCGCATCAGCCCGGCGGTAACCCCTTGGCGAGTTGCACCTGCGCGTGGCCGTGCGGATACCCCTCGATGCGGCCGCTCTCGACGTAGCCGCGCCGCTGGCAGAACCCGGGAGCCTGGAACGTGTGCGTCGACAGCACCACGCGGTCGCACCTGCGCACGGCCGCCTCGGCCTCCGCTGCGTCCATCAAGGTGGGGCCCAGGCCCTCCCCGCGACGGTCGGCCCGAACCCAGAGCACGTCGACGTAGCAGACGCCGCCCCAGGTCCAGCCGGTCAGGCCGCCGGCGAGGCCCGCGTCGTCGGTGAGGCGGATCCGCAGGTCGCGCCCGTCGTCCAGTCCGGTGACGTCGACGTTGAAGGCGAAGCTCTCGTCGCCCAGCCGCTCCGCGAGCCCTGCCGTCGTCCTCTCCCAGCACGAGGACCAGGTCGTGTGTCATGGCCGCATCGTGCCACCGACAGGGCGAGGCCCCCGTCCCGCGCAGCAGGAAGGGGGCCTCGTCGGCGCGGGGATCAGGAGTTGATGTTGGCCATCACGTGCTTGATCCGCGTGTAGTCCTCGAACCCGTACATCGACAGGTCCTTGCCGTAGCCGGAGTGCTTGAAGCCGCCGTGCGGCATCTCGGCGACGAGCGGGATGTGCGTGTTGATCCACACGCAGCCGAAGTCGAGGTTCTTGGCCATGCGCATGGCGCGGCCGAAGTCCTTGGTCCACACCGACGAGGCGAGGCCGTACTCCACGCCGTTCGCCCAGCGCAGCGCCTCGGCCTCGTCGGAGAACTTCTGCACGGTGATGACCGGGCCGAAGATCTCGTTCTGGATCATCTCGTCGTCCTGCCGGAGGTCGGCGATGACCGTGGGTTCGATGTAGAAGCCCCGGTCGCCCTGGCGCACGCCCCCGGCGCGCACCGTGGCGTGCTCCGGGGCACGGTCGATGAAGCCGAGGACCTGGTCGAGCTGCGCGGCGTTGTTCACCGGCGGAACGAGGGCGTCCTCGTCCTCGGGCCCGTTCGCGAACGTGGTGGCGGTGTTCTTGGCCTGCTCGGCCAGCGCCGCCACGAAGTCGTCGTACACGCCCCCGCCGACGAGCACTCGGGTGGCCGCGGTGCAGTCCTGGCCGGCGTTGAAGTACCCCGCGACGGCGAGCCACTCGGCCGCGGCCTCGACGTCGGCGTCGTCGAACACCACGACGGGAGCCTTGCCGCCGAGCTCGAGGTGCACGCGCTTGACGTCCTTGGCCGCCGACTCGGCCACCTGCATGCCGGCCCGCACCGAGCCGGTGATCGAGACCATCTGCGGGGTCTCGTGCTCGACGAGCGCGCGGCCGGTGTCGCGGTCGCCGCTGACGACGTTGAGGACGCCGGCCGGGAGCACGTCCGCGAGCAGCTCGGCCATGCGCACGGTGGAGACCGGAGTGGTGTCGCTCGGCTTGAGCACGACGGTGTTGCCCGCCGCGATCGCCGGGGCGAACTTCCAGACCGCCATCATCATCGGGTAGTTCCACGGGGTGACCTGGCCGATGACGCCGACCGGCTCGCGCCGGATGATCGAGGTGAAGCCCTTCATGTACTCGCCGGACGCGCGGCCCTCGAGCACGCGGGCGGCTCCGGCGAAGAAGCGGATCTGGTCGATCATCGGCGGGATCTCTTCGGCCGTCGTGACCGCGAGCGGCTTGCCGGTGTTCTCGCTCTCGAGCGCGACGAGCTCGTCGGCGTGCGACTCGAGCGCGTCGGCGATCTTGAGCAGCGCGGCCTGGCGTTCGGACGGGGTGGTGTCGCGCCAGGTCACGAACGCCGCGGAGGCGGCCGTGTAGGCACGGTCGATGTCCTCGGCGGAGGACACCGGGGCGGTACCGAAGACCTCGCCGGTGCTGGGATTGACCAGGTCGGACGTGCGGCCGTCCGCAGCCTCGACCGACTCGCCGTTGATGAAGTTGCGCAGGGTGCGCTTGTCGCTCACGCGCGTGCTCCCGGTTCAGTGGGGACGGGGGACCCGGTCGCCCTCGGGCGCCGGGGGTGCCGCGGCGGTGCGGGCCCAGGAGGAACCTACTCACTCGCCTCCGCCAGATCTAGTCGTCGGAACGTCACGGTTTCACGAATTCCGTAGAAATCCGGGCCAAAGACGACGGAATCACTTGCCAAAGCCCCAGCCAAGCCCCCACCATGGCGCCCGTGACTGGCCGCGACCGCTCTCCTCATGTCGCCCTCGACGAGGTGTCGAAGGCGATCATCGAGCAGCTCCAGCAGGACGGCCGGCGACCGTACGCGGCGATCGGCAAGGCCGTCGGGCTGTCCGAGGCCGCCGTGCGCCAGCGGGTGCAGCGGCTGCTCGAGTCGGGCGTCATGCAGATCGTCGCGGTCACCGATCCGCTCCAGGTCGGCTTCACCCGCGCCGCGATGATCGGCGTCCGGGTCGAGGGCGACGTCGAGTCGGTCGCCGAGAAGATCGAGTCGATGCCCGAGGTCGACTACGTGGTCATCACCGCCGGCGGGTACGACATCCTGGCGGAGGTCGTCTGCGAGGACGACGAGCACCTGCTCGAGGTCGTGAACCGCCGGGTGCGGTCGATCCCCGGGGTGCGCCACACCGAGACGTTCGTGTACCTGAAGCTCCGCAAACAGATCTACACATGGGGAACCCGATGACCGTCACGCCGCAGTACGTGTCCGAGCCCGGCGACGACAGCCTCGCGCTGCGTGCCCGCGACCACCTCTGGATGCACTTCACCCGCCACTCCACGTACTACGACGGCGGGCACGTGCCCGTCATCGTGCGCGGCGAGGGCGCGTACATCTGGGACGACCAGGGCAACCGCTATCTCGACGGCCTCGCGGGCTTGTTCGTGGTCAACGCCGGCCACGGGCGTACCGAGCTCGCCGAGGCCGCGGCCAAGCAGGCGTCCGAGCTGGCCTTCTTCCCGCTCTGGTCGTACGCGCACCCGAAGGCGATCGAGCTCGCCGAGCGGCTCGCCTCGCTGGCGCCCGGCGACCTGAACCGCGTGTTCTTCACCACCGGCGGCGGCGAGGCCGTCGAGACGGCCTGGAAGCTGGCCAAGCAGTACTTCAAGCTCACCGGCAAGCCCACCAAGCACAAGGTGATCAGCCGCTCGATCGCCTACCACGGCACGCCCCAGGGCGCGCTGAGCATCACCGGCATCCCGGCGGCCAAGGAGATGTTCGAGCCGCTCGTGCCCGGCGCCATCAAGGTGCCCAACACGAACTTCTACCGCGCCACCGAGCACGCCGACGACCTCGAGGCCTTCGGCCGCTGGGCCGCCGACCGCATCGCCGAAGCCATCGAGTTCGAGGGCCCCGAGACCGTGGCCGCCGTGTTCCTCGAGCCGGTGCAGAACTCGGGCGGCTGCTTCCCGCCGCCGCCGGGGTACTTCGAGCGCGTGCGCGAGATCTGCGACCGCTACGACGTGCTCCTCGTGTCCGACGAGGTCATCTGCGCCTTCGGCCGCATCGGCGACTACTTCGCCATGAGCCGCTTCGGCGTCACCCCCGACATCATCACGTGCGCGAAGGGGATGACCTCGGGCTACGCCCCGATCGGCGCGATGATCGCCAGCGAGCGGCTGTTCGAGCCGTTCCGCCAGGGCGCCAACACGTTCCTGCACGGTTACACCTGCGGCGGCCACCCGGTCGGCGCCGCCGTCGCTCTGGCCAACCTCGACGTGTTCGAGCGCGAGGGCCTCAACCAGCACGTGCGCGACCACGAGGGGGCGTTCCGCGCGACGCTCGAGAAGCTCCTCGACCTGCCCATCGTCGGTGACGTCCGCGGCGCGGGCTTCTTCTACGGCATCGAGCTCGTCAAGGACAAGGCCACCAAGGAGACGTTCAACGACGACGAGGCCGAGCGCCTGCTGCGCGGCTTCATGTCCAAGGCCCTGTTCGACGCCGGACTCTACTGCCGCGCCGACGACCGGGGCGACCCGGTCGTGCAGCTCGCGCCGCCGCTCATCATCGGCCCGAAGGAGTTCGACGAGATCGAGCAGATCCTGCGCGGGGTGCTCACCGAGGCCTGGAGCATCCTCTGACCCTGCAGCCGCCGGGTCCACGCCGCGCACGCGGGTGCGGCGCATCCCGGAGAAGGCGATCACCGACCGAGACGTGCTGCACGCGGTGCTCGACGCCGGGCTGGTGGCGCACGTGGGCGTGGTGGAGGACGGGCAGCCGTTCGTGCTCCCCGTCGGCTTCGCGCGCGACGGCGACCGGGTGCTGTTCCACGGCTCGTCCGCGTCGCGACTGTTCCGCGCGCTTGCCGGTGGGGCCGCCACCTGCCTCACGGTTACGTTGCTCGACGGCCTCGTCCTGGCGCGCAGCTCGTTCGAGTCGAGCATGCACTTCCGTAGCGCCATGGTGCTCGGGACGGCCGCTTCGCTCGAGGGTGCCGAGAAGCTCGCCGCGCTCGCGACCATCAGCGAGCACCTGATCCCGGGGCAGTGGGCCCACATCCGGCCGCCGAGCGAGCAGGAGCTCAAGGCCACCACCGTGCTCGCGCTGCCGCTGGACGAGTGCTCGGTGAAGATCGGCGCCGGCCCGCCCGACGACGTGCCTGACGACCTGGTCAACCCGGCGTACAACGTCCTGTGGGCCGGGCACGTGCCGCTGCACGAGAGGTTCGGCGAACCGGTCGCGGACACCCACACCCCCGAGGGCACACCCGTGCCCGGGCACGTGCGCGCCTGGACGCGCGGCTCGGGCCCGCGCCCGTGAAGGAGCAGTCGTGAGCCCCGCCGTCGACGTAGCTGCCCGCCGAAGGCTCTCCCTCTGGTGGGACCAGCTGCCCGAAGCCGAGGCCGCCCTCGTGCGACCCGCGCTGGACGGTGACCTCGTCGTCGACGTCGCCATCGTCGGCGCGGGCTACACGGGCCTGTGGACGGCGTACTACCTCGCGCAGGCCGATCCCACGCTGCGCATCGCCGTGCTCGACAAGGAGGTGGCCGGCTTCGGCGCGAGCGGGCGAAACGGCGGCTGGTGCTCGTCGCTCTTCCCCGCCTCGATGGCCACGCTCGCGCGCGGGTCGAGCCGCGAGCGGGCCGTTGCCATGGAGCACGCGATGCAGGACACCGTCGACGAGGTCGGCCGGGTAGCCGCCGACGAAGGCATCGACTGCCACTGGTCCAAGGGCGGCTCGGTGTACCTCGCCCGCACGGCGCTTCAGCTCGAGCGGGCCCGTGCCGACGTCGCCGGCTGGAGCTCGTGGGGGTTCGGCGACGAGCACTACCGCCTGCTCGGTGCTGCCGAGGCCCGAGAGCGCCTCGGAGCCACCGACGTGCTCGGTGCTGTGTATACGCCGCACTGCGCGGCCGTCCAGCCCGCGCTGCTGGCGCGCGGACTGGCGCACGCCGTCGAGCGTCATGGCGTCGCGGTGTACGAGGGCACGGAAGTCACCGCGATCGACAGGGGCGCCGTGACGACCCCCCGAGGTACCGTGCGCGCCCCGTTCGTCATCCGGGCCACGGAGGGCTACACGGCCACGATCCCCGGATTCCGCCGCGACGTCGCGCCCGTCTACTCCCTCATGCTGGCCACGGAGCCGCTGCCCGACTCGTTCTGGGACGAGGCCGGCCTGCGCGCGCGCGAGACGTTCAACGACCTGCGTCACCTGATCATCTACGGCCAGCGCACCGCCGACGGCAGGATCGCGTTCGGGGGCCGGGGAGCGCCGTACCACTTCGGCTCGACGATCAAGACCGAGTTCGACCGCGAGCCCGAGGTGTACGCCGACCTGTGGCGCGTCCTCACCGACCTGTTCCCCGCGCTGCGCGACCACGCCGTCACGCACACCTGGGGCGGGCCACTGGGCGTGCCGCGCGACTGGTGCGCGAGCGTCGGTCTGGACGAGTCCACGGGCATCGGGTGGGCCGGCGGCTACGTCGGCGACGGGGTGGGCACCACCAACCTCGCTGGCCGCACCCTGGCCGACCTCGTGCTGCGGCGGTCCACCGAGCTCACGACGCTGCCGTGGGTGGGGCACCGCTCCCCGCGGTGGGAGCCCGAGCCGCTGCGTTGGGTGGGCACGAACCTCGGCCTTCGGGTGATGTCGGGCGCCGACAGGGCGGAGGCACGCACCGGGAAGCCGTCGAGGGGCGCGGCCTTCTTCGCCCGGTTCACGGGCCACTGACGCGGTAACGTCCCACGCATGTGCTGCCTCGCGCTCGTTCTGGGCTTCCTCGGTCCGCGGTTCGCGTTCGTCTACGTCTGGATCTTCGACACCACGAAGGTCAATGCCGCCCTGGGCGGGTCCTTCTGGATGCCCCTGGTCGCGCTGATCTTCCTGCCGTGGACCGGCCTGGCGTACGTCTTGTGCTACGCACCCATCATCGGCGTCACCGGGTTCGGCTGGTTCGTGGTGGCCCTCGCGTTCTTCTTCGACCTGGCCACCTGGTCCGGGCGGCTCGCGCAGCGGCGGTACGACGGCCAGGGCGCGTCGGCCGTCGCCTGAGCCACCCGCCCGGTCCGGCGCAAGCGGCCCGCTGCAGGTGCCGGGCTAGAGCTTCTCGGTGCCCTCGTCGATGATCTCCTGCAGGTTCCCGGCGTCGACGTCGTGGCCGACCCAGCCGCTCACCTTCGAGAGCACCTTGGCCTGCGCGTCGGCCCGCTCGGGGGTGGGCTTGGCCTCGGCCTCGGCCCAGTCGCGGCGCACCTCCCAGCCGAGCTCGCGCGACCGCAGTGCCTCCTGCACGCTGTCCATCTGCGCCTCGGTCGCCTCGAGCCCGAACACGCTGCGCACGGCCTCGGGGATCTCTCGCCGGTAGTCGTGCCCGCCCTCCTGGAACGTGCCGGGGGTGGGTACCAGGGCGTTCTGCAGGTCGATGAAGGTGGCCAGGAAGGTGCTCACCGGCAGCCACTTCGTGCCCGTCGGCGAGCCCGGCGGGCGCCGGTCGTCCGGGCCCAGCCAGTCCGGCCGGCGCCACAGCAGCGGCGCGTCGAACTTGGGCACCGGATCGGCGCCGTTCTGCAGGAGCAGGAAGCGCACGCCGGCGCGCTCGTCGGCGGGCAGGTCGTGCCAGTCTCGCACCGCTCGCGGCAGGTAGTAGCCGGGAGGGTCGACGCGCGGGGCCTCGGCCACCGTGCGCGATCCCCACATCTCGCGCCGCCAGAGCGTGGCGGACGGGGTGCCGATCCACACCGCTGCGTCGAGCGCCGCGCCGCGCGGGCCGGTGGCCCCCTGCCCCTCGAACATCTCCTCGCTCACCTGCGAGCCGAGGCTCTCGCCGAACAGCACGAACCTCGGTCGCTTGCCGGGCTCGATGGCGGCGAGGCGCTCGGCGATGCCGTTGACCAGGATCCGCGACTGGTGCGTCGCGTAGCCGACCTTGGTGAGCGACAGCGCCGACGGCAGCACCGAGTACTGGATGCAGGCCGAGGCGCAGTTGCCCCGGGTGAGGTACTCGAGGGTCTCGGTCGCGACGTAGTTCACGTAGCCCGAGCCGGTGGGGCTGAACAACGCGAACACCGACCGCTCGAGCGCCTTGGTGCGGTCGATCTCGGCCAGCAGGAGCGCAGCCCGGTCCTCCGGGCGGGTCGCCGATAGCAGCGGGCCGTACACGCGGATCGGCTGGATCGCCGGCTCGCCCATGACCCCGGAGATGACGTCGGGCCGCAGCGCCATCGAGAGCCAGCGGCGGCTCTCTCGGGACTGGTCGGTCCAGGGCACGGCCGAGCCCGGCCCGCCGGTGATCTCGGGGATGCCGGGGGCCTCGGAGTGGGCCTCGTCGGCCGCCTCGCCCACCTTGCTCAGCGCGTAGTTGACGCCGGTGAGCGCCGCCCAGCCGGCCCCGGCGAGCATGCCGTAGGCGGCGATGCGGCCGGCCGTGCGGTGGTCGGCCTCCTCGCCGCCGAGCACCGTGGCCGCCCCGCGGGACAGCGCCGCGCTGAGCGCGGACTCGCCACGGGCCAGGGTCAGCAGGAGCACGGTGACCCCGACGCCCGAGGCGAGAGCGACCGGCTGGGAGACCTGGCGCACGACGTCTTCGTGCGCGTGCGACTCGCCGTGCGCGAGGGCGCCCAGCACCGCTCGGCCGGGGCGAGTCCACGCGTAGGCGGCGCCGCCCACGGCGAGCGCGGCCCCGAGCGCCAGGCCACGGCCCCACCGGTAGTCGCGGGCGTACTCAAGCGCGTCGGCACCCAAGCCTGCGGCGGCCGCCACCCCGGAGAGGCCGGCGCCGAGCCGAAGGAGCGCGCGGCGACCGGACTCGTGCTCCTGCCACGGGATGGTCGCGGCGAGGCCGAAGCCGGCGGCGGCCACCGTGGCGTCGACCGCGGTGCCCGCGGTGATCCACCCCCGGCGGGACCGCGACGAGGCGGGGATGCGGTCGGCCATCGAGCGCCAGAACGAGTGGGACGACGTGCCCCAACCCAGGGCGACCGCCGCGGTCGCGCCGGTGATGATCGCCTGGTCGCGGGTTCCCCGGGAGAGCAGGTTGGGCTGGTACGACATGCCCGTGGCTGCGGCGCCGAGCAGCACCCCCGCCCGCGCAGAGACGTCGAGGCCGGGCCGGGACCAATCGCGCACCATCTCCATGCCCTGATCCTGCCGAACTCGACCCCTCCGCGTCAGCCGGACCCCTCCCCCGGCCCGGATGACTACCCGCCGGTAACCTCGGCTCGACGAGGGAGGTCCACCATGCTCTTCCAGCCGAACGGGTACGACCCCACCCATCTCGACCCCCGCAGCCGCGCGGCGATGCGCCGGCTGGTCGACTTCTTCGAGGCCAAGGGCAACGCGCGGATGCGCGAGGAGCACCACGAGTCGCTCTGGTACGACGACTTCCTCGAGCTGCTCGCCGAGACGGGGCTCTTCGCGCTCATGGGCACGCCGGCCGAGGTCGCCGCCCTCGCGGGAGAGCCGGGCGAGGCGCGCTGGGACACCACCAGGATCAACGAGCTCAACGAGGTGCTCGGCTTCTACTCGCTGGACCACTGGTACGCGTGGCAGGTGAGCGTGCTCGGCCTGGGCCCGGTGTGGATGAGCGAGAACGACGAGGCCCGCGCGCTCGTGGCGGCTGAGCTGGCGGAGGGCGCGGTGTTCGGCTTCGGGCTCTCGGAGAAGGAGCACGGGGCCGACATCTACTCCACGGACATGGTGCTCACCCGGACCGCCGAGGGCTGGTCCGCGACGGGCGGCAAGTACTACATCGGCAACGGCAACGTGGCCGGCCGGCTCTCGGTGTTCGGCCGGTTCGCCGCAGACGACCCCGAGCACCCCGGCGAGTACGTCTTCTTCCTCGTCGACCCGACCCACCCCGCCTACCTGCTACGCGGGAACGTGGTGCGCGGCCCGATGTACGTGGCCGCGTTCGACCTCGAGGCGTACCCGGTGTCGTCCGCAGACGTGCTGCACGTGGGCAGGCAGGCCTGGGACGTCGCGCTCGCCACCGTGAACGTCGGCAAGGTGAACCTCGGCTGGGCCAGCATCGGCATCTGCGAGCACGCCTTCTACGAGGCTGTCACCCACGCGGCGCACCGAGTGCTCTACGGGACCCACGTCACCGACTTCCCGCACGTGCGCCGCATGCTCGCCGACGCGTACGCACGACTGCTGGCGATGAAGATGTTCGCCGTGCGCAGCGCCGACTACCTGCGCTCCGCCTCGCCCGACGACCGCCGGTTCCTGCTCTACAACCCCGTCACGAAGATGAAGGTCACCAGCGAGGGCGAGCGGGTCATCGACCTGCTGTGGGACGTCATCGCCGCCAGAGGCTTCGAGCAGGACACCTACTTCGAGGGCGCGGCCAGCTCGATCCGCGCGCTGCCCAAGCTCGAGGGCACGGTGCACGTCAACCTCGCCCTCGTCCTGAAGTTCCTGCCGGCCTACCTCGCGAGCGCCGCGGGGGGCGCGGCCAGCTGCCCGGTGGTGCCCCCACGCACCGACCCCGCCGACGACGCCTACCTGTTCCACCAGGGCGCCGCCCAGGGCCTCGGCTCCATCGGCTTTCCAGACTTCCGGCCCGCGTTCGCCCGGTTCGCGCACCTGCCGAACGTGGCGGTGTTCCTCGAGCAGGTCGACGCCTTCGCGCAGCTCGTCGGCACCGCCCCGCCGAGCAAGGAGCAGCAGTCCGACCTCGACTTCACGCTGCTGCTCGGCCAGCTGTTCACCCAGGTCGTCTACGCCCAGCTCGTCTGCGAGGCGGCCGACCTCGCGCTCGCTGGCGGCGACGGCGTACGGCGTGGATCGGTGAGCGACCTGACCGGCTTCGCCGAGGCACACCTCGACCGGATCATGGCGGTGTTCGTCCGCGATGTGAGCGAGTACGCGGTGGCGCTGCACGGCCAGCCGTCGGCCACCACCGCGCAGCAGGCCTCGGCGCTCGCGCTGGTGCGCCGCGCGATGATCGAACCGGAGGCCGAGGACGCCTTCGTCGCGGAGGTCGTGTCGTACGCCGACGTGTACGCGATGAAGCCCTAGCCGCGCGGCTCAGCCGCCGACCGCCTCGATCCAGTCGGCGCGCTTGCCGCACAGCGTCGTGGCCGTGGCCGACGGCACGTACGTGACGGGCACCTCAGCCGCCGTCTCGGACAGGACCACGGGGCCGAGCTCTGAGGGGACGTACGACTCCCCCGGGCGCCAGCCGGTGGCGTACTGCACGGTGAGAGTGTGCGCCCCGGCGGCGAGCTCGAGCGCCGGGAGCATCGTCGAGTTGCCCGTCCAGGTGAGAACACCGCTGGCGTCGTACCAAGTCTTGCCGTCGAGGAGGAAGCCCACCCGGCCCCAGGACGAGCCAGCGTACGACGCCACATACCGGCCGGCCGCGGGAACCGAGAACGGCACCTCGACCTCGCCCGGCGCGGAGACGGCAACCGATCCGGGCGAGGTCCCCGCGGCCCACCCGGGCGGGAGAGGGGCGCCGTCGAGCGGCACGGTCACCTGCGGCGCCCGCAGGGCGACCGCCACGCGCCCGCCGGGCCCGGCCCTGGCGGCGGCCTGCGTGATGACGTCGCATGGAGCCGGTGCGGCGGGGTCGTCGTGCGTGCCGAGCGGAAAGTGCTGCAGCACAGAGGCCGCCGCTGGGTTCTGGCGCCAGGCCTCGTAGGAGCGACCGGGTACGAGCACGTCGTACGTCGACGGCGGGCGGCTCGCGGTGACGGACGTCCGGAGCACCAGCGTGCGGTACGGCTGGAGCGACGACACCGGGAAGTCGTCGACGTCCGCGTACGCGGCCTTGTCGAGCCCGGCACCCGAGTACATGGGGATCTGGTGGTAGCGGAGCTCGCCGGCCCCCTCCACGTCGAGGGCGCGCAAGAAGTGCCGCGCACCCACCGGGTTGTAGTCGAGCAGCAGCGCCGGTGCCGGCGCGGTGGACGCACCGATGGCCTCGAGCTCGCGCATCTCGTCGGACGGAGCGACCCACACCACCCGGTACTGCATGACGTTGGAGACGAGCACTCCCACGGCGACGACGCCGATCAGGGCGACCCCTTCGAACCTCCTGCCGGTCTCGGCGAGGACGGCGAAGGCGACACACGCCGCCAGCAGCAGCGCGGGCGAGGCCACGGCCATCGCCTTGCCCGCGAGCCACGCACCCCGCCACGCGAGCGTCACCGCAAGGAGGTTGACCAGGACGAGGGCGGGGATCGCCGGCTTGCCGTGCGTGACCGACACCACGATCCCGCCCACGGCGGCCAGGGCCACGATCGAGACGAGCACCCACACCAACGTCGGGAGCTCAGACGGGCTGCGGAAGTCGCCGCTGAGCCAGACGCCGAACAGCTGCGCGGGCCGCAGGGCGCCGAACAGGTTGCCGATGTCGTCGTTGCCGCCGAGCGCCGTGGTGCGGGCGGTCTCGAGCTGCGCCGGGATCGAGCTCAACGGCCCGACGCCCAGCGCGACGGCCACGACCACGAAAGCCCCAGCGCCCTGGAGCATGCTCCGCCATCCGCGCGAGGCCCACAGCAGTGCCACCTGCGCCAGCAGCAGGGGGGCGAGGTAAACCGCGGCCGCGAGACCGGCGACCGCGAAGATGGCAGCCGCTGGCAGCGCGAACAGCGCACCCCGCGCCGCTCCGCCGAGTGAGTCCCCGCGCAGGGGTGCCAGCAGCACGCACGCGGACGCGACCAGGACGGCCAGGGTGATCTCCTTGAGCCCGCCCCACAGCGTGTACCCGACGAGAAGGGCGGCCTGGGACGCGACGAACGCGGCCGCGGCGCGCCAGGCACGGCTGTCAACGAGCCCGTCGGTGGCGGCGTACAGGATGCACGCGAGGATCGCCGCCAGCGTGGCCATCAGGGGCTGGACGAGCCAGGCGGCGTCGACGGACATCAGCCGGGAGAGCACGCCGAGGTCGGCGAACGCACCCACCGGGTAGCCCTGTCCGACCAGGATCCGGATCAGGACGCCGGGCGTGGAGGTGGACGACGGGTCGGAGGTGTAGCCGGCGCTGCCGAGGCGGTCGGCGAACGCCAGCCACGTTCCGGTGTCGTCGAGCTTGATGTAGCCAGCCCACGACACGGCACCGACGAGCAGCACCGGGGCCGCGTAGCAGGCGTACGCGCCCATCGCCGCGACCACCGACCACGATCGGGTCCGGTCCCACGCAAGCGTGCGCCACCCCAGCACCCATCCCGCCACGGCGCCGAGGACGAGGGCGGGGCCGGCAAGAACGACGGTGACCGGGTACCACGTGAGCCCGGTGGCGAGGGCGACCAGAGCGCTCGCTCCGACGCCCATGAGCGCCGGGGGCGACAGGTCGGCGCGCGTGAGTCGGGCCGCCAGCAGGCCCAGACCGAGCGCGAGGGTCGCCACGACCAGCGGGCACACGACCCAGGCCAGCGCCATCGTGGCCATGCAGCAGAGCCCTTCCGCGTCGGCAGGCCCTGGTCCCCGGCGGGATCAGGAGAGGGTCCGGGCGACGCCGGGACGACCGGGCCCACCGCCGCGCCGGGCGCGCCCCCGTGGACGCCGGAGCGCTCGGCGTGCTCGATCGTCTCGATCGTCTCCCGGCGGTCACCCTACGGCCGGGCGCGGCGTCGGTCGCCCGCGGGACGGCGTCCCTGGCCTCAGTCGCGCGCGTGCGCGGGCGATGTCCTCGTGGAAGGCGGCGACGTCGTCGGCCGTCAGCGGTCGGGCGCACCGAGCGCGATCGCGACGAGGTAGTCGTCGTCGGTCGCGCCGCGCTAGCCAGGCCGCTCCCCGTGCACGACCTCGCGCTCGAACGCGCTCTGGCCGCGGCTCGGGCGGCGTGGTCGACGTCGGCAGGCGTGAACGTCTCCTGGCGCACGCACGAGCGCAGTCGACGCAGACGTCCTCACGCCCCGACCGGTCGACGTGCGATCGCCCAGAGGCCGTACGCGCCTCCGCGTCCGGCGGGCCGATCGGCACGACGTAGTCGAACCGGCCGGGACGCAGGAACGCCGGGTCGAGGCTGCGCACGAGTTGGTGGCGCAGACGAGCAGGCGACGGTCGCGCTCGCGGAACGTCGGGATGATCTTCAGCATCTCGTTGACGACGCCATGCGGCTCTGCCCCGGCGTGGTCGTGCGAACGTCGCCGCGGAGCGATCTCCTCCACCTCGTCGATGAAGACGAGCACCGCTCGAGCGTCGGCGATCTGGCCGAACGTCTCGCGCAGCGCCTGGGCGAGCCCGCCCTCGTCGCCGGCAGGCCGGCGCAGGGAAGATCTCGACGAACGGCCAGCCGAGCCGCGAGGCGATCGCCGCGGGCGAAGGTCGTCTTGCCGGTGCCCGGCGGACCGAACAGCACGATCGCGCGGCGGCGGGAGCACTCCGTGGTCGCGCGCGGCCTCGGGGTGGTGAGCGGGCGCGATGACGCGGTTCTCGATGAGCACCTTCTCCTCGCGCATCCCCGAGAGCCGGCGCCAGAGGTCGCCCGGGAGGATCCGCCCGCCGAGCTCCTCGAGGATCGACGCCTCGCGCGGGCCGAGCCCTTCGCGCTTCTCGTAGTACGCCACGGCGGTGTGCCGCTCGTACCCGGCGTTGGTGAGGCCCTCGGCGAGCCGCTCCTCGTGCGGCAGCACGTACGCGATGCGGCGCACGTGCTTCTCCGCGAGCAGCCGTTCGAGGTGCTCGAGCAGGGCGCTGGGCATGCCCTCCCCGCGGCGGTCGGGTGCACGGCGAGCGCATGACCCAGGCCCGCTCGCCCTGACGTCGACGCCAGCGCGGCGCCGACGAGTCGGCCGCCGCTCACGGCGACGACGGCCGGCTGGTTGTCGGTGAGCGCTGCGACGCACTCGGCCAGGCTGAAGACCGAGAGCTGGCCGAGTCCGCGGTCTCGTCCCACAGGTGGACGACCGCCTCGAGGTCGTCGTCGTGGTACTCCCGCACCAGCCACCCCGCCACGAGACCCTCCCCGCTGCCCGTCGGGCGCTCGTGCGCCCGTGCGGCGACGGTAGCGAGCCCCGCCGCGACCCGTACCGCCCTCCCGGACGGCCCGCCCATCACCACCCTCCACCCCGGCGCATCCCCACCCCCCTTCGTCCCTACCCCCCATTCGTCGTCCCCCACCCCCGTCCGTTGATCCATGCCATGGACCAACCGTCCATGGAGGGGCCTTTCGCAGGGTCGTCCATGGGGATCTCGTCCATGCCCTGGATCGAAACGACGAGGGATGGGTGAGCGGCGGCGCTCGTCCGCGCGGGGCGGGTGGGGCCGATCCCGTGGAGTGGGATAGAACCAAAACCAGATTGGATCCAACATCCAATCTGGTGCTACGGTGACCCGCACCAGCCCGCCCGCCGGAAGTGAGCCGCCATGACGCGCCAGTCGCCGTTCGCCCTGCTCGACCTCGACTCGCTGCTGAGCGAGGAGGAGCTCGCCATCCGCGACGTGGTGCGCGACTACGTCGAGCGCAGCATCAAGCCGCACATCGCCGACTGGTTCGAGGACGGCACCATCCCGGCCAGGCAGCTCGCGCGCGACCTCGGCGAGCTCGGGGTGCTGGGCATGCACCTCGAGGGCTACGGCTGCCAGGGCACCTCCGCCGTGGCGTACGGTCTGGCCTGTCTCGAGCTCGAGGCGGGCGACTCGGGCATCCGGTCGCTCGTGAGCGTCCAGGGGTCGCTGGCGATGTACGCGATCCACGCGTTCGGCTCCGAGGAGCACAAGCAGGAGTGGCTTGCCCGGATGGCCGCGGGCGAGGCCATCGGCTGCTTCGGCCTCACCGAGCCCGACTTCGGCTCGAACCCCTCAGGCATGCGCACCCAGGCCAAGCCCGACGGCGACGGGTGGGTGCTGGACGGCACCAAGATGTGGATCACCAACGGAAACGTCGCCGACGTCGCGATCATCTGGGCCCGCACCGACGACGGCATCCGGGGGTTCGTCGTCCCGACCGACACCCCCGGGTTCAGCGCGCGCGAGATCCACAAGAAGATGTCGCTGCGTGCGTCTGTCACGTCCGAGCTCATCCTCGAGGGTGTGCGGGTGCCCTCGTCCGCCGTGCTGCCGGGCGTCACGGGACTGCGCGGCCCGCTCTCGTGCCTCAGCGAGGCCCGGTTCGGCATCGCCTTCGGCGCACTGGGCGCCGCCCGCGACTGCCTCGAGACGGCGATCTCGTACAGCATCGACCGGGAGCAGTTCGACCGGCCTATCGCGGGCTTCCAGCTCACCCAGAAGAAGCTCGCGGACATGGCCGTCGAGCTCGACAAGGGTTTCCTGCTCGCGCTGCACCTCGGCCGTCTCAAGGACGCGCACCGCATCCGCCCCGAGCAGATCAGCGTCGGCAAGCTCAACAATGCCCGCGAGGCCCTGGCCATCGCACGCGAGTGCCGCTCGATCCTGGGCGGCAACGGCATCACGCTCGAGTACCCGGTCATCCGGCACATGAACAACCTCGAGTCCGTGTTCACGTACGAGGGCACGAACGAGATGCACACGCTCGTCATCGGCCAGGCCCTCACCGGCATCGCTGCGTACCGCTGATGGCCGCGTCCGCCGGGAGAAGCGCGGGCACCGGGAGCCGGGCCACGGGCCCGGGGGCGCTCGATGGTGTGCTCGTGGCCGACTTCTCGCGCGTGCTCGCCGGGCCCTACGCCACGATGCTCCTCGGCGACCTCGGCGCCGAGGTGGTGAAGGTGGAGCGACCAGGGCTCGGCGACGACACCCGGCACTGGGGGCCGCCCTACACAGCGGACGGCACCGCCACGTACTTCGCCGGCGTCAACCGCAACAAGACGTCGCTGTTCCTCGACCTGTCGACCCGTGACGGGCTCGACGACGCGCGCGTCCTCGCCCTGCGGGCCGACGTGGTGGTGGAGAACTTCAAGCCGGGCACGATGGCCAAGCTCGGCCTCGGGTACGAGGCGCTCGCGGCCGAGAACCCGGGAGTCGTCCTGTGCTCCATCAGCGGCTTCGGCTCCGGCGCGGGCGCGCCACTGCCGGGCTACGACCTACTGGTGCAGGCGATGGGCGGGCTGATGTCCGTCACCGGCCCGGCGGCCGACCACCCGACGAAGGTGGGCGTCGCGCTCGTCGACGTCATCACGGGGCTGCACGCCGTGTACGGCATCCTCGCCGCCCTGCGGCACCGCGACGTCACGGGGGCGGGACAGCACGTCGAGGTGAACCTCCTGTCCTCGCTGCTGTCCGCGCTCGTGAACCAGGGCGCGGCGTACGTCGCCGGGGGCGTGGTACCGGGCATC
This sequence comes from uncultured Actinomycetes bacterium, assembly GCA_963778785.1. Lineage (GTDB taxonomy): Bacteria > Actinomycetota > Actinomycetes > S36-B12 > CAIYMF01 > CAVZVV01. Next base: position 304,103 of record CAVZVV010000031.1, read on the forward strand.
CTCGGCAACGACCATCCGTCCATCACGCCGTACGGCGTGTACGCCACGGCCGACCGCCCGCTCGTGCTCGCGGTCGGCAACGACGGGCAGTTCCGGACCCTGTGCACCGAGCTGGGCATCGACATCGCCGCGGACGAGAGGTACGCCACCAACCCGGCGCGGGTCGCCCACCGCGCCGACCTGCGCCTCGCCCTCGAGGTGACTCTCTGCACGCGGGGCGCCGACCACTGGTACGCCACCCTCACCGCCGCCGGAGTCCCCTGCGGCCCGATCAACGACGTGTCCGCAGCGTTCGACCTGGCGGCCACGCTCGGGCTCGACCCGGTCGTAGGAGTCCCGGGGACGGCGGTGCCCCAGGTGGCCAACCCGCTGCGCCTGTCGGCGACGCCCCCCACCTACCGCACGCCGGCGCCGGCCATGCCGCCGGGCGCGACGGGAGCCGGGCGATGAGCGCCGCCCCGTTCGAGCGGCCGCCGACCGCGCAGGAGGCGGTGCTCGCCGAGCTGCGCAGGATGCTGATCACCGGCGAGCTCGCTCCCGGCACGCCGGTGCGGCAGGACGCGCTCGCCGAACGGCTCGGCGTCTCGCGGCTGCCGCTGCGCGAGGCGCTCAAGGTGCTCGAGGGCGAGGGGCACGTCGTCTACGCCGCGCACCGCGGCTATGTCGTCGCCGAGCTGTCGGTGGACGACCTCGTGGAGGTCTACCGCATCCGCAGCCTGCTCGAGGACGATGCCGTGCGCCACGCCGTCCCCCGACTGGCCGCTACCGACCTCGACACCCTCGCCGCTCTCGTCGACGACGTGGAGGCGGCGGGGCGCGCCGGCGACCTCGCCACGATCACCGCCGCCAACCGGCGACTGCACTTCGCGCTCTTCGAGGCCAGCGGGATGCCGCGGATGGTACGGATGATCCGTGTGCTCTGGGACGCTACCGACGTCTACCGCTCGGTGTACTTCGGCGACGACACCAACCGCGCCCGCGTCGACGCCGAGCACCGCGAAGTGCTGGACGCGCTGCGCGCCCGCGACTCCCAGCGTGCCGTCCGGCTGCTCGCCGAGCACCGCCGTCACGCGGTCGAGGCCGTGAGCCTCGTCATCGCCGGATGAGCGGGTGCCGTAGCAGCGTCACACGTCCTTCGCGGCGAGCTGGCCGCAGGCGCCGTCGATCTCGCGGCCGCGGGTGTCGCGCACCGTCACGGGGATGCCCGCCGCTTCGAGCCGGCGGACGAACTCGCGTTCGTCCTGGGGCCGCGACGCCGTCCACACGGACCCCGGCGTGGGGTTGAGGGGGATGAGGTTCACGTGCACGAGCTTCTTGCGCAGCAGCTTGCCGAGGAGGTCTGCGCGCCACGCCTGGTCGTTGATGTCCTTGATGAGCGCATACTCGATGGAGACGCGCCGGCCCGTGACTTCGGCATAGTGCCACGCGGCGTTGAGCACCTCGCGCACCTTCCACCGCGTGTTCACCGGGACGAGGGTGTCGCGCAGCTCGTCGTCCGGCGCGTGGAGCGACACGGCGAGCGTGACCGGTAACCCCTCGTCGGCGAGCTCGAGGATCCGCGGGACCAGTCCCACGGTCGACACGGTGATGCCGCGCGCCGACATCCCGAGACCGGCGGGGCTCGGGTCGGCCATCCGGTGCAGCGCCGCCATCAGGGCCCGGTAGTTCGCCAACGGCTCGCCCATGCCCATGAAGACGACGTTCGAGATGCGGCCGCGGCCGCCGGCCACCTCGTCGCGGGCGAGCGCCCGCGCGCCCGCGAGCACCTGTTCGACGATCTCCGCGGTGGACAGGTTGCGCGTCAGGCCCGCCTGCCCGGTGGCGCAGAACGGACAGTTCATGCCGCAGCCAGCCTGGCTCGACACGCACATCGTCACGCGGCCGGGATACCGCATGAGCACGCTCTCGACGAGAGCGCCGTCGAAGAGACGCCAGAGCGTCTTGACCGTCAGGCCCGCGTCGGCCGTGAGGGTGCGCACCGGCGCCAGCAGCGCGGGCGTCAGCGCCTCGGCCAGCGGGCCGCGGAGCGCGAGCGGCACGTCGGTCCACTCGTCCGGCCGGTCCTCGAGGCGGGCGAACCACTGGCGCGACACCTGGTCGGCGCGGAACGCAGGCAGGCCCAGCGCCACGACGGCCTCGCGCCGGGCGACCGGGTCGAGGTCGGCCAGGTGCACGGGGGGCTTGGCGCGTCGGGGGCCGGCGAAGTCGAGCTCACCGGGGGCGGGCATCGCTACTGCCCCAGGAAGAGCGTGAACAGCAGCCACGAGGTGAAGGCGTTCGGCACCAGGGAGTCGAGGCGGTCCATGATGCCGCCGTGCCCCGGCACGATGGTGCCGAGGTCCTTGACGCCGAGGTCGCGCTTGATCGCACTCTCCACCAGGTCACCGGCAGTAGCCGTGACCGTGAGCACCAGACCTGCCACGAGTCCCTGCCAGGCGGGTGCGCCGAACAGCCACACGAACAGCCACACGCCCAGAACCGCCTGCAGCAGCAGCGATCCGGCAAAGCCCTCCCACGACTTCTTCGGGCTGATCTGCGGGGCCATCGGGTGCTTGCCGAACAGCACGCCGGCGATGTACCCGCCGATGTCGCTGCCGACCGTCAGCACGATGAACACGACGATCCGCTGCGCCCCGTTCGACGTGGCGAGGGTGAGCATCGCGAAGCCGATCATCAGCGGCAGGTACGTGGCCACGAGCAGGCTCGCCGCGGAGTCGCGCACGAACCCTTCCGTACCCCGCCTCAGCCGCCAGAACAGCGTGAAGATGACCGTGGCGCCGAAGGCGCCCATGAGCCAGACCGGGCCTCCGCGGTAGGCAGACGCGGTACACGCCACGGCCCCGACGTAGAGCGGCGTGCGTGCCAGCCGGGTGCCGACCGCCGAGAACGCGCGCTCGAGTTCGTTGATGCCCACGAGCACGGCGACGATCGCCACCACGGCGAACAGCCACTTGACGGTGAACAGGCTCACCAGCACGACAGCGGCGAGCACGACCCCGGTGGCGATAGCGACCGGCAGGTCTCGTCCCGCCCGCGACGACGTCGGGGCAGGCGCGCCTGCGGCAGCGGTGGGTTCGTCGACCACGTCGGTTCGCTCGAGGTCAGACCTCGAGCAGCTCGGCTTCCTTGTGCTTGAGGATGTCGTCGATGTGCCCCACGTACGTGTGGGTGAGGTCCTCGAGCGCCTTCTCCGCGCGGCGCACGTCGTCCTCGCCGGCATCCCCGTCCTTGACGAGCTTGTCGAGCGTCTCCTTGGCGTGCCGGCGGATGTTGCGGATGGCGACGCGGGAGTCCTCGGCCTTGTGCTTGGCAACCTTGATGTACTCCTTGCGCCGCTCCTCGGTGAGCTGCGGCAGGACCACGCGGATCACGTTTCCGTCGGATGTCGGGTTCACGCCCAGGTCGGAGTCGCGGATCGCCTTCTCGACCGCGCCGATCGATCCCTTGTCGTACACCGACACGATGATCATCCGTGCCTCGGGCGTCTGGAAGGACGCGAGCTGATTCACCGGTGTGAGGGTGCCGTAGTAGTCGACCATCACCTTGGCGAACATGGCGGGCGTCGCGCGTCCGGTGCGGATCGTGCCGAAGTCCTCGCGGGCCACCGTGACGGCCTTGTCCATCTTCTCCTCGGCCTCGAGGAGGGTCTCGTCGATCACTGCGGCTCCTGTGGTCGTCGCTGCTTCATGTCTTTGGTCGGTGCCGCCGGAGCGCCCGCGGCGCTACGCCGTGGCGCTCGACACCAGCGTGCCGATCCTCTCACCCCGCACCGCGCGGGCGATGTTGCCCTCGACCAGCAGGTTGAAGACGACGATCGGCAGCGCGTTGTCGCGGCAGAGGCTGATGGCCGTGCCGTCGGCCACCTTGAGGTTCTGGGTGAGCACGTCGTCATGGCTGAGGTGCTCGTACTTGCGCGCGTCCGGGTTGGTGCGGGGGTCTGAGTCGAAGACGCCGTCGACCGCCTTGGCCATCAGCACGACCTCGGCGCCGATCTCGAGCGCCCGCTGGGCGGCGCACGTGTCGGTGGAGAAGTACGGCACGCCCAGTCCCGCGCCGAAGATGACGACGCGCCCCTTCTCCATGTGCCGGATCGCGCGCAGCGGCACGTACGGCTCGGCCACCTGCCCCATCGCGATCGCGGTCTGCACCCGCGAGCCGACGCCCTGCTTCTCCAGGAAGTCCTGCAGCGCCAGGCAGTTCATCACCGTTCCGAGCATGCCCATGTAGTCGGCGCGCGCGCGGTCCATGCCCCGGTCGGAGAGCTCAGCGCCGCGGAAGTAGTTGCCGCCGCCGATCACGACGGCGACCTCGGTGCCGCGCCTGGCGACGTCGGCGATCTGGCGGGCGATGGCCTGCACGGTGTCGGGGTCGACGCCCAAACCGCCGCCTCCGGCGAACACCTCGCCGCTGAGCTTGAGCATGACGCGGTCCCAGCCGCCCTCGGGCGCTTCGCCCCAGGTCTCGACCGTCCCATCAAGCACCGGCTGGACGACATCGGCGTGGTCGCCCGGCCGGGGCGCCGGGGCACTGTGCAGGACGGCTGGCGCCGTGGCTCCGCTGGCGGTCTCCATGGGCGTCCTCCAGGGCTCGGCGCGGGTATCCAGAGGCAGTCTGCCAGCCCGCCGGCCCAGGCGGGCGGGCGCGGTCAGGACAGGGGGCGGCCGTGGTGTCCGAACATGCGCAGAGGGGCCCGAGCGGAGTCGTGCCCCGCTCCAGCCCCTCTGGCGGCCTCGGTCGACTCAGGCCTGGCCGACCTCGAAACGGACGAACGAGGTGACCGTGGTACCCGCCGCGTCGAGCACGGCCTGCACCGTCTTCTTGGAGTCCTGCACGCTCGGCTGCTCGAGCAGCACGACGTCCTTGAAGAACCCGTTGACGCGGCCTTCGACGATCTTCGGCAGGGCGCCCTCGGGCTTGCCCTCCTCGCGCGCGGTCGCCTCGGCGATGCGCTTCTCGTTCTCGACGGTCTCAGCCGGCACCTCGTCGCGGGTGGTGAACATCGGACGCATTGCCGCCACCTGCATCGCGGCGCCGCGCGCCGCGTCCTGCGAGCCCGAGTAGGCAACGAGCACCCCGACCTGCGCAGGAAGGTCGTTGGAGCGGCGGTGGAGGTAGACCGCGACGTCGCCCTGGACGTACGCGGCCTTGGACAGCTCGAGCTTCTCGCCGATGATGCCGGCAAGCGATTCGATCTCGTCGGCGACGGTGCGGCCCGACGGCAGGCCGAGGGCCGCCACCGAGTCGACGTCGGCGGCCTTGGCCTCGGCCGCGGCGCTGACGATCGAGGTGGCGAGCACCTGGAAGTCCTCGTTCTTGGCCACGAAGTCGGTCTCGCAGCCGAGCTGGATCAGCGCGCCGCCCGAGTTGGCCACCAGGCCGTTCGACGCGCTGCGCTCAGCACCCCGCTTCGCCGCCTTGGCCGCGCCGGAGATGCGCAAGAACTCGACGGCCTTGTCGAAATCGCCGTCATTCTCCTCGAGGGCCCTCTTACACTCCATCATCCCCGCGCCGGTGAGGTCGCGGAGCTTCTTGACGTCCTGGGCGGTGACGTTCGCCATCGTGTGACTTTCTCTTCTCTCGCGCGTGTCGGTCAGGGGACGGATCAGGCCTGCTCGGCGGGGGTCTCGACGGCCTCCACGGCCTCGACCACCTCCGCGGCGGGGGCAGCGGCCGCCGCGACCTCGACGACCCGGCGGTGGGCGCGCGACCTGCGATCGACGACCTCGGCGGTGGGCGTCTCGACGACCTCCGCGACCTCGACGACCTCGGCGGTGGGCGTCTCGACGACCTCCGCGACCTCCGCTGCCGCGGCGGGTGCCTCCGCCTGCACGGCGTCGGCAGCGTCGACTGCGACCTCGGTGGCAGTGGGCACGGCCTCGGTGGCCAGGAGCTCGCGCTCCCAGTCGGCCAGCGGCTCGCCGGACCCGATCTCGCCGGCCTCGGCAGTGCCTCGGCCTGCGCGGGTCATGAGGCCGTCGGCGACGGCGTCCGCCACCACGCGGGTGAGCAGGCCGACAGCCCGGATCGCGTCGTCGTTGCCCGGGATCGGGAAGTCGACGACGTCGGGGTCGCAGTTGGAGTCGAGGATGGCCACGATCGGGATGTTGAGCTTGCGGGCCTCCGCGACCGCGATGTGCTCCTTGTTCGTGTCGACGATCCACACGGCGCTCGGCACCTTGGACATGTCGCGGATGCCACCGAGGGTGCGCGCTAGCTTGTCCTTCTCGCGCTCGAGGACCAGCAGCTCCTTCTTCGTCATGCCCGAACCGGGCACGTCGGTGAAGTCGATCGCCTCGAGCTCCTTGAGGCGCACGAGACGCTTGTGCACGGTCTGGAAGTTGGTGAGCATGCCGCCGAGCCAGCGCTGGTTCACGTAGGGCATCCCCACGCGGGTGGCCTGCTGGGCGATGGCCTCCTGCGCCTGCTTCTTGGTGCCGATGAACAGCACGCTCCCGCCGTGGCCGACGGTCTCGCGGATGAACTCGTAGGCGCGGTCGATGTACGACAGCGACTGCTGCAGGTCGATGATGTAGATGCCGTTGCGCTCGGTGAAGATGAATCGCTTCATCTTCGGGTTCCAACGACGGGTCTGGTGCCCGAAGTGGACGCCGCTCTCGAGCAGCTGACGCATGGTGACGACGGCCATAGCCGAAGCACGCCCCTCTCGCGCCCAGCGCGGCACGGCCGCTGCGGGCGCCTCTCGGTTCCCGCGGGATGCCGGTCGGCAGCCCGCATTACCTGATGCCCGCACCAGACGCACCACCTACGCCACGGGGGCGAGGACCGAGGGGCGCCGCCGGCCTAGGGCCGGATGGCGGACATGCGTAGTCGGGCCCGGCAGGCCGGGACCGCTGGGGTCAGTGTACGGGACGCCGGTGGTGGCAGCGCCCATCGGCCGTCCCCCTTGTCCGGCTCCTGCATCGGGCGCCCCACGACCTCGTCCTCCCCAGGGCCACGGCACGCGAGGCCGTGCCCAGGCCTGTCGTCCGGCCTGGCCAGGCGCGATCACCCGGGCTGAGGTGGGGCCCATGGCCCCCTCCCTCACTCCTGGCACCCCCGCCCGGCGCGCCGTGCTGCTGCCCGCGGCGCTGCTGGCCTGCCTGCTCGGCGTCGACGTGGGTCTGCTCGTGTGGCTCGCGCCGTCCGTGGGCGCCGTGCGGCTCCCCGAAGGGCCGGCCGCCTCCGCGCCGTCCCCTCCGTCGGTGACGCAGTCGGTCCCGCCGCTCGCCCCTCGGGCGCGCGGGCCGGCTCCGGCAACCGTGCTGCGCCCCGCTCCGGATGCAGCAGTGGGGCGCAGCGCCCTGGCCACGGCGGGGCGCGCGCCTGGGAGATGGCCGCTGCGGCCCGCCATCGTCGTGCGCGGGTTCGATCCTCCCGAGCAGCCCTGGCTCGCGGGCCACCGGGGCATCGACCTCGAGGCCGACCTCGGCCAGCCGGTGCGCACGCCCCGCGGCGGCACCATCACGTTCGCCGGCCCCCTGGCCGGCCGGGGTGTCGTGGTGGTCTCGCACGGGGCGCTGCGCAGCACCTTCGAACCCGTCGACGCGGCAGTGGCAGCCGGCGACCTTGTCGCCGCCGGCGAGGTCGTGGGGTGGGTCGCCTCCGGCACCGGGCACTGCGGCGACGACGGGCCATGCCTGCACTGGGGTCTGCGCCGGGGGGAGACCTACCTCGACCCGAGGCTGCTGGTAGATGGCCTGGCGCCGGTCCTGCTGGCGCCCTGAGCCGCTAGAAGCGGCCGACCGGCGGCGGCCGGGTCGCTCGTCAGGCGTCGGACGAGTCGGCGAGCTTGCCGCGCAGCTGCAGCACCGCCTTGGTGTGCATCTGGCAGATACGGCTCTCGGTGACGCCGAGCACCTGGCCGATCTCGGCGAGCGTGAGGCCCTCGTAGTAGTACAGGGTCACGACGATCTTCTCCCGCTCGGGCAGGGTGTTGATGGCCCGGGCCAGGACGTACTTGGTTTCCTCGCTCTCGAAGAGCGCGACCGGATCCTCGATCCGGGGATCTTCGAGCGTGTCGCCCAGCGTGGTGCGGTCGTTCTTCTCCCCGCCCGCGTGCAGCAGCTCGTCGAGCGCCACGACGTTCACGAACGACACCTGGCTGAAGATGGCGCGCAGGTCGTCGACGGACACGCCCATCTCGGCGGCCACCTCGGCCTCCGATGGCGAGCGCTGCAGCCGCGCCTCCAGCGCGGCGTACGCCTTCTCGACCTCGCGGGCCTTGTAGCGGATCGAGCGCGGGATCCAGTCGATGCTGCGCAGCTCGTCGATGATGGCGCCGCGGATGCGGTTGATCGCATAGGTCTCGAACTTGATCGCGCGTTCGAGGTCGAACTTCTCGATCGCGTCGATGAGCCCGAAGATGCCGTACGACACGAGGTCGGCCTGCTCGATGTTGGGCGGCAGCCCTACCCCTACCCGTCCGGCCACGTACTTCACCAGCGGGCTGTAGTGCAGGATCAGCCGCTCCCGCAGCGGGCCGTCGCCAGTCGCCTTGAAGTCTTCCCACAGACGGCGCAGCGCCGCCTCGGAATCAGCCTGGGCGACCACGCGCTCGTCGTCGGTGAGCTCGGCGTCCTTGGCGAAGGCGATCGCCTCGTCGAGGTTGGCCACGGTCTCCGGGAGCACTTCAGCAGCGGTCGCGGCGTCGTCCAGGGGCGGCTGCCGACCATCCCCGGCGGACGCCGGGGGGTCGACCGCGCCGGCGGCGGCCAGCAGCGCATCAGCTGCCGCCTCGAGGTCGGCCGAGGTGTTCCCGGCGAGGTCGAGCAGGGAACCGTCGCCGGCGGCGCCTTCGGCGCCGTCAGGCTCGCGGGTGCGCCTGCTCATACGTGGCCCTCAACCGTTCGACGGAGACGTGCGTGTACACCTGTGTCGTGGCGAGCGTAGCGTGCCCCAGCAGCTCCTGGACCTCTCGGAGGTCGGCGCCGCCCTCGAGCACGTGAGTGGCGGCGCTGTGCCGGAGCCCGTGCGGCGAGACGTCGGGCGCGCCGTCCACGTGCGCGACGAGCCGGTGCACCACCTCGCGGACCGCACGTGGGTCCAGCCGCCCACCGCGGCGGCCGAGCAAGAGGGCGGGCCCCGACGCGGCCGTGGCGAGCAGGGGGCGGCCGGTGCCCAGCCAGCCGTCCAGCGCCTCCTGCGCCGGCACCCCGTAGGGCACCGTGCGGGCCTTGCCGCCCTTGCCCATCACCCGCACCGTGCGGCGTGAGTCGTCGACGTCGTCCAGGTCGAGGCCGACGAGCTCACCCACCCGGATGCCCGTGGCATACAGCAGCTCGAGCACCGCTCGATCGCGGACGTGCACGGGATCGGAGTCGTCGCTCGCGATCGCTGCCACCTCCATGAGGTCGGCGGCCTGGTCCTGGCGCAGCACGGCGGGCAGGGCGCGGTGCACCTTCGGCGTCGCGAGCAGAGCCCCAGGGTCGGTGCGGGCCAGTCCTCGGCGGCGGGCCCAGGCGGTGAAGCACCGGGCCGCAGCGGCCCGACGGGCCAGCGTGGCGGGCGAGTGGCCGGAGGCGTGCTCGGCGGCCAGCCAGCGCCGCAGCAGGGCCAGGTCGAGGTCGTCGGGGTCGGCTGCCCCCTCGGCGGCTGCGGCGGCGAGGAGCCGGGCGACGTCGCCCACGTACGCCCGCACGGTGTGCGCGCTTCGACCCTGCTCGAGCCGCAGGTACGTCGCGAATCCGTCGAGGGCGCGGTCGAGCCCCGCCGCGCGCGGCGGTGCGGACGTGGCTGCGGACACGCCGCCACGGTGCGGCCCGACCCGCCCCGAGTCAAGCACCGGCGCCGCGACGCGCCCACGGGGCTCGGCACCACGCACGCCCGTGCCGGTCCGGTGCGTTCAGGCCGGGCGCGCCGTCCGACGCCACCCGGAGGGAGTGCGCTCGGCCAGACCTTCGAGCTCGAGGGCCGCGAGGGACGCGATCACGGTGCCGACGGGCAGCCCAGCGCCCACCGCGACGCGGTCGGTGGAGCAGCAACGGCGCAGCGGAAGGGAGTCGAGCACCCGGGCCTGCTCTGGACCGAGGTGGTCGAGCTCGGCCTCGGGCCCACGGCCCTCGGGCGCGAGGTCGTCGCCGACCCGGCCGACCAGTTCGACGACCTCGTCGGCGCTCGTGACGAGGGCGGCCCCGCGACGGAGCATCCCGTGCACGCCGGCGCTCGAAGACGAGGTGACGGGGCCCGGTACGCCCATGACCACCCGCCCGAGGCCCTCGGCGTCGCGCGCCGTGGCGAGTGCTCCGCTGCGATAGGCCGCCTCCACGACGACGGTCCCACGCGCGAGCGCCGCGATGACGCGGTTGCGCACGAGGAATCGCCACCGGCGCGGCGCCGTGCCGGGCGGCACCTCCGACACGACGAGGCCCGACTCGGCCACGACGGCCAGCAGGTGGTCGTGCTCGCGCGGGTAGGGCACGTCGACGCCGCCTGCGAGCACCGCGACCGTGACGCCGTCGACCGCGAGTGCACCGCGGTGGGCCGCCGCGTCGATTCCGTAGGCGCCGCCGGACACGACCGTCCACCCCCGCCGCGCGAGCTCGGCCGCGAGGTCGCCCGCCACCTGCACGCCGTACCGGGTGGCCGACCTCGCACCCACCACGGCCACCGACCGCAGCGAGGCGAACCGAAGGTCGGCGCCGCCGAGCAGCCACAGCCCGAGCGGACGTCGGTCGCCGAGCTGGTCGAGCTGCCCGGGCCAGCCGGGGTCGTCGGGCGCGAGGAAGGTACCGCCGAGGGCGACCACCCGCTCGAGGTCGGTCGCGGCGACCGCGGCGGGGTGTTTGTCGAGCCGGACCCGGAGCGACTCACCGGGCGGGAACGAAGGGTCGCCGTCTACCACTCGGCGCACCACGTCGACCGCGCCGGTGCGGGCGACCTCGGCGACGACCGCCGCGTCTCCAGGCTCGGCCAGCCGCGTGAGCAGCATCCGGGCCTCCCTTTCGTCCAGGCCTGACTGGGTCACGCGGCCCATCTGCCCTCCTCGTCGCGCAGGCCCTTGGCCTGCAGCACGTCGGCCCGCCGCGGTCGTTCATGGCCGGCGAGATCGGCCACGGTCCAGGCGACCCGAGCCACGCGGTCGGCCCCGCGGGCGGACGCCGCCGGGGAGCGCAGGATGTCGTCGAGCGCGGCGACGGCGTCTGGGTGCGGCGGGAAGTGACGCCGCAGCGCTGGTCCGGGGATGTCGCCGTTGACCGTCCACGGCGTAGCCCGCAGCCGGTGCGCCGCCCGCTCGCGCGCCTCGCGCACCCTCGAGGCCACGACGGAGGAGGGTTCGGCCGCCGCCGCCCCGAACCGCAGGTCGGCAGCGCTCGGGCGCTCCAGGACGAGCCGCAGATCGATGCGGTCGAGCAGCGGCCCACTCAGCCGTGCCAGGTACCTACGGCGTTGCGAGGCCGGGCACGCGCACGGCCGACGTGCTGTCAACGGCGGCTCGAGTGCGCGCCCGCACGGGCAGGGGTTCGCCGCGAGGACGAGCAGGAATCGCGCCGGGAGCGTGACAGCGAACCCCGCACGCGAGACCGTGACTACGCCGCTCTCGAGCGGTTGGCGCAGCGAGTCGAGCACACCCGGGTCGAACTCGGGCGCTTCGTCCAAGAAGAGCACTCCGCGGTGCGCCAGGGAGGCCAGGCCGACCCGTGGCACCGAGCCGCTGCCGCCGCCCACCATCGCCGCCAGGGTGCTCGTGTGGTGGGGCGCCGCCAGCGGGGGCCGCCGGATGAGGCGACCCCCCGGGGCGAGACGTCCGGCGACCGAGTGCACCGCGGTGACCTCCAGCGCCTGGTCGCCGTCGAGGTCGGGCAGCAGGCCGGGCAGCCGCTCGGCCAGCAGGGTCTTCCCGACGCCGGGCGACCCGAGCATCGCCAGGTGGTGCCCGCCGGCCGCGGCGATCTCGAGCGCGGTGCGTGCCACCAGATGGCCGCGCACGTCGCGCAAGTCGGGCGGGGGCCCCTCGACGACCGCCACGACGGGTGCGGTCGGGAGATCGGCGGGGGGCTCGTGGTCGTCGGCATCGCCCCGCAGGAGCCCGACGAGGTGGCGCAACTGCGCGACCGGCAGCACGGCGATCCCGGGGACGAGCGCGGCCTCCCCCCGGTTCGCGGCGGGCACGGCAATCCTGGCCAGGCCCGAGCGGGAGGCTTCGAGCGCGGCCACGAGGACGCCCGGCACAGGTCGTACCCGGCCGTCGAGCCCGAGCTCACCCACGACGAGCAGGTCGAGCAGCGACTCGGCGGGCACCTCGCCCTGGGCCGCGAGGACGCCGAGCGCGATGGCCAGGTCGAGCGACGCGCCGCGCTTGGGCAACGCCGCCGGCGACAGCCCCACCGTGATGCGTGTGCGGGGCCACGGCAGGCCGCTGTTGCCGACGGCGGCCCGCGCGCGATCACGCGCCTCCCCCACTGCGGCATCGGGCAGCCCGACGATCGACATGCCCGGAAGCCCAGCGGTGATGTCGACCTCGACCTCCACCCCCCGGCCCTCGACCCCGACCACGACCGCCGACCGGACCCGCGCGATCGGCATCAGCCCACTCCCTGCACGTGGCGGACGACCGCGGCCCCCCGCTGGGGGAGCAGCACGGAGACGGCGTCGACGCGCAGCGCGCGGGCGCGGCCGCCGAGAGCCTCTCGGTGCTCATCGGCGAAGGCCACGACGAGCCGGCGCAGCCGCGCGAGCTTGACGGGCGTGATGGCCTCGAGCGGGTCACCGAAGCCTTCGCCGCGGCGCGTCTTCACCTCCACCGCGACGAGCGAGCCGCAGTGCAGGACCACGAGGTCGAGCTCGCCCGCACGGCAGCGCCAGTTGCGCGCGAGCACGACGGCACCGCGCTCGACCAGGTAGTGCTCGGCCACGCGTTCGCCGTGGCGTCCGACCGCATCGGTGCCTCGCACGGCTTCACCCCGTTCCCGCGTCGGCTGGTTGTCGGTGCACCGTGCCGCGGCGGGCGGAGACCGCGCCTCACGACAGCCCGCGGCGGGGGACACCCCAGCGCGCCGTCGGGCTGGGGACAGCCAGACCTGGCCGGACGCCGCAGCGCGGCCGGCAAACGGCGAAGGGGTGCGGCAGCGGAACTCGCTGCCGCACCCCTTCGGGTGCCGGTGGGCCGACGGATCAGTTGTCGCCGCCGGAGCCGCCGCCGTCGCCGGAGCCGCCGCCGTGGGAGTCGCCGCCGCCGTCGCCGGAGCCACCACCGTGGGAGTCGCCGCCGTGGGAGTCACCGGACTCCGTGGCGTCGTCGTCGTTCGCCTCGGGCGTCTCGGTGGCGTCGTCGTCCCCGTGCGTGGCGTCGGGGGTGTCGGTCGCGTCCGGGGTCTGGGTCGCGTCGTCGTCCCCGTGCGTGGCGTCGGGGGTGTCGGTCGCGTCTGGGGTCTCGGTCGCGTCGTCGCCGGACGTGGCGGTCGACGCGGGTGCCGTCGTGGGCGCGACCTTCGTCGCCGTGGAGTGGCTCGTGGCCGGCTCGGGCGATTCGGTGGCGTCCTCGGTCTCGAGCGGCCCTGCGGTCTCGTCGTCCGCCACGGGCGGGCTGGTCGTCGACACTGGCGACGTTGCCGACCCCGGCAGCACAGACGTGAGGCTGCCAGTCGCGGCGAACGCGACGCCCGTGCCGAACAGGAGTCCGGCGACCGCGAGCAGGACGACGTAACGTAGGTTCTTCATGGCGATCTCCTCGTCGAGTGAGGCCCGATCGTCGGTGCGCTTGGTACAGCAGGCAACGGCGCCCCCAGGCGGGTTACGTGGTGCCCACGGTACGGCCATCACCGTTATCCGGAGGTTACGGAATCCTCAGGCCCGCGTACCGAAGCCGCCGCTGGCCGACGATGGCTCGGTCCCGTCAGTCGTCGGGCAGGCGGAGATCGGGCTTGGCGAGCTCTTCGACGTTCACGTCCTTGAACGTCAGCACGCGCACGTTCTTCACGAACCGCGCCGGCCGATACATGTCCCACACCCACGCGTCGGTCATGACGACCTCGAAGAACACCTCCGCGCCCTGGCCGTGCACGGTCACGTCGACGTTGTTCGTGAGGTAGAAGCGACGCTCGGTCTCGACCACGTGCGTGAACAGGCCCACGACGTCGCGGTACTCGCGATAGAGGGCGAGCTCGACCTCGGTCTCGTACCGCTCGAGATCCTCGGCGCTCACACCGCCACCCCCTCCGCGTCGGCCGGCAGGAAACCGCCGACACCGTCGGGCCCATCCTGCCCCGGGAGCCGCCACGACACCCGGTGCAGCAAGCAGGGCCCGTGCTCGCGCAGCGCCGCCACGTGCTCGGGGCTCGCGTACCCCTTGTTCTCGTCCCAGGCGTAGTGCGGGTGCGCGGGGGCCAGTCCCACCATCACGGCGTCGCGCTGGGTCTTGGCCAGCACCGAGGCCGCCGCGACCGCCGAACACGTGAGGTCGGCCTTCACCCGGGTCACCACCGCCGGCGCCGGGGCGAGACCCTCGGCCAGCGCGAGATCGAGGCCGCGCTCCGCGCCGCTGGGGCCGTCGAGGTCGAGCGCCCCCTGCACGTCGGGCCTGGTCAGCCAGTCGTGGCTGCCATCGAGCAGGACGAGGTCGGGCCGCAGGTCGAGCGCGGCGAGCGCCCGCTCCCCCGCGAGACGGAGCGCGGCGATGATGCCGCAGGCGTCGATCTCGTCCGAGGTGGCCGAGCCCGTGGCCGAAGCAAGTGCCCAGCGACGGATCCGCGGCGCGAGCGCCTCGCGGGCCGCGGGGGCCAGCAGCTTGGAGTCCCGGACGCCGTGGGGGGCCGTGCCGGTGTCGGCCGAGACCACGACCACGCCGACGGTGACCGGACCGGCCAGGGCGCCGCGGCCCACCTCGTCCATCGCGGCGAGGACGCCGGCGCGCGAGCCGCGCAGCAGCTCGCGCTCGACCCGCAGGCTCGGCGCCCGCCGGGCGCCCGGGACCGTCCCCATGCGCGCACCCTACGTCGCGCGGGCGCCGCTCATGCGGGACACCCGCCGGCAGCGGCGCTAGTTCCAGTGCTCGAACGGCTCGTCGATGGTCTCGCCGGACAGGAACCGAGGCAGGAGCGTGGGCAGCGAGCCAGGGAAGAACCGCTCGTCCGAGGCCTCGATGTCCTCCGGCGGCCACCACCGGTGGCCCACGTACTGGTCGAGCTCCGCGGCCGTGCGGCCGGCGCCGGTGACGTGCGGGGCGACGGTGTCGAGGCGGACGAGGACGACGTGCTCGTACTGCGACGTGCGCACGAACCGGCGCACGTACGTGCTGTGCCGGTGCCAGCGGGGCTCGCCCACCGAGCCGCGCGGTAGACGCAGGCCGGTCTCCTCCTCGATCTCGCGGACCGCGGTGCCGGCGATGTCCTCGCCGGGCTCCATGCCGCCCCCGGGGAGCTCCCACCACTGGCCCGTCTCCGGCATCTGCGGGTCACGCGTGTCGAACAGGAGCACGTGCCCGGTCGCGTCGGCGAGCACGACCCGCACGCTCGTCCGTTCGACGTCGAAGTCGGGCCACGCGGGAACGTCGCGACGGGCGCCCTCCTCGTCGGCCCCGCTCACGGCGCGGGGTCGCCGCTGGGCGAGGCCCCCGCGCCGGGCAGGGCCGGCACCGTGGACGGCGGGGTGGAGCCCAGGGCGGGGTCCTCCAGCACCGGGGGCGTTCCCACCGTCGCGAACCGGCTGAACGGCCACACGATCAGCGTGACTTTGCCGACGACGTTGTCCAGCGGCACCGCGCCGAAATTCTCCTGCAGGTGGTAGCGCGAGTCGCGCGAGTTCGCGCGGTTGTCGCCCATGACGAACACGCTGCCGGCAGGCACCGTGACGTCGAAGCGCACCTGGTCGGTGGTGTCGCCTGGCTTCACGTACGACGCTTCGTCGAGGGCCACGCCGTTGAGGACGATGCGCCCGCGCGCGTTGCAGCACTGCACCCGGTCGCCGGGCAGCCCGATCACCCGCTTGACGAGGTCCTCTCCGCTGTCGCTGGGCAGGAGCCCGACGAAGGTGAGCCCCTCACGCAGGACGCTCGACGCGCCGGTACGGACGGGCACGGGGGGCAGCCAGCCGCCCGGGTCCTTGAAGACGACGACGTCGCCGCGGTGCACGCCGGCGACCCGCGTGGAGATCTTCGAGGCCAGGATGCGGTCGCTCGGCAGGAGGGTGTTCTCCATCGACTCGCTCGGCACGTAGAAGGCCTGCACGAGGAAGGTGCGCACCAGCACCGACAGGACGAGCGCAGAGACGACGATGATCGCGGTCTCGCGCAGCACCGACGAGGTACGCCCGCCGGAGGACTCCCCGTCGACGTCGCGGGCGTGGCTCACGTCACTCTCCGGTCCGGGTCAGGCCCGGCTGGGAGAACGTGGCCGGGATGTCGATGACCTGCGCATCGGACCAGGGCCACACCACCACCATGACGCGGCCGACGACCTTGTCCACCGGTACCGTACCGCCCCCCGGATCGCCGAGGTGCGCGCGCGAGTCGCTCGAGGCCGAGCGGTGGTCGCCCATCACCCAGAGCCGTCCGGCCGGGACGACGACGTCGAAGTGTTCCTCGCTCGGGACGTCGCCCGGGAACAGGTACGAGCTCTCGTCGAGGGCGACCCCGTTGACCGTGATGCGGCCCTGCGCGTCGCAGCACACGACGTGGTCACCGCCGACGCCGATGACGCGCTTGACGAAGTCGTGGCCGCTGTCGGGCGCCAGCCCGAAGAGGCGGCCGACCCACTGCAGCCCCGCCGCGACCGGGTTGCTGGGCTCGGGGACGCCGACCGTCACCTCGTCGGCTGAGGTGAAGGAGTCGAGCCCGTCGAACACCACGACGTCGCCGCGCTGGATGTCGCGGAGGTGGTACACGGGCTTGTTCACCAGGACGCGGTCGCCCACGTGCAGGGTGTCTTCCATCGAACCGCTCGGGATGTAGAACACCTGGACGAGGAAGGTGCGCACGACGAGCGCGACGACGACCGCGCCCACGATCAGGACGGGGACCTCGATCCACCACGGGCGCTGCGACCGGCTCCGCGAGGGAGGATCCGCCCGGTCAGTTGCGGGCGGGTCGTCGGTTTCAGCCATGGTTCCTCGAGAGTAGTGCGACGACCCCCGGTGCCAGCGGCGCCGGGGGTCGTCGGGACGTTCGGGTCGCGTCAGGGACGCGGGCACTCAGGCCTTGCTGGACGAGGGAGCAGCGGCGGGCCTGGGTGCGTTGTCGCGCTTCTCCTTGATCTTGGCCTTCTTGCCGCGCAGGTCGCGCAGGTAGTAGAGCTTGGCGCGTCGGACGTCGCCACGGGTGACCAGCTCGATCTTGTCGATGATGGGCGAGTGCACCGGGAACGTGCGCTCCACGCCGACGCCGAAGCTGACCTTGCGGACCGTGAAGGTCTCGCGCACGCCGCCGCCCTGACGGCGGATGACCACGCCCTGGAAGACCTGGATGCGGGAGCGGTTGCCCTCGACGACCTTGACGTGCACCTTGAGGGTGTCGCCGGGGCGGAAGTCGGGGATGTCGCGCTTGAGCGACGCGGCGTCGAGCCCGTCGAGGATGTTCATCAGATCTCCCTCGTGGCAGCCGCAGGACGGCCACGGATGTGCGGCGGTGGGTGTACGCGGAGCCGCCGGAGCGGGGCGCCACCCCTGCGGCGGGGGCACCGGTCGACGGGCAACCCCCCGAGTGTGCCACAGGGCCCCGGCCCGGACGAAATGCGCTGCCCGGACAGCTCGCTCAGACGGCAGCCGACGGGGGCGTGAGGTCGGGCCGCCGCGCCGACGTGCGGGCGACCGCCTGTTCGTGCCGCCAGCGGTCGACCGCACCGTGGTCTCCGGAGAGCAGCACCGGCGGCACCTCGAGCCCGCGCCATTGCGGCGGTTTGGTGTACAGGGGTCCCTCGAGCAGCCCCTGCATCCGGCCCGGTGCGAAGGAGTCGTCCCGGTGGCTCTCCTCGTTGCCCAGCACCCCGGGCAGCAGCCGTGCGAGGGCCTCCACCATGACCAGCACCGCCGCCTCACCACCGGCGAGCACGAAGTCGCCGATGCTCACCTCGAGCACGCGCCACCGGCCGCCGTAGTGGTCGACGACCCGCTGGTCGATCCCCTCGTAGCGCGCGGCCGCGAACACCACCCACGGCTCGGAGGCGAGGGCCGCGGCGGTCGCCTGGTCGAAGCGATCGCCACTGGGCGTCGGGACGACGAGCAGCGGGACGAGTGCCTCGTCCGCACCTTCGGCCTCGATCGCGTCGAGCGCTTCGCCCCACGGATCGGGCTTCATGACCATGCCGGGACCGCCGCCATAGGGGCTGTCGTCCACGGTGCGGTGCCGGTCGTGCGTGTGGTCGCGCAGGTCGTGGACGCGCAGATCGATCGTGCCCGCCGCGACGGCCTTGCCGACGAGCGAGAGCTGCAGCGGCTCGAGGTAGGCCGGGAAGATGGTGACGACGTCAACCCGCACGTCAGGCGCCGCCGTCCGCGGACGGCCCGGCCAGCTCGGCCTCCTCGTCGAGCAGGCCCGGCGGCGGTGCTACCAGCACGAACCCGCCATCGACGTCGACCTCGGGGACGATCTCGGTGACGAACGGGACCAGCAGCTCGCGGCCGTCGTCGGCCAGCACCGCCAACAGGTCGTGGCCGGGCAGGTGGACCACCTCGGTCACCGCGCCCACGTCCGCCGGCGAGCCCTCGACGTCGGTGCGGCGCACCCGCAGCCCCACGAGCTGGTGGTCGTAGAACTCCTCCGGATCGTCCGCGATCTCGGCGGGGTCGATGTCGACCTCGAGCACCAGGCCGCGCAGCGCCTCGGCCGCGGACCGGTCGGCCAGGCCGACGAACCGCACGAGCATCCGGCCCGAGTGCCACCGGGCGGCCTCGACGACGAGGGGCGCCAACGACGACGGAGACCCGGCCGCCCCCGCGGGGAGCAGGACGCTCCCCGGAGCGAACCGGGTCTCTGGGTCGTCGGTGCGCACGTCGACACTGACCTCGCCACGGATGCCGTGGGCGCGGCCGACGCGGCCGACGACGACGCGCACGTGCGGGTCAGCGTTCGTGCAGGTCGAGGAAGTCGATCCTCACGGGCCGGCCGGAGGACAGTGCGCCGAGGACCGTGCGCAGGGCGGTGGCGGTGCGACCGGACTTGCCGATCACGCGGCCCATGTCCTCGGGGTTGACCCGCACCTCGAGGGTGCGGCCGCGCTGCTCGCGCCCCCGCGGTGGGCGGGTGCGCACCTGCACGTCGTCGGGGTGCTCGACGATGCCCCGTACCAGGTGGTCGAGGGCGTCTTCGAGCACGCTCACTCCTGCGCCTCGGAAGGCTCGCCGGTCGCCGCCGCCACGGCCGCAGCGGCCTCGTCGGCCTGCTCGGCGGCCGGGCCCTCACCTACGGCCTCGGCGGCTTCGGCCAGCGGGGTGCCCGTGACCTCGGTCGCCACCTCGGCGGTGTCTTCGGCCGCCACGACGACTGCCTCGACCTCCGCCGCCTCCACCGGGGCTGCCTCCACCGGAGCTGCCTCGACCGGCTTGGCCGCCTCGGCGGGCTTCGGCGCGTCGGCGGGGGCCAGGACGGGCTTGGGAGCCTTGCCCTCGGCCTCCTTGGTGGCCGCGGCGTCGGTGACGGCCGCGGCGAAGACGGCGCGCTTGTCCGCGCGCGGCTCGGCGACCCGAAGGGTTCCCTCGGCGCCCGGCAGGCCCTTGAACTTCTGCCAGTCGCCCGTGACCTTGAGGATGGCCAGGACGGGCTCGGTGGGCTGCGCGCCCACGGACAGCCAGTACTGGGCGCGCTCGCCGTTCACCTGGATCAGCGAGGGGTCTTCCTTGGGGTGGTACAGACCGATCTCCTCGATCGCCCGACCATCGCGCTTGGTGCGCGAGTCGGCGACGACGATCCGGTACTGCGCGTTGCGGATCTTGCCCAGACGCTTCAGCTTGATCTTGACGGCCACGGTGGCGTGGTTCTCCTGGTTCTCACGTGCACGGGTGGCCGTCGGCCCCCGCGTGGGGTGCGGCGACGACGGCCGGAGGGTCCGTCCAGGGGGAGAGAGGGGCCACACCCGGGCGGATCAGCCTCCCAGTCTGCCAGAGGGGCGCGGCCAGGCCCAAACCGGACGCCCGTGCGGCCCCGATGAGACCCTGCCATTCCCCGGGAGGCGACCACAGCGATCCCCCAAAGCCGACCCCCGCGAGCCCGCGCATGCGACCCCCGGCTCCCCGCGCGATACCGGGAAGGGACGCGCGCTTAGCCCCCCACCGCATCCCTTAAGCACCCGTTCGGTCCGGCCACCCGCCCTCTCCTCGCCCGTTCATCCATGGCATGGACCAACCATCCATGGACCGGGTGCTCTTCGCCCTCTCCTTGGTCCGTTGATCCAAGCCATGGACCAAACGGCCGGAAAGGCCGCGCCGCGGGGGCAGGATCCGCGGGTGCAGGATCCCCCGCGGGGGAAGGATCGGTTGGGGCAGGAGCTGGTGGTCAGGAGCCGCCGAGGAGGTTCCTGAACTCGGGCGGGAGCTCGTCGAGGGTGGGGGCGGGGGCCGCGCCGGGCAGGAGGTCGTCCAGGCCGCGGCCGGTCCCCGACTCCTGCAGGGCCCGCTTGGCCGGATTCCCGCTTCGGCCCTTCTTCGGCTTGGCCGGGGCCTTGCCCGAGCGCCCCTTGGCCTTCTTGCCACCCGCGCCGCCCAGGCCAGGCATCCCCGGCATCCCGGGAACGCCGCCGCCCGAGCGCATCTGACGCATCATCTTCTGCGCCTCGCCGAAGCGCTCGACGAGCTGCGTTGACGTCGCTGCACCTCGGTGCCCGAGCCCCGCGCGATGCGCGCCCGGCGCGAGCCGTTGAGGATCTTGGGGTCCTGCCGCTCGGCCGGCGTCATCGACTGGATGATCGCCTCGATGCGGTCGATCTCGCGCTCGTCGAGGTGGTCGAGCTGGGCCTTCATGTCGCCCATGCCCGGGAGCATCCCGAGCAGCTTGGTCGAGCGAGCCCATCTTCTTGACGGCTGCATCTGCTCGAGGAAGTCCTCGAGGGTGAAGTCCTCGCCGTTCGCGACCTTCGCCGGCCATGCTGCTCGGTCTCTCATCGTCGAAGGCCTGCTCGGCCTGCTCGATGAGGGTGAGGACGTCACCGATGTCGAGGATGCGCGAGGCCATGCGGTCGGGGTGGAAGGCTCGAAGTCGTCGAGCTTCTCGCCGGTGGAGGCGAACATGATCGGGCGGCCGGTGATCGACGCGCACCGACAGCGCCGCGCCACCGCGGGCGTCGCCGTCGAGCTTCGTGAGCACGACGCCGTGAAGTCGACGCCGTCCTGGAACGCACTGCGCCGTGGTGACGCGCGTCCTGGCCGATCATCGCGTCGACGACGAAGCAGCATCTCGTCGGGGCTCACGGCGTTGCGGATGTCCGCGGCCTGCTTCATCAGCTCGTCGTCGATCGCCGAGCCGGCCGGCGGTGTCGACGATGACGACGTCGTGCTGCTTCTGCTTGGCGTACGCGATGGCGTCACGCGCGACCCGACCGGGTCGCCGACGCCGTTGCCGGGCTCGGCGCGTAGACCGCGACGCCGGCCCGCTCCCCCACGACCGGAGCTGGTCGACGGCGTTGGGGCGCTGGAGGTCGGCGGCCACGAGCAGGGGGGTGTGACCGTGCCGCGCGAGCCAGTTCGCGAGCTTGCCGGCGAGGGTCGTCTTGCCCGAGCCCTGCAGGCCCGCGAGCATGATCACGGTCGGCGGGTTCTTCGCGAACTGCAGCCGACGCGTCTCGCCGCCGAGGATCGTCGACGAGCTCCTCGTGGACGATCTTGACGACCTGCTGGGCCGGGTTGAGGGCCTGCGAGACCTCGTCGCCGAGGGCCCGCTCCGATCGCGCGCGCATGAACGTGCGGACGACGGGCAGGGCCACGTCGGCCTCGAGCAGGGCCCCCCGGATCTCGCGCACGGTGGCATCGACGTCGGCCTCGGTGAGACGGCCCTTGCCGCGCAGGTTCTTGAAGGTGGCTGCGAGGCGGTCGGACAGGGTGCTGAACACGGCGGCTGGGGGTCCTCGTCGTCGGTGGATGACCCCCAGAGGGTATCCCGGCCGCTGCCGGGCGGGCGCTGAGGGAACGTGGGGCGGCCGCGCTACGGCGTGGGGCCCAGGGCGGCGAGCACCGTCGCCCGGGCGGCACCTGCGTGGCCGTCGCTGAGGGGCTGGCCGAGCCGGTCCACCACGTAGAAGACGTCGACCACCTCCGAGCCGAGGGTCGCGACCCGGGCCGCGGTGATGCTCACGTCGGCGGCCGCCAGCGCCCGGCCCACCCGGTGGAGCAGGCCGGGTACGTCGTGGGCGCGTACCTCGATCACCGTGGCGCGGCCCGAGGCGCCCGGCACGACATCGACGCTCGGGGGCGCGGGCTCCGGCGCCCGGCGCCCCTGGTAGGCGGACTCCCGGCGAGCCAGGGCCGCCTCCACGTCCAGGCTGCCCTCGAGCGCCCGGCGCACCTCTTCGCGGATCCGCTCGGCCGGCGGCGCCGCGCCGAACGACGGCGCCACCTGCCACACGGTCACCGCCCGCCCCCCGATCGTCTCGGTCCTCGCCGCCCGCACGTCGAGCCGCAGCACCGACAGCACCCCGGCCACGGTGGCCAGCATGCCGACGCGGTCGGGCGCCGCGACGCAGATCGTGGGAAGGGTGCCGCCGTGGTCGACGGTGACGAGCACCTCGCTGGGGTCGTCGGCCGCCGCGAGCGCCCGCTGCTCGGGGGTGAGGTTCGGGGACGCGTCGGGCGCCGTGCCGGCCATCGCGGCCCGCGCCCGACGGACCAGGTCGTCCACGAGCGACTTCTTCCAGTCGCTCCACGCCGCCGGTCCGGTGGCGAGGGCGTCAGCCTCGGTCAGCGCGTGCAGCAGGTCGAGCAGCCGCGGCTCGCGCACGGCCGCCACGACCTGGTCGACGGTGGCGGGGTCCTCGAGGTCGCGCCTCGTGGCCACCTCGGGCAGGAGCAGGTGGTACCGCACCAGGTCGACGAGCACGGCCGAGTCGGCGTCGTCGAACCCCCACCGCGGGGCGATCTCGCCGACGAGCCCGATGCCCACCTGCGTGTGGTCGCCAGGGCGGCCCTTGCCGATGTCGTGCAGGAGCGCCCCGACGAGCAGGAGGTCTGGACGGTCGACGCGACGTGTGTACGCAGCGGCGCGGGCCGCCGCCTCGACGAGGTGCCGGTCGACGGAGAACGTGTGCACCGGGTTGCGCTGCGGGGCGGATCGCACGACGCCCCACTCGGGGATGAGGTGGGTCCACGCGTCGGCCTGGTCGAAGGCCTCCCACACGGGCAGGGCCGCGCGGCCGGCTCCGAGCAGGGACACGAGCGCGTCGCGGGCCTCCGGCGGCCAGGGCACCGGCAAAGGGGCCGAGGCGGTGACGAGCCGCTCGACGGCGTGCGGGGCGGGTCGGAGCCCGGCCTGCGCGGCGGCCGCCGCCGTGCGCAGCAGCAGTACCGGGTCGCGCTCGGGCCGCGCCTCGAGCGCGAGCACCACCTCGTCGTCCTGGACGACCACCCCGTCGGCGAGCGGTTCGCGGTCACGGCTGCGCCGCAGGCGGCGCACGAGCGACCGGCTGCGCGCGATGCGGTCGACGCGGTGCCAGGTGGTGTCCGCCGCGTGGGCGACGGCGCGGCCCGCCGCCGACACCGAGCGCAGCAGAGCGTCGTCGTCGGCCTCGCCCACCAGCGCGGCGACAGCGGCCTGCTCCTGGAGCAGCAGGCGGTCCGACGGGCGCCCGGTGCTCAGGTGCAGGGCGTCGCGGACGTCGAGCAGCGTCGTGGCGGCCGCTGCCACGGCGTCGTGCGGGATGTCGGTGACCCAGGAGGCGGCCACGGCGCGCAGCACCGTGACGTCCCGCAGGCCGCCGGAGGACTCCTTCAGGTCGGGCTCGAGCAGGTGGGCCAGCTCGCCGGACCGCTCGGCCCGCTCGCGGGCCTCCTCGCGCAGCGCGGGGAGGCGGCGGGCGGCGAGCCCACGCCAGTCGCCGAGCGCGCTGGCGCGCATGGCCTCTGCGAGGGCTGGGTCGCCGGCCACGGTCCGCGCGTCGAGCAGGCCGAGGACGACCTTGACGTCGTCGGCCGCGGCCCGGCGGGCCTCGGCCACCGTGCGGACGCTGTGGTCCAGCCGCACGCCGGCATCCCAGATCGGGTACCAGATGTTGTCGGCGAGGGCGGCCACGTCGACCCCGGGCGGGTGCAGCAGCAGGAGGTCCAGGTCGCTGCCGGGCGAGAGCTCCCGGCGGCCGTACCCACCGACGGCGACGAGGGCGACGCCCGCCGCCTCACCCCGCGCGTCTCGGACGAGCTGGGCGAGCCAGTCGTCGGTGAGAGCCACGAGTGCCGCCCGGCGCGCCGACCCGACGGGTCCGGGGCGGCCGAGCAGCTCGGCGCGGGCCTCTCGGTAGGAGACCGGGGCGCCCACCGGGGCGGTTTCCTCGAGCGCCACCTGCTCCTCCGCCTCCTGCGTGACGTCGTGCTGCGGATGCATGGACGAACCGTGCCAGGGGCGAGGATCGGCCTTCGCCCCTGGCACGGTGGCGGTGATCACGTGCGGGCTACAGCGCGTCGGGTCCGCGCTCGCCGGTGCGCACCCGTACGACCTGGTCGACCGGCACGACCCACACCTTGCCGTCGCCGATCCTGCCGGTCTGCGCGCTCTTGACGATGACGTCGACCACGGAGTCGGCGTCGTCGTCGTCGACCAGCACCTCGATGCGCACCTTCGGCACGAGGTCCACGGTGTACTCCGCCCCGCGGTACACCTCGGTGTGGCCGCGCTGGCGGCCGTAGCCGCTGGCCTCTGAGACCGTCAGGCCGTGCAGGCCGAACGCCTCGAGGGCGGTCTTGACGTCGTCGAGCTTGAACGGCTTGACGATCGCGGTCACGAGCTTCATGCCGGCACCTCCTTGGTCTCAGGGCTGCTTGCTGCCGGCGCGGGCCGGGCCGCACCCGCGGCCACGAGGCCGCGGGAGCTGCCGCCCCGCTCGTCGAACTCGTACCCGGTCTCCATGTGCTCGTTGACGTCGATGCCCTGGACCTCCGCGTCGCGGTCGATCCGGAAGCCGATCGTCTTGTTGATGGCGAAGCCGAGCACGAGGGCGATCACGAACGAGTATCCGAGCACCGAGAAGGCGCCGAGCGCCTGGGTACCAAGCAGGGACCAGCCTCCGCCGTAGACCAGGCCCTTGGCACCCCAGGTGAAGGCGCTCGCGCCGCTCCCGGTGGTGAAGGTGGTGGCGAAGAAGCCCAGCGACAGGCAGCCGATGAAGCCGCCGACGAGGTGGACGCCCACGACGTCGAGCGAGTCGTCGTAGCCCAGCCGCCACTTGAGGCCGACGGCCAGGGCGCAGACCATGCCCGCGATGACGCCGATCACGACCGCGGCCCAGGGAGCCACGAACGCACAGGCCGGGGTGATCGCGACGAGTCCGGCCACCGCGCCGGAGGCGGCACCCAGGCTCGTGGGGTGACCGTCGCGGATCTTCTCCACGAACAGCCAGCCCAGCAGTGCGGCCGCGGTGGCCACCTGCGTGTTCATCAGGGCGAGGGCGGCCTGGCCGGACGCGCTGAGCGCCGAGCCCGCGTTGAACCCGAACCAGCCGAACCACAGCAGGCCCGAGCCGATCATCACCAGCGGCAGGTTGTGCGGGCGCATCGGGTCCTTGCGCCACCCGACCCGCTTGCCCAGCACGATCGCCAGCGCGAGCGCCGCGGCGCCAGCGTTGATGTGTACCGCGGTTCCGCCGGCGAAGTCGAGCACGCCGCGCGCCGCGAGCCAGCCCGCGCCCGTGACGGTGCCGTCGTCGGCCTTGGTGCCGAAGTCGAACACCCAGTGGGCCACCGGGAAGTACACGACCGTCACCCAGATCGCGGCGAAGATGCCCCACGCCAGGAACTTGGTGCGGTCGGCGATCGAGCCGGAGATCAGGGCCACCGTGATGATGGCGAACATCAGCTGGAAGCCGGCGAACACCAGAAGCGGGATGCCGTACCACCCGCCGTTGTTGGTCATGAGGTTCACGGACGAGCCCAGCTCGGACAGCGAGAACGAGCCGTAGAACGAGCTTCCACTATCGCCGAACGCCAGCGAGAAACCGAAGATCGCCCACAGGACGCTCACGATCCCGATCGCCAGGAACGACATCATCATCATGTTCAGCGTGCTCTTCGCACGGGTCATGCCCCCGTAGAAGAAGGCAAGGCCTGGGGTCATCAGCAGCACCATGGCTGTTGACGCCAACATCCAGGCGGTATCTCCGGAGTTCAGGTCCGGCATCGGGGTCTCCCTCGTGCATCGGTTGCGGTCAAGGGAAACGTTGCTGGCAAGGCGTTTCGGTCCCGACGCCTGCGTGTTTCGTCCGGGTGACGATCGTCCCGGCCGTGTTACGGCCGTGTGAACACCGCGCGGCCGCCGCCCCCGAGGGGGACGGCGGCCGCGAAGGTCCGGTCAGCGGTCAGGCCACAACCTTCTTCTGCCGGCGGTAGTAGTCGCGCCAGACCAGGCGGTGGATGGGGATCCACCGCGGGATCGAGCGAAGACCGGGGATGAACGGCAGCAGCAGGAGCAGCAGCGTGAGGCACGCCATGATGTAGAAGATGATCGCGTCGGCGCCGTCGGTGAGCGTGCGGCTGATGCCGTCGACCTGGTCGTCAGGGGCGTTGAACACCGGGATCTGGTACCAGAACGAGTAGAGCCACAACCAGGCCTGGCCCGGCCACGAGCCCGTCTCGTTCATCATCCCCCAGGTGTTGCCCTGGAGGTTCGCCGCCGTGGCGGCGTCGTCGAGGTACGCGCCGTCGCCCAGGAACAGGATCTGCTTGGTGTAGTCGGTCGGTAGAAGCCGGGGCCGCCGCTCGGGCTCTGCGCCATGAGCACGCCGTCGTAGGCGCCCGAGGCCGCCATGTCGGTCAGCCCCTGGGCCAGGGCGGGCACCGGGCCGTAGTCGCCGGTCTCGCACCTTGTCGAGGTCGAGTTCGCCGGCGTCGTCCGCGGTGGCCTGGATCGGCGTCGTCGTACGCGGTGGCCCACGCCGTCTGCTGGTCGGCGTCGGCCGCTTCCCACACCTTGAGCGCGGCCTGGACGAGCGACCGGCTGCTGGGAGGTCGACAGCGGGGTGATGACGAAGTCGTTGGCCGGGTCGACGGGGATGCGAACGCCCATGGCACTTCTGCATGTTGATGGGGCCGACGGCCACGCCGTCGCCGCCCTCGTTGTACGGCGGTCCGTAGCCCGCCGACTCCGACGTCCCGGCCAGCTCGGACACGGTCGTGGCGTAGAAGTTGTCCGGCGCGCTCGTGGCCCAGCCCTTGAAGGTGAGCAGCGGGTCGTCCGGCGAGCTGAAGACCGCGGCCAGCCCGATCGTGAGCAGGCCGACGACGACCATCGCGATCGACGCCTTCCTTGACGATGTCGTAGCGGCGCCAGGGTCCGGCCCAGGGCGCGCGTCGAAGTCGCTTGCGGGCGCGGCGGCTCATGAGGTCGTCTCCTCGGCGGTATCAGCAGCGGCCGTGTCAGCGGACGCGGCGGCGGGTGCGGCAGCGGCCGCGGCAGGCTCAGCGGCAGGGGGGGCGCTGGCCGGCTCGGGCGACGTACCGGTCATCAGGTGGGCGTCGATCGGCGGCACCACGCCGTGCTTGCGCACGAGCAGCACGTGTGCCGACGACGATGACACCGAGGACGAGCGGCAGCAGGCAGACGTGGATGAGCATCTCTGGCCGAGGTTCGTCACGTTGAACCACGCGCCGATACCGACGGCGTTGAGGCCGTCCTTCGCCTCGAACGAGATCCACTGCGAGTCGAAGTTCGTCTGCATGAGGTAGCCCGTGAACGCCGTGCCGATCGAGACGCAGGAACGCCACGACGCCGGTCATCCACGTCATCGCGCGCCGGCCGCGCCACGCGGCCATCCAGAACTTCCCCCACAGGTGGATCGACCATGAAGATGAAGAACAGCTGCACGCTCCAGAAGTGCAGGCTGTTGACGAAATGGCCGACCGACGACGTGTGGTACCAGGCCGGCCCCTCGAAGGTCAGGACCAGAGCCCGGACAGCACGATCACGACGAAGGCGGCCATCGTCAGCGACGCCGAAGACGTAGATCCACGACGCGACGTACGCCGGCTGCCGGTCCGGCAGCAGCTTGTCCGGGGGCAGGGTGTCGCAGCCAGCGGCGCCGCAGCGCGCCGGTCCAGCGTCCGCCGGTGTCCGGAGCCGTTGCCGCGGGCGCGCTCGGCGCCTCGGCGGTCACTTGTCGCCCTCGTCGTCATGGCCCTTGGGGAAGGGCAGCAGGAGGGCGAGCACGAACAGGACGAGCATGACCAGGATCACGATGAGGTTGGGAAGGGAGATGGACAGCCACTCCGGTCCCAACTGCACGTATGTGGCCGGCCCGTCGAGCGAGATCGCCGGAAGAGCGGCGAGCATGGCACCTCCAGGGGTCGCGCCGGCCTCGGCGGCCGGGCATACCCGCACGGTCCTCTGCTGTGCGCAGGTGCGCAGGAGTCTCGGGTCACTGACCCCCTAAGAGTTACGTTAGAGGATGCGACCGCCCGGTCACGTGGGCGGCGGCTACTCGCCCACGAGCGCGTCGACGAAAGCCTCAGGCTCGAACGGCGCAAGGTCGTCCGCACCCTCGCCGAGACCGACGAGCTTGACGGGAACGCCGAGCTCACGCTGCACCGCGACGACGATGCCGCCCTTGGCGGTGCCGTCGAGCTTGGTGAGCACGATGCCGGTGACGTCGACGACCTCGGCGAACACGCGCGCCTGCACGAGGCCGTTCTGGCCGGTCGTGGCGTCCAGCACGAGCAGCACCTCGTCGACCGGGCCCTGCTTCTCGACGACGCGCTTGACCTTGCCCAGCTCGTCCATGAGCCCGGCCTTGGTGTGCAGGCGGCCCGCGGTGTCGATGACCACAACGTCGGCCTCCTGCTCCGTGGCCGCGCGCACGGCGTCGAACGCGACGGCCGCCGGGTCGCCGCCCTCGGGTCCGCGCACGACGCTGGCGCCGACCCGGTCGCCCCAGGTCTGCAGCTGGTCGGCCGCGGCCGCGCGGAAGGTGTCGGCCGCGCCGAGCACCACGTGCCGCCCGTCGGCGACGAGCACGCGCGCGAGCTTGCCCGTGGTCGTCGTCTTGCCGGTGCCGTTCACCCCGACCACGAGGAGCACGGCGGGCCTCCCGCCCGAGCGCTCCGTGGCCAGGTGCCGGTCGAGCCCGGGGTCGACGAGCGCGAGGAGCTCCTCGCGGAGCATCGCCTGCAGGGCCAGCGGGTCGGTGGTGCCCTCCACCTTGACCCGGGTGCGCAGGCGCGCGACGAGCTCCTGGGTCGGGGCGACGCCGAGGTCGGCGACCAGCAGGGTCTCTTCGATCTCGTCCCAGGTGTCGTCGTCGAGGTCGCCGCGCGACAGCAGGGCGAGCAGGCCCTTGCCGATGGCGGTGTTCGAACGGGCCAGGCGGGCGCGCAGGCGGGACAGCCGCCCAGCGGTCGGCGCCGGGGTCTCGAGCGCCGGGCCGGCGGGCTCGAGCTCGATCTCGGGCAGGACGACGTCGTCGATCGTGCGGGTAGCCGTGTCGCGCGGCACTTCGGCGTCGTCGCCGACGCCCGGGGCGTAGTCGGTGCCGGGGCGCGGGGTGGGTGGCGCGGGCGGGGCGGCCCTGCGGGACCGGCCGCGCACGAGGCCGATGGCGAGGGCCACGACCGCCACGAGGACGACGGCGGCGAGGGCCAGGTACGCGATGACGGAGTCCACGAAGGGTGATTCTCCCATCGGCGGCGCGAGGGGCCGCACGGTGGCGCCCGACGCGCAGCTAATCGATGACGAACGCCTCGTGGATCCGGCCGGGCTCGACGCCGGCGGCGGCCGGGTCGGGGGCCTCGCCACGATCGGCCCGGGCGCGCTCGGCGGCCAGCTCCCAGCGCGCCTCGACGTGCCCGAACTGCCAGACGGCGATCGCCACGACCCACACGACGAAGAAGAGCGCCACGATCAGGAAGCCCGCCTGGTTGAGGTCGAACGAGTTGGCGTAGGCCCAGAGCGGGCCGGACAGGTCGAGCTGGCCGGAGAGCACCTGCGCCAGCTCGAGCGTGCCGATGAGGAACGCCACCGAGATCGACAGCCCGGTGATGACGATGTTGTAGTACACCTTCCGGACCGGCTGAGAGAACGCCCACCCGTAGGCGAAGTTCATGAAGGAGCCGTCGATCGTGTCGAGCAGGCTCATGCCGGCGGCGAACAGGATCGGCAGGCTCAGGAGCGCCCAGAAGGGCAGGCCCGCGGCCACGGACGTACCGGCCAGCACGAGGAAGGCGATCTCGGTGGCCGTGTCGAAGCCGAGGCCGAACAGGATGCCGAGGGGGTACATCTTCCAGGGCCGGTCGATCGAGCGGGCGATCGGGCCGAAGAACCGCATCATGAATCCCCGCGAGTCGAGGTGCTTCTCGAGCTCGGCGTCGTCGTACTGACCGCGACGCATCTCGAGGAACACTCGCAGGATGCCGACCAGGACGATCAGGTTGAGCACGGCGATCAGGTACAGGAACGTGCCGGACACGAGCGTGCCGACGAGGCCGCCGTACTTGTGCAGCACGGAGTCGTCGTCGGTGAGCTGGGTGCCCAGGGCCCGCACGCCGAGCCCGAGCAGCAGCACCATCGTGAAGACCACCGACGAGTGGCCCAGGGAGAACCAGAACCCCACCGACAGGGGTCGCTTGCCCTCGGCCATGAGCTTGCGGGTGGTGTTGTCGATCGCGGCGATGTGGTCGGCGTCGAAGGCGTGCCGCATCCCGAGCGTGTACGCGAGCACGCCGGTGCCGATGCCGAGCACACCGGCCCCGCCGCCGAGGGCGTACTGGCCCCTGGCGGCCAGCAGCAACAGCCCCCAGCCCAGCACGTTGAGGAACAAGACGAAGCCGAACATCAGCAGCAGGGAGCGCCGCTCCGGGCCGGTGAGTCGGTCGCGGAGGCGCACCTTCGTCCCGGGCGTCGCCTCCTGCATGACCGTCATGGGCTCTCCTCGTGGCCGTCGGCTCGCATCCTGCGCGAGTATCGTTCTTGCAAACAGTTCGCGCAACGCGGTGTCCGGTCTTCGCCCCGGGCCTCCGAGGGCGGCCCGATGCGGAAGGATCGCGACATGACCGACCCCTTGGCACCGGCGCCGACCGCCCCGGTGCTCCCCCTTCCGATGCGCCCGCTCGCCGTCGCTTACGTGATCGCTTCGGTCGCCGCGGTCGGCGCCGAGGTGGCCAACGTGCCGGCCGTGGGATGGGTGGCCAAGGCGCTGCTCATGCCGCTGCTCCTGGCCTGGCTGCTCGCCGAGGCGCGGCGGCCGCTCGCGCGCCCGCTGCGGGCGATGGCCGTCGGGCTGGTGTTCGCCTGGCTCGGCGACCTCGCGCTGAGCCTCGACGGCGACCTCCCCTTCCTGCTCGGTATCGCGGCCTTCTTCGGCATGCAGGTGTGCTACATCACCTCGTTCCGCCGGGTTCCCGGGCCCGACCTGGTGCGGGCCTGGCCCGTGGTGGTCGTGCCGTACGCCCTCTTCTGGCTCGTGCTCGTCCTGCTCATGGCGCGCGGCGGCGACGTGCTCTTCGTGCCCGCGTCCGTCTACGGCCTCGTGCTGGTGGCGATGGCACTCAGCGCGCTCGGGCTCGTGCTGCGCGTCCCGCGCCGTCCCGGCTGGCGGGTGGCCGGCGGCGCGGCGCTGTTCATGGTGAGCGACAGCCTCATCGCCCTGACCGCGTTCGCGGGCCTGGCCGCGAACGACCTCACCGGCGCGCTCATCATGACGACGTACACCATCGCCCAGGCGATGATCGTGACCGGCTTCGTCGAGGCGACGACGGCGCTCGACCTCACGGCAGCCGCGTCGGGCTCACCGGCCGGGCACTAGCGGCTAGGCCATCTGCTCCTCGCGCACGTCGCGCAGCCGCTGGCTGATCACGGTGGTGACGCCGTCGCCGCGCATCGTGACGCCGTACAGCGCGTCGGCGATCTCCATCGTCCGCTTCTGGTGCGTGATGACGATGAGCTGGCTGTTCTCGCGCAGCTCCTCCATCACCTGGATGAGCCGCCCGAGGTTGACGTCGTCGAGCGCCGCCTCGACCTCGTCCATCACGTAGAACGGGCTGGGGCGCGCCTTGAACAGCGCCACCAAGAAGGCCACGGCAGTCAACGATCGCTCCCCGCCGGACAGCAGCGAGAGCCGCTTGATCCTCTTGCCCGGCGGGCGCGCCTCGACCTCGATGCCGGTGTTGAGCATGTCGGTGGGGTCGGTGAGCACGAGCCGGCCCTCCCCGCCCGGGAAGAGTCGTGCGAACACCACCTCGAACTCGCGCTGGGTGTCGCGGAAGGCCTCGGTGAACACCTGTACCACGCGGTCGTCGACGTCGCGGATGATCTCGAGCAGGTCGCGGCGCGACCGCTTGACGTCCTCGAGCTGCTCGGTGAGGAACTGGTGCCGCTCCTCGAGAGCCGAGAACTCCTCGAGGGCGAGCGGGTTGACCCGCCCGAGCAGCGCCATCGCGCGCTCGGCCGACGTGAGCCGCCGCTCCTGGGCGGCCCGGTCGTAGGGGTACGGCTCGAGGGCCGGCAGCGGTCGGGTCGACCTCGTCCCCGGGCGCGGACGGGGAGGGCGGGACGAGCTGGTCCGGGCCGTACTCCGCGACGAGGATGTCCGGATCGACCCCGAACTCCTCCATCGCCTTGAGCTCGAGGCCCTCGATCCTCAGGCGGTGCTCGGCCCGGGCCACCTCGTCGCGGTGCACGACGTCGACGAGCTGCTCGAGCTCTGCACCGAGCTCGCGCAGCCGCCCCCGAAGGGCGAGCAGCTCGCTCTCGCGTGCGGCCCGGGCGACCTCGGCCTCGGTGCGCTCGTCGGACGCCTGGGCCAGAGAGACCGCGAGCCGCCCGAGGCCGTGCTCGGCGCCGGCGAGCACGGCCGCGGCGACGACGGCCTGGCGCTCGCGGCGGTCGCGGCGCTCGACCGCCCGCCGGCGTGCCTCGCGCTCGTCGCGGGCGGCCCGCTCGAGGCCGTCGGCTCGGCCCGCGAGCGCACGCTGACGCTCCTCGCCGGTGCGCACGCCCAGCCGGGCATCGACCTCGACCTGCCGGGCAGCCACGGCGGCCTCGGCCAGCCGGTCGCGCTCGGCGGTGTCGGGGTCGTGGTCGCCCGGCTCGGCCTCAGCGGCCTGCAGCCGCGCCTCGAGGCCGGCGAGCGCTGCGGCGTCGTCGTCGCGGGCCCGCGACGTGGCCGCGATGGCGGCCGCCAGCCGGTCGGCCTCGGCCGAGGCCGACCGGGCGGCCGAGCCGAGCTGGCCGAGCTGCTCGGCGATCGCCGCCATCCGGGCGTCGCTGTCGTGCAGCCGCTCGAGCGCTGCCTCGACCACCGACGTGGCCTCCGCCTGCTCGCGCGTGGCGGACTCGAGCTCGAACCGCACCCGCTCCGTGGCGTGGGTGGCCTCGGTGAGGCGTCCGCGGGCCTCGTCGACGGCAGCCTGGACCTCGAGCAGGCTCGGTCCGCCCGACGACCCGCCGATGGCCAGGCCCCGGCCGAGCACGTCGCCGTCGCGGGTGACCGCGACGAGGGAGTCGTCGCGCCCGACGAGCGCCCGCGCACCCTTGAGGTCGTCGACGACGACCACGCGCTCGAGCAGGCGGGCCAGGGGCAGCCGCAGGTGATCGGGCGCGACGACCGCGTCGAGGGCGTACCGCGCGCCCTCGGGCAGCACGGGCCAGGACGCCGGGTCGGCGCCACCACTGCCGGCGACGAGCAGGGTGGCGCGGCCTGCCTCCTCGCGCTTGAGCGATGCGAGCGCCTCGACCGCTGAGTCGGCGTCACTCATCGCCACGGCGTCGGCGGCGCTGCCCAGGGCTGCGGCCATCGCCGCCTCGTAGCCGTGCTCGACGCGTACGAGGGCCGCCACGGAACCGAGCAGCCCGGAGACCTCAGCCCCCGCGGCGAGCAGGTGGGCCCCGCCGTCGCGCCGGGCCAGGCCCATCTCCAGCGCCTCGACGCGCGCGGTGAGGGCCGCGCGCTCGCGCTCACCCTCCTGCTCCTGCAGCCGGAGCGCGGCCACCTTGCCGTCGGCCGCGACGAGCCGGGAGGTGGCCGACTCGTGCTCCTCGTCCAGGCCGACCTCTCCCTCGTCGAGCCCGGCGATCTGGGTCTCGAGGGCGTGGAACTCTGACTGCGCGGCGGCGGCGCGCTGGCGCGCGTCGGCGACCTGCGCGGCGAGCCGCTCGACCTCGGCACCGCGAGTATCGAGCCGGGAGCGGGCCGCGCTCACCTGGCCGGCCAGCCGGGCCAGGCCCTCGCGGCGGTCAGCGGCGGCTCGGGCCAGCGACGAGAGCCGGCGCTCCTCGGCAGCGTGCGCCGCTTCGGCGTCCGACCGCAGCCGCACGGCCTCGGCCAGGGCCACCCGGTCGCGTTCGACGGCGCGGCCGAGCTCGAACTCCTGGGCTCGCACCTGGCGGGCCTCGGCCTCCATCTCGTCGGGCTCGCGGCCGCGTCGATCCTCATCCGGCTCGGGCTGCAGGTGGCGCACCCGCTCGGCCGCGAGCGAGGCGGTACCGTGCAGTCGCTCGCGCAGACTGGACAGGCGGTACCAGGTCTCCTGGGCCCGCGCGAGCACCGGGGCGTCCGACTGCAGGTCGGTCTCGAGCACCGCCTCGCGCGCCTGGGACGCTGCCAGGGCGGCCTCGACCTCCGAACGTCGCTCGCGCAGCAGGGTCTCGTCGGCGACGTCGGCCTCGAGCTCGGTGCGCTGCGCGACGAGGTCGTCTGCGAGCAACCGCAGCCGGGCGTCGCGCACGTCGGACTGGATCACGGTGGCCCGCCGGGCCACCTCGGCCTGCTTGCCGAGCGGCTTGAGCTGGCGGCGCAGCTCGGTGGTGAGGTCCTGCAGCCGGGTGAGGTTGGCCTGCATCGCCTCGAGCTTGCGCAGCGCCTTCTCCTTGCGTTTGCGGTGCTTGAGGACTCCTGCGGCCTCCTCGACGAAGCCGCGTCTGTCCTCCGGGGACGCGTGCAGGATGGTGTCGAGCTGGCCCTGCCCCACGATCACGTGCATCTCGCGGCCGATGCCACTGTCGCTGAGCAGCTCCTGCACGTCGAGCAGCCGGCAGGGCGTGCCGTTGATCGCGTACTCGGAGCCCCCGTTGCGGAACATGATCCGCGAGATCGTGACCTCGGCGTAGTCGATCGGCAGGGCGCCGTCGGTGTTGTCAATGGTGAGCAGCACCTCGGCCCGTCCGAGCGGTGCGCGGCCGGCCGTGCCGGCGAAGATGACGTCTTCCATCTTGCCGCCGCGAAGGCTCTTGGCACCCTGCTCGCCCATCACCCACGAGAGGGCGTCTACGACGTTGGACTTGCCCGACCCGTTCGGCCCGACGACGCAGGTCACGCCGGGCTCGAACTGCAGCGTCGTCGACGAGGCGAACGACTTGAACCCCCGCAGGGTCAGGCTCTTGAGGTGCACGCATCACTCCTGGCCACGGCCGCGGCGCGGCCGGTGCTCGGTCCGGCGGGGAAGGTCCCGCCACCCTACCCGAGCACCTCGGGCCGGCCCGGCAGGCAGCCGCCCCGCGGGCGGCGGGTCAGGCGAGCGCGGGGGTGGCGCCGTCGAGGTGCAGCACCTCGCCGAGCGCTGGGTCGTCGAGGTCGGCCCCCTCGAGCGTGACGTCGGTGAGGATCATGCGGGCGCGCAGGCCCTCGACCTCCGCCTCGAGCTCAGCCACCCGCCGTCGCAGCCGAGCCAGGTCGGACGCGAGCCGCGGGTCGGGACCGGCGAGGTGGCCGTAGAGGGCCTTGGTCATGCGATGCCTCCGCAGCGAGGCGCCGCGACGAGCGGCGCAGGAATGCAGGTGTGACGACACGGGTCCGGAGACCCGGGGGCTTTGGCACCTCGCCCGGGTCTCGAGGGGCCGCGGGGAGTGTGACCCCAGGGTGACAGCGGCCCCTCGGCGCCGTCAAGGCGAGGACGCGCCCTGGTGGCGCCGACCTACCAGCGCGGGTGCCGGGGCCGACGCTGGCAGGTGGGGCAGCGGTAGCTGGACCGGTTCATGAAGTCCTCCCGGACGAGCGGCCGCCCGCACCGCAGGCACGGCTCCCCCCGCCGGCCGTACGCCGCCAGGCCGCGGGAGAAGTAGCCGCTCTCCCCGTTGACGTTGACGTACATCGAGTCGAACGACGTGCCGCCCGCGGCGAGGGCCTCGGACATCACGTCCCGCGCATGACCCAGCAACACCCTCACGCGCTCGCCCGCGAGCGCGTCGGTGGCGTGGGCCCAGTGCAGCCGGGAACGCCACAGCGCCTCGTCCGCGTAGATGTTGCCGACACCGGAGGCAAGCGTCTGGTCGAGCAGGGCCCGCTTGATGCCGGTGCGCCGGGAGCGCAGCCGTCGCACGAAGAGGTCGTCGTCGAACAGGGGGTCGAGCGGGTCGCGGGCGATGTGACCGACCGACGCGGGCACCCGTCCGCCGGCGCCGTCGGGCCCGAGCGGCTCGAGGGCCAGGACCCCGAACGTGCGCTGATCGACGAACCTCAGCTCGTGGCCGCCGTCGGAGAACACGACGCGGACCCGCAGGTGCGCCCCGTCGGCGGCGTCGGGTGGCTGCAGGAGCAGCTGGCCGCTCATCCCGAGGTGGGCCACGAGCGCCTCGTCCCGCCCGCCCAGCACCAGCCAGAGGTACTTGCCCCGTCGGCTGGCGGCCTCGACCCGCGCGCCCGCGAGCCTGGCTTCGAGGTCCCGGGGGCCGGCCGTGTGGCGGCGGGCCGCGCGCGGGTGCAGCACCTGGGCGGCGGCCACCGTGCGACCGACCGCGTGCTGGGTGAGCCCGCGCCGCACCACCTCGACCTCCGGCAGCTCGGGCACCGGCTAGCCCTCGGTGCTGGTGGGCGCCCCGTCGCGGCGGGCCCGGTATCTCGCCGTAGGCGGTAGCCGCGGCCTGCTGCTCCGCCTCCTTCTTGCTGCGCCCGCTGCCGTGACCGAAGAGCTCGCCCCCGACCCGCACCCGGGCCTCGAAGGCCTTGGCGTGGTCGGGGCCGCTCTCGTCGACGACGTACTCGGGCACCCCCAGCCCGGCGGTCGCCGACAGCTCCTGCAGCGAGGTCTTCCAGTCCAGCCCGGCGCCGAGCTGCGCGGACCGCTCGATGAGGGGGTCGACCAGGGCGTGCACGAGGGTGGTGGCCTCGTCGAGACCACGGTCGAGGTAGACCGCGCCGATGACCGCCTCGACCGTGTCGGCCAGGATCGAGGACTTGTCGCGCCCCCCCGTGGACTCCTCGCCCTTGCCCAGCAGGATGAAGTCGCCGAGGCCGAGCGTGCGGCCGACCTCGGCGAGGGCCCTGGCGTTCACGACCGCGGCCCGCAGCTTGGCCAGCTGTCCCTCGGGCAGGTCTGGATGGGCGCGGAAGAGCGTGTCGGTCACGACGAGGCCGAGCACGGAGTCGCCGAGGAACTCGAGTCGCTCGTTGGTCGGCAGTCCGCCATTCTCGTACGCGAACGAGCGGTGAGTGAGGGCGCGGCGGAGCACCTCGGGATCGAGCTTGGTCCCGAGCCGCTCCTCGAGCAGCGCCGGCGGCGCGGGCTCGCGGGTGCTCGGGCTCATCAGGTGGTCTCCTCGCTGACGGCCGCGCGGGCGCTATCGGCCGACTCCTGCGTCATCGTCGCAGACGCCAGCCCTCCAAGGTCGCCGAAGGTGACGGCCGATGCCAACGCGATGGCGTCCACGGGACGACACCCGGCGGTCTCGACCTCGTCGGCCCACAGCAGCAGCGCGACCGGATCGGCCCCGATCGTCGACAGCGGCGTGTCATCGCGCACCCCCTCGGCAGGACGGCCGAGCACTCGGGCCAGGGCGGCCAGAGCGAGGGTGCGGCCGGCGGCACCCGGGTCGGTCACGGCAGCCCTGCGGCGTCGCGGCGGAGCCGGACGAGCTCCGCCAGCGCATTCTCGGTACGTGGCACCACGCCACCGCGCACCGCGCGAGCCGCGAGGGCCACACAGGCCGCGACGGCACGGCCGTCGGCGGCGCCGTGGGCGACCACGCTCACACCCGAGACGCCGAGCAGCAGGCCGCCGGCGTACGGCCCGTGGGCCGCCTCGCGCAGCACCTCCCGGGCAGGCCCGGGGTCGCCGTAGCGGCGACCCACGGACTCGACCGCCCACGCGAGCGCCCCCTCGACCGACTTGAGCACGACGTTGCCGGTGAACCCGTCGGTGACCACGACGTCGGCGACCCCTCCGAGCGCCACCTGGTACCCCTCGACCGGGCCGACGTACCTCAGCGGGAGCGCCGCGAGCAGCTCGTGCGCCTCGACGCGCACCTGGTCGCCCTTGCCGGGCTCGGCCCCGACGGTCAGGAGCCCGACACGGGGGGACTCCAGGCCCAGGGCCTGCGCGTACGCGGCGCCCGCGAGCGCCGATCCGGCCAGCAGGTCCGGGCTCGCCACCATGCTCGCACCGGCGTCGAGGAGCACGACGGGGCCGGCGAGGGCCGGCAGCACGACGGCGAGCGTGGGCCGGGCCGCCCCTCGCATCCGCCCCAGGACGAACGTGGCCGCGGCCACCGCCGCGCCCGAGTGCCCCGCCGAGACGGTGGCGTCGGCCGCGCGGGAGGCGACCAGGGCGGCGCAGACGCGGGCGGTGATGCCAGGGCGGGAGCGCACGGCGCGCACCGGGT
Organism: uncultured Actinomycetes bacterium; assembly: GCA_963778785.1. GTDB lineage: Bacteria > Actinomycetota > Actinomycetes > S36-B12 > CAIYMF01 > CAVZVV01. The sequence continues at coordinate 342,735 of CAVZVV010000031.1, forward strand.
CGTCGCTCATCCCGACGACGCCCGACGCCTGGGCCACGGACAGCGCCGGGGCCGCCTCGGGGTCGCCGGGGACGTGCGCGGGAACACCGTCGAGCCCGTGCGCGGCAACCGCGGCACGGGCTCGGTCGGGTGGTCCTACCAGGACCACCCGCAGCTGGGGGTCGTCGCCCACCGCACGGACGGCGCCCGCGACGACGACGTCGGGGCCACCGTCACCCCCGAGGAGGTCGAGGGCGACCGTGACCGTGCGACAGGCCGCGGTCACGGGGTGCTCAGACGTCGAGGACCTGACGCTTGGCGTAGGTGCCGCAGGTGGGGCACGCGGTGTGCGCCAGCTTGGGGCTCTTGCACCGGTCGCAGGCGACGAGCGCGGGAGCGCTGGTCTTCCACTGGGATCGGCGGTGGCGCGTGTTGCTGCGCGAGGTCTTCCGCTTCGGGACGGCCACGGGTCAGCCCTCTTCCTTCTCGTCGTGCTCGGCGTTCGTCGGGTCGTGCGGGTCGTGCGGGCGGCCACCGGCCAGGCCGACCAGCGCCGCCCAGCGCGGGTCGACCACGTCGTGGCGGTGTTCCGGGTCGTCAGCGAGCCGCGCGCCGCACTCGACGCACAGGCCCGGACAGTCGTCCCGGCACACCGGCGCGAGCGGCAGTGCGAGCACCACCGCGTCGCGCAGGGTCGGCTCGAGGTCGAGCAGATCGCCCACCAGCAGCGGCGGAGCGTCCTCGTCGTCGGGTGCAGGCTGCACCACCCGCCCTCGGTGGTCTTCCTCCGGGTGCTCGAAGAGCTCCTGGAGTTCGACCTCCATGTCGGCGACCACCGGGTCGAGGCACCGTGAGCATTCGCCCACCGTGCGCACCCCAGCGGTGCCGGACACGAGCACGCCCTCGATGACCGACTCGAGCCGCAGGTGCAGCGCGACGTCGCTCCCCGAGGGGACTCCGATCACCGCGGTGCCGAGGTCGACCGGCGCCGGGACCGTCAGATCGAGGCGCTTCATGGCCCCGGCGCGGCGGCCGAGCTCGCGGGTGTCGAGCACGAGCGGCGCGCGGGGGTCGAGGCGGTCCACGATCCTTCTCAGCAGTCTGCGGGCAGGGTCGACCACGATCTCGCGGGAGATCGGCCACCCAGGGTAACCCACGGCGGCGGCTGGCTACGAATCCGCGGCCGGCGTCGCCCGCACCGCCCACCCCTCGGGGTCAGCCCGGCAGCGGCTCTTCGTCTAGCGGCTCGTCGTCCGCGACGTTGCGGGTACGGATCTTGTCCCGACCACGCTCCACCGCCACCAGGATCTTCTGCAGAGCCACCTCGAAGTTGGCCAGCTTGCCGTCGACGTAGTCGTCGGTCTCGCGGCGCATCCGGGCGGCGTCGGTCTCGGCCTCGGAGCGCACGACCTCGGCCTCGCGCACCGCGGCTGCGTACACCCACTCCTGGCTGACCAGGTGGGCCTTCTCGTCCTCGGCCCCGGACAGGATCGGCTGCGCCTCCGTGCGCGCCGCGGCGAGCACGTGCTCGCGGTCCTCGATGAGGGCATCGGCCTCGCGGATCTGGTCCGGCAGCGCGGCGCGGATGTCGTCGACGATGTCGAGCACCTGCCCGCGGTTGACGATGCACGAGGCCGACATCGGCATCGCCCGGGCGGCGGTGACGAGGTCGGTGAGCTCGTCGAGCAGGTCGTGGACGCTCACGGATCAGCCTTCCTGGGTCATGCGGAGCCGCTCGACGAGCCGCGCCATGATGCCGGGCGGGACGAGCCCGGTGACGTCGCCTCCGTACGTGGCCACTTCCTTGACCAGGCGACGACGACAGGTACGAGTACAGCGGGTTGGTCGACACGAAGAACGTCTCGACACCGGCGAGCCGGTAGTTCATCTGCGCCATCTGCAGCTCGTAGTCGAAGTCGCTCACGGCCCGCAGGCCCTTGACGATGGCGGGGATGTCGTGGGCCGGGCAGTAGTCGACGAGCAGACCGTGGAAGGACTCGACCTTGACGTTGCCGAGCGGCGCGACGACCTCCTAGAGCATCTCGATCCGCTCGTCGACGCTGAACAGGCTCTTCTTCGTCTTGTTGATCAGCACGCCGACGACCACCTCGTCGAACAGGCTGGCGGCTCGGGCGATCACATCGACGTGGCCATTGGTGACGGGGTCGAAGGATCCCGGGCACACCACGCGACGGACCACCGCTTCCTCCCACCCTCGTCAGTGCGTGCTGGCCGCGCCCCGACCGTACCAAAGGGCCGCGCGTACCTCGGTCTCGCCGTAGCGTCGGTCACGCCCGGGATCGAAGCCCTCGGGCCAGGCGAAACGCACGCCCCGCGCCGACCGCTCGACCACGACCGTGGCGCCCTCGACGAGCCAGTCGCGCGCGCCGAGGTCGGTCGAGCACCTGCTCGACGGTTGCGTCCGGCAGGTCGTACGGGGGGTCCATGAAGCACCAGGCCGTACGGCCGCCCGCCGGCGGGGTCGGCGCACGACACCAGCCGCGGCACGTCTGGACGATGACGCGAGCCCCTGAGAGGCCGACGGCAGCTGCGGTTTGCCGGGCGACCTCGGCCGCGCCTGCGTCCTTCTCGACGAGCAGGACGGCGGCGCCCCGGCAGAGCGCCTCGAGGCCGACGAGCGCCCGGACCCGGCGTAGAGGTCGAGCGACGCGCCGCCCGGCAACGACCCGACCGTCGACTCCAGCGCGGAGAACAGCCCCTCGCGCGCCCGGTCCGAGGTCGGCCGGGTCCCGGCGGGCGGCACGGCGAGCCGGCGACCGCGGGCCGCTCCCGCGACGATCCGCGTATGGCGCGAGCGTAGCAGCCCTGCGGCGTCAGGCCGTGGCGGCCGAGTCGAGCAGGTCGTCGAGGATCGGGCCGATCTGGCCGACACCGATCGACAGGTGGCCCTCTCCGTCGAGCAGGTGCGCGCGGGCGCCGGGCAGGTGCGCGGCGAGCCACGCGCCGTGGGCGAACGGCACCATGAGGTCGTCCGCACCCTGCCAGAGCGACACCGGTGGCGCGATGCCGCCGAGGTCGAACCCCCACGGCCGGGTGAACATCAGGTCGTCGTCGAGCCAGCCGTCGACCCCGGCGCGCAGAGCCTCGCGGAAACTCTCTGCCACCGACGCCCCGTACTCCTCGGTGAGGAGTTCCAGGTCGACCGGCGGCAGGATCGAGACGAGCTCGTCGACGATCGCGGCGGGATCGGCGGCCCGCAGGGCGGGCGCCATCTCCTCCAGGAACGGTCGCAGCGTCGCCTCCCCTGCCACGGCCGCAGTGAACTCGTCGATGTTGACCTCGCCCATCCCTGCCAGGAAGTCGAGCCCGGCGCCGCGGCGTACGGCGCCACTCCCGCGATCACGCCGCACGCGAGCACCCGGTCGGGCAGCAGCGCGGCGCAGGCCAGCGCGTGCGGGCCGCCGCCGGACCAGCCAACGGTGAGGCACCGCGCGGCGCCGATGGTGGTCGAGCACGGCCGCAGCGCCGTCGGCGACGTCCGCCACCGAACGCCCTGGCCGCCGGGTCGACGCGCCGTAGCCCGCGCCGGGAGAACGACGCGTACCGAAGCCCGCGTTCGGCCGTGGCGCGCGACCAGCCCCGCTCCGGGACGCGCGCTGCCCGGCGTGCCGTGGTGGAACAGCAGCACGACACCGTCGTCGGGCCCGGCCGCGTGCAGCTCGACGGTGCGTTCGGCGGAGACGGCGAGGTGATGACGGCATGGTCAGCCGGGAACCTACGCGAAGGAGGTGCGTCCGCACCCGGGAAGTCGTCATGCGCCGGACGGGGGCATCGTGCTCGTCGGGGCGCCGGGGGTCGTGCGGCCACTTCGCCGCGGTCAGGACCTCTCGAGGAAGTCGGCCTGGTCGTCGGTCAGGACGGACTCGACCGCCCGCCGCAGCGCCGGGCCACGCCGCGAGGGTGGGGTCGGCGCGCACGAGGTCGGTGGCCTCGAGCCTCGCGGCGGCGATGAGGTCGTCGTCGCGCAGCACCGACAGCAGTCGCAGCGACGACCGGCGGCCGGACTGGGCGGCGCCCGAGCACGTCGCCCTCGCGGCGCTGCTCGAGGTCGAGCCGCGAGAGCGCGAAGCCGTCGAGCGTGCGCGGCCACCGCGTCGAGCCGCTCCCGCGCGGGCGAGCCGTCCGGGACGTCGGTGACGAGCAGGCAGAGGGCGCGATGGGCCCCCGCCCGACCCGGCCGCGCAGCTGGTGCAGCTGGCGAGACGCCGAACCGGTCGGCGTCCATGACGACCATGACCGTGGCGTTCGGGACGTCGACGCCGACCTCGACGACCGTCGTGGCGACGAGCACGTCGATGTCGGCCGCCGCGGACGGGGCGAACCGGCGCATCACGTCGTCCTTCTCGTCCGGCGCCAGCTGACCGTGCAGGATCTCCACGCGCAGGCCCGCGAGCGGCCCGTCGGCGAGCTCGGCGGCGACGTCGAGCACGGCCACGCGGCGGGCGTGCGCTCGGCCGGTCCTCGGCCAGGGTCGGCGGGCTCCGGCTCGGCGTCCTGCTCGGCTGCGAGGTCGCCGCCGATCCGCGGGCAGACGACGTAGGCCTGCCGGCCGACGGCCACCTCCTCGCGGATCCGCGCCCAGACGCGCTCGACGAAGCCGGCGTTGCTCGGCGGGCACGACGTGCGTGGCGATCGGCGCCCGGCCCGCGGGGAGCTCGGTCAGGGTCGAGGTCTCGAGGTCGCCGAAGACGGTCATCGCGACCGTGCGCGGGATCGGCGTCGCGGTCATCACGAGCACGTGCGGGCGCGACCGTCGCGCGCGCTCGGCCGCCAAGCGGCGCCCGCTGCTCGACACCGAACCGGTGCTGCTCGTCGACGACCACCAGGCCGAGGTCGAGGAACTGCACCGTGTCCTCGAGCAGCGCGTGCGTGCCCGATGACGATGCCGGCGTCGCCGGACGCCGCGTCGAGCAGCGCCTCCGCCGCGCCGGTGCCCCTGCGAACCGGTGAGCAGCGCCACCCGGGTGCCGATGTCGGAGCCGCCGAGCATGCCCGCGCTCGGCCAGCGGGCCGAGCAGCTCGGTGATCGACCGGTGGTGCTGCTGGGCCAGGACCTCGGTCGGGCGCGAGCAGCGCCGCCTGCCCGCCGGCGTCGACGACCGTGAGCATCGCCCGCAGCGCCACCACCGTCTTGCCCGAGCCCGACCTCGCCCTGGAGCAGCCGCTGCATCGGGTGCGTCGCTGGCGAGCTCCTCGCTCGACGACCTCGCCGACCTCGCGCTGCCCGTCGGTCAGCTCGAACGGCAGCCGCGCGTCGAAGGCCGTCACGCAGCCCGCCGGCGCGCGGCGGCCCGGGCATCGCGGTCAGCCCGCGGCCCGCGCCCGCCGCTGCGCGAGGACGACCTGCAGGACGAACGCCTCGTCGAAGCGAACCGGTCCGCGCGCCCGCTCCGTCGGCGTCCGCCTCGGGCCGGTGGATGCAGCCGAAACGCCTCGCGCCAGGTCCGAGGAGCGCGTGGCTCGCGCGCGCACGTCGTCCGGCAGCGGGTCGTCGACCGGGCCGAGGACTGTCGAGCGACCGCCGACGCGTCTCGACCGATGGCCCAGCGTCGGGACGGTCCTTGCGGTGGCCGGGTAGACGGGGATGAGCGCGGTCGGCGTAGCAGCGGCGCGCTGCTCCGCGCCGACGTCGTCGCCGACTCGCGGCTCGAGCAGCAGCTGGTACTCGGGGTGCGCGAGCTGACGCTTCGCGCGGAAGTCGCCCGACCTTGCCGTCGAAGAGGCCGCGGCGGCCCTCGACGAAGTCTCGCGCGCGCGGAAGCTGCCTGGTTGAAGAACACGAGCGTGAGCCGGCCCTCGACCCGTCGGTGACGACCGACCGTCGAGCATGCTGCCCCGGCGCTCGCTTCATGCGGCCGCTGATCGGTGACGGACACGACCTCGGCCACCACCGTGACGTGCTCGCCGACGCGCGAGCGCACGCGATCGGTCAGCTCGCCGCGCCGCTGTTGCGCCGCGGGTAGTGCCGCAGCAGGTCACCGACGGTGTGCAGGCCGAAGGCTTCGGCAAGCGCCTTCGCCGTCTTGCGGCCGACGACGCGCGTCACCGGCTGCAGCGAGGTCGTGGCCAGCCGTCACGCCGAGCAACCGATCACTCGACACCGACGAGGAGGAGGTAGTAGCGGCTGCCCGCCGTCGTGGACGGCGACGTCCACCTCGGGGTGCGGCGAGGCGCAGGTGGTCGACCAGCGTCGGCGAGCCACCGGTCTCGCGCCTCGGCGCCGGTCACGATGGTGACCAGCTCGCCCCCGGCCCCAGCAGCCGGTCGAGCACGCGGCGCGGGCCACGCTCGACCACGTCGGCGCCGATCTCGCCGACGTCGCCGTCGACCAGGCCGAGCACGTCGCCCGGCCTGGCAGACCCCGGCCATGGTCAGCGCCTCGCGGGTGGCGATGGTGACCCCGCCGTGCCGGGTGGCCCGCGGCGGCCGCGGTCATCGCGACGACGTCGTCGTCGAAGCGGCGGCCCGGGTCGTGGACCGCGAGCGCGGACAGCGACCTGGACCGTCGCGCGGGTCGGGATGACCGCGACCCGCAGGCCGTCGGCGCGGGCCTCCTCGGCCGCGGCCTCGGCGACCGCGACGAGGTCGCGGTCGTGCGGCAGCACGACGACCTCGGCGGCGCCGGTACGCGCGTCGATCGCGCGTCGAGCAGCTCCCGCGGTCGACGGCTCGCGCGCCGGCGCGCGCTGCGACGACCACCGCGCCCGCCGCGCTCGAGCAGCGCGGCCATCCCCGGGCCCGGCGCGACGCGACGACCCCGTGCCCGCCGCCCGGCCGGTGCGTCACCGCGCACTCGCGCCTGGTCGCCGAAGTGCGTGACGACGATCCGGTACGGCCGTCCGGCCGCGATCGCCGGCCTCGATGGCGGCGCCCACGTCGTCGACGTGGACGTGGACGTTCCACAGGCCGTCGCCCCCGACGACGAGCAGGGAGTCGCCCAGGCCGCGCGAGCGTCGGCGCGCAGCACGGCGACGGCTCGCCGTCGGCCTCGAGGAGGTACATGACCTCGAAGGCCGGACCGCCCGGTCGCGACCGCGCCGTCGCGCCGCGGTCGGCGACCGGCAGGTGGGCCTGCCGCGGGCGGTCGCCGGGGCGTCGCACGCCGGTGACCGACGCTCGACCAGGCGTCGAGCAGGACCACGAGCCCGCGCCCGCCGGCGTCGACGACCCCGGCCCGTCGCAGCACCTCGAGCTGGTCGGGCGTGCGGGCCAGGGCGTCCGCGCGCGCGTCGGCCGCGGCCACGACCACGGCGACCAGGTCGTCGCGACGGCGACGGCCGCCGCGGCCGTCGGCCGCGGCCCGGGCCACCGAGAGCACCGTGCCCTCGACCGGGCTGCGCGACGGCGGCGTAGCCGGCTCGGCGGCCTCGCGCAGGGCGAGCCGGCCGCAGTCGGCGCCGGGCCGCGGCGCGTCGGCGTGCGGCGAGGACCTCGGAGCCGGCCCCGCAGGAGCTGGGACAGGATCACCCCGGAGTTGCCGCGAGCGCCGAGCAGGGCGCCGCGGGCGACCACGCGGGCCGCGCGGCGAGCTCGGCGAGCGTCGTCGGACTCGGCGCCGAGCGCCTCGACCGCCGACTCGACCGTGAGGTAGAGGTTGGTGCCGGTGTCGCCGTCGGGGACCGGGTAGACGTTGAGCGCGTCGATCTCGGCCCGCGCCTCGCCCAGCGCGACGAGACCGTGCGCGGCACCAGCGCCCGCAGCTGCGGGCGCGTGCAGCGGCGGACGTCGAGCGAGCCCGCGGCGACGGACCCCGTGGAGGGCGTGGAGCGGCGACCCGGTCATGCGCGGGGCGAGGCTACCGTCGGCAGGCCGTCAGCCGGCGAGTTGGACCGTCGCCCAGCAGCCTCGGGTACCCTTCCGGGGCTGCCTGGCCGACGTCGGGCGCCCTCACACCCTCTCGTTCCAGGAGTTCACCGTGGCTGCCACCTGCGACGTCTGCGGCAAGGGGCCGGGCTTCGGCAACAGCATCTCGCACTCGCACCGCCGCACCCCGCGCCGCTGGAACCCGAACATCCAGCGCTGCGCGCCGGGTCGGCGGGACGCCCAAGCGCCTCAACGTCTGCGCCGTCCTGCATCAAGGCCGGCAAGGTCACCCGCTAGCCACTGATCGACCTCGCGCCCACCCTGGCGCCCCATCAGAGCCGGCACCTCGACGTGGGGCGGCTCTCGTCGTCCCCCTCGAGTCAGCTAAGGGCTCGGTGGCGAGATGCCAGCCGTGGTCGACCGGGCCGATCCCCGACCCGAGGGCGAAGCCCGCCGCCATGGCGCCCGTCACGTACTCCTTGGCCCAGCGGCCGCGTCGGGCACGTCGAGGCCGCGCGCCAGGTACGACGCCAGCGCCGAGGCGAGGGTGCAGCCCGTGCCGTGGGTGTGCCGGTTGTCGAGCGCGGGGAGCGCGGAGCAGTGCTCGTGCGTGCCGTCGGTGAGGAGGTCGACCGCGTCGCCCGGCAGGTGGCCGCCCTTGACCAGGACCCACCGCGGACCGAGGTCGAGCAGCGCCGCGGCGGCCGGCGCGCTGCTCGTCTCGATCGTCGACCTGCGACGCCGACGAGCAGCGCCACCTCGTCCAGGTTCGGGCGTGACCACGGTCGCCAGCGGGCAACAGCGCGTCGCGTACCGCGTCGATCGCCTACGCGGCCAGCAGCGGGTCGCCGTGCTTGCGACACGCCGACCGGGGTCGACGACCACGGGCAGCGCCGGAGGGTGCCGAGCAGCTCGGCGACGGCGGCCACCATCGCCGCGGACGCAGAGCATCCCGGTCTTCACCGCGTCGACGCCGATGTCGTCGACGACGCTGCGGAACTGCGCGCGCACCGCCTCCGCGCGGCAGCTCCCAGACGCCCTGCACGCCGAGCGAGTTCTGCGCGGTGATCGCCGTGACCACGCTCATACCGTGCACGCCGAGCGCGAGCATCGTCTTCAGGTCGGCCTGGATGCCGGCCCCGCCGCCGGAGTCCGAGCCGGCCACGGTCAGCACCCGCGGGGGAGCACCGCGGGTCATGGAACCCCGCCGGCACGGAAGTGGTCGTGGCCGGGCGGCAGGTCCGGCACCACGCCGTCGACGTACACCGCGGGGCCGTCGGACCCGCCGGGGCCACGACGCCGACGATGCGGAACCCGTCAGGCATCGGGCCGTCGGCGGGGAAGCAGGCCGCCAGCGCGTGGTCGTCGCCGCCGGTGAGAACCCAGGCCATCGGGTCGGCACCCATGGCCCCGGCGATGGACGCGACGTCGTGCGTCAGGCGCCAGGGCCGCAGAGGCCAGGTCGACCGACACGCCCGACTCCTCGGCGCGACGTGCCCGAGGTCGGCGAGCAGGCCGTCGCTCACGTCGATCATCGCGCGTCGCGCCCGACCGGCGGCGGCCAGACTCCGCGCGCGTACGGCGACGTGCGGGACGCGGTGCGCGTCGACGAGGGCTCGCGGCGAGCGGAATCCCCGGCGCAGCACGGCCAGGCCCCGCGGCCGCCCAGCCGAGCCGGCCGGCGACGGCGACGACGTCGCCGGCCCGGGCACCGACCGCGCCGCACCGGGGACCGGCCCTCGAGGTCGCCGAGCGCGGTCACCGAGACGACGAGCCGGTGCCGACGCGACGATGTCGCCGCCCGACCACGGTGGCACCGACGGTCGCGCACTCCTGCGCCAGCCCGTCGGCGAACTCCTCGAGCCACGCGACCGTCGGTGTCGGCGGGGACGGCGAGGCCGACGAGCAGGGCCGTCGGCGCTGGCGCCCATCGCCGCGATGTCGGCCAGGTTCGGCCGCGGCAGCCTTGCGTCCGACGTCGCGCGGCGGTCGACCAGTCGCGGCGGAAGTGCCGGCCCTCGACGAGCAGGTCGGTGGTGGCCACCACTCGACCGTCCGGCGTGCGCACGACGGCGGCGTCGTCACCCGGTCCGAGCAGCACCGCGTCGGTGAGCGGGAAGCGCAGCCGCGAGCGACGGCGATGAGGCCGAACTCGCCGAGCTCGCCCAGGGTCCCTGCCACGTCTCTCCCTCACCGCACGGTCGCGCCCTGCCGTTCGGTACGTCTCACCGGTGACGGATCGTCGTCCCACGCCGGGGCCCGATCACCGCCCACCTGCACAGGAGGCCGGCTCGTGGTGGTCCAGGCCTACATCCTCATCCAGACCGAGGTCGGCAAGGCCGCCGACGTGGCCGGCGAGATCGCGCAGCATCCCTGGCGTGACGCAGGCCGAAGACGTCACCGGTCCGTACGACGTCATCGTCCGGGCCGAGGCCACAGCGTCGACGAGCTCGGCAAGCTGGTGGTCGCGCGCAGTCCAGGCCGTCGACGGGCATCACCCGGACGCTCACCTGCCCCGTCGTGCACCTGTCTAGGCCGGCCCTGCGTCGGACGGCCCTCCGGCGGTCCGTCGCAGCCGCCGGAATCTGCCACGCATGGGCGCATGCCCCGCATCGAGGCGCCCACGCTCGCCGAGCACCGTGACCGACGGCGCGCCTCCCTGCTCGCCGCCGGACGAGAGCTCGCGATGAGCCTCGGCGGCCGCGGGGTCACCATGTCGGCAGTCGCGGCCCGGGCTGGGCTCTCTCGCACCGCGGTGTACGAGTACTTTCCGTCCACCGACGCCCTCCTCGCCTCGCTCGCCGTGGAGGAGCTGCGCCGCTGGACCGACGACATCACCGCCGCGCTGGCAGGGGCTCCCACTCCCGAAGAGAAGGTGCGCGCCTACGTGCGCGCCTCCCTCACGTACGTCGCCGAAGGCAACCATCGGCTGGCGGCGGCCATCCTTCAGGTACCGATGCCCCCCGAGTGCGCCGCCGCGCTCGGCCACATGCGCGACGAGCTCGCGACGCCGCTCGCCGCGGCCTTGGACGACCTGGGCGTGCGCGACGCCTACCGTGCCGCCGCGCAGGTGCACGGCGTCGTCGAGGCCTCTACCCGCCGGATCGAGGCAGGGGCCGCCGCGGGGCCGGAGATCGGTGCCGCCGAGGACTTCGCGATGGGCGGCGTGCGCGCACTCGCGTAGCCGTCGGCGTCAGCGCAGCCCGGTGCCGCGGCGCAAGGCGTCTCGCACCAGTCGGTCGACGAGCTCGGGGTAGGTCACGCCGCACTCGGCCCACATCCGCGGGAACATCGAGATCGGCGTGAAGCCCGGCATCGTGTTGATCTCGTTGAGGTAGACGTCGCCGCCGGCGGTGACGAAGAAGTCGACCCGGGCGAGGCCCGGCGCAGTCGAGCGCCTCGAACGTCCGCCACGGCCATCGCCTGGACCGGCTGCGACTCGTGCTGGGGCAGGTCGGCCGGGCACGTCGAGCTCGCAGCACTCGTCGAGGTACTTGGCCTCGAAGTCGTAGAAGTCGTGCTCGCGAACGACCTGGATCTCGGCGCAGCACGCTCGCCTCGGGCGACCGCCTGCGTCACCTCGAGCACGCCGCACTCGATCTCGCGGCCGCCCACGATCGCGGCCTCGACGAGCACCTTCGGGTCGATGCGCGCGGGCCGCCGTCGACCGCCGTCGTCGAGGTCGGCCGCAGTCGGTCACCTTCGTGATGCCGACGATCGAGCCGGCCCGGGCCGGCTTGACGAAGACGGGCAGCCCGAGCGCGCATCCTGGCCTCGTGCCCGCCCGGTCGAGCGTCCACTGCCGGCTCGTCACCACCGCGTAGGGCCCGACCGGGATGCCGGCCGCCGCGGCGAGCTTCTTCGTGAACTCCTTGTCCATCGCCGCGGCCGAGGCGAAGACGCCGCTCCCGACGTACGGGATGCCGGCCATCTCGAGCAGGCCCTGGATCGTGCCGTCCTCGCCGTAGGCGCCCGTGCAGCACCGGGAAGACGACGTCGACGGCGCCGAGCGCCCGCGGCACCGACGCCGGGCTCGAGCACCTGCAGTCCGGCCTGCGTCGGGTCGCCGGCGAGCACGACCGACGTGGCTGTGGCGTCGACCGCAGGGAAGACGCCGTCGACGATGGCGAGCCGTTCCGGCTTGGCCGCTTCGAGCACCCAGCGCCCGTCCGGCGTGATGCCGACGGGCACCACCTCGTAGCGGGCCGGGTCGAGGGCGCGCATGACGCTGCCGGCGGAGAGGCACGAGATTGCGTGCTCGCTGGACCTGCCGCCGAACACCACGGCGACTCGGGTGCGGCGGGGCGGCGGGCCGGCGGCGTCAGTCACGGGCCGAGCGTACCGGCGGCTCCTGGGCGCCCCGTTACGCTGCCCGCATGCCCGAGCCCGGCACCGCCCACGAACCCCCAACAGCCCCCGCCTCGGGCGAGTCCGCCTCCTACGCGGCCGCCCCCCGGCGCGACTGGAGCGGCCTGGCTCCCGCGACCATCGTGGTGGCCGCCGGCCGACCGCCGCACGAGCCGGACGCGCCGCTGAACCCGCCCGTGGTCCTGGCCTCGACCTTCCGCGCCGGCGGCCGGATCGAGTACGCGCGCGAGACGACGCCCACGGGCGAGGCGCTCGAGGAGGTGCTCGGGGCGCTCGAGGGAGGCACCGCCACCGTCTTCGGCTCGGGCATGGCCGCCGTGAACGCCGTCCTCGACCTGGTGCCGCCCGGCGGCCTGGTCGTGGCACCCGACCACGTGTACACGGGGGTGTCGGTGCGGCTCGCCGAGCTTGCCGAGGCAGGCCGGCTGCGGCTGCGCCGCGTGCCCGCCGAAGCCACGGTCGCGGCCGCGGGCGACGACGACCTCGCCGTGCTGTGGCTGGAGTCGCCGACGAACCCGATGCTGGAGGTCGTCGACATCTCGGCGGCCGCCGCAGCAGCCCGCGGCCACGGCGCCCTCGTCGTGTGCGACAGCACCTTCGCCACGCCCCTGGGCCAGCACCCCCTCGCCCTCGGCGCGGACGTGGTGCTGCACAGCGCCACCAAGTTCATCGGGGGACATTCCGATCTCCTCCTGGGCGCCGTCGTGGCCGCCGACCCGGCTCTCGCCGAGCGGCTGCGCGTCCGCCGGGTCCTGCTGGGAGCGGCGCCCGGGGCCCTCGAGTGCTACCTCGCGCTGCGCGGCCTGCGCACCCTGGCGCTGAGGCTGGACCGGGGGCAGAGCACCGCGGCGCTTCTCGCCGGGCGTCTCGCGGGACATGGTGCCGTCAGCACCGTCCGGTACCCGGGCCTGCCGGGGCATCCCGGACACGCGATCGCCGCCCGGCAGATGACCGGCTTCGGCGCGATGCTCTCCATCGACACGATCGGCACCGCCGACGACGCCGACGCCGTCTGCCGGGCCGTCCGGCTCTGGACGCACGCCACGAGCCTCGGCGGGGTGGAGTCCCTGCTGGAACGGCGCCGCCGGTGGGCGCGGGAGGCCGCCGACGTGCCCGCGACCCTGATCCGCCTCTCGGTGGGCATCGAGGATCCCGAGGACCTCTGGGCCGATCTGTCCCAGGCGCTCGACACCCTGCTGCTCCGGGGCTAGCCCGGGCCGGCCGGGGCTAGCCTGGGCGTGTGGCCGAGTACACGCAGGACGCGACCCGCACTCCGGGCGAGACCCACGAGGTGCTCAACCAACCGCCGCCGCTCGTGGGCTTCGACGTCTTCGGCTCGGACCCCGCGCTCGTCGAGGCCGTCACTCGGCACGGTGCAGCCGCTGCACTCCCGCGGCTGCACGCGCTGGGCCGCCTGGCCGGCAGCGAGACGGCGAGGGCCTGGGGCGACGAGGCTAACCGCGACCTGCCCCGGCTGCGCACCCACGACAGGTACGGCCACCGGGTCGACGAGGTCGACTTCTCCCCCGCCTGGCACGAGCTCTTGGGTGTGGCCGTGCAGCACGGGCTGCAGGCCGCGCCGTGGGCGTCGGGCGAGCCGGGCGCTCACGTCGCCCGCGCCGCCGGCTTCCTGGTGTGGTCCCAGGTGGAGCAGGGCCACGGTTGCCCGGTGTCGATGACGTACGCGTCCGTGCCAGCCCTGCGCGTCGACCCGGGCGTTGCCGCGACGTGGGCACCGGGCCTGGCCGCCACCACGTACGCGCCTGGGCTGCGGGCGCCGCAGACCAAGCCCGGCCTGATCGCGGGCATGGCGATGACCGAGAAGCAGGGCGGTTCCGACGTCCGCTCCAACACGACCGTGGCCGAGCCGGTCAGTGACGCATACCTGCTCACCGGCCACAAGTGGTTCTGCTCCGCGCCGATGAGCGACCTGTTCCTGGTACTCGCCCAGGCGCCGCGCGGCCTCACCTGCTTCGTGGTGCCGCGCGTGCTGCCCGACGGCACCCGCAACCCGTTCCGCATCCAGCGGCTCAAGGACAAGCTCGGCAACCGGTCCAACGCCTCGTCCGAAATCGAGCTTGCCGGTACCTGGGGCCAGCGGCTCGGCGAGGAGGGCCGCGGCGTCCGCACCATCGTCGAGATGGTCTCGGCCACCCGGCTCGACTGCGTCCTGGGATCGGCCGCGATCATGAGGGCGTCGCTGTCCGAGGCCGTCTGGCACGCCCGGCACCGGGAGGCCTTCGGGTTCAAGCTGGTCGCCCAACCGCTGATGCGCGAGGTGCTCGCCGACCTCGCCGTCGAGACCGAGGCGGCCATCGTGCTGGGGCTGCGCCTCGCCGCTGCCGTCGACGCCGCCGAGGCAGGGTCGGAGGCTGACCGCCTGCTGCGCCGCATCGCGCTCCCGGCCGCAAAGTACTGGACGACCAAGCGTGGTATCGCCGTGTCCGCGGAGGCCCTCGAGTGTCTCGGCGGCAACGGCTACGCCGAGGAGTCACGGATGCCTCGGCTCTACCGGGAGGCCCCGGTCAACTCCGTGTGGGAGGGCTCGGGCAGCGTCAACGCCCTGGACCTGCTGCGGGCCATCACGCGCGAGGCCGGCACCCTCGACGCCCTCATCGCCGAGCTCGGCAAGGCCCTCGGGCTCGACACCGACTACGACAACGCCTTCTCCGCGCTCGTGGACGAGCTCGCCGACCGCGACCACCTCGAGAACCGGGCTCGTCGCCTCGCCGAGGACATCGCCCTGGCCCTGCAGGGCTCGCTGCTGCTTCGCTACGGCCCCACCCCGGTCGCCGAGGCGTTCTGCCGCACCCGCCTGGGCGGAGACCACGGCGCCACGTTCGGCACCCTTCCTCGTGGACTCGACCTCACCGAGATCATCGACCGCGCCACCCCCCGCACGCACTGACCCCCGTCGCGCCGGCGGGCGCGGCCCTCTAGAAGCGGGTCTCTGCCTTGGTCTCGCGGCCCATCAGGTTGGCCGCCATGTCGCGGGCGTACATGCCGTGGTGGACCACCTGGACCACCTGCTCGGTGATCGGCATGTCGACCCCGTGGCGGGTAGCCAGGTCGAGGATCGACTGGCACGACTTCACGCCCTCGCAGGTCTGCTTGGTCAGGGCAGTGGTCTGCTCGACGGTGAGCCCCTTGCCGAGGTTCTCTCCGAACGTACGGTTGCGTGACAACGGCGACGAGCAGGTGGCGATGAGGTCGCCGATGCCCGCCAGGCCGAGGAACGTGGTGGGCTCCGCGCCCAGCGCGACACCGAGCCGGGTCATCTCGGCGAGGCCGCGGGTGATCAGCGAGGCCTGGGAGTTCTCGCCGTAGCCCATGCCCGCGGCCATGCCGTTGGCGAGAGCGATGACGTTCTTGACCGAGCCGCCGATCTCGGCCCCGAGCACGTCGGTGCTCCAGTACGGACGGAAGTAGGCGGTGGTGCAGGCGTCCTGCAACCGCTGGGCGTTCACCGCGTCGGTGCACGCCACGGTGGTGGCCGCGGGCTGGCGCTGGGCGATCTCGCGGGCGAGGTTAGGACCCGAGACCACCGCCACGCGGGCGTCGGGGACGTCGGCGACCTCCGCGATCACCTCGCTCATCCGCTTGACCGTGCCGACCTCGATCCCCTTCATCAACGACACGAGCACCGAACCGTCGGCGAGAGACGGAGCCCATGCTGCGAGGTTCTCGCGCAGCGTCTGCGAGGGCACCGACAGCACGACGATCTCGGCGCCGTGCAGCGCCTCCGCGGGGTCCTTCGTCGCCCACATGGTCAGGGGCAGGTCGATGCCCGCGTGGTACGCCTCGTTCCGGTGCTCGCGCGTGATGCCGTCGACGACCGCCGGGTCGCGGCCCCACATCGCCACCTCGCAGCCGGCGTCGGCCATCACCATGCCGAAGGCGGTGCCCCACGACCCGCTGCCCATCACGGCGACCCGAGTGGTCATGACGCCTCCTCCTGGGTGGGGGCGCCCTCGTCCAGGGCGGCCTGGGCGCGGCGGTACGCCGCGAGGTCGAAGCGGAGCGCCGGGGCCTGCTCGCCCCGGATCTCTTCGAGCAGGGCCGTGATGGCGTCCATGAGACGCTCGGTCGCCGCCTCGAGGGTGACCGCGTCCAGGGGGCGCCCACGCAGGTCGCCGAGGTCGACGGGTGGGCCGAAGCGCACCTGCATCGTCTTGCGCGGGAGCAGCCGGAACTCCTTCTTGTACGGCCCGATGACGTCCTGGGCGCCCCACTGCGCCGACGGTACGAGCGGTACGTCGGCCGCCAGGGCGATCCGTACGGCGCCGGACTTGCCTTTCATCGGCCAGAGCCCCGGCTCGCGCGAGATCGTGCCCTCCGGGTACACGACGACGCACTCACCGGCCCGCGCGGCTTCGATGGCCGCCCGCACCGCCTGGTAGGCGTCGCGGCTCTCGCGGTACACGGGGATCTGCCCCGCCCCGGCGATGATGCGCCCGATGATGGGCACCCGGAACACCGACTCCTTGCCGAGGAACCGAGGCGGGCGGCCGTTGTCGTTGAGCACGTGGGCCATCTCGAGCGGGTCGAACCACGAGACGTGGTTCGTCGACACCACGATCCCGGACTCCAGCGAGCCGTCGACGAGCAGGTGCTCGGTGCCCCGCCAGTCGTGCTTGGTGAACACCATCATCGTCGGACGCAGGATCACCAGGGCCAGCAGATACCAGAAGGACCGCCTGGCCCGGCTGCCGTGCTTGCCTCGCGCCACGACGCTCCTGCCTGCTGCAGCGGCGCCCTCGCACCGCGGGTGGACCCGATCCTCCCCAACCCCGGGGCGCCTGTCGAGACGACCGGCCGCGGGGGCGCGGCGGCGTGCTGGCAGGATCGGGCCATGTCCGTCGCCGGAGACCCAGCCTGGACCGTCGTCGTCCCGCTCAAGCGGCTCGACCGGGCCAAGAGTCGCCTCGACGACGGCGGCGACGCCGCCACCCGGCCTTCGCTGGCACTCGCCTTCGCGCGCGACGTCGTCGCGGCGGCGCGGGCGTGCCCGTCGGTCGTCGAGGTGCTCGTCGTCACCGACGACCCCCGGGCCTCGGCGGTGCTGCGCGCGGAGGGCGCCCACGTGGTGTCCGACGGGCCCCGCGCCGGGCTGAACCTCGCGATCGAGCACGGCGCCGAGGTGGCCCGCGCCCGACACCCCACGGCCGGCGTGGCCGCCCTGGCCGGCGACCTGCCGGCCATGCGCAGCGCCGAGCTCGAGACCGCCCTCGTGGCCGCCTGGCCACGCCGGCGCACGTACGTGCCCGACACCGAGGGCAGCGGTACCACGCTGCTGACGGCCCGTCCCGGCATCGGACTGAATCCCTCGTTCGGCGTGCTGTCGGCAGACGAGCACTTCGCGTCCGGCGCGGCCCCGTTCGAGCCCGACGACCTGCCCGGCCTACGTCGCGACGTGGATACCGGGGCCGACCTCGAGGCCGCGGTCGCCCTCGGCGTGGGCCCGGCCACGGCCGCGGTGCTCGCGGCGGCCGACGAGACCTAGGCGTACACGAAGGGCCCGAGCCCTCGCGGGACGGGCCCTTCGTCGTGCGGTGGCACTCAGCGCTTGGCGACGGCCTTCTTGGCCGGGGCCTTCTTCGCGGGAGCCTTGGTGGCCGGCGCCTTCTTCGCGACGGGCGCCGCCTTCTTCACGGGCGCCTTCTTCACGGGCGCGGCCTTCTTGGCGACCGGCGCAGCCTTCTTGACCGGCGCAGCCTTCTTCACGGGCGCGGCCTTCTTGGCGACCGGCGCAGCCTTCTTGGCGGGCGCGGCCTTCTTGGCCGGGCGGCCTTCTTGGCCGGAGCGGCCTTGCGGGCGCCGGAGACAAGCGCCTTGAACTCCGCACCGGGGCGGAACTTCGGCACCGACGTGGCCTTGATCTTCACGGCGGCGCCCGTCGCAGGGTTGCGGCCGGTGCGGGCCGCACGGTGCGACTTCTCGAAGACGCCGAAGCCGGTCAGGGCCACCTTCTCGCCCTTGGCGACAGCCTTGGTGATCTCGTCGATGACGGTCTCGACGATCTCGCCGGCCTCCTTCTTGCTCTTGTCGAGCCGTGTGGACAGGCGGTCGATGAGCTCGGCCTTGTTGACGCTCACGTTGGATCCTCCGGAGAACAGGGACCGGGCGGTTGCCCGGCGACGGCACGACGCTACGACGATGCGCGCCGCGACACGCGCAGGCGCGCCGACTTTTCGCCTTGTGTCACAAGGATTATTGGCCCCTGGCCCCCGGAATCGGTTGCCGCGGGTGCCCCGAGGCGGGTATGGCCGGGGACTAGGCCCGTGGCGGCTAGCCCGCCGTGCGGGGCAGGAAGGATGCCCTGGTGGCCTCGAAAGCCTCGATCGCGTCGGCGTGGGCGAGGGTGATGCCGATGTCGTCCAGTCCCTCCATCAGACGCCACCGCACGTAGTCGTCCACCTCGAACGCGCTGCTGACGCCGCCGGCCGTCACCGTGCGCCCGACCAGGTCGACCGTGACAGGCAACGCCGGATCCGCCTCCACCGCAACCCAGATCGCCTCCACGACGTCCTCGGGCACCACGGCCGTGAGGAGGCCGATCTTGCCCGAGTTCCCACGGAAGATGTCCGCGAAGCGGGACGACAGGACCACCGCGAAGCCGTAGTCCTGCAGGGCCCACACGGCGTGTTCGCGGGACGACCCAGTGCCGAAGTCGGGGCCCGCCACGAGCACGGAGGCCCCGGCGTACTGCGGCTGGTTCAGCACGAAGGCGGGGTCTTCGCGCCACTTCGAGAACAGCGCGTCCTCATAGCCGTGGCGGGTGATCCGCTTGAGGAAGACGGCGGGGATGATCTGGTCGGTGTCGACGTTGCTGCGGCGCAGCGGCAGCGCGGTCCCGGTGTGGACGGTGAACTTCTCCATCGCTGGCTCCTGCGGATCTGGTCGGTCGGGGGCGGTGTCAGTCAGCCGGCGAGGTCGGCGGGCGAGGCCAGCCGACCCACGACGGCGGTGGCGGCGGCCACCGCGGGGGAGACCAGGTGGGTACGGGAGCCCGGCCCCTGCCGGCCCTCGAAGTTCCGGTTCGACGTGGACGCGCTGCGCTCCCCGGGGGCGAGGGTGTCGGGGTTCATGCCCAGGCACATCGAGCAGCCGGCCTGGCGCCACTGGGCGCCGGCCGCCACGAACACGTGGTCGAGGCCCTCGGCCTCGGCCGCGAGGCGCACCCGGGCCGACCCGGGCACGACCAGCATCGTCACGCCCTCGGCCACCCGCCGGCCCTGCAGGACCGCAGCGGCGGCGCGCAGGTCCTCGATCCGGCCGTTGGTGCAGGATCCGACGAACACCGTGTCGACCGCGACCTCGCGCATCGGGGTGCCGGCCCGCAGGCCCATGTACGCCAGGGCCCGCTCGGCCGCGGCCCGGTCGGACGGGTCCGTGAAGTCCTCGGGCGACGGCACCGCAGCCGACAGCGGCACGCCCTGGCCGGGGTTGGTGCCCCACGTGACGAACGGGCTCAGGCCCGCCGCGTCGATGACGACCTCGGCGTCGAACGCGGCGTCGTCGTCGGTGGCCAGGGTGCGCCACCAGGTGACCGCAGCGTCCCAGTCGTCGCCCTGCGGGGCGTGCGGCCGGCCCTCGAGGTACTCGAAGGTGGTCACGTCCGGCGCGACCATCCCGGCCCGGGCGCCCGCCTCGATCGACATGTTGCAGACGGTCATGCGGGCTTCCATCGACAGGTCCCTGATGGCCTGGCCGCGGTACTCGATGACGTAGCCCTGCCCGCCACCTGTGCCGATCCTCGCGATGACAGCCAGGATGAGGTCCTTGGCGGTGACGCCCTCGGGCAGCGAGCCGTCCACCGTCACGGCCATCGTCCGGAAGGGCTTGAGGGGCAGCGTCTGGGTGGCGAGCACGTGCTCGACCTCACTGGTGCCGATGCCGAAGGCAAGCGCGCCGAAGGCGCCGTGGGTCGCGGTGTGCGAGTCGCCGCACACCACCGTCATGCCCGGCTGGGTCAGGCCGAGCTGGGGGCCGACCACGTGCACGATCCCCTGCTCGACGTCGCCGAGAGAGTAGATCGGCACGCCGAACTCCGCGCAGTTGGCGCGCAAGGCGTCGACCTGCGCCCTCGACACGGGGTCGGCGATCGGCTGGTCGATGTCGACCGTGGGGACGTTGTGGTCCTCCGTGGAGAGGGTGAGGTCGGGCCGCCGCACGGCGCGGCCGGCGGCGCGGAGGCCGTCGAACGCCTGCGGGCTGGTCACCTCGTGGGTCAGGTGCAGGTCGATGTAGAGCAGGTCGGGCTCGCCCTCGGCGCGGCGCACGACGTGCGCGTCCCAGACCTTCTCGGCCAGCGTGCGCCCCATGGCGCCCTCCTCGGCTCTGTGGCGGACCGTGAGCCCGTCTTGACGTCTCGCATCATGAGACGGCAATATCAGGACATGGACAACAGTAGCGGAGTGGGGGTTCTCGACAAAGCCGCGCTGGTACTCGGGGCGCTCGAGGCCGGACCGCTCACGCTGGCCGGGCTGGTGCAGGCCACGGGGCTCGCCCGGCCGACGGCCCACCGGCTGGCCTGCGCGCTCGAGCACCACCGCCTCGTCGGACGCGACCTGACCGGCCGGTTCGTGCTGGGCCCCAGGCTCGGAGAGCTCGCCTCCGCCGCCGGCGAGGACAAGCTGCTCGCGGCGGCCGGCCCCATCCTCACGGCCCTTCGCGACGCCAGCGGCGAGAGCGCGCAGCTCTACCGCCGCCAGGGCGACCACCGCATCTGCGTCGCGGCCGCGGAGCGCCTCACGGGCCTGCGCGACACCGTTCCGGTCGGCACGGTGCTGACGATGCAGGCGGGATCGGCCGCGCAGGTGCTGCTCGCCTGGGAGGAGCCGGACCGCATGCACCGGGGCCTCATGGCCGCCACCTTCAATGCGACCACCCTGGCGCAGGTGCGCCGGCGCGGCTGGGCCCAGAGCATCGGCGAGCGCGAGCCGGGCGTGGCGAGCGTCTCTGCCCCGGTCCGTACGCCCGGCGGCCGGGTCGTGGCGGCCGTGTCGGTGTCGGGCCCGATCGAGCGCCTGTCCCGCCAGCCCGGGCGCCAGCACGCTGCGGCCGTGGTGGCCGCGGCCGCCCGGCTCAGCGACGCGCTCACCCGGGCGGCCATCCAGCAGGGCCCCGCGGCCCGATGACGGAGCCCGCCGATCCCGCGGCTACGCGCGCGCCGCGCCTACGCCGCCCGGCGATGCACCGCTTCTTCGACGACTCGTCACCGTACGTGGACAGGTTCGGGCTGCTCCTGCTCGTCACGGTCGTCTCGATCGTCGTGCTCTCGCTCGTCGACATCGTCGGACCGGCCGCACCCACCGGCAAGGAGGTCGCGTCCCTGCTGGCCTCCGCCATGGTGGCCCTGACGATCCTGCTGGCCCTGCGGGCCTCGGGCCTGGCCCGCAGGTGGCAGCGCTGGGCCGACGTGCTCGCCTTCGCGGGCGTCATCGCCCTCACCGCGATGGTGCTCGCCGACCGCATCGGCGGGTACAAGGCCCTCGTCGACGTCGGCGGGGCTCCCCCGCTCTTCGTGGTCGTGATCGCGTGCCTGGCACCGGTCGTCGTCGTGCGCCGGCTGCTCCAGCACCGCGACGTCCACTCCGGCACGCTGCTGGGTGCGGTCTCGGCGTACCTGCTGATCCCGCTGGCCTACTTCTACGTGTTCCTCTCGGCGAACTCGTTCGAGGGGTCGACCTTCTTCGGCTCGACCCAGCCCACGTCGTCCTTCATGTACTTCAGCCTCACCACGGTCACCACCGTCGGCTACGGCGACCTCACGCCGGTGTCGAACGTGGCCCGGCTGCTCTCGACGTCCGAGGCCCTGGTCGGTCAGGTGTACCTCGTGACCTTCGTCGGCATGCTCGTGGGCCTGGCTGCCCAGCGCTGGCGGGCGAGCCGCTAATCCGGGGCCGGGGCGCCTTCGGCGTCGACCGGGTGGCGGCGCGCGTACGCGACGGCGAGCGGGCCCGCCGTGAGCCCGTGCAGGAGCACCGATAGCGCCACCGTCGCGGTGACGACGGTGGCCACGAAACGTCCCTGCTCGCCGCCCACCTCGTCGAGGGCGATGAGCGCGAAGACGATGGAGGCGAGCCCCCGGGGGCCGAGCCAGCCGAGCAGGAGCACGTCGTCGCGGCCGAGGTGAGACCCGCGCAGCGCGAGGGCGACCGGCACCATGCGCACGACCGTGAGGCTCAGCACCGCGTAGGCCACGACCTGCCACGACATCGCCGCCCAGGCCAGCGGCACGAACGACAGCCCGAACAGGAACCACACGACGAACGAGAGCAGCAGGCCGGTGCGGTCGGCGAAGTCCATCACGGCGGGCGGGCGGTGCCGCGCCACGGCCGTGCCGAACCCCACGCCGGCGACGAAGGCCGCGACGAAGCCGTTCCCTCCGACCCCGACGGCCGCGAGGTACGCGAGCAGGGCGATGACGAACGTGGCGATCGGCTCCTGCTCGTGCAGCGACCACCCCCGCTCGTCCACCGCCACGAGCAGCTGGCCGCCGAGCCAGCCGATGACGCCGCCGATGACGACGGCGGCCGTGATCTCGAGCAGCGCCGACCTGGCCGCCTCCACGATCGACGCGTGGTCGTCCTCGGCCACCGAGAGGGCCAGGAAGAAGAGCACCACGGGCGTGGCCAGGCCGTCATTGAGCCCGGACTCGACGTTGATCACCTGGCGGAGCCGCTCGGGGATGCGCGCGTCGCCCATGACCGATGCCCCCAGCGCCGCGTCCGTCGGGGCCAGGGCGGCGGCGAGCAGGCACAGCACGACCACCTGCTGGGACGAGAACAGCGGCACGGCCGCCACGATCCCGGCCACCACGGTGAGCGGCAGCCCGATGACGAGAAGGCGGGCCGCGGTGCGGGCCGGGGGCCGGGCGAACCACCGGGCCGAGATGTGGGAGGCGTCGGTGAACAGGATCAGAGCGAGAGTGAGCTCGACGAAGACCTTGACCGGCTCGGCCTGCAACGACGGCGGTTCGGGCCCCCACGGCGCCGCCGCGTACCCCACCCCCAGCAGCGTCATCAGGATGGGGGCGGTGATGCTCGCTCGTCCGAGCCAGGTCGACAGCAGCACCCACGCGAGGACTCCGACGAGGGCGACGCTCAGTGCGGCGGCCACGGCACCTCCCGAACGGGGCCGCGGCAGGCCCCCGCGCCACCTTAGGGCGCTCGGGGGCCTGCCGCGGCCGAGACCCGTCGGGCCGGTGTCAGGCGCCGCCGTGCGCGTGCGAGGTAGCCTGCCCGACGCCGGCGCCGCTCGTCGGCAGCCCGATCCCCGCCAGGCCGAAGGCGGTGACGACCACCACCGCCAGCACGGCGATCGCGCGTGCGTATGCCTGCACGGCCGGCTGCTGCCGCAGCCGCGCGCCACGCAGGAGGAGGACGACGGCGAGCACGAGCGCGAGCAGCTCGACGCCGCAAGCCGCCAGGTCGGGCAGCCCCACCGGCTCGGTGGCACCGGGGTCGGGGCCGAACGGGAGCCCGACGTAGCGCGAGTACGCCCATACGACGAGCGGCCCGGCCGAGGATGCCGCTGCCGCGAGCAGCACCGTCCGGTGCCGCCAGGTGATCACGAGCACCGCCAGCACGAGCTCGGCCACCACGAGCGCGGTGAAGAAGACGCCCGCTGCCGGCCACTCGTCCAGGTGCTCGGGCACGACGAGGGCATGGATCACAGCGCTACCGACGAGCGCGGCCGAGAGCACGGCCCGTAGGTCGCCGGCGCGGCCTCTGCCGAGCAGTTCGTCGACCCGCGCAGATCTCCGTCCCACGACGTCGAGCCGCCCGCCTCGGGCCGCCACGACCCACGCCACGAGCACCAGGTTCGTCGCGAGCAGGATCAGGGCGCCGTAGCCCACGGAGCGCTGGGCGACGGCGAACGTGGCCTGCTCCTGCTGAGCCAGGCACACGCCCGTGGAGCACGAACCGTGGAGCGAGTCCATGAATGCCAGCTGCTCCACCTGCAGCCGGTAGTCGTAGGCCGCGCTCGCGGCCATGGCCGCAGTGCCAGCGAGGGTCGCCGCCACGGCGACGAAGACGCCCGTCAGCGCGACGGCGCGGGGCGAACGCAGCTGCGGGCCCATCCGCCGCCGCGCGAGCGCGAGGGCCACGGTGACGGCCAGGACGAACAGGGGCAGCATGAGCGTCGAGTCGTGCACCCAGCCGGCGAACCGAGCCTGGGTACGCTCGATGGCCCCGACCGCACCGCGGATCGCTGTCATCCAGAAACCGTCGGCGTACGCCAGGACGACGGCGATCGGCACGATCGTCCGCCACGGCACGCCGGAGCGCGCGGCTGGCGCGTCCTGACGTTCTGCTACGGCGACGTCGCTCGGCAGTCGTAGCGCGTCGCGGGCGGGCATGTCGATGGTCATGGGAGCTCCCAGGTCGGCGGCGGAAGAGGCCACGGTGCGGCCCGCCCTGCGGGTGGGCGGGCCGCACCGCGTTCGGTCAGGTGATTTCCCAGCCGAACATCATCGCGTGGTCCTCGTGGGCCAGGTTGTGGCAGTGCGCCACGTACGGCCCCACGAAGTCACGGAACCCGCGATACACGATCACCGACTCCGACGGGTCGAGCGCCACGAGGTCTTCGCGCGAGACGTCGTCGGGGTGACCCGCGTCCCCGCCTCCCGCGACCACCTTGCCGTTGCGCATGACGGTGCGGTGCTCCTCCATGTGCAGGTGGAAGGGGTGCACCCAGCCGCCGCCGCCGTTGCGGATCTCCCAGAGGTTGAACGAGCCCTTGGGCTGCTGGGCCAGCTGGGTCTTGCCCAGCTTGTTCTTCAGGCTCGTCGCGACGAGCGTCGGGTCGAACGGCTTGCCGTTGATCAGCCACTCGATCTCGCCGCCGGCCGATCCGCGCTGCACCTCGAAGATGAGCCGGTTGTCCATCAGGTTCGCCCAGTTGGCCGGCAGGGGCGGAAGCGGTCGCAGCATCTGGTTCGGCGCCGGGAGCACGCTGTCGTCCTGCACGGTGTCGCCGATGACGAACTTGAGCACCGGGATCTTGTAGTTCGGGTCGGGCGAGAAGCGCGAAGAATTCGACCACATCCGGCCGTTGGGCATCTTCATCACGTCGGTCAGGTAGATCACGTCGCCCTTGGTGGTCGGCGTGCCGTCCTGGTACTTGGTGAAGTCGATGATGACCTCGCGCCGCTTGGCCGGCCACAGCTCGAACGAGTCGCGGGTGACGGCGAACGGGAGCAGGCCCCCGTCCGCGGCGATCTGGGTGAACTTCATGCACTGCTGGCCGTCCTGGATCCGGTACTGGCCCTGCAGGTCGTCACCCTTGTAGCCGAGGGACGCCGAGGACTTCGGGCCCTGGCTCGACGTCATCAGCTTGAACTCGTAGATCCGCGAGACCGAGGCGTCCAGGAAGCGGAAGCGGTACTTGCGCCGCTTGACCTCGAGCACCGGGAACGCCGTGCCGTTGACGGTGAAGATGTCGCCCACGAAGCCGTGGCTCGGGAAGTGGCGGAAGAAGGTCTTGCCCCACCACTCGGGGTGCTTGGCCGGGTTGTGCGCCGCGGGGTAGTCGCCGTCGTGCACGTCCTGGTGCAGCGTGACGCCGTCGTCGAGGCGGCAGTCGTAGAACGCCAGCGGGATGTCGTAGTCGACGTCGAACGAGCCGTCGCCGTAGTCGGTGCGCACGCCCGGCAGGCGCAGCCCCTCCTTCTCGTTGCCGGCGTCGACCCGACCGCTGAGTCCGGGCCTGGTCGCCGGGTCGTAGATCGGGAAGAGGCCGACCATGCCCTTGTAGACGTTGGCGCCGGTGTGGTCCATGCGGTGGTCGTGGAACCAGAAGAAGCTCTGCTTCTCCGACTCGTCGTTGCCCGCGGGCCAGTTCAGGTACAGGTTGTCGACCCACTGCCCCGGCCGGTAGCCATGGTGCTGAGGCCCGTACCGCATGCTGTAGTGCGGGTTTCCGTCGCTCTCGGGCGCGGTGTGCCCGTTGTGCAGGTGGGTGAGGAACGAGTAGTCCGGCGCGCCGAAGTCCTGCCGGTCGAGGTTGTTCGGGTTCTCGTCGAGGCGGTTGGTGAACCGGACGAGCGCCGGCTGGCCGTACTCGGCGTTGATGCGCGGCCCGGGGAACGTGCCGTTGAAGCCGTAGATCGTGCTGGCCGGCAGGTTGCGGACGGTGCCGGCCGCGTAGGTCTTGCCCGACGAGTCGAACGAGACCGTCGGCTTGCCGTTCGCGTCGATCGGCAGCACGGGCGACGTCGTGAAGGAGTGCGTGCTGACCAGGACGTCGATCTTGTAGACGAGCGGGTCCGGGGAACCGACGTCCGACGACCACTTCTGGTGGGCCTGGTTCCCCAGCGAGTTCTGCTGGCCGTACCCGGGCCCGGGCGGGGATGACCACGACCTGTAGGTCGTCGGGGCGTAGGGCCGCATCGCCATCGGGATGGGCAGCGCGTCCTGGAACGGCTTCTGGATCAGCGGGCTGGTCGGGAACACCTCGGTGTAGAAGAGGGTGTCGGCCAGGGCGGTCGAGGCGGCGTCGAACACGCCATCGAACGACAGCAGGCCGTTCTGCTGCAGCCGCGGCCCCCCCAGGCCCTGCGCGGCTACGACGGCAACGCCGAACCCGCCGGCCGCACCGAGGCGGAGCAGCGTGCGGCGCGACACGGCGCCGGAGTCGGTGTCGGTCTCGAGGTCGGGGGCGGCGGACTGCTGCGGCGCGGCGGCGACGTCCTGGATGTCGGTCATGACGCACTCCCAGGCATAGGAGCTGCGCTCAGGTGGGCCGGGAGTCCGGCGTGGGTCGGGTGGTGCTTTCGTCCTCGGGGCTCTGGAGCGGTCACGAGGGGCCTCCTTGCTCGGCGCGGGCGGGTCCGCGGCGGTTCGTGGTCCGGACCGCTCATCACCGCTCGGAGGAGGGGCGGTGTCGGGAGCACGGGCCGGGATGGGCAACGCGCTCAGAGTGTCGGGGCGACCATGGGGAAACCTTGGTGCGGGCCTGGGGTTGGCATAACGAAAGGCCCAGGTCGTCGACCTGGGCCTTTCTGCGCGTAGCCCCGACGGGATTCGAACCCGCGCTACCGCCTTGAGAGGGCGGCGTGCTAGGCCGCTACACAACGGGGCCGCACCCACCCGACTCGGTTGGCAGACCGGCCGGGTCGCCCGATCCTAGCCAGCAGGCCACGGACCAGAACGCTGGGGTACCAGGACTCGAACCTGAACTAACGGAGCCAGAATCCGTCGGGCTGCCAATTACCCCATACCCCACCGCGGCGCCCCGCAGGGCGCTACGACTGGTCGAGGATACCGGCGCGGGTGCCGTTCGACCAAACCGGACTCAGCCGCAGGCAGCGAGCGCCGCAGCGATCCTGGACAGGGAGCGATCGGGCCCGAGCAGCTCCATCGACTCGAAGAGCGGAGGAGAGACGCGGCGTCCGCTGACCGCCACGCGCACGGGTCCGAACGCGAGTTTCGGCTTGAGCCCGAGGCCCTCGACGAGTGCGGTGCGCAGGGCCGTCTCGATCTCGGTCGCGCGCCACTGTCCGAGGCCCTCGAGGGCCTCGTGCGCAGCCCGAAGGGCTGGTGCCGCGTCAGCGGTGAGCACCGCCACGGCGTCCTCGTCCAGGCCGAAGGCCATGGGTCCGGCGTCCTCGTCGCCGTCCGTGGCGAACAGGAAGCCGAGCATCCCGACACCCTGCGACAGCACCTCCATGCGCTCCTGGACCAGCGGCACCGCCGCGTCCAGCAGGGCCAGCTGGTCGGCCGTGGGCTCTGGCCCGAGCGCCCCGCCGGCCTGCAGGTACGGGACGAGACGCGCGACGAGGTCGTCGGCGGAGATGTGGCGGATCCAGTCACCGTTGATCGCGGTGCACTTCTTGTAGTCGAAGCGCGCCGGGCTCGCGTTCACGTCCGCCACGTCGAACGCCGCGGCCATCTCCTCCTTGGAGAAGAACTCGCGGTCGTCGCCGATCGACCACCCCAGCAGCGACAGGTAGTTGACCATCGCCTCGGGGAGGAACCCCTCCTCTCGGTAGAGGTTGAGGCTCGACTGCGGGTCGCGCTTGGACAGCTTCTTGTTCCCCTCGCCCATCACGTACGGCAGGTGGCCGAAGCGCGGCGTGGCGCCGTCGGTGACCCCGATCGCGGCCAGGGCCTCGTACATGGCCAGCTGGCGGGGCGTGCTCGAGAGCAGGTCCTCGCCGCGCAGCACGTGGGTGATGCCCATGAGCGCGTCGTCAACCGGGTTGACGAGCGTGTACAGCGGCTCGCCGTTGGCGCGCACGATCACGAAGTCGGGCACGTGCTCGTGGTCGAAGGCGATGGGACCCCGGACGAGGTCGTCCCACTCCCAGCGCTTGTCGGTCATGCGCAGGCGCAGGACCGGCTCTCGCCCGGCCGCCCTGAGGGCGGCCTTGTCCTCGTCGGTGAGCTCGCGGTCGGCGTTGTCGTACCCGAGCTTGGGGTCCTGGCCCTGCGCCCGTCGCCGCTCCTCCACCTCGGCGGGCGTGGAGAACGACTCGTACGCCAGGCCCGCCTCGACGAGGCGGCGCGCGACGTCGGCGTAGGTGTCCATCCGCTCGGACTGGCGGTACGGCGCGTACGGACCACCGACCTCGGGGCCTTCGTCCCACTCGAGCCCCAGCCAGCGCATGGCGCCGAGCAGGTCGCGGTACGACTCCTCGGTGTCACGGGCCGAGTCGGTGTCCTCGATCCGGAAGACGAAGATACCTCCGGTGTGTCGCGCGTAGGCCCAGTTGAACAGGGCCGTGCGCACCATCCCGACATGGGGGTTGCCGGTGGGCGACGGGCAGAATCGCACCCGCACGCCGCTGCCGGAGTTGTCAGTCACGCGAGACCACCTGGTGGGTGAGGGTGCCGATGCCGTCGATGCTGATCGCCACGGAGTCGCCCGCCCGAAGGGGCCGACGCCCGCGGGCGTCCCGGTGAGGATCACGTCGCCGGGCAGCAGGGTCATCACCGCGGAGATCTAGGCCACGAGTCGCCCACCGACTGCACCATGACGCGGTGGTGTCGCGCTGGCGGACGTCGTCGCCGACGGCGAGCAGCACCTGGGTGTCGTCGAGGTCGAGGTCGGTGTCGATCCACGGGCCCAGCGGGCAGAAGGTGTCGAAGCCCTTGGCCCGGCCCCACTGGCCGTCGGTGCGCTGCAGGTCCCGGGCCGTGACGTCGTCGGCGATCGTGTAGCCGAGCACGACGCCGGCGGCCTCGGCGGCGGGCACGTCGCGGCAGAGCCGCCCGACCACGACGGCCAGCTCGGCCTCGTGCTCGACCTGAGAGGACTGCCGGGGCAGCCGGATCGCGTCGTTCGGGCCGATGACCGAGGTCGAGGGCTTGAGGAAGATCATCGGCTCAGGCGGCACCTGACCGCCCATCTCGGCGGCGTGGTCGGCGTAGTTCTTGGCTACGGCGATGATCTTGCTGGGCAGCACGGGGGCCAGCAGCCGCACGTCCACGAGCGGGAACACCCGGCCGGTGAGCTCCGGGGGGGCGAACGGGTGGCCGACGACCTCCGCGACCGACGTCGCGTCGGTCGGCTCGTCGAACTCGTCCAGCCCGGAGACGAGGCCGAATGACACCTGGTCGCCCGCCGCGAAGCGCGCGATCTTCATGGCCGCACCCTACCGGCCGCCGAGGGCACGCCCGCGTGGCACCGGCTGGGCACGCTCTGGTAGGTGTTGGTCATGAGCGACAACCTGTACGACGAGGTCATCGAGGCGCCCGAGCCGCAGGAGATCGACGAGCAGCTCGCCGCGGAGCTCGGCCGCAAGCAGGAGATGGCGATCCTGCGCGGCAAGCCGTTCCAGGGCGAGGACTGCCACACCTGCCTGTACTACCTCGACACCGACAAGGACGTCTCGTACTGCTGGCACCCCGAGCTGCGGGTCCTGGTGGGCGCGGAGTGGTGGTGCCAGTGGTGGGAGGCCCGCACCGACTGAGCCGCTCGCCCCCGCCGCCGTACTCGTGCACCCATCCCCGCCGTCACCCCCATCGTGTGGGGCACCTGGTGTCGGCCTAGTCGACGCTGGGGTCCCCTGATGCGGAGGGGGGGGAGGAGGGGGCGGGGCGGCGGGCGCGCAGGAGGCCCAGGTCGACGGCATCCTCGAGGGCGAGCCAGGACGAGGCGATCACGTTCTCGTGCACGCCCACGGTGTACCACCGGCCCGCGCCGTCGCTGGTCTCGATGAGGGTGCGCGTCACGGCGCCGGTGCCCTTGGCCCCCTGGTCCAGGATGCGCACCTTGTAGTCGGTGAGCTCGAGGCCGTCGAGCTCGGGGTAGATCTGGATGAGGGCCTGGCGCAGCGCGTTGTCCAGGGCGTTCACCGGCCCGTTCCCCTCTCCGGTGGCCACCATGCGCTCGCCCCCGGCGTGCACCTTGACCGTCGCCTCGCTGGCCACGACGCCGTCGGGCCGCTGCTCGACGATGGTGCGCCACGACTCCACCTCGAAGTGCCGCGGCCGTCGGCCGGTCTCCTCGAGCAGGAGCAGCTCGAAAGAACCGTCGGCAGCCTCGAACGTCCAGCCCTCCGCCTCCAGCCTCTTGACCCGGTCGACGAGGCGACCGAGCGCGTCGGGGTCGTCGGAGAGGTCGTAGCCGAGCTCGCGGCCCTTGAGCTCCACCGAGGCGCGGCCAGCCATCTCGGTGACCAGGACGCGCATGTCGTTGCCGACCACCTCAGGGTCGATGTGGTTGTAGAGCTCGGGGTTGATGCGCAGGGCGCTCGCGTGCAGGCCCGCCTTGTGCGCGAAGGACGAGACGCCCGCATACGCCTGGTGCGTGTTGGGCGTCAGGTTCGCCAGCTCGGCGATGGCGTGCGACACGCGGACGGTCTCGCGCAGGCAGCCCTCGGGCAGCACCGTCATGCCGAGCTTGGTCTCGAGGTTGGCCACGACGGCGAACAGGTCTGCGTTTCCGGTGCGCTCCCCGTACCCGTTGGCGGTGCACTGCACATGGGTCGCACCGGCCTCCACGGCCGACACCGAGTTCGCCACGGCGCAGGCCGTGTCGTCCTGGCAGTGGATGCCCAGGCGTGCCCCGGTGCGTGCGGCCACGTCGGCGACGATCCGCGCGATGCCGCTGGGAAGCATGCCTCCGTTCGTGTCGCAGAGCACGTTCACCGAGGCGCCCGCATCGGTCGCCGCGCGGACCAGCCGAACGCCGTAGTCAGGGTCGTGGTGGTACCCGTCGAAGAAGTGCTCGTAGTCGACGAACACCCGGCGCCCCTCGGCGACGAGCAGCGCCACGGTGTCGCGCACCATGGCCTCGTTCTCCTCCAGGGTCGTGCGCAGCGCCTCTGCCACGTGCCGCACGTCGGACTTGGCCACGATGGTGATGACCGGTGCCTTCGAGTCCAGGAGCGCCTGCACCTGTGCGTCGTCCTGAGCCCGCACCCCCGCCTTGCGGGTGGCGCCGAACGCGACGAGCAGCGCGTGCGTGAGCTCGAGCTCCTCGGCGGCGCGGGCGAAGAACTCCGTGTCCTTGGGCATCGCGCCGGGCCAGCCGCCCTCGATGAACCCGACACCGTATTCGTCGAGCAGCGCGGCCACCGCGAGCTTGTCGGCCACCGAGTACGAGATGCCCTCGCGCTGGGCTCCGTCGCGCAGGGTGGTGTCGTAGACGTGGAAGGCGTCGTCGGGGCGGTTCATGTCGGTCTCCGGTCGTGGGGCGGTCCTGCTGGCGGACAACGAAAAACCCCCTCGCCAGGGGCGTAGGGGGTCAGCGCGTCGGGAGCCGGGGAGGGCTCAGCCGACGCGCCCGTCGATAATCGGGGCGGTGCGGTTCACGCGGTCAGTGTGGCACAGCCGTCCGCGCGCCGGACCACCGCGTCCCACCAGGTGGACGGCGCACGAACGCGCCTGGTTCAGGTGAGGTCGAACATCCAGGCGTGCGGGTCGGGGGCGTGGCCGGTCTGGATGTCCAGGAGGGCCTGGCGCAGCCGCATCGTCACCGCGCCGGCGCCGCCGCCGGCGATGGCCCACTCGCCGTGACGCGACTTCACCCGACCCACGGGCGTGATCACCGCAGCCGTGCCGCAGGCGAACACCTCAGTGATCTCGCCGGACGCGCACCCCTCGCGCCATTCGTCCACGCTGACCTTGCCCTCGTCGGCGCCCAAGCCGAGGTCGCGGGCCACGGTGAGCAACGAGTCCCGGGTGACACCGGGCAGCAGCGTGCCGGTGAGCGACGGGGTGACGAGCCGCGCGGCATCGCCGGACCCGTACACGAAGCACAGGTTCATGCCGCCCATCTCCTCGACCCATCGACGCTCCATCGCGTCGAGCCACACCACCTGGTCGCAGCCGTGCTGGCTCGCCTCGGCCTGCGCCACCAGCGAGGCGGCGTAGTTGCCAGCGCACTTGGCCTCCCCGGTGCCGCCGGGCGACGCGCGCACGTAGTCCTCGCTCAGCCACACGCTCACGGGCTGCACGCCGCGCGAGAAGTAGGCGCCTGCGGGCGACGCGATGAGCAGGTACTGGTAGGCGTTGGCCGGACGCACCCCGAGCCCGACCTCGGTCGAGATCATGAAGGGCCGCAGGTAGAGCGACTTCTCCGGGTCCGACGGCACCCAGTCGAGGTCGGTGCGCACCAGAGCGGCGAGCGAGCCGACGAACAGCTCGGGCGGGAGCTCGGCCATGGCGAGCCGGCGCGCGGAGTTCTTGAAGCGCATCGCGTTCTGAAGCGGCCGGAACGTGCGCACGCGCCCGTCGGCGTGCCGGTACGCCTTGAGCCCCTCGAAGATCTCCTGGCCGTAGTGCAGGGCGTTGGTGGCCGGGTCGAGCGCGAGCGGGCCGTACGGCACCACCTCGGCGTCGTGCCAGCCGGCCTGCGTGCTCCACCGGATGCTGACCATGTGGTCGGTGAAGTACCGGCCGAAGCCCGGGTTCGCCAGGATGTCGGCCCGCTCCTGCGCCGAGCGCGGGTGGTCGGACCGGGTGATCGTGAACTCGTCGGCCGAGTGCGCCCCGGGGCCCGAGGTCGTCGTGCCGATCGTCTCGCTGGTGGTCATGGCTGGGACGTTACCCTCCTGCCGCCCACGACGGCGGCGTCACTCCCGCAGTGGGTCCGGACCGCCACCCCGCCGGCGGCGTCAGCCGGATACCGCGGCGGCGAGGGCGTCGCCCACCTCGGAGGTGGACCGGTGGGCGGCGCCGCGGGCCGCGAGGTCCGCCACGACCGCTGCCTCCACCGTCGCGGCGGCGTCGGGCTGCCCGAGGTGGTCCAGCATCATCGCCACCGACAGCACCGTCGCGGTCGGGTCGGCCGTGCCCTGGCCGGCGATGTCGGGGGCCGAGCCGTGCACCGGCTCGAACATGCTGGGGTTCGTCCGGCTGGGGTCGATGTTTGCGCTGGCGGCAAGGCCGATCCCCCCGGCGATCGCAGCCCCGATGTCGGTGATGATGTCGCCGAACAAGTTGTCCGTGACGACCACGTCGAAGCGCTCCGGCTGGGTGATGAAGAACATCGTGGCCGCGTCGACGTGGCGGTAGTCGGTCTCGATCTCGGGGAACCCGGCGGCCACGTCGGCGAAGGTGCGGGCCCACAGGTCGCCGGCGTGCACGAGCACGTTGGTCTTGTGCACGAGGGTGACCTTGCGGCGCGGCCGGCGGCTGGCCCGGGCGAACGCGTCGCGCACGATCCGCTCGACGCCGAACCGGGTGTTGAGGCTGTCCTCGAGGGCGACCTCGTGCGGAGTGCCCTTGCGCAGGAACCCCCCTGCGCCCGCGTACGGGCCCTCGGTGCCCTCGCGGCACACCACCATGTCGATGTCGGCAGGTCCCTTGCCCGCGAGCGGGGTGGCGACGCCCGGGTAGAGCCGCACGGGGCGCAGGTTCACGTGGTGGTCGAGCTCGAACCGAAGCCGCAGCAGGAGGCCCCGCTCGAGGACGCCCGGGGGCACGCTCGGGTCGCCGATGGCACCGAGCAGGATCGCGTCGTGCCCTCGGAGCTCTGCCAGCACAGAGTCGGGCAGGGTCTCGCCGGTGCGATGGTAGAAGCGGGCACCCAGGTCGTACTCCTCGGTGTCGAAGGCGAGCCCGAAGCGGTCGCCCGCGGCCCGCAGCACCTTGAGGCCCTCAGCGACCACCTCGGTGCCGATGCCGTCGCCGGGGACGAGAGCGAGCCGGTACGAGGTCGTCATGGCCCGGATCCTAACCAGGCGTCTCACCCACCGGTCGGGAAGTCTCGCCATATGGACACGTGGAGCGGGTCCACATGGGGGCCTGATGCACCCTGGTGCTACCCTGGCCCGACCATGACGCGCGCGCGCCTGCTCCTTAGCCGCCGCGGCGGGGCCTGAGACAGACCGGCCTCCCTGCCGCGGGGCTGTCACGCGCCGGTCGAGCGTCCACTCCCGACCCGCCTTCTTGGAGCCGTCATGAGCACCACGCCCGATCGAACGACGCGCCGTCCCTCCACGCACGACGAGCGCAACCCCCAGCAGCCGTCCCCGATGCCGTTCGCGCGCTACCGGCCGTTCGCGCCGATCGCGCTCGCCGACCGCAGCTGGCCCTCGCAGGTCATCACCGAGGCCCCCCGCTGGTGCGCGGTCGACCTGCGCGACGGCAACCAGGCTCTCATCGACCCGATGACCCCAGCCCGCAAGCGGCGCATGTTCGAGCTGCTCGTCCGGATGGGCTACAAGGAGATCGAGGTCGGTTTCCCGTCGGCCTCTCAGGCCGACTTCGACTTCGTCCGGATGCTGATCGAGGAAGACCTCATTCCCGACGACGTCGTCATCCAGGTGCTGACCCAGTCGCGCGAGCACCTCATCGAGCGCACCTTCGAGTCGATCCGCGGCGCCAGGGCGGCGATCGTCCACCTGTACAACTCCACCTCCACCCTGCAGCGCCGCGTGGTCTTCGGCCTGGACAAGGCCGGGATCAAGGAGATCGCGGTGCATGGCGCCCAGCTGTGCGCCAAGTACGCCGAGCAGGTCGCGGACGAGACCGAGATCTACTTCGAGTACTCCCCCGAGTCGTACACGGGCACCGAGCTCGAGTTCGCCGTCGAGGTGTGCGACGCCGTCACCGAGGTGTGGGCGCCCACGCCCGACCGAAAGGTGATCCTGAACCTGCCCGCGACCGTCGAGATGGCCACCCCGAACGTGTACGCCGACTCGATCGAGTGGATGTCGCGGACCCTCGCCCGGCGCGACTCGATCGTCCTGTCGCTGCACCCGCACAACGACCGCGGCACGGCAGTCGCCGCGGCCGAGCTCGGCTACATGGCCGGTGCCGACCGCATCGAGGGCTGCCTGTTCGGCAACGGCGAGCGCACCGGGAACGTCTGCCTGGTCACCCTGGGACTCAACCTGTTCAGCCAGGGCATCGACCCGCAGATCGACTTCCGCGACATCGACGAGATCCGCCGCACCGTCGAGTACTGCAACCAGCTGCCCGTGCACGAGCGGCACCCGTACGGCGGCGACCTCGTGTACACGGCGTTCTCCGGATCGCACCAGGACGCGATCAACAAGGGCCTCACGTTCATGCAGTCCGACGCCGACGAGGCGGGCGTACCGATCGACGACTTCCGCTGGGAGGTGCCGTACCTGCCGATCGACCCGAAGGACCTCGGCCGCACCTACGAGGCCGTGATCCGGGTGAACTCGCAGTCGGGCAAGGGCGGCGTCGCCTACATCATGCGCACCGAGCACAAGCTCGAGCTGCCGCGCCGCCTGCAGATCGAGTTCAGCGCCGTCGTGCAGCACCACACCGACGACGAGGGCGGCGAGGTGAGCCCGCAGGAGATGTGGGACTTCTTCACCGACGAGTACCTGCCGAACCCAGACGCCCCGTGGGGCCGCTTCGCCATCGCATCGGTCCAGCAGGAGTCCGCGGTCGACGGCGACACCCGCATCCGGGCCACGCTGCACGACCGGGGCCGAGAGGTCGAGGTCGAGGGCGTCGGCAACGGTCCCATCGCCGCGTTCTGCGAGGCGATCGGCGCGGTCGGGGTCGACGTCCGGGTGCTCGACTACAACGAGCACGCGATGTCGGCTGGCGGCGACGCCCGTGCGGCCTCGTACCTCGAGTGCGCCGTCTCGCTCGACAGCGGCTCCTCGCAGGTGCTGTGGGGGGTTGGCATCGACCCCTCCATCGTCACCTCGTCGCTCAAGGCGGTCGTGAGCGCAGTCAACCGGGCTGCCCGCGGCTGATGCGCCCGGTCCCGCCCCGGCGGTAGCCCCTTTCGGGGGTGTCGCCGGGGCCGCGGGCCCGGCGACGATGGGGCACCGGCTCGTGCCGGGCATGGCCGGGGGACGGCCTGAGCGCTCGGCGCACCGGACGCCCGTGCCGTCTGCCCGAGGAGAGCGCCCATGTCGCACCGATTTCGCCTCACCGTCGCCACCGTCGCCGCCGCTGGCCTGGTGCTCTCGGGCGCCGGGGCCGCAGTCGCCCACGACGCCGGCCGGGACGACCACCGCCACCCCGGCGGCCCGGCCACCGTCTACACGCTCGACCCGTCTACGCACGGGAACCCCGAGGGCGTCGCGTGGGACGGCAAGAGTAAGAGCTTCTTCGTCGGCACCGTCGGTGACGGGACCATCTACCGCGGGACGCTGGGGAACACCACCGTCACCCCGTTCGTCGCGGGTGCCGGCGCCGCTGCTGTCGGGATGAAGGTGTCTCGCGGGACCCTCTTCGTCGCCGGCGGTCCGTCGCAGACGGTGCGCGCCTACGACGTCTCGACCGGGGCGCTGAAGGCCACGTTCAGTGTGCCCGGCAGCGGGTTCCTCAATGACCTCGTCGTCACCCGCCACGGTGACGTGTACGTCACCGACTCGTTCGTGCCCACGCTCTGGAAGATCACCGCGGCCCAGGTGGCTGCGGGCGCCGGCACCGCCACGGGTATCCCGGTCGGGCCCGAGATCCCCTACGCCGCAGGCGCGTTCAACCTCAACGGCATCGTCGACCTCAAGGGCGGCAAGCAGCTGGTCGTGGTCGACTCCAACACGGGCAATCTGTTCCGCATCGACTTCAAGAAGCACGCGGCCGGTGGACGCACGATCACCCGGATCGCGGGGGCGACGGTGCCTGGCGGCGACGGGATGATCGTCGACCGCGGACGGCTCGTCGTCGTGGCCGGATCGCCTGCGGCGCTGCACTTCCTCAAGCTCCGTCGCCACAACAGCCAGGCGCGGGAGGTCGCGATGCGCACGGATCCGACGCTTCACGGGCCGTCCACGATCGCACGGGCCGGCCACACCTACCTCGTGGTCAACGCCGACTTCGCCACGAGCACGACACCGTTCACGGTCAGTGGGCTGCCCCGCTGATCCCCGCTGGCGCGCCCGCGCCGTCCTGAAGGTGGAGCCGTTCAGGCCGGCGCGGGCGGCTACCGTCGCCGCATGACCACGATGCGCGTCCCTTTCACCGTCAGCGCCCGGCCCCGTGGCGAGCCGACGGACCAGTCGGCGCAACCCCCGTCACTGCCCGTGCTGGCCAGGACCACCTTCGACAAGACCTTCGACGCCGAACCCCTCGTCGGCACGAGCGTCGTGGAGATGGTCTCGGCGGCCGCCGGTTCGGGGCCGCTCGCGTACGTCGCGCTGGAGCGCGTCGAGGGGACGCTCGACGGCCGCTCCGGCGCGTTTGTGCTGCAGCATGTCGGTACGGTCGTCGACGGCGTGCCGTCGCTCGACCTGCGAGTGGTGGCCGGTTCCGGCACCGGCGATCTGGTCGGACTCTCGGGCCGCGGCACCATCGAGCACGCCGACGCGCTGGCGCACCTCGAGCTCAGCTACGAGCTGCCGCCCTGATGCCGGGGCCGTCGTCGGCTCTCAGCATTGACGCCAGCGCTCCAGCAGGGCGGCCTCGTGCTCGGGCAGCAACCCTGCCGGCGAGTGGGCCGACCGCCCCGGCACGCCTCCCCCGGACATCCAGGTCCAGGTGTCGCGCACGGTGTCGTCCAACGACCGGCGAACCAAGCCCCACGACTGGGCCCTCGAGACGTCGGCGTCGTGCAGCGCGTAGCCCGGCTGGGACTCGGGGATCCAGATCGGTACCTCGGTCCAGGGCTCGACCTCTTGCTCGAGCAGCCAGCCGGGATCGACCCACACGAGCTCCGCGACGGTACCCGTGACCTCGAGGCACGCCGCCAGGAGTGAACCCCACGTCGTCGACCCAGCGGGGCACACGACGTCCACGGGTCCCGACCGGCCTGCGGCGGCCGCGTCGAGCCCGAAGCGGGCCAGGTCGCGCACGTCGACGTACTGGATGCCGAGCGAGGGCGGCGCCGGTACGAGCGTGGGCCCACCCCGAGCCATCCGCGCGAGCCACCAGGGTAACCGGCCCACATTGTCGCGCGGTCCGAGGATGAGGCCGGCGCGCAGGTGCACGACCCGGGTAGGACCGAGCTCCCGGTCCAGGGCGAGCTCGGCGCCCCGCTTGTCGGCGGCGTAGTGGGTCTCGCCGGTGTCGGGGTCAGCCTCCGTCGTCGGCGCCGACTCGTCCGCACCCCGCGGCAGCGGCCACGAGTACACCGAGCGGCTCGACACGTAGACCCAGCGGCCGGTACTGCCGGCGAGTGCCCGCGCGGCCACGCGGGCTACCGCCGGGGCTCCCGCCCACGTGTCGACGACGAGGTCGAAGGTCTCCGACGCGAGACCGGAGAAGGCACCCGGCACGCTGCGGTCCAGGCGCACCGAGCGAGCGCCGGCCGCGGGCGGGCCGCTCAGGCCGCGCGACGCCACCGTCACGTCCCAGCCGCGGGCGAGGGCCTCGTCCACGAAGGCGGGCCCGACGAACTGAGTCCCCCCGAGCACGAGCACCTTCATGGGCGCAGCGTGCCACCGCATCGGGGCGGCTCTCCTCCCCGTTCGCCGACGGCGGACGAGATCACGGGGTGCTCGTGAGCGACGGGTCGTCGTGGACGCCGAGGCGCCTGCCTCGAGCGATGCGCCCGTGTCGGGGAGCCTCCGTCTCGCACCTCCCCGCACGCGATGCACCGGCATCGCGCACGACCCCTGTGCGCGCGCGCTCCGGCGTCCCACGCCTACACCCGCGGGGGGTGCGCGCGCCAGGCCGGAAGGTCCCCCCGTGCAGGGGTCAGGGCCGAAGAGGGGTGTCGCCGCCTCTGCGGGCGGCGGGATGCGTGCGGTCGAGGGCGGCCGTCGACGCGTACGACGAGGCACCGGTGACGACCGCGACGAGCAGCACGCTCGGCCACGCCCCGACAAGGTGCCCGAGCGGGTGCGACAGAGCGAACGCGGCCACGAACAGCGCCGTGAGGCCGACGGCGCGACCCGGACCTACCTGCCACCAGCGCCGCACGCACCAGGCCCAGCCCAGCACCAGGACGACGCCCCCGGCCCAGCGAGCCCCCGTCGCCGAGGCCACGCCGAACCCCATCACCAGGCTGAGCGCTGCGGTGAGGGCGACGGACGTCCTCACGCGTCGAGGTCGACCGTGCGCCCCGAGTGCGCGCCGATCTCGTGGGTGATGGTCTCGAGCACGGGGCCCGGGATGGCGTCGTCGACGGTGAGGACGATCATCGCGTGCTCGCCCTGGGCCTCGCGGCTCACCTGCATGCCGTCGATGTTGATGCCGGCCTCACCCAGGATGCGACCGACCATGCCGACGATGCCGGGGCGGTCGTGGTACTGGAAGAAGGCCAGGTGCGAGGCGATCGGTACGTCGACCTGGAAGCCGTCGACCTCGACGACCTTCTCGATCTGCTTCGGGCCCGACAGCGTGCCGCCCACGACCACCCGGCTGCCATCGGCCAGGGCGAGCCGCACCCGCACGAGATTCCTGTGGTCGGGGCTCTCGCGCTCGGTGGTGAGCGAGACGTCGACGCCGCGCGACGCGGCGAGCACCGGGGCGTTCACGTACGACACCGGATCCTGCACGAGCGCGGAGAACACGCCCTTCAGCGCCGCGAGCTCGAGCACCTTGACGTCGAGCTCGGCGATCTCCCCGCGCACGTCGACCTCCACGCCGGAGATCGGGCCGTCGGCGAGGGTCGAGGCGATACGGCCGAGGTTCTCGGCCAGCGGGATGCCGGGTCGCACGTCTTCGGCGATGACGCCGCCCTCGACGTTCACCGCGTCGGGCACCAGTTCGCCAGCGAGCGCGAGTCGAACCGACTTCGCGACGGCGATGCCCGCCTTCTCCTGCGCCTCGTCCGTGGAGGCGCCGAGGTGCGGGGTGACCACGACCTGCTCGAACGCGAACAGCGGCGAGTCGGTGCACGGCTCGGTGGAGAACACGTCGACGCCGGCTCCAGCCACGCGACCGTCGCTGAGCGCCCGGGCCAACGCCTCCTCGTCGACGATGCCGCCGCGGGCGGCATTGATGATGCGCACGGTCGGCTTGACCCTGTGCAGCGCCTCGTCACCGATGAGACCCAGCGTCTCGGGCGTCTTGGGCAGGTGGATGGTGATGAAGTCGCTCTCAGCCAGCAGCTGGTCGAGCGGCACCATCGTGATGCCCAGCTGCGCGGCGCGGCCGGGCTGCACGTAGGGGTCGAACGCGACCAGCCGCACTCCGAAGGCGCTGAGCCGCTGGGCCACCAGGACGCCGATGCGGCCGAGGCCCACGACGCCGACGGTCTTGTCGGCGAGCTCGACGCCGGTGTACTTCGACCGCTTCCACTCCCCCGCGCGCAGCGACTGGGAGGCGGGCGCGATGTTGCGGGCCGAGGCCAGCAGCAGCGCGACGGCCAGCTCGGCCGCGCTGACGATGTTCGACGTGGGGGCGTTCACCACCATGACGCCGGCGTCGGTGGCCGCCTTGACGTCGACGTTGTCCAGGCCCACGCCCGCACGGGCGATGACCTTGAGGTGGTGGGCCGCCGCAATGGCCTCGGCATCGACCTTCGTCGCCGATCGCACGAGGATGGCGTCGACGTCGGCGATCGCGGGCAGCAGCGACGACCGGTCGGCCCCGTCGCAGTGGCGGATCTCGAAGTCGGGACCGAGCGCCTCGACGGTGGCCGGGGAGAGCTCTTCGGCGATGAGGACGACGGGCTTGGACACGTCGGAAGACCTTCCGTATCAGGGCTGGCGCGGCACCGACTGGCGTGCCTCGAGTCTAACGTCGAGCTTGTGAAGGCCTTCACGAGGTCCAGATCGTGGACACCCGTCCACCGTCCCGCGTCGCCGGCGCATCGTCGCCGTCGCGCGTCGCCGACGCATCCATCCCGATTCCTGGACGGTACGTGCGCTTGGGGCGGTCCTCACGCCCGTAAGTGCACGTTCGATCCGGTTGCCGGATGAAACGCGGAGGGACACGGGACGGGCGAGACGCGGTTGCCGGATGAATCGCGGAGGGACACGGGACGGGCGAGACGCGGACGCCGGACGGGCGAGACGGGGACGCGGAACGGGTGAGACGGGGGCGCGGGAGCCGGGCTCAGCGGGCGGCGGTGCCTTCGACGTAGTCGGTGTCGCCGGAGTCCACCCACGACATGAGCTTGCGCAGCTCTCGGCCGGTGCCCTCGATCGGGTGCTGCTCGCCCTTGGCGCGCAGCGCAGCGAACTCGGGGCCGCCGGCGTCCTGGTCGTCGATGAACCGCTTGGCGAACGCGCCGCTCTGGATGTCGGCGAGCACGGCCCTCATGTTGTCCTTCACGTGCGGGTCGATGACCCGGGGGCCGGACACGTAGTCGCCGTACTCGGCGGTGTCCGACACCGACCAGCGCTGCTTAGCGATGCCCCCCTCGTACATGAGGTCGACGATGAGCTTGAGCTCGTGCAGGCACTCGAAGTACGCGACCTCGGGCTGGTAACCGGCCTCCACGAGAGTCTCGAAGCCGTACATGACGAGCTGGGAGGCGCCGCCGCAGAGCACCGCTTGCTCGCCGAACAGGTCGGTCTCGGTCTCCTCGGTGAACGTGGTCTTGATACCGCCGGCGCGCAGGCCGCCGATCGCCTTCGCGTACGACAGGGCCAGGGGCCAGGCCGCGCCCGAGGGGTCCTGCTCGACCGCGACGATGACCGGGACTCCCCGGCCGGCGACGTACTCGCGCCGAACGAGGTGTCCTGGACCCTTGGGTGCCACCATGCACACGTCGACGAACGCCGGCGGCTCGATGTAGCCGAAGCGAATGTTGAAACCGTGGCCGAAGAAGAGAGCGTCGCCCTCCTGCAGGTTCGGCGCCACCGACTCGGCGTAGAGGTGCCGCTGCACCGGGTCGGGCGCCAGGATCATGATGACGTCGGCCTCGGCGGCCGCCTCGTCCGGCGTCACCACGCGCAAGCCCTCGGCCTCGGCCTTCTCGCGCGACCTGGAGCCCTCGGGCAGTCCGACCCGCACGTCGACCCCGGAGTCGCGCAGGCTCAGCGCGTGCGCGTGGCCCTGCGAGCCGTAGCCCAGCACGGCGACGACCCGGTTCTGGATGATCGAGAGGTCTGCGTCGTCGTCGTAGAACAGCTCGGCCACGGTGGTTCTCCTTGATTTCTGGGGTCGTGCGGGACGAGGGGCCAGGGTACCGGGGGTCCGGAAGTCCTGCGGTGAGGGGCTTGGCGGTGGGTCAGGCTGGCCGGTCGGTCGCGCGGAGCGACCGGTCGGTGATGGAGCGGGTGCCGCGGCCCAGTGCGACCAGGCCCGACTGGACCAGCTCCTTGATGCCGAACGGCTCGAGCACGCGCAGCAGGGCCTCGAGCTTGTCGTGCGATCCGGTGGCCTCGATCGTGACGGCGTCCGGCGCGACGTCCACCACCTTCGCCCGGAAGAGCGTGACGGTCTCCAGCACGTGCGAGCGGGTCTCGAGGTCGGCGCGCACCTTGACGAGCATGAGCTCGCGCTGCACGGCGGCGTCGGGGTCGAGCTCGACGATCTTGAGCACGTTGACGAGCTTGTTGAGCTGTTTGGTGACCTGCTCGAGGGGCAGCCGGTCGACGTTGACCACGATCGTCATCCGGGACACGGTGGGCACCTCGGTGGGCCCCACCGCGAGCGACTCGATGTTGAACCCTCGCCGGGAGAACAGACCCGCGATGCGGGCGAGCACGCCGGGCTTGTCCTCGACGAGGACCGAGAGAGTGTGTCGGGTCATGGCTCAGGCCTCCCGGTCCCACGCCGGCGCGAGGTCGCGGGCGATCTTGATGTCGGAGTTGCTCGTACCCGCGGCCACCATCGGCCAGACCATCGCGTCCTTGTGCACCTGGAAGTCGATGACCACCGGCGCGTCGTCGAGCGCCATCGCCTTCTCGATCGTCGCATCGACCTGGTCGGGCGACTCACACCGCAGGCCGTAGCAGCCGTACGCCTCGGCGAGCTTCACGAAGTCCGGGAAGCGGTGCGAATGCAGGTCGGTGTTGGAGTAGCGCTCCTCGTAGAACAGGGTCTGCCACTGGCGCACCATGCCGAGCGCGCCGTTGTTGATGAGGGCGACCTTGATCGGCACGTCGTTGATCGTGCAGGTGGCGAGCTCCTGGTTCGTCATCTGGAAGCAGCCGTCGCCGTCGATCGCCCAGACGGTGCGGTCGGGCGCCCCGACCTTCGCACCCATGGCGGCCGGCACCGCGAAGCCCATCGTGCCGAGGCCTCCGGAGTTCAGCCAGGTGCCGGGATTCTCGTACTGGACGAACTGCGCGGCCCACATCTGGTGCTGGCCCACCCCGGCGACGTAGAGGGTGTCGGGCCCGGAGATCTGGCCGAGCCGCTCGATGACGTACTGCGGTGCGAGCGAGCCGTCGGCTGGCTCGTCGTAGCCGAGCGGGTAGGTCTCCTTCAGGCGGCCCACGACCTGCCACCAGCCCGCGTAGTCGCCCACCCGGCCGGCGAGGTGCTCCGCCTCCACCGCCGCGACGAGGTCTGCGATCACCTCGCGCGCGTCGCCCACGATCGGCACGTCGGCCGTGCGGTTCTTGGAGATCTCCGCGGGGTCGATGTCCGCGTGGATGATGAGGGCGTCGGGCGCGAACGTGTCGAGCCGGCCGGTGACGCGGTCGTCGAAGCGGGCACCGAGCGTGATGAGCAGGTCGCTCTGCTGCAGCGCGCCGACGGCGGCCACCGTGCCGTGCATCCCGGGCATGCCGAGGTGCTGCGGGTGGCTGTCGGGGAACGCCCCCCGGGCCATCAAGGTCGTGACCACCGGGATGCCGGTGAGCTCGGCGAGGCGTCGGAGCTCGGCCGACGCACCCGCCTTGATCACGCCACCGCCGACGTAGAGCACCGGACGGCGTGACTCGACGATCAGCCGGGCGGCCTCACGCACCTGCTTGGCGTGCGGGCGG
This sequence comes from uncultured Actinomycetes bacterium, assembly GCA_963778785.1. Taxonomy (GTDB): domain Bacteria; phylum Actinomycetota; class Actinomycetes; order S36-B12; family CAIYMF01; genus CAVZVV01. The sequence goes on from CAVZVV010000031.1 coordinate 387,073, forward strand.
GTCACCGGCCGGTATCCCGGCAGGTCGATGGAGCCGGGCCACTCGAACGTGGTCTTGGCCTGCAGCGCGTCCTTGGCCACGTCCACGAGCACAGGGCCGGGGCGGCCGGTGCGGGCGATGTGGAAGGCCTCGGCCACCGCGCGCGGGATCTCCGCGGGGTCGGTGATGAGGTAGTTGTGCTTCGTGATGGGCATCGTGATGCCCCGGATGTCGGCCTCCTGGAACGCGTCGGTGCCGATCGACGCGCTCGGGACCTGCCCGGTGATCGCGACGATCGGGACCGAGTCCATGTAGGCGTCGGCGATCGGGGTGACCAGGTTCGTGGCACCTGGCCCGGACGTGGCCATGCAGACGCCCACGCGGCCGGTGGCGAGCGCGTAGCCCTCGGCGGCGTGCCCGGCCGCCTGCTCGTGCCGGACGAGGATGTGCCGTACCTGAGTGGAGTCCATGAGCGGGTCGTAGGCGGGCAGGATCGCCCCGCCCGGGATGCCGAAGACGGTGTCGACACCGGCGTACTCCATCGAGCGGATGAGGCTCTGTGCTCCGGTGATCTGCTCGCTCATGCGGGGTCCTCGCGGCTGGTCGGTCTCGGTCGGTCTCGGTCGGTGCTGTTCGTGCATGCGGTTCCGGGCGGTGCGTGCGGCTCCAACGAAAAACCCCCCGGCCCGGTGGGGCGACGAGGGGTGCGCGCGTCGAGCGGACGTACGTCGGCGTCAGCCGGCGCGCACGCCAATTACGACCACACGGTTCTGCACGCAGACAGCCTCGCCCTCGGGTCCCGGGCGCGTCAAGCGGGGAGACCCCTCGTCCCAGCATGCGAGACGAGGGGTCTTAGTGCTGAGACGTACGGCCCGCGTCAGTCGCAGACGGCGCCGCGCGACGCCGAGCCCACGAGTCGCGCGTACTTGGCGAGCACGCCGCGCTCGTAGCGCGGCGGCAGCGGCTCCCACGCGGCCCGGCGCACGTCGAGCTCCTCGTCGTCGACGAGCAGGTCGAGCGTGCGCTCGGACACGTCGATCCGGATTCGGTCGCCATCGCGCACGAGCGCGATGGGCCCGCCGTCGACGGCCTCGGGCGCCACGTGTCCCACGCACAGCCCGGTGGTGCCCCCGGAGAACCGGCCGTCGGTGATGAGCAGGACGTCCTTGCCGAGGCCCGCGCCCTTGATCGCGGCGGTGATCATGAGCATCTCCCGCATGCCGGGGCCGCCCTTGGGACCCTCGTAGCGGATCACCACCGCGTCGCCGGCGGAGATCACGCCGTTCTCCAGGGCCTCCATGGCCGCCTGCTCCCGCTCGAACACCCGCGCCGTGCCCTCGAAGACGTCGACGGGTACCCCCGCGTTCTTCACGACGGCACCCTCGGGGACGAGCGACCCGGACAGGATCGTGATCCCGCCGTGGTGGTCCAGCGGCGTGGCCGCGGCACGCAGGATGTCGCCGTCGGGGTCCGGCGGGGTGATGTCGGCGAGGTTCTCGGCCACGGTCTTGCCGGTGACGGTGAGGCAGTCGCCGTGCAGCAGACCCGCGTCGAGCAGCGCCCGCATGACGACCGGCACGCCCCCGACCCGGTCGACGTCGCTCATCACGTAGCGGCCGAAGGGCTTGACGTCGGCGAGCAGCGGCACCTTGGAGCCGATGCGGTGGAAGTCGTCCATGACGAGGTCGACGTCGGCCTCGTGCGCGATCGCGAGCAGGTGCAGGACTGCGTTGGTCGATCCGCCGAACGCCATCACGACGGCGATCGCGTTCTCCAGCGCGCGCTTGGTGATGATGTCGCGGGTGGTGATGCCCTGCCGGATCAGCTCGACGACGGCGTCGCCCGACGACCGCGCGATGCCGTCTCGCCGTCGGTCGACCGCGGGTGGAGCGGCGCTGCCCGGCAGCGACATCCCCATCGCCTCGGCCGCCGAGGCCATCGTGTTGGCCGTGTACATGCCACCGCAGGCGCCCTCCCCCGGACAGATCGCGCGCTCGATGGTGTCGACGTCCGCGCGCGACAGGAGCCCCCGCGCGCACGCACCCACGGCCTCGAACGCGTCGATGATGGTGACCTCTCGCTCCGAGCCGTCCGAGAGCTTGGCGCGCCCCGGCAAGATCGAGCCGGCGTACACGAACACGCTCGCGACGTCGATGCGGGCGGAGGCCATGAGCATGCCGGGCAGGCTCTTGTCGCAGCCGGCGAACGTGACCATGCCGTCGAGCCGCTCGGCCTGCATGACAGCTTCGACCGAGTCCGCGATGATCTCGCGGCTGACCAGGGAGAAGTGCATGCCCTCGTGGCCCATCGAGATGCCGTCGGACACCGAGATCGTCCCGAACTGCATCGGGAAGCCGCCCGCGTGGTGCACGCCCTCCTTGGCCGCGCGGGCGAGCCGCTCGAGCGAGAGGTTGCACGGGGTGATCTCGTTCCACGAGGACGCGATGCCGATCTGGGGCTTGGTGAAGTCGTCGTCGGTCATCCCGACCGCGCGCAGCATGCCACGGGCGGCGGATCGTTCGAGGCCGTCGGTGACCTGGGCGCTACGCGGTTTCATGGGATTCTCGGTACGGGGCTCGTCCATGCGTCACAGCCTAGGCCGCGCCCGGGATGCCACCTCCTTCGGCTCGTGCGGGGATCGGCGGGGAACGACGTTGGCCAGCGGCTCCCCCGCCGCCCACCCGCGCAGCTGGTCGGCCACCAGCCTGCGCGCGCGGGGGAGGAACGCGGTGGTGTTGCCGCCGACGTGCGGGCTCACCAGCAGCCCCGGGGCGGTCCACAACAGGTGGTCGGGCGGGAGCGGCTCGGGGTCGGTGACGTCCACCGCGGCTCGCAGACGGCCGGACTCCAGCTCGTCCAGGAGAGCGTCGGTGACCACGACCGGCCCGCGCGCGACGTTGACGAGCAGGGCGCCGTCCTTCATCTGGGCGAGGAACTCCGCGTCGACCAGGCCGACCGTCTCCGGCGTCTGCGGGACGGCGAGCACGACCACGTCGGCGCTGGGGAGCAGCTCCGGGAGCGCGTCGAAGCCGTGCACCTGCGGGCTCTCCCCGAGCCGTTCGGTGTACGACACCCGCACGAGGTCGACCTCGAACGGCGCCAGCCTCGCGGCGATGGCACGGCCCACACCACCGTGCCCGACGAGCACCACCCGCTTGTCGGCGAGCGAGTCGTAGCGGCCGTGCAGCCAGACGCCGCCGGGCATGGCGCGGGCCATGTCGTCCAGCCGCCGGAGCCGGGCGAGCACGAGCCCGACGGCGAGCTCGGCGGTGCTCGCGTCGTGCACCCCGGCGGCGTTGCACAGGGTCACACCTGCGGGCACGTGCGGAAGCACGTGGTCGACACCTGCGGTAAGGGTCTGGAGCACCTGCAGGCGCGGCATGCGCGCTGCGAGCGCCACATCGGCCGCCGGGCCCATGTACGGCAGGACGTAGAAGGCGGTGCGGGCGAGCACCTCGCCCGGAGGCGGGCGTCCACCCTCGTACGAGGCGACCTCGACGTCCGGCAGCTCGCCCGGGAGCTCGGTGCGCCAGCCGGGCCACGGAAGCAGGACGAGGTCGTCGGTCACGCCTCGATCATGCCAAGACCCCGAGCGCACCGGGGCCGAAGGCCACCGCCCAGGGTTAGGCTCGCCCGCATGGATCAGCGCAGCGTTGCCGGCCGCGCGGTCGGGGCCGTCGGGCTCGGCTGCATGGGCATGACATTCGCGTACGACAGCGACCTGCGTGACGACGAGACCTCGTCGTCCGTCATCCGGCGCGCGCTCGACCTCGGCGCCACGCTCGTCGACACCGCCGACGTCTACGGGCCGCACACGAACGAGGAGCTCGTCGGGCGAGCGCTGCACGGCCGCCGGGACGAGGCGTTCCTGGCCACGAAGGTCGGCCTCGTGTTCTCTCCGGACAACGCGCACGGGCGCGACGGGTCGCCGGCCTACGTCCGGCGAGCCTGCGAGGCGTCGCTCGGACGGCTCGGCACCGACCACGTCGACCTCTACCAGCTGCACCGGGTCGACCCGGCGACGCCCGTCGAGGACACGTGGGCGGAGATGGCCGCGCTGGTGCAGGCGGGCAAGGCCCGCGCCATCGGGCTGTCCGAGGTCACGGTCGATGAGATCGAGCGGTGCCACGCCATCCACCCCGTGGCGAGCGTGCAGAGCGAGCTGTCTCTGTGGACCCGCGACTGGAGCACCGCCGTGCTCCCCTGGTGCACGGCCCATGATGTGGCGTTCCTCGCGTTCGCCCCGCTGGGCCGCGGCTTCCTCACCGGCGCCATCCCCCCGCGCGCGTTCGCGGACGACGACTTCCGCTCGCGGCTGCCGCGCTTCACCACCGACGCGATGGCTGCCAACCAGGACCTCGTCGACGAGGTTCGGACGGTGGCGGACCGGCTCGGGGCCACCCCGGCGCAGGTCGCGCTCGCCTGGGTGCTCGCCCAGGGGCCGACGGTCGTGCCGATCCCCGGCACGAAGCGGGTCTCACGGCTCGAGGAGAACACGGCGGCCGCAGACCTCGTCCTCGGCCCGGACGACCGTGCCGCCCTCGACGCCCTCCCGCCCCCCACCGGCTCCCGCTACTGACCCCCCTGCGCCCATCCGGCCCTGCGCCCGCCCGGCCCTCCGCCCGCCCGGCGTACCCGCGTGAGGGTGCCCCCATGACGAATAGGCCGACGAAGCACGCCCCAAGCAACCACAGGCCCCTCCCACCCTGGGCAGGATTACGTCGGCCTATTCGACGCAGGGGCACCCTCACGCGAGAACGGGGGATCAGGGTGACGGGGGTGGGGGGTCGGGGACTCCGAGGCGGTCCAGGAGGAGTGCGCGGACGCGGGCGGCGTCGGCCTGGCCGCGGGTGGCCTTCATCACCGCTCCGATGAGCGCGCCGGCGGCTGCGGTCTTGCCGCCGCGGATCTTCTCGACGACGTCCGGCGCGGCGGCGACCGCCTCGTCGATGGCCGCAAGCAGCGGCCCGTCGTCGCTTACGACGGCCAGGTGCCGCGCGGCGACGACCTCGTCGGGCGAGCCCTCTGCCGCCAGCACGCCCTCGATGACCTGCCGCGCGAGCGTGTCGTTGAGTGACCCGTCCGCCACGAGTGCCTCGACCCGCGCCACGTCGGCGGGCGTGATGGTCAGCGTCGTCGAGCGCCACCCCAGCGTCGTTGGCTCGCCGGGAGAGCTCGCCGAGCCACCACTTGCGCGCGGCCTGCTGCGTGGCCCCGGCCTCGACCGTGGCGACGACGAGCTCGACGGCTCCTGCGTTCACCAGCGACGCCATCTCGAAGTCGGTGAGGCCCCACTCGGCCTGCAGCCGGCCGCCGGACGATCGACGGCTTCTCGGGCAGCGCGGCCCGCAGCTGCCTCGACCCAAGCGGGGTCGGGCGCCATCGGGATGAGGTCGGGCTCGGGGAAGTAGCGGTAGTCCTCGGCCTCCTCCTTGGACCGCCCCGGACGTCGTGGTGCCGGTCGTCCTCGTGGAAGTGCCGGGTCTCCTGCTTGATCGTGCCGCCGGCGTCGAGCACCGCAGCCTGCCGCTCGATCTCGAAGCGGACGGCGCGCTCCACCGACCGCAGCGAGTTGACGTTCTTGGTCTCGGTGCGGGTGCCCCACGGACGCGCCAGGCGGTGCGAGCGACAGGTTCGCGTCGCAGCGCAGCGACCCCTGCTCCATCCGCACGTCGGAGACGCCGAGCGAGCGCGACGATGTCGCGCAGCTCGGTCACGTACGCCTTCGCGACCGCGGGCGCCAGCGCACCTGTGCCGTCGACCGGCTTGGTGACGATCTCGACGAGCGGGATGCCCGCGCGGTTGTAGTCGACGAGGGAGTAGTCGGCACCGTGGATGCGGCCGGTCGCGCCGCCCGAATGCGTGAGCTTGCCGGTGTCTTCCTCCATGTGCACGCGCTCGATGCCGACGCGCACGGTGACCGGGCCGTCGGCCCCTCGACGGTGACGTCGAGGTAGCCCTCGACGCAGATCGGCTCGTCGTACTGGCTGATCTGGTAGTTCTTCGGCATGTCCGGGTAGAAGTAGTTCTTCCGCGCGAAGCGGCACCAGGGCACGATCGAGCAGTTCAGCGCCAGCCCGATCCGGACGATCGACTCGATCGCCGTGCGGTTCGGCACCGGCAGGGATCCCGGCAGGCCGAGGCACACCGGGCAGACCTGCGTGTTGGGCTCGGCGCCGAACTCGGTCGAGCAGCCGCAGAACATCTTCGTGCGGGTGTTCAGCTCGACGTGCACCTCGAGGCCGATCACCGGCTCGTACCGGGCGAGCGCCTCGTCGAACGGGACCGTGGCCATGGAGCGGCCGGTCGTGGCGTCGGCGGTCACAGCGACGGTGCCTCCTCGATCAGCAGGTGCCCCCACCGGTCCCGCAGGGCGGTCTCGAGCGCCGCGCCCACCGCGTAGAGGCGGTCGTCGGCCATCGTCGGGGCCATGATCTGCAGGCCGACCGGGAGGCCGTCGTCGGGCGCGAGACCCACGGGCAGGGACATCGCCGCGTTGCCGGCCAGGTTGACCGGGATCGTCGCGACGTCGTTGAGGTACATGGCCAGCGGGTCGTCGACCTTCTCGCCGATGCGGAATGCCGTCGTGGGCGTAGTCGGCGAGACGAGCACGTCGACCTGCTCGAACGCGGCGGCGAAGTCGCGCGGGATCAGCGTGCGCACCTTCTGCGCCTGGCCGTAGTAGGCGTCGTAGTACCCGCTGGACAGGGCGTAGGTGCCGAGCATGATGCGCCGCTTGACCTCGGCGCCGAACCCGGCCTCGCGGGTCAGCGCCATGACCTCCTCGACGCTGCGGTGACCGTCGTCGCCGACGCGCAGGCCGTAGCGCATCGCCGTCGAACCGGGCCAGGTTGCACGAGGCCTCGCTCGGGCGGATCAGGTAGTAGGCGCGCCAGCGCGTACTCGAAGTGCGGGCAGGACACCTCGACCACCTCGGCGCCGAGCTCCGCCAGCACGGCCACGGCCTCGTCGAAGCGCGGCCGCACGCCGGGTTGGTAGCCCTCGCCGGACAGCTCGCGCACCAGGCCGACCCGCAGGCCGCGCACGTCGGCCCGTCCGGGCCGCGGCGACGACGTCGGGCACCGGCGCGGTCGATCGAGGTCGAGTCGCGCGGGTCGTGCCCGGCGATCACGTCGTGCAGCAGGGCGGCGTCCATGCACGGTGCGGGCGCAGGGCCCGGCCTGGTCGAGGGACGAGGCAAGCGCCACCAGCCCGTACCGCGACACGCCGCCGTAGGTGGGCTTCACGCCGACCGTTCCGGTGACGGCGCCGGCTGGCGGATCGAGCCGCCGGTGTCGGTGCCGATCGCCAGCGGAGCCTCGAAGGCGGCGACGGCCGCCGCCGAGCCGCCGCCGGAGCCACCCGGGATGCGGCTCGAGGTCCCACGGGTTGCGGGTGGGGCCGTACGCCGAGTACTCGGTGGACGAGCCCATCGCGAACTCGTCCATGTTCGTCTTGCCGAGGATCACCAGGCCGGCCGCGCGCAGCCGCGCGACGACGGTCGCGTCGTAGGGCGGGCGCCAGCCCTCGAGGATCCGGGAGCCGCAGGTGGTGGGCATGCCCCGCGTGGTGAGCACGTCCTTGAGCGCGAGCGGCACCCCGGCCAGCGGGCCGAGCGGTTCGCCGGCGGCGCGCCGCGCGTCGACGTCGGCGGCCGCGGCGAGCGCACCCTCGGCGTCGACGTGCAGGAAGGCGTGCACGCGCGGTCGACCTCGGCGATGCGGTCCAGGTGCGCCCGGGCGACCTCGACCGCGGAGACCTCGCCGGAGGCGATGACCGCGGCCGTGCCGGCGGCGGTGAGGCGGGTCAGGCTCGTCGGGGCGCTCGAGGGGCTCATCGGCGCTCACTCCTCGTCCAGGATGCGCGGCACCCGGAACCGGTCGTCCTCGGCGGCGGGTGCGCCGCGCAGTGCGTCCTCGCGCGAGCAGGCCGGGCACGGGCACGTCGTCGCGCAAGACGTTGGTCAGCGGGACGGCGTGCGACGTCGGCGGGATGTCGTCGGCGGCCACCTCCGCGACCCGGGCGACCGAGGCCAGGATGACGTCGAGCTGGCCGGCGAAGTGGTCCAGCTCGTCGTCGGTGAGGGCGAGCCGGGCCAGCCGGGCGAGGTGCGCGACCTCGTCGCGGGTGATGGCGGCCATGGGCCCATCCTAGGGAGCGACGGCGGGGCCGCCTCCCACCACCCGCAGCGTCGGCCCGGAGTGCGCGGTCTCCACCGCGCGCGCCACCAGCCACCGCTCGGCCGCGTCGGCCGGCATGGGACGGGCCACGTGCCAGCCCTGGGCGATGTCGGCCCCGAGGTCGACCAGCGAGTTCCAGGCCGCGGCCGTCTGCACGCCCTCGGCCACCACGCGCAGCCCCAGTCCGTGCGCGAGCCCGACGATCGAACGCACCATGGCCGGGTTCGCGTCGGATCGGTCGAGCCGCCGGACGAAGCTGCGGTCGACCTTCACGGCACTCACGGGGAGGCGCTCGACGAGCGCGAGCGACGAGGACCCCGTACCGAAGTCGTCGAGCCAGCACCTCACCCCGACGCCCGCGAGGTCGTGCAGGACGCCCTCGGCCCGGCTGGGGTCGTGCACGACCGAGCTCTCCGTGACCTCGAGCACGAGCGCCTCGGCCGGGAGCCTGTGGCCGTCGAGCTGGGCCACGACCAGCGTGGCGAGGTCGCCGTCGGTGAGGTCGCGCAGCGTGACGTTCACGCTCGTCGGCACGCACAGGCCCCGGCGCCACCGGTCGGCGGTGTCCTCGAGGGCGCGGGAGAGCACGTGCGCGGTGAGGTCGGCGACCAGACCGGCGCGTTCGGCCAGTCCGACGAACTCCTCGGGGGGCACCGGACCGCGGTCGGGGTCGGTCCAGCGCGCGAGGGCCTCGACCACCTCGACGTGGCCGCCCGGCAGCGCCACGCCTGGCTGGTAGTGCACGCCGACCGTGCCGGACTCGATCGCGACGCGCAGCGCGGCCACGGCACCGAGCCGGCGGGAGGAGTTCGGGTCGCGCGACGGGTGGTACACGCTGACCCCGGTGCGACCGCCCTTCGCCGCGTACATCGCCACGTCGGCCCTCCGCAGGAGGGTGTCCGGATCGCTCCCGTGCCGCGGGTACAGAGCGACGCCGATGCTCACGTCGACGTCGACGAGCTGGCCGTCGAGCCGCACGGGGTCGGCCAGCGAGCTGCGCACCCGGCCGGCCACCTCCACGGCCTCGTCCGCCGTGACGACCCCCGGCAGGACCACGGCGAACTCGTCCCCGCCGAGGCGGGCGACCGTGTCAGAGGGGCGCACGGCACCGACGGCGCGCGCGGCCACGACCTCGAGGAGCCGGTCACCGACGTCGTGCCCGAGTGTGTCGTTGACCTCCTTGAAGCGGTCGAGGTCAAGCAGCAGGAGCGCCGCTCCCCCGCCCTCACGCGCGGCCTCGCCCAGGGCCGCCTCGAGCCGGCGTCTCAGCGGGTGCGGTTGGGCAGGTCGGTCAGCCCGTCGTGCAGGGCCTGTCGCTCCTTCTCGCGGCTGATCGCCGCGGTCTTCCACACCGCCGACAGGGGCAGGAGCAGCAGCGGGAGGAAGATCCACGGGCCCTCGGCCACGACGACGACGATGGGCGTGAGCGCGGCGACCGCGAAGTAGGTGAACGTGTAGTACACGAAGTCGTCGGTGAAGCACTCCCAGAACGACTGGCCCGCGGTTCCGGCGAGCCCGGCGACGAACGCGAGGTTCAGCACGTGGTACGTGACGAGGGCGGCCACGACCCACGGGAGCTGTTCGACGCCCATGACCACCGGCGGTCCCGTCGGGGTGGGCTGGATGCCTCCGACCCACAGCACGGCGGCGGCTCCGCAGATCGACAGCACGTACTGCCCGACGTTGAAGAAGAGCTTCCAGGGGGGCTTGCGCTCCATCAGCTCGGACACGGTGATGGTCATCGCCTGCAGCAGCACCGCGACGGCCGGGCCCCACAGGACGAGGGCCGCGAGCACGAACGTCGGTGGAGAACGGCACGCCCTCGACGTCGTCACGGCGGGCGATCACGGGCCGCGACTCGCCGATGAGGGTCATGACGACGATGACGAGGAGCGGCCAGCCCATGGCCCGCAGGTCGACGGGGCGCAGCGACACGGCCGCGGCGAGCAGCATGGCGGCGCCGCCGCCCACGCACAGGTACCAGGTGACCGAGGCGAGCCCGAGGCGCCGCAGCTCCGCCTGCCCGCTGCCACCTCCCACGGCTCCCGCTCCCTGTCTGCCCGCCACGCGGCGACCGGGCGCCCCGGCGGAGCGCGCTGGGGTCCTATGTTCGTCGCAGCCGGGCCCTCCAGTAAGGGCCCGGGCCGCGGCATCACCCGGACGGAGCAACCGCGGCGGCGCGGGCAGCCTCGGGTCCTTCGTCGAGGAGCACCGCGAAGCCGGTGGCGTCGAGCACCGGGACGCCGAGGGAGACGGCCTTGTCGTACTTGCTGCCGGGGTTGTCGCCGACGACGACGAAGTGGGTCTTCTTGGACACCGACCCCGACACCTTCCCGGCCCGCTCCTGCACGGCGGCGGTGGCGGCGTCGCGGGTGAAGCCCTCGACGGTGCCGGTGATGACCACGGTGATGCCCTCGAGCGGGCGCGGGCCGCCCGCGGCCGCCTCGTCGGCGGTGCGCACGCCGGCCTCGCGCCACTTGCGCACGAGGTCGCGGTGCCAGTCGACCGCGAACCAGTCGCGCAGGCTCTCGGCGATGGTCGGGCCCGACGCCCTCCACCGCCGCGAGCTGCTCGGTGGTGGCGGTCTCGACGGCCTCCAGGGACAGCAGCTCGCGGGCCAGGGCCTGCGCGGCCGTGGGGCCCACGTGCCGGATCGACAGGGCCACCAGGACGCGCCACAGCGGCCGGGTCTTGGCCACCTCGAGCTGCTCGAGCAGCACCAAGCCGGCGGCCGACAGCTGGCGCCCGTCCTCACCCCTTCCCGGGGCCCGGGTGAAGAACTCCGCGGTGCGCAGGTGGTCGGCGGTGAGGGCGAACAGGTCGCCCTCGTCGACGACGAGGTCGGCGTCGAGCAGCGCGGCCGCGGCCTGCCAGCCGAGCCCCTCGATGTCGAGGGCCCCGCGGGAGCCCACGTGGAAGAGCCGCTCGCGCAGCTGCGCCGGGCACGAGCGCGCGTTGGGGCAGCGGATGTCGACGTCGCCCTCCTTCGCAGGCGACAGGAGGGTGCCGCAGGCCGGGCAGTGCGTCGGCATCACGAACGCGCGCTCGTCGCCGGTGCGCTCCTCCACGACCGGGCCGAGTACCTCGGGGATGACGTCGCCGGCCTTGCGCAGGAATACCAGTGTCGCCGATGAGGACACCCTTGCGCCGCACCTCGTCCGCGTTGTGCAGGGTGGCCATGGACACCGTGGACCCCGCCACGAGGACGGGCTCCATGACAGCGAACGGCGTGACCCGGCCGGTGCGGCCCGACGTTCACTGAGATGTCGAGCAGACGGGTGCGCACGACCTCGGGCGGGTACTTGTAGGCGATCGCCCAGCGCGGAGCGCGCGAGGTGGCGCCGAGCCGGCCCTGGGTGGCGATGTCGTCGACCTTGACCACCACGCCGTCGATCTCGTGCTCGACGTCGTGACGGTGCTCGCCGTAGTGGGCGACGAACTCCTGCACCCCGGCCAGGTCGGGCACCACCCGGGCGCGGTCGCTGGTGGGCAGGCCCCACGCCGCGAGCACCTCGTACGCGCCCGACTGGGTGGCCGGCTCGGGCGTACCGTCAGGCCCGGGCTCCCAGGCGCCCACGCCGTGCACCACCAGCTGCAGGCGGCCCAGGCGGCGGCGGGCCCGGTCGAGGTCCTGCAGCAGGCGCGGCACCGCCCGCTCGCGACCCTCGGCCCGGGCCGCGGCGAGCTCGGCCTCGCGCCGGTCGACCCGCTGGCGCAGCGTGCCCGCGCCGGCGTTGCGCGGGTTCGCGAACGGCGAGCGGCCCTCGGCGAGCATCTCGGCGTTCAGCGACGTCGAACTCCGGCGACCGGGAAGAACACCTCGCCGCGCACCTCGACCAGGGCCGGCACCGGGTGCCCGCCGTCGGCCCGCAGCGACGTGGGGATCGAGGGCACGAACCGCACGTTCCCGGTGACGTCCTCCCCCACCCGCCCGTCGCCGCGGGTGGCCAGGCTGCGCAGCCGGCCGCGGTCGTAGACCACGTCGACCGCGAGGCCGTCGACCTTCAGCTCGCACAGCATCGCCGGCAGGTCGCCGAGCTCCCGGCTCACCCGCGCGGCCCAGGCCTCGAGCTCCTCGGCCGAGAACGCGTTGTCCAGACTCAGCAGCCGCACCAGGTGCTCGACCGGCTCGAACATCTCCGAGCGGGTGCCGCCCACCGACTGCGTGGGCGAGTCGTTGCTGGCGAGCTCTGGGTGCGCCGTTTCGAGCTCGACGAGCTCGCGGAACAGCCGGTCGTACTCGTCGTCGGAGATCGTCGGGGCGTCCTGATCGTAGTACCGCCCGCGGGCCGCCTCGATCGCGGCGACGAGCTCATGCCAGCGGGCGCGCGGACCGGCGTGCGCCTCGCCGGCTGCTTGGGTGCTATCCATGCGCGGGGGGCTCCTCCCTGAGTCGCCGCGCGGTCTCGAGGACCGCGTCGAGCGCCGCCCGCGCCCCTGCGGGCGAGTCGCCGGCGAGCCCGCAGGTGGGCGAGACAGCCAGCAGCGGCGCCACCTCGTCGAGGTCGAGGCCTAGCCGGTGCCGCCACCTCTCCACGGCCGCGACCCCCGCGTCGGCATCCCCGTCGCCCCGATCGCCGGGGGACGGGGCGCCGCCGGTGGGGACCACCCCGAGCACGAGCGCCACCCCTGCGTCGAGGGCCTCGCCCGTGGCGTCGTCGTCGGCGTCGTCGTGCAGGAGCAGGTCGACCGAGAGCGATCGCGCGCCGGCCTCGCGCAGCAGCACGTATGGCGGCCTCGGCGCGCAGCAGTGCACGGCCGGCAGGGCCCCCTCGGCGTCGGCCCGGGCGAGGACGGAGCGCAGGGCCGCGGCGGCGGGTCCGGGCTCGACGGCCCGGACCCGGCCCCACCCGCTCTGCGTCGGCACCCCGCCCTGCAGCACGACCGGTAGCGACGGCTCGTCGAGCCGCAGGCACAGCGCCGCTCCGGGCACGCGGGCGCCGACGTCGCGCAGGTGCACCGCAACCGCCTCGCGCGAGGGCCTCGGCGAGGTCGCGGGAGGCGCCCGGGTCGGATACCACGCGGTCGCCGTTGGCCAGCTCGACCGTGGCGGCGAGGGTCCACGGCCCGCACAGCGGCAGGACGAGCGCGCCGGTGAACCCGTGCGCGGCCTCCTCGAGCGCGTCGAGGTCTTCTCCGAGCCAGGACGCGGCCCGGCGGGAGGCGCGGCCGGGCGCGCCCGCGAGGCGCCAGCCTCCGGGCGTCGTGGCGACCGACAGGTCGGACGAGACGGCCGCGACGAGGGCCATCGTGCGGCCGACGAGGTCGGCGCCCGGTCCGCGCGCGGGGAGCTCGGGCAGCACGGGCACCTCGAGCTCGCCGAGCACGAGCGCGGCGGCCTCCCGCGGCGAGGTGCCCGGGAGCGAGCCGACCGCGGTGGCGGCGAGCGCGGGCCACGCGGCGAGGCCCGCTGGCGCTGGGGGCGGCGAGGGCTCGGAGCCGGACGTGGACGTCATCGGCCGAAGGCTACCCTCGGGGTCCGTCACGTCGCCCTCGGCGCTGGCCGAGGACACGGCGGTCGAGTCGGTGGAGGTGCGACGCACGAACCCCGACGGCGGCCGGGCTCAGCGCGCGGCTGGGGCTGCCGCCGCCGGCGTGCCCGCGCGGCCGGTGGAGACCACGGTGGCAGACCCCACCACGCGGTCGCCGTGGTACAGCACCGCGCCCTGCCCCGGCGCCACCCCGCGGACGGTGCGTGCGAGCCGCAGCAGGAGCGAACCCGCCCCCAGCTCCACGACCGCCGGCACCGCCTCGCCGTGCGCCCGCCACTGCACGAGCACCTCGGCACCCGCAACCGGAGCCGGCCCGCACCACGTAGGGGCGCCCGCCTGGATGCGGTCGACCCCCAGCAGCTCGGCCGGGCCGACGATCACGGTGGCCGTGGCCGCATCGACGCCGACGACGTACCGCGGTGCGCCGCCCGCAGCGGGGCGGTCGAGCCGCAGGCCCCGGCGCTGGCCCACGGTGAACGCGTGCACCCCCTCGTGGTGCCCGAGGGTGTCGCCGGTTGCGGCGTCGACCAGCTCGCCGGGCCGCGGGACCAAGCGCGTGGCCAGGAAGCCGGCCGTGTCGCCGTCGGGCACGAAGCACAGGTCGTGGCTGTCGGGCTTGTCGGCCACGAGCAGGCCGCGCGCGGCCGCCTCGGCCCGAACCTCGGGCTTCGTCGAAGGGCCGAGCGGGAACAGCGCGCGCGCCAGCTGGTGCGGGCCGAGGACGGCCAGCACGTACGACTGGTCCTTGGCGGGATCTGCCGCCCGGTGCAGCGTCGGCCCGGTGGGGCCCGGCTCGAGCCGGGCGTAGTGGCCCGTGCACACCGCGTCGAAGCCCAGGGCCATCGCCCGGTCGAGCACGGCGGCGAACTTGATGCGTTCGTTGCACCGGAGGCACGGGTTCGGGGTGCGCCCCGCAGCGTACTCCGCGACGAAGTCGGCTACGACGTCGTCGTCGAACCGCTCGGCGAGATCCCAGACGTAGTAGGGCAGGCCGAGCACGTCGGCCACGCGGCGGGCGTCGCGCGAGTCCTCCAACGAGCAGCACCCCCGTGCTCCGTCGCGGAAGGTCCGGGGGTCGGACGCGAGGGCGAGGTGCACCGCGGTGACCTCGTGCCCCGCGTCGGCCGCGCGGGACGCGGCGACGGCGGAGTCGACGCCGCCGGAGAGGGCGGCGAGGACGCGCACGGTCAGGCCTCCGGGACGAGCCGTAGCCGCACGAGGCCGGCCCGCCTGGCCCGGGCCACCGCCGCGGGCAGCGCGTCGGTGAGGGCGTCGACATCGTCCATCGTCGAGGTGTGCCCGAGGGAGAACCGCAGCGAGCCGCGCGCCTGCTCGGGAGGTGCTCCCATGGCGAGCAGGACGTGCGACGGCTCGGGCACGCCCGCGGTGCAGGCCGAGCCGGTAGAGCACTCGACGCCGCGCGCGTCGAGCAGCATGAGCAGCGCGTCGCCCTCGCAGCCGGGGAAGGAGAAGTGCGCGTTGCCGGGGAGCCGGCCGGCGGGATCGGGGTCGCCGTTGAGGATCGCCTCGGGCACCACGTCGAGGACGCGGAGGATCAGCTCGTCGCGCAGGGCCGCGACGGCGTCAGCGCGCTCCTCGCGCTCGTCGACGACGACCTGGGCGGCGGCGGCGAACCCCGCGGCACCCGGCGCGTCGAGGGTGCCAGACCGACCGCGCTCCTGGCCGCCCCCGTGCAGGAGCGGCACCGGATCGAGGCCGCGGGCCAGGACGAGGGCGCCGACCCCGGTGGGTCCGCCGATCTTGTGCGCGCTGACCGTGAGGGCGTCGACGGGGACCGCGGCCACGTCTACCTCGAGGGCGCCGAACGCCTGCACCGCGTCGGAATGAACGGGCACGCCGGCCTCGTGCGCGAGCCGGACGACCTCGGCGATCGGCTGCACCGTACCGACCTCGTTGTTGGCCCACATCACACTCACGAGCCCGACCGACCCGGGGTCGCGAGCCAGCGACGCGGCGAGCGCGTCGAGGTCGACGCGGCCGAGTCGGTCGACGGGGAGCCACTCGACCTCGGCGCCCTCGTGCTCGGCGAGCCACTGCACCGGATCGAGCACTGCGTGGTGCTCGACCGCCGACGCCAGTACCCGGGTGCGCCGCGGGTCGGCTGCCCGACGGGACCAGAACAGCCCCTTGACGGCCAGGTTGTCGGCCTCGGTGCCCCCCGAGGTGAAGACCACCTCGCCGGGCCGCGCGCCGAGCACGGCCGCCAGCGTCTCGCGCGACTGCTCCACGAGCTTGCGCGCCTGACGGCCCGACGCGTGCAGGCTCGAGGGGTTTCCGGTGCTGCGCATGGCGTCGACGACGGCCGACGCGGCCGCTGGCAGCATCGGAGTGGTCGCGGCATGGTCCAGGTAGGCCACCCGCCGATGGTACCTGCGTGCCCGCGGACCCGCCCTCGACCGTCTGTCGGGGGGCGCACGGGGCCGCCGGAGTCCGTCAGGCGATCGGTCCCCACTCGCGCTGGAGGGCGGCCAGCACCAGCGCCGCGGGCTGCGCCGCGCCGCGCCAGGTCCAGTGCAGCCCGTCGGACTGCCGGGAGTCGACGCGTTGGCCACCGATGGTCACCGTGTCGGCGTAGGCCCCCTCGACGGCCGTGCCCGCGAACAGGTCGACGAACACCGCTCCGGGGATCACCTTGGCCGCCCGGGCGACTGCGTCGTTCAGGTCGCGGAAGGAGCGGGTGTCGGCTGCGCTGCGCGAGGTGGGCGGACCCGACCACAGCACGCGCTGCACGCCGGCGTCGGTCATCGCCTTCATGACCACGGCGACCCGCCGGGCGTACTCGGTCTGCCACTCGGGCGTGCCCGCCCGATAGGCCTTCCCGTTGCGGCGCATGTCTTGCAGGTCGTTGCCGCCGAGCACGAAGACGACGGCCTGCGGGTGATACGTGCGCACCTGTTGGACGGCGAACGACTGCCAGTTGAAGAAGGAGGGCGTGGACAGGCCTGTGCCGTCGCGCCAGATGGTGCGCACGGTGGCCAGTCCGGTCGTCGCCGTCTGCTCGTCGAGCTGTTGGCCGACATACGTCGCCAGCGAGTCGCCGAGGACCATGACCCGCAGTGGCGACGACGCACTGGGGCGGCTCAGCACGGCAGCCTTCGCCGGGGCGGCGCCGTCCTGCGGGGCCACCTTCTCGCCCACGAGCGGGACGCGCGCGGGCGCCGCGAGGATCGAGTCGTCGCCCGAGAGGAGCTCGTCTCCCCCGCCGGGCTGCTCGTGGCCGAGCAGCACGTCGAGACCGGCCCGGGGACGGTCCAGTGACAGGTGGCTCGCCACGGCGTCGAAGCCGGTGGCGATGCCCAGCACCGCCGTGCGAGACCAGCCCTCGCGCATGCCTTGGGCAGTCCGCACCATCCAGGCCGAGTTCAGCAGGCCCGCGACCGCGAGGGCGACCACCACGACCACGAGCACCTTGCCCGCGGGCATGGTCGGCACGCCCGACCCCCGGCGCAGCGCCGGGTGGTACACGCCGTCGATGTCGGCGTGCGAGTCCGGGCGGGAGGGCGTCTCGGTGCTCATGGCGGGAGTCAGAACCTGAAGTAGATGAAGGGTGCGACGCCTTGGTCGCCGGTCAGGGCGGTGGCCACCACGAGCACCACCCCCACCATGATGCCCTGCCACCCGAGCGGGAGCAGTGCGAAGCGCTGCTCCACGGCGCGCCACCAGCCTGATGGCACCCACTGGGTGCCCAGCCCGACGACGAGGGCGACGAGCACCGCGGGCGTCAGCAGCGCGGACGGCTCTCCCCAGCCGGACCCGAGCCGACCGAGCACCTCGAAGGCCACCGACACCTCGGGCGAGCGGAAGAACACCCACGCGAAGCACACCACCGCGAACGTGAGCGCCCACCCGGCGAGCACGGGCAGCAGCGGCCGGCCGCGCTGGTGCGCCGGGCGCCGCAGTGCGAGCCGCCTCGGGCCCGGGACCTCCTCCAGCGCGAGCTCCACGTCGCGCGGCCCCTCGAGCGGGACACCGGCGGGGAAGGCGCCCTCGCCGGCCTCGCCGGCGCCGCCGTCGTCGTCCTCGCCGGCCTGGCCCTCGTCCGGCCCCGACGCCGGCTCGCCGGAACGGCCGGAGCGGTGCCGCCCGTCGAAGGCCCGCTGCACGGCCAGGCCCGTGCCGTGGATACCGCCCCACACCACGAACGTCCACGACGCCCCGTGCCACAGGCCCCCCAGCAGCATCGTGAGCATGAGGTTCACGTACGTGCGCACGGTGCCGCGACGGCTCCCCCCGAGCGGGATGTAGAGGTAGTCGCGCAGCCACCGCGACAGCGTCATGTGCCAGCGGCGCCAGAACTCCTGCAGGCTCGTCGCCCGGTAGGGACCGTCGAAGTTCTGCGGGAACCGGTAACCCAGAAGCATCGCGACCCCGATGGCGATGTCGGTGTATCCCGAGAAGTCGCAGTAGATCTGCGCGGCGTAGCCGAGGATCGCCGCGAGCGTGTCGGGACCGGAGGCGGCCGCCGGGCTGCCGAACACAGGGTCGACGAGGTTCACCGCCAGGAAGTCGGCGATCACCACCTTCTTCACCACACCGCCGACGATGAGGAAGAGCGCTGCGGCGGCCGGCACGCGGCGCGGGTCGCGGGGGGTGGCCAGCTGCGGGATGAACTCGCGCGCCCGCACGATCGGGCCCGCCACCACGTGCGGGAAGAACGACAGGTACACAGCCACGTCGATGGGCGAGGCGAGCGGGTAGTCGCCGCGGTACACGTCGACGACGTACGAGATGCCTTGGAACGTGAAGAACGAGATGCCGATCGGCAGCGCGACAGACAGCAGCGGAAGCGGTAGCCCAAGGTTCACCCGGTCGAGCACCGAAGCCATCGAGTCGACGAAGAACCCGTAGTACTTGAACACGCCGAGCAGGGCGAGGTCGACCGCGACGGCCGTGACCATGGCCGCCTTGCGGGTAGCCGGCCGGACCGCGCGCCACACCACGGTGGCGGCCACCTGGTTCACCATGATCGCCGCGAGCAGCAGGAAGACCCACCGCCAGTCGGTGAAGCCGTAGAAGAACAGCGACACCGCGAGCATGAACGGTTTCCACAACGCCGGGTTCGGCATCAGGAGCCACGACACGGTCAGCACCACGACGAAGAACGTCGCGAACTCGATGGTCGGGAAGATCACGGCTGCGGGAGCCCCGTCGGCAGAGGGTGGCGGGTCGCGCTCACGCTACCGGAGGGCATCCGCCGGGCCCGGCGATGACGCGCGTCGGAGCGGAGCGCCTACCCCCGGCAGGATCGAGCCGAAGGGAAACGCCAGCCTGCTGGCGTTTCCCTTCGGCCGCGCGAGGGCGTTCTGAACGAGACCGGTGG
Source organism: uncultured Actinomycetes bacterium (assembly GCA_963778785.1). Lineage (GTDB taxonomy): Bacteria > Actinomycetota > Actinomycetes > S36-B12 > CAIYMF01 > CAVZVV01. Next base: position 406,065 of record CAVZVV010000031.1, read on the forward strand.
CGGCACAGGGCCGGGGCCAGGCCGGGTCTTGCCTGGCGGTCTCAGGCGGCTGTTCCGCCGAGCAGTCGGTCGAGTGCCTGCTGGGGAGTCTTCCAGCCCAGGGTCTGGCGGGGGCGGGTGTTGAGCCTGAAAGCGACTCAGTCGCAATCGCCCTGGGTCAGGTCGCGCATGTCGCTGCCCTTGGGCCAGTACCGGCGCAGGAGAGCGTTGCTGTTCTCGTTGGAGCCGCGCTGCCACGGTGAGTGGGGATCGGCGAAGTAGCCGTCGAGGCCGGCGTCGATCGCCATGTCGGCGTGATGGGCCATCTCCTGGCGGCTGTCCCAGGTCAGGGACTTGCGAATCTGGTCGGGCAGCCCGATCGGCGGGTTCGGCCCGTCGAGCGCTGATCGCGGTGGTCCGGACCACGCGGCCCCGCAGCTCCACGCGGCCCTGGGGTTTGAAACCGTGCGCTGGTGCGCAGATGTTTGGGCAGCTCCCGGCGCAGATCGCCGCAGGTCTGCACGAACAGCGAGCGTAGAACGTCTCGTGGCTCACCCGCACACCGTGGTGGTCGGGATACAGATCGGGCAACATCCGCGCGACCTGCTGCGGGGACCAGTCCGCAGCCAGCAGCCCGGACTACCACCAACGCAAGATCTCCGACCAACACCGACATGCAGACCTCCCGACCATCCGCACCACCCATGTGCGGCTACCAGTTGAGACCGCCCTCGAATCCACGACGTGTCCCACAGTTCCCGAAAACCCTTGTGCTGCAAGGGGTTGAGGGCTAGAATCGAACACATGTTCGACATCGAAGAAGGGTGCCCCTTGGAAGGGCACGACGTCCTCGTGTGGGAGTCCATGGTCGATCCCGACCTCGACGACATCGCGCCCGAGACGCCGGGCCAGATCGTCGCGCAGCTCGCCAAGGAGGCGCCGGGGTGGGCATCCGTGGCCGAGCTTGCCGCTCTGGCACCCGAGCGCCTGGGGGCGGACGACGCCGTCACGTACGTGCAGGCCGTCTCGCGAGCCGCCGCCTGGCTCGACTCGCTCTGCCAGCGGGCGCTGGTGGTCGCGGCCGGTACCCGCGAGCAGGTGCTCGTCGTGGCGGCGACGCCTGGCAGGCCGGCCCTGAGCGTCACCGACCCGGCCCGCGAGGAGCTCGCCGCTGCCCTCGGGCTGGCCCCGTCCACGGCACAGGGCCGTATCCACGCCGCTCGCGTGCTGCACCGCTTCCTGCCGGCCACCGCCGCCGCCCTGTGCCTGGGGCGCATCACGGCAATGCACGCGCGCGTCATCGCCGAGACCCTCACCGGCCACGGACTCGGCGTCGTCGTCGACCTCGACGACATCGACGCCGCCCAGGCTGCGGAGTTCGAGACCCGGGTGCTGCCCACCGCCGAGCGGGCTCCCGTCGGACAGACGCGCACGCGCGCCCGACGAGTGTTCCGTTCCCTCGACCCGGCCTCTGGGGCGGCGCGCGTCCGCCGGGCCCGCGCCGCGCGCGACGTCCTGGTGCGGCACGAGCCCGACGGGGTGTCGCTGCTCACGGCCCGACTCGCCGCCGACGACGCGCACCGCATCGCCGCCGCAGTCGACGCTCTCGCCCGCGACTACGCGTTCGCCGACTCCCTCGACGATCCGGACGCCGGGCTGGTGGGCGTGCGCCGCGCGGCCGCACTCGCTTCCCTCGTCTCGTCGGGGCGAGCCGCGGTGCTCCCTGCATCTAGTGCGGTCGAGATGCACCTCGTCGTCGACCTGCCCACGCTCACCGGGCTGCGCGACACTCCCGTGGAGGTCCTCGAAGGTGGGGTGGTGCCGGCGGAGGTGGCGCGGCACCTCGCCCTCGACGCGCGCTTCCGCCGGCTGGTCACCGATCCGGACACCGGGCACCTGCTCGACCTCGGCCGCCGCAGCTACGCCATCCCGGACGCGCTGCGCGACTTCCTCGTCGCGCGCGACGGCACCTGCCGCCACCCGGGCTGCAGCCGTCCGGCCGCGCGCTGCCAGCTCGACCACGCCGTCCCGTGGGGCGAAGGCGGCGCCACGGCGCCGAGCAACCTCGAGCACCTGTGCGTGCGCCACCACCAGCTCAAGACGCACGCCGGCTGGACGGTGGCGACAGCCGACGACGGCAGCTGCGAGTGGACGAGCCCCCAACGGCGGAAGCACCGCACCGACCCGGCGGTGCTCACCGAGCTACCACCCCCACCGTCAGCACCGCCCCGGGTCCCCCCGCCGGACGACTGCGCCCCACCGTTCTAGCGGCGTCGCATCGTCTACCGTCGTGGCATGAGGCCAGAGGAACTCGCCGACCTGGCGCACCTGCGGCGGGCGCGCGACCTCATGGACCGCGACTACGCGCAGCCGCTCGACGTGCCCGCGATGGCGCGCGCGGCGCTGATGTCCCCGGCGCACTTCTCCCGCCGGTTCCGCGCCGCCTACGGCGAGACGCCGTACGCCTACCTCATGACCAGGCGCATCGAGCGGGCGCAGTCGCTGCTGCGGGAGGGCTCGATGTCGGTCACGGACGTCTGCCTCGCCGTCGGCTGTACGTCCCTCGGCTCGTTCAGCTCTCGGTTCACCGAGATCGTGGGTGAGACGCCTACGCAGTACCGCTCGCGCGACCACAGCGGCCGCACCATCGTGCCGTCGTGCGTCGACAAGGTGGCGTCCCGGCCCCGGCGTACGCCCGAGTCCGCCTGACGGCGCCGCACGCTCGGGTCCCAGCACGGGGTGGAAGCACCGGGGCGCACCACGGGCGAGGCAGCCCGTCGCACCAGCGAGCAGGATCGGAGAAGCAGGGCGACCGGCGAGGCTCCTACCCTCGGGCCATGACCGTCACCGTCTCCCACATGTTCATCGCCGTACACGACCCCGACGAGGCGCTGGGCTTCTACCGCGACGCGCTCGGTCTCGAGGTCCGCAACGACGTCGCGTCCGACGGGTTCCGCTGGGTCACCGTCGGGGCACCCGGCCAGGACGTCGACGTCGTGCTCTTCCAGCCGCACGGCGGCCGGTCGCAGGCCGAGGGCGATGCGCTCCTCACCCTCGTCACCCAGGGGTCGCTCCAGGCCGCGATCTTCCGCAGCGACGACCTCGACACCACGTTCGAGAAGGTCCGCGCCTCGGGTGCCGAGGTGCTCCAAGAACCGGCGTCGCAGCCGTGGGGCGCGCGCGACTGCGCGTTCCGCGACCCGTCGGGCAACCTCGTGCGCATCGCCCAGGCCTGACGCCCGACGAGGCCCCCGGCCGTGGTCGGTCGGGGGCCTCGTGCGTCCGTGCGGGGATCGCCCAGCAGGTCAGCCCTTGCGCTTGGCCACCTCGTCGGTGAGCGCAGGGACGACGTTGAACAGGTCGCCGACGACACCGAAGTCGGCGAGCTCGAAGATCGGCGCCTCGGGGTCCTTGTTGACCACCACGATGGTCTTGGACGTCTGCATGCCGGCCCGGTGCTGGATGGCCCCGGAGATGCCGTTGGCGATGTACAGCTGGGGCGAGACGGTCTTGCCCGTCTGCCCCACCTGGAACTGGTGCGGGTACCAGCCCGCGTCCGTGGCCGCTCGTGAGGCTCCCACCGCAGCGCCGAGCGCGTCAGCGAGGTCCTCGATGACCTTGAAGCCCTCGGCGCCGCCGACCCCGCGCCCGCCGGAGACGACGATCGCGGCCTCGGTGAGCTCGGGCCGACCGCCCTTCTCCGCGACGACGCGGTTGACGACCGTAGCCGCCGTGTCTGCCCCGGTCAGCTCGACGGACACGTCGACCCTGGTGCCGGCGCCCTGCACGGCTACGGGCGGGGTGGAGTTCGGGCGGATCGTGAAGATGGGCGTGCCCGAGGTGACCTTCGACTGCACGACCGTGGCGCCGCCGAAGACCGACTGCGTGGCGATAAAGTCGGCCGACACGGACACCGCGTCGGTGATGACGCCCGAGCCGGTGCGCACGGCGAGCCTCGCAGCGGTCTCCTTGCCGTCGGCCGTGGACGCCACGAGCACGGCGCCGGGCGCCTGCTCGACAACGAGCTTGGCGAGCACCGCCACTGCGGGAGTGACGGGGTGGTCGACGAGCGCGGAGCCGTCAGCCACGTACACGGTCTCCGCCCCGTAGGCCGCGAGGGCAGCGGGGTCGGCGCCGGACCCACCCACACCGCTGCGGGCTCGCCGAGCGAGCGCGCGAGCGTGAGGAGCTCGAGCGTGACCTTCTTGACGGTGCCGTCGACGTGGTCGACGAGCACGAGGACCTGGGCCATGTCGACTCCTCGTCAGATGAACTTCTGGGTGGACAGGTACTCGGCGATCTGGGCTCCGCCGTCTCCGGCGTCGGCCACGATCGTGCCCTTGGCCCGCGGAGGGCGGGCGGCGAAGGAGTCGACCGCGCTCCACGAGCCGGCCAGGCCCACGGAGCCGGCGTCGAGACCGATCGCCGCGAGGTCGAGCTTCTCGACCGGCTTCTTCTTGGCCGCCATGATGCCCTTGAACGACGGGTAGCGCGGCTCGTTGATCTTCTCGACGACCGACACCAGCGCGGGCGTCGACGCGGTGACCTCGTCGTACCCGTAGTCGGCCACCCGCCGGATCGTGACGACGCTGCCGTCGACGTCGACCTTGCTCGCGAACGTGAGCTGCGGCAGCCCGAGCCGCTCGGCGACCATCGCGGGCACCACGCTCATCCGTGCGTCGGTGCTCTCCGAGCCGAAGATGACCAGGTCGAAGTCGCGGCCTTCGAGCGCCGTGGCGATCGCGAGCGACGTGGCGATCGCGTCGCTGCCGTGGAGCCCGTCGTCGCACAGGTGGATGCCGGAGTCGGCGCCCATCGACAGCGCCCGGCGGATGGCCTCGGCGGCCTCGTCCGGGCCCATCGACAGCACCGTGACCTCGCCGCCGCTGGCCTCGGCCAGGGTGAGGGCCTCCTCCACGGCGTACTCGTCGAGTTCGTTGATCACGCGGTCGACGGAGGCGCGGTCGAGGGTGCTGTCGGTGTCCGACAGCTTCTTCTCGGCCCACGAGTCCGGGACCTGCTTGATGCAGACGACAATCTTCATGGCGGCCTCTCGACCTCCTGGTCCCTGCACGCGCCGGGGCGGCCGTGCTCCAATGAGCGGATATTACTCGCGAGTAGCATATGGCTCTCCGCTGCCCCCCACCCGCCGGCCGGGGGTGCGGCTCCGCCGAGCGCCACCCTCTCAAACACGCCTGGCCGGCGCCCCGCCGGGGTGGCTGCCCGCGCCCGCGAGATCGTGGTGCGAGACGGGAACCGCGCCAGCAGCCGCAGGAGTCCGACGGGGTGCAGGCAGCGAGCGCTCGCACCAGCACGGGAGGGACCATGGCCGCAGCCCGGACCGCGGGGACGTGCCAGTTCGCCCGCGGGGGCGGCGTGGCCGGGCTACAGCCGCGGGGCGGCCGGTGAACCGCGACGACGGGGCCCGCGAGATGGTGCTGCGCGACGTGCAGCGCGACGACGTGGACCTCTACGTCCAGATGCGCTGCGACCCGGTGATGATGGCCGAGCTCGGGGGGCCGCTGCCGCGCGAGGGCATCGAGGACAAGGTCGCCCGCGACGTGGCCGACGCCGAGGCGGGACGGGCGTGGATCCTCGTGATCGTGCCCGACCGGGCCGAGCCCGGCGCGGTCGCGGGCACGGTGGTGGTCTGGGAGAGCGGCGAGGACGGCGAGCCCTTCACCGAGATCGGGTGGATGGTCCTGCCGGAGTTCCAGGGCCGGGGCCTCGCCAAGGCCGCGGTGCGCGCGGTGCTTCGACGGTGCCGCGACGAGGGACGGTGGGGGCCTCTGCACGCGTTCCCGGCCGTCACCAACGGAGCCTCCAACGGACTGTGCCGCTCGTTGGGGTTCGCGCTGCTCGGCCAGACCGTCGTCGAGTTCTCGGGCCGCCCCCTCCAGGTCAACCACTGGATCGTCGATACCGAGGTGGCGACTCCTCCGCCCGCGGTCAGGCCATGATGTTCACCGCGCGCGCGATGACCAGCGCAGCCAGGCCGAGCGAGAACATCGCCTCCACCATCATCAGCAGCTTGGCCCAGACCCGCACTGCGGAGACGTCCGTGGGGCTGAACGCCGTGGCCGTGTTGAACGAGAAGGCCAGGTAGTCCGGGAACGTCGGGTACCAGTCGTCGGCCACGTGCTGGCTGAAGTTCATCTCCGGGAAGACGAAGGCAGGGGCGGGCCCGTCGCCCTGGGCCCGGGCCGCGGCCCCCCCTGCGTCGAGGTGCCAGTACCAGAGCGCGAACGCGATCACGTTCGTCACCCAGCAGATCCCGCCCGCGGCGAGCAGCTCGCCCGCGCTGTTCCAGAAGGTCGACTGGCTGCCCAGGATCCCGGCCACGATCCGCACGCCCACCACGAGGTTCGTGATCGTGATGAGCCCGATCATCACGTCGGTGAGAACGCGCAGCCAGGTGCGCTGGCGGTCGATGCGGCCGGGATCGCCGACGATCAAAGCGACGAGCAGCACCCCGACGAGCGTGCTGTACGCGTAGGGCGGGTGCACCACGACCTGATCGGGCAGGAGCGCGTGCAGGGCACCCGTGCCCACGACCGCGAGAGCCATCGGCCAGCGGCTCTCGCCGCGCGCCTCTGCGCCGCCGCCCGGCGTCGCACCACCAGCATCGTCGACCACGTCCGACAGCCTGCCACGAAGGGTGCCACGAGGCCGGGCGCCGCGGCCGGTGGCGTAGCGTGCGCGCCATGGTCGCGCCCGGGACTCCGCCTGCCGCGGAGGGGCATCCGCTGGCGCTGACGGGCGAGCGCACGGTGCCGCGCGTCGCCCGCGAGAACTACTGGTTCCGGCGGCACGAGGCCGCGTACCGCTGGATCGCCGACCGCCGCCGCGAGCAACTCATCGACGCGGCCATCGTCGAGGCCGGCAGCGGCGAGGGGTACGGGGCCGACCTGCTGCGCGTCGCCGGGGCCAGGGTGGTCGCCGCGCTCGAGTACGACGCCGCCACGACCGCGCACGCCGCGCACGCCTACCCGGCCGTCGCGCACGTCCGAGCGAACCTCGCCGACCTCCCGCTGAGACCCGGCGCCGCCGACGTGCTCGTGGCCCTGCAGGTCGTCGAGCACCTGTGGGACCTGCGTGCTTTCCTGCGCGCGGCCCACCACTGCCTGCGTCCAGGTGGACTGCTCGTGATCACCACGCCGAACCGACGGACCTTCTCCCCGGGCCTGCGCCGCGGCGAACGGCCCACCAACCCGTTCCACGTCGAGGAGTTCGACGCCGAGCAGCTGCGCGACCTCGTCGCAGCCGCCGCCTTCGAGGACATCGTCGTGCGGGGCCTCTCGCACGGGCCGCGGCTGCGGGCGCTGGACCAGGGGCAGGGTGCGATCGTCGAGGCGCTCGTGCGCGCCGCGACCGACGACACCTGGGACGACGCGCTGGGTGCGCGGGTCGACACGGTCACCACCGCCGACTTCGTCGTGCACGAAGAAGACGTAGACGGCAGCCTCGACCTTGTCGTCACCGCTTCGGCGCTGACCGGCGGGCGCCGATGAGCGGGTCGACGGTCGGCCGATTCGCGCTCGTCCTGCACACGCACCTGCCCTGGCTCGCGCACCACGGGGCGTGGCCGGTGGGCGAGGAGTGGCTGCACCAGGCGTGGGCCGACTCGTATCTGCCGCTCGTGGAGGTCCTGCGCGGCCTCGCGGCCGAGGGGCGCACGGCGCAGGTGACCCTCGGCGTCACGCCCATCGTGGCCGCGCAGCTGGACGACCCGTGGTGCCTGGACCAGCAGCACCTGTGGCTCGGGTTCTGGGCGGCGCGCGCGCTGGCCCTCGCCTCGCACCGCGATCGGGCGATGCGCGACGTCGGGGCGCGCGAGCACGTGCGCGCGCAGAACGCCCTCGCGCAGTTCGAGCAGCACTGGTCGGCCGGCGGCTCCCCGGTCCTGCGCGGCCTCGCCGACAGCGGCGTGGTCGAGCTCCTCGGCGGCCCTGCGGCGCACCCGTTCCAGCCCCTGCTCGACGAGCGCGTCGCACGCTTCTCCCTGCGGGTGGGGCGCGACGACGTCCGGTGGCGCACGGGCCGGTCACCGACGGGCCTGTGGGCCCCCGAGTGCGGCTACCGCGCGGGCCTCGAGCGCCTGTACGAGCAGGTCGGCGTCACGCACCTCATGCTCGACGGCCCCGCCCTCGACGCGGTGGGTCGCTCCACGGCCGACGCCTGGACCCTGGGCGACACGGGCGTCGCCGTGTTCGGCCGGAACCTCGACGTCACGTACCGGGTCTGGTCGCCGCGCAGCGGCTACCCGGGCGGCGAGTGGTACCGCGACTTCCACTCCTTCGAGCACGGCAGCGGCTTCCGCGCCTACCGGGTGACGAGCACGGCGACTCCGGCCGAGCAGAAGGCGCCCTACGACCCGCACCGGGCCGCGGCCGCCGCCGAGCACGACGCGCGCGACTTCGTCCGGCACGTGCGCGACGCGCTGCTCGACGCGCGCGAGCAGCGCGGGGGCCGGACCGGGCTGGTCGTGGCGGCGTACGACACCGAGGAGCCTTCGGCCACTGGTGGTTCGAGGGGCCGCAGTGGCTCGGCCGGGTCCTGCGGCTGCTGCCAGAGTCCGGCGTCGAGGTGACCACCCTGGCGGGGGCGCTCGAGGGCGGCGCGGTGGCGGGCCGAGTCGACCTTCGGCGCGGATCCTGGGGGGCGGGCAAGGACTGGCACACGTGGGACGGTCCGCAGGTCCGGGACCTCGTCGACGACCACGCGGCCCTGCAGCGCGAGGTCCTCGCCGTGGTCGATGCCCGTCCGGACCGCTGCGCCCCGGACGCCGCCTACGACCAGCTCGTCCGGAGCCTGCTGCTGGCCCTGGCCAGCGACTGGGCGTTCATGGTGACCAAGGACTCGGCCGCCGAGTACGCCCGTCGCCGGCACGGCGAGCACCTGGCGGCGACCCGGCGCCTGGCCCGGCTGCTCGCCGGCGGTCAGCACGACGAGGCCCTCGTCGAGGCTGCCGCCCAGCGCTCGACGGACGGGCCGTTCCAGCACCTGGACGCCAGGATCCTCTAGCGTCGCGACCGCTCCCACGGCCCGTGCGAGCCGGCCGAGCCGGACCGCCGGGCTGACCCTAGACTCAGCGGATGCGCGTGCTGCACGTCTCCTGGGAGTACCCGCCGCTCGTCTACGGGGGGCTCGGGCGTCACGTCCATGCGCTCGCCGAGGCAGAGGCCGCCGCGGGCCACGAGGTCGTCGTGCTCACCCAGCAGCCCGAGGACGCGCCTCGGAACGACGTCGTCAACGGCGTGCGGGTGCACCGGGTCGAGACCGTGCCGCCGGCCGTGCCGCTCGACACCGACCACCTGCTGACCTGGGTCATGGGGCTCGAACACTCGATGGTGCGCGAGGGCGGCAGGTTGCTCGAGGAGTGGGCGCCCGAGGTGGTGCACGGGCACGACTGGCTCGTCGCCCACGCGGGCACGGCGCTCGCCGACCGGGCCGGCGTGCCGCTGGTCTCCACCACCCATGCCACCGAGGCCGGGCGGCACCAGGGCTGGCTGCCCACCGACCTGTCGCGATCGATCCACTCGGTCGAGTGGTGGCTCGCGCACGAGGCCACCCGCACGATCGTGTGCAGCGAGCACATGCGCGGGGAGGTCGTCACCCTCTTCGACGCCGACCCGGCCCAGATCGACGTGATCCCCAACGGAATCGACCTGCGGCGCTGGACCGCACCCACGGGTGTCGCCGCGGCCCGGCGCCGATGGCAACCCGACCCCGACGCCCCGCTGGTGGTGTTCAGCGGGCGGCTCGAGTGGGAGAAGGGCGTGCACACGCTGCTGGCCGCCGTACCGGCGCTGCGCCGCCGTTTCCCGGGGTTGCGGGTCGTCGTCGGGGGTCGCGGCGGGCAGGCCGAGGCGCTCGCCGCGCAGGCGCGCGAGTCGCGGCTCGGCCGCTCGGTGGTGTTCTCGGGCTTCCTCCCGGAAGACGACCTCACGGCGCTCGTCGCGGCTGCAGACGTGTCCGTCACGCCGAGCGTCTACGAGCCGTTCGGGCTCGTCGCGCTCGAGGCGGCGGCCCTCGGTACGCCGGTCGTGGTGGCCGCGACCGGAGGGCTCGCCGAGTTCGTCCGCGACGGCGTCACCGGCCGCACCTTCCCCCCTGGCGACCACCGGGTGCTGGCCGACGTGCTCACCGAGGTGCTCCGCGACCCCGCGGGCCGTCGGGCCCAGGCCGCGGCCGCACGCGAGCGGCTGCGGGACTCGCACGGCTGGCCGCTCATCGCCACCAGCACCGCCTCGGTGTACGAGCAGGCCACCGCCGAGCACCTGCCCCGCAGCGCACGGCTGGCGCTCGCCGACGTGCCCGCCAGGTACGAGGGCAACCTGCTGCTGCGGCGCTAGGCGTCCTCCCCTACGCGGGTGGGCCGGGCGCCGCGGGCTCCTCGCGGCCCGTGGCGCGGGCCACGCCACGCGCGGTCTTGCGAGCGATGTCCGCCAGCGCCTCGCGCCGGAGGCGCCGTCGGCGCGTAGTCGTCGCGGCGGTTTGAGCACCCGCCGGCACGCCTACCGCACATCGACATCGGCGGGACGTCGGCGTTGACGAGGCAGTTCGCGGCGAGGACCCACCCGCGGCCGACGGACGTCCCGCGCAGCACCGTCACCTTGTACCGATCCACACGTCCGGGCCGATGCGCACGGGCGACTTGACGATGCACTGGTCCTTGATCGGGCACGGAGACGTCCGTCGTACACGTGGTCGAAGTCGCACACGTACACCCAGTCGGCCACGATGAGGCTTCGCCGAACTCGACGTCGAGGTGGCCGTTGACGGTGTTGTCCTTGCCGAACACGCACTTGTCGCCGACGCGCAGGGTGCCCTAGTGGCACGCGCAGCCTTTCTCGTCGCCGAGGTGCACGAAGCGGCCGAGGACGATCCGTCCGTACCCGGGTCGCGCGCGTCACCTCGACCCTCCGCCCGAGGAAGACGAAGCCCTCGGTGACGATGTGCGGGTTGCGCAGCGCCACCGGAAGAACCGCCAGTAGCGGATGAGGTGCCACCAGTTCCAGGCCCGGTGGCGCACCACCCAGCGGAGCGAGTCCACGGTCAGGAACCGAGCCTGGCGCGGGTCGCGTGGGGGACGTCCGAACACGCCCGCAGGCTAGTACCTTGCGCAGGTGGACATCACGAGTGCCGTGCGATCACCCGGCTACCTCAAGCTCCTGGTCATCGCGGCGCTCCTCGGGCTGCCCTTCGGCGCGATCGCCCTGGCGTTCGTGGGAGCGATCCACGAGGGCGAGCACCTCGTCTTCACCTCGCTGCCGCAAGGGCTCGGTCTCAGCGGGACCCCATGGTGGTTCCTGATGCTCATGCCGCTCGTCGGCGGCGTGCTCACCGGGCTGTTCGTGCACACGCTGCCCGGCCACGGCGGCCACGGGCCGCTCGAGCACAGCGCCGCCCCGGTACTGCCCGCGTACCTCCCCGGCATCGTGCTCGCGGCGCTGGCCGGCCTGAGCTTCGGCACCGTGCTCGGCCCCGAGGCGCCCCTCATCGCGCTGGGCCTCGGGATGGGCGCTTGGACGGCGCACCGGCTCGGGCAGGGCGAGGGCCCTACCGTGCAGCTGATCTCGCTCACGGCCGTGTTCGCGATGATCTCCGCGCTGTTCGGCGGCCCCATCGTGGCCGCCGTCCTCATCATCGAGACCGTGGGCCTGGCCGGGTCGGCCCTCACGGTGGCCATCCTCCCGGCGCTGCTGGCCGGGGGTACGGGGTATCTCGCCTACACGGGGCTGGACTCCTGGACCGGCATCACCGCACCGACGCTCGCGGTCCCGGAGCTGCCGCCCGGCGGCCCCATCGGCTGGGGTGCCTTCGCGGCGGCCATCGGCATCGGCCTCGCCGCGGGGCTGCTGTGCGTGGCGGTCCGGCGCCTCGGCGGTGCTCTGCTGACCCTGTCGAAAGACCGCCACCCGGTGCTGGTCACCAGTGCAGTGGGTCTGGTGGTGGGCGTGCTCGCCGCCACGTACCAGGGCATCACGGGCGACCCCGGCACCAACCTGCTGTTCTCGGGCCAGAGCGCCTTGCCCGACCTGGCCGAGAAGGGCCCCACGGCCGCGCTGGGCGCGCTGACGCTGCTGCTCGTGCTCAAGGCGGTGGCGTACGCGCTGTGCCTCGGCGGAGGGTTCCGCGGCGGCCCCATTTTCCCCGCGCTGTTCCTCGGCTCGGCCATCGGTACGGTCGCCGCGCAGCTCGTGCCCGCGGTCTCCGGGATCTCCCCGCTGGCCGGATTCGCCGCCGGGATGGCCGCCGGCGCCGCGGGGATGATGCGCGTGCCGCTGAGCGCCCTGGTCCTCGTCACCGTCATCGTCGGCCCCACCGAGGCCTCGGTGCTGCCGCTGGTGGTCGTCGCGCTCGTCGTGGCCCTCGTGGTGTCCACGCGTCTCGACGGCGCGCCCCCGGCCACCATCGCCCCCGATTCGACCAAGACCGACGACGTCCCCGACGCCGTCAGCGCCAGCCCGGCGGCTTCGTCCCTGTGACGCACACGTTGTAGAAGAACGCGTCGGGAACCACGCGGTCCAGCACGTTCTCGTCGAGCCACGTGAGGCGTCGCCAGCCGCGGTACGCGAACGTCGCCCAGCTCCAGCCGAGGGCGCCCGGCTTCACCGCCGCCTCGAACGTGCGAACCGGCCACCCGAACCACGAGGCCGTGAGCTCCTCGGTGACGGTGCTGATGTCGATGGCGCCGGCGCGCAGGCAGATTCGCACCAGGTCACCCGGGTCGAACGTGTGGAGGTCGACCCGAGACTCCAGCGCAGCGGCGCGGCTGCTCTCCTCGAGCTCGGCCGGGGGCCGGGCCCACCGCTCGCGCAGCGGGGCGAGCTGGGTGACGCGCGACGCGGTCCACCAGGTCGCCCGCGAGAGGGCGCGCGCCACGACGTCGCCGCGCTGGGTGGGCTCGCCCGCGAACACGAACCGGCCGCCGGGCCGCAGGACGCGAAGCACCTCGCGCAGCGCGAGCTCGACGTCGGGGATGTGGTGCAGCACGGCGTGGCCCACGACGAGGTCGAACGTGTCGTCGTCGTAGGGCAGCGACTCGGCGTCGGCGACCCTGCCCTCCACGTCGAAACCGAGCCCCGCCGCATTGCGGGTGGCCACGGCGACCATGCCCGGGCTGATGTCGGTGACGTGCCCCTCGTCGAGCACGCCCGCCTGCTTGAGGTTGAGCAGGAAGAAGCCGGTTCCGGCGCCCACCTCGAGGGCCGTGCCGTACGGCCAGCCCTCGTCGCCGGCGACGTGCGCGAAGCGACCCCGCGCGTACTCGATGCACCGCTCGTCGTACGAGATCGACCACTTCTCGTCGTACGTCGAGGCCTCCCAGTCGTGGTACAGCACGTTCGCGAGCTTGGGGTCGTCCCAGGCCGCCTTCACCTGCTCGCGGGTGGCCGGGCCGGCTGCGCGCGGAGGGCCAGGCGGGGTCCCGGACGCGCGGCTGGGCACGGGCTCGGACCACATGGGCGAGAGTGTCGCACGGGCCGCCTTGACCCCCGCCGCACGCCCGGGCGACACTCGGATGCCGTCCCGGGCCAGCTCGGGAGCCTTCCCCGGCACCTCAGGCCCCGCACCGCGGCCCGCCCGCGGGCCCGCGCCCACACCGCCAGGACCGCCGATGCCCGCCACCGCGCCCGCCGCGCCGCGCTCCGCCGCGCCGCGCCGGCGGCGGCGCCGGCTCGCCACCACGCTGGCCGTGGGCGTCCTCGTCCTGGGCGGCTCCATCATGGCGGCGCGGGCCAACGCCGGCGGCACGTCAGACCTCGTCGGCGCCCCGGCTGCGGCGCCGGCGATCGGCTCGTCGGACGCGACCGCCCGGCTCGTGCTCGCCGAGGAGCTCGGCTCGCGCGGCGCGATGGCGGCGGCCTCCCGGTCGCTGGGGCGCACGCGTCCGGGGCGTGCCCCGCGCGACTCGCTCACGACCCGCGGCTACACGTTCGGCGTCGGCGGCATGCTGTGGCCGGTGCCCGGGTCGAAGACCACCGGCAGCACCGGCTGGCGGGTGCACCCGGTGTACGGCTACCGCTCGTGCCACACGGGCATCGACATCGCCGGCACGTGGGGAACGCCCATCCTGGCCGCGCTGTCCGGCCGGGTCGTCGCCGTCGAGTGGCAGAAGGCGTACGGCCTGCGCACCAAGATCGACGACGGCTCGGGCGTCTCCACGATGTACGCGCACCAGCAGAAGGCACTCGTAAGGGTGGGCCAGCGAGTCTCGCGCGGGGAGGTGATCGGCAAGGTCGGCAGCACCGGCTGGGCCACCGGGCCGCACCTGCACTTCGAGGTGCACCGCCGCGGAGTACCCCAGGACCCGCTGGGGTGGTTCCTGCCGAACCACCGTCGCGCCATCGTCGCCTGCCTGCGGTCGGGGTCATGACCGACGCGGTCCGCTCCCCCGAGACAGCCACCGCCCTACCCCCTCAGGCCGACGCGGTCGTGACCCTCGCGACCGACGCGATGGGCGAGCACCTCGCCCGCGTGGGCGCCGCGCTCGACCTCGTGCTGGGGCGACCCCCGACCGACGCGGTGGGCCGCCGCGAGGCGTGGACCAGGTCGCTGCGCACCCCCATGCCGTCGGACGGCGCCGGGGCGGACGCGGTGGTGGCGGAGATCGTCGACGTGCTCGTCCCGAACGGCACCCGGCTCACCGACCCAGGGTTCTGGGGCTGGATCACCGTCGGCGCCCTCCACCGTGCCCGTGGTAGCGGCCGCGGCGGCCTCCGTCGTCGCGCCGCAGCGCCAGACGATCACCGCGTTCAACCTCGTCGAGGAGCTGTCGCTCGACTGGCTCGCGGAGCTGTGCGGCCTCTGGCTCGCACATGAAGGGCGTGTACTCCAGCGGCGGCTCCGTCGCGAACCTCGTCGCGCTCGGCGCGGCCCGGCAGTGGGCGTTCGAGCAGGGGGGTCGACCGTGGCCGTCGAGGGCTGGGCGCGCTGCGCCCGGCGGTGTACGCCTCCGCCGAGACGCACCACACCGTGCACGCGCTCGGCCGCCGTGCTGGGCTCGGACGCGCCGCCGTGCGCCTCGTGCCGGTGGACGAGCGGCTCCGGATGCGCCCTGACGCGCTGCGCGACATGCTCGCCGCCGACGCGAAGGCCGGGCGCCCTCCCGTGGCGGTCGTCGCCACCGCTGGCACCACCAACACGGGCTCGATCGACCCGCTGCGCGCCATCGGTGAGGTGCGCGCGAGACGTCGGGGCGTGGTTCCACGTCGACGGCGCGTACGGGCTCCCCGGCATCCTCGACGACCGCGTCTGCGCGGCCTACGACGGGCTCGAGCTCGCCGACTCCGCCATCGTCGACCCGCACAAGTGGCTCAACGCTCCCGTCGGCGTCGCGGCCACCTTCGTCCGCGACCGCACGATCTTGTACCGCGCGTTCACGCAGGAGCCGGCCGACTACCTCGAGATCGCCGGCGGCGACGGCGACGTCACGACCTCGGTCGACGCCATGGGAGTGCCGTACGCCGACTTCGCCGTCGAGCTCTCGTCGCCGGCCCGCGGCGTCACCGTCTGGAGCATCCTGCGCGAGCAGGGCCGAGACGGTGTGGCCGCCCGCGTGCGGCGGACAACGACTTCGCCGCGCGGCTCGCCGACCTGGCCAGGCGACCACCCGCGGCTCGAGCTCACCCTCGAACCCGAGCTGTCGATCTGCTGCCTGCGCTACCGGCCGGCGACGAGTGCGGACGACCTCGACGCGCTGAACGTCGCGCTGCTGCGCCGCCTGCACCGCGAGACCCCGTACACGCCGAGCCGCACCCGGGTGAACGGCGACTTCGTCCTGCGGGCCTGCTTCATCAACCCGCGCACGACCGCCGACATGGTCGACGACTTCGCCGAGGCCGTGGTCCGCATCGGCGACGAGCTCACCGCCTCCCCCCTCGTCCGTTGATCCATGGCATGGACGAAATCCCCATAGAGGGCCCGAGATAGTGCCATCCATGGTCGGTTGACCCAGGGTTAGATCCACATACGCCAGGTTCGCCGGGTCGGGTGCCGCTTGGTGCCGCCGGGGCCGGTGCCGCCTGGTCGGATGTGGTGCGGGCGTGGTGCGGGTAAACGGCGTCAGCGACCGACGAACGTGGCCTTGCCGGGGCCGTGCTCGACGAACGAGGACATGCCGATGGTGCGGTCCTCCGTGGCGAACAGGGCCGCGAACTGCACCCGCTCGATGTCCAGGCCGGTGTCGAGGTCGGCTTCGAGGCCGCGGTCGATCGACTCCTTGGCCGCGCGCAGCGCATAGGCGGGTCCGGCCACGAGCCGCTCGGCGAGCGCCCGGGCCTCGGCGTACACGTCGTCAGGAGGGACCACGCGGTCGGCCAGGCCGATGCGCAACGCCTCCTCGGCATCGACGAAGCGGCCCGTGAAGACGAGGTCCTTCGCGCGCGAGGGGCCGACCAGCCGTGGCAGGCGCTGCGTGCCACCGGCGCCAGGGATGATGCCGAGAAGGATCTCGGGCTGGCCCAGCTTCGCGTTGTCGCCCACCACGCGCAGGTCGCAGCACAGTGCCAGCTCGCAGCCACCCCCGAGGGCGTACCCGGTCACCGCGGCGATGACCGGCTTGGGGATGCGGGCCACGGCGGTGAACGCCGACTGCAGGGACACCGACCGGTCGACCATGTGCTGGTAGTCCCAGCCGGCCATCTCCTTGACGTCCGCGCCAGCGGCGAACACTTTCGGCCCGCCGTAGACGATGACGGCGCGGACGTCGGCCCTGTCCGTGGCTTCGCGGGCCGCGGCGCGCAGCTCCTCCTGCACCTGCGCGCTCAGCGCGTTCATCGGCGGGCGCTCCAACCGGATGGTTCCGATCCCGCCATCGACCTCGAGTCGCACGAACTCGCCCACTGCCCTGACCTCCGCGCCGGACCGGCCCCGGCGGGCCAGCTCTGCGGTGAGCCTAGTAGCGCGCCGGCGCTTAGCGGGCCGGCACCGTCGCCTGCGGCCGGGCGCCGCGCCGAGGGGCCGCTGCTGCCGTAAGGTCGGCAGGTCGATCCGATCCCAGCAGGAGGCACGATGGTCCCGGCCGGATCCCCCGAGTGGCCTGCGGTCCGGCGCGGCGAGTGGGACCCGCTCGGGGTGGTACCAGTCGGCGACGGCGTCAACGTGGCCGTGTGGGCCGAGGGCGCGGAGCAGGTCGACTTCTGCCTATTCGACCACCAGGGCCGCGAGCACCGGATCGCCCTCACCGACGCCACTTTCCACGTCTTCCACGCGCACGTGGCGGGTGTGCCCGTGGGCGCGCTGTACGGCTTCCGCGTGCACGGGCCGTGGGATCCCGACCGCGGCAGCCGGTGGAACCCAGACAAGCTCCTGGTCGACCCGTACGCCAAGGCGGTGGACGGCTCCGTACGTCTCGGGCCGCCGGTGTTCGGGCACAAGCACGAGGGCGGCGACGACACCGTGCGCGACGGCCGCGACTCCGCGCCGTTCGTCCCGCGGTCGGTCGTCGTCAGCGACGACTTCGACTGGGGCGACGACGCCCCACCGCGGGTGGCCTGGGGCGACACCGTCGTCTACGAGGCCCACGTCAAGGGCATGACGGCGCTCCACCCGGGCGTCCCGGCCACGCTGCGAGGCACGTACGCCGGGATGGCGCACGACGCGGTGATCGACCACCTGCTGCACCTCGGCCTCACCACCGTCGAGCTGCTGCCCGTGCACCACTTCACCGCCGAAGAGCACCTCGTGCGCGACCGGCTCACGAACTACTGGGGCTACAACTCGCTGGCCTACTTCGCCCCGCACGCGGCCTACTCGGCCTCCGGGTCCCGCGGCCAGCAGGTCGCGGAGTTCAAGTCGATGGTGAAGCGGTACCACGAGGCGGGGCTCGAGGTCGTCCTGGACGTCGTCTACAACCACACCGCCGAGGGCAACGAGCTCGGCCCGACGCTGTCGTGGCGGGGAATCGACAACGCGGCCTACTACCGGCTCGCCGACGGCGGTCGGCGATACACCGACTACACGGGCTGCGGCAACACGCTCGACGTCTCGCACCCGCACGTGCTGCAGATGGTGATGGACTCCTTGCGCTACTGGGTGCAGGAGATGCACGTCGACGGGTTCCGGTTCGACCTCGCCTCCGCCCTGGCCCGGTCGTTCCACGACGTCGACATGCTCGGGTCGTTCATGCAGACGATCCAGCAGGACCCGGTGCTGCGCCGGGTCAAGCTCATCGCCGAGCCCTGGGACGTCGGCGCAGGCGGCTACCAGGTGGGCGAGTTCCCGCCGCTGTGGACCGAGTGGAACGACAAGTTCCGCGACACCCTGCGCGACTTCTGGCGCGGCGCCGAGGTGGGTGTTTCGGCCCTAGGCTGGCGGCTCTCGGGATCGGCCGACCTCTACGCCTCGGAGGGTCGCCGGCCCTACGCGTCGATCAACTTCGTCACCGCGCATGACGGGTTCACCCTGCGCGACCTGGTCTCGTACGACCAGAAGCACAACGAGGCCAACAAGGAGGGCAACCGCGACGGCACCGACAACAACCGGTCGTGGAACTGCGGCGTCGAGGGCGAGACGACCGACGCGGAGGTCAACGCCGTTCGGCACCGGCAGATCCGCAACCAGCTCACCACCCTGCTGCTCTCGACGGGCGTGCCGATGCTGGTCGCTGGCGACGAGATGGGCCGCACCCAGCAGGGCAACAACAACGCGTACTGCCAGGACAACGAGATCTCCTGGCTCGACTGGTCGATCGACGGCACGTGGCGCCGGTCGCTGCTCGACGCTGCGCGCAAGCTCGTGCACCTGCGCCGCCAGCACCGCGTGTTCCGGCAGCACCACTTCTTCAAGGGCACGCCCGTGTTCGACGGCGGCCCGAAGGACCTCGGCTGGATCGACACTGACGGCACCGAGTTCACCGACACCGACTGGCACTCGCCGACGAACCGCACGATCGGCATGTACCTGTCCGGCTGGGACCGGGAACGCGACGTCGACGACAACCACACCGATGACGACTCGTGGCTGCTCGTGCTGCACGCCGGGTCCGAGGACTCCGAGTTCGTCCTGCCTGGATCTCCGTGGGGCCTCGGCTACGAGGTCGAGTTCGACACGGCGCTCGAGGACCCGAAGGCGCCGGGGATCTCGATGGAGGCCGGCGACACCCTCGCGCTCACCAGCCACTGCGCGGTGCTGCTGCGCGTGACCACACCGGCGGTGGCCAGGCCGGTGGTGGCGGGATAGCCGCCCCCGGCCACCAACTGGGCGCGCCTACCGGAGGTCGCCCTCGGCCATCGCCGCCGGGGCCGGCGGTACCGCCTCGAGACCCAGCTCGGCACTCGAGGCGAGTCCGGCGTGCTGCGGCCGGACGCGCACGGTGTAGCCGAACGGACCGGCCTGCTCGAGCCGCACGACGGCCTCGTACCGCCAGCGGTTGCCCGCGTAGCCCTCGGTCGGGGAGAGAACGACCGCGCTCGGCGACACGATCCGGTCGTTCGCGTCGACGCGGCCGTGCACGAGCTCCACGACCACGTCGTCGGGCCGGAGCGGGCCGAGCGCCACGAACCCCCGCACGGTGAGCCGTGCCCCCAGCTGCGGGCTGTCGCCGACGCCGGTGGTCTCGACGTGCTCGACCTTCACCTGCTCCCAGCCGGCGCGCACGCCGGCCTTCCAGGTGGCCAGGTCGCGCGCGAGCGCGAGCCCCGCAGCCCCGTCGAAGGTGCGCGCCGCGAGCGCCGCCGGCGTGTACAGCTGCTGCACGTAGTCGCGCACCATGCGACTCGCGAGCACCTTCGGCCCGAGGGTCTGCAGCGTGTGCCGCACCATCGCGATCCACCGGGTCGGCAGACCGTCGTCGCCCAGGTCGTAGAACCGCGCCGCGACCGACTTCTCGATGAGGTCGTACAGCGCGGTGGCCTCGAGGTCGTCCCGGCGATCGTGGTCGTCGACGCCGTCCGCGCTGGGGATGGCCCAGCCGTTCTCGCCGTCGAACCACTCGTCCCACCACCCGTCGAGGATCGACAGGTTCAGCGCGCCGTTCAGCGCGGCCTTCATGCCCGAGGTGCCGCAGGCCTCCAGCGGGCGCAGCGGGTTGTTGAGCCACACGTCGCAGCCGGGGTAGAGCACCGTGGCCATGCCGATGTCGTAGTTCGGCAGGAAGACGATGCGGTGGCGCACGTCCTCGGCGTCGGCGAACTGCACGAGCTGCTGGATGAGGGCCTTGCCGCCGTCGTCGGCGGGGTGCGCCTTGCCGGCGATGACCAGCTGCACGGGGCGCTCGGGGTGCAGTAGCAGCGCCTTGAGCCGGGCGGGATCGCGCAGCATCAGGGTGAGCCGCTTGTAGGACGGCACCCGCCGGGCGAATCCGATGGTGAGCACGTCGGGGTCGAGCACGTCGTCGACCCAGCCGAGCTCGGCCTCCGTGGCCCCGCGGGAGACCCACGACTCGCGGATGCGCCGCCGGGCCATCTGCGACCAGCCGATCGCGCAGCACCCGCTTGGTGCTCCAGATCTCCCGGTCGCCGATGCGCGCGATGGCCTCCCAGCCCTGCGCCTCCTCGACCAGCTCGGGACCGACCTCGCGCGCGGCGAGGTCGCGCACCTCGCGGGCCACCCACGTGGGGGCGTGCACGCCGTTCGTGATCGAGGTGATCGGCACGTCGGCGGCGTCGAAGCCCGGCCACAGCCCGCCGAACATCTCGCGGCTCACCCTGCCGTGCAGCTGGCTGACCCCGTTGGCCCGACCTGCCAGGCGCAGTCCCATCACGGCCATGTTGAAGACGTTCGGGTCGCCGCCGGGGTAGTTCTCCCGGCCGAGTGCCAGCACGTCGGCCACGGGGACGCCCGCATCGGCGTTGTCGCCGCTGAAGAAGCGTTCGACCTGGTCGCGCGGGAATCGGTCGATGCCGGCCGGTACCGGCGTGTGCGTGGTGAACACGGTGCCCGCGCGCACCGCCTCGAGCGCCTCGGCGAAAGTGAGCCCCTCGGCCGTCACGTGCTCGCGGATGCGCTCGACACCGAGGAATCCGGCGTGGCCCTCGTTGGTGTGGAACACCTCGGGGGCCTCGAAGCCCGACAGCCGGCAGTAGGCGCGGATGGCGCGCACCCCGCCGATGCCCAGCAGCACTTCCTGAAGCAGGCGGTGGTCGGAGCCGCCGCCGTAGAGACGGTCGGTGACCTCGCGCTCGACCGGGCCGTTCTCCTCGACGTCGGAATCGAGCAGCAGCAGAGGCACGCGGCCCACCTGGGCCACCCACACGTGCGCGGCCAGGGTGCCGCCACCGGGCAGGCCGATGGCGATCTTGGCGGGGCTGCCGTCGGCTTCGCGCAGCAACGACAGCGGCATCCCGTCAGGGTCCAGCACCGGGTAGTGCTCGAGCTGCCACCCGTCGCGGGAGAGCGACTGGCGGAAGTACCCCGCGCGGTAGAACAGCCCGACGCCGAGGATCGGCACGCCGAGGTCGCTGGCAGCCTTGAGGTGGTCGCCGGCGAGGATGCCGAGGCCGCCGGAGTACTGGGGCAGCGCGGCAGCGATGCCGAACTCCGGGGAGAAGTACGCGATGCTGACCGGTCGGCCTTCTTCGTGGCTCTGGTACCAGCGCGGCGACTCGAGGTACCGGTGCAGGTCGTCGAGCGACCGGTTCACCCGGTCGACGAAAGCGGGATCGCCAGCGAGCTCGTCGAGCCGTACGGGCGGGACGGCGCCCAACAGCCGCACCGGGTCGTACCCGGTGGAGCGCCACAGATCGGGGTCGATGCTGGCGAAGAGCTCGCGGTCCTCGTGGTGCCAGGACCAGCGCAGGTTGCTGGCCAGCTCCTCGAGGGGACGCAGCGGCTCGGGCAGGACGGTACGGACGGTGAACCGTCGGATCGCTCTCACCCGCGAGAACCTACCGGAAACGCTTGCAACCGCGACAGCGGCACGGGCGGATGCGCCCGGCAGGAGCCCGGCGGACCATCACACGCGCCGCCGCGCCGGGCACTAGGGTCGGTCCCGATGCCTCTCTTCCGCTCCTCGAAGCAGACCCCGACCGAGCCCGAGCCGTCCCCCGCGGCCGAGCCCGTCCCGACGGCGGCTCCTGCCCCCGCGCCCGAGCCGGCGGCAGCGCCCGTCGATCCCGCCGCGACGGCGACCCCTGCGCCCGAGCCCGACGAGCAGCCCCTGGCGGCTCCGGAGCCGGCCGTGCTCGCTCTCGGGCTGGCACCGGTCGCCGCGCCGGCCCCACCCGAGGCCCCCGAACTCCCGGCCCGCCCGCCCACGGCGCTGCCCCCCGTCGCTGACGCCGTGGCCGGCACCCACGTGGGCCGCTTCCCGATCCTGGACGTGGCACCCGTCGTCGACGGTGGGCGCCGCGCAGCCAAGGCGGTCGAGCAGGAGTGGGTCCCCGTGCGGGCCACGGTGCTGCGCGAGGGCCACGACGCCCTCGGGGTCTCCCTGGTCCTCACCTCGCCCGAAGGCGTCGAGCAGGTCGGCCGGATGCGACCCACCTTCGACGGCCAGGACGGCTGGGCCGGTGGGCTGCGTCCCCCGGCTCCCGGTCGGTGGAGCTTCCGCATCGAGGCCTGGCACGACCCGTACGAGACGTGGCGGCACCGGGCCGAGGTCAAGCTCCCTGCGGGTATCGACGTCGAGCTCGAGCTCGCCGAGGGCGCCTCGGTGGTCGGTCGCGCGATCGAGGCGCTCCCGCCGGACGTCGACGGCCGGCCCTTGTGGGACGCCGCCAAGGCGCTGGTCGACGAGCGGCTCCCCGCGGTCGAGCGGCTCGCGATCGCCTCGGACCCAGCCGTGCTCGCCCTGATGGCCGTGCACCCGCTGCGCGAGCTCGTCACGACGGGCCCGGACCTGCCGCTGCTCGTCGAGCGCCGCCGGGCGCTGGTCGGCGCGTGGTACGAGCTCTTCCCGCGGTCGGAAGGCTCGAGCCTGCACCCGCCGCGGTCGGGCACGCTGCGCACCGCGGCCGAGCGGCTGCCCGCGGTGGCGGCCATGGGATTCGACGTCGTGTACCTCCCGCCGGTACACCCCATCGGCACCACGTTCCGCAAGGGCGCGAACAACACCCTGGTGGCCGGACCGGACGACCCGGGCGTGCCCTGGGCCATCGGCGCCCCGGCCGGGCGGCCACGACGCGATCCACCCCGACCTGGGCACGTTCGACGACTTCGACGCGTTCGTCGCGCGCACGAACGAGCTGGGGATGGAGGTCGCGCTCGAC
The DNA here is from genome assembly GCA_963778785.1 of uncultured Actinomycetes bacterium. Classification (GTDB taxonomy): domain Bacteria; phylum Actinomycetota; class Actinomycetes; order S36-B12; family CAIYMF01; genus CAVZVV01. Next base: position 429,197 of record CAVZVV010000031.1, read on the forward strand.
CTGGCGCTGCAGGCCTCGCCCGACCACCCGTGGGTCACCGAGCACCCCGAGTGGTTCTCCCACCGGATCGACGGGACCATCGCGTACGCGGAGAACCCGCCCAAGAAGTACCAGGACATCTACCCGCTGTGCTTCGACCACGACCCCGAGGGCCTCTACGGCGAGGTCGAGCGGATCGTGCGGCACTGGATGGCGCACGGGGTGCGCATCTTCCGCGTCGACAACCCGCACACCAAGCCCGTGTGGGTCTGGGAGAGGCTGATCGGCGCCATCAACGCCACCGACCCCGACGTGATCTTCCTGGCGGAGGCATTCACCCGACCGCCGATGATGCGCATCCTCGGCGAGGTCGGGTTCCAGCAGTCGTACACCTACTTCACCTGGCGCAACGAGAAGTGGGAGATCGAGGAGTACCTCGACTACCTGTCCGGGCCCGCGGCCGCGTTCATGCGGCCGAACTTCTTCGTCGAACACCCCCGACATCCTGCCGGAGTTCCTGCAGTCCGGCGGCCCGGCCGCGTTCGCCGTGCGCGCCGTCCTGGCCGCCACGCTGTCTCCCACGTGGGGGGTGTACGCCGGGTACGAGCTCTACGAGAACGCATCGGTGCGCCCTGGCGCCGAGGAGTACCTCGACTCCGAGAAGTACCAGTACCGACCGCGCGACTGGGCCGCCGCCGAGCGCGAGGGCCGCACGCTGGCGGCCTTCCTCACCACGCTCAACGCCGCGCGGGCGACCCACCCGGCCCTGCAGGCCTTGCGCACCCTGCGCTTCCACGCCACCGACGACGACCCGACGTCATCGCCTACAGCAAGCGCGACGGCGACGACACCCGACGACGACACCGTCGTCGTCATCGTCAACTTGAACCCGCACTCGGCGCGCACCACGACCGTGCACCTCGACCTCGCCTCGCTGGGGCTGGCCCCGGGCGACGCGTTCGTCGCGCACGACCTCGTCACCGGCGGCACGTGGCGCTGGGGCGAGCACGTCTTCGTCGATCTGGCACCGTGGCAGACGTCGCGCACATCGTGCACGTCAGGAGGTTGCCGTGAACCCGTTCAAGCGCTCGGCCGGCGAGGCCGTCCGCCCCCGGCGGAGCCCGAGCGCTCGCGCGCGGCCGCGGTGGACACCACAGACCTGGACCGGCTGGTGGATGGCGCGCACCACGACCCGCACGGCATCCTCGGCCCGCACCCGGACGGCGACGACGTCACCGTCCGGGCGTTGCGGCCCGGCGCCACGTCGGTCGCGGTGGTCGTGACGCAGGACGGCACGCGCACCCAGATGACGCACGAGCACCGCGGCGTGTGGGCTGGCCGTGCTGCCCGGCGATCAGGTGCCCGACTACCGGCTCGACGTCGTCGTACGGCGGCGAGCCGATCCTCGGACGACGACCCGTACCGCTTCCTGCCGACGCTCGGCGAGGTCGACCTGCACCTCATCGGCGAGGGCCGGCACGAGCAGCTGTGGGACGTGCTCGGGGCGCACGTGCGCACCTCCGAGCACATGGGCGACGTCGCCGGCACCGTCGTTCGCCGTCTGGGCCCCGCACGCGCAGGGCGTGCGGGTCGTCGGCGACTTCAACGGCTGGGACGGCACGGCCACCCCGATGCGCTCGCTCGGCTCGTCACGGCGTCTGGGAGCTGTTCGTCCCCGACATCGGCGACGGCACGCACTACAAGTTCGAGCATCCTGACGCGCGACGGGAGCTGGGTGGACAAGGCCGACCCGATGGCCGCGCCACCGAGGTGCCCGCCCGCGACCGCGTCGGTCGTGTACACGTCGCGCTACGAGTGGGGCGACGACGACTGGATGGTCGCGCGCGCCGCGCGCAACCCGCACACCGGCCCGATGTCGATCTACGAGGTGCACCTCGGCTCGTGGCGGCCCGGCCTGACGCTACCGCGAGCTCGCCGACCAGCTCATCGACTACGTCACCGAGCACGGGGTTCACCCACGTCGAGTTCCTGCCGGTCGCCGAGCACCCGTTCGGCGGCTCGTGGGGCTACCAGGTCACGTCGCTACTACGCGCCGACCAGCCGGTTCGGCCACCCCGACGACTTCCGCTACCTGGTCGACGCCTGCACCAGGCCGGCATCGGCGTGATCGTCGACTGGGTGCCCGGCGCACTTCCCCAAGGACGACTGGGCGCTCGCCCGCTTCGACGGCGAGCCGCCTCTACGAGCACGCCGACCCGCGCCGCGGCGAGCACCCCGACTGGGGCACCTACGTCTTCGACTTCGGCCGCACCGAGGTGCGCAACTTCCTCGTCGCCAACGCGCTGTACTGGCTCGAGGAGTTCCACATCGACGGCCTGCGCGTCGACGCCGTCGCCTCGATGCTCTACCTCGACTACTCGCGCAAGGACGGCGAGTGGATGCCCAACATCCACGGCGGCCGCGAGAACCTCGAGGCGGTCGCGTTCCTGCAGGAGATGAACGCGACCGTCTACAAGCGCGTCCCCGGCGTCGTGATGATCGCCGAGGAGTCGACCACCTGGCCGGGCGTCACCGCGCCCCACGCACCTCGGCGGCCTCGGCTTCGGCTTCAAGTGGAACATGGGCTGGATGCACGACACGCTCGACGTACATCGCGCGCGACCCGATGTACCGCCAGTCGCACCACCAGCGAGATGACGTTCTCGTTGGTGTACGCCTTCAGCGAGAACTTCGTGCTGCCGATCACCCACGACGAGGTCGTGCACGGCAAGGGCTCGCTGCGTCGCGCAAGATGCCCGGCGACCACTGGCAGCAGCTGGCGAACCTGCGCGCCTACCTCGCCTACATGTGGGCGCACCCGGGCAAGCAGCTGCTGTTCATGGGCCAGGAGTTCGGGCAGTCGTCGGAGTGGGCCGAGCGCGCGGCCTCGACTGGTGGCTGCTCGACAGTCGCCGAGCACCGCCGGGGTGCAGGCCTGCGTGCGCGACCTCAACCGCGTCTACCGCGACAGCCGGCGCTGCTGGGCAGCGCGACAACGAGCCCGAGCGGCTTCGAGTGGATCGACGCCAACGACGCCGCCGGCAACGTCTTCTCCTGCCTGCGCTGGGGCCACGACGACGAGGTGCATCGCCTCGATCACGAACTTCTCGCCCGTCGTCCGCACGGGCTACCGGCTCGGCCTGCCGTTCGCGGGCCGGTGGGACGAGGTGCTCAACACCGACGCGGAGGCCTACGGCGGTTCGGGCGTGGGCAACCTCGGCGCCGTCACCACCGACGAGGTGTGGTGGCACGGTCGACCCGTCTCGGCGTCGGTGACCCTGCCGCCGCTCTCCACCGTATGGCTGCGCTTCTCGCGCTAATCCGAACCCTGGATCGTCCGACCATGGACGGCCCCTGTGGGGGCCTATCAATGGGCGGTTCGTCCATGCCATGGACGAACGGACGTGAATGGGGGCGTCGAACGGGACGGGGGCCGGGTTCGGGCGGGCTAGTACAGGGCGTTCGCGAGGGCGATCCTCGCCGGCGCTACCGCCGGGTCGTCGCCAGCGATCTCGAACAGCCCGACGAGGCGCGTGCGCGCCGCCTCGCGATCGTCGCCGGCCGTGCGCCGCACCACCTCGACCAGCCGGGCGAACGCCGCGGCGAAGTCACCCTGCAGCGCTTCGACGTCGGCCGCGAGCGAGGCGGCCGCGGGGTCGGTCGGGTCGGCCGCGGCCGCGGCGAGGGCCTCGACCGGGTCGACGCCGTCGACGCGGCGCAGCACCGACACCAGCGCCGCCCCCGCCCTGGCGTCGGCGTGGCCAGGGTCGGAGGCCAGGAGCGCGGCGTACGCGGCCTCGGCCGAGTCCCAGTCGCCGGCCTCGACGGCGTCATACGCGGCGGCGAGCATCGGGTGCAGGGGTTCGTCGAGCTCGGGCTCGGACGTCTCCTCACGCCGGGCGTCCACGGGGACGCCGGCCGTCCCGACCACGCCGGCCTGGGCGGCGGCCTCGAGCAGCTCGTCGACGTAGGCACGCACCTGCGGCGCCGGCAGGGCGCCCTGGAAGAGCGGGAGCGGCTGGCCCTTGACCACGGCGACGACGGTCGGGATGGACTGCGCCTGGAAGGCGGCGGCCACCCGGGGCTCGGCGTCGACGTCGACCTTGGCGAGCACCCAGCGGCCGGCGTCCTCCGCCGCGAGGGCCTCGAGGATGGGCGACAGCACGGTGCACGGCTCGCACCAGGTGGCCCACAGGTCGACGACCACCGGCACGGTCATGGACCGCTCGATGACCTCGGCGGCGAACGTGGCCTCGGTGACATCGACCACGACGCCGGCGGGGCTGTGCTCGCGGGCCACGGCGGCGCGCTGCTCGGCCTCGCGGGCCGCGGCGAGGGCACCGAGATCGACGGCTCCGGCCATCCGGAGGGGCTGCTGGCTCATACCCCTATCCTGACGCGCCGCCCGGCCGCCCGCGCCCCGGGGCCGCTTGTGGCCCGTCCGCGGGGGACCGCCGGGCGCGCCCTGGGACCACGGGCGCGCCCGGCGGGCCAGGATGGGCTGGGTGGGGACGAGGGGCCCGGAGCTGATGCAGAGAGGACGGCTCAGATGTGGATCGGCAGGACGACGGTGTTCGCGACGGCCCAGGCGATGATGCCGGCCGCCGAGGCGCCCACGAGGGACGCCGCCGAGATCCACAAGGTCGTGGCCCGCCGGTCGAGACGCTCGCGCGCGGCGCGCACGGTCGCGGCGCGTGCCGGCGCCTCACCGGTGAGCAGGACAGGGCTCGGGTGCAGGGTGGTGGCCATGGCTGGCTCCTTTCGAATCGCTACGTGTCGTATCGTAATCACATGGCTGGACGCTGCGCAAGGCACACCCGCCCCCGGGACGCCGTGATGGCCGCCACACCCACCCCCGACGCGGGACACCGCGCCGTCGGGCGGCCGCGCTCGGCGAGCGCTGACGCGGCGATCCTCGAGGCGACCCGCGCCCTGCTGGCCGAGCAGGGCTGGCCGGGGCTGAGCGTGGAGGCGGTCGCGCACCGCGCCGGGGTGGCCAAGTCCACCGTCTACCGGCGGTGGTCCAGCCGGGCCGACCTCGCGATCGGCGCCGTCGCCGAGCTGCTCGCTGGCGCCCACACCGAGCCGGGAAGCTCGGCCGCCGACGACATCCGTCGATCCCTGCGCGCCCACGCCCAGGTGCTCGCCCGGCCGGAGTCCCGTGCCGCCTACCTCGCGGTGATCGCCGAGACGGCCCGCGACGAGGCTCTGCGGGCCCGGTTCGACGACGAGGTGCTCGGGCGCGGCCGTGCCCTCATCACCGCGGGGATGGCCCGGGCCGAGGCCCGAGGCGAGGTGCCGGCCGGCCTCGACGTCGACCTCGTCCACGACCTGCTGGCCGGCCCCCTCGTCCACCGGGTCCTCGTGCGCGGGGGGGAGGCCGACGAGGCCTTCCTGGAGTGCCTCGCCGACCTGATGCTGATGGGCTCGGGCGTGCTGTCCGCGACGAGCGACCTGTCGCCCTGAGGTGGTCCGGCCGGCCAGCACGGGTCCACGAGCCCCCCGATCCGGGACCTTCGCCCACCCGGGGACGGGCGCGACCTAGGCTACGGTTCCGTAAGTTACCGTTTCCCCCAGCCACCGGATCCGCCATGAGCCTGAGCCCGCCCCCCTCCCGCGCGGCCACCGTCCCCGCCCTCATCCAGGGCGGCATGGGCGTCGGCGTCTCGTCCTGGCGGCTCGCCTCGGCGGTCGCCCGCGCCGGCGGGCTGGGCGTCGTCTCCGGCGTCGGCCCTGACCTGCTGCTCGCCCGGATGCTGCAGGACGGCGACCCCGGCGGCCACGTGCGCCGGGTGCTGACCGGCTACCCGTGACCAGGCGCTCGTCGGGCGCACCCTCGGCACGCTTCTTGCGGCCCGGCGGCATGCCCGAGAGGCGAGCCCTACCGCGCCGCACCCACGGCTCGACCTGCACCAGCGGCCCGAGGCCGTGCGCCTCGCGGCCCTCGGCGGCTTCGTCAGGTGGCCCTCGCGCAAGGAGGGGCACGACGGCCAGGTCGGCATCAACCTGCTGGAGAAGGTGCAGATCTGGACCCCACCGGTCCTGCTCGGCGCCATGGTGGCCGGAGTCGACGTCGTCCTGGTCGGCGCGGGCGTTCCGAGCAACCTTCCGCGGCTCATCGACGGGATCAGCGCCGGGCGGCGGGTGCGGCTGCCGATCGACGTCGAGGGGGCGGTCGAGGGTGACGACTTCGGCGTGGACCTCGATCCCGCGGAGGTGCTCGGCCGGACGGACCTGCACCTGGCGCGGCCGGCCTTCCTCGCGATCGTCTCGAAGCCACGTGCTCGCGTCCTACCTGCAACGCGACGAGGCCACCGCGGCCGACGGCTTCGTGGTCGAGGGCTGGACCGCCGGCGGCCACAACGCGCCACCGCGGCGCAAACGAGATCGACGAGACCGGGCAGACGGTCTACACCGACCGCGACAACGCCGACCTAGCGAAGATGGCCGCCCTGGGCCGGCCGTTCTGGCTGGCCGGGGGATACGGAACGCCCGCGCGCTTCGACGACGCGCTCGCCGCAGGTGCCGCCGGCGTGCAGGTGGGCACGCCGTTCGCCCTCTGCGAGGAGAGCGGCATGCGGCCCGACCTGCGCCAGACCGTCGTGGCAGACCTGCGCGCGGGCACCGTGCAGGTGCGCACCGACCCACTGGCGAGTCCTACCGGTTTCCCGTTCAAGGTGCTGCAGGTCGTAGGGACGCTCTCGGACCGCGACGTGCAGGAGGGCCGGGAGCGCATCTGCGATCTCGGCTACCTGCGCACGCTGGTGCGCCGGGACGACGGCACGGTGGCCTACCGGTGCCCGGCCGAGCCGGTCGACGCCTACGTCCGCAAGGGCGGCGACGCCGCCGACACCGAGGGCCGGGTGTGCCTGTGCAACGGGCTGACCGCCACCGCGGGGTTCCCCCAGCACCGCAAGGACGGCGGCGAGGAGTTGCCCGTGCTCACCCTCGGTGCCGACCTCGAGGCCGTCACCGCCCTCGTCACCGCCCACCCCCAGGGCTGGACCGCCGCCGACGTCGTCACCTGGATCACTCACGGGTAGACCGTGTCACCGGCCGCGTGGGGGCTGGGGCCGACCCACACCCTCACGCGGCCGGTGACACTGTCTACGGGATGAGGGTGGCGACGAGGCGGTCGGCGGCCGTGTAGGGGTCGAGGGCGCCGGTGGCCACCTCCGCGGCGAGGACGTCGAGGCGAGCGCCCCCGCCGAGGTCGCCCATCCGCTCGCGCAGCGAGGCTACGGCGATGGCCTGCACCTCGTCACCGGCCCGTCGCACGCGCCGTGCGGCGTACGCGCCGCAGCCCTGGGCCCACGCACGGTGCTGGTCGACGGCTGCGACGAGCGCGTCGATCCCTTCGGCCCGGGACGCCACGGTACGGAGCACCGGCGGGGTCCACGCGCCCTCGCTGCGGTCGCCGAGCGTGAGCATGTGCCGCAGCTCGCGGGCCGTGGCGTCGGCGCCGTCTCGGTCGGCCTTGTTCACCACGAACACGTCGCCGATCTCCAGGATGCCGGCCTTGGCGGCCTGGATGCCGTCGCCCATGCCGGGGGCGAGCAGCACGACCACGGTGTCGGCGACGCCGACCACCTCGACCTCGCTCTGGCCCACCCCCACGGTCTCGAGCAGGGTCACGTCGCAGCCGGATGCGTCGAGCACCCGCAGAGCCTGCGGCGTCGACCACGCCAGCCCCCCGAGGTGCCCCCGCGACGCCATCGAGCGGATGAACACCCCCGGGTCCGTGGCGTGCTCCTGCATCCGGATGCGGTCTCCGAGCAGCGCCCCGCCGGAGAACGGCGACGACGGGTCGACGGCGAGCACCCCCACCCGAAGCCCGGCCGCGCGGTACCTGGCGACGAGCGTCGACGTGGTCGTGGACTTCCCGACGCCGGGCGGGCCCGTGAGACCGACGACGTGCGCCCGACCCGTGTCTGGCGCGATCGCGGCCATCACCTCGCGCAGGGCCGGCGAGGCGTCCTCGACGAGCGAGATCAGCCGCGCCGTGGCCCGGGGGGACCCTTCACGCGCGGCGGTGACGAGGCTGCCGACGTCGGCGGGACCGGCCACGGGCGGCAGTGCGTGGCCGCTCAGGCCTTCGGGACGGTGATGATGAGGGCGTCGCCCTGGCCCCCGCCGCCGCACAGCGCCGCGGCCCCCACGCCCGCCGCCGCGCCGCTTGCAGCTCGTTCGCCAGGGTGAGCACGATGCGGGCGCCGGACATGCCGACCGGGTGGCCCATGGCGATCGCGCCGCCGTTGACGTTCACGATCTCGTCGGTGATGCCGAGCTTCTTGGACGACACCAGTCCGACCGCCGCGAAGGCCTCGTTGAGCTCGAACAGGTCGATGTCGGACACCGCGATGCCCTGCTTCTCGGTGGCCCTGATGATCGCGTTGGCGGGCTGCTCGTGCAGCGAGGCGTCGGGGCCGGCCACCACGCCGTGGGCGCCGATCTCGGCGAGCCACTCCAGGCCCAGCTCCTCGGCCTTTGCCTTGCTCATGACGACCACGGCGCAGGCGCCGTCGGAGATCTGCGAGGCCGAGCCCGCCGTGATGGTGCCGTCCTTGGCGAACGCGGGGCGCAGCTTGCCGAGGCTCTCGGCGGTCGTGTCGGCCCGCACGCCCTCGTCCTCGCGGAACTCGATCGGGTCGCCCTTGCGCTGCGGGATGCTCACCGGGACGATCTCGTCGTCGAAGAGGCCGTTCTTCGCCGCGGTGGCGGCGCGCTGGTGCGACTGCGCGGAGAACGCGTCCTGCTCCTCGCGGGTGAGGCCGTAGCGCGCGTTGTACTCCTCGGTCGACTCGCCCATGGCCTTCTGGTCGAACGCGCAGAAGAGGGCGTCGTAGGCCATCGAGTCGACGAGCTTCCAGTCGCCGTACTTCACGCCCTCGCGCGAGCCGGGGACGAGGTGCGGCGCGTTCGTCATGGACTCCATGCCGCCTGCCACCACGATCTCGAACTCGCCGGCGCGGATGAGCTGGTCGGCCAGGGCGATCGCGTCGATGCCCGAGAGGCACACCTTGTTGATGGTGATCGACGGCACGTCCATCGGGATGCCGGCCTTGACCGCGGCCTGGCGCGCGGTGATCTGCCCCGAACCGGCCTGGATGACCTGGCCCATGATCACGTAGTCGACCACGTCGGGGGCCACCCCCGACCTGTCCAGCGCGCCCTTGATGGCGACGCCGCCGAGGTCGGCGGCGGAGAAGCCCTTGAGGGAGCCGAGCAGCCGTCCCATCGGGGTGCGGGCGCCTGCGACGATGACGGAACCGGCCATGAGGGGCCTCCCAAGCGGTGCGTATAGGACCGGTGCCACGATACCCAGGAGAGCCCGTCCGCCCGCACCGACCCCGGAGGCCGTCGATGAACACCCCGCCCGAGGCGATCGCCGCCGTCATCACCCGCATCGACCACGTGGGCATCGCCGTCGCCGACCTCGACGCCGCCAAGGAGCTCTACGCCCGGGCGTTCGGCGTGCACGTCGTGCACGAGGAGGTCAACGAGGAGCAGGGGGTGCGCGAGGCGATGCTGGCAGTGGGCGACTCCGGCTCCTGCATCCAGCTGCTGGCGCCGCTGCGCGAAGACTCCCCCATCGGCAAGTTCCTGGCCAAGAACGGCGAGGGCATCCAGCAGATCGCCTACGGCGTCGACGACATCGACGCGGCCGCCGCGCATCTCCGGTCCGCGGGGCTCAGGCTGCTGTATGACGAGGCCCGGCGCGGCACCGCCGGCTCGAGGGTGAACTTCGTGCACCCCAAGGACGCCGGTGGCGTGCTCGTCGAGCTCGTCGAGGCCGCGCCGGGGGGCGGCCACCGATGAGGACCGCGCTGTTGGCCGCCTCCACGTCCGGCCTGCAGCAGTGGTGGGACGGCCTGCCCCCGGCCTGGAAGTGGGCTGCGCTCGCGGCGTCCGTGGCCTTCCTGGTCGTCGGCGTCGTGAAGAAGATCGTCCTGCTCGCGCTGGTGGCCGGGCTGGTGGCGGGCGGCCTGCTGGCCACGGCCTGGTGGGCGTCCCGGCACTAGCCGCGCAGCAGCGACCCCCGGGCACACACGAAGTCGACCGCCGGTAAGTTGGCGGAGAAGCGCTCACCACACGGAGGCGACCGTGCAGCAGATCCTCGAAGCCATCCTGGCCGACGACACCGCAGCGGAGGACTTCGCGGCGCTGGCAGTGCCCGAGTCGTACCGGGCGATCACGGTGCACAAGGACGAGCAGGAGATGTTCGCCGGAATGCCCTCGCGGGACAAGGACCCCCGCGCATCACTGCACCTCGACGAGGTGCCCCTCCCCGAGCTCGCGCCGGGCGAGGCGCTCATCGCCGTCATGGCCAGCTCGATCAACTACAACACCGTGTGGTCGAGCATCTTCGAGCCGGTGAGCACCTTCGGCTTCCTGGAGCGCTACGGCCGGACGAACCCGTTCGCCAAGCGGCACGACCTGCCGTACCACGTCATCGGCTCGGACCTGTCCGGCGTCGTGCTGCGGGTGGGGCCCGGTGTCCACACCTGGAAGGCCGGCGAGCGCGTCGTGGCGCACTGCCTGTCGGTCGAGCTCGAGAGCCCGATGGGTCACAACGACACGATGCTCGACCCCGAGCAGCGCATCTGGGGGTTTGAGACGAACTTCGGCGGCCTCGCCGAGCTGGCCATCGTCAAGGCGAACCAGCTGCTGCACAAGCCCGAGCACCTCACCTGGGAAGAGGCCGCCTCTCCCGGCCTGGTGAACTCTACGGCGTACCGGCAGCTCGTCTCGCACAACGGCGCAGGGATGAAGCAGGGCGACCTCGTCCTGGTCTGGGGCGCCTCCGGCGGCCTGGGTTCCTACGCCACCCAGATGGCCCTCAACGGCGGTGCCACCCCGATCTGCGTGGTGTCGAGCCCGGAGAAAGCCGACCTGTGCCGTGCCATGGGCGCCGAGCTCATCATCGACCGCAACGCCGAGGGCTACCGCTTCTGGAAGGACGAGCACACCCAGGACCCCAAGGAGTGGCAGCGTCTCGGCAAGAAGATCCGCGAGCTCACCGGCGGCGACGACGTCGACATCGTCTTCGAGCACCCGGGCCGCGAGACGTTCGGCGCCAGCGTGTACGTGGCGCGCAAGGGCGGCACGATCGTCACCTGCGCCTCGACGTCCGGCTACATGCACGAGTACGACAACCGCTACTTCTGGATGAACCTCAAGCGCATTGTCGGGTCGCACTTCGCGAACTACCGCGAGGCGTGGGAGGCCAACCGGCTGATCCAGCGCGGCAAGCTGCACCCGACGCTGTCCAAGGCGTTCCCGCTCGAGCAGACCGGCCAGGCCGCGTACGAGGTGCACCGCAACCTGCACCAGGGCAAGGTCGGCGTGCTGTGCCTCTCCCCCGGCGAGGGCCTCGGCGTGCTCGACGGCGACCTGCGCGCCCAGCACCTCGACGAGATCAACCGCTTCCGCAACACCTAACCCGCGTCAGGGTGCCCCCGCGTCGACTAGTTCGACGCGGTCCTCCCCGGCGTTAGTCGGCGACGACGGCGCGCCGCGCGTCGCCGAGGAACCGGACGAGGGCTTCGACCACGGCACCTGGATCCTCCACGGCGGTGAGGTGGCCGGCGTCGCGCACCTCGACCGCGCGGCCGTCGCGCAGGGCGGCGAGCATGAGGTCCTGCTCGGGCCTCGGGCTCACGGTGTCCTCCGCCCCCCAGAGCACGAGCGCGGGCCCTCGGTAAGCGCGCAGGTCGTCCAGCGAGTCGGGCCGGGCCGCCATCGCGCGCTGTGCCCAGGCCACGCCCGCCGGGTCGGCCTGCTCGACCCAGCCGCGCACCTGCTCGACGACCTCCGGACGCGTGGCGAGAGTCGTCGCGCCGAGCAGGGCGGGCACCATCGCGCGGGCGAGCACCTCGGTGCTTCCGGCGGCGAGCACCTGCTCGGCGACCCGCAGCCGGTTCTCGCGGGCCTCGACGGCGTCGGCCGTGGCCTTCGTGTCGAGCAGTCCGAGCGCCGCCACCCGCCGGGGCGCCCGTCGAAGCAGCTCCATCGCCACGTACCCGCCCATCGACAGGCCGACCACGGCAGCCGACTGAACCCCCACCCTGTCGAGCACGGCGAGCACGTCGTGCGCGACGAGCCCGAGGTCGGGCTCGTCGTCCGGGCCGTCCTCGCCATAGCGGCTCTCGCCGAACCCGCGCAGGTCCGGCACGACGACGTCCCAGTCCGCGTCGGCCACGGCGTCGACCACGCCGTCCCAGAGCCGCTTGTCCAGGGGGAAGGCGTGCAGCAGCACGACGGTGGGAGCCACGCGAGGCTACGGCATCGCCGACAGGCCGCCGTCGACGACGAGCGCCTGCCCCGTCATGAACGACGACGCGTCGGACGCGAGGAACACCGCGGGCGCTGCGATCTCCTCGGCGCGTCCCCAACGGGCCATCGGCACCCGCGCCAGCGCGCCCTGCTCGGACTGCTCGTTCACCCGCAGGAAGTCGGTGAGCTCGGTCTCGATCCATCCCGGCACCAGGGCGTTCACCCGCACCCCCGCCCACGCGGTCTCGACGGACAGCGACTCGGTCAGCGACAGGAGGGCCGCTTTCGCGGCGCCGTAGTGCGACATCAGCGGGGCGCCGCGCAGGCCGGCCACGGACGAGACGTTGATGATGCTCCCCGACCGCTGCTCGAGCATCGCGGGCAGCACGGCCTGCGTGACGTGCACCACTGACTCGAGGTTGAGCTGGAACGTCTTCTGCCAGCCGGAGAACCGCATGCCGTTCAGCGGCATCGAGAACGTGTTGCCGCCGGCGTTGTTCACCAGCACGTCGAGACCGCCGAGGGTCTCGTAGGCCTGGGCCACGGCAGCCCCCACGGCCTCCGCGTCCGTGACGTCGCACGGCAGCACCGCGGCGCGCCGGCCGTGTGCCTGCACCGCCGCGGCCACCTCGGCAAGCTTCTCGGCGTCCCGCGCGAGGAGCGCCACGTCGGCGCCCTCTGCGGCGAACGCCACCGCCATGGCGCGGCCGATGCCGCGCGAGGCTCCGGTGACGAGGGCGCGGCGCCCCTCCAGCTGGTTCCCGCTCACAGGTCGTTCCACCTCTCCGTCGGACCGTCGTACGACCGGGGTAGCGGCGCCGACCCCGGCACGAGCCGCCCGGCGATCTCGTCCAGCACCCGGCGTACCGCAGACTCTCCCACCCACAGGTGCTTGGCACCGTCGACTCCCACGACCTCGGCCTGGGGCACCCGGGCGAACCGGCGTCGCGCCTCGTCCGGGCGCAGGTAGTCGTCCAGCTCGGGGACGATGGCGGCGAGCCGGCGCCCGGACGCCGCCCACGTGTCGAGGTCGTCGTCGGTGGCGAACCGCAGCGGCGGCGAGAGCAGGACGGCGCCCTGCACCGGGTCGCGGTCGCCGTGCCTGAGCACCACGTCGGTGCCGAACGACCAGCCGACGAGCCACGGGTCGGGCAGCCCTCGGCGCACCGCCTCGTCGACGGCCGCACGAAGGTCGAGCCCCTCGGCGCCGCCCTCGTCGAAGGCGCCCTCGCTGGTCCCGGCCCCGCTCTTCGTGCCGCGGGTGTTGAACCGCAGGACGGCGATCGCGGCCAGGGCCGGCAGCCGCCAGGCGGCCTTGCGGAACACGTGGCTGTCCATCATGCCGCCGTGCGTCGGCAAGGGGTGCAGGCACACCATCGTCGCGGCCGGCTCGGCGTCGAGCGGAAGGGCCAGCTCGCCGACGAGCCGGAGCCCGTCGGCGGTCGTGAGCGCAAGCGGCTCGCGGCGTGCGGGCAGCACGCTGTTCGCGACGATCTCGGTGGGGCTCATCGCCAGGATCCTCGCACCGGCACGTTGATCATCGGCGCGTGGGGCCGCGCCGGTCGCGGGCGGTCCAGCAGGGCGTGTGCCAGTGACGACGGTCGTCCAGCCGGCCGTCGCCCTCCTCGGACGGCCAGGCCACGACGTGCGGCGTCGCGGGGCGGATCTCCTGGTCGCAGCCCGGGCACCGGTAGGCCTTGGTCGAGGCCGCGCCGGTGACGCGGCGCACGACCCAGTCGCCGTCGGGGTGCTCCTCGACCTCCTGGACGTCCGAGGGCCCCGGACCCCGCTGCGGGTCGGGGCGGCGGCGGTGCTTGCGACCCACGGACCGGCCGGGTCAGGCGTACGAGCGGAAGCCGCGGCCGGTCTTGCGACCGAGGTAGCCCGCCGTCACGAGGTGCTCGAGCCGAGGCGACGGCGCGAACCCGGGCTCGCGGAACTCGCGGTAGAGGGTCGACTGGATCGCCAGGGTGACATCGAGGCCCACCACGTCGAGCAGCTCGAACGGTCCCATCGGCAGGCCGCAGCCGGTCTTCATTGCGGTGTCGATGTCCTCCGCGGTGGCGTAGTTCGCCTCGAGCATCTTCGCCGCGTCGTTCAGGTAGGGGAACAGCAGGGCGTTGACGATGAACCCGGCCCGGTCGCCGCACACCACGGGGTGCTTCCCGAGCTCGAGGCACACGTGCTTGGCCGTGGCGACGACGTCCTCTGCCGTGGCGACAGTGCCCACCACCTCGACGAGCTTCATCACCTGCGCGGGGTTGAAGAAGTGCAGGCCGACCACGTCGCGGGGACGCTTGGTGACCGCCGCCAACTCGACGACGGGCAGCGACGACGTGGTGGTGGCGAGCACCGCGCCGGGGCGGCACACCTCGTCGAGGGTCTCGAAAAGGGCGGTCTTGACCGACAGCTCCTCGACGACCGCCTCGACGACGAGGTCGCAGTCCGACAGGTCGTCGAACCTCGTGCTGCCGGTGATGCGCGCGAGGGCGGCGTCGCGATCGGCCTGCTCGAGCTTGCCGCGCAGCACGGCCTTGTCCATCGACCGCTCGATGCTCGCACGCACCTTCGCCGACCGCTCGTCGCCGCGCGTCACGTACACGACGTCGTAGCCGGCCTTGGCGAACACCTCGATGATGCCGGTGGCCATCGTGCCCGATCCCGCCACGCCCACCGTGCGCACGGGGCGCGGCGAGGCACCGGCGAGCTCCCGCGACTCCGACGGGGTGAGGTGGTCGGGAACGACCACCGGGGACTGCGGACCCTCGTAGGTGTAGAAGCCACGGCCCGTCTTGCGACCGCGGTGGCCCGCGGTGACCATCTGCTTGAGGATCGGGCTCGGCGCGTGCAGGCGGTCGCGGCCCTGCTTGTACATGGTGTCGAGGATCTCGTACGCGGTGTCGAGGCCGATCAGGTCGAGCAGCGCGAGCGGACCCATCGGGTAGCCGCAACCGAACCTCATGGCGGCGTCGATGTCCTCGCGGGTGGCGTACTTCTGCTCGAACATCGACACCGCATGGTTGAGGTAGCCGAACAGCAGCGCATTGGCGATGAAGCCCGCCTTGTCCTCCACGACGACGGGCAGCTTGCCGAGCCGCTCGGCCACCAGCTTCGCGTCGTCGACGACGTCGGGGTCGGTGACGACGGTGCGCACGACCTCCACGAACTTGAGCACGGGCGCCGGGTTGAAGAAGTGCATGCCGACCACCTGCGCGGGGCGCGCGGTGGCCACCGCGATGTCGGTCACCGACAGCGACGACGTGTTGCTGGCAAGGATGGCGTCGGGTCCGACGATCTTGTCGAGGGACTCGAAGATGCCGCGCTTGAGGTCGAGGCTCTCGGGCACGGCCTCGATGATGAGGTCGCGGTCGGCCAGGTCGTCGAGCTCGGTGGTGAAGGTGATGCGCCCGAGGATGTCGTTGCGCTCCTCGCCGGTGAGCTTCCCGCGCGCCACGGCGCGGGCCGTAGAGCCAGCCACGTGGTCGGCACCACGCTCGAGTGCGGTGGTCTCGGCCTCGACGCCGATGACCTCGAAGCCGCTCCGGGCGAACACCTCGACGATGCCTGCTCCCATGGTGCCGAGCCCGACGACCCCGACCCTGGTGATCTCGCGTGCCATTGACCGCTCCCTCGTGCCGACCGTGATCCTGCCGTTCCTCCGAGTGTCCCAGGCGGCCGGGGCGGGCCCGGCGGCGCCCCGGCCCTCGGCCGGTATAGCGTCCGGGGCCATGCGCCTGGTGATCGCCCGCTGCTCGGTCGACTACGTCGGGCGTCTGACGGCGCACCTGCCCGAGGCCACCAGGCTCCTCGTGGTGAAGGCCGACGGGTCCGTCCTGGTCCACTCGGACGGGGGCTCGTACAAGCCCCTGAACTGGATGAGCCCGCCGTGCTCCCTCGTCGAGGCAGGGCACGAGGACGGCGGAGGGGTCTGGACGGTCACCAACAGGGCCGGCGAGACGCTCGTCGTGCGGGTGCACGAAGTGCTGCACGACACCCAGCACGAGCTCGGGGTCGACCCGGGGCTCGTCAAGGACGGGGTAGAGGCCCACCTGCAGGTGCTGCTGGCCGAGCAGGTAGGCGTGCTGGGCCCTGGATACCGGCTGGTGCGCCGCGAGTTCCCCACGCCGATCGGGCCGGTCGACCTGATGTGCCGCGACGGCGGCGGCAGAGCCGTGGCCGTCGAGATCAAGCGCCGCGGCGAGATCGACGGCGTCGAGCAGCTCACCCGCTACCTCGAGCTGCTCAACCGCGACCCCCTGCTCGCCCCGGTGGCCGGCGTGTTCGCCGCCCAGGAGATCAAGCCCCAGGCGCGCACGCTGGCCGAGGACCGCGGGATCCGGTGCCTGATCCTGGACTACGACGCCCTCCGCGGCGTCGACGACCCCGACTCCCGCCTCTTCTAGCTGCATCACCGGGGTCCACCGGGAGGTGGAGGCGGAAAGCCGTCGGGCGATCGGTGCCGGGGACGGGGCGCATCGGGCAGGCTGGGGGCATGACGACGACCGAGACCACCCCGCTGGTGATGCCCGTCCCGGAGGGGGCCGACCTTGCCGTCCGGGCCCGTGGGATCCGCCGGACGTACGGCACCACGCACGCCTGCGACGGGGTCGACCTCGACGTGGTGCGCGGCGAGGTGCTCGCCCTGCTCGGACCCAACGGCGCTGGCAAGACCACCACCACCGAGATCCTCGAGGGCTACCGTCATCGCGACGCCGGTGAGGTCGACGTGCTCGGCACGGACCCGGCCCACGCCGACCCCATGTGGCGCAGCCGTATCGGCATCGTGCTGCAGAGCGCCTCTGACCTCGGGGACCTCAGCGTCGACGAGTCCGTGCGCCACTTCGCCGGCTACTACCCCGACCCTCGCGACGTGGACGAAGTGATCGAGGCCGTCGGCCTGGCCGAGAAGCGCAAGACCCGTGGGTCGGACCTCTCCGGCGGCCAGCGCCGCCGCCTCGACGTGGCCCTAGGCATCGTCGGGCGGCCCGAGCTGCTCTTCCTGGACGAGCCGACGACGGGCTTCGACCCGGAGGCGCGCCGCGAGTTCTGGGACCTCATCCGGGAGCTGCGCGGTGAGGGCACCACGATCATGCTCACCACGCACTACCTCGACGAGGCCGAGGTGCTGGCCGACCGCGTGGCGGTGATCGCCCGCGGCCGGGTCATCGCGTGCGACGTGCCCGGTCGCCTCGGTGGGCGGGACGAGTCGTTGGCCGCGGTCAGGTGGCGCGAGGGCGACGACCTGCGCGTCGCGGAGACGCACGAGCCCACCCGGCTCGTGCGCGAGCTCTCCGAGCGGCTCGGCGGCGAGGTGCCCTCCCTGGCCGTGCACCGCCCGAGCCTGGAGGACATCTACCTGAGCCTCATCGGCCACGACACCGAGGACCACGCATGACCACCGCGACCACCCCCGCACCCCTCCCCTCGACCGCGCCCCCTGGCGCGCTTCCCCTGGGCCTGCGCCGGGTGCGCATCGAGCTCAAGACGTTCTTCCGCGACCGCAACTCGGCGGTCTGGAACTTCATGCTGCCCGTGCTGCTGCTGGTGATCTTCGGCTCGGTGTTCGGCAGCCAGGACCTCGGTCCCGGCATCACGTTCGCGCAGTACTTCGTCGCGGGCATGATCGCGTCCGGCGTGCTGTACACGTCGTTCCAGAACCTCGCGATCGCCATCCCGATGGAGCGCGACGACGGCACGCTCAAGCGGATCCAGGGCACGCCGATGCCGAAGGTCTCCTACTTCATCGGCAAGATCGGCCTGGTCTTCGTGGCCTACGTGGCCCAGGTGACCCTGCTGATCATCGTCGGCAGGCTCTTCTACCACCTCGTGCTTCCCGACACGGCAACGAAGTGGTTCACCTTCTTGTGGGCCAGCGTGCTCGGCCTGGTCTCCTGCACGCTGCTAGGCATCGCCTTCTCGGTCGTGCCCAAGAATGGCAAGGGCGCCTCCGCCGTGGTCTCCCCGATCGTGCTCGTCCTGCAGTTCACGTCGGGCGTGTTCTTCGTGTTCTCGCAGCTGCCGCAGTGGATGCAGGTGTTCGCCTCCTTCTTCCCCCTCAAGTGGCTCACCCAGGCGATGCGCAGCGTGTTCCTCCCCGACTCGGCGGCCTCCCTCGAGGTGGCCGGGTCGTGGGAGCTCGGGATGTGCGCCGCGGTGCTGGCCGCATGGTGCGTCGGCGGCCTGGTGCTGAGCCTGGCGTTCTTCCGCTGGAACAAGCGGGGGCAGGGGTAAGGACGTGAGCAGCACCGCGGCCAGGGACGGCCTCCGCGTCGTCGATGACGGCCGGGACTTCGCCGAGCGCACGCTGGTCGGGTGGCACCTGCTGTTCGCGGCGATGGTGGCCGCGACCGCCGCGCTCCTGGTGGCCGACGGCCACGGCGCCGTCGCTCTGGTGGTGCTCGCGGTCCTCGTCGCCGCGTACGTCGGTTTCGCCCTGCGGGCCATCCGCGGCGGCGACATGCGGTTCTCCGTGGCCTACCTCGCGATCGCCTATGTCTGCCTCCTGGTGCTCGAGTGGCAGGACCCGACGGCCCTCGTGCTGCTCTTCGCCCTGTACCCCCAGGGGTTCGTGCTGCTCCCGCGCCGGGGTGCCATCCTTGCCACTGCGGTGCTCACCGGCGCCTTCTCCCTCGTCCTGGTGGCCAACGACGGCTGGACGAGAGAGGCGTGGGGCTGGCACGGGCTGGGCGCGGTGGGCAACCTCGTGTTCGCCCTGGTCATCGGGCTCTTCATCGACGGCATCGTGCGGGAGAGCCGGGCCCGCAAGGAGCTGCTCGACCAGCTGCACGCCACCCGCGCCGAGCTTGCGGCCGCCGAGCGCAGCGCCGGCGCCGTCGAGGAGCGCGAGCGCCTCGCCCGCGACATCCACGACACGCTCGCCCAGGGCTTCACCAGTATCGTCATGCTGGCCCAGGCCGGGGAGGTCGCCGCCGCCAAGCACGGCTCGGCCGAGGCGGTCCGACGATTCGGGGAGATCCAGTCGACCGCCCGGGAGAACCTGGCCGAGGCCCGCGCGCTCGTCGGGGCTCTGTCTCCGCCGCCCCTGGCGTCGGACGCGCTCCCGGACGCGCTCGCCCGACTGGCCGCACGCTACGAGGCCGAGACCGGAACACCGGTGGGCTTCGAGGTCAGCGGCGAGCCTCGGCCCCTGGCCCCGCAGAGCGAGGTGGCCGCGCTGCGCGCCACCCAGGAGTCCCTCGCCAACGCGCGCCGCCACGCCGGGGCCGCGCGCGTCGACGTCGTGCTGGCGTACGACGACGACGGCGCCACCGTGACCGTGCAGGACGACGGCCGCGGGTTCGACCCGTCCGCGCCGCGCGCGGGGTACGGCCTCGATGGCCTGGCCACCCGAGCGGCCGACGTCGGGGGCATCGCCGCGGTCGACTCAGCGCCAGGCCAGGGCACCCGGGTGCGCGTGAGGGTGCCATGATCCGCGTGCTGATCGTCGACGACCATCCGGTCGTGCGCTCCGGGCTGTCGGGCCTGCTCGGCAGCGAGGACGACATCGAGGTGGTCGGGCGAGGCCCCCGACGGTCGCGAGGGCGTGGCGCGCGCGCTTGCGCTCCTGCCCGACGTCGTGCTCATGGACCTGCGGATGCCGGCGCTCGACGGGGCGACGGCCACCGCCCAGATCGTGGCCGCCGGCGGCCCGCGGGTGCTGGTGCTCACGACGTACGACACCGACCACGACATCCTGCGCGCCGTGGAGGCCGGCGCCACCGGCTACCTGCTCAAGGACGTGCCGCGCGAGGAGCTCGTCGCCGCGGTGCGCGCCGCCGCCCGGGGCGAGACCGTGCTCGCGGCCCCGCTGGCCGCCAAGTTGATGCGCCAGGTGCGCGGTGGGGAGCAGCTCACGGCACGGGAGACCGACGTCCTCGTGCTGGTCGCCCAGGGGCTCAGCAACGGCGAAATCGCCCAGCACCTGTTCATCGGCGAGGCCACGGTCAAGACGCACCTGCTGCACGTCTTCGACAAGCTCGGGGTCTCCGACCGCACAGCGGCGGTGACCGTCGCGATGGAGCGCGGCATCCTGCCCGCCCCTGGAAGTTGACGCCGCAGACTCTGACGGGTCAGGTGTTGACGACGCGGGCACCCGGAGCTAGGCCGGCGAAAGGCCCGCCCAGGACAGGCAGCGCCACCGGCCCCCGTCGTCGCGGACGAGGTCGACCACCTGCGCGTTCGCGAGCAGGTGCTCGTTGGCGAACCGCGGGGTCACGTCGTCCGAGAGGGCGGTGATGCCGATGGCCATCGCCCCGCCGTGCGACACCACGAGCGCCGTGCCGCCGGGGTGTGCGTCGGCGACGGATGCGAGGGCGGCCGCCACCCGGTCGGCTACCTCGCGGCCGGTCTCGCCGCCCTCGAAGCCGTGGTCGAGGTCCTCGTCGTGCAGCCAGCGGCCGAACACGTCGAGGGCGATCGGGGCCACCTCGTCGTCGTGCTTCTCCTCGTGGACGCCGACGTGCAGCTCCTGGACGCCGGGCAGCTCGCGGGTGCCCAGGCCGAGCACGTCCGCGGCCTCCTCGGCGGTCTGCCGGGCCCGGACCAGCGCGGAGTGGTACACGACCGCGACGCCCTCGCCCAGCAGCGGCCGCGCCGCGGCCCGGGCCTGCGAACGCCCGAGGTCGGTGAGCGGGTAGCCGGTGCGGGAGCTCGTCCAGATGCGGCGCACGTTCCCCTCGCTCTGGCCGTGCCGCATCACCAGGACCCGGGTGGCCACGGGTCAGGCCGCCGGGACGGGCAGGTGGTGCGCGATCCGGATGGTGTCGACGACGCGGTCCATGATCGCCGTGGCGTCGTAGTCCTTGGGGGTGAACACGGCCGCGACACCGGCGGCGAGCAGGGTGTGCTCGTCGGCCTCGGGGATGATGCCTCCGACCACGACGGGGACGTCGGTCAGGCCTGCTGCGCGCAGGCCGTGCACGACCTCGGGGACGAGCTGCAGGTGCGAGCCGGACAGGATCGACAGGCCCACGACGTGCACGTCTTCCTCGACCGCGGCGGCGACGATCTGCGCAGGGGTCAGGCGGATGCCCTGGTAGACGACCTCGAAGCCGGCGTCGCGGGCCCGCACGGCGATCTGCTCGGCGCCGTTGGAGTGCCCGTCCAGGCCGGGCTTGCCGACCAGGAACCGCAGCCGCCCGCCGAGCTCGGCACCGGTGGACCGCACCCTGGTGCGGACCGCTGCAGCGCCTCGCCTGCCTCGGCCGACGCCCAGCACGCCAGCCACGCCGGTGGGGGCGCGGTACTCGCCGAAAACCCCGCGCAGCGCCCAGGCCCACTCCCCTGTGGTCACCCCGGCGCGGGCGCAAGCAATCGTGGCCGGCATGAGGTTCTCGTCGGTGCCCGCAGCGCGGCGAAGCTCGGCCAGCGCGGCGTCGACCGCGCCCGGGTCGCGCGCCGCACGCCAGGCCTGCACCGCGGCCACCGCCTCTGCCTCCGCGGCCGGGTCGACGGTCTGGATGGCGGTGTCCAGGTCGGCGGTCAGCGGGTTGGGCTCGGTGGTGTCGAACCGGTTGACCCCGACGACGACGTCCTGGCCGGACTCGACCCGGGCCCGGCGGGCGGCGTGCGAGGCCACCAGCGCGGACTTCATGTACCCGGACTCCACCGCGGCGACCGCCCCGCCCATCGCCTGCACCTGGTCGATCTCCGCGCGGGCCGCGGCCACCAGCTCGGCGACCTTCGCGTCCACCACGACCGACCCGTCGAACAGGTCCTCGTGCTCGAGCAGGTCGGACTCGAAGGCCAGGACCTGCTGGATCCGCAGCGACCACTGCTGGTCCCACGGCCGCGGCAGCCCCAGCGCCTCGTTCCAGGCCGGCAGCTGCACGGCCCGGGCCCGCGCGTCCTTGGACAGGGTGACCGCGAGCATCTCCAGCACGATGCGCTGCACGTTGTTCTCCGGCTGCGCCTCGGTCAGGCCCAGCGAGTTCACCTGCACCCCGTAACGGAACCGGCGCGCCTTGGCATCGGTGACGCCGTACCGGTCGCGGGTGATCTCGTCCCACAGCTGGACGAACGCGCGCATCTTGCACATCTCTTCGACGAACCGCACCCCGGCGTTGACGAAGAAGGAGATCCGCGCGACCACCTCGGCGAACCGCTCGGGCGGGACCTGCCCGGAGTCGCGCACCGCGTCCAGGACCGCGATGGCGGTGCACATCGCGTACGCGAGCTCCTGCACCGGAGTCGCGCCCGCCTCCTGCAGGTGGTACGAGCAGATGTTCGTCGGGTTCCACTTGGGGATCTGCGACACCGTGTACGCGACCATGTCGGTGATCAGCCGCAGCGACGGCCCCGGCGGGAACACGTACGTCCCCCGGGACAGGTACTCCTTGATGATGTCGTTCTGCGTCGTGCCCGCCAGCACCTCGGGCCCGGCGCCCTGCTCCTCGGCGGCAGCCACGTACAGGGCCAGCATCCACATCGCGGTGGCGTTGATCGTCATCGACGTGTTCATCGACCCCAGCGGGATCCCCTCGAACAGCGCCCGCATGTCCCCCAGGTGCACCACCGGCACCCCCACCTTGCCCACCTCGCCGCGCGCCAGCGGGTCGTCCGGGTCGTAGCCGGTCTGCGTCGGCAGGTCGAACGCCACCGACAACCCCGTCTGCCCCTTGCCCAGGTTGCGGCGGAACAAGCGCGTTCGACTCCCTGGCCGACGAGTGCCCGGCGTACGTCCGCATCAGCCAGGGCTTGTCCTTGACCCGGGGGGCCGGGTCTGCGGACTCGGACATGACGCCTCCGTGCTCAGGGGACAGTGCCTCACGGCGATGTTACTGGACAGTAGGTACGGCTCGGCCCGAACCCACCGCGCCGCCCGCTTCAGCCGTGGTCGTAGAAGCCCCGGCCGGTCTTGCGCCCCAGGTCGCCCGCCACCACCATCCGGCGCAGGAGCTCCGGCGCGGCGAACTTCTCGTCCTGGGTGTCGCGGTACACGTTGCTCGTGGCGTTGAGCATGATGTCGACGCCGGTGAGGTCGGCAGTCTGCAGCGGGCCCATCGCGTGGCCGAAGCCGAGCCGGCACGCGGTGTCGATGTCCTCGGCAGAGGCCACGCCCGACTCGAGCAGCGCCACGGCCTCCATCGTCAGCGCGGAGATGAGCCTGGTGGTGACGAAGCCGGCGACGTCGCGCTCGACCACGATGCAGGTCTTGCCCACTCCCTCGGCGAAGGCGCGGGCCGCGGCCAGCGTCGCGTCCGAGGTCTTGTAGCCGCGCACGAGCTCGCAGAGCTTCATCATCGGCACCGGCGAGAAGAAGTGGGTGCCCACGACGCGCTCGGGGTGCTCCGTGACCGCGGCGATCGTCGTGATCGGGATCGCCGAGGTGTTCGAGGCCAGCACCACGCCGTCGCGCGTGCACAGCCGGTCGAGCGTGCCGAAGATCTCGGCCTTGGTCTCCAAGTCCTCGAACACGGCCTCGACGACGATGTCCGCCTCGGCGGCCGTGTCGAGGTCGGTCGTCGTGGCGATGCGGCCGAGGGCGACGTGCACGTCGTCGTCCGACAGCGTGCCCTTGGCCGCGAACCGGGCGAGCGACGCCTCGATCGCGCTCCGCCCTCGGGCGAGCGCCTCGTCGGTGACGTCGCGCATGACGACGTCCCACCCGGCGACGGCCGACACCTGGGCGATGCCCGATCCCATGAGACCCGCACCGATGACCGCGACCCGACCTGCCATGGCTTCTCCTCCGGGAGTCGACACCCTGCCCGGGAAGCCTAGCCGGGGCCTGCCGTGCTGCTCAGGCCACCTCGACCCGGGAGACGTCAGCGCCAAGCCGGGTGAGGTCGCCGAGGAAACCCTCGTACCCGCGGTCAATGTGGTGCGGCTCGTAGACCGTGGTCACCCCTTCGGCGACGAGCCCGGCGAGCACGAGCCCGGCGCCCGCGCGGATGTCGGCCGCTTCCACCGGGGCGCCCGAGAGGCTCTCGCGGCCGCGCACCATCGCGTGGTGGCCGTCGGTGCGCACGTCGGCGCCGAGCCGCACCATCTCGTTGACGAAGCGGAAACGCGCCTCGAAGAGGTTCTCCGTGACCATCGCGACGCCGTCGGCGATCGAGTTCAGCGCGATGAACTGCGGCTGCAGGTCGGTGGGAAAGCCCGGGTACGGCAGGGTCACCACGTCGACCGCGCGCGGCCGGTCGTCGCACACCACGCGGAAGCCGTCGTCGAGCTCCTTCGACGCGAGCCCCTGCCTGCACGAGCTTGTCCAGCGCGATCTCGCAGGTGCGCCGCGCGCGCGTTCCGCACGGTGATGTCGCCTCGGGTCAGCACGGCGGCCACCGCCCAGGTGCCGGCGACGACACGGTCGGGCACGGTGGTGTGGTCGACGGGCTGAAGCGACTCGACCCCGGTGACCTCGAGCGTGGCGCTGCCGATGCCGTCGATCTGCGCGCCCATCTCGACGAGCATCTCGGCAGATGTCGACGATCTCGGGCTCGCGCGCTGCGTTGTCGATGACGGTGGTGCCCTCGGCGAGCACGGCGGCCGTGAGGAGGTTCTCGGTGGCACCGACGCTCGGGAAGTCGAGCCAGATCGACGCGCCCTGCAGGCGTCCCTCGCGGGTCGCGATGAGGTACCCGTGCTCGGACCGCGATCGTCGGCGCCCAGCTTCTCGAGCCCGGCCACGTGCATGTCGAGCCCGCGGCTGCCGATGTTGTCGCCGCCCGGGAGGGCGACGTCGGCCTCGCCGCAGCGGGCGAGCAGCGGGCCGAGCACGTTGATCGAGGCGCGCAGTCGGCGGACGAGGTCGTAGTCGGCCTCGGAACGAGGGCCGCTCGGGCACGGTGATGCGTCACGCGTACGCGCCGCGCGGTCGTGCTCGACCTCGCAGCCCAGCCGCCTGAGCAGCTCGGCCATGGACGACACGTCGAGGATGTCGGGCACCTCGCGCAGCGTCGTGGTCGCCCTCGGCCAGCAGCGCCGCCGCCATCAGCTTGAGCACGCTGTTCTTGGCCCCGGTGACCCGCACCTCGCCCAGCAGCCGCGCGCCCCCGACCACCCGGAATGCCTCCACACCCCGATGGTAGGCCGTCGGGCCGGGTGCGCCCCTCGGCCCCGTACGCTGGGTCGATGGTCAACCTCACGCGCATCTACACCCGGACCGGCGACGACGGCACGACCGCGCTCGGCGACATCTCGCGGGTACGGCAAGAACGACCTGCGCCTGGTCGCGTACGCCGACGCCGACGAGGCCAACTCCGCCCTCGGCGTCGCGCTCGCCCTGGGCGACCTGCCCGACGGCATCGCGCGTCCTGCTGCTGCGCATCCAGAACGACCTGTTCGACGTCGGCGCGGACCTGTGCACGCCCGTCGTGGCCGAACCCGAAGTACCCGCCGCTGCGGGTCGACCGCGGCCTACGTCGACGCGCCTCGAGGCGGGCTGCGACGAGTACAACGAGCGACCTCGACCCGCTGCGCGTCGTTCATCCTGCCCGGCGGCACTGCCGGCTCCGCGCTGCTGCACGTGGCCCGCACGGTGGTCACGCCGGGCCGAGCGCTCGACCTGGGCGGCCCTCGAGGCTCACCGAGACATCGCATGAACCGCTGACGGCGACGTACCTGAACCGATTGTCCGACCTGCTGTTCATCCTGTCGCGCGTCGCCAACACCACTCCCGGTGCGGACGGCACGCCGCCGGGCGACGTGCTCTGGAAGCCCGGCGGCGAGCGCTAGGTGCTCCGGGCGGCGAGCCCGACCACGAGAACAGGGTCGACGGGGTCGGCGAGCTCGAACCCGAGCACCTGGGCGTAGAACGACAGCTCGGCCTCCAAGGCGCGGCGCTGGTTCGTCGCGTCACGGAATCCGTGCCCTTCCCCCTCGAACAGCAGGTACGCGTGCGGCACGCCGTTGCGCGAGAGCGCGGAGACGATGTCGTCGGCCTGAGCCTGCGGTACCACGCGGTCCTCCGTGCCCTGCAGGACGAGCAGCGGCGCGCGGATGCCATCGGCGTGGAGCAGCGGCGAACGGGCACGGTACACGTCGATGCCCTCGGGGTACGGCGCGACGAGGCGGTCGAGGTACCGCGATTCGAACTTGTGGGTGTCGCGGGCGAGGCCCTCGAGGTCGCCCACCCCGAAGTAGCTCGCGCCTGCCGCGAACGCGTCGCGGAATGCCAGCGCGCACAAGGTGGTGTATCCGCCGGCGCTGCCGCCGCGGATCACGATCCGCGCGGGGTCGGCGAGTCCTTGCGCGGCGAGCCAGAGCGCGACATGCGTGCAGTCGTCGAGGTCGACCTCGCCCCACCGACCATTCAGGCGCTCGCGGTACTCGCGGCCGTACCCGGTGCTCCGCCGTAGTCGACGTCGACCACCGCGAAGCCGCGCGAGGTGAAGAACTGGTGGCGCAGCAGCAGTCGGGTGTCGGCCGACGAGGTGGGCCCGCCGTGCGAGAGCACAAGCAGCGGCGGAGAATCGCCCTCGGGAGACGCGGCATCGGGGTTCGTCGGCGGGTAGTAGTAGGCGAAGGCCGTGCGCCCCTCGGCCGTGGGGAACGCGACGTGCCGCGGCACCGACAGGTAGCGGCGGTCGAGTTCCAGCGACGAGGCGGCGTACCGCTGCTCGTGGGCACCCGTGGCCAGGTCGAGGCCGAGCACCACCGACGGCTCGGTCGGGGCGTGAGCCAGCACGACCGCCCGGCCGTCCTCGACGCTCAGGTACTCCAGGTCGGTGGCCGGCAGGTCGAAGCCGACCGGCTCGGACCCGGCCCGGAGCCGGTACAGCGTGTCGCGGCCCAGGGAGCGCCCGATGGCCAGCACCGAGCCGTCGGCGAGCGGGGCCGTCGTGCGCAGGCCGAACACCCACTGCGGGCCCGCGAACTCGACCTCGAGCGGCGCGAGCGGCTCGAGGGCGTCGGTCCCCGGCGTCCACCGGTACGGGTTCCACCAGCCGCTGCGATCCGACACGAGCACGAGCGACCCGTCCGGGGCCCAGCGGGGGCTCACCACCGACTCCCCGCGTCCGCCGGCGACGAGAACCGGCTCTCGGGGCAGCCCGCCGTCGTCGAGGTCGGCCACCCACAGCTCGGTGGCATCCCACGGCATGTCCGGCAGGTCCCAGGCGAGCCAGCACAGCCGCCGGCCGGCCGCGTCAAGTCGCGGGTCGCTGACGAAGTCGCGCCCGCCGACCAGCAGCGTGCGCTCGCCCGAGGCGAGGTCGACCGCCACCAGCGTGGTGGCGGGCTGCCGGTCGTCGACTGTGTGGTCTTCGCACACCGCGAGCACCCGGCCCCGGCCCGGGTCGGGCTCGAGGTCGGCGAAGCGCAGCCCGTCCTCGGCGACGACCGTGCGGGGCCCGCCCCGCGGCGCCAGCACGTGCAGGTAGCCGTCGGGGAACGTGGAGTACACGACCTGCCCGTCGCGGACGCACCACGCCCCGCCGCCGTACTCGTTCACGCTGGTGCGCACGTTCGCCCCTGGCGGCGTGACGTCGACCGCGCGGCCGTCGTCGTCGATCCGGCGCACGACGGCCCGCCCGCCCTCGTCCGGTCGCGTCTCGAGCAGGTACACCGAGCCGCGGTCGAACTGCGGCTCGGCGGCCGCCCTCGCCGCGCCCAGCACCAGGTCGAGCGAGATGGGTGAGCGCCATGAGCCCAAGGGAGTCGTCACAGGTACGGTCACCGCGCCATCTTGCCAGGTCCCTGTTTCGGCGTCGCGGAGACGAGTAGCGTCATCAGCGGGTCGCGTCGTGCACCCGCGGCGGCCCGAGCGCCCGCACCGCGGGCCCGCGTCCTGGGGAGGCGCCATGCGTCACAGCCGGATCGCCCTGGCGGTCCTTGTCCTTCTTCTGGTGGGAACCCTCGGCCCCGCGGCGGCGCCCCGGGGCGTCGGCGGCGTCCTGCTGGCCGATCTCACCCCGGAGGTGATGGCGGCCGCGGTCGGCACAGGCACCGACCCGGCCCCCCCGGCGGGGAGGTCGGGGATGCAGGCCAACGTGGTGACGGCAACTGCTCCGGGGATCACGTACCGGATGTACAGCGGCGTGGGATTCGCCACGCGCAGCTCGACCACCACGTACGGCTACCCCAACGCGGGCGGCAAGTACACGACGGCCGGGATTGACTGGGTCACCCGTCCGCTCGACCTGCCTCAAGGGGCCAGGATCACCGAGATCGCCTGGTACTACACCGATACCGATGCAGCGGTAGAGCCAGCATTTGCCCTCACCGCCTACGCGGCCCACGCCCCCGCAACCAGCGACCTCGACATCACCAGCGCGCCGGCCACGTCGGCCGCGGGCATCCACGTGCTGGTCCGCGACCTCACGGCCACGAACGTCGTGGTCGACAACACGGCTACCTCGTACAACCTGCTCGCACTCACCAACAGCACGACGAACTCGGTCGTCTTCTACGGGGCGCGCATCGGCTATCTCGCGCCTGCGGCGCAGTACGTGCCGATCACCCCGGCCCGCGTCTTCGACTCGCGGTTCCCCGCGTTCGGCGGCAAGCTCACCGCCACTGCCGCGCGCACGCTCTCCGTCGCCGACCAGATCAGCGTCTCCACCGGCGCCGTCACGCAGGCGAACGTCGTGCCCGCTGGGGCGCGCGCGGTCACCTACAACCTCACCATCACCGATACGACGGGCAACGGGTTCCTCGCGCTCGCACCCGGCACCAGCACTACCATCTCGGCCTCGGCCATCAACTGGACGGCCGCGAACATGGTGCTGGCCAACGGCGGCACCGCCACTCTCGGCTCGGGCGCGGGAGACCGCCGGCTGACGATCATCACGCGCAACGGCACGACGCACGCGGTCCTCGACATCACCGGCTACTTCGTCGCCCCGTAGCCCTCTCGCCGCAGACCGCGTCCGACACCGCGGCGGCCCCCGCCTCCAGCAGGAGGTGGGGGCCGCCGTGGTCGTGCTGGGCCGTGGCGTCAGTGCGGGGGGTGTGCCGTGTGCACGTGGTACGACGCCACGCGCAGCCGGTTCTCGGCGCGCTGGATGGCGGCGATCTCGTCCGGGTCGTCGGCGCCGGCAGCCGTGGCGCGGGCGATGGCGGCCTTGGCGCGCTCGACGTCGATCTCGCCGGAGAGCTCGGCGGCCTCGGCCAGGATGCGCACCTCGTTGGTGTCGACCGAGAAGAACCCGCCAGCCACGGCCGCCCGGACCTTGGCACCGTCGACCGTCTCGATGCGCACCTCGCCGTCGACGAGGGTGGCGAGCACCGGCTCGTGGCCGGGCAGGATGCCCATCTCGCCGAGCGGGGTCTTGGCCACGACCATCTTGGCCGTGCCCTCCCAGACCGACCGGTCGACGGCGACGAGCGAGACCTGGAGCTCGGACACGGTCAGCCCGCCAGCTTCGCGGCGTTGCGCTCGACGTCTTCGATGCCACCGCACATGAAGAACGCCTGCTCGGGCAGGTGGTCGTACTCGCCCTCGGTGAGCGCCTTGAACGAGGCGACGGTCTCCTCGACCGGCACGAACGAGCCGGGCTGGCCGGTGAACGGCCTCGGCCACGAACATGTTCTGCGACAGGAACCGCTGGATCCGGCGGGCCCGGCCCACGAGGATCTTGTCCTCTTCGGAGAGCTCGTCGATGCCGAGGATCGCGATGATGTCCTGAAGGTCCTTGTACCGCTGCAGGATCTCCTTGACGCGGGCGGCGACATGGTAGTGCTCGTCGCCGATGTACTGCGCGTCGAGGATGCGCGAGGTGGAGTCGAGCGGGTCGACGGCCGGGTAGATGCCCAGCTCGGAGATCGGGCGGCTCAGCGTCGTGGTGGCGTCGAGGTGCGCGAACGTCGTGGCGGGGGCCGGGTCGGTCAGGTCGTCGGCAGGCACGTAGATCGCCTGCAGCGACGTGATCGAGTGACCGCGTGTGGAGGTGATGCGCTCCTGCAGCTGGCCCATCTCGTCAGCGAGGGTGGGCTGGTAGCCCACGGCCGACGGCATCCGGCCGAGCAGCGTGGACACCTCGGATCCGGCCTGGGTGAACCGGAAGATGTTGTCGATGAAGAGCAGGACGTCCTGCTTCTGCACGTCGCGGAAGTACTCCGCCATCGTGAGCGCGGTGAGCGCGACCCGAAGGCGCGTACCCGGCGGCTCGTCCATCTGGCCGAAGACAAGGGCGGTCTTCTCGAGCACGCCCGACTCGGTCATCTCCAGGAAGAGGTCGTTGCCCTCGCGGGTGCGCTCACCGACGCCGGCGAACACGGACACGCCGCTGAAGTTCTCCGCGACGCGGTAGATCATCTCCTGGATCAGCACGGTCTTGCCCACACCGGCGCCGCCGAACAGGCCGATCTTGCCGCCCTTGACGTAGGGGGTGAGCAGGTCGATGACCTTGATGCCGGTCCAGAACACCTCCGTCTTCGCCTCGAGCTGGTCGAAGGGTGGTGCCGAGCGGTGGATGCCCCAGCGCTCGGTGATCTCGAGCGACGAGGCGGGTACGTCGAGCGGGATGCCGAGGGTGTTCCACACGTGGCCCTTGGTGACGTCGCCGACGGGCACCGTGATCGACGCACCCGTGTCGCGCACCTCGGAGCCACGGGTGACCCCGTCGGTGGGCTGCATCGAGATGGCCCGCACCATGTTGTCGCCGATGTGCTGGGCGACCTCGAGGGTGAGCTCCCGCCTGCCACCGCCCTCCTCGCCCTCGCCGAAGTCGACGGTGACGTGGAGCGCGTTGAACAGCTCCGGCATGGCCTCGACGGGGAACTCCACGTCGACGACCGGTCCAGTGACGCGGGCCACGCGGCCCACGGCCGCCGTGGTGGCGGCGGTCTCAGTCGTGGCGGTCATGCTCTCCTCAACTCCCTGCGGTGGCAGAGGCCAGCGCGTCGGCACCGCCGACGATCTCGCTGATCTCCTGGGTGATCTCGGCCTGTCGGGCCTGGTTGGCCTGGCGGGTGAGCGCCTTCATCAGCTCGTCCGCGTTGTCGGTGGCCGCCTTCATCGCGCGGCGGCGGGAGGCGTGCTCGGACGCTGCCGAGAGCAGCAGCGCTGCGTACACGACGTTGGCGACGTACTTGGGCAGCAGCTCGTCGAGGACGTCGCGGGGTGACGGCTCGAAGGCGTAGAGCGGGAACGGCACGCCGTTCTCCGCGGAGGTGTCGACGACCTGGTCGACGATCTCCAGCGGCAGCAGCCGGCGGGTGACGACGCGCTGCGTGGCCATCGTCTCGAAGTGCGTGTAGACGATGTGGATCTCGTCGGCGCCGCCGTTCTCGGTGCGCATCAAGAAGCGCTCGAGGAGGGCGTCGGCGATGGCCTGCGCGTGGGCGTACGTGGGCTGGTCGGTGAACCCGGTCCACTCCCCGGCGATCTCGCGCTCACGGAACTTGTAGTAGCCCACGCCCTTGCGGCCGACGAGGAACGGTACGACCTCCATCCCCTTCTCGTGGAGCAGCCGCGTGAGGGCCTCTCCCTCCTTGATGGTGCTCGAGGAGTAGGCACCCGCCAGACCGCGGTCGGCCGTGACGAGGCAGATCGCGGCGCGCTCGTTCAGGCGAGCCTTGGCGGTGAGCGGGTGGTTACCCCGGGTGTGCGAGGCCGCCGCCGACACCGCGCGGATGAGCTGCTCGGTGTACGGACGCGAGGCGTCGACGCGCTGCTGCGCCTTGACGATGCGGGAGGAGGCGATGAGCTCCATCGCCTTGGTGATCTTCTTGGTCGCCGCGACGGACTTGATCCGCCGGCGGTAGACCCGCAGCTGTGCGCCCATGGACTAGGTCGTCACTTCCGCACGACGCGCGTGATCTGCGTGGGATCGACGTGCTCCTCGGCCATGGCCGGCACGGGCTCGTCGTTCACCAGCAGGTGGCCCTCGTGGGTCGTGAAGCCCTTCTTGAACTCTGTGATGGCCGACTCGAGCAGGGTCACCGTGTCGTCCGAGAGGTCTTTGGTGTCGGCGATCGTGTCGAGCACCCCCTTGTGGTCGCGCGCGACGTAGTCGAGGAAGTCGGTCTCGAACCGGCGGATGTCGGCCACCGGCACGTCGTCGAGCTGACCGGTGGTGCCGCACCACATCGAGACGACCTCGCGCTCGACCGAGAACGGGCGAGTACTGCGGCTGCTTGAGCAGCTCGACCAGCCGCGCGCCGCGCTCGAGCTGGGCCTTGGAGGCCGTGTCGAGGTCGGAGCCGAACGCGGCGAACGCCTCGAGCTCGCGGTACTGCGCCAGGTCGAGGCGCAGCCGGCCGGCGACCTTGCGCATCGCCTTGACCTGCGCCGAGCCGCCGACGCGTGACACCGAGATGCCGACGTTGATGGCCGGCCGGACGCCCGAGTTGAACAGGTCGGACTCCAGGAAGCACTGACCGTCGGTGATCGAGATGACGTTCGTCGGGATGTACGCCGAGACGTCGTTGCCCTTGGTCTCGATGATCGGCAGGCCGGTCATCGAGCCGCCGCCGAGCTCGTCGCTGAGCTTGGCGCAGCGCTCGAGCAGCCGCGAGTGCAGGTAGAACACGTCGCCGGGGTACGCCTCGCGGCCCGGCGGGCGGCGCAGCAGCAGCGACACGGCGCGGTAGGCCTCGGCCTGCTTGGTCAGGTCGTCGAACACGATCAGGACGTGCTTGCCCTGGTACATCCAGTGCTGGCCGATGGCCGAGCCGGTGTAGGGGGCGAGGTACTTGAAGCCGGCGCGAGTCGGAGGCCGGGGCCGCCACGATGGTGGTGTACTCCATCGCACCGTGCTCCTCGAGCGCGCCCTTGACGCCGGCGATCGTCGAGCCCTTCTGGCCGATCGCCACGTAGATGCAGCGCACCTGCTTGGCCGGGTCGCCGGACTCCCAGTTGGCCCGCTGGTTGATGATCGTGTCGATGCAGACCGCGGTCTTGCCGGTCTGGCGGTCACCGATGATCAGCTGACGCTGGCCGCGGCCGATGGCGGTCATGGCGTCGATCGCCTTGATGCCGGTCTGCAACGGCTCCTTCACCGGCTGGCGCTGCACGACCGAGGGGGCCTGCAGCTCCAGGGCCCGACGGGTCTCGCCCTCGATCGTCGCCCATGCCGTCGATCGGGTCGCCGAGCGGGTCGACGACCCGGCCGAGGTACGCGTCGCCGACGGGCACGGACAGGATCTCGCCGGTACGGCGGACCTCCTGGCCCTCCTCGATCTTCGAGCCGTCGCCGAGCAGCACGACGCCGATCTCTCGGACGTCGAGGTTCAGCGCCAGGCCCAGCAGGCCACCCTCGAACTCGAGCAGCTCGTTCGTCATCGCCGAGTGCAGGCCCTCGACGCGCGCGATGCCGTCGCCGGTCTCGGTGACCCGCCCGACCTCCTCACGGGTGGTCTCGGGCGCGTACGACGCCACGTTCCGCTCGATCGCGTCGCGGATCTCCTCCGGCGTGATCGTCAGCTCCGCCATGGTGTCCTGCTCTCTCGTCTCTGGTCCGGGTGGCCCCGGGGTCGGCGTTCGTGCGTCGTGCGTGGTGCGTGGTGTGTCAGTCGATGAGGGCCCGGCGGGCCTGCTCGAGCCGGGCGGCGATGGTGCCGTCGATGACCTCGTCGCCGACGCGCACGGCGATGCCGCCGACGACAGACGGGTCGACGACCACGTCCAGCTGGACGGTGCGGCCCTTGAGCCGGCCGAGCACCGTGCCGAGTCTGAGGCGTTGCTCGGGCGTGAGCGGCTGAGCCACCCGGACGTGCGCGACGACGCGCTCGCGCTGGGCCGCCGCCAGGTCGCTGAGGCGGGCCACGGCGTCGTCGACGCGCAGGCCGTGCAGGTGCCCGACCGCGTATTCGAGCAGGAGTGCCGTCGTGGGCGCGGCCTGGTCCTGGATCAGGCTGGCCACGATGTCGGACTTGGCCGACGCGGGCAGCGAGGGGTCGGTGAGGGTCATCTGCAGCTCGGACGAGGCATCGACCGCCCGGCCGAATCGGAACAGCTCCTCCTCGACCCGGTCGAGGGTGCCCGCTCGGTCGGCCAGCACGAATGCGGCCGCGGCGGCCAGCTGCTCGAGCGCGTCGACGAAGTCGCGGGAGTCGGACCAGCGCAGCGCCGAGACGTCCTGCACCTGGGCCAGCGACACCGCCCCGATGCGCTCGCCCAGGAGCGTGGCGACGAGCGCCCGGCGCGACTCCCCGGTCTGGCCGGAGTCGGCGAGCTGCAGCCTGAGCCCCTTCTCGCGGCCGAGAAGGTCGGCCACGGCGAGGAGGTCGCCGGGCACGGCCTCGAAGCCCGGCTCCGCGGCGCGGGAGTCCAGCGACTCCTGCGCGCGGGCGAGACTCTCGCGGCTGGCTCCGAACATCAGACGCCCGCCGTGCCGCTGGTGGCCGAGGCCTCGGTCTCCAGGTCGGCGATGAAGCGGTCGACGGTGGCCCGCGCCCGCGCGTCGTCGGTCAGGGACTCGCCCACGACCTTGCCCGCGAGCTCGACGGCCAGCGCCCCGACGTCGCGGGTGAGGCCGGCCATCGTGGTGGTGCGCTCGGCGACGAGCTGCGCCTCGGCCCGGGCGGTGACCGCCGCCGCCGCAGCGGCGGCCTCGGCCCGGGCTTCCTCGATGATCGCCGTCTTGTCGGCCTGCGCCTGCGCGCGGATGGCCGCTGCCTCCTCGCGCGCCGAGGCGAGCTGGGCCTTGTACTCCTCCAGGGTGCGGGTGGCCTCGTGCTGGGCCTCCTCGGCCCGCAGGAGGCCGCCCTCGATGGCCTCGGTCCGCTCCTCGAGCGTCTTCTTGATGTTCGGCAAGGCGAACTTCGCCAAGGCGCCGAAGACGATGAGGAAGGAGGCCAGGGCGATGATCATCTCGTAGAGCGGCAACGCCAGGACGTTGCCGCTCTCGGCCAGCAGTGGGGTCACGCGAATCGTGCCTTCCGACTCGTCGGGGGGGAACAGGGCGGTGGCCGGCCCGGTGCGGGCCGGTCGTGCCTTCGGGCTACTTGCCGAAGACGAAGGGCGCGACGAAACCGATCAGGGCGAGCGCCTCGGCGAGGGCGAAGCCAAGAAGCATGTTCTGGCGGATGACGCCGTACGCCTCGGGCTGGCGGGCGATGGCCTGCACACCGTTACCGAAGATGATGCCGATGCCGATGCCGGGGCCGATGGCCGCGAGGCCGTAGCCGATGGAGCCGAGCGAGCCGGAGACAGTGGTCTCGGCCAGGAGGGAGATGGCGGCGAGCGACTGCATGTCCTCTTCAGAACCTTCCGTTGTCGGCCGGGGGACGGTCCCCCGGCACCGGGTGGTGCAGGGTGGTGCGGATCAGTGTTCGGCGTGCAGCGATCCGGCGATGTACACCGCCGTGAGCAGGGTGAAGATGTACGCCTGCAGAGCCTGGATGAACATCTCGAACGCGGTGAGGATGACGGAGACAGCGAAGGACGCCGCCGACCCCAGCAGGCCGATGAGGTTCGGGCTGAGCAGGTAGAACGTGGCCACCGCGAACACGGTGAGCAGGAGGTGGCCGGCGAACATGTTCGCGAAGAGTCGGACCGTGAGGGTGAACGGGCGCACGAACACGTTCGACAGCAGCTCGATGGGCGCCAGCAGCAC
This sequence comes from uncultured Actinomycetes bacterium, assembly GCA_963778785.1. GTDB lineage: Bacteria > Actinomycetota > Actinomycetes > S36-B12 > CAIYMF01 > CAVZVV01. The sequence goes on from CAVZVV010000031.1 coordinate 464,893, forward strand.
GTAGATCGGCTTGGGCAGCCCGGGCGGGAACATCATGTTGCGGAAGAAGCCCCAGCCGCCCTGGTGCTTGACGCCGAGGTACATGTACAGGACCCACACGAGCAGCGTCAGGGCCGCTGGCCAGGCGATGTGCGAGCTCACCGGGAACTGGGCGAACGGGATGATGCCCCACAGGTTCATCATCCAGACGAAGAAGAACAGGCTGAACAGGAGCGGTACGTACCTGTCGCCCTCCTTGCCGATCACCTCGCGGGCGATGCCGTCGCGGATGAACGTGTAGCCGTACTCGCCGACGAGCTGCAGGCGGCCCGGCACCAGCTTGGGCTTGCGGAAGGCCAGCACGAAGAACGTGACGATGACGGCCGAGCCGAGCAGGCCCAGGACGACCGGCTTGTCGATGTGGAACTCGACCCCGAACAGGGAGAACGTCAGGTACGGGTCGAAGAAGAAGATGTCGGCGGAGGGAGCGGGGAACCCGCAGTCCTGCCCACCCGAGAACGGCACCAGGTGGCAGTTGTCCGGCGCCTCGCTGGTGGCCATCGAGATCGCGCTCACCGCACTGGCCAGGCCCACGTCAGCGTCCTCCGTGTGCAGCGTCGTCGTCCGCACGGGTTCCGGGCTCCGGCATCAGCCGGAGACGAGCGTTCACGAGGTAGAGCGAGAGACCCACTCCGAGGAGGACGCCTCCGGCGATGAACAACGACTCGTGGCCGAGCCAGCGGCTCAGCAGCCAGCCGAGTCCGCCGTACACCAACATCCCCGCCATGAGGCTGCTCGAGATTGTGATCGCCATGTTGCCTTCGACGCCCGAGTAGCCGCTGGACCGGGCCGAACGGCCGCTCTCCATCGAGCCCCGACCGTACCAGCCAGGGCCCTGCTCGCCCTCACGGGGTGCGTTCACTTGACCTCCTCGGAGGCGGGGCCGTCGGGGTGCCCCGGACCGGACCCCGGCACCACCGACGGGCGCCGGGTGCGGTTGAACACCACGATGGAGGAGACGGTCCAGGTCAGCGTGCCGGCGAGCACCGTGAAGGCGAAGATCTTGCCATCGAGCCAGGTGGCGTCGCGGAGCAGGAGGAGCAGCACCAGCAGGGCCAGGATCTGCAGGGTGAAGACCAGCAGGGCGGCGGTGGTACCCACCTGCGGGTTGCTGCGCAGCACCCGGGCCACGACGACCTGGCCGATCACGAAGAATCCGAGCACGACCACGGTGCCGAGCAGCCCGCCGACCAGCCCGGGGACGCCCTTGGCCACGGTGCCTGCCGCGGTGGCCAGCAGGCACACCACCGCCGTGGGAACGGCTGCCCCACGGATGGCGGCGGCGTCGGGGTTCGACAACGGGTGTCCTACGGCGTCGGGCCTCCGCGGCGGTGCGGCCGCGGTGCGGAAGTGGCTGTCTCGGGGCGTTCCCCGCGCGTGCGCAGGTGCGGAGGCGGGCCCCCGCGAGCGCCCCGACACTACCATCCCTGAGCACGTGGCCAGGAAACCCGAACGGGCAGCCGCCACTGTCCCGCGCGACGCGCGCTCGTACCCCCCGACCCTCAGCGCACGGCCGACGCGTGCACCCGCGGCCACCGCACCGCCAGGACGAGCAGGAGCATCCCGACGGCGAACATCGCCAGCGCCACAGGCACAGGGACGAACGCCATCGACACCACGGTGAACGACACCAGCGCCGCCCAGCCGTACATGAGCAGGACCGCCCGGCGCTGGGTGTGGCCCATCTGGAGCAGCTGGTGGTGCAGGTGCTGCTTGTCGGGCGCGAACGGGGACTGGCCCTTGCGCGTGCGGCGCACGATGGCCAGGGCGAGGTCGACGAGCGGTACGGCCATAACCGCGAGCGGCACGAGCAGCGGCAACAGGGTCGGCACGAACGCAGCCCCGGCGGACGTGACCGCGCCGGGGTCGAGCTGGCCGGTCAGGGTGATCGTCGAGGTGGCGAGCAGCAGCCCGATGAGCATGGACCCGGTGTCGCCCATGAACACCCTGGCGGGGTGGATGTTGTGCGGCAGGAACCCCGCGCACATGCCGATGAGGCAGGCCGAGACGAGCGTGGACAGGGTGGCCCGGTCGAAGCCGTACTCGACGGTGAGCAGGTACGAGTAGACGAACAGGGCGATCGCCGCGATGCCGACGATCCCGGCGGCGAGGCCGTCGAGGCCGTCGACGAAGTTCACGGCGTTCACCGTGACGGTGACCACGAGGACCGTGAGCAGCACGGAGGACAGGGGGTCGAGGACGAGGGTGCCCCCGATGGGCAGCCAGATCAGGCCGATGCCCTGCAGCGCCATCACCGCTGCCGCGAGTGCCTGCCCGGCGAACTTCGTCGGGGCGTCCAGGCCCCACCGGTCGTCGACGACCCCGAGCAGCACGATGATCGTCGCCCCCGAGAGCAGGGCGAGCCGCTCGTGGGAGTTCTCGAACACCGAACGCATCATCGGCAGCTGGCTCGCGAGCGCCAGGCCGGCCAGCAGCCCCGCGTACATGCCGAGTCCCCCGAGCCGCGGCGTGGGCTCGTCGTGGACGTCGCGGTCGCGCACCTCGGCCATGGCCCCCCACCGGAGCGCGAGCGCGCGCGCCCACGGCGTGGCCACGTAGGTGACAGCCGCGGCGGCCACCAGGCACAGGAGGTACTCGCGCACGGCTGGCGCCCGGAGGGGCTGTCAGTCCTCGGGGTAGGCGGGGTGGCGCGCGACGAGGGTGCCGACCTCGGCCCGGATGCCGGCCGCCGCGGTGCCGTCCGCGTCGCGCACGGCGCGGCCGATGAGGCCCGCGATCTCCTTCATGTCCGACTCGTCCATGCCCTGGGTCGTCACCGCCGGGGTGCCGACGCGGATGCCCGAGGCCACGCTCGGCGGCTGCGGGTCGTTGGGGATCGCGTTCTTGTTGAGCACGATGCCGGCGGTGTCGCTCCGCGCCTCCGCGTCCGCGCCGGTCACCCCGAGCGGCTGCAGGTCCAGGAGGGCCAGATGCGTGTCAGTTCCGCCGGTGACGGCCCGCATGCCCTCGGAGACGAGCGCCTCCGTGAGGGTCTGGGCGTTGGCGATGACCTGGCGCGCGTACTGCTGGTACTCCGGGGTCGACGCTTCCTTGAGCGCGACGGCCTTGGCCGCCACCGCGTGCATGAGGGGACCGCCCTGCATCATCGGGAACACGGCCTTGTCGAGCGCGGCCGCGTGCTCGGCCTTGCACAGCAGCATGCCGCCGCGCGGTCCCCGGAGCACCTTGTGCGTGGTGAACGTGACCACGTCGGCGTACGGCACCGGGCTCGGGATGGCCTGGCCAGCCACGAGACCTATGAAGTGGGCCGCATCGACCATCAGGATCGCGCCGACCTCGTCGCAGATCTCGCGGAAGACGGCGAAGTCGATCAGCCGAGGGATCGCCGACCCGCCGCAGATGATCATCTTCGGGCGGTGCTCGCGGGCGAGGTCGCGCACCTGGTCGTAGTCGATGTCCTCGGTCTGGGAGTCGACCCCGTAGTGCACGGCCTGGAACCACTTGCCCGAGAAGGACACCTTCGTGCCGTGGGTGAGGTGGCCGCCGTGCGGCAGACTCATCGCCAGGACGGTCTCGCCGGGCTTCATGAACGCGCCGTACGCCGCGATGTTGGCGCTCGCGCCCGAGTGCGGCTGAAGGTTCGCGTGCTCCGCGCCGAAGAGCGCCTTAGCCCGCGCGATGCCGATGTCCTCGGCCCGGTCGACCTCGGAGCAGCCGCCGTAGTAGCGCTTGTGCGGGTAGCCCTCGGCGTACTTGTTGCTCAGGGTCGAACCGAGCGCGGCGAGCACGGCCGGCGAGGTGAAGTTCTCGCTCGCGATGAGCTGAAGGCCGCTTCGCAGGCGCTGCAGCTCGCCGAGGATGACGTCGGCGATCTCGGGGTCCTCGGCCTGCAGGGCGCCGAAGTCGGGACCCCAGTAGGGCACCTCGTGGCTCATGGACGACTCTCTTCGGACCGGGGCGCCGCGCGCCGGCTGAGGGGACCGCCGCAGTCTACGCGGGCCGCCGATCCCCGCTGGCCCCTTGACCCGTCGCCCGGGGCACGGGACCGTGCGCCATGACCCGACACCGTCCGTCTGCCCCGCTCGTGATCTCCGTCGCCGCCCTGGTGGTTGCCCTCGCCGGCGGCGGCAGCGCCCTCGCCGCCAGCCTCGTCACCGGTGCCCAAGTCCGGGACCGCTCCCTCACCGGGGTCGACATCGCCAAGAACAGCCTCACCGGCACCGAGGTGAAGGAGAGCACCCTCGCCAAGGTACCGGCAGCGTCCCGCGCCGACCTGCTCGGCGGCCACGGCGCCGGCTCCTTCGCCCGAGCCCTGCGGGGCTCGGTCGCCATCGGGTCTCTCATCGGCTCGCAGAGCCGGGCGATCTTCACCGACCCCAGCACTGGGATCCGCGTCTCGTATCAGAACCCGGCGAGGTTCGTGCTCCACAACATCAACACTGCGGCCACGGTGACAGCCGTGGGCGAGGGCCACTTCGCCAGCACGATCTTCCCGGAGACCCTGGCGATCGGGCCGGGCGCGGACGCCCTCGTCATCTTCGACGCCACCGGCGTCGTGTACGTACACCTGCTCCTGCACAAGAAGGTGAACCCACCGTCAGCCGGGCCGCTGCTTTCGCTCACGTGCATGATGGACGCCAGTTCCGAGCCCGAGTCTGCGTCGTGCGTGGGCGTCGGGTAAGCGCTCACGGGCCGAGCAGGTCCGGGACGACCTCGCGCAGCAGCTCGAACGGCATCGCGCCCGCCCGCACCACGCGGGCGACCTCGCCGGTGACGTCGACCACCGTCGAGGTCTCCCCCGGCGGGCACGGGCCGGCGTCGAGGTAGATCCACACGTCATCACCGAGCTGGTCGCGGGCCTCGTCCGCGGTCGTCGGGGCGGGCAGGCCGGCCCGGTTCGCCGACGTCACGGCGAGCGGTCCGGTCTCGCGCAGCAGCTCGAGGGCCACGGGGTGCAGCGGCATCCGCAGCGACACGGTGCCGTTCGACTCCCCGAGGTCCCAGGTGAGCGAGGGTTGGGCGCGCGCGACGATGGTGAGCGGGCCCGGCCAGAACGCTTCGACGAGGTCGCGGCCGGCGTCGCCGAACTTGTAGACCAGGCCGTCTACGGTCCGCGGTCGGGGGACGAGCACCGGAACCGGCAGGTCGCGGCCGCGGCCCTTGGCTGCCCGCATGGCGTCCAGCCCGCGGTGGCTGAACGCGTCGGTGGCCAGGCCGTAGACCGTCTCGGTGGGCAGCACCACCAGGTCGCCCCGGCGGGCCGCGGCGGCCGCCCCCTGCAGGCCGGCCTCGCGGTCGCCCACGTGGTCGCAGTGGTAGACCAGGCTCACGGCGCCGCGCCCACCCGGATCGCCGTGGTGAAGCGGGGCCGGCGCGCCAGGTCGGTGCGGTCCGAGACCTCGGCGAAGGCGGCCATCGAAGGGTCGTGGGGGTCGACCCAACCGCGCACGAGCGCGGGCACCGAGAACTCACCGGCGCCGTCGCCCTGGGTGTCGCCGTGCTCGATCACCACCAGGCCGCCCCGCCTCAGCAGGCGCGCGGATGTGTCGACGACCGCCCGCACGACGTCGAGCCCGTCCGGACCGCCGAACAAGGCGATGGCGGGGTCGTGCTCGGCCACCTCGGGGTCACGCGGAACCGCCCCGTCCGGGATGTATGGGGGATTGCTCACCACGGCGTCGACGCGGCCGGCGAGGTCGGCCAGCGGGCCGCCAGGCTCGGCGGCCTTCGCGACGTCGCCGTCCCTGAGCAGCACCGTGCTGTCGATCTCGGCGGCCCGGGGAGTGACCCGGTCCAGGTTCGACGTGGCCCAGGCCTGCGCGTCGGCCGACAGCTCGAGGGCCACGACGTCGCACCCCGGGGACTCCGAGGCCAGGGAGAAGGCGAGCGCGCCAGACCCGGAGCACAGGTCGACGGCGGTCCTGCGGCCGTGCTCGTCGCGGGGCACCCCGGCCAGGAAGCGCAGCGCGGCCTCGGCCACGAGCTCGGTCTCGGGCCGCGGGATGAGCACACCCGGTCCCACCCGCAGCTCGAGGTCGCGGAACGGCGCGGCCCCCAGCAGGTGCTGCAGCGGGATGCGCGCGATCCGGCGGGTGAGCAGCGACTCGTACCTGATCGACTGCGCCGTGGTGAGACCGTCGGACATCATCAGGCGCCCGCGCGGGACCCCCAGGACGTGCGCGGCGAGCAGCTCGGCGTCGGTGCGCGGGCTCGCCACCCCGGCGGCCCCCAGCCGGCGCTCCGCGTCGAGCAGGGCGGTGCGAAGCGGCCGCACGTGCACCGCACCCGTGCCGGGACCGTGCGTGGAGGTGGCGTCGAACCGCTGGAGGCCGCCACCGGATGACGAGGTCACGGGGTGATCCTGCCCTGCCGCCTCAGCCCCGTGCGCCCGGGGTGGTCGGTGCCTCCGCCGCGGCGAGCCGCTCCGCGAGCTCGGCGTCGACGAGCGCCTGCACGACGGCGTCAAGATCACCCTCGAGCACCTGGTCGAGGTTGTGGGCCTTGTATCCCACCCGATGGTCGGCGATCCGGTTCTCCGGGAAGTTGTAGGTGCGGACCCGCTCGCTGCGGTCGACCGTGCGCACCTGGGACCGACGGGTCTGGCTCGCCGCCGCGGCTGCTTCCTCCTGGGCCGCGGCCAGCAGCCGGGCGCGCAGGATCCGCAGCGCGGACTCGCGGTTCTGCAGCTGGCTCTTCTCGTTCTGGCAGGAGACGACGATGCCGGTGGGCAGGTGGGTGATGCGTACCGCAGAGTCGGTGGTGTTGACGCTCTGGCCACCGGGGCCGCTGGACCGGAAGACGTCGACGCGCAAGTCGTTCGGGTCGACGGTGACGTCGACCTCCTCGGCCTCGGGCAGCACGAGCACCCCCGCGGCGGACGTGTGGATGCGCCCCTGGCTCTCGGTGACGGGCACCCGCTGGACCCGGTGGACGCCGGCCTCGAACTTGAGCCGCGCGTACGGCGACTCCCCCGGCTCGGCCGTCCCGCGGCTCTTGATCGCCACCTGCACGTCCTTGTAGCCGCCGAGGTCGCTGGGCTCGGCCTCCAGCACCTCGGCCGTCCAGCCGCGGCGGTCGGCATAGCGCAGGTACATCCGCAGCAGGTCGCCGGCGAACAGGGCGGACTCGTCGCCGCCCTCGCCGGCCTTCACCTCGAGGATGACGTCCTTGTCGTCCAGCGGGTCGCGGGGGACGAGCAGCGTGGTGAGCCGGTCGGCCACCAGCACCTGCTCGGCCTCGAGCGTCTCGGCCTCGTCCGCGTACGCGGGGTCGTCGGCGGCCAGCTCGCGGGCCGCACCGGCGTCGTCACCGAGGCGGTGCCACTCTCGGTAGGCGGCCACCACCGGGCGCAGCGTGGCGTACCGCCGGCCCAGCGACCGGGCCCGCGCGGGGTCGGCGTGCACGGCGGGGTCGGCGAGCGCCGCCTCGACCTCGTCGAGCTCTGCGACGAGCACCTCGACACCCTCGAACACCGCTGCCTCCCGGCCGACGCTGGCGCCCAGCGGCCGCCGGGCACCACATGCAACGACGGGCGCCGCTCCACCCGGTCGGGTGGGCGGCGCCCGTCGGGGACGCTACTTGGACGCGGCCTTGCCGAAGCGCTTCTCGAACTTGGCGACGCGGCCGCCGGTGTCGAGGATCTTCTGCTTGCCGGTGTAGAACGGGTGGCACTGCGAGCAGACGTCGGCGTGGATGACGCCGTTCTTCGCGGTGCTGCGCGTGGTGAACGTATTGCCGCAGGTGCACGTGACCTGGGTCTCACCGTACGCGGGGTGGATATCGGCCTTCATGGCAACTCCTTGGGTACGCGGCCGCCGGGTCGGCGCCCTGGACGGGCGCACGTGAACCGGAACCGACGTACCAGTGTGCCACCGGGGCCCTGCCGGCTCCAAACCGGGCTGGTGGCGCGGGTCAGTGCGCGAAGTACAGCTGGTTGAGCTGGGCGACCGTGAGCACCGAGTTCCAGACGCTGATCTCGTCCAGTGAACCGGCGAACGGCCGGTTCGCCGTGACGGTTGCCGACGTGCCCGGAGAGTTGGCGCCCGTCCAGCTCCCGCCCCAGCCGGCCAGGTTGCCGCAGCCCGACCGGAACCACCCCGTCGTGGCCTCGCCGACCGTGTTCGGGCTGGTCCCCTGGACGACGCCGTCGATGTACAGCGCCATGCCGCCGCTGCCCAGGGTGGCCGCGGCCATGTGCCAGGCGCCGTCGTTGAGGGCCGCGCCGGAGGAGATGGTGAAGTAGCCGCCGTTGTAGACGCCGAACCAGACCTTGCCGGCGCCGTCCATGTACAGGTGACGGTCGTAGGTGCCGCCGGAGCCCGCCACCCCCACACCGGTGCGGGGCTGCTCGAAGCCGAGCAACTTCCCGCCCGCCACCGTCGAGGTGCGGAACCACACGATCTCGGTCAGCTGCGTCGGCGCGTTGGTCGACGTCGTGCTCGCGGTGTTGATGCAGGAGGCGGCGTTGACGAGCGTGACCGCGAGGTTGGTGGTCTCGCTCGTGAGCGCCCCCGGGACGCCCTTGGTGACGTACGTGGTGGACCCGTTCGCGTTGTACTGCCCCGTCCTGCCGTTGCCGGAGGCGTCCGCGACCGTCGTGCCGGTACCGGTGTCGTCCAGCGGCCAGTACAGCCACGGGCTCAGGGCCGTGACGGCGCTGGCGTAGCTGACGTTCGCCACGCTCCACGAGTTGTTCGCGTTCCGGGTCGTCGCACTGAAGGCGGCGCCCGCGGTGGGCACAGCGAGCGTCCCGGCCATGACGGCGGCCACCCCCGCGCGTCCCGCCCACCGCATGAGACCTGGGGGCATGGGCCCGCTCGCCGCGACGCTCAGACCGGTCGGTCGGCCCTCGCGCGAGGGCAAGTCGATCACGCGGGCGTCCGGCGGCGCGGGCCCGTCGTCGTCCGCCTCGTCCTCGTCGTCGTCGCTGTCGCGGCTGACGGCGTAGCCCGCGAGCAGGACGCTGGCGAGGAACAGGGCCAGCAGGATCCACTGGCCCGTCCGTAGCCACACGAGCGGCAGACCGGCGAACGAGACGAGCAGCCGGCCGAGGCCGCGCACGTCCCGCATCGGCACCGGCTGCGGGTCGTTCGTCGGGTTCGCGTCGCCCTTCGTGACAAGGTCGCCGTTGACGTCAAGGGACACCACCCGGTGCGTCTTGATCCGCGTCGGGTAGTCCGGGTCGGTGAACACGGTGACGCGGCCCACGAGGTCTTGGGGGGTCGACACCGGCGCCGCGAGCACGACGTCACCCACGTCGATCCTGGGCTCCATCGAGCCGCTCTCGACGACGTAGGGCCTCCAGCCGAAGAGGATCGGGACGAACGTGACCAGCAAGGTCCCGATCACGAACCACAGCCAGGCACGGCCGAGGACACCGAGACCCAGCTGCCAGCGGGACGAACGGACAGGGACAGCCGACGGCGCCAGAGGCGCGCGTTGCGTATCGGCTGACATGACCCTGCCTCCTTCCGTCGTGATGCTGGTGCGCTGGGGTCACCGCCCGGGGGCCGGCCCCGGAGCGCACGTCGACACGCCGACCCCGGTCCCCCGAGGCCGGCGTGTCGATGCTGTGCGCGCGGTGCGCGGTCGACTACTGCGACTCGAACGTCAGCGTGGTGGACACGCTGCTGCTCTGCAGGGTGTTGTCCGTCACGGACGACGGGAGCGACCAGCTGATTCGGTACGCGACCCGCTCGGTCCCACCGCTGAGCGCCATGCTGCCCGCGGCGGCCGCGTAGCTGGTCGGGAGACCCGTGAGGGTGCCCGTGTACAGCGCTCCGGCGGTCCCGCCGGTGTAGCCGGTGCAGTTCGCCTGCACGTTCGTCGAGGGAGTGACGGTCATGGCGTCGACGGTCACCGTCAGCGCCGCCGCCAGGTTCGCGGCGTTGGTGCCGGCGAACGTGCCGCGCCAGAGCTTGAGCGCGGCCGGCAGCGAGCCGGTGCTCTCGACCGTGAGGCACTTTGCGTTCCCCGAGCCCGGCTTGATGAGGGTCTCGGAGAAGACGCCGGTGACGGTACCGGTGGCGTTCGCGAAGGTCGCCCCGCCGCCGTTGTTCGTCAGGGCCAGGCTGCCCGTGCTCCAGGCGTCGTTCGCGTTCGTGGTGGTGGCCGAGAAGGCCGCATAGCTGCCCTGCCACACGAGGAGGCCTGCCGCGAGCAGACCTGCCACCGGTGCGACAGCGCGGACGATCCGGCGTCGGGTCGGTCGGGACATGGTGACTACCTCCAGGATGATGTCTGTACTTCCCTGTCCAGACGTTTCTCGGCGCCTTCGGCGGCTCCTTGAGCCGAGTGGGTGACCCAATCGCTCACATCGAAACGGCCCCGCCGCCCGAGATCGGGTGGCGGGGCCGCTGAGTGCAGAGGCGCGGGTGAGGGTCAGTCGCTGTCGGCGAGCCCGCCGTTGCCCGGAGTGGTCTTCTGTACCTGGAGCAGGAACTCGTAGTTGCTCTTGGTCTCGCGCAGCTTGTTCAGCAGCAGCTCGATCGCCTGCTGGGAGTCGAGCGCGTGCAGCACGCGTCGCAGCTTCCAGACCACCTTGAGCTCGTCCGGTCCGAGGAGGATCTCCTCCTTGCGGGTACCGGACGCGTCGACGTCGACGGCCGGGAAGACGCGCTTGTCCGCGAGCCGCCGGTCGAGCTTGAGCTCCATGTTGCCGGTGCCCTTGAACTCCTCGAAGATCACCTCGTCCATGCGCGAACCGGTCTCGACGAGCGCTGTGGCGAGGATGGTGAGCGAGCCGCCGTGCTCGATGTTGCGGGCCGCGCCGAAGAAGCGCTTCGGCGGGTAGAGGGCGGCCGAGTCGACGCCGCCGGACAGGATGCGCCCGCTCGCCGGGGCGGCGAGGTTGTACGCACGCCCGAGGCGGGTCATGGAGTCGAGCAGTACCACGACGTCGTGGCCCAGCTCGACGAGGCGCTTGGCCCGCTCGATCGCGAGCTCGGCGATGGTGGTGTGGTCCTCTGCCGGGCGGTCGAAGGTGGAGGCGATGACCTCACCCTTCACGGACCGCTGCATGTCGGTGACCTCCTCGGGTCGCTCGTCGACGAGCACGACCATGAGGTGGACCTCGGGGTTGTTCGTGGTGATCGCGTTGGCGATCGCCTGCAGCACCATGGTCTTGCCCGCCTTGGGCGGCGAGACGATCAGCCCACGCTGGCCCTTGCCGATCGGCGCGACGAGGTCGATGACGCGCGTGACGAGGTTGGCCGGCTCGGTCTCGAGGCGCAGTCGGTCCTGCGGGTACAGCGGCGTCAGCTTGCCGAACTCGACCCTGTTGCGGCCGTCGTCCGCGGGGCTGCCGTTGACGGTGTCGACCCGCACGAGCGGGTTGAACTTCTGCCGAGACTCGCCCTCTCGCTGCTGGCGAACGACGCCGGTGACCGCGTCGCCCTTGCGCAGGGCGTGCTTCTTCACCGTACCGAGCGAGACGTAGACGTCGTTCTGGCCGGGCAGGTAGCCGCCGGTGCGCACGAACGCGTAGGAGTCCAGCAGGTCCAGGATGCCCGCCACGGGGAGCAGGACGTCGTCCTCGGCGATCTCGACGTCCTCACGCCCGGGCAGCGCACTGCCGCGGGTGCCCTGGCGCTCGCGGTACCGGTCGCGGCCGCGGCGTCGGCGTCGTCCGCCGCGCGAGCCGTCGTCGTCGTCGCGGCGCGCCTGCCCGCCCTGGCCGGCATTTCCGGAGCGGTCGCCCTGGCCGCCCTGCCGGTCGTTCTGCTGGCGGTCGCCCTGGCTCTGCTGGCGGTCGCCCTGGCTCTGCGGGCGGTCGTTCTGGCCCTGCTGGCGGTCGCCCTGGATCTGCGGGCGGTCGCTCTGGCCGTTCTGCTGGCGGTCGTTCTGCTGGCGGTCGTTCTGGCCGCCCTGGCGCTCCTGCTGGGCGCCGTTCTGGCCGCCCTGGCGGTCGCGCGCCTGGCGCTCGCGGGCCGGCCGCGCCTCGTCGTCGCGGGGCTCCTGGGTCGGCGCCTCGTCGCGCGGCGCCTCGTCGCGCGGCGCCTCGGTGCGGGCACCGTCGTGGCGGGCGGACTCGGCGCGAGGGGCGCGCTGGCGCGCAGGCCGCTCGCTGCGGCTGCCGCCGGACTGGCGCGCGGAGATGACCTCGACGAGGTCGGCCTTCTTCATTCCGGACGAGCCGGAGATGCCGAGCTCGCCGGCGAGCTTCTTGAGCTCGGGGAGCTTCATGGCCGTGAGGCCGGGAGCGGAGGGGGTATCGGTCACGGACCGGTCCTTCCGGGAAGAGGCGTGATCCCGTGGGGATCGCGCGAGAGGTGCTACGCACGGCATGTCGCCGTGGGTCGCGGGATGGATGCCGCACCGGTGGTGGCAAGGAGGATTCGCCCAGCAGGCTCACGGTGATCTCAGATCATCGTGGTGGACTGCCTGGGTCGTCTCACGCCGGTCGCGCCGTGCGTGGAGGGTGACGGTCGATCCCCCTGGACCCCTGGTGCGTTGACACCGTAACACCTCGGGGCCGCTGTTCCATACCCCCCGGCCCCCGCGGCGCGCGACCGAGCACCCGATCAGCCCCCCGACGCCTCGGCCCCGCGGGGGTCGACGGCGAGCCGCTGCACCGCGAAGCCGGGGGCGAGGCCGGGCACGTGGTCGACGGTGGAGGCGCCCGCGAGGGCGAGCACGGTCGGGCCCGCGCCCGAGACCACCGCCGGGATCCCGGCCCGCCGTAGGGCGGCGACGAGCGACAGCGACTCGGGCATGGCCTCGGACCGGTACCGCTGGTGCAGCCGGTCTTCGGTGGCGTCCATCAGCAGGTCGGGCCGCTCGGTCAGTGCGGTGACGAGCAGGCCCGCACGCCCCGCGTTGAACGCGGCGTCGGCGTGCGGCACCGAGTCCGGCAGCAGCGCCCGTGCCGCCCTGGTGGCCACCTCGACCGCGGGCACGCAGACGACAGGGACGATGCCGGGGTGCACGGCGCGCGAGACGGCCCGGGAATGACCCTCGCCGTCTGTCCAGGCGGTGGTGAACCCGCCGAGCAGGGCCGCTGCGACGTTGTCGGGGTGACCCTCGAGGCGCGCGGCGACGTCGAGAGCCCCCGCGTCGTCGATGACCGCGTCGCCGTCCTCGACCAGCCCGCGGGCCAGCAGGACGCCGGCGACGATCGCGGCGGCGCTCGAGCCGAGCCCGCGGCCGTGCGGGATCACGTTCGTCGTCTCGAGCACGAACCCGGCGGGCCGCACGCCGAGCCGGTCGAACGTGGTGCGCATCGCCACGGCGACGAGGTGCAGGCCGTCCGTGGGCAGCCGCCCCTCGCCCTCACCGTGCACCGTGACCACCACGCCGCGCTCGTCGCGCAGGCACGCCGTGAGCGCGTCGCGCATCGAGAGCGCGAGACCGAACGCGTCGAAGCCGGGGCCGAGGTTGGCGCTCGTCGCTGGCACCGTGACCCGCACCGGCCCGGTGCGCAGCACAGGTGCCACCGCGCTCACGCCTGCAGGCCGAGCGCGCGCGCAGCCTCGGTGGCGTCGACGCCGACGACGACGGGCGTGGGCGCGCCGCTCGAGGGCCCACTGCGGGTCCTTGAGACCGTGGCCCGTGACCGTGCACACCACCCGCTGACCGGGATCGAGCTGGCCGCGGCCGTGCTGCTGGAGCAGGCCGGCGACGCTGGCCGCCGAGGCGGGCTCGACGAAGATGCCGACCTCGCGGGTGGCGAGCCACCGGTGCGCGTCGAGGATCTGCTCGTCGGTGACCGCGTCGATGACGCCGCCGGACTCGTCGCGCGCCGCGAGCGCCTGCTCCCACGACGCGGGGTTGCCGATGCGGATGGCGGTGGCGATGGTCTCGGGGTCGTCGACGACCTCGCCCGCGCACGATCGGCGCGGCGCCCTGCGGCCTGGAAGCCGCACATCCGCGGCCGCCGGCTGGCCGGACCCTCGGCGTCGTACTCCCGGTAGCCCTTCCAGTAGGCGGTGATGTTGCCCGCGTTGCCCACGGGCAGGCAGTGGAGGTCGGGGGCGTCGCCGAGGGCGTCGACGATCTCGAAGGCGGCGGTCTTCTGGCCCTCGATCCGGTAGGGGTTGACGCGAGTTGACGAGCGCGACGGGGTAGCCGTCGGCCGAGCTCGCGCACGAGCGTCGAGGCAGTCGTCGAAGTTGCCGCGCACCTGCAGCAGCGTCGAGCGCCGTGCACGACGGCCTGGGCGAGCTTGCCCATCGCGATCTTGCCCTCGGGCACCAGCACCGCGGCAGCGATGCCGGCCTGCGCGGCGTACGCCGCGGCGCTGCGCGCTGGTGTTGCCGGTGGAGGCGCAGATGACGGCCTTGGCCCCCGTCCTCGACGGCCTTCGAGATCGCGACGGTCATGCCCCGGTCCTTGAACGAGCCGGTGGGGTTCATGCCCTCGAACTTGAGGAACACCTCGCAGCCGGTCGCGCGGCTGAGCGTCTCGGCGTGCACCAGCGGGGTGCCGCCCTCGCCCAGGCTCACCACGGGCGTCGTGTCCGAGACCGGGAGCCGCAGGCGGTACTCCTCGATCACCCCGCGCCACTGCGACGCCATCAGCTGCCCGCCTCCCCCTCGACCCTCATGCTGCCGACGATGCGGCGCACGACCTCCATGGCGCTGAGGTGCTCGATCGTCGCCCCGAGGGCCGCGTCGGTGGCCGCGTGCGTGCGTACCAGCAGGAACGCGTCGTCGCCGGCGCCGTCCTGGCGCACCACCTGGATCGACACGCCGCGGTCGGCGAACGCCTGCGCGATCGTCGCGAGCACGCCGGGCCGGTCGGCCACCTGCATGTTCACGTAGCGCCGTGTGATCGCATCACCGACGGGACGGATCTGCAGATCGGCGTACGCGGACTCGCCCGGCCCGCGCCGTCCGGCCACCTTGTTACGCGCGACGGCGACGAGGTCGCCGAGCACCGCGCTGGCCGTGGGCGCCCCGCCCGCACCGCGCCCGTAGAACATCACGGCGCCAGCCGCGTCGGCCTCGACGAACACGGCGTTGAACGCCTCTCGCACGCTCGCCAACGGGTGGGTGCGCGGCACCATCGCCGGGTGCACCCGCACGGTGATGCCCTGCTCGTCGTCGGCCAGCTCGGCCACGGCCAGCAGCTTGACGACGAAGCCCATGTCGCGCGCCGCGGCGACGTCGGCGGCGGTGACGCCCGAGATCCCCTCTCGGTGCACGTCGTCGAGCGAGACGCGGGTGTGGAACGCCAGGCTGGCCAGGATCGCGGCCTTGGCCGCGGAGTCGTATCCCTCCACGTCGGCCGTGGGATCCGCCTCTGCGTAGCCGAGCGCCTGAGCCTCGGCGAGCACCTCGTCGTAGTCGGCGCCGTCTTCGTCCATCTGGTGAGGATGTAGTTAGTCGTGCCGTTGACGATGCCCAGTACCCGGCGCACGCGGTCGCCGGCGAGCGACTCGCGTAGCGGCCGCAGCAGCGGGATCGCGCCAGCCACCGAGGCCTCGAAGTACAGGTCGACGCCGAACTTGTCCGCAGCGGCGTAGAGCGTGGCGCCATCCTCGGCGAGCAGCGCCTTGTTGGCCGTGACGACGCTCGCGCCAGCTTCCATCGCCGCCAGGATCAGGGTGCGGGCCGGCTCGATACCGCCCATCACCTCGACCACGATGTCGAGGTCGCCCCTGGCCACGAGGGCCTCCGGGTCGGAGCTGAGCAGGGCCGGGTCGATGCCCTCGCGGACGCGGTCGGCGTCGCGCACGGCCACGCCCACGAGCTCGAGGGGCGCTCCGGTGCGGGCGGCCAGGTCGTCGGCGTTGTCCTGCAGCAGGCGCGCGACCTGGGCGCCGACGGTGCCGGCGCCCAGCAGGGCCACCTTGAGGGGAGGGGTGCTCACGGGGAGAGAGTGTGTCAGACCCCGACGCTCCCGCCCGACCCCATATCCGCGCCCGGGCCGCCCCGCGCGACGGCCCTCGCCCCCACGGGCTGAAGGAGGGGCTCAGGCGCCGGGGTCGAGGGCGAGCAGGTCGTCCTCGGTCTCGCGGCGGAGCAGGACCGTGGCCCCGCCGTCGGCGACCGCCACCACCGCTGGCCGCGGCACGAGGTTGTAGGCGCTCGCCATGGCCCGGCAGTACGCCCCCGTGGCCGCGACGGCCAGCAGGTCGCCCGGCGCCAGGTCGGACGGCAACCAGGCGTCGCGCACGACCACGTCCCCGCTCTCGCAGTGCTTGCCGACGACCCGCGCCAGCATCGGGGCGGCCGAGCTGGTGCGGCTCGCGAGCCGCACGGTGTAGTCGGCGTCGTAGAGGGCCGTGCGGATGTTGTCGCTCATGCCGCCGTCGACGGACACGTACGTGCGCAGGTGCCCGGACCCGAGCTCGACCGGCTTGACCGTGCCCACCTCGTACACGGTGACCGCCGTGGGGCCCACCACGGCGCGCCCGGGCTCGACGGCAAGGACCGGGACGGGAAGGCCGACGGCCGTGCACTCCCGCAGCACGATCGCGCGGATCTGCGCCGCCATGGCCACGACGTCGAGGGGGTCGTCGTCGGCGGTATAGGCGATACCCATCCCGCCGCCGAGATTCAACTCCCGCACCTCGAGGCCGAGCTCGTCGCGCAGCCGCACGGCGAGCCCCACCACCCGGTGCGCGGCCACCTCGAAGCCCGCCGAGTCGAAGATCTGCGACCCGATGTGCGAGTGGAGCCCTACGAGACGCAGCGAGGGCAGCCCCGAGATCCGGCGCACCGCCTCCATCGCTGCCCCCGTGGTGAGGCTCAGCCCGAACTTCTGGTCCTCGTGGGCGGTGGCGATGAACTCGTGCGTGTGGGCCTCCACCCCGACGGTGACCCGCACGAGCACGCCGGCCACGACGCCGCGCCGCTCGGCCAGGTGGGCCAGCCGCACGATCTCCTCGAACGAGTCGACGACGAACCGGCCCACGCCGGCTCCGAGGGCCCGGTCGAGCTCGGTCACCGACTTGTTGTTGCCGTGGAACAGGAGCCGCTCGCCTGGCACGCCTGCACGCAGCGCCACAGCTAGCTCCCCGCCGGTGCACACGTCCAGGCCGAGCCCCTCGTCGATGACCCATCGGGCCACGGCGGTGCTCAGGAAGGCCTTGGCCGCGTAGTACACGGTGGCCGGGGCCGCGTCGTCGGCGTACGCCGCGACGTACTGACGCGCGCGGGCGCGGAAGTCGGCCTCGTCCAGCACGAACAACGGCGTGCCGTACTCGTCGGCCAGCGCCCGCACGTCGAGATCGCCGAGGACGAGCGCGCCGTGGTCGGCCACGTCGGCGGACCGTCGTGCGGTGGCCGGCCACACGAGCGGGTCGAGGGCGTTGAGCTCGGCCTCGTCGAGGGGCACCGGCGGGGCCCCTGCGGGGGCGAGCACCTCGCCGTGGCGGGGGCCTGCCGGGTGTGCGCGCATGCGGCGAGGGTAGAGGATCGCCTCATGCGCATCGCCGCGGTGGTGAACCCGACGAAGGTGTCAGACCCCACGGACGCCCGTGCCCGGATGAGCCGCTGGGTCCAGGAGCACCACGGCCACGGCGCCACGCTCGCGTGGTACGAGACGACGCGCGCCGACCCGGGTACGCAGCGCGCCCGCGAAGCCCTCGCCGCCGAACCCGATCTGGTGCTCGTCTGGGGCGGCGACGGGACGGTCACGGCGGTGGCCGCGGCGATGGCCGCCCAGGCGGCCGACCGAGCGCGCGTGCCGCTGGGGCTGCTGCCCGGCGGCACCGGCAATCTGCTGGCGCGCAACCTCGGCCTGCCACGCGACCTCGACGGTGCTGCCGCGGCCGCCCTCGGCGGCGTCGACCGGGCCATCGACGTGATCGACGTCGGCCTCGGCGGGCAGACGGCCATGAGCACGGTGATCGCCGGCATGGGCCTGGACTCGGTGCTGATCGACGCCCCGGAGGGTCTCAAGGCCACGCTCGGGCCCGCCGCCTACGCGATGCAGTCGGTGCGGCTCGTGGCCCACCGACGGATGCGCGTGGGCGTGTCCGTCGACGGCTCGCCGCCACGCTGGTCCTGGGCGCGGTGCGTGCTCGTGGCGAACGTCGGTGGCCTGGTCGCCGGCCTCGACGCCGTGCCCGAGGCGAGCATCGACGACGGCTTCCTCGACGTCGTCGTGCTCACCATGTCCACGCCCCGCGACTGGGCCGTGGCCGCGGCATCGCTGGTGCGCCGCAGGCAGCGCGACGCGCACGGCCGCTTCCACCTGAGGGGACGGCGCGCGGTCGTCGTCGCGCGCGGCGACCAGCGCAGGCAGATCGACGGCGACGTACTCGCCGACGGCGACCGGCTCGAGGCCAGGGTGCGCCCCGGTGCCCTGGTGGTACGAGTGTCGAGGTAGCGGGCTACATCCGTTCCGGGGCCTCGACGCCGCACAGGTCGAGGCCGTTGGCCAGGGTCTGGCGGGTGGCCGCGCACAGCCACAGCCGGGCCACGTGGATGGGTTCGACCTCCTCGTCGCCGCGCGGCAGCACGCGGCACACGTCGTAGAACTTGTGGTAGGCCGTGGCCAGGTCCTCGAGGTAACGCGCGACCCGGTGGGGCTCGCGCAGCTCGGCGGCCGAGGCCACGACCCGCGGCAGGTCGCCGATCGCGCCGAGCAGGACCGACTCGCGCTCGTGGGCCAGCAGGGAGGGGTTGAACTCCACTGCACGCCAGTCGATCCCGAGGTCGGCTCCGTTCCGCAGCACGGACGAGATCCGCGCGTGCGCGTACTGCACGTAGTAGACCGGGTTGTCGTTCGTCCGGCTCACGAGCAGGTCGAGGTCGAGGGTGAGCGGGGAGTCGGCGGGGTACCGGATGAGCGAGTAGCGGGCCGCGTCGACGCCCACCTCCTCTACGAGGTCTTCGAGCGTGACGATGTTGCCGGCCCGCTTGGAGAGCTTGACCTCCTCGCCGGCCCGCATCATCTTCACCATCTGGCCGATGACGACCTCGATGTTGTAGTCGGGGTCGTCGCCCGCGCACGCCGCCACCGCCCGCAGCCGGTTGACGTATCCGTGGTGGTCGGCGCCGAGAAGGTAGATGCAGATATCGAACCCGCGGGCCCGCTTGTCGACGTAGTAGGCCGTGTCGGAGGCGAAGTACGTGAGCTCGCCGTCGGCCTTGACGAGCACGCGGTCCTTGTCGTCGTCGAAGTCGGTGGTGCGCAGCCAGACCGCGCCGTCGGCCTCGAACACGTGCCCCTGGGACCGGAGCTTGTCGAAACCACGGTCGACCGCCCCCGACGAGTGCAGGCTCCGCTCGGGGTACCAGACGTCGAAGTCGGTGCGGAACAGCGAGAGCACGTCCTTCTGCTGCTGCAGCTGCCGCGAGTAGCCCTCCTCGCGGAACGCGACCCACTGCTCGTCGTCTGGCAGGTCGGCGATACCGGGCACCTCCGCGACGATCTGCGCGGCGAGGTCGGTGATGTAGCCGCCGTGGTAGCCGTCCTCGGGAGCCGGCCTGCCGTGGGCGGCGTTCATCAGCGACTGGCCGAAGCGGTCCATCTGCACGCCGCGGTCGTTGACGTAGAACTCGCGGGCGGCCTCGGCGCCGGCGGCGTCGAGCACCCGCGCGATGGCGTCGCCCACGGCTGCCCAACGGGTGTGCCCGAGGTGCAGCGGCCCGGTGGGGTTCGCCGAGATGAACTCGACGTTCACCCGCACGCCGGCGAGGGAGTCGCCGCGCCCGTACGCCTGTCCCGCCTCGACGACGAGTGCGGCGAGCTGGCCCGCCGCGGCGGCCTCGAGAGTGATGTTCAGGAACCCCGGGCCCGCGATGTCGACCGAGGAGATCCCCGCCGATCGGCGTAGCCGCTCGGCGATGGCCTCGGCCACGGCGCGCGGGCGCATGCCCGCCGGCTTGGCCAAGCGCATAGCGGCGTTGGTGGCGTAGTCGCCGTGGTCTCGGTTCTTCGGTCGCTCGACCCCGAGGTCGGCTGGTATCTGGTCGGCGGCGAGCGGCAGCACGCCGTCGTCGACGGCCGAGCGGACAGCAGCCTCGACGGCTGCGGAGAGCTCTTCGGGGGTCATGCGGGCAGCCTATCGGGGGCCTCGAGGCGGCTCCCCGAGCCTTTCGGCCCGCGCCCGGGCGCGCACGGACCTATCGTCGAGACATGCCCCAGGGACCGTGGACCGCCACCCGCACCTGCCCGCTGTGCGAGGCCACGTGCGGCCTCTCCCTCTCGATGGATGGCGACCGGGTCGTCTCGGTGCGGGGAGACGCGGACGACGTCTTCTCCCGCGGCTACGTGTGCCCTAAGGGCATCTCGCTCGGCGAGCTGCACCACGACCCCGCGCGGCTGCGGCATCCACTCGTGCGCCGTGCCGACGGCACCCTGGCGCGGGCGACATGGGACGACGCCCTCGACCGGGTACGAACCCTGCTCGGTCCGGTGCGCGCACGGCACGGCAACGACGCGGTCGCGGTGTACCTCGGAAACCCGAACGTGCACAACGTGTCTTCCACGTTCTACGTCCCCGCGCTCGTGCGGGCGCTCGGCACGAAGTGGCGGTTCAGCGCGAGCACGGTCGACCAGATGCCCAAGCAGGTGTCGGCCGGCCTCATGTTCGGCACCGAGCTGTCCGTGCCGGTGCCCGACGTCGACCGCACCGACCTGCTGGTCGTCCTGGGGGCGAACCCGATGGTGTCCAACGGGTCGCTCATGACGGCGCCCGACATGCCCGGGCGGATCCGCGCGCTGCGCGCCCGCGGGGGGACGCTCGTGGTCGTCGACCCGGTCCGCACACGGACCGCGGAGGCGGCCGACCTGCACCTGCCCATCCGGCCCGGCACCGACGCGTTCCTGCTCGCATCCCTCGCGCACCTGCTCGTTGCTGACCCCGACCTCGGAGCGGCTGGGCCCCATGTCGACCCGGACGACGTGGTGCGGCTGCGAGCGGCGCTCGCGCCCTTCGCCCCCGACAGGACCGCGCCCGTCACGGGGATCGCCGCGGTCACCGTGGCCGACCTCGCCGACCGGGTGCGCTCCGCGCCCTCGGCCGCGGTCTACGGGCGGATGGGCACCACCACCGGCGGCGTGGTCGGCACCGACGGCTCACTCACGTCCTTCGCGACAGTGGCCTCGTGGCTTGTCGATGTCGCGAACCTGCTGTCGGGAAACCTGGACCGCCCGGGCGGGGCCATGTGGCCGCTGCCCGCAGCTGGCGGTCCCTCCACCGGGGGCACACCTGGCCGAGGCCGGGGCGTGCGCGTACCCGGTTCCGGCCGCACCCGCGTGCGCGGCCTGGCCAGCGTGTTCGGCGAACTGCCGTCGGCCGCGCTCGCCGAAGAGATCGACACGCCCTCGGCCGACGGCACGCGGGTGCGGGCCCTCGTCGTGATCGGCGGCAACCCCGTGCTCTCCACCCCCGACGGCCCCCGGCTCGCCAGGGCGCTCGAGTCGCTCGACGCCCTCGTCTGCGTCGACGCCTACCTCACCGAGACCTCCCGGCACGCAGACGTCGTGCTGCCTGCGCCTTCTCCCGTGGCCCGCAGCCACTACGACGTCGTGTTCGCGAACCTCGCGGTGCGCAACACGGCCCGCTGGTCGCCACCCACGCTGCCTCTGCAGACGGACGGCGACGCCGACGAGCGGGACGAGGCTGACACGTTGCTCGCCCTTGCCGCCGCGGCGCTGGACAACGCGGTGACGCCCGACCAGCTCGACGACCTCGTTCTGGCCGAGGTCGTGCGCGCGGCCGTCTCGGACGAGGCCTCGCGCGCCCACGGGCTGCCCGCCGAGGAGGTCGTCGCCGCGGTCTCCGGCCGGCGGCGCGTGCCGCGGATCCTGGACGTGATGCTGCGCTCCGGACCGTACGGCGACGGCTTCGGCCGCCACCCCGGCGGGCTGTCCCTCGCGGTGCTCGAGGAGTCGCCTCACGGCGTCGACCTCGGACCGCTCGGGCCGAGGCTGCCGGAGGTGCTGCGCACCCCGAGCGGGCGGGTGGAGATCGCCCCTGCGGTGCTCGTCGACGACCTCGCCCGGGCCGCGGCGTGGCTCGATGCACAGGGCTCCCCGGGCGGCCCCGGCGCCGACGGCGCGCTGCTGCTCGTCGGGCGGCGGTCGCTGCGCAGCGGCAACTCGTGGCTGCACACGCTGCCGACCCTTGCCGGCGGGTCGAACCGCTGCACGCTGTGGGTGCACCCGGACGACGCGGCTGCGCTCGGCCTGCGCGACGCAGGCCGCGCGACGGTGTCGTCGTCCGCCGGCTCGGTCGTGGCGGACGTCGAGGTCACCGACGCGGTCGCGCCAGGCGTGGTGTGCCTGCCGCACGGATGGGGCCACCAGGAGCCCGGTACGTGGGGCGGCCTGCTCGATGCCCGTGCCGGCGTGAACGTGAACGCCCTCACCGACCCAGGTCCCCTCGACGCGCTCTCGGGTACCGCCGTGCTCAGCGGCGTGCCGGTGCGGCTCGCGCCCGCCCCGGCGGCCTGACCGGCTGGTTCGGGGGGCCGCCGCACCGCTGATAGCCTTTCTCCACCCGAGCCCCCGTAGCTCAGGGGATAGAGCAGTGGCCTCCGGAGCCATGCGCGCAGGTTCGAATCCTGCCGGGGGCACCAGCGTCGGGGCTCCCTTGTCGGGGCCATCCTTGTAGGGGCGCCCACCGACCGTCGCCCACCACGCCCCCACCCCCGCCCGTTCGTCCATGGCATGGACGAATCGACCATTGATGGGCCTCCGCGGGGGCGTCAGTGGTCGGACGATCCAGGGTTTCGAAGCGCTGGACGAGCGCGTCGGTGCTGCCCTGTGCCACAGGTGGGGAGCGGGTGTCGGGCCGGGCCCCCGCGCCGGACTACCGCGTGAGGTACTGCGACAGCGGGGCCGGCTTGAGTCCGTGCTGCGCGTAGAGCCGCACGATCTTCTGCAGGTTGGCCTTGATGTTGCCCACGAAGTGCAGCAGGACGATGTCGCCGCGGCGGAACGGCGCCCCCGCGAACGCCACCGCGCCGCCCTGGGAGACCGTGACGTTCCAGAGCACCACGTGCTTGATGCCGCACGACGCGGCAGTGGCCTCGATCAGCGGCGTGGACGAGCGGCGCGGCATGTAGCCCGCGCCGTAAGGCGGGCGCAGCAGCCACGGGCGCGTGCCGATGCGAGTGGCGTACGTCGATTGAGCGCGGCAGATCTCGTAGCGCCGGCCCGACGACGACAGCCCACTGAGCGCCTTGTGGGTCATCGTGTGGTTCTGCACGGCGTCGTACGCGGCCATCTTCTTGAAGTACGCCCACTTCCCTCCCACCGCCGCGTTGGTGAGGAACACGGTGACCGGGAGATGGCGCGCGGCGACGTAGTCGGCCGCGGCCTGCTGCTTGGTCCAGCCGTCGTCGATCGTGATGAAGAACACCGGCTTGGAGGTCGTCACCCGGAAGTGCACGCTCACGCCGTGCGTCCCCGTCGTGGACACGGCGCCCACAGCTGACGCGGCTCGCACGCCGGTCGGCTCGGCCAGGGTCACGCCAGTCGCGTTCGGCAGCAGGCCCAGCGAAAGGCCTGTGGCGCAAGCGGCGGCGAGCATGAGGCGTGAGATCTTCGGCATGCGGTCTCCCGACCGGGTGGGGTGCCTCCGGCAGGGGTCGCTCCCCCGGGCCGTCGGCCTTCGACTCCGGCAGGGTACCCCGGCCTCGAACCTGCCCATGCCCGCCGCGACGGTGGTAGGAACGCCGCATGGATGTCCTCCGTACCCCCGACGAGCGATTCGCGGGCCTGCCCGGCTACCCGTTCGAGCCGCGTTACCTCGAGGTGCCCGCCGACGACGTCGGTGCACCGACGCTTCGCCTGCACTACCTCGACGAGGGGCCGCGCGACGGCCAGGTCGTCGTGCTGCTCCACGGCGAACCGTCCTGGTCCTACCTCTACCGCACGATGATCCCGGTGCTCGCGGCCTCCGGGCTCAGGTGCGTGGCGCCCGACCTCGTCGGCTTCGGCCGCTCGGACAAGCCGGCGGTGGCTGCCGACTACTCGTTCGCCCGGCACGTGGCGTGGATGCGTGCGGCGCTGTTCGACGTGCTCGACCTGCGCGACGTCACGCTCGTCGGGCAGGACTGGGGCAGCCTCATCGGGCTTCGGCTCGTCGGCGAGAACCCCGACCGGTTCGCGCGGGTCGTCATCGCGAACGGCGGCCTCCCGACGGGCGACCAGCCGATGCCCGAGGCGTTCGAGGCGTGGGCGCGGTTCGCCCGCGAGGTGCCCGAGCTGCCCGTCGGCTTCGTCGTCAACGGCGGGTGCGCCACCGACCTCGCGCCCGACGTCGTCGCGGCGTACGAAGCGCCGTTCCCCGACGAGTCGTACAAGGCCGGAGCGCGCATGTTCCCGTCGCTGGTGCCGACCACGCCCGACGACCCGGCGTCGGAGGCCAACCGGGCCGCGTGGCGCACCCTCGCTGCGTTCGAGCGCCCCTTCCTCACCGCGTTCAGTGATGGAGACCCCATCACCCGCGGGGGCGACGCCCTGCTCCGCGCGCTGATCCCGGGCGCGCGGGGGCAGGCCCACACCACCATCGAAGGTGCCGGGCACTTCCTGCAGGAGGACGAGGGACCCGTGCTCGCGGGCGTCGTCGCCCGCTTCGTCGCCGCGAACCCCGCAGCCGAGGTCGCTCCCCCGCCGCCCTGAGGCCGGCGCCGCCGGGCCATCCAGCACGCGGACCCCTGCCTGCGTGCCGAACTCGGTGTCAGCCGGCGGCGACCGCGGCCTTCACGGCGTGGGCCACCGACGTGGCGGGCCGCCCGAGCAGTAGCTCAAGGTCGGCCGGGTCGACGTACAGCTCGCCGATCGAGATGCCGCGGTCGACGTCGGCGAGGACCTGCGGCAGGGGGTCGGGAAGGCCGGCGCCGGCCAGGATGCCGGCAAAGGCCTCGACCGGGACGTCTGTGTACGACACGGCACCGCCGGTCGTGTCGGAGATGACCGCGGCGAGCTCGGCGAGGGTGACGGCCTCCCCGCCGAGCTCGTAAACCCTGCCCCCGTGGCCTTCGGTGGTCAGGACGACCGCGGCGGCCTCGGCGAAGTCGCTGCGCGGCGCGAGGCTGACCCGGCCCTCGCCGGCCGAGCCGACCATGCCGTGCTCGAGGTACGTGGGGATCTGGGCCGTGTAGTTCTCGGTGTACCAGCCGTTGCGAAGCACCGTGGTGTCTAGGCCCGACGCGGCGAGGTACTCCTCCGTGGCCCGGTGGTCGGCGAGCAGCAGGATCGAGGAGGAGTCGGCCTTCGGGCCGGAGGTGTAGACGACTCGGGAGACGCCGGCGCGCCGGGCGGCGTCGATCGCGTTTCGGTGCTGGCCGGGCCGGTCGTCGAAGTCGCTGCTGGAGACGAGCAGCACCGTATCCGCGCCGGCGAAGGCGGAATCCAGGCTCGCCGGGTCCTGGTACGTCGCGGCCACGAGGTTCACGCCGCGGGCGGCCAGGTCGGCCATCTTCCCGGTCGAGCGGCCGACGGCGGTGATGTCCGACGCGGGGACGCCGCGCTCGAGCAACGATTCGACGACGAGGCGACCGAGGTGGCCGCTAGCTCCGGTGACGACGACAGACACGTGGTCCTCCTGGGGTCTTGGGCGACCGCCACGGCCGCGCTCACCGGTGGAACCGGCGTACGCTGGTAACGCTTCCCATCGGAGAGCAGGCACTTCAAAGTGCGGTACTTACCAGGAGGTAAGCATGCGTACCACGCCCGAGGATGCCCTCCTGCCCGACCCTTACAGCTCCGCCTGCCCCAGCCGCACCGTGCTCGACCGGATCGGCGACCGGTGGACCGTCCTGGTGGTCGGCTCGCTCGCCGGCGGCCGGATGCGGTTCAGCGAGCTGGCCCGTCGGATCGACGGGGTGAGCCAGAAGATGCTGACCCAGACCCTGCGCGGCCTCGAGCGCGACGGGCTCGTCGCGCGCACGGTCCACGCCGAAGTGCCGCCGCGGGTCGAGTACGAGCTGACCAACACGGGGCGCACCCTTATCGCGCCGCTCGCAACGCTCGACGCGTGGGCCCGCGAACACATCGGCGGCATCGAAGACGCGCGCGCGCGCTACGACGAGGGCGCACGCATCACCGCGGCGACCCGTGCGGCCGTGACGAGCGGAGGCGACCCGACCCCTGCGGGCCGTGGCGCGATAGCGCCATAGGCCGCGCGGAGGTCGGCCTCGGCGTCGGACGTGGCGCCGGGTGGGTCGTCGAGGTAGGGGCGTGGGGGGATGGTGGCCTGCTGGCCCCAGCCGGTGGTCCAGGTGCAGGACCCGTCGGCGGCCGAGCCCACCCGCCCGCCGCGCAGCGCGGCGGCGAACCCGGGGAACACCGTGGCCAGGCAGCGCGCCTGCTCCACCGACCGACCCGCTGCGTACCGCGACGTACGCCGCGCCACCGCGACCTCGTGCTCGAGGTGCACCTCGGCCAGGAAGTCACCGCCGGGCCGCTCCCCGCCCAGGGCCACCAGCGCCTGCGCCCGCAGCGACGCGGCCAGCGCGACCACCCGGTCCAGCGCGCCCACGTACGCCAGCCGCGCGAGGTCGTCGGGCAGGTCCCGCGGATCCACCAGCCCCAGCAGCTCCAGATCCGAACCCTGCGCCGCCCCCCTCAGCCCGGCCACCGCCTCCTCGACCCCCAGCTCCTCGCACCCCCGCCCGCCTCGCACCCCGGGCACAGGGCCGCAGTAGGGACGGGGGTCTCGGACATGCACGAGTGTATCGAACGTATGTTCGAGCCACCACCCCTGTGCACGGGAATTCGCTTGCAGCAGAACCATTTCGGTCGCGCCGGTCGCACCATCCACCGATGCATGCCCCGTCAGTGGTGCCTTCCAGCCTGCTTCGCCCCTACGGCAGACTTTCGCCGTGGTTCACGACGGGCAGGTAGGCCGATGAACATCGGGACGGCTGCCGCGCGGCCCGACTTGCTGGAGCCTGCCTGGCAGGCGACTCAGGACCTGCTACCCGAGTACAACAACCACGGGAACGTCGTGAACGAGTACTGGCCACGGCTGACGCAAGCGTTCCGGCCTTCCACTTACACGTCATCTGCGATGACGATGAAGTCCTCGCCGTGCCCGCTCGATCCCGCTGTACTGGGACGGCACGCCGGACGGCCTGCCTGCGGATATCGACGGCGCGCTCAAACACGCCGACGCCAAGCCTGGACAGACTATGAACTTCCCCGAATCCGACGACTACTGGTTCCCCGGGGGGGCTTGCCTCGGTGCGCGTCGACCGCGAACGGGAACGGGGCAGTTGCTGGGAACCACATGTCTGGATTCGCCACGATCTGTAAACGCGCAGTCAAGTAGTTCCCGGGTTCTAGATCACCTCGACGAGACCGTCAGCGGCCGGTGAACTCGGCGCGGCGCCGCTCCACGAAGCTCAGGACACCCTCGCGGGCGTCGTCGCTGGCCATGAGCGCCGGCAGCGTCGCGGCGAGCGCCTCCGCCGCGGCCGCGGGGCCGGACGCCTCGCCGATCCGGGCGCTCGCGAGCGTGCCCTGCACGCCGAGCGGCGCCTGCGCGGCCACGAGCGCAGCGATCTCGCGGGCCCGGTCGAGCTGCGTGCCGGCGGGCACGACTTCCTGCACGAGCCCGATCCGCAGAGCCTCTGCCGCGCCGAACTCCTCGGCGGTGAGCAGGAACCGCATCGCGTTACCCCAGCCGAGCCGTTCGGTAGCCCGGAAGGTGGCGCCGCCGAAGGGGAGGATTCCGCGGGCGATCTCGAGCTGCGCGAAGCGCACGTCGTCGGCGGCCACGACGATGTCCGAGGCGAGCGCGAGCTCGATGGACAGCGTGTACGCGATGCCCTGCACGGCCATCACCACCGGCTTGGGCACCGGTTCGCCCCACACGCCGTAGGGGTCGAAGCGGTGGGTGCCGGCCAGCGCGCCCGGCCCCCGTTCGGCGACGACCGGCCCCACTGCGGCCAGGTCGAGCCCGCCGCTGAAGTGGTCGCCGTGGCCGAAGACCACGCCGACGCGCAGCTCCGGGTCGGTGCCGAGCAGCTCGTAGGCCTCGCCGACCTCGTCGATCGTGGCGAGGTCCCAGGCGTTGCACTTCTCCGGCCGGTTGACCCCGATGAGCAGGACGTGTCCCTCGCGCTGCACCGTCACCCGCTGATTCATCGGGACATCGTGGCAGACGCCGGGCCGGCCGCCACCCACCGGCGGCTCTGGCTCCTTAGACTGCCCGCACCCGGCCGACCTGCGGCCGGGGATCCCGCCCGGGCGGGACGCGCGCAGGGAGGCCCGTGCCGAAGCCCACGATCCTGACCGTCGACGACGACCCGGCGGTGTCCGCCGCGATCACTCGCGATCTGCGGTCGCGCTACGGGGCCGATTACCGCATCGTGCGGGCTTCGTCGGGGGCCGAGGCGCTCACCGCCCTGGCGGAGCTGGCCCTGCGCGAGCAGCCCGTCGCGCTGATCGCATCGGACCAGCGGATGCCTGGGATGACCGGCATCGAGCTGCTTGAGCGCTCCCGCGAGCACGCCGCCGGGGCCAAGCTCCTGCTGGTCACGGCGTACGCCGACACCGACGTCGCGATCCGGGCCATCAACGCCATCGGCCTGGACTACTACCTGCTCAAGCCATGGGACCCCCCGGACGAACGGCTGTACCCGGTCATCGACGACCTGCTGCGCGACTGGCACCAGGGCCACCCGGACCTCACCCACGAGGTGCGCGTGGTGGGCCACCGGTGGAGCGACCGCAGCCACGAGGTGAAGACCTTCCTCGCCCGCAACCACGTGCCCTACCGGTGGCTCGACGTCGAGCGCGACGAACAGGCGCGCACGCTCCAGGATCTCGCGGGCGCAAGCACCGACGAGCTCCCGCTCGTCCTCGTCCCCGACGGGCCGACGCTGCGCGCTCCGCTCCCCCTCGACCTGGCCACCGCGCTCGGCCTGCGCACCACGGCCGACCAGCCGCTGTACGACCTGTGCATCGTGGGCGCCGGACCGGCGGGGCTGGCCGCGGCGGTCTATGCCGCGTCCGAGGGCCTGAGCACCGTGGTCGTCGAGCGCGAGGCGCCCGGAGGCCAGGCCGGTCAGAGCGCCGCCATCGAGAACTACCTCGGCTTCCCCAAGGGCATCTCGGGTGCCGACCTCACCCAGCGCGCGGTCGCGCAGGTGGGCCGGTTCGGCGTGGAGATGGTGCTCGCCCGCGACGTCGTGGGCTTCGAGGCGCGCGGCCCGGTCCGGGCCGTGCTGTTCGACTCCGGAGAGATCGAGGCGCGCGCCGTGCTCGTCGCGACAGGGGTCTCGTACCGCACCCTCGGCGCCCCCGGCACCGACGAGCTCACCGGCCGCGGCGTGTTCTACGGCGCCACCGCCAGCGAGGCGAGCGCGTGCGCCGACGACGTCGTCTACGTCGTGGGAGCCGCCAACTCGGCTGGGCAGGCGGCACTCAACCTCGCGCGGTACGCCAAGCGCGTCGTGCTCGTGGTTCGCGGGAGGTCGCTGGCCGACACGATGTCGCGGTACCTCGTCGAGCGCATCGAGGCGGCCGAGAACGTCGACGTGAAGGTGCGCACCGAGGTGGTCGCAGGCCGCGGCATGAATCACCTCGAGTCGATCACGCTGGCCGACCGGGCAGGCGGCACGGAGCAGGAGGTGCCCACCACCTGGCTGTTCGTCTTCATCGGCGCACAGCCACGCACCGACTGGCTCGGCGACGCCGTGCTACGCGACGCGCGCGGCTTCGTCGTCACGGGTCAGGACCTGCTGATCGCCGACGAGTCGTCGCCGTGGCCGCTCGCGCGCGCGCCGTTCGCGCTCGAGACGAGCGTGCCGGGCGTCTTCGCGGCAGGCGACGTCCGGCTCGACTCGATGAAGCGGGTGGCCTCGGCCGTCGGCGAGGGCGCGATGTCGGTGCACCACGTCCACGGCTACCTCGCGACGATCTGATGCCGTACGACGACGTGCGCCGGCTCGAGCTGTTCGACGGCCTGTCCGACGAGCTGCTCCACGCGATGGTCGCCGCCTCCGAGGAGGTGACCTACGCCGAGGGCGACGTGCTGTGGGTCGAGGGCGAGCCGGCCGTCTTCTGGTGGGTGCTGCTCGAGGGGCGGCTCGAGGTCGACCGCCACGTCGGCCGCGAGCGCGCGGTGATGGCCACGTTCGACCGGCCCGGCCAGTGGGGCGGCGGCTGGGCGGCGTTCGACCCGCATGGCGTCTACCTCGTCACGGGTCACGCGATCACGGACGCGCGGATCCTGCGCGTCCCGGTCAGCGCGCTGCGCACCTTGGTGCAGGGCGTGCCCGTCGTCCGGCACCTCATCGACGGGCTCTTCCATACCGCCCGCGACATCGAGGCATCCACCCGCCAGCGCGAGGCTCTGGTGGCACTCGGCACCCTGGCCGCCGGCCTGGCGCACGAGCTGAACAACCCAGCGGCGGCCGCGACCCGGGCCACCGACGCGCTCGAAGGATCGGTCGACACCCTGCTGGCCTCCCTGCACCGGCTCGCCCAGGGCGACATCTCGGCCGGCCAGTTCCGCGCCCTCGACGGCCTGCGGCGAGAGATCGAGCCGGCCGCCACGGCGCTCGACCCGCTCGAGCTCGCCGACCGAGAGGACGAGATCTCCACCTGGCTCGGGCAGCACCAGGTGCCGCGCGAGTGGGAGATCGCCCCCGCGCTCGCCGCCGCGGGCGTCGATCTCGCGTGGTGCGAGCGGGCGGCCGACCTGCTCGAGCCTGAGGCGCTGGGACCGGGCCTCGAGTGGATCGCCAGCACGCTGCACGCAGCAACCCTGCTGGCCGAGGTGAAGGACGCGACGGGGCGCATCTCGGGCCTCGTGGCCAGCGTCAAGTCGTACTCGCAGATGGATCGCGCCTCGACGCAGGTCACCGACGTCACCGAGGGGCTCGAGAGCACGGTCGTCATGCTCGGGCACAAGCTCCGCCAGGGCGACGGCATCGTCGTGGAGCGCGACTACGCCGCACAGCTTCCCCTCATCGAGGCCATCCCCGGCGAGCTCAACCAGCTGTGGACGAACCTCATCGACAACGCGATCGACGCCATGGACGGCGCGGGCACGCTGCGACTTCGCACGCGGTTCGATGACGACGTGGTCGTCGTCGACGTCTGCGACACCGGACCCGGCATGCCCGCCGTGGTGCAGGCTCGCGCCTTCGAGCCGTTCTTCACGACCAAGGGCGTGGGCCACGGCACCGGCCTGGGCCTGGACATCTCGCGCCGCATCGTCGTCGAGCACCACCACGGCGAGATCACGATCGCCTCGCAGCCAGGCAGCACTGTGGTGACGGTGCACCTCCCCCGGCGGCCCGGCGCGCCGTAGACGATCCGGCTCAGCCCTTCGCGGGCGCGAGCGCGGTGAGCACGTCGACGGCGCGGTCCTGCGCCCACACCGGGTCGACGTCGTCGGCCACCATCGACGGATCGTAGTTGAGGTCGAGGAAGACCTCGGTGACGCCGGCGGCCTCGAGCGCGGCGAGGTCGTCGCGGATCTGCTCGGTGCTGCCCTGCAGCGGCCGGCGGTCGGCTCCACCCTCGGGGCCGTGGACGACGACGCCACGGACGACGAACCGCAGGGCGCCGGCGTCGCGGCCGGATTCGGTTGCAGCGTCCTTGACCACCTGGATCGACGACCCGATGGCGGTGAGGTCGGTCCGGCTGCTGCTGATCCAGCCGTCGGCGATGCGGCCGGCCCGCTGGAGCGCCACCTCGGCGGTGCCGCCGAGCAGGAGCGGCGGATGCGGCCGCTGCACCGGCTTGGGCTCCACGCGGGAGCGCGGCACGCGGTAGAACTCGCCCTCGAACTGCACCTCAGGCTCGGTCCAGATGGCCTTGAGGCAGGCGACGAACTCGGCGCCGCGGGCCCCGCGGCGGGCGCTGTCGACGCCGACGGCGGCGAACTCCTGGGGCGACCAGCCCAGGCCCAGGCCGACGTCGAGCCGACCGGAGGACACGGTGTCGAGCGTGGTGAGCGCCTTGGCCAGCACGAGCGGTGCGTAGAACGGGACGTTGACGATCGCCAGGCCTAGACGGATCGTCGAGGTCGCTCCCGCGACGTAGGCCAACGACGTGATCGGGTCGTGCACGGCGTGGTAGCTGGGACCCCACTCCTCGTCCACGGGGTGCAGCAGCCGCTGGAACGTCCAGAGAGAGGCGTAGCCGAGGTCCTCGGCGAGAACCGCGACCGACCGCATGTGCTCGGGGGTCGCCCAGGGCCCAGCCAGGGGGAGGCCCGTCCCCACCTTCACCGCGCGTCCTCCTCGTCGAGCCGTCGCCCCGCGAAGAACATGAGCGGATCGCTCAGCAGCTCGATGCCGATGCCGTCCGGGTCGCGCAGGTACAACGACTCCGGGATTCCGCGCTGGGGGCCGTCGTACGCGACGCCCGCCTCGTCCAGCTTCGTGCGGAGCTCCTCCCAGCGGGCGCGCGGCACGTGGACCGCGATGTGCTGCACCCCTCCGACGGCCTCCACCCCCTGCTCGAGCCCCAGGCCGGGGAAGTCGAAGAAGCCGAGCAGGGTCGAGTTCCCCACGTCGAAGAAGAAGTGGGTGGACCCCGGGTAGTCGCGATTCTCGATGATCTCCACGCACGGGAAGCCGAGCAGGTCCTGGTAGAAGGAGATCGTGCGCTCCACGTCGGAGCAGATGAGTGCCGCGTGGTGGATGCCCGCAGCGGACGACGCCGGCCGCTCGGCGACAGGGCGCACGTACGCCCGGCGCCACCGTTCACGGGCGGCCGCGAGGGCCTCGAGCTCGGCGTCGGTCGGCATGCACGCTCCGTCCCTTGGGGGGGTGGGCCTCGCACGATACCCGCGCGGCGCCAGGGGCGTGTGACCAATCCCACGGCGCTCTCCCGAGCTGTCGGGGATCATCTGGGGGCGGTGGGACGATGTACCTACCGATGACCTCCTTGATGCGCGGCGCGCGCGCCTACGTGCAGCGTCCCTACGTGCGCCTGGCAGCGCTCTCGGCAGCCGCGGCCTCGGCGGCGTTCGCCCTCGGTGCGGCCCTGCCGCACGTGTCGCCGGTCGTGGCCGCGATCACGGCCCTGATCTCGGTACGGCCCACGTTTCACGCCTCGATGCAAGAGGCGCTGCGCCAGGTGCTCGGCGTACTGATCGGCGCCGGCGTCGCGTTCGTGGTGATGATGGTGGCCGGCTACTCGGCCATCGCGCTGTTCGTGGCGATCCTGGCCTGCTTCGTGCTCGCGTGGGCCCTCAAGCTCGGGGAGGATGGGGCGATCTCCGTCGGCGTCACCGTGATCCTCGTCGTGGGGCCTTTCTTCAACACCGTCGCGATCGAGACCCGGCTGCTCGGCGCAGCCCTCGGTTCGCTCGTCGCCCTCGGCGTGTCGTTCTTCACCCGGCCAGGTGCGCCGCACGACCGCGCGCTCACGGACGTGGTGGCGCAGGCCGACACGTCGTCCGGCTTGCTCGCCGAGATCGCCGACACCCTCGCCCGGACCCAGGGGCGTGTGCCGCCCGAGATGGCCCGCACATGGCACGAGAGGGCCGAGCACGTGGTCGAGGCGACGATGGCTATCCGGGCCGAGGCCGAGGACGCACTCGGTGGCTCGCGCTGGTCGCCGATGATCCGCCGCGACGAGGCGGCCGCGGTGCTCGAGCAGGTTCTCCTCACCGAGGACACCGCCCTCACCGTGCTCAACATGTGCGACGACCTGCTCGACGCAGCGGGCCGCACGCAGCCGCTGCCCCCCGTCCTGGCCGCCACGCTCTCCGACGTGCTGCGCGCCACCGCCGGGGCGATCCACCAGCAGTCGCAGTCGGCCCTCGAGCGTCCGGCCGAGCCGCTTCACGACGACACCGGCACCGTCCTGACCGCGCACGCCACCCGGCGCGACGCGACGGCCGCCGTGCGCACGATGGACGACACCGTGCCCCTGCTGCTCGGAGGGTCGATGCTGCGCGACTCCGAGAAGATCACCGACGCGCTGTCTGGCCACTAGCACGGTTCGGCCAGCGCCCGAAGGCCTCACGCCCCGACCACGACCTACCGGTGCGGCGGTCCACCAGTGGCCGCTTGGTGGCACCACACGCACCGTCGGTGCACCTCACGCACCGTCTCGTACGCTGTCGGCATGCTGCGCACCGAGGCGGGCGGCCGCGTGCGCCGCGGCGCCGATGCCGTCGTTAGGAACGCCGGGGTGCTCGTGATCGCGGGTCTGGCCCTCTCCGCGTGCGCCCGCACCGCGGCGCCGGTGGCCCGGCCGGCACCCGCCCCCAGCGCGTGCACCTCCCCCGACGTCCCGACGAACGCCCAGAGGGCCGGGGCCCCCCTGCCGCCTGGCACTCCGACGTCGACCTGGGGCGGGCTCTCGGGTGCGTCCGGGAGCGGCGTCGCCGACGGAACGTTCGGCACCTGGCGGGGCACACCGGTCTCCATCGCGGGCACCTGGAACGACACGGCGGCCGCCCAGGTGCTGATGTGCACGATCCGCCCGGGCTTCGAGTACGGCGCATGGAACCGCGATCTCGACCTCGCCGTCGGCGCCATCTACCACGACCGGGGCGAGACGTGGGCCGCGGCGGCCAAGGGCGCCTACGACTCCCGCTGGCTGGCCTCGCTCACCACGATCCGCGCCGCGTGGGGCGCCCGCGCCGGCACGCTGCACCTGCGCTTCGCGCACGAGTTCAACGGCGACTGGGTGCCGTGGTCGGTCCGCGGCGGCGAGGAGGCCGACTTCATCTCGGCGTGGAAGCGGTACCGCACGCTGCAGCGCGAGGTTCTTCCGGCGGCACGGCTCGTGTTCTGCCCGAACGACGGCAGCTCCCCGTCGCTCGACCTCGACTGGCGGGCCGCGTTCCCCGGCTCGTCCTTCGTCGACGAGACGGCCGTGGACTCCTACAACCAGCGCGACTTCAGCACCTCTGCCGACGACTTCGCCGCCAAGATCGACAAGGTCGACGACCGCGGCGCACCCATCGGCATCGAGCAGCACCGACGGTGGGCCGAGAGCGTCGGCCTGCCGATGGCCGTGTCCGAGTGGTCGAGCGACGCCGACAACGGCGACGCGCCCGTGTTCGTCGAGCAGTTCCACGCCTGGCTCTCCGATCATCACGGCACCGGACCGGGCCAGGTGCCGTACGAGATCCTGTTCAACGTCGGCGATTTCAACGACGGCGTCTTCGAGCTCTTCCCGACGACGCGGCAGCCCCAGGCCGCGGGCGCCTACGTCCGGCTGTTCTGACGCTTCCGCTACGGCGCCAGGCCCTCCGACGCCGTGAGCCGCCGCGCTACGGTGGCCGCATGAGAGCACTCGTCAAGACCGCCCCGGGCCCTGGCCTGTCGATGCAGGAGGTACCCGAGCCCGAGATCGGCATCAACGACGTTCTCATCAGGGTGCGGCGGGCGGGAATCTGCGGCACCGACCTGCACATCGAGTCGTGGGACCCGTGGGCCGCCGAGCGCATCAAGACCCCGATGGTGATCGGCCACGAGTTCGTCGGCGAGGTCGTCGAGGTCGGATCGAACGTCAACGACTTCGCCGCCGGCGACGTCGTGAGCGGCGAGGGTCACCTGGTGTGCGGCCGGTGCCGCAACTGCATGGCGGGCCGGCGCCACCTGTGCGCCCGCACCAGCGGCCTCGGCGTCGACCGCCAAGGCTGCTTTGCCGAGTACGTGAGCCTCCCGATGGCGAACGTGTGGCGACACGCCGACGGCATCGACCTCGACGTCGCAGCCATCTTCGACCCCTTCGGCAACGCGGTGCACTCGGCCCTGTCCTTCCCGGTGCTGGGCGAGGACGTGCTCATCACGGGCGCCGGGCCGATCGGACTCATGGCGGCGGCGGTGGCACGGCATGCCGGTGCCCGCTTCGTCGTCATCACCGACGTCAACCCCGCCCGGCTCGCCCTCGCCGGCCGGATGGGGGCCACCCGCGCGGTCGACGTGCGCAGCGAGTCTCTCGACGACGTGCAGCGCGACCTCGGCATGACCGAGGGCTTCGACATCGGCCTGGAGATGTCGGGCCACCCGTCGGCCCTGCCGTCGATGGTGTCGTCGATGGCGCACGGAGGCCGCATCGCGCTCCTGGGCATCGCCGCCGAGCACGTGTCCGTCGACTGGAACCACGTGGTGTTCAACATGCTCACGATCAAGGGCATCTACGGGCGAGAGATGTACGAGACCTGGTACGCCATGACGGTGATGCTCCAGTCGGGACTGGACGTGTCGCCCGTCATCACCCACCGATTCGCCGCGGCCGAGCACGAGGCCGCGTTCGCTGCGGCCGCGTCGGGCGCCGCGGCCAAGGTGATCCTCGATTGGCAGGAGTGACGATGACCTTCACGTCGGTACGCGCGGGCCTGCAGGCCGAGCTCGACGGCATCGGGGCCGCCGGGCTGCGCAAGAACGAGCGCATCATCGACTCGCCCCAGGGCGCGCACGTCCGGGTCGGCGACGACGACCTGCTCGTCATGTGCGCCAACAACTACCTCGGCCTGGCCGACCACCCCGACGTCGTCGCGGCGGCGCACGCGGCGCTGGACCGGTGGGGCTACGGGATGGCCTCGGTCCGCTTCATCTGCGGCACCCAGACCGTGCACCGCGAGCTCGAGCAGGCGCTGTCGCACTTCCTCGGAACCGAGGACACGATCCTGTACGGCTCGTGCTTCGACGCGAACGGGGGCCTGTTCGAGACGCTCCTCGGGCCCGAGGACGCGGTGATCTCCGACGCCCTCAACCACGCCTCGATCATCGATGGCGTCCGGCTGTGCCGCGCGCAGCGGCTGCGCTACCCGAACTCCGACATGGCCGAGCTCGAGGCGCGGCTGCAGGAGGCCGCCGGGGCGCGGCGCCGCCTGGTCGTCACCGACGGCGTGTTCTCCATGGACGGCTACGTCGCGAACCTGCCGGCGATCTGCGACCTCGCCGAGAGGTACGACGCGATGGTGATGGTCGACGACTCCCACGCGGTGGGCGTGCTGGGACCAACGGGACGGGGCACGCCGGAGCTCTTCGGCGTCCAGGGCCGCGTCGACATCGTCACCGGCACCCTCGGCAAAGCGCTCGGGGGGGCCAGCGGCGGCTACACGAGCGGCCGCGCCGAGGTCGTCGCCCTGCTGCGCCAGCGCTCGCGGCCCTACCTGTTCTCGAACACCATCGCGCCGCCGGTGGTCGCCGCCTCGCTCGCGGTCCTGCGGCTGCTGGAGACGTCCGACCACCTGCGCAGCGCGCTGCGGGAGAACACCGGGTTGCTCCGCACGGCTCTTGTCGAGCGGGGCTTCGACGTGGTCCCCGGCGATCACCCGATCGTGCCGGTGATGTTCGGCGACGCGCGGCTCGCGTCGGAGATGGCCGAGGGACTGCTCGCCGAAGGCGTGTACGCGGTGGCCTTCTCGTACCCTGTGGTGCCCGAGGGCCAGGCACGGATCCGCCTTCAGGTGTCGGCCGCGCACACGCCCGACGACCTTCGCCGCACCGCGGACGCCTTCGCCTCCGTGCGCGACCGCGTGGCCCGCTGACCCGCGCCAGCAGCTGGGGCTACGCCGGGCAGACGACCTCGCTGGCCAGGTTCGTGTGGGGTGCCGAGGCAGCTGCGGCGTTGACCTTCACCTGCGCGGCGCCGTGGTAGTCGGTGCCGACCACGACGGTGAACGTGCTGCCCTGCCCCACCTTGGCGTGGAAGGACGCGTACGGGAGGGAGGCCTTGAGCGTGCGCAGCGACTCACCGTAGCCGGGGTCGTAGAAGACGGTGGTGCGTGACGGCGTGGTACTACGCCCGGACGTGGCTGGGCCGGCGAGCACGAAGCCCACCGCGCCGAGCGCGTCGGCCGCCTTGCGTCCGAGGCCCTTGGTCGTCGTGCCGTTGACCACCGCGACGGTGATCGACGACGGCTCCTTGGTGGGGGGCACGCGCTTGCCGGCGATGGAGGGGTTCAGCGGCGCATCGTCGCGCAGGGCCCGGAAGAGCGCCTCGGAGCCGGCCGGGTCCCACACCACCATGCCCTGCAGGTTCGTGCCTGCAGGAGAGTAGTTGTCCTTGCCGGGAGCGATGGGGATGGTCGCGAACTCGATCTTCCCCAGGTTCACCCCCTGAACGCGCGCGGCGAGGGAGTCGATCACCGCGGGGTCCTTGAGCGACTTGTCGACCGTGAGGCTGCGCAGGGCGCCCTGCACGAACTGGTCCAGCTTGATCGGATCGAGGAGCATCCCGGCGGTCATCGCCTTCTTGAGCATGGAGGCGAGGAACTGCTGCTGGTGGCGGATGCGGCCGAAGTCCGAGTCGGCCGAGGAGTGCCGCGACCGCACGAAGTTGAGTGCCGTTACGGGGTCGAGGTGGTTCATGCCCGCGGGGAGGTTCAGCGAGGTGTACTTCGGGTCGTCCTTGAGCGGTGCGCTGAGGCACACGTCGACGCCGCCGACCGCGTCGACCATGTCGAGGAAGCCGCTGAACCCCACCTCGATGTAGTGGTCGAGGTGGATGCCGGTGGCCTGCTCGACCGTCTGGTACATCAGCGGCACGCCGCCCTCGGTGAAGGCCGTGTTGATCTTGTCCTCGTGGGCGGGAGTGCCCTTCCACGCCGGGATCGTGACGAGCGAGTCGCGCGGGAGACCCACGACGGACACGTGGCTGGTGTCGCGGCCGATGTGCACGATCATCATCGTGTCGGTGGCGTTTCCGTACGACGCGACGTCGCGGCCGAGGTGCCACTTGGCGAGGTCGTTGACGGCTATGCCCTCGCGCGAGGAGTTGCCGACGACGAGGATGTTCATCGCGTCGCCGGCCAGCGGCGACACGGTGGGGCGCGACGCCGCCGGGATGAAGGCCAGCGGGTCGACGGTCTTGATCTGGGAGACGTAGCGGTTCTGCAGCGCCCAGCCGCCGGTGCTCGCCACGACGACCGCCGCGGCCGCGGCTCCTGCAGCCACGCGGAGCCACCGGTGGCCCGGGCCCCGCTCGATCGTGCCGGTCACTGCCGCTCCGTCCATGGCGGCCGTACGCTCGGCCCGCCTGTCGTCGGGGGCACGCTAGGCGCCCTCCATGAGGGACGCGTGAGACGGTCGGCGGGGTTCCGCGCTAGGGCCGCACCGCCAGGCCGTCGACGACCACAGGCTTTCCGGTGGACTCGACCCGGACCCCCACGGGACCGCCAGTCAGCCTCAGACCGTTGAGGTAGAACGTGCGCTGGTAGGTGGTCCGTGCGGCGGCGAGCGACAGCAGCGCCACGCGGCGGCCGCCGACGTAGACCCCGAGCGAGCCACCCCCGCGCACGAGCGTGGCCACCACCGCCAGGCCCCTGCCGCGGGCCCGGGCCAGCGTGAGCCGCGCCCCTCGCGTCGACGACGTGCTCGCCGTGTGCAGGTAGGCGCCCGCGCTCCGGGCGCGCGCCCAGCGCCCGCCGGCGGCGAGCCGCCGGTCGTCGACGGGCGTGCTCGTGCAGCGCGACACGGTCTGGTCGGGCCGACCCGGCACCTGCTGCCAGAGCTGCGCGCACGTGGTGCCCCCCGTCGCGACGAGCGGGAGGCCTAGGCGGCCGAAGGACCCAGCGGGCAGCGCGCGCCACGCCCCGTACGCCGGCAGCGGCGACCCCGGGCCCGCCGTCGCGAAGCGGTACTTCATGGTGGCTCCCGCGGACGCTCGCGCGACGTCGTTGCCCCAGGTGAGGGTCACCGGCGACAGGGCCACCGGGGGCGGAACCGACGCGTTCAGCAGCGGCACGCAGGAGTAGAAGCGCACGTTGTCGACGAACCAGCCGGCGTCGCCGTACTGCTGGTCGGCGCCGATCCGGAACCTGATGCGCACGGACCTGCCCGCGAGCGACGAGAGGTTCGCCCGCGACGAGGTGTAGCCGCGGCTGGTGCCGACGAAAGCGGCGCGCTTCTTGACCGAAGCAGACACGAGTGGGTTGCGCGACGGGTCGACCTGGCCGTTGAGCGTCGTGTAGTAGGTCAGGACGCCGCTGTACCCGTTGTTGCCCGACCCCGACAGCAGCGCCTTCGCGTCGATCCAGGTGCGGCCGGCGGTCGTCGAGTACTCGACGATGCCACCGTCGTAGTGGCCGCCGCTGTCGGACTCGAAGCCGTAGGCGTGCTCGAACCGCACGTACGTGGCCCCGGTCGGGATCTGGACGCTCCGCGCCATCGACATGCGGTGGTCGGCGTGGTTCATGCCCCTGTTCGAGAACGGCGGCATGGCCGGGTCGGGATCGTCGCCCCAGAGCTCGTTCCGGCCGCTACGTGCGTACGAACCGACGGGCACGCCGTACACGGTGCCCTGCGAGCCGTAGTACCAGAGCGCGTCGGTGGAGCGCGACGGCGACGTCGATCGGGTGCGCTGCCATCTGCCCGAACCAGGGCTCTCCATGTCGTCGGCCCAGAGCGTGCGCTGGTACGTGCCGACCGGGCAGGTCTGCGCCTGGGCGACCCTGGCCTTGGTGGGAGTGACGTCCATCTGCACGGCCCGGACGGCGTGGTCGACCTGGGCGCAGTCGGCGGCGCCGATGGCGCCGTCCGTGGCGTTGGGCGGCAGCGTGCCCACGAGCGCGGAGCAGGCCGTACGGAGGGCCGCCGCGAGCGACCTGTAGTCAGCGCCGGACGTGAGCCGCTTGGCTGCCTCGTAGATGATGTCGGCGGCCTTGGGGATGCCGATTCCCGACACCGTCTGCCCGGTGAAGGTGCCGCCGGCGGTGAGCAGGTACGCGAATTTGTTGCCGACGCCACTGTTGGTGTGCACGCCCCCGGAGTCGAACCCGCGCGCACCCTGCACCGGGTCGGCGTACGCCGTGCTCCCGGTGCGGTCGGGCTGGCCGCCGAGCGTCGGGTTCTTCATGTTGCGCACGGCGCCGCCCGGGAGGTCCTCGCCCAGGAGCCAGTCGTACGCGGGACCATCCTTGGCCGGCGCTACCGACACGTCGGTCTGGTCGACGAACTCGCCCATGATGTCGCTGAGCGACTCGTTGATGGCGCCGGACTGGTAGTAGTAGAAGAGGTTCGACGTGTACTGCGTGACGCCGTGGAACAGCTCGTGGCCCACGACGTCGTCGGCCACCG
Organism: uncultured Actinomycetes bacterium; assembly: GCA_963778785.1. Classification (GTDB taxonomy): domain Bacteria; phylum Actinomycetota; class Actinomycetes; order S36-B12; family CAIYMF01; genus CAVZVV01. The sequence continues at coordinate 505,755 of CAVZVV010000031.1, forward strand.
CGTACCCCGCGCCGTACACCATCTTCTCGCCGTCCCAGAACGCGTTGTCGAACGGGCAGGCGTCTGCTGGGTCGTTGCTGCACACGCGCACGATCGACGTGAGCCGCAGCCCGGTGCCGTTGACCGAGCTGCGGTTCAGGTAGTCGTGCAGGAACGCGGCGGTGCGCTCGGCGTTCGCGTAGGCGGCGTCGACCTCGGGATTGCCGGAGCTCACCGCCGAGTCCTTGCGCACGGCCGGCAGGGTGCCGGTACCCCGGTCGCACGCCAGCGACGTCAGCGAGCGACGGACGTTGGCGTCGTCGCAGACGGTGAAGCCCTGCGCGTGCTCGGTCTGGTCGAGGTTCAGCACCACCCCGCCGGTGGTGGCGTCGACGAGCACCGTGCGGCGCAGCTCAGCGTCGACGGGGCTCGTGACGGTGGAACGCCAGACGAGCGTGGCCCGCGGCACGCCGGGTGCGCCGTAGACGCGCGGGTCGAAGATCACCAGCACCGGCGCCGACGCAACGAGCATCGGGGCGGGACGGGCGCGCAGCGCCTTGCGCGACACACCGACCGCCGTGGTGGCCGCCTGCGCCGACGAGATCGTGGGCGTCGTGGTGGCCGGAGCCGGACCAGGAAGGAGGTCGCTCGACGCCGAGCGGGTGGCCCCCGACGGGTCGAGGTCGACCACGACCTCCCCTCCCATCACGGGAACACCGCCCACGTGCTGCTGCAGGCGTACCACCGATCCGCCCGCCGCGGTGGGAGCGGTGGCGGCGGCCGCCAGGTCGCCCGCGCCCAGTCCGAGCTCGGTGGCGTGGTCAGACGCGACGCGCAGCGCCACCTCGGCGGGCCGCGCAGACGAGGGCAGTCCGGACGGGCGCGGCAGCGGACGACCCGGGGCCGTGCTCAGCTCTCGCGCACTGCCGTGCGCGAGCACGGTGGGCGACGGCAGGGGGGCGTTGCCCCCAGGGCGCACCGCCTGTGCGGGCGAGGCGACGACGAGAGAGGCTCCCACGGCGCCCGCGACGAGCGTGGCGAGGATGGCGGAGCGGTGGGACGGGCGCTTCATGGCAGGGGGCTCCTGGGATGGGGCCGAGGGCCACGGCGCCCCGGCATCCCCGGTCGGCGCCGGCGACGCCACCAGGGTACGTCGCCCCCAGGGGCGCGGCGGCAGGGGACGTGTCGGGGCGCGCCGGCATCGGTAGGGTAGGTGGCCATGGAGCGCACGGGGGTGGCCCGCAGCAGCCGGGCGCGGATCGCGGGGGTCGTGGCGGCCGCAGTCGTCCTGTCACTGGGTCCGGCGCTGCCGGGGTGGGCCGGCACGGCGCCGGCACCCACGCCCACGCCCAGCCCGGCGCCCACGCCGGGGCCGCCGCCGGCTCCCGCTGCCGCGCCGGTGCCCTCACCGCCCACCGCCTCCGAGCGGATCGCGGCGTTCGCCCTGCGGGTGCAGCGCGAGATGCGCGCGAGCAGGTATGCCCCACGCAATATCCCCGCCTCCACCCGCACCACGGGTGTCTTCGTCACGGACTGCTCGGGCTTCGTCAACTTCGTCGTGCGCGACGCCGCCCCCGTCTCGTACGGCGCGCTGCGCCGCGCCCGGCACACCGCCCGCCCGACGAGCGGGGACTATGCGCTCGGGCTGCGCGGGCGCGTGCCGACCTGGTCGCGCGTCCTGCGCGTCGCCGACGTGCGCGCCGGCGACGTCATCGCCTGGACCCGGCCCGCAGGCAGCCGGGCCGGCCACGTGATGGTGGTGGCCGACGTTGCGCACAAGGTCGGAGCGCGGCGCTGGACCCTGGCGATCGTCGACTCCACCTCGGTGCCGCACGGCCGCACCGACACCCGCCGGCGCGACCGGCGCAACGGGCCGTCCTCGACGAACGGCCGGCCCAGCGGCGTGGGGCGCGGCACCATCGGGCTGGTCGTCGACGCCCGCGGCCGGCCGATCGCGTACACCTGGTCCGCCGGCGACCGGCGGCTCTACCGCCCGAGCGCCATCACCGTGTCCCGGGCGCTCCGGTAGCCACGCGGACCGGCCGCCGCGGGGCACCTGCCCAGCGCAGCAGCGCCCCGCCCGCGAGCAGGCCGACGATCGCTCCTGCCGCGCTCAGCGGCAGCCCGGCGTAGTCGATGACCCGCGTCGGGAAGCCGCCGAGGCCCGCGGCCGAGAGCACGAGGGTCGAGGCGCCGACGACGAGCACGCTGGCCCCGGCGACCACGCCCGCGACCCGCGCGGGCGGGCGCCCGCCGCGCGGCGCCGAATCCCACCACGGCAGCGGCAGGTACTCGAACGGCCACATGAGCCGGACGGCCAGCACGACGACCACGGCGTACGCGGCCCAGAAGAGCAGGGACGAGGGGGCGAAACCCCAGCCGTCCGGCACGGGGAACCCGAACGGGTCCAGAGCCGCTGGCCGCCCGAGCCCGAGCGCGTGCTCGGCCGTGGTGAGCCCGATGAGCACCGGCAGGTGCCACAGGTAGATCGTCATCGCCGTGAGGTTCACCGCCACGACGGGCCGCCACACCGCAGGCCGGCGCAGCAGGCGGGAGAGCGGCCCGTCGGCGGCTTCCACGACCGCGACGAGCGTCACGCAGTGCAGCGCGAGGACGAGCGTCGGCGGCGCCATGTTCGACACGGGCTCGCCGGGCATCCCCACCATCGAGATCGGCCACGGACCCTGGTGGATCAGCACGGCGTTGATCCCCAGCAGCAGCGCGGCCGAGAGCACGAGCAGGGGAACCGGTATGTCTCGCACGAGCCCCTGAGACCGCATCGCACCGAGCAGGGCCGGGATCGTCCAGACCAGGACGAAGTTGGCCAGCCCGAGCGCCTCGGGCCACCCGAGCATGAGCCGCTCGACGTCGACCGCGCCGCTGGCGGCCACGAGCCCGAGCACCGCCAGCGCGCCCCGGCCGAGCGTCCCCACGAGCAACCACGGCGTCAGCGCGACGGTGATGAGGTACGCGCCGAGGAACCACAGCAGCTGCGTGGTGAGCGCCATGAGCGGCCCCGCGACCTCGGCGGGCGCGAGCCAGGTGACGAGCAGGGCCACGGCCGACATCACGAGCAGGTAGACGATCACGGGGCGCAGGAGACGTCGCCCCCGACCCCACAGCCAGTTGGCGTACGTGGTGTCGTCGGATCGGCGGGCCCAGGACCCGCTGTTGGCCGCGCCCCCGGCCCAGAAGAACAACGGCATGATCTGCAGCAGCCACGTAAGCGCTTGGGTCCAGGGGAAGGCCGCCAGCAGGTTGCCCAGGCGGGGCACCCCGCCGGGCCAGACGACGACGGCCATGACGCCGTGACCCACCACGACCACGACGAGGGCGGCGGCCCGCGCGGCGTCGACGACCCGGTCCCGAGAGTCCGGCGTGGCCCGAACCGCGTCGGCCACCGGTGGCCAGGAGAAGAATCGGGGGCGCGCCCCCGTGGCCGCCGGCGACTCCCCCACGTGGGCCACGCCACCACTGTAGGGAGTCGAGCCGGGCCGTACCCGGCTCTCGCTGGGCGCCCCGCGTTCGGGACGCGCGGCTAGGGTCACGGCATGGACCAGACCGACGCCCTCGCCGCCACCAACGCCCAGTTCGCCGCCGTGCTCGCCCAGGTGCGCGACGACCAGTGGGAGTACCCGACCCCGTGCGAGCGGTGGCCGGTCCGCACGCTCGTCGCGCACGTCGTCGGCGGTCACCTCATGGCCGCGAGGATCCTGGCAGGCGGCAGCCGTGACGAGGGCCTTGCCGCAGTCAAGGGCGACGTGCTCGGGGACGACCCGGCAGCCGACTGGGCCGGTGCGTGCGCGGCGCTCGACGCCGCGGTCGCGGCCGACTCCGACCTCTCGCGGATCGTCCACCACCCCGCGTTCGACATGCCCGCATCCATGGCGGTCGAGTTCCGTGTGTCCGACCCGCTCGTCCACGCGTGGGACCTCGCCCGCGGCATCGGCGCCGACGACACCCTCGACCCCGATCTCGTGGCGTACGTGTGGGCCGCCACCGAGCCCCTGGCCGGTGGGCTCGCCGCCTCCGGCATGTTCGGCGAGGGTGGCTCCGGAGCGGTCGGCGCCGAAGCATCGCCACAGGTGCGGCTGCTCGACGCCATGGGTCGGCGCCTGTGAGGCAAGCCTGAGCAAGACTTCCTCGGACGCGGGGAGAAGAATGCCCCCGTGACCCGCGCCCAAGGCCCCCACGGCCCCGACGACGCGCTCGGGCCGTCGGCCTCGGCGTCCGGCGCTCGGCGCGCGCCCCTCACGGGCGCCGCCGCGTCGCTGACCAAGTACGCCTGGCTGTCGATCGCCGCCGCCCTGCTCACCATCACGATGAAGTCGGCGGCGTACGTCATCACCGGATCCGTCGGGCTGCTGTCCGACGCACTCGAGTCCGTGGTCAACCTCGCCGCGGCGATCATCGCCCTCGTCGCGCTGCGGGTGGCCGCCAAGCCGGCCGACGAGTCGCACCACTACGGCCACGGGAAGGTCGAGTACTTCTCCGCCGGGGCCGAGGGCATCATGATCTTCGGCGCCGCGGCGGCCATCGTCTACACGGCCGTCCAGCGATTCCTGGACCCGCAGGCGCTCGAGGACGTCGGGATCGGGTTGGCCATCACGCTCGCCGCCACCGCGGTCAACGGGGCGGTGGGCCTCCTGCTGCTGAGGGTCGGCAGGGAGCACCGGTCGATCACGCTGATCGCCGACGGCAAGCACCTGCTCACCGACGTCTGGACCTCGGTCGGCGTGGTCGTGGGCGTGCTGCTCGTGGGCGTCACCGGCTGGCTGCGCCTCGATCCGGTGATCGCCCTGCTCGTGGGTCTGAACATCCTCGTCACGGGCTTCGGTCTGATCCGCCGCTCCACCCGCGGGCTCATGGACGCCGCGCTCCCCCCTGCCGACCAGCAGGCGGTGGTCGATGCGCTGTCCGGATTCGCGTCGGACGAGGTGGCCTTCCATGGCCTGCAGACTCGTGAGTCCGGCCGGCACCGCTTCGTGTCGGTGCACGTGCTCGTGCCCGGCGCCTGGACCGTGCAGCGCGGCCACGACCTGCTCGAGGACGTCGAGGCGGCCGTGTGCGCCGCGCTCCCCGACTGCGAGGTGCACACCCACCTCGAACCGCGCGAGGACCCGCGCGCCTACCAGGACATCCACGGCGGCGTCTCGGTCGGCAGCAATGACGACGTCGGCGACTCCGCCGGGGCGGCTCCCCCACCCTGAGCGCGGTCAGCGCTCGCGCCGGGCGACCCACGTGGCGCGCAACGAGTCATCGCCCGCAGGGGTGTCGGTGTACTCGTCCAGCCTCTCCACCGCGGCGAAGCCTGCCGCTTCCAGCGAGTCGGCTACCCACCGGTCGGCGAAGAACCACTGCCGGTGCGTCTCCTCGAAGGTGTCGCCGTCGGACAGCCGCGTCACGACGATGTGGGTGCGGCAGGTTCGTGCCACCGGGTCGACGTCGCTGACGATCTCGAACTGCTGGCCCGCGTCCTGGCCCACCACCACGGGATTCGCGGCCGTGAAGGCCATCATCGCGTCGGTGTGCACGTCGAACACGAGCCAGCCGCCGGGGCGCAGTCGGGCCGCGAGGGAGACGAACGTGGCGGCGAGGTCGTCCGGCGGCAGGTAGTTGAGCCCGTCGAACGTGCTCACTGCGGCGTCGAACACCCCGGACACCGAGACGGTCGGCAGCGGCTCGCAGACCAGGTGGATATCGGGCCCGAGCAGCTCGCGCGCCCGGGCGAGCATCGCTGGCGACGCATCGGTGCCGACCACCCGGTAGCCGAGCCCGATGAGCTCGGCCGCGAGCAGCCCCGTGCCGCACGCGACGTCGAGCACCGAACAGACGGCGTCGGCGTCGCCCGACCAGCGCCGGTGCAGGAATCCGGCCCAGTCCGCGTAGCAGGGGTCTACGACGATCTCGTCGTAGACCCCTGCAAGTCGCGAGTACGCAGCGGCGCCCACGCCCGGCCCGCCGCCGTGGTGCTCGGTCAGATGCCGAGGACCTTGGCCTTGGCGGCGGAGAACTCCTCGTCGGTGAGGACGCCGGTGTTGTGCAGGTTGGCGAGCTCCTGCAGCTTGGCCGTCTGCTCGTCTTCGGCGGGCGCCGCAGCCGGCGCCGCGGGCGGCGCCTCGACGTACACGGTCTGCGGTGCCGCCGGCTGCTGCGCCGCGGCCTGCTGCTGGGCCTGCTGGTCGTACTTGCTGGCCTGGCGGTGCGCCACGCGGCCGGACACCGCGGTGGCGGTGCCCGCCACGACTGCCGTGCGGGTTGCCATGCGAAGGAGTCCCATGGGATGCCTCTCGGTCGGGGGTGGTGGGTATCAGACGCCGAGGAACTCGTCGACGACGTCGGCGGGGATGCGGATCTGGTCGATCACGATCGCATCGGCCGCGCGCAGGGCGTCGACGAACCTGGCGGCCCACAGGTTCTCCCAGGCGATCAGCGCCGCGGAGCTGTTGGGCTCGAGGTCGTCGGCCAGCTCCTCGGCGTCGCCGTGGTCGAGGGCGCCGGGCTGGTGCACCTCGATGGACAGGAAGCCCGGACCCGTCTCGGGGTCGAGGTCGCTCGCCGCCAGCGACGTCAGGACCCCGTCGGCGTCCTTCATCACGAAGCGGATGTCGAGCACGCGCACGGTGCCGGCATCGATGAGCTCCTTGAGCGCCGGCACGATCTGGCCGGTGAACTTGTTGCCGGGGAAGCCGATGATCGCGACATCGACGGGTCCGAACCCCATCTGGTACCTCCAGCATCTGGTGCGGCGGCCAGTCCGCCTCGGGCCACCATATCCGGGGGGGCCACGCCCCGGGCGGAGACGGGCGAGGCATGCCAGGATCGCGTCATGGCCGCACTGGTGGACGTCCTGCACGCCGGATACGTCGGCGACCGGGTCGCGAGCACCGTCGTGCTCGTGCGGGACGGCCACGACGTCCTGGTCGTCGACCCGGGCATGGTCGCCACCAGGTCCGCGATCCTCGACCCCCTCGCCGCGCTGGGCCTGGACCCGGACGACGTGACCGACGTGGTCTTCAGCCACCACCACCCCGACCACACGCTCAACGCGGCGCTGTTCGGCCGGGCCCGATTCCACGACCACCAAGCCGTGTACCAGGGCGACACCTGGACCGACGCCGAGCCCGACCGCGACCTGGCCGCCTTCGTCCGGATGCTGGCCACGCCGGGGCACACGCCGCAGGACGTCAGCACGGTGGTCGAGACCGAGGAGGGGCTCGTCGTCTGCACCCACCTGTGGTGGCACGCCGGAGGACCCGCCGACGACCCCTACGCCCAAGACCGCGACCTGCTGGCGCGCCAGCGCGAGCGCATCCTCGCGATGGATCCGGTGCTCGTGGTGCCAGGTCACGGCGCCCCGTTCGCCCCGGGGCCGGGCACCCCCGTCTGAGCCGGGTGCCACCTCGGCCTGCCGCCGGCGTGGCCGCCGGGGTAGTTTCAGCGGCAGGAGACCGCGCCGGCCACGCCGCGGCAGCAGCGAACGGAGTCATGACGTGAAGAAGGTCGTACTCGTGGGGCTGGCCGTCGCCGGAGCCGTCGCCGGGGCCGTCGTGGTCAGGCGCCGCAACGCTGCCGACGTGGGCGCCACGGTGAGCTCGTGGGCCGACACCGTCAGCCAGGGCGCGGCCACCGCCGCGGCCGGCGTGTCCGACGCCGCCGACAAGGCCGCCGAGACGGTCGGCAAGGTGGCCGAGAAGGCACCCGATCAGGCCGCCGACGTGGCCGCCAAGGCCAAGGACGTCGCAGACAAGGCCGCCAAGGGCACCGCGAAGGCCGCCGACAAGGTGGCCCAGGCGACGAGCGACGCGGCGCACACGGCGGCCGACACGGTGGGCCAGGGCGCGGCGGAGGCGGCCGAGGCCGACGGCCTCACCGACGCGGTCTCCAAGGCGGCCAGCAAGGTCTCCGAGGCGTAGCCGCGCCCGCCCGCACGGCACCTACGGGGTGCTGGCGCCGGCGGCGAGCCTCGCGATCACGTCCAGGTGGAACAGCGTCGACCCGAGCAGGTCGTCGACGTGCACCCGCTCGTCCTTGTTGTGGTAGCCGGCCTCGACCACCTCGGCGGGCGTGGTGCGGAAGGGGTTGAGCCCGTATGCCACCGTGCCGAACGCCTCGCGCAGGTACACCGAGTCGGTGAAGCCGGTGCACAGCGTCGGCAGCATCACGGCACCCGGGTCGCTCGACGCGAGCGCAGCCGCGCACGCGTCCCACAGCACGCCCGAGGCTGGCGAGTAGTTGCCGCCCACGAGAACGTCGGGGTGGCTGAGCTCGTAGTCCAGCCCCTCGCCGAGGCGCGCCCGCACCGCCGCGTCGACCTGCTCGGCGGTGGTGCCCGGCAGGATCCGGCAGTCGAGCGTGACCGACGCCCGCGCCGGCATCACGTTCAAGGCGGTCGACCCCGCCAGCAGGGTAGGGGCCATCGTCGTGCCGGCCAGGGCGGGCAGCATCGAGGCGATCATGGGGTGCAGCGCAGCGACCTGAGCGATCACAGCCTCGAGGTCGTCGTCGTCGCGCAGCGCCCGGCCGAGGAGCACGTGGAGCATCGCGTCGACGGCGTCGTGCCGCGCCGGGGTGGGCATTCCCGCGCCGATGCGGCGCAGCGCCTCCCCGAGAAGTGGCACGGCGTTGCGGCCGAGGGACGGGATCGAGGCGTGCCCGGCCTCGCCGAGCATCTCCACGGTGGTCGGGAACGTGCCCTTCTCCCCCACCGACACCTCGACGACGGTACGACCGTCGGCGAGGTCGTACCGAACGCCGCCGCCCTCGTTGAGCGCGAGGTCGGCCCGCAGGTCGGGGCGGGCCCCGACGAGCCAGTTCATGCCGACCCGCCCGCGGCCGTCCTCCTCGTCGGCGACCGCCAGCATGAGCAGGTCGCCGCCAGGGGCTCCGCCGCAGCGGGCCAGCTCGGCCAGAGCGACGGCACGGGCGGCCACCTCGTTCTTCATGTCCAGCGCTCCCCGGCCCACGAGGTAGCCGTCATCGTCGACGACCGCCGCGAACGGCGGGTGGGTCCAGTCGCGGGCGTCGGCCGGCACGACGTCGAGGTGCCCCACGAGAGCGACGGACGGACCGGCTCCCGTGCCGGGCACGCGCGCCACGAGGTTGGCCCGGCGCGGCTCGCGGGCCACGAGCTCGCAGGCGACGCCGGCGCCCTCGAGATACTCGCGCAGCAGCTCTGCGGCGGGGGTTTCCTCACACCGGCCGGGGCCGTAGTTGGACGTGTCGACGGCGATGAGGGCTCGGGCAAGGTCCAGCACCTCGCCGGCGAGGCGCTCGGCGGCAGGTTCGTCGAGGGAGCTCACGCATCTCCTCCCGTAGCAGGGGTGAACGGCGAGCGAGCGCGGTGCCGCCGGTAGACCCCCCAGGCGAACACGAACCCTAGGCCGTTGAGGGCCCAGTGCAGCGACATGGGGGCGAGCAGACTGCCGCTCCAGATCCGCAGCAGGCAGAACAGCACCCCCGCCAAGCCCGTGCCGATCACCGTGCCGACGACCGCGAATACCTGACCGCGCAGACCGGTACCGAGGGTGTCGCCCATGCCGGGGTTCGACTCGTGCATGACGAGCGAGGGCAGGATGTGCCAGAGCCCGAACACGACGGAGGTGACGACGACCCCCTGCAGGGAGCCCTCGCGCTCAGCGACCATGCCGTACAGGGTGCCGCGGAACGCGACCTCCTCGAGGAGCACCGTGCCGAACGGCACGACGATCAGCGCGTTGCGCATCAGCTCGAGGCCGGACTGGTCGCCCGCCCGCTCGTCCATGAAGAGCCGGCGCGTGAAGGGCAGTGCGAGTCCGACGAGATACACGAGCAGGACGGCGCCGAACGCGCCTGCCCCCCACAGCAACCCGGGCACGTAGGTGCCGGGCCCGAGCCCGAGGGCCGACCAGCTGCGGAGGTCCCACCAGCCGATCCCGAGCAGCACCGCGGCACCCACGAGGCCGGTGCGCACATACCAGTGCTCGCGCCACCTGTTGTTGAGCAGGTTGACGATGGTCATGACCACCAGCACGACCACGACGGGCCACAGGAGGTGGGTCACCGGGCCATCCTGCCTCACCCGTCCGGCGGGTCCCGTGGCATGCCCGGTGTCCGCTGCGAGAGGGTGGGCCCGAGGTGCCGGGGGTGGGTGGCCGAGGGCCGCGCCGGCGCCGCGAGGAGGCACGCATGTCCGTTCGCCAGGTCCGCCGCGCGGTGCTGATGGCGCTCCCCGTCGTGGCCCTACCGCTGCTGGTGGGCTGTTCGGGATCGGTGTCGGTGGGAACCGGCGGAGACTCGAGCGCGACGTCCGGCACGATCGACGAGCAGAAGGTCGCCGACGCGATCAACGCCAACGTGACGAAGTCCGTCGGCGTCGGCGTGCCGGTCACGGTGACGTGCCCGGCGAACATCTCGCTCAAGGCCGGCGGCACCTTCCAGTGCACCGGCGAGGTCGCCGGTCAGCCGCTCACCGTCGACGTGAAGCAGAAGGACGACCAGGGAAACGTCGACTTCGAGGCCGAGCAGTCGCTCATCGAGCTGACGAAGGCGCAGGACGCGATCTCAGCCGATCTCACGAAGAAGGCGAAGGTGGCCGTCACCACGTCGTGCCCCGGCCCCGGCGGCGCCACCTGGTTCGTCGGGAAGGCAGGAGCCACGTTCACCTGCACCGCGACGGCCGGCAGCGAGAGCATCAAGGCGATCGTCACGGTGAAGGACAACAACGGGAACATCACCTGGAAGTACCAGCAGTAGCACCTATAGCCTCACCACCCGCTCCGCCTGACGCGCCGCCTCGTTCGTCCCCGTCTGGACGAAAGGGGGCGTTTCGCGTGCCGATCGTCCAGGAGGCGGTTGATTCGGCCGCGGCGCCCGGGGGCGCGTCAGCCGCCGGGCGGGCTGGCGCTGGGCGGGCTGGCGCCGGGCTGCGGTACGACCACGCGCGTCTGCGAGCCGTCGGTGAGCACGAGCCGCACCGAGGTCCCCGGTCCCACGGGTGCGCCTGGGTCGGGCGACTGCGCTGCCACGTACCCCGGGGGGAGCAGCGGATCCTTCGGCGCCGTCTTGGGGTCGATCCGCACCGAGTAGCCCGCCAGGACGAGCTCGGTGACCGCAGCGTCCCGCGTGAGGCCGCGTACGTCGGGCAGCGCAGGTCGCGAGGTGACGAGCACGGCGGGGTCGACCTGGTCGAACTGGAGCACCGGCTGGCCCCGGAGCATCGCGTTCATCGCCTGGCGCCACTCCGGCCCCGCGATCGAGCGGCCGAAGACCTTGTCGAAGGTCTGCCCGTAGGCCGTGACGCCGCGCAGCGAGTACTGCGGCCCACGGGGGTCGCCGACCCACACGGCGGCCGCGAGCTGCGGGGTGTACCCGGCGAACCAGGTGGCGCCGGAGTTGTTCGTCGTGCCGGTCTTGCCGGCCGCCGGGCGGCCCGCCAGGGCGAGCCCCGACGCGGTCCCGCCGGCGCCGAACGTGCCCCGGAGCACCGCGGTCACGGTGTCGGCCACCGCAGCCGACACCGCCTGGTGGCAGCGCGGGGCCGGGGGCGGCACCGAGGTGCCGTCGGTGAGCTTCACCGACGAGATGACGACGGGCCGGCAGGCCCTGCCGTGCGCCGCGAGCGCGGCGTACACCCCCGCGAGCTCCAGCGGCGAGACCTCGTAGGCGCCGAGCGCCAGCGACGCGTCGCGGCGGGTGATGGCCCGCTTGCCGGTGCGCGGGATCGACGTCACGCCCAGCCGGCCGGCCATGTCTGCGGCGGGAAGCACTCCGGTGCGCTCGATCAGCTGCACGTAGAAGGTGTTCACAGACTCCGCCGTGGCCGCGAACGCGTCGATGCGCCCATGGCCGCGGTTGTCGTCGTTGTGGAAGCCGCCCGCCGGGTGGTTCATGGTGGCCGGCACGTAGCCGTCGGGGGTGTCGATCCGGGTGTACGGCGAGATGCCCCGCTCGAGGGCGGTGGCGAGCACCACCGGCTTGAACGTCGACCCGGGCTGGAAGCGCGGCAGTGCCGGCAGGACCAGCTCGGTCTGCCGCTTGCCCGCCGCGGTGCCCCAGCGCCGGTTCGTCGCGAGGGCCGTGACCTCGCCCGTGCCCGGCCGGACGACAGCCATCGCGGTGGCCACCCGGTTGGTCGGCTTCAGCGCCGCGTCGACCGCCTGCTGGGCCGCGGCCATGGCGGCCGGCTCGAGCGTCGTGCGGATGGTCATGCCGCCGCGGAACAGCACCTCGTCGCGGGCCTCCTGCGTGGCACCGAACGCTGGGTCCGTGGCGATGGTGTCGCGCACGAGCTGGCAGAAGAACGGGTAGCGCGAGCGGGAGCATCCGTTGGCCGGGGTGGTGAGGTGCGTGGCGAGCTTCTGGGCCCGCGCGACGGCCGCCTGCGCCTTCGTGATGCGCCCCGTCTCCACCATGCGCTCGAGAACCACGTTGCGCCGCACCGTGGAGCGCACCGGATGCGCCGCCGGGTCGTACGCCGTGGGGCTCTTGAGGATGCCGGCGAGCGTGGCCGCCTCCGCCAGGGTGAGCTTTCCGACCGGCTTGGCGAAGTAGCGCTGGGCCGCGGCACCCACGCCGTAGGCACCGCGGCCGAAGTACACCGTGTTCAGGTACGACTCGAGGATGCCGTCCTTGCCGAGCACCTTCTCGGCCTCGACTGCGTAGCGCGCCTCCCGGAGCTTGCGCGCGAGGGACACGGCGGTGACGGTGCGGCGCTCGGCGTCGGTGCGGGCGTTGGTCAGCAGCAGGTTCTTCACGAACTGCTGCGTGATGCCCGAGCCTCCCTGGCGATTGCCCCCGCGGTAGTTGTTGGCCAGCGCCCGCACGGTGCCGCGCAGGTCGACCGGCCCGTGCTCGTAGAAGCGGTCGTCCTCGACCGACAGCACGGCGTCGACCATCACCGACGGCACCTGCACCAGGCGCACGGGCACCCGGTTCTCGCCGTAGAAGGTGGCGACCACCGTGCGGCCGTCGGCCGCGAGCATGATCGAGCGCTGAGGTAGCTGCTCGTCCAGCGGGAGGTCGGACGGCAGCCCCTCCCACCAAGCCACGGCCTGCCGCGCGCCGACCCCGGCACCACCCACGGCCGGGGCCGCCAGCAGCGCGACGCCCGACCCGACGAGCGCCGACGCCACGAGCAGCCGGGTCAATCCCCGGCGCCTCCGGCGGCGCGGTCGACCCCGGCGGTCGACCCGGCGGTCCGGGGTCGAGGCGCCTGGGAACCACTCGTCCAGTGCGGGCACCGGGCCATTGTCACCCCCGGCCGAGGTGCGTGGAACGACCGCCATGCCTGTGCGACGCACGGGACCCCTCCCCGGTGCCGCCTCGGGGTGCCCGCTCGGGTGACACTGGTGCCATGTCCGGCCACCGCAAGCGCGCCCGCGGCGGGGGGAAGGGGTCGACCCGTTCTCCCGCCGAGGTTGCCGGCCTGCGCTCGCGCCGCGCCGGGCGCCGCTCCAGCAAGAAGGCGATCGTGGCGGTCACGGCCTGCGCCGTGGCCATCCCGGCGCTGGCGGTGGCCGGCGCGGCCACCGCCGGCATCCCGCTGCTGCCCCTGGTGGAGGAGCCGGCGCCGCCCGCGGCCGCCCCGGCAGCGCCGCCCGGCGTGGTGGTCGCCACCGGCACGCTCGCCGGCAACCTGGTCGCGGATCTGCTGCGCTCGGGACCGGGCCCGGGCTGGCGGCCGGCCAACGGGATCACCCGGGCGCCGGGCACGCCGTTCGACTACGCCTGCCGGGTCGTCGGACCGCCCGCGGCCGCCGTCGCCGCCGACCGGAGCTTCCAGGACGCCCGGGGCCAGCAGGTCACCGTCCAGGTGCGCGCCTACGGCGCCGGCCTCGGCGCGGTGGCCATGGACCGGCTCGCCGCCCGGGTGCAGGCCTGCCCCGGCCGCGACAGCAGGGTGACCGCCGCGACGTACAGCGACGGTTCGCGCTCGGGCATCGCCGGCACGGTTCGGCCCGACGGCGCTCCGCACGCCGTCGCCTCCCTCACCTGGCGCCGCGGCGACGTCCTGCTGTCCGTCGTGGCACCGGGCCGAACACCATCCTCGCTGTCCTCCGTCGCGGCCTCGGTCGACGCCGCGGCGCTTGCGCTGCTGCGGCCGGTGTGCGCCGACCTGGCTGCTGGCGCGACGGAGTCGGTGCGGACGCCGTGGGCCGACCGCGGCCTCTACGCAGGTTGGTTCGTGCCCGAGGGGGTCACGGCGCCGCCGCAGCCGCTCCCGGCGCCGCCGGCGGGGATCGCCCCGGCGCCGCTGGACCGCGTCGTCGACCCGCTGCCCCTCGTCACGCTGCCCAACCGCCCGGCCGACCCGGTGTGGCCCCCTGCCCTGCCCACCGCTGTCGCGAGCCCGCAGGCGCCCCTGCCGCCTGGCCCCCAGCCCACGGCCACGATGATCCCGATCCAGCAGCGCGACGACGTCGGACCCGGCTGCGGCTGGGCCTTCACCGGTCAGGCGGCCCCCGTGGTCGACGACGCCGTGCTCATCGCCACGCGCGAGGCCACCATCTCGCAGGCGCAGAACAACCTCGACGTGCTGCAGAACCAGTGGGGCCAGTCCGTGGTGGCGTACTGGGCGGCGGCCGCGCAGTACGACCTCGCCGCCGCTGCCTTCAGGGCGTACGCCACGCAGGTGTCTTCCGTCGCGGCGCAGTGGCAGCAGATCACCGACGCCCGCAACGCCTATGCGACGAGCCTCACGGCGTACCAGCAGGCCCAGGCCGACCTCGCCGCCTACCTCGCCGCCCGCGCCACCGCGCAGGCGGCGTACGACCTGGCCGTCGCAGCCTGCGCCGCGGCCCCGACGCCGGTCGCGACCACGCCGACCCCGGCCACCACGAGCCCCGGACCCGGCCCCGCCGCCAGCGGGCCCCCGGCGGCCCCGCCCAGCGGGTCGCCCACGGCCACGGCGCCGCCGCCCACGGCGCTGGCCACGTGCCCGCCGCCGCGGCCGGCGGTGCTCGACCAGCCCGCACCCACGCTGCTGCCGAGCCCCCTGCCCCCGGCCGACCCGCGCCCCGGAGCCGCGACCAGCCCGGGACCGTCGAGCCCGACGCGCTGAGCCACGCGCCGACGGGCCCCCGCGCCCTAGGCTCGCCGCGTGGAACTCGCACGGGTCGCGCCTGGCGTGCCGGTGCTCCGCCACTACCGGCGGCGCTGGCTACGTGGCGACCTCCTGGCCGGCATCACCGTGGCCGCCTACCTCGTGCCGCAGGTGATGGCGTACGCCCAGGTGGCCGGCCTTCCTCCGGTGGTGGGGCTGTGGTGCGTCCTGGCCACCCTCCCGGTGTACGCGCTGCTCGGGTCGTCCCGGCAGCTGTCGGTCGGCCCCGAGTCGACCACCGCCCTGATGGCCGCCTCGACGCTCGCCCCGCTGGCCCTGGGCGATCCCGCCCGGTACGCCTCGCTCGCCGCCACGCTGGCGATCGTCGTCGGCGTGCTGTGCGTGCTCGCGTGGCTGCTGCGCCTCGGGGTGCTCGCGGACCTGTTCGGCCGACCGGTGCTCGTCGGCTACCTCGCCGGCGTCGCCGTCATCATGATCATCGGCCAGCTCGAGCGGCTCACCGGCGTGCCGGTCTCCGGCACGACGCTCCTGGACGAGGTGAGCTCCTTTTTCTCCCACCTGGACGAGGTGCACTGGCCGACGCTCGCACTGGGCGCGGCCGTGCTCGTCTTCCTGCTCGTGCTGGCCCGCGCCGCCCCCCGCGCACCCGGCCCGCTGATCGCCGTGGTGCTGGCCTCGATCGCGGTGGCCGCGCTCGGTCTGGCGCAGGACGGTATCCCCGTGGTCGGCGAGGTACCCCCCGGGCTGCCGCGCCCGACCCTCCCGTCGCTGAGCGCCGCCGACCTGCAGCTGCTCCTGCTGCCCGCGCTCGGCGTGATGGTGGTCGCCTACACCGACAACATCCTCACCGCACGGTCGTTCGCGCGCCGGGCCGGGGAGCAGATCGATGCGAACCAGGAGTTCCTCTCCCTCGGTGGCGCGAACATCGGCGCCTCCCTCGTCGGCGGATTCCCGGTCTCGTCGTCCGCGTCGCGCACGGCGGTGGGCGAGGCCGCCGGGAGCACGACGCAGCTGCACTCGCTCGTCGCGGCCGGGTGCGTGGTGGCCACCCTGCTGTTCCTCCGGCCGGCCCTCGCGGCGTTCCCGACGGCGGCGCTCGGCGCCATCGTGGTCTTCGCGGCGCTGCGCCTCATCGACGTCGCCGAGTTCCGCCGGCTGTGGTCGTTCAGCCGTACCGAGTTCGCCCTCGCCCTGGCCGCCACCACCGGCGTGCTGCTGTTCGACATCCTCTACGGCGTCCTCGTCGCGGTCGGTCTCTCGCTCACGGTCATCCTCTGGCGGGTGGCGAGGCCGCACGCTGCGGTGCTCGGCACGGTGCCCGGCCTCGCGGGGATGCACGGCCTGGACGACTACCCCGAGGCCTCCACCGAGCCGGGGCTGGTCGTCTTCCGCTACGACGCCACGCTCTTCTTCGCCAATGCCGAGGACTTCCGCACCCGCGCCCTCGGCGCGGTGCGGGAGGCCCGCGAGGCGTCCGTCGACGTCGCCGGCCCGCCCCCGGCCTGGTTGCTGCTCAACGCCGAGGCGATGGTCGACATCGACTCCACCGCGATCGACGCGCTGGCGCTCCTGGCCGACGACCTCGACGC
This sequence comes from uncultured Actinomycetes bacterium, assembly GCA_963778785.1. Classification (GTDB taxonomy): domain Bacteria; phylum Actinomycetota; class Actinomycetes; order S36-B12; family CAIYMF01; genus CAVZVV01. The sequence continues at coordinate 522,366 of CAVZVV010000031.1, forward strand.
GCAGGGCGTCGTGCTCGCGCTGGCCCGGGCCAAGAGCGACCTGTGCGAGGACCTCGACCGCGCGGGTCTGCTCGGGCGGATCGGCCCGGCCCACGTCTTCCCGACCCTGCCGACGGCCCTGGACGGCTACCGGGCGTGGCGCACCGAGCACCCGCTCAGCGGATGACCGCCATCGTCTGGGTGTTCCAGGCCAGCAGCCGGCCGGCCTCGGACCACAGCTCGCGGGTCTCGGTGACGTAGCCGTCGCGCGCGGCGAGCAGCCGGCCCCGGTGCAGCAGCGGGACGCCGGAGCCGTCGGGGGACGCGACGTCGTCGGGCCCCGCAGGTGACGGCAGGTCCAGCGCGAAGCCCACAGTGGCGACCGCACGGGGTCCGGGGAAGCGCACCATGGCGGAGGGCCACCACGCGTCGACCAAGGCGGCCACGTACGCCTCGCGGTCCAGCAGGTCGGTGACGTCCCCAGGCCGCACGCTCACCCACCCTTCGGTCGTCGGGTCCTCGGCGCCCGCGCCGGGGAAACCCCCGATCGGCCGCATCTCCAGCTGCCCGAGGAAGACCGGCGCCATCGGCGGCCCCAGCGGGACCGCGGGCACGACGGACCACCCCGCGGCGCAGGCCTCGGGCGGACCCACCTGGAGCCAGGCATGACCGTCGGCACCGGCATCTGCCGGCCCGAGCCCGGCCCAGCACCACCGTGGCGTGCGCGAGGAGCCCGACGCCGCCGCCACCCCTGCCGTCGGGGCCGGCAGCGCGCCCGAGCACCCGCACGGAGACGGTGACCGAGCCGGACCCACGACGGAGCACCTCGGCGACGACCTCGGCGGGGCCCGGCGGGACGGGCGCGACGACCTGCGCGCTCACGTGCCGCACGGCGTGCTCGCCGGCTGCCGCAGCCCGGCCAGCTGCGCGCACCACCGAGCCCACGACCAGCCCGCCCCAGCAGCCGCGGCCCTGCTGCCAGCCGTCGGGCACCTCCCAGCGCCAGGCGCTCGTCCCGCGAGCCTCGTCGTGGACCACGTCGTCCGACGGCCCCGCCGCGAGCAGGTCGAGCAGCACGGCGGTCACTGCGGTCTACGGCGACGGGAGGACCACGACGGTGTCGCCGACGTGCGCCCAGTGGAAGAGGAACCGAGCGTCTGCGTCGGACTGGCGCACGCAGCCACCCGCGGCGATCGGCAGACCGAGCTGGTCGACGCCGTGCATCCGCGTGCCGGGCGCGTGGCCCTCGTGCTCGGCGTAGTAGATCGGGATCGAGTGGAAGCCGATCGAGGCCTCGGTGCGCGGGCCCCAGGCAAAGCGCGTCATGTACTTGAAGGTCACCTTCGAGTGCTCGTTCATGCTCTCGGTCGACATGCTGTAGATGTGGTAAGTGCCCTTGGCGGGGCGGTCCCAGCGCCCGACGACCGGGTAGTGCCGCACGGTGCGGCCGTCGGACCCCACGATCCACACCGTCATGAGCGCCTTGGAGTAGACGATGCGCCGCCCGGTGCCGCTGCCGGCGGGCGGATCGGCTGGCACGTTCTTGGCCTTGCGATCCGGCGTGGCAGGCACAGGTGCGGTGGAGTCGGCGACCTGCTGCGCCGCAGGCGCAGAGGGTCGCGTGACGACGGGCGGGTGGGTGGCCGGACGCGGTGCGGGCGCCGGATGCGCACCCGTCGCCGGACGTGCGCCGTCGTCGACGAGGAGCCCGGCGGGCACTGCCGCGCGCTGCCCCGCGGGCGCCGGGCTCACCGCGGCCGCACCGCCCACGAGACCGATCACCAGCGCGGCGGCGCCCGCCACGCCGACGAGGAGCGCCGGACGCGCGGTGCCCCGTGGCGCCGCCGTCCCGCTCATGCCGCCACCTCGCGCACCGCCGCGGCCACGACCTCGGGCCGCTCGGCGCAGATCAGGTGGCCGGCGCCTTCGACTACCGCGAGCCGCCCGCGCGAGGAGCAGGCCGCGAGCCGCTGCTGCTGCTCGCGCCACACGCGGTCGAGGTCGGCCACGCGCGGGTGTACCGCCCGTTCGTCCGGGCGCAACCGGTCGCGCGCGAGCGCCACGACGGGGGTGTCGCCGAGGTCGTCGTGCCCGCGCAGCAGGCTGCGGGCCTGGTCGACGGCCGTGACGAGGTCGAGCCCCTCGGCGTTGGCGACGACGGTGTCGGCCTCCTCGCCCACCAGTTCGCGCATGCGCTCGTACACGTCCTCGTGCACGGCATCGACGAGGACGACCCCCCGCACGTGGGCGCGGTGTCGGCCGGCGAAGGCGCGCGCGAGGAGACCGCCGTAGGAGGCGCCGAGGAGCAGCAGCTCGTCGGCGCGCTGGAGCAGCTGGTCTTCGAGGGCGGCGAGGTCGTCGACCAGGGTGCGCACGGGCACCCACCCGGCCCGCGCGGCCGCCGATGTGAGTCGCGGGCGCTCGGCCCGCACTACGGTGGCGTGCTCGGGCAGAGCGGCCAGCACGCGGTCGAAGTGCTCGCAGCCCTGGTCCAGCGGTGGCAGCAGGACGAGAAGGGGAGCACGGGTGCTCGCGCGTGCTACCGCCGCTGCCGGGGTCGTGGGGGCCACCTGCCCATGCTGCCCGAGCCCCGGGACCGATGCGAGCACCGACGCGGGGTCGTCCGGGCAGGATCGCGGACCGGACGGACGAGGGTGGGCGCCGGGGCGGAGCGCCGAGGACCGCAGCGCCGGCCTCTGAGCCGATCCGCCAGCCGGCACCGCGACGGGGCTCGCCGCGGCACGCGCCCGTCGTTCAGCCCTGCAGGATGACCATCCGCTCCTCGGTCATCTCGCGGACCGACCAGGCCGGCCCCTCCTTGGTGTTGCCGCTGTCGCGCAGACCCCCGTAGGGCATCTGGTCCGCGCGCCAGGTGGGGACCTCGTTGACGAGAACCCCGCCGAAGTCGAGCGAGCGCACCGCCTTGAGCGCCTTGGACACGTCGGAGGTGAAGACGCCGGCCTGCAGGCCGTACCGGGTGTCGTTGGCCAGCGCGAGGGCCTCGTCGAACGTGGAGTAGCGGGTGACGGCCACGACCGGGCCGAACACCTCGAGCGCGCACACCTTCAGGTCGGGCGCGGCGTCCGTGATGACGGTGGGCGCCAGCACGCCCGCGTCGTCGATCTCGCCCCCGGCTGCCACGATGGCACCCGCGGCCCGCGCCTCGTCGATCCACCCGGCCACCCGGTCGCGCTCGTCCCGCGAGATGAGCGCCGACACGTCGGTGGCCTCGTCGAGCGGGTCGCCGACGACGAGCGTCTTGACGGCGGCGGCGAGCTCGGCGCCCACCTCGTCCGCGATGGACTCGTGGGCCAGCACGCGCTGGGTGGAGATGCAGGACTGGCCGGCGTGCGAGAACCCCGCGACCCTGATCTTCGCGACGGCGCCGCGCCAGTCGCCGTCGGCCTCGAGGATGACCGGCGCGTTGTTGCCGAGCTCGAGGCCGACCCGCTTGCGCGGCGCCCGGGCGCGGATGCCCCACCCGACGTCGGGCGAGCCCGTGAACGTGATGAGCGCGATGTCGGGGTGGTCGACGAGCGCGGTGCCCACCGTGCCACCGCCGCCGGTGACCACATGCAGGTAGCCCGCGGGCAGCCCGGCGTCGAAGAAGATCTGCGCGAGCATGAGCGACGAGAACGGGGTCTGGCTCGCGGGCTTGAGCACCACGGCGCAACCGGCGGCCACCGCCGGACCGAGCTTGTGCGCGACGAGGTTGAGCGGGAAGTTGAACGGCGCGATGGCGCCGACCACGCCGACGGGCACCCGAAGGACGAAGCCGAGCTTGCCCGCGCCCACGTCGGAGGCCTCCAGCGGCACCACCTCGCCCGCGAGCGTGCGGGCGACCGCGGCGCTGAACTGCAGCGTGCCGACGGCGCGCTGCGCCTCGACCCTGGCCGTCTTGACCGGCTTGGCCGCCTCGAGCGCCACGCAGCGCGCGAGGTCCTCGCGTCGCTCCACGAGCAGGGCCGCAGCCCGGTCGAGGATCTCCGCGCGCCGCCACTGAGGCAGCGGCTCGTCGTGCATCGCCTTCTTCGCTGCGGCGACGGCCCGGTCGACGTCGCGCGCGCCGAGCTTGGGCACCCGCCCGAGCAGCACGTCGTCGAACGGCGCGCGCACCTCGAACGAGTCGGTGCCGGTCACCTGCTCGCCGGCGAGGGGCACCGGGGTGACGACGGACGGGTCGATGCCGGGGATCAGCGCGGAAGTCATGCGGACACGCTAGTACGGCGCGCGGCGGCCGGGCGGGCGGGACTGCAAAGGCCCCGCAGGTGGGCCGGCGCACCACCAGGGGTCCGGATGGCAAGACGCATTTGCCAAGGGGCGAGACGGGTGGGGAGTATCTGCCCCATGCACCGCGCCCTCGTCTCCGTCCTCGTGGCCCGCCGCCACGTCGACCTCGCGCGCGTGTGCAGCAGCATGTGTCGCTGCGCCTGATCCGCCCGTCCGACCGTTCACGTCCGGACCGCGGCGATCGGCCTCGCGGCGGCGTCTGACGTCCTCCGCCCGCGCCGACCAGGCGCGCTCTGGCAGTCCACATGAGGAGGACCGCCGACATGGTGGCACCCACCGCGGCCGGGGCATGCTGCGCTCGAGCCATGCCCCGCGCTGCGGCGAGGGCCAGGGCCGCGGCTCCGGTCGCCGACGTGCACGTGCTGCCCGCCCTCGGCGCCGACCTTCGCCTGCTCGACGCCGCCGACGAGTCGCTGCGGAGGGCGGGGGCACCCGCGACGGCCGCGGCGGTGCTCGTGTGGCCGGCACGTCGGACGCCCGCGCACGGGCGCGGCTGGCAGCCCTCGCAGCCGCGTGGCCCGCGCGCTCCCGCCGCCACGGGTCCGGCCGTCCCGAGGCTCGCCTCGCCGTGGCCTCCGGGTCCGGCCCCACGGTCGCCTACGCCGTCGCCGGGCTGCGGTCCAGCGGGCACGCAGCCGTGGCGGTCGCGCTCGTGATGGTGGCCCCGGGCCGGCTCGCCGACCGCGCGGCCCGGGAGGCGGCTGCCGCGGGGGCGACGTGGGTCGGCGACCCGATCGGGTCGACCGAGGCCTTCACCGCCCTCGTCGCCGACCGCGTCGCCGCGCCCTAGCCCGCCCTGCGGTCCAGCCAGTCCCGCCGGGCCCCAGGCGCTGCGAGCCGTTCGTTCCGCCCTCCGAGACCGTCCGCCGGTGCGACGTGTCAGGCGCGCGAGAGCTTGGCCATGGCGTTGCGGATGCGTTTCTCCGAGACGGGGCCGGCGGTGCGCATCCCGTTGGCGAACAGGCTCACGCGGAGCTCCTGGGTCTGCCACCACACGTCGTCCACCTCGACGGAGGCGCGCCTCGAGGTCGCAAGGCCCTCGCGCCACTGCGCCACGTCGGCCCCGAGCTCCTGGGCCTGCAGCATGAGCGCGCGGTCGCGGGCCGGCCGCTCGGGCAGCACCTGGAGCCGGCGCTGCGCCGCTGCCAGGTACCGGCGCACGTCGGGCAGCCGGGCCCAGCCGGTGTCGGCCACGAAGCCGGCGAACACCAGGTCGTCGAGCTGGGCGCGCAAGTCGTCGGCGACGCCCGCCACCGCAGCTCCCGAGAGAGCGGCCGCGCCCTCGCGCACCTCGTGCGCGGCCTCCAGGATCTCCGCGACGAGGGCCAGCACACCCTCGAGGCGTTCGGCGACGAGAGGAGCCACCGCGGCTCGCAGCGCGACGAACGACGCCTCGTCCCTCGGCACCCCGCCGTGCTCGTCGACGAGGGAGTCGACCGTCGCGCGCACGCAGTCCTCGAGCAGCGCGGCGGCCGAGCCGTGCGGGTTCCAGCCCAGCGCGAGCCTGGTGCGCTGCGGCAGCGCCGCGGTGGCCGCGCGCGTCGAGACGGGAACCGCCAGCAGGAGCAGGCGCCGCACGCCGGCCCGCGTGGACCGCGCCGCCTCGGCCTGGTCGGCAAGCACCCGCAGGGCCACCGACGATCCTTCGTCCACCAGCGCCGGGTACCCGCGTACCACGTAACGCCCCCTGCGGGTCTCGACCTGCACGGGCAGGGTGCCGACCGCCCACGTGGTGAGGCCGGTGCGCTCGAGGTCTGCGCCGGCCGCGGCGACCGTGGCGCGGGTCTGCGGGGCGAGCCGCTCGCGCAGCACGGCGAGGTCCTTGCCCTCGTCGAGCCGCCGGCCCCGTTCGTCCTCCACCCGGAAGGTCATCTGCAGGTGCGGCGGAACTCGGTCGAGGTTCAGGTCGGCGGGGGTCACCGCTGGACCGCCCATGGCCCGCAGCGCCCGCGCGACCGCCTCGACGACGGGCCCGTCCTGCGGTCCCGCCTGGCCGAGCACGGCGTGCGCATACGTCGGAGCGGGGACGAACGAGCGGCGCACCGCCTTGGGCAACGAGCGCAGCAGCGCCGTCACGAGCTCCTCGCGCAGCCCGGCCACCTGCCACCCGAACGGCTCGGGGTCGACCTGGTTGAGCACGTCGACGGGGATGTGCACGGTGACGCCGTCCGCGTCGGTGCCCGGCTCGAACTGGTAGGACAGCCGCAGCCGCAGGTCGCCCTGGCCCCAGGTGCCCGGGAAGTCGTCGCCGGCGGCGCCACTCTCGACGAGGAGCAGCCCGCGCGGGAACGTCAGCAGGTCCGGCGTCTCCCGGCGCACGTCCTTCCACCAGCGGTCGAAGTGTCTGGCCGACGTCACGTCAGCGGGTACCCGCTCGGCATAGAACTCCAGCCGTACGTCGTCGTCGGCGACGAGCCCGCGGCGCCGGGTGCGCCGCTCGACCTCCTCGGCCTCGCGCACGAGGCGGGCGTTCTCGGCGAGGAAGGAGTGCTCCGTGCGCCACTCACCCTGCACGAGCGCGTGCCGCAGGAAGAGCTCGCGCGCCAGGGGCTCGTCGACCCTGGCCAGCGGGATGCGACGCCCTGCCACGAGCGGCACGCCGTAGAGGGTCACCCGCTCGTCGGCCACTGCCTGGGCACGGTCGGCGTCCCAGCGGGGTTCGGAGTACTGCCGCTGGGCGAGCGGTCCGGCGAGCCGCTCGGCCCACACGGGGTCGATGCGCGCGACGACGCGGCCCCAGAGGCGCGCGGTCTCGACGAGCTCGGCGGCCATGACGACGTCGGTCTTGCCTCGCGCCAGCGAGGAGCCCGGCCAGATGGCGAACCGTGCCCCGCGCGCGCCGAGGTAGTCGCCCTTCTCCTCCTGGCGCACGCCGAGGTGCGAGAGCAGCCCGGCCAGCAGCGCCTGGTGGATGCGGTCGGGCGGGGCCGGAGCGTCGTTCGTGGTGAGCCCGATGTCGCGGCACACGCTGCGCAGCTGGCCGTGCAGGTCCTGCCACTCTCGCACCCGCAGGTAGTGCAGGAACTCGCTCCGGCACATCCGACGGAACGCGCTGCCGGAGAGCGCCTTCTGCTGCTCGCGCAGGTAGCGCCAGAGATTCAGGTACGCCAGGAAGTCCGAGGTCTTGTCGGCGAACCGGCGGTGCGCACCGGCGGCAGCCTCCTGCTGGTCGACGGGACGTTCGCGCGGGTCCTGCACCGACAGGCCGGCCACGATGACGAGCACCTCGGCTAGGGCCCCCTGAGCGTCGGCCTCGAGCAGCATGCGGCCGAGCTTCGGGTCGACCGGTAGCTGCGCCAGCTTGCGCCCCACCGGGGTCAGCCGTCGCCGCGGGTCGCCGGCGAGCGGGTCGAGGGCGCCGAGCTCCTCGAGCACCTGAACCCCCGCGGCCACCTGACGCCGGTCGGGCGGGTCCAGGAAAGGGAAGTCGGCCACGTCGCCGAGCCCGAGCGCCTCCATCCGCAGGATCACCGACGCCAGCGAGGTCCGGAGGATCTCCGGCTCGGTGAACTCGACCCGCGCGTCGTGGTCGTCTTCGGCGTACAGCCGGATGCAGATGCCGTCCTCGAGCCGACCGCAGCGCCCTGCCCGCTGCCGGGCCGATGCCTGCGACACCGGCTCGATGGGCAGCCGCTGCACCTTGAGCCGGTGCGAGTACCGCGAGATGCGCGCCAACCCGGGGTCGACGACGTACCGGATCCCCGGCACCGTGAGCGAGGTCTCGGCCACGTTCGTCGCCAGCACGATGCGGCGGCCCGTATGCGGGGTGAAGACCCGGTGCTGCTCCTGCGCGGACAGCCGCGCGTACAGCGGCACGACCTCGGTGTGACGCAGGTCCAGGCCCCGCAGCACGTCCGTGGTGTCGCGGATCTCGCGCTCGCCGGACAGGAAGACCAGGACGTCGCCGGGGCCTTCGGCCGCGAGCTCCGCGACCGCGTCGACGATCCCCTGGGTCTGGTCGCGCGGCGACGCGGGCACCTGTTCGTCGTCCTCGTCCGGGCTCGGCGGTTCTTCCAGCGGGCGGTACCGGATCTCCACCGGGTAGGTGCGCCCGCTGACCTCCACCACCGGGGCGCCGCCGAAGTGGTCGGCGAACCGCTGAGGGTCGATCGTCGCCGACGTGATGACCACCTTGAGGTCAGGGCGGCGCGGCAGCAGCCGGTGAAGGTATCCCAGCAGGAAGTCGATGGTGAGGCTGCGCTCGTGCGCCTCGTCGATGATGAGCGTGTCGTACTGCAGCAGGTCCCGGTCCCGCTGCATCTCCGCCAGCAGGATGCCGTCGGTCATCAGCTTGACGAGGGTGGTGTCCGACACGTGGTCGGTGAACCGCACCTGGTAGCCGACCGCTCCACCCAGGGGCACCTGCAGCTCTTCCGCGAGCCGCTCGGCCACGGCTCGGGCCGCGATGCGCCGGGGCTGCGTGTGCCCGATCGATCCACGCACTCCGCGGCCGAGCTCGAGGGCGATCTTCGGCAGCTGCGTGGTTTTGCCCGAGCCGGTCTCGCCGGCCACCACCACGACCTGGTGATCGCGCAAGGCCGCGGCCACGTCGTCGCGGCGCTGGCTCACGGGCAGCTCGGGCGGGTACGTGATCTCCGGTCGGGCCGCCCGGCGGGCTGCCATGCGAGCCTCGGCCCGCACCACGTCGTCGAGGACGGTGGCCGTGCGCGTCTCCCGGCGGGCGGGGTCACGCTCGCGGCCGAGGGCGTCGATCCGCCGGCGCAGCCGCTGCTCGTCCCGCAGGGTCAGGCCCGCGACCACCTCCCGCAGCACCTGCAGGTCAGGAGCGGGCATGGACACAACCGAGAAGCCTAGGCGCTCAGCCCCCCTCACGCCCCCGCCCCGCCCGGCGTCACCCGCGCCCGCCCCACCCCGGCCCCCCCCGCCCTGCCCGGCGTCACCCGCGCCCTGCCCGGCGTCACCCGCGCCCCGCCCCGGACCCCCACCCGTCAGGAGGCCAAACGGCGCGTTTCGCCGGGGTCGGGAGGCCGGACGGGCCAAAGCGCGACGAGGAAGCCCCCGTCTCGCCTCCGACGACGTCGTGGCGTGGCGCGCCTCCGACCACGTCGTGGCGTGGCGCGCCTCCGACGACGCCGAGGCGTGCCCACCACCGGTCAGATGCCGGGGGCAAGCCGGCCCGGGCGCTCACCAAGTCCAGGTGCCGGGAGGGCCCTTAAAGGGGCCGACGACCCGCGATGTGATCCACCCGCCGTAGAAGCCGCCCTCCTGGGGCTGCACCAGCTCCTCGTCGAGCCACACCCGGTGCATCCGGCCCGGGTACACCGCGATGTGGTCACGCAGCGCCTCGGACCCCTCCCACGGCTCGGGGTACTCCCACGCGGCAGCCTCGGCCCGGCTCCCGTCGGGGCCGACGACGGTCCAGTAGCGGGCCACGCCCTTCCACTCGCAGACGCTGCGCCCGTCGCACGGCTCGAGCACGGCGGGCCGGAACGTCGACCGATGCAGGTAGTAGGTGGGCGGGTGGGAAGTCTCCAGAACCCGGACCGCCTCTTCGGCGCTGGCGACGACGCCCCCGCCGAACTCCACGACGACCAGAGCGTTCTCGACCTCCACCCGCGGGGGACGCGGGTAGTCCCAGACCGACTCCTGTCCCTGGTTCGGGACCTCCGGGACGATGCGCACCATGAAGCAACCGTAGGACCTCTCCCGCCCGGTCGGACGTGGTCGACCTTCCGCGGCGGTGCCAGCCGTCGAGTGGTGCCGCTTCAGGCCACGGGATGGCTCGCGCGGGCCGCGAGCCGCTCGGCGAGGTCGTCGTCGACGTCGTCGAAGAACCCGCCCACGACGTCGTGCACCTCGGACCAGTCCGAGGCCGCGAAGAGCACCGGCTGGTAATGCGTGATGTCGTACGTGGTAGTGCCCATGGCCGCGAGGTCGAGCGGGCGCAGGTCGGCGTGCGCGAACTCCTCGATCTCGCCGTAGGACGACAGGAGCCCGGCCCCGTATGCCTTCGGGGCGTCGGGCTCGTGCACCACGCCGAACTCCAGCGAGAACCAGAACACCTTCGAGACGAACTCGAGGGCTGCGGTCGACTCGACCCGGCGGGCAGCGCGGCCGGCGGCCTCGTACAGGGCCGCGTACTCAGGGTGCGCGAGCGTGGTGGCGTGGCCGACGACCTCGTGCACCACGTCGGGCTCGGGCGTGTAGAAGGGCACCGAATGGTGCCGCATGTACTGGGTCGACCAGAACGTCCGGTCGGCCAGGGCGCCGTAGAACTGGCGAAGCGGGACGAGCCCGGCGGCCGGCATGTACGTGAAGCCGGTGAGCGGTGCGAGCGCCGCGCTGACCTCGTGAAGCTGGGGGATGCGGTCGGTGGGCAGGTGCAGACGCCCGCCACCCTCGACCGCGGCGCGGCAGGCCAGCCGGCCGTGCTTCTCGACGAGCTCGGCCTGCACGACCCGCCAGACCGCGTGCTCGGCGTCGGTGTACGGCGCCTCGGGCACAGGATCGCCGGGCTGCCACGCCAGCGCGAGGGAGGCGATCGTGTTTCGCCGAGCGCGGTACTGCTCGTCCAGGAATCCGGGGTGGTCGTGGGCCAGCTCGACGACGGCGTGGCCGTCGGACGCTGCCACCACGGGCGAGTACAGGCTGGCCTCCTCGAACATGGGCACAGGGAACCTCCTGGGCGCCCAGTCCACAACGGCCGGCGGACACGGTGGGCACGCTGCACACCATGTCCGCCGTCACGTCGGGGAGAGCAGGCAGATTGACCACCCACGTCCCGGCCCCGGCGTCTAGGGTGCCGCCATGGCCGGCTACTCGGGGACGCCCCTGGTACGCAAGCTCGGCGTCAAGGAGGGGTCGCGGGTGCTCCTGGACAGGGCACCCGCAGGGTTCGAGGCGTGGCTCGAGCCCCTGCCCGCGGGGGTCGACCTGATGCGCCGGGCGCCGCGCACGCCCGTCGACATCGTCATCGCCTTCCGCACCACCGAGGCAGCGCTGCAGCGCACGTTCGACCGCGACGTGGCACGCACCACGACCGCCGGATCGCTGTGGGTCGTGTGGCCCAAGAAGTCCGCTCAGCGCTCCGCGAAGAACCCGGGCGGCGTGCGGAGTGACCTCACCGAGGACGTCGTGCGCGGCACGGCGCTCGCCGCGGGTGTCGTCGACGTGAAGGTGTGCGCCGTGGACGAGACGTGGAGCGGGCTGAAGCTGGTCCGTCGGCTCAGCGACCGCTGAGCAGGTCGGGCAGGATCCGGGCGAGCGCGCGGAATGCCACCCCGCGGTGGCTGATGGCGTCCTTCTCGTCCGGGCTCATCTCCGCGGTCGTCCGATCGTGCCCGTGCGGAAGGAAGATCGGGTCGTAGCCGAAGCCGTGGGAACCCCTCGGCGCGCGCACGAGCACCCCCTCCACCGTGCCGTACGCCGAGCGCCACGGCCCCGGGGCGCCGTCAGCACGCGGGGGCATCGACACGACTGCGGCGCAGGCGAAGTGGGCGCCCCGGCGGGCGTCACCGATGGCCTCGAGCTGCGCGAGCACGAGCGCGAGGTTCGCGCGGTCAGCGCCGTGCTCACCCGCCCAGCGGGCCGAGAGGATGCCCGGCATCCCCGCCAGTGCGTCGACGCACAGCCCCGAGTCGTCCGCCAGCGCCGGCAGGCCCGTGGCCCCGGCCACGGCGCGGGCCTTGATGAGGGCGTTGGCCTCGAAGGTCTCGCCGGTCTCGGGTACGTCGGGCAGGTCGGGGAAGGTCTCCGTGCCCACGAGCTCGACGTCGAGTCCCGCCTCGGCGAGGATCCGAGACACCTCCGCCACCTTGTGGGCGTTTCGCGTGGCGAGGACGACCCGCGCGGTCACGGCGACGTCGGGCCCGTCGCCAGGGCCGCCACCTGCAGCCGGGTGAGCTCGGCGCAGCCGCTGCTCGGCAAGCGCGAGCAGCGCGTCCAGCTCGCGCCGGTCGAACGGCACGCCCTCGGCCGTGCCCTGGACCTCCACGAAGAGGCCGCGGCCTGTCATCACGACGTTCATGTCGGTCTCGGCACGCACGTCGTCGTCGTAGTGCAGGTCGAGCCTCGGGCTCCCGTCCACGATGCCCACGCTCACGGCGGACAGCGAGTCGAGCAGCACGTCCGCCGCCGCCGGCACGAGCCCCTTGCCCTGCGCCCACGTGATGGCGTCGGCGAGCGCGACGTACGCGCCCGTGATGGCCGCCGTGCGGGTGCCGCCGTCGGCCTGCAGCACGTCGCAGTCGAGCACGATCGTGTTCTCGCCCAGCGCCTTGTAGTCGATCACCGCGCGCAGCGAACGACCGATCAACCGCGAGATCTCGTGGGTGCGGCCGCCGATGCGGCCCTTGACCGACTCGCGGTCGCCACGGGTGTTCGTCGACCGCGGCAGCATCGCGTACTCGGCGGTGACCCAGCCCGAGCCGCTGCCCTTCTTCCACCGCGGCACACCCTCGGTGAACGACGCGGCGCACAGCACCCGGGTCCGGCCGAACTCGACGAGGCACGGAGCCCTCGGCCTGGTCGAGCCAGCCGCGGCGGAAGGTGACGGGCCTCAGGGCGTCGTCCGTACGGCCATCAGAGCGGGGTGAGGTCATGCGGGCGAGCCTAGGGCTCAGACGTCGACCGCCAGTCCGGGGGCTGCCAGCGCAAGGTCGCCCCCGAAGTGAGGACGAGCCTCGTCCTCGGTCTCGTCGTCGGCGTTCCAGGCCACCAGGTGAGTGAGGACGAGCCGAGCGGCGCCGGCCCGGTCTGCATGCACGGCAGCCTGTTTGGCGGTGAGGTGGACGTCGGGGTTGTTCGTCCTGCGCTCGAGGAACGAGGCCTCGAAGAGCGCCAGGTCGGTGCCGCGCGACAGCGCGACGAGGTCGTCGCACGGCCCGGTGTCGCCGCTGTAGACCAGCGAGCGTCCGCCCGCCTCGACCCGCACGGCGAAGGCCGGCACCGGGTGGTTGACCGGGGCCGACGTGACTCGGAACGGTCCTAGCTCGACCACGTCGCGGCGGTGCTCGACGAACGTGAAGTCGGCCGTCATGCCCGGCTGCTCGGCCATGTCGTAGATCGCGGCCATCCGCGCGGCAGACCCGGCCGGGCCGATCACCGGGATGCGTGGCGCCGGGCCGTCGGGGCGGTAGTGCCGGGCGACGTAGTACGACGCGAGGTCGACGCAGTGGTCGACATGCAGGTGCGAGAGCAGCACGGCGTCGACCTGGTAGATGTCGGCGTATCGGGCCAGCGCGCCGAGGGCGCCGCTGCCCAGGTCGAGAAGCACCCGGTGCCCCTCGTGCTCCACGAGGTAGCACGAGGCGGGAGAGTCTGGACCGGGGAACGAGCCGGCGCATCCTACGACGGTGAGCCTCATCGCCGGCTGCCCTCGACCGCGGCCGCGCCGAACGCGTGCGGAAGCAGCGCGAGGTCAGGACCGAGAATGCGGCGACCGAGGTCGGCGAACGGTTCCGGGTCGCCCGTGGCCAGGAACTCGTGGTGCGGCGGCGGCAGCGAGGGGTCGCGGAGCAGGTCGTGTGCGACGAGGGTGCGGTAGACGTCCTTGGCGGTCTCCTCGGCGCTCGACACGAGGGTAACCTCGTCGCCCACGACGTAGGAGATGACGCCGGTCAGCAGCGGGTAGTGCGTGCACCCGAGGACGAGCGTGTCGACGTCGTGCGTCGGTGAACGCACCCAGGTACTCGTGCGCGACAGCGAGCACCTCGTCACCGGTGGTGACGCCGGCCTCGACGAACTCGACGAACCGTGGGCATGCACGCGAGACGAGCTCGAGGTGGGGCGCCGCGGCGAACGCGTCGTCGTAGGCACGCGAGGTGATGGTGGCCCGAGTGCCGATGACGCCGACCCGACCGTTGCGGGTGGCCTTGACCGCTCGGCGCACCGCCGGCTGGATCACCTCGACCACCGGCACGTCGTAGCGCTCCCGCGCGTCGCGCAGCACCGCGGCCGAAGCCGAGTTGCAGGCGATGACGAGCGCCTTGACACCACGGTCGACGAGGTCGTCCATGATCTCGAGAGCAAACGCCGCGAACCTCGGCCAGCGGCCGCGGGCCGTACGGCGTCCGGGCCGTGTCGCCGACGTAGACGACCGGCTCGTGCGGCAGCTGGTCGAGCACGGCGCGTGCCACCGTGAGGCCGCCGAGGCCCGAGTCGAAGATGCCGAGGGGTGCGTCCGCCACAGCGGAAGGGTACGGGGCCGCGGGACGGTCGCGTGGCCCCGACAGGCTCGCCGTGTGGCCGATCACACGGACCGGGCCGGCTGCTACGACGATCCGTGACGTCCGCCGCCCCGCGACGGCGTGGTCTCGCCGAGTCGGTCGGGCACGAACCGCGCCCCGCCGGGCGGGGTGAACCCGACGGCGGTCAGCGCCGGGCCACCGCGTCGACGCAGGTGTCCTGCAGGTACGTGAGGAAGTCGTACAGGGCGAAGGCGGCCGCGGCCGGGTGGCCGTCGGGCAGGTCGCGAAGCTCCGCCTGGTTGTCGTCGGTGATCTCGAGCCGCATGCCGAGGACGAGTCGCAGGTCGTTGAGCGCCCCGAGCCACGCGAGTGCCTCGTCGCGGGTGAGCTCGGCGCGCGCCGGCACGCGGCCGCGACCCCCGTCCGCGTCGCCCACCGGGTCGTCCTCGCCGTCGACGTCCGCTTCGTCGACGTCCGCTTCGTCGACGTCCGCTTCGTCGACGTCCGCGTCGGCGGAGTCGGAGTCGGCGGACTCGTCCGGGGGCCAGTCGCCGTGGTCGAGCCGGTCGAGCGTGCCGATCGCAAGGAGCGCGCGCTCGCGCTTGACCTCGCGCAGCCCGCGCTCGGTGAATCGACGGAACTCGCCGGCGGCCTCCGCGTCGTCGACGTAGGCGTCCGGGAACAGCCGTAGGGCGGCCGGGTCGTCCGGCGTGGTGGCGTCGGGGTCGATGCCCACCATCGCCGCGAGCGGGTCAGCCTGGCCGGTGTCGTCAGGCTCGACGAAGTCGACGAGGTCGGCCAGGAGCGACGCGAGGACACGGCCCTCGCCCGGATCGAGCCAGAGCTCGACGGCGCCGCCGGAAGCAGGCACGAATCCCACGTACACCGTCAGTCGTCCTTCTGCAGCGTGGCCCAGAGCCCGTAGCCGTGCATGGCGGTGACGTCGCGCTCCATCTCCTCGCGGCTACCCGTGGACACGACGGCCCGGCCCTCGTGGTGCACGTCGAGCATGAGCAGCTCCGCCTTCTCCTTCGCGTAGCCGAAGTACTCCATGAACACGAAGGTGACGTACGACATCAGGTTGACCGGGTCGTTCCAGACGATCGTGATCCACGGGTGGTCGGGAGCTACCTCGGCGTGGGCCTCGGGGCGCTGGAGCTCCACGGGCGCGGTCACGTGGTCGATGATCGCACGCACGTGCGGGGAGCCGGGACCGGCGCCAGGGCGCCAACGGGCGACACCACCCCCGTACGGCGTAGCGTCGGCTCATCCTGCCGACCCGGGTTCGGGTCTGCCCGGAGGAGGTTCCCATGCACGGTGCCAGCGCCACCGGAGAGTCCACCGTCGCGCACGAGCCGGTCCACCTCAGCAGGGTGATCGCGATCTGCTCGATCGCAGCCCTCGGCGGGTTCCTGTTCGGCTACGACAGCTCGGTGATCAACGGCGCCAATACCGCGCTCCGACACCAGTTCCAGGTGACCGACGGGTTCATGCAGGGTTTCATGGTGTCGATCGCGCTGCTCGGCTCTGCGGCCGGCGCGTTCGTCGGCGGGCGGCTCGCCGACCGGTTCGGGCGCAAGCGCGTCATGACCGTGGCTGCGTTGATGTTCCTGATCGGAAGCGTGGGGACGGCCTTCCCGCTCGGGCTCCCCGACTTCATGACGTGGCGGCTGGTGGGGGGCTTCGGCATCGGCCTGGCCGCGGTCATCTGCCCGATGTACATCAGCGAGGTAGCGCCGGCCCACTTGCGCGGGCGACTCTCTTCGCTGTTCCAGTTCGCCATCGTCATCGGCATCTTCTGCACCCAGCTCGTGAACCAGTTCCTCGTGCTCCTCACGCCCGACACGCCGCCCCCGCTCACCGGCGACCCGACCGTGCCGCCGGTCGAGGCGAACAACACCCTGTGGCTCGGACTGCAGACCTGGCAGTGGATGTTCCTGTGCATGATCGTCCCGACCGTCGTCTACCTCTTCCTCGCCCTCCGCGTGCCCGAGTCGCCCCGCTATCTCGTCGCCGAGGGACGAAGCAGTGAGGCCGAGGCCGTCCTGCAGCAGATCTACGTGAACGACGTGCACGACAAGGTCAGCGCCATCGAGTCGTCGCTCGCCGGCGAGCACAAACCGCAGCTCAGCGACATCAAGGGTCCACGCTTCGGTCTGCAGCCCCTGGTGTGGATCGGCATCATCCTGGCGATCTTCCAGCAGTTCGTGGGCATCAACGCCGTCTTCTACTACTCCAACACCATCTGGGCGGCCGTGGGCTTCCCCACCGAGAAGGCCTTCGTCACCTCGACGATCATCAGCCTCGTCAACGTGGTCTTCACGCTCGTGGCCATTGCTCTGGTCGACCGCGTCGGCCGCAAGCCGCTGCTGCTCATCGGGTCGGCCGGGATGTTCGCCACGCTCGGCGTCCTCACGTGGGTGTTCGCGTCGGCGCCCGTGTGCACGCAGCACATCCTCGACACCGCCCCGGTCGCGGGGTGCATGGGGGCCTCGGAGCTGAACTCGCCGATCCTGTCGACCGCCGGCGGCTGGGTGGCCGTCATCATGCTCAACTCGTACGTCGCCTTCTTCGCCGCCACGTGGGGACCGATCGTCTGGGTACTGCTCGGAGAGATGTTCCCGAACAAGATCCGCGCGGCAGCACTCAGCGTCGGCGTGATGGCCAACTGGATCGCGAACTTCATCGTTTCCACGGCCTTCCCCGAGCTCGTCAAGGTGTCGCTGGGGCTCGCGTACGGCCTGTTCACGGTGTTCGCCCTGTTGTCCTTCTTCTACGTGTCGCGGTACGTGCGGGAGACCAAGGGCGTCGAACTCGAGGACATGGACGAGCTGGAGGCCGCAGCCGTCTAGCCGTCTGACGCGGCGTGGGGTACGGGGCGCGGCGCTGCTCGAGCGGGTGCGGTGCTGGACGCCGACGGGGCGGCCCGGCGCACGGTGGTGCCGGCCCTGGAGGCCGCCGCTGGCCACAAGGACCTCCGACGTCGAGCCCCGAGCAAGCCGAGCACGCTGGCGGCGCGCTCGAAGGCGACCGCACGATCGATACCTAGGTGATACCGCCCCGGGGAACACTCAGCGGCGCTCACGGCGGCGTGGGGGGCCGCCCTGCCGATCGGGAGGGACCCATGAACCGTCAGCCACGATCTGACCGATTCCGGTGGTCACCATCGCCCACCACGCCGGCGTCCGCTGCCCGCGGCGCCGACGCACCCCCTGCGCGCCGCCGGGCACTCGTCCTGGCCGTCTCCTTCGGGCTTGGCTGCGCCACCCTGTCACTCGTGCCCGCGGCGCCGGCAGGCGCCGAAGCGATCGACCCGGGCGCCACCGCAGCCTTCACGTGGAGCGCCCCGGAGCGGTACGACGCGAGCTGGGCCGCCTACAGCTCGGCCACGTCGAAGTACGACCGCGACTTCGTCAACGCGACGCACGGATGGTCGCTCGTCCTGAGCGCGTGCGGGTCGCACGCCGTCCGCCCCATCATCGGCTACACCTTCGCGATCACGGGCATCACGACGCCGGCATACAGCCGCACCGTGGACGTCGTGGGGTGCCGCAGAACCGTCAGCGGCCTGCCCGCCCAGGGGCTGTATGCGGTGCAGACCACGGTGCACACGGACCTGGGTGCCAGCGCACCCCTGCGGCGCATCGTGCAGGTCCGCGACTTCCTCATCGTGTCCGTGGGGGATTCCTTCGCGTCCGGGGAGGGAGTGCCGGACAAGCCCGGCCTCTACTCCATCGGCCTTCATGGCGCCGACCCCTACGTGAAGAAGGTGATCCGAGCGGCGCAGTGGAAGGACCGGCGCTGCCACCGGTCCGCACTCGGCGGCCACGCCCTGGCCGCGCGGGCCCTCGAGAAGGCCAGCCCCTTCACCTCGGTGACCTTCGTGAGCCTGGCATGCTCAGGGGCCAACCTCGAACACCTCACCCATGTCTCCTACGCGGGCGCCAAGCCTCCCGCACCCGGCACGCATGACCTTCCTCCTCAGCTCCCGGCCCTGCGCCAGCTGCTGTTCCCCGGTCGCGGCCGACAGGTTGACGCGCTCCTGGTCGCAGCGGGGATCAACGACCTCGGCTTCAGCAGCATCGTCCGGGCGTGTGCGTCGAACATCAACATCGGCAGCCACACCGACTGCGTGTACGGGTCGCGTGGTGCGCGCTTGGTGAACACGGTCACGTTCAAGCGCCGCTTCGACCTGCTCGCCTCATCGGTGCGGCAGAACGTGCCGGGCGTGCGCGAGGTCTACGTGAGCGGGTACCCGAACCAGGTCCTGCTCGACGGGGCGTGCGGCGTGCTCGGGGGTGTCATCGCAGGCGTCCACGTTCCGTTTCTGGGCATCGACCGCGCGGAGGGCAAGGCGATGCACGTCATGGGCATCGCCCTGAACCGCCAGATCGAGCGCCTCACCGTGCGCCACCGGCGCGAGGGCTGGAACTACCTCGAAGACCCCACGGCGGTCTTCGCACCGCACCGCTACTGCGGAAGGACCCCGTGGTTCAACCACCTCGAGCAGTCGTGGACCACCCAGGGCGACGAGATGGGGACAGTGCACCCGAACCGGGCCGGACATCGCGCCTTCTCCGCACTGCTGCTCCGCGGCGTCGTGCCTGACCAGCCCGCCACGCCCTTCCGCACCGTCACGGTGAGGATCGAGGCCGTACGCTCCACGCTGCCAGGCAGTGCCAGGCTCGCCATGGTGCTGCGCCAGTACCCGCGCGACCCGGTGGGCGTCACCCGCACCGCGACGGCCGTCGGCCGTGGCGCCTGGACGAGCATCTCGGCCACGGCTGGCACGTTCGTGGTCCCGGTTTTCCGGGCGCCGGCCTCCCCGCGCCACGCCACCCGCATCTCGATCATCGTCCGCGCCACGACCCTGCTGCCGAGCGCGCACCCCACGGCCACCGTCCCGCTGAGTCACGGTTTCACCGACGGCTACGGCGCGGGGCCGCACATCCTGACCCGTGGCACGCTGTCGGTGCGCTACCACGTCACGGTCACCAGCCCCGGTCCGGTCATCGGGGTTTCCTGACACGGCTGTCACGACACCCCGAGCCGCCACCTGCGGTGGCCGGGGGTGTCGGTCAGTCGGGACGGTTCAGTTGTTGCTGTCGACGACGTACGTCCAGCTTCCGCCGATGCCCAGGACCATGTGCGACTTCAGCAGGTGCCAGCTGGTGCACAGGAAGCCGAGCTGCCCGGTGGCGCACGTCCGGTTCTGGAACGTGTAGTAGGCGTTCACGGCCGCGCCCTGGGCGAACTTGGTGGAGTACTGGATCGGGACGAGGCTGCTGTTGACCGGTCCCTTGTCGCTCTGGGTCTGCGCCGGGAAGTTCGCGTAGGACGTGATGTCGCCGGACACGTTGTAGATCTGGGACGTGGCCGTGTTGCCTTTGGTCCAGCACCAGCTCGACACGACGTCCGCGCCGTACCAGGAGTACAGGACTCCCGCCGCGACGCTCTTGCTCGCCGTCTTGCAGCCGGCAGACACGGGGGTGGGTCCGGGTGGGACCGATCCTTGTGCGGCGGTGGGCACGACGGTCACGGCCGCGACGATCGCAGCTGCGGCGAGGCCCATGAGGGCGGTCTTGCGCATTCGGATCCTTCCCGTCTCGGCGCCCTGGCGGCCCCGGCGTGCGGCGATCCTACGGTCGACAGCCGCGGCCCCTACGAGGGGGCCCGTGGGCCGTAGGGCGTAGGGGCATCGCCCGGGAAGCCGCCCATCCGGTAGCCGGGCCGTACGCTCGCCCCCATGAGCACCGCTCGACCACCCATCCCTCCGAGAGACCCGCACCTGCCCGAGCCGCCGCTGCTCTCGCGGATCCGCGAGGCCGTCATAGGCGACGACGAACTCATGCGCACGCCGTTCGGCCCGCGTCGCGTCACGTACGCCGACTACACCGCCAGCGGCCGTGCGCTGAGGTTCCTCGAGGACTTCATCCGCGACGAGGTTCTCCCGCGCTATGCGAACACGCATACCGAGAGCAGTGGAACCGGGCTGCAGACCACCCGCCTGCGCGAGGATGCCCGCGCCGCGATCAAGGACGCCGTCGGCGGGGACGACTCGACGGTGGTGCTGTTCGCCGGCTCGGGTTGCACGGGCGCGATCGACAAGCTCGTCAGCGTGCTCAACCTGCGGCTGCCCGCCGACCTCGACCGTCGGTACCACCTGTCGTCGCACATCCCCGCCGACGAGCGGCCGGTGGTCTTCATCGGCCCGTTCGAGCACCACAGCAACGAACTGCCGTGGCGCGAGTCGATCGCCGACCTGGTCACCATCCACGAGGACGCCGACGGCCACATCGACCTCGACCAGCTGCGCGCCGAGCTCGAGCACTACGCCGACCGGCCGCTGCGCATCGGATCCTTCAGCGCGGCGAGCAACGTCACCGGGATCATGACCGACACGCACGCGGTGACCCAGTTGCTGCACGAGCACGGAGCGCTGGCGTTCTGGGACTACGCAGCAGCCGCGCCGTACGTACAGATCGAGATGAACCCCACGTGCCCCGACCACCCGCAGGCCGCCAAGGATGCGGTGTTCCTGTCGCCGCACAAGTTCATCGGCGGACCGGGCACGCCCGGCGTGCTCGTGGCGCGGCGCGAGCTGTTTGCCAACACCGTGCCCGCCGTGGTGGGTGGCGGCACGGTGGCCTACGTGAACCCGCTCGAGCACGTCTACCTCTCTGACGTCGAGCACCGGGAGGAGGCAGGTACGCCCGCCATCGTGGAGTCGATCCGAGCGGGGCTCGTGTTCCAGCTCAAGGCGGCGGTCGGCGACGAGGTGATCCGTGCGCACGAGAGCGACTACGTGCGGCGGGCAGCGGCGGCGTGGCGCTCGCACCCTCACCTGTTCGTGCTCGGCAATCCCGACGCCGAGCGGCTGTCGATCGTGTCGTTCACGGTGCGCAGGCCGGCCGGTCGCTACCTGCACCACAACTTCGTCGTGGCGGTGCTCAACGACCTGTTCGGCATCCAGTCCCGCGGCGGGTGCTCCTGCGCGGGCCCGTACGGGCACCGGCTGCTCGGCATCGACCTCGAGCAGTCGCGCGAGTTCGAGCGCGAGATCACCCACGGCTGCGAGGGCATCAAGCCTGGCTGGGTACGGGTGAACTTCAACTACTTCATCAGCGAGGAGGTGTTCCGGTACGTCGTGAACGCCGTCGGTCTTGTCGCCGACGAGGGCTGGCGACTCCTGCCGATGTATCGGTTCGACCCGCACACCGGGCGCTGGCACCACCGCGACGGCGCGGTGCCGCCCCCCGTGCGCCTCGCCGACCTGCACTACGACGGGCAGGGGGTGCTGCGCTTCCCGCACCACCGCGAGACGGCACCCGAATCAGCGCTCGCCGGCCACCTGGCCGACGCTGAGACGATCCTGCACGGCCTGCCGGACGACGTCGACGACCTCCCGGGTCCGGCCGGCATCGTCAGCGACGACTTCGAGCTGCTGCGCTGGTTCGACCTCCCGGCGGTGTGCCTCAGCGAATGACGACGGCGAGGTCGGGCGCAAGGGTGCCGGCGTACACGACTGACGAACGGCTCGCCGCGCGGTAGCGCGTCGTCCCGGCAGTCTTCGTCGGTAGGACGAAGCCGTACCACCCGGTCTTCGTCGTCGTCACCGAGGCGTACGCGACCGGCCGGCCGGCGAAGACGCGGTAGAGAGTGACCCGCTGCCCCGTCATCGCCGGAAGCACGCGGCCCGAGATCCGCGTGACAGATCCGCGGGCGGCCGAGACGGTCGCCAGACCCGCTACCGGCCTGGGCTTCAGCACGCTGACGACAGCGTGCCCCACGGCGCTGCTGGCCACCACGGAGAAGCGCGGTCGCACGAGAGTACGTACCGAGCCGGATCCGGCCGCGCGACGCCCGGTCGCGGTGTCGGTGACGACCCGCCAGGTGCCGTTGCGACCGGGGGCGGAGGCGAAGGTGACCGTGCCGTCGGCCCCCGAGCGCACGGTGCCGAGCGTGCGCCAGGTGCCGCCGGTCGCCGCCCGCCACTGCAGGTGCACCGGGACTCCCGCCATCGGCCGGCCCGAGAGGGCGGACGCGCTCGGGTAGCCGACGCGCGCGGTGATGGCGGCCATGGTGCCGGCCGTGACGACGGTCGAGGCGGTGACGAGAAGGCTCGGCCGGATCGGGCCGATACCGGGCGCCGCGGCCCGCATCCGGCTCCAGGTGCTGCCGGTCTCCTCGCCGAAGTCCCACATGGCCACGCCGCCGAGGTGGTACTTGGCGGCGATCCTGGCGCGCACGACGTGCGAGGCACCGTCCTGGAACCACACCTCGCGGGTGGACGTGCAGGCCCGGCCCGTGGACGCGTCGGCATCGCCCTGGCGGTAGCGGAACGTGTATTCGGCGGCGGCGCGGTCGTACCGGTACGCCGCCGTGGTCTGGCCCGTCAGCCGCACCAGCGTGCCGTTGGCCTTGGCCGTGTTGTAGACGCTCCACGAGCCCGCGGGCGAGTGCTCGTACTTGCGGCTGCGCGTGGAGCCGTTCGGGCAGGTGGTCGAGATGCGCCAGTCGTAGCCGTACGCGGCGAGGCCCAGCCACAGCTTGCTCGCGTTCGAGGTACCGATCTGAGCGAGGGCGCCCTGGGCCATCCGGTCGACCCAGTCGGCCGGGCCGATGGGACCGGCCGAGTCGAAGTGGTAGTCGTAGGTCATGATCCGGAGCCGGTCCACTGCGCCGATGATCTGCGACCACGCGTAGACGGCGTAGCCGCCGGAGTCCGCAGAGGGGTTGTCGCCCGGCACGGTGACCGAGAGAAGCTTGCCCTTGGCGTGCAGGGCCTTCGCGAGCGCGGTGACGAAGGCGATCCAGCCGGGACGCGTGCCCGCGGCCATGCTCGAGCCGTCACGGAAGGCGAAGCCCTCGTAGTCGAGGTCGAGCCCGTCGAAGCCGTTGCGCACGACGAACGACACCTGCGCCGAGACGAGCGCAGCGCGGCTCTTCGGGTTCTTCATGATGCCGGACAGCACGCCCTTGCCGGAGGCGTCGGTGGTCGACGGCAGCACCTTGATGTGGGCAGCGTGCAGACGCTGCAGCTGGGCCCGCTGGCCGGTCGTGGGGGTCGTGCGCGCGCACTCGACCACGGCGCTGTCGGATCCGTCGTGGACGCAGGTAGGACCGGTGATCCCCTTCGGGTAGGTGCGGCTCTTGCCCGCGTACTTCGTGTAGAGCCAGAACGCCATCACCTCCGAGACCATGTCGGTCCCCGCGGCCAGACGGGTGACCTCTGAGTCCCCTACCCAGTAAGGCAGCCAGCCGGAGAAGAAGGTGGGCGTCGCGGTGTACGGCGTCGGGTCAGCGGCGGCCGCCGGGGCGGGTGTCGCCAGCAGGGGCACGGCCAGGACCGCCGCCAGCGCCGCGACAGCGGTGGCGCGGGCCCGCGCCGTCCAGGAGCGCGCGCCGGCCCGGGGCCAGTCCGTCCGGGTGTGCCCGCCGGCCCTGGAGCACGCCGTCGGAGCACCTGCCGATCGCTGTCCTCGCTGGCGCACCTGTGCTCCCTCGTCCTCGTTCCATGCCACGCCGGTGGCGGCCCTCGCCGTGGACCTGCTCGTATGTCGGCCGATTCTGGCCCACGCCTGAGCTGCCTCACCCCGGCCCACGAGGGACGCCTCTCAGATCGGCCGGATTCCGGACATTCCGGGGCGTTCCTTCACCCGGTGTTCGCCACCCGTTGGGGTGGGGCCACGGGCCGCCGAGGGGTCAGGCCGGCAGGGTCGGACCCCGCCCGGACCAGGTCCACGGGTAGCCGCGGTCCTCGGCCGGACCGGCTCCCGCAGCGAGCCGCAGGGGGCGGAAGGTATCGAGCATGACCGCTAGCTCGTCGGTCGAGACGGCCCCGATCGAGGCGTCGACGCTGCCGGGCTGGGGGCCGTGGACGAACCCGGCGGGGTGCAGCGTGATCGACCCCTGGACGATGCCCGCGCCCTTGCGGCTCATGAACTCCCCGCCGCAGTAGAAGAGCACCTCGTCGGAGTCGACGTTGGCGTGGTGGTACGGCGCGGGGATGGCCAGCGGGTGGTAGTCGAAGAGCCTCGGGACGAACGCGCACGTGACGAAGCCGGGGCCCTCGAACGTCTGGTGCACCGGCGGGGGCTGGTGCACCCGGCCGGTGATCGGCTGGAAGTCCTCCACGTGCAGCGCGTACGGGTACAGGCACCCGTCCCAGCCGACGACGTCGAACGGGTGGTGGTCGTAGGTGTAGCGGGTGAACGCGCGGGTCCCGGGTCCGGACGACCGGTGGCGCACCAGCACGGGCACGTCGCGACCGTCGACGGCCTCGAGCTCGCCAGGGCCGCGCAGGTCGCGCTCGCAGTAGGGCGCGTGCTCGAGGAGCTGCCCGCGCACGCTCAGATACCGCTTGGGCGGGGCGATGTGGCCCGAGGCAGCCAGCACCAGCAGCCGCAGCGGCTCGCCGCCGGTGGGCACCCACCGATGCGTCGTCGACGTCGGCAGCACGACGTGGTCGCCGCCCCGCACCTCGAGGGGGCCGAACACCGTCTCGACCCGGCCGGTCCCGGACTCGACGTACACGAGCTCGTCGCCGACGGCGTTGCGGTACAGCCCGCTTGCGGCCGTGGCCGCGACGTACGACACCTCGACGTCGGCGTTTCCGAGCAGCGGCACGCGGTCCGTCACGGCGTCGACCTCGCCGGGGCGGTCGGTGCGGTGCGTGAGCAGGTGCCGCGGCAGCAGCGGCGCGTTGTCGTGCCAGCCGGGATCGGGCGCCGGCACGGGGGCTGCGTCCACGATGTCGGTCGGGGCGAACCGGTGGTACAGCAGCGACGAGTCGTGCGAGAAGCCCTCCTGGCCCATGAGCTCTTCGACGTACAGCCCGCCGTCGGGACGCCGGAACTGGGTGTGGCGGGTGCGCGGGACCTGACCCGCCGACCGGTAGTACGGCATCGCGACTCCATCCGCTTATCGGACGTCGTTGTCCTTCATGAGTACGGTGGAGTACGGTCGCCGCCGTGTCAACCGAGCCCCGTGGCGCTGCGGCCCGGCCCGACCTGGGTCGAGCCGCCGCCCTCACCCTCGCCCTCGTCGACGATGCGGCCGTCTTCCCTCCCGGACTCGCCCCGTACCCCGAGGCGCTGCGGCGCCACCGAGAGCACCACGAGTCGTGGTACGCCGACCTGGTCGGGCCGCTCGTGATCCCCGTGTCGGGCCTGCGGGAGTTCGCCGGCGCCCTCGAGGCCGAAGGCACCGTGTCAGACCCCGTCGCGATGGTGCTCGTGGGCGACACCGGGCTCGTCGGACTGGCGCAGGCGCGCGCAGCGATGCTCGACGACCACCGGGTCGAGGCCGCCGGGGTCGAGGTGGCGCTCCCGGCGCTCGACGACCTCGAAGAGGCCGCGCGGCGCACTCTCGACTCTCTCGATGTCGCGGTACCGACAGCGATCGAGATCCCGCGGGCGCGCGGCTGGCGCGGCGCGCTCGACGTCATCGCCGAGGACGGCGCCGAGCGGGTCAAGTTCCGCACCGGCGGGCCGACGCCGGAGCACGTCCCCACCGACCACCAGCTCGCAGCCTTCGTCAGCGCGTGTCTCGAGCGGCGGCTGCCGTTCAAGCTCACGGCCGGCCTGCACCACCTCGTGCGGCGCACGTCCCCCACCGACGGCAGGCAGGAGCACGGCGTCCTCAACGTGATGGCCGCGGTGGCGGTGGCCTCCGGCGGAGCCAGCGTCGACACCGTGGCGGAGATCCTCGGGCTGCGCGACCTGCCCACCGTGATGGCCGTCGTCGACACGGCAGACGCGCGCGAGCTGCGGCGCTGGTTCACGTCCTACGGCTCGTGCAGCATCGACGAGCCGCGCGACGAACTCGTCGCCGCGGGGCTGCTCGAGCCGCCCGGGAAGCTGTGAGGAAGCCGTGATGGAGACATGGGTCGACGTGCCCGCGGGCTGCCACTTCCCGCTGGCGAACCTTCCGTTCGGCGTGATGTCGAGCAGGCCGCACCCGCGCCCACACGTCGGTGTCGCGATCGGTGGCCACGTGCTCTGCCTCGTCTCGGCATCCGCACGCGGGCTGCTCGACGGGGTGCTGCCCGGAGTCGGTGACCCGCACGACGTGTTCG
This sequence comes from uncultured Actinomycetes bacterium, assembly GCA_963778785.1. Classification (GTDB taxonomy): domain Bacteria; phylum Actinomycetota; class Actinomycetes; order S36-B12; family CAIYMF01; genus CAVZVV01. The sequence continues at coordinate 548,862 of CAVZVV010000031.1, forward strand.
ACCGGACGGCCCTCAATCCCCTGATGGCGCTCGGCCGCCCGGCCTGGGACGCGCTGCGGACCCGCCTCATGGCGCTGCTCACGGATGAATCCGTACGCGGCGACGTTCAGGCGTGCCTCGTGCCGCAGGCCGACGTCCGGATGCACCTGCCCGTTCGAGGTGGCCGACTACGTCGACTTCTACTCCAGCGAGCACCACGCGACGAACGTCGGGCGCATCTTCCGGCCCGACGGCGACCGCACTCACCCCGAACTGGAAGCACCTGCCGATCGGCTACCACGGCGCGGCCGGGCACCGTCGTCGTCTCGGGCACCGACGTCGTGCGCCCGCACGGGCAGCGCAGGCCCCCCGAGGCTGCCGCACCCGTCGTTCGGCCCCACTCGCCGGCTCGACATCGAGGCCGAGGTGGGCTTCGTCGTCGGGCGTCGGCTCGACGCTCGGCAGCCCCGTGCCCACGAGCGCGTTCGACGACCACGTCTTCGGCGTCGTGCTCGTCAACGACTGGTCGGCGCGCGACATCCAGGCATGGGAGTACCAGCCCGCTCGGGCCGTTCCTCGGCAAGTCGTTCGCCACGTCGGTGTCGCCGTGGGTCGTGCCGCTCGCCGCGCTCGAGGCGGCACGCGTCGACGCTGCCCGACGCAGGACCCGACGTGCTGCCGCTACCTGCGCCGGACCGCGCACGTGGGGGCTCGACCTCGTCGCTCGAGGTCGCGCTCAACGGCGAGGTGGTCTCGCGCCCGCCGTTCGCGACGATGTACTGGACGCCCGGCCCAGCAGCTCGCCCACCTGACGGTCAACGGCGCCTCGCTGCGCACGGGCGACCTGTACGCCTCCGGCACCGTCAGCGGCCCCGACCGCGACCAGCGCGGCTCGTTCCTCGAGCTGTCGTGGGGCGGCACGGAGCCGCTGGCGCTGCGCTCGGGCCGCGAGGTCACCTTCCTCGAGGACGGCGACACCGTCACCATCAGCGGCACGTTCCCTGCAGGAGGCGGGGGCACCGCTGGATTCGGCGATCTCGTCGGCACGATCCGCCCCGGGAGTCCGGGATGACCCTCCCGCCGCTCGGCGCCGACTACGAGCGCTCCCGAGACGACCTGCACGCCGTCGCCGAGCAGGTGCTGGCCGCTGCGCGTTTCGCCGCCGAGGGAAAGGTCGGGCTCGAGCCGACGCCCGGCGGGTTCGGCACGCCCGCCTTCGGCGCCCCGCGGGCCGAGCGGGTCGTGCGCGTCGACGGCACCGCCCTCGTGGTCGAGGACGACGGCGTGGCCACGGCCACCCACCCGCTCACTACGGTGCGCGCGCTGGCCGCCGTCGTCGACGTCGACCTGGCCGCGCCGGTGGGCTCGTTCGCCCCGAGCACGCCGCGGGAGCCCGACCGGACGCTGCGGGTCGATCCGGGCGCAGCCGCTGCGGTGGCCGCCTGGTTCGCGCTGGGCGGGGTGGCGATCGCCGCGCTCGTGTCGTCCGCGGCCAGCGACGACGACCCGTCGGCCGCGTGGGTGTGGCCCGAGCATTTCGACCTGGGCCTGGCGATGGGTCGCACGGAGGCCCGGGCGAACTACGGCTTCTCCCCCGGAGACGCCGGCGTGCCGGAGCCGTACGCCTACGTCGGTCCGTGGGACGGCACCACCGACGACCCGTTCTGGAACGCCACCTCGTTCCCCGGGGCCGTGCTCACCTACACGGCGGTGGCGGGCACGACCGACCCCGGAGCCGCGGTCGAGGCGTTCCTGCGCCGCGGCCGTCTGCTCGTCGATCGCCCGGCGCCGCAGGGGTAGCCGCTACCGGACGCTCTTGATGGGCAGCACCGCCACCGCGCCGAGCAGCGTGACGACGCCCGTGGCCAGGTACAGCACCGGGTAGCCGCCGAGGTGGGTGACGATCGGCGCCGCGAGGACCGGCGCGAGCACCTGAGGCAGCGAGTTGGCGATGTTGATGACGCCGAGGTCGCGCCCGCGGTCGGCCGCGGCGGGAAGCACCTGGGTGATGAGCGCCTGGTCGACCGCGAGGTACCAGCCGTACCCGAGGCCGAGGATGAAGGCAGCCACGAACGTCATGGTGAGACCCGTGGCGGCAGCGAGCAGCAGCGCCGCAGCGGCCATCACCACGGTGGCCCACACGACGAACGTCTTGCGCTTGCCGCTGCGGTCGGACAGGTAGCCGCCCACGACCGCCGTCAGGATCGTGCCCAGCGCGTACAGGCCGATGACCAGCGTCTGGGCCTGCTGCGCGTCCGAGCTCGACATGCCGATGTGGTCCTGCAGGAAGAACAGCAGGTACAGGGTGGCCATCGCGCTGCCGAGCTGCACGAGGAAGCGGGCCAGCCAGGCCCAGGCGAAGTCGGGATACTCCGTGGGCGACACCCAGAAGTCGCGCACGAAGGCGCCGAGGTGGAACTCGGGTCGGTGCGCCTTGTCCAGCCGCGGGTCCTTCAGGTGGAGCACGAACGGCAGGACGAGCAGCACCAGCAAGACCGAGATCGCCACCGAGCCGCCCGTCAGCGACGTGACGAGGAACGCGGGGATCGCCACGCCGAGCACGATGCCCACCGTCTGCGCCAGCCCCACCAGGCCCGAGGCCACGCCGCGCTGCTCGACCGGCACCTGGTCCGGGATCGTCGCGGTGAGGGCCGCGTACGAGGAGTTCACCGACGCCTGCACGACGAGCCACACCAGGGTCAGCCCCACCACGGTGGCCTGCAGCGGGATCAACCCGATCGCGCAGGCACCGACCAGGGCGCCGCCGAGCAGCCACGGCCGGCGGCGGCCGAAGCGCGACGTCGTCCTGTCGGACAGCGCACCCGCGAGCGGGTTCCCGATCACCGAGCCGATCACGCCGACGCCGAGGATCCAGGCGAGGGCGCCTTCCTTCCCGTCCGCGCCGGCCACCTGCTCCGACATGCGCGGCAGCAGGTTCTGGATCGGCCCGTAGAACGCCAGCATGATGCCGAGGTTCGCCACCGCCATCAGCGCGAGGAACACCCCCGGGACGCGGCGCGTGGGCTCGGCCAGCGGGTCGAGCATCGGGGTCTCCTGCGCGGCGCTCACGCCCTCGCCTCCTCGGCCAGCGTGGTGCCCGGGACCCCGGCCGCGGCGCCCGTGACGACCGCGCGGTACCAGCCGAACGAGTCCCGAGCCGTGCGGTCCTGCGTGGCGGTGTCCAGGTGCACCAGCCCGAACCGCTGCTCGAAGCCCTCGGCCCACTCGAAGTTGTCCGTGAACGTCCAGTGGAAGTAGCCCCGCACGTCGACGCCGTCGTCCATCGCCGCCCGGACCGCCCGTAGGTGCTGGTCGAGGTAGGCGATACGGAAGGGGTCGTGCCGACGGCCGTCGGGTCCCAGGACGTCGGTGCAGGACGTGCCGTTCTCGGTCACGTACATCGGCGGCAGCGCCTCTCCGTAGCGGTCGCGCATCCCGGTGAGCAGGTCCAAGAGGCCGCTGGCCTGGACGGGCCAGGCGAAGTGCGTCGTCGGCAGGTCCGCGGGCGCGGGTGCGAGCTCGAAGCCCATCGGGTTGTCCGCGCCGGCCGCCTTGACCCACTGCGGGTTGTAGTAGTTCACCCCGACGAAGTCCAGCCGGCCGGCAATCACCTCGTCGTCCCCGGGCCGCGCAACGGTCAGGTCGCTGCCGAGGTAGTACGACGGGTCGAGCGGCTGGCGGCCGAGCAGCACCGGGTCCCAGAACTGCCGGTTGTAGACCGCGTCCATCGCCTCGGCTGCGGCGACGTCGCCGGGATGGGTGGCGTCGACCGGGATGACCGGCGAGGTGTTGTTCGTGATGCCGATGCCGCCCGAGACGCCGGCGCCGCGCAGCGCCTGCACGGCCAGGCCGTGGCCCAGAAGCAGGTGGTGCACCACGGGCCACACGCCCAGACCGAGGAACCGGCCGGGCGCGTGCGTGCCGAACGCGTATCCGTACGTCGCGTGCACGAACGGCTCGTTCAGGGTGATCCATCCGGCCACGCGGTCGCCGAGCCGATCGCCGACGATGCCGGCGTAGCGGCCGAACGCCTCGGCCGTGCCCCGGTCGAGCCATCCGCCGCGGTCCTCGAGCGCCTGCGGCAGGTCCCAGTGGTACAGCGTGGCGTAGGGAGCGATGCCTCTCGCGAGCATGCCGTCAACGAGCCGTTCGTAGAAGTCCAGGCCCCGCGGCTCCACCGCGCCGCCGCCGTCCGGCACGATGCGCGGCCACGCGACCGAGAACCGGTACGCGTTGACGCCCAGCTCGGCCATGAGGTCGAGGTCGGACTCCCACCGGTGGTAGCTGTCGGCGGCCACGTCGCCGTTCTCGCCGGTGAGCACCTTGCCCTCGGCGTGGGCGAAGGTGTCCCACACCGACGGGCCCTTCCCGTCGACGTCCGGCGCGCCCTCGATCTGGTAAGCCGCCGTGGCCGTGCCCCAGACGAAGCTGGCGGGGAACGCGGGGAACGCGGCGGCGTCGGGAAGCAGCGGCTCGCTCATGACCCCGAGCATGCCGCAGCGGTGGTGCCGACGCCGAGCAATCGAGTCGTCGCCGCCCACGGAGCGCGGGCCGGCGCCGGCTGAAGTGCCGCGGCCGGGGTCCGACGGGCTACGCTCCGCGGACGGGGGTCGTCGGGTGGGAGACGCAATGGAGATCAAGGAACTCGGGCACCTGGTGCTCTACGTGCGCGACCTGAGCGCCTCGGTGCGCTTCTACCGCGACGTACTCGGCTGGCGCCCCATCCTCGGAGGCGCCGAAGGCGAGACCCTCCCCTTCCCGGTCGCCGCCTTCTCCGCTCCCTACGGACGCACCCACCACGAGCTCCTGCTCATCGAGGTCGGCGACGGCGCCGCTGCGCTCCCCCGCGGCCCGCGGCTGGGCCTGTACCACTTCGGGCTGAAGGTCGGCGACAGCGACGACGAGCTGCGCGAGGCGCTCGGCACCCTCCGAGAGCACGGCGTGCCGCTGCTCGGGGCCAGCGACCACACCGTCACCCACAGCCTCTACATCGCCGACCCGGACGGCAACGAGATCGAGCTCTACATCGACGTGCCGGGCGTCGACTGGCGCAGTGACCCCTCGCTCATCGCTGCGCCCGTCAAGCCGCTGGTGCTCTAACCGGGAGCTCGTGGCCGCAGGTAGCGGGAAACCGCTGGCCGGTATGCCGAGGGCGTCGGCATGCTGGTGCCGTGATCGACGTCCGGATGGCCACGCCCGATGACGCCGAAGGCCTGGCGCGCGTGCACGTCGTGGCGTGGCAGTCGGCGTATCGCGGCCTGCTCGACGACGACTTCCTGGCCGGTCTGACGGTGCAGGGTCGCCGGGAGCAGTGGGACCACCTGCTCGCCGAGTCCACGACCTCGCCGACCACAGGCGCGGGCACGTGGGTCGCCCACGACGACGGTGCCGTCGTGGGCTTCGCCTCTGCCGGACCCAGCCGCGACGAAGACGAGTCCCCGACAGCCTGGGAGCTCTACGGGATCTACGTGCGCCCCGACCTCGTCGGGACCGGGGTGGGACACCGCCTGCTCGACGAGGCGCTCGCGGGGGCGCCGACGGCCGACGTCACTCTCTGGGTGCTCGAGGGGAACCAGACGGCGCGACGCTTCTACGAGCGCGCCGGGTTCTCGTCCGACGGCGCGACGAAGAACGACACCATCGGCGGGCGCGACGTGGTCGAGCTGCGCTACCGGCGCGCTGCTGCGGGCGGCTAGAGGTTCCCGCGTCTCTCCTGCTCCCGCTCGATCGACTCGAACAGCGCCTTGAAGTTGCCCTTGCCGAAGCCCAGCGACCCGTGCCGCTCGATCAGCTCGAAGAACACGGTCGGCCGGTCCTGCACCGGCTTGGTGAAGATCTGCAGCAGGTAGCCGTCCTCGTCGCGGTCGACGAGGATCTTGCGCGCCTTGAGCTCGTCGACGGGGGCGCGCACCTCTCCGATGCGGGCGCGCAGCGCGGGGTCGTCGTAGTAGGCGTCGGGGGTGTCGAGGAACTCAACGCCGGCGGCGCGCATCGCATCGACCGTGGTGATGATGTCGTTGGTGGCGAGGGCGACGTGCTGCACGCCAGCACCGCCGTAGAACTCGAGGTACTCGTCGATCTGCGACTTGCGCCGGGAGACGGCCGGCTCGTTCAGCGGGAACTTCACCCGCCGGGTGCCGTTGGCCACGACCTTGCTCATCAGGGCGGAGTAGTCGGTGGCGATGTCGTCACCGACGAACTCGGCCATGTTCGTGAAGCCCATCACACGGTGGTAGAAGTCGACCCACTCGTCCATGCGTCCCAGCTGCACGTTGCCGACGCAGTGGTCGACCGCCTGGAAGAGTCGCTTCTCGCGCCGCGCGACCAGGGGCGCAGCGTCGACGAAGCCCGGCAGGTACGGCCCGTCGTAGCGCGAGCGGTCGACGAGCGAGTGCTGGGTCTCCCCGTAGGCGGCAATGCTCGCCACCACGACGGTGCCGTGCTCGTCGACCATCTCGTGCGGCTCCGTCACGCCCGTCGCGCCGTGCTCGATGGCGTACGCGTAGGCGCGGGGAACGTCGGGCACCTCGAGCGCAAGGTCGGTGATGCCGTCGCCGTGCCGGGCCACGTGGCCGGCCGCGGGAGCGCCCGCGTGCACGGGGCCGACGAGCACGAACCTGGCCTTACCGCTCGTGAGGACGTACGTGGCGTGGTCGCGATCGCCCTGCTCGGGACCGCGATAGCCCACGAGAGTCATGCCGAAGGCGGTGGCGTAGAAGTGCACGGCCTGGCGGGCGTTGCCCACCGCGAAGACGATCGCGTCCATCCCGGTGATCGGGAATGGGTCGGCGGGGGCGTCCAACGGGACAGGGGGCGTGGTCAGCGACGTCATGCGCGGACTATGGACAGCCTCGCCTTGGTGGGCAACTCGCCCACGGCACGGAGGTCAGATTGACCATCTGTGCTTCACCATGGGCCCCTACTCTGGTCATCCTGACCACCCACGGAGGTTTCGATGCCCGGCAGCACCTGGCTGGACCCCCTCGACGCCCGCATTCTGGCCCTCTTCGAGGCCGAGCCCCGCGTGGGCGTGCTCGAGGCGTCCCGCCGCCTCGGCGTGGCGCGCGGCACCGTGCAGGCCCGGCTGGACCGGCTGTCCGACCGGGGCGTGGTCACCGGGTGGGGGCCGCAGGTCGACCCTGCGGCGATCGGCTACCCGGTCACGGCGTTCCTCACCCTCGAGATCCGCCAGGCGGGCCACGACGCCCTCGGCGCCGAGCTCGCCCGCATCCCCGAGGTGCTCGAGGCGTACACGATCACCGGGAGCGGGGACATGCTCTGCCGCATCGTCGGTCGGAGCAACTCCGACCTGCAGCGCGTGATCGATGCGCTCGTGGCCGTCGAGGGCGTGCAGCGCACGGCCACCGTCATCGCGCTGGCGACGCAGGTGCCCGCGCGCATCATGCCGCTCGTCGTGGCGGCGTCCGCGGAGCGGGACGAAGGCTGACGGCCCGTCCGGTCGTCGGGCGCGGGCGTCTCCATCCGGGCGACGCGCCCTCCGCGGCGGACCGCCAGGTGTCCGGGCCGGGGTACTCTCGCGGCCAACGACCTCGACCCCCTGGGGGCATGCTGTGAGCCGACGACGCACGCCGACCGCACGTCCCGCGGCTGCGGCTGCTGCGGTGGCGGCCACCGCAGCGGTGCTGCTCGCCGGCCTGCTCGGTACCCCGGCCGGCGCGGTCGGCACGGTACTGGCCCTCACCTCGTCGGGGACGACCACGACGTCGACGTCCACGGCGACACCCTCGCCCACTCCGACCACACAGACGACCACACCGAAGACCGCGCCGGCCGTGGCGGCGCTACCCGCCATGGTCGTCGCCAACCGCCGGATCTCCCGGCTGCTCGCCGTGCGCGTCCGGAACACCTACCTGCGGCGGGCGCTCGCCGTCGAGGTCGTCGACGCCGCGAGCGGCACTCGCGTCTACTCGCGGTTCGCCCTCACCCCTCTCATGCCCGCGTCGAACAACAAGGTGGTCACGGCGGTCACGGCCCTCACCACCATGGGCCCGCTGCACCGCTTCCCGACGTCGCTGCGGCTCGACCCGCTGCCGCCGGGTCCGAAGCCGTCGCCGAGCCCCACCACGACGAAGCCGTCGCCCACCACGACCACCCCGCCGGTGGGCGCCACCGGCACCACGGGCGCCACCGGTCCCACCGGCCCGAGCCCGACGACCACGTCGCCGCCGCCTACCACCCCGACGCCCAAGCCCACGCCCCCGGCTGTACGCACCGTGCACATCGTCGCCGGCGGCGACCCCGACCTCTCGAGCTCCAACCTGCGCTCGCTCGTCGGCACGGCCGTGACGGCGTTGAAGTCCCGCCGCGTCGCCTCGGTGCGGGTGGCGCTCGACGACTACCTCTTCCCGAAGCCCACCGCAGCGCCGGGGTGGACGAGCGGCTACCAGCCGTACGTCGTTCGTCCGGTGCGCGCCTTCGTCCGCGACGGGAACGTGGCCACCGACGTCGCCGCGGAGGCCGCCCGCTACGTCACGGCGCGCTTCGTTGCGGGCGGCATCAAGGCTGTGTACGTGGGTCGCAGCCACTCACCGCGGTCTGCCCTGACGATCGCCTCATACCGCGGCCACACGGTGGCCAACGCCGTCGTGAGCATGATGCAGCCGAGCGACAACCAGATCGCCGAGATGCTCTTCCGGCACAGCGCCCTGGCCACGTCCCGGCCGGCCACGTGGGCCGGGGGCAGCGCCGCGGCGCGGGCCACCCTCGCCTCGCTGGCCATCCCCCTCGCGGGAGTGCGCACCTACGACGGCAGCGGCGTGTCACGCAGCGACCGCCTCACCGCCCGGGCCCTCACCACGCTGATGCTGCGCATCGTCGACCGGGCGCGCTATCCCAAGCTGCAGACTCTGCTGTACGACGGCGGGCTCCCCGTGTCGGGCGTGTCGGGCACGCTGGCGAACCGGTACCGCGTCGGACCGTCCGTCTGCGCGCGGGGCAAGGTGTTCGCCAAGACGGGCACGCTGCACGACGTCGTGGCGCTCTCGGGGGTCACCCGCGGATCCGACGGTCGCCGCAAGGTGTTCTCGATCCTGCTCAACGGCGTGTCGTCGTCGGCCGACAAGACCCTGGTGCGGCGGGCCGTCGACGGCCTGGCCGCCACCGTCAACGGCTGCTGGTAGTCCGGGGGCCCGACTCACCGCAGCGCGCGTGACACCTCACCGGCGGCACGCAGGACCAGCACGCCGATGTCGTCGGTGTCGGCCTCGCTGAGGGCCACCACGCCCACGCTCGCCTCGACGCCTGGCACTCCGAGCACGGGGGCCGCGATGCCCCAGGCGCCCTGCTGCAGCTCGCCGGTGCTCACGACGTAGCCGGGCTCGAACGGCCGGCCGCCGTGCGCGCGCGCGGCGAGCACGGCGCGCCCGGAGGCGCCGCGGTCGAGCGGGTGGCGCGAGCCCACCCGGTAGGCCACGTGGAACTCCGAGCGGCTCGGCTCGACGACGGCGACGGCCAGCGCCTCGGCCCCGTCGACGACCGTGAGGTGCGCGGTGGCGCCGCTGGCGTCGGCCAGACGTCGCAGGGCCGGTGCGGCCGCCTCGCGCAGCAGCGGCTGCACGAAGCGGCTCAGGCTCAGCACCGCCAGACCCATGCGCGCGCGGCCGTCGTGCCCGCGGCGGACGAGTCCGTGCTGCTCGAGCGTCACGACGAGCCGGTAGACCACCGTGCGGCTGACCCCGAGCGCTGCCGCGATCTCCGTGACCGTGCGGCCCTCAGGGGACTCAGCAAGAAGCTCGAGCACGCGCAGCCCTCGGTCGAGGGTCTGGGACGTCTCCGCAGCCATCGGTGACCACCTCCGTCAGCGACCGTACCCCCGTTGTGGGCGTACCGAGGACGAGCGACGCATCGCTCACAGGAGATCCTTACCTCGATCCGACGTGACGGCCCCGTGCGTGCGCGCAGGCCTTCCGCGCGTCAGGGGGTCGAGAGCTCGAGCGCGGCGAGCGCGGCGTTCACGACGCTGCCCGCGGTGAGGTCGTGCAGTTCGTACAGCTCGTGGACCGAGCCGCTCTGGCCGAACGCGTCGACCCCGAGCGGCACCGCTGGTACTCCGAGGGCCGACCCCAGCCACGCCATCGCGTGGCTCGCCGCGTCGTGCACCGTGACCAGCGGCACCCGGGCAGGAAACGCCGCGCGCAGCGCGCCGGGCACGCTCGGGGTGGTGGCCGTGCGGACGCCCTGGCGCAGGGTGCGCTGCCACGCGGAGTACAGCCGATCGAGCGACGTGACGTCGACGACGTGCGCCCGCACGCCCTCGGCGGCCAGCTCGGCCGCGGCGGTGAGCACCTCGGGCATCACGGCGCCGGAGGCCGCCAGGGTCACCGAGGGGGCGTCTTCGCCCTCGGCCGACTCGGGAGCGGCATCGAGCAGGCGGTAGGCCCCGGCCAGCACCTGCCGGCGCAGCACGGCGTCGCCGAGCCGGCCGCGGGCCGCCTCGAAGGGTGCTTGGTCGACGGGTCGCGTCGTGAGCCGCAGGTAGTAGGCGCCGTCCTCGTGCGGGGCCGCGGTGGCCGTCGTCGCGGGTCCTCGGGCGATGCGGCCGAGGGCGTCGCACAAGAGCCAGTCGAGCGCGCCCGCGTAGGCGGGCTCGATGAACGTCACTCCCGGCAGCTCGAGCCCGACCGACGGGGTGATCGTCGACTGGTGCGCGCCACCCTCGGGGGCGAGCGTGACGCCGCTGGGCGTTCCGGCCACGACGAAACGGGCGCCGGAGTAGACCGAGTAGACGAACGCGTCGAGCCCCCGCAGGACGAACGGGTCGTACACGGTGCCGACCGGGAGCAGGGGCTGCGCGGAGAGGTCCCACGACAGGCCCAGCTGCCCGAGCAGCAGGAACAGGTTCATCTCGCTGATGCCGAGCTCGAGGTGCTGGCCCTCGGGCCCCTCGGCCCAACGCAGCACCGGGTCCTCGTTCCACGTCCGGCGCACCTGCGGGCTGAAGACTCCCGCCCGGTTGATGAACCCGGCGAGGTTCGTCGAGGTAGCCACGTCGGGCGCGGTCGTGACCAGGTATGGCGCCACCGCGGGGTCGCGCGAGAGGTCGACCAGCACGCGGCCCAAGGCCTCCTGCGTGGACACGGCGCGGCCGGGGCGCTGGCCCGTCTCGGGCGGCACCACCACGTCGAGGTGCTCTGCCCGCGGCGGGATCGCGAGCGCCTCGCGCCGCACGCCGCACAGCACGCCTTCGGCGGAGGTGGGGTCGAACCGGTCCCACTCCTGCGCGGGGAGGAGGCCGACCGAGCCTCGAAGCGCGTCGACCTGCCCGGGGGTCAGCAGGGCCGAATGGTTCCGCGGGTTCCCTGCGGTGGGCAGCCCCCAGCCCTTCACCGTGTACGCGAACACGACGCTCGGCCGGTCGGTGACGGCGTCGCACGCGGCGAGCGCACCGAGCACCGCGGCGATGTCGTGGCCACCGAGGTCCTTGACGAGGGGTCCGAGCTCCACGTCGTCGACAGCGGCGACGAACGGCACCACGTCGGCAGGCGCCCCGTCGAGGAACCGCTCGCGCAGCGCCGGACCGGCGAGCGAAAACAGCGACTGGTACTGCTCGTTCGGCATCGCATCGATCCAGCGGCGCAGCCACTCTCCGCCGGGGCGCGCGAACGCTTCGGCCAGCCGGCGTCCGTACTTGACCTCCACGACGTGCCACCCCGCCGCGCCGAACTGACCGCGCCACTGGTCGATGCGGATGCCGGGGACGACCCGGTCGAGCGACTGGCGGTTGAAGTCGACGATCCAGGTGACGTTGCCGAGCCCCTCGGTGACCGGGTCAGCCACGGCCTCCCACACGTTCCCCTCGTCGAGCTCCGCGTCGCCGATGAGCGAGACGAACCGCGAAGCCGGGCGCGGCCCGAAGTGCGCGTCGACGTACCTGCGCGCGACGCCCGCGAACAGAGGTGCGGCCGCGCCCAGACCCACCGAGCCGGTGGAGAAGTCGACGCGGTCGGGGTCCTTGGTGCGCGAGGGGTACGACTGGAGCCCCCCGCGCGAGCGCAACCGGGTGAGGTACGAGCGGTCGAGCTCGCCGAGCAGGTAGTGGATGGCGTGCAGCACCGGCGACGCGTGCGGCTTCACCGCCACGCGGTCCTGCCCGTCTAGGTGCGCGAACCACAGCGCGGTCATCACCGAGACGAGCGAGGCGCTGCTGGCCTGATGCCCGCCCACCTTCACGCCGTCACCGGTCTCGCGCTCGCGGTTGGCCGCATCGACCATGCGCACCGCGAGCCACAGGACCCGCCGCGACACGCGGTCCAACAGCTCGACGTCGACCCCGCCCACACCTCCCGCGGTAGACGTGGGTCGGTCGGGCCCGGTCTCAGGCGGCGCGCTCATGCGCGTATTGTGCCCGTCCGGGCTGACGCGGCGCGGCGGGTCAGACCTTCGCGAGCTCCTCGTTGATGGCGTCGTGGCCGCCCTTGATCTGGAAGGCCGCGACGATCTCGAAGACGCCCAGGATCACCAGCCAGATGCCGAGCACCACGACGAGCGTGCCCAGGCTCAGCTTCGGCCAGACCAGCACGATGATGCCGGCGATCAGGCCCATGATCCCCATGAAGATGAACCAGCCCGAGCCCTTGGTGCCCTGGTTCGAGAAGCCGACGACCAGATCGAGGATGCCGCGCATGATGAACGTGATGCCGATGAACAGCACCAGGATCTCCACGCTCGTCGCGATGTTCCGCAGGCACAAGAGGCCCAGCACGATGGAGATCGCGCCGACGATGATCGTGAGCACCCTGGACCCAGTGTCGAGGTCGTCCGAGAAGCCCCGCACCACCTCGACGATGCCGCTGATGAGCAGGTAGATGCCGAAGAAGATGGCGATCGTCAAGATCGCTGCCCCGGGGTTGAACACGATGAGGAGCCCCACGATGATCGTGAGGATCCCCAGGACGAGCAGGAGCCACCACTTCGAACCCAGCGAGCCCAAGAGAGTCTTGACCTCCTGCTGCTGCTCCGGGCTGAGCGCGTCGTACTCCGAGCGCATCGAGGCCGTGGCGTCTTGCGCCGACTGACCCGCCCCCGCGTTGGTGTCGGACATGGTCGATCCCTCCTGCATCGCCAAGCACGCTGTCAGGCAAAGCGTAGGGCGCTCAGGCCAGAACCCTCGCCAGGAACGCGCGTGTCCTGTCGTTCACCGGATCGCCGAAGAGCCGCTCGGGCGGGCCGGCTTCCAGCACGCGGCCTTCGTCCAGAAAGCACACGCGGTCGGACACCTCGCGGGCGAACCCCATCTCGTGCGTGGCCATGACGATCGTCATGCCCGGCTCCTTGAGGCCGCGGATGACGTCGAGCACCTCGCCCACGAGCTCGGGGTCGAGCGCCGCTCGTCACCTCGTCGAAGAGCATGAGCTCGGGATCCATCGCGAGGGCGCGCACGATCGCCACCCGCTGCTGCTGTCCGCCCGAGAGCCGATCGGGGTAGTCGTCGGCCTTGTCGGCCAGGCCGAACCGCTCGAGCAACGCGACGCCGCGGGCCCGGGCCGCGGCGCTGCTCTGAGACCGCGACCTTCCGCGGAGCCAGCGTGACGTTCTCGAGCACGCTCATGTGCGGGAACAGGTTGAACGACTGGAAGACGATCCCGACCCGACGTGCGGACCTCGTCGAGCGTCGGCGTCGGGGCGCAGTGATGTCGGCACGCCTCGAGCAGGATCTGGCCGGCGTCGACGGGCACGAGGCCGTTGATGCAACGCAGCAGCGTCGACTTGCCCGACCCCGAGGCCCCGATGAGCGTGACGACGGTGTGCCGCGCGACGTCGAGCGTCGATGCCGCGCAGCACGGCGTTCTCGCCGAACGCCTTGTGCACCTGCCGCGACCGCCAGCAGCGGGCGCGCCTCCGACTCGGGCGCGTCGGGGGTCACGCCGTCACGCCCCATCGAGCGGCGCTGCTCCTGGCGCGCCGTGAGCCAGTCGGTGAAGCGGGCCAGCGGGATCGTCAGCGCGATGAAGAAGCAGCGCGGCCACGACGTACGGGGTGTAGTTGAACTTGTCGTACACGATGATCTGCGCCGCCCGCAGCACCTCGATCGGTCCGAGAACGGAGACGAGCGCCGTGTCCTTCTGCAGCGAGACGAAGTCGTTGAGCAGCGGCGGGATGACGCGCCGCACGGCCTGCGGCAGGACGACGTAGCGGCTGGTCTGCCAGTGGCTCAGGCCCAGCGAACGGGCCGCGGCCCGCTGGCTCGGGTGGATGGAGACGATGCCGCTGCGGAACACCTCGGCCACGTACGCGGTGTAGGACAGGATCAGGGCCACGGTGCCCCACACGAGCGGGTCGCTCGGGACCCCTTGCAGGTTGCAGCGCCGGGATCCCGAAGCCGAGCAGCAGCACCACGAGCAGCGTGGGGGTGCCCCGGAACACGTCGGTGTAGATCGTTCCGACGATCCGCAGGGGCATCAGGGCGGGGGCCGTCGAGAGCCGCACGAGCGCCAGCGCGAGCCCGAGCACGAGGATGAAGACCTCGGCGATCACGAAAATCTTGACGGTGACCAGGAGCACCCGCCAGACCTCCGGCAGAGCCAGCCGGAAGTACTCCGGGTTGAAGAAGGTCTCCTGCACCACCGGCCACCCGGGCGACCGGGTGACGACGAGGGCGACGACCACGAAGAACACCACTGTCGAGAGGGAGGCCACGATGGTGCTCCGGCGCGCCGTGCGCCGGGCCACCTCGCGCCGCACCGGGTCGACATAGGGGACGGCAGCCCCCGGGGACGCCGCTGCGCCGCGACCCTCAGCGGGCGGCGGCGCAGCAGCGGTCGTGGTCACGCGGGCAGACTAGACGCAGGTGGTCGCCGGTCAGGAGAAGTAGGGCGCCTTGGTGACCTTGCTCAGCCACTCGTCCTGGATCGTGGCCAGGTCTCCGGACGACGCCAGGTCGCCGATGGCCTTGTTGACGCACTGCGTGAGCGGGCTGCCCTTGGCGAGCACCAGGCCGAACTGCTCGCCACCGGCGGTGTCGGCCTTGAACTGGCCCACGATCGTCGCAGTTGCTCGATCTCGACGGCCGTGATGAAGTAGGCGGTCGGCAGATCGACCACGATCGCGTCGATCTGCTTGTTGTTCAGCGCCGACTTGGCGTCGTTCGTCGAGTTGAAGACGTACGGATCCTGGGTGGGCTTCACGACGTCCTTGACGTACGTGAGGCTCGTCGTGCCCACCTGCGCGCCGAGCTTGAGCGCCTGGAGGTCGGCGATCGTCTTGGCCTGCGCCGCCTTGGTGCCGTTGAGCGCCACGACCGCCTGGTTCACCGTGTAGTAGCCGTCAGACATGTCGACGGCCTTCTTGCGGTCCGGCGTGATCGAGATCTGGTTGATGTCGAAGTCGAAGTTCTTCGGACCGGGGGCGAACGACTTGTCGAAGGGCACCTTCACCCAGGTGACGTCAGCCTTGCTCGAAGCCCAGCTTCTGCGCCACGGCGTACGCGACGGCCGACTCGAAGCCCTGGCCGTTGCTCGGCGTGTTCTTGACGAAGTAGGGCTCGTACGCCGGGTCGTCGGTGCCGATCGTGAGCTTGCCCGAGGTCGTGGTAGCGAGGTTGGCCTTGCTGCACGCATCGGTTGACGGGGATGCTGACCCGGCAGAGCTGCTCGACGACGCCTGCGCGCAGCCGCTCAGGACGGCAGCACCGAGGGCGAGCAGGGCGACGGGCAGGGCGCGGCGGCGGAGCATCAGCGAGGCCTTTCGGATCACGGGAGACGGTCGGACAGGCGCCAATCCTGACACAGCGCGACGACCCTCCCGACCGCGCCTCCGGCGACCCAGCCGCCCGAGCCCAGCGCCGCCCGGACGACCAGCGCCGCACGGTCTCGATCCGGTCGGCCCCGCCGCCGTCGAAGAGCACCCGGTCGAACGATGCCTCGCTCTCGAGGGCCTCGAACCCCGGCATCCCGTCGAGGTCCGCGTCGGGGGTCGTGCGCGCGAGCGCGGCCTCGCGTACCAGCGCGTCCTCGTCCCAGTCCCCCACACCCGCGGGACGCCCGAGCACGTGGTCACGCTCGAGCTCCATCTCGCCGGCGAACCCGAGCAGCCTCGGCACGCTGGGCACGAAGACCGACGCAGTCTCGCCGCGCCGGCGTGCTCGCACGAACGGGCCCACGGCCTGCGCGAAGAACAACGGCGTGGCGGTCGACGTGGCGTACACGCCGACGGCCAGGCGCGGCACGTCGACCCCCTCGCTGACCATCCGCACCGCGACCATCCACCGCTGCCCGGCGTGACTACGACGGCGTCGCGCCCACGTACGCGGGCATCGCTTCCAACCCACTGCTGCACCGACGACGCACGGAGATGTTCCGCACCCTGGTCGTGCTCGACGAGATCCACCACGCGGGCGACGCGATGGCGTGGGGCGAGGCCGTGCTCGACGACGCGGCGCTCGAGCAGGTCCTCAGCCACGCGCAGGGCGAACGTCGTCTTGCCGGCGCCCGGGGTGGCGACCGCCAGGAAGTCGCGCGGGCTGCGCTCGCGATAGTGCGCCAGAGCCGCCTCCTGCCACCGGCGCAGGCCCGCCCGGGAGAGCCCAGGGCGCGGCCGTCTCGAGGACTCTCGAGGTGCGGCGGAGGAGGGGCTCACGAAGACACGACTGTAGATGCTCGTGGGCGCGACACACCGCCAACCCCCGCTCAGGGGTCGCGACGCGCCGTGCTACGGGGCGCCGGACGAGGGACGCATCCGGGCGGCCGCGGCCGCGGCGGCGAGCAGGAAGAGGCCGGCGCCGATCCAGATTCCCACGTAGGTCGCGCGGGTGGCCCCGCCGCTGGCCACCGCCGCGGACTGCACCGCCCCGGCGATGCCGACGGACAGCACGCTGCACACCGAGTCGCTCAGCTGGAGCGCGGACGAGTTGACACCTTGGTCCTCGTCCGGGCTCAGCCGCAGGGTCTGCACGGCGATCGACGGGAACGCCATGCCCATGCCCACCGATCCCACGTACCACGAGGCCGCGGCCACCCAGAAGGGGATCGCCGGCATCAGCGAGAACGGCAAGGTGAGCACGCCCACGGCGGCGAGCAGAGCGCCGACCTGCACGAGCCGCGCGCGGTCGACGTCTCCGGGCAGTCGGCTCTGCCCCACCGACCCGGTGAGCCAGCCGAACGCCGCGGCGGTCAGCACGAGACCGGCCGTGGTGGTCGAGACGCCCCGGAACGAGATGAGCGCCAGAGGCACGAACACCTCGGCGGCGAAGAAGCCCCCGGCCATCAGGCCCCGCATCATCACGGAGGTCGGGAGGCCCCGGGCCAGGCGCAGCGCGCCCGCGGGCAGCAGCCGCCGCAGGCTCACGGCGAGTAGCACGGCGCCCGCGGCGGCCTCTGCCACCCCGATGGCCGGGGGCTGCGACGTGGTGCCGATCCGCGAGAGTCCGTCCTGGACGAGCACCAGCCCGAGCGAGGCCGCGAGGGCCGACCGCGTACGACCGGGCCGCCCCCCCGCCTCCGGGTCGCCGCCGTCGAACTCGTGCAGGTGCGGTAGCAGCACCGCGGCCGGAAGGAGCACCACCAGCGGGACGAGCCAGAACACCGCGCGCCAGGTCACCTCGTCGGCGAGCCACCCGGCGATGACCGGCCCGACCAGCGAGGGCACCACCCACGCGGTGGCGAGCAGCGAGAAGGCCCGCGGCCGGATGCTCTCGTCGAACCCTCGGGCGATGAGCACGTAGATGGCCACGATCAGGGCCCCGCTCCCGAGCCCTTGCACCCCGCGGCCCACGATCAGCACCGCCATCGTGGGCGACAGGGCTGCGATCGCAGCGCCGGCCCCGAAGAGCAGGCCTCCGACCACCATCGGCCGGCGCGGGCCGAGCCGGTCCGACCAGGTGCCGGCGACCACCATGCCGACCAGGGAGGTGACGACGTACGCGTTGAATCCCCAGGCATAAGCGCCGAGCCCGTTGAGGTCGCGGGCGACGACTGGCATCACCGTGCCCACCGAGATGCCCTCGAACGCGATGAGGGTCATCGCCGCGATCACGCCGAACGTGATCGCCCGATGATGGCGGTCGAACAGGGCCGGCGGCGGTGCCGGCGTCGTGGGTTCTCCGGCGCGCCCGCCGTCAGTCGTGTGGCCCGTCGCGGGGTGCGTCGCGTGGTCCGTCGCGGTGGCGCGCGGGAGGAGGTCAGGGTCGAGCGGTTCGTGGCTCAGCCGGATCAGCCGTCCTGGCCGTCGCCGCCGCCCTTGCCGGGGGGCAGGCCCTGGTAGACCTTCAGGCAGTCAGGGCACACGGGGTACTTCGACGGATCGCGGCCCGGCACCCACACCTTGCCGCACAGGGCGATCACGGGCTTGCCCGTGACGGCACTCTCGACGATCTTCTCCTTGCGCACGTAGTGCGCGAAGAGGTCGTGGTCGCCGTCGTCGGTGCGCACGGCGGTGCGCTCATCCAGCAGCGTGCCGCCCGAGAGCTCGGGGGACTCCTGCGGCGTCAGCGGCTCGGTCACCTCAGCAGCGTACCTGCGGCGGGTCCGGCTAGTTGTCCTCCGGGTCGTCGGGGTACGTCGAGACGAACGCCATCTCGCCGCGCTGACGGCGCAGCACCGAGCGCCACAGGCCCGCGGGCTCCGCGCAGAACGCGTCGCCGTGCTCGGCCTCCACCACGAACCAGGCGCCGTCGTCGAGCTCGTCGTCGAGCTGTCCGGCGCTCCAGCCCGCGTACCCGGCGAAGATGCGCAGGCCGGACACCTCGGCCGCGAGCAGCGCGGGCGGGGCGTCGAGGTCCACCAGCCCGAAGGCGCCGGTGACACGGCGGAAGCCCAGCGGCTCGTCGGACTCCTGCCCCGGGACGGCGGCCAGTCCCAGCGCGCTGTCGCGGCCCACCGGCCCGCCGTCGAAGACCACGGCCTCGCCCGTCACCAGCGGCTCCCAGTCGGGCAGGACGTCGTCGACGTCCACCTCAGTCGGCCGGTTGAGCACGACCCCGAGCGAGCCGTCCTCGTCGTGGTCGAGCAGCAGGACGACCGTACGGGCGAACGTCGGCTCGTCGATGACCGGCGTCGCCACGAGCAGCCGACCTGCCGCGGGCACCCCGGCGGGCACGACCTGGGGCTCGGTCCACTCGTCGTCGAGCCCCTCGCCCGGCTCGGGCTCGGGCGCGGCGCCGGGACGGTCAGCGGGCGGCGGGCTCACGGTCCCAGCATGTCACCGAGCGAGTGGCCCCTGGGGCCAGGTCAGGGAGCCGCGTCTGCATGCTCGAGGCAGCGGGTGGCCCAGGGCAGGGCCACGAGCCGGGCGTCCGGGATCGGCGCCCCGCAGACGTCGCACTCGTCGTAGGTGCCCTCGGCGATCTTGGCCCGGGCCCGGCGGACGTCGGCGAGCTGCGCCGCCAGCCCGTCGTGGGCCGCCACGTTCGACAGGCGCTCCACGGCCATCGCCGTGCCGTCTCCCACGCGCTTGCCGAACCCGATCGAGCCCGCCTGCACCGACGTGGCCTCGAACGCGGCCATCGCCGCCTCGAGCTCGCCCTGGGTCGCGGCGAGCGTCCGCTCAACCTCGTCGGGATCCCACGCCACCGGACCATGCTCGCACGCGTCGGGCGCGGGCGCGGGCCGCTCGACCACGTACGCTCAGGCGGTGACCGCTCCTGCCCCCGGCCGCCGCCGCACCGGCGTCCGCCCCCGCCGGGCGGCCTGGCTGCCGGCGGTCGTCGGCGGCTTCGTGGTCGCGGGCGCCCTGGCTGCGTGCACCGGCGGGCCCGGGGCAGCAGCCGCGCCGCGGTCCTCGGGCTCCGGCACCTCGGTCTCGCCCCCGCCGGCTCCGTCGTCGCGGCCGTCCGGCCCAGGCGGGTCGAGCGCCCCCAAGCGCAAGGCGCTGCCCATCTACGAGCCTCCCGTCGGGACGGGCCGCACCCTGTACCTGACGTTCGACGACGGGCCCGACCGCACCTGGACCCCCAAGGTTCTCGAGGCCCTGGCCAAGTACCGCGCCAAGGCCACGTTCTTCGTGCTGGGCAAGCAGATCCGCGTGTATCCCGACCTGGTGGCGCGCGAGGCGCGCGACGGCCACAGCGTGCAGAACCATTCCAACAACCACCCCGACCTCACCAAGCTCACCGACGAGCAGGTCGCCTTCAAGCAGCTGCGCCCGACCAACGGGCTCATCCGCGACCACACCGGCCATCTGCCCACGTGCCTCCGGCCCCCCTACGGGGCGTACGACGAGCGGGTGCGGGCCCTCGCCGGCGGTCTCGGGCTCCGGCTCGTGCTCTGGTCGGGCGACACCCTCGACTGGGAGAAGCCGGGTGTCGATGCGATCGTGCGCCGGGCCATGGCCAACGCCCGCCCCGGGGCCGTGCTGCTGTTCCACGACGCGGGGGGCGAGCGAAGCCAAACGGTCGCCGCGCTCGACATCGTCCTGTCCCGGCTGAGCGCCCAGGGCTACACCTTCGGCACGCTGTGCCAGACCTAGTGCCCGCCGCTGACGGATCCTCGTCCGCCGGGGCAGCCCGCGGCACGCTGTTGGTTACTCCCCGCAAGGGTCTTTAGTCCCATCAACACCCTCACTCGTACGGATCCTGATTCCGCTGAACGGAACAATATTGCCCTGGGTAATCACATCAGTGTCATTTGGCACCTCCTGAGAGTCACCGAGTCACGGCGCGCGTGCTAACGCCAGGTAATCGATTAGTCGCCTGTTGGGCATCTCTTAACCAAAACCACTCAGCAGAGAGTGACATTGGTCTCAGATTCAGCCGTTCGGCCCATCCA
>CAVZVV010000032.1:0-110997 GCA_963778785.1 uncultured Actinomycetes bacterium
CCACGATCACCCAGGGCGCCGCCGTGCTCGGCACCGCCCAGTACCTCTCTCCGGAGCAGGCCCGCGGCGAGATCGTCGACGCGCGCTCGGACCTGTACTCCACCGGGTGCCTGCTGTACGAGCTGCTCGTCGGGCGCCCGCCCTTCACCGGCGACTCGCCCGTGTCGGTGGCCTACCAGCACGTCTCCGAGCCGCCGGTGCCACCGTCGAACATCGATCCGTCGGTTCCAGCCAGCATCGACGCCATCGTCCTGAAGGCCCTGACCAAGAACCGCGACGACCGCTACGCCAGCGCCGCCGAGATGCGCGCCGACGTCGAGCGGGCGATCGCCGGCATGCCGGTGACGGCCGCCCTGGCGCCCGTGGGGGCTGCGGTCGTGGCCGGTGACGAGGCCACGGCCATGATGGCCCCGATCGGTATGGCCGGCGGGAGCGAGCCCGCTGGCCTCGACGACGCGGCTGCCCGCAGCCCGTGGGTGTGGGTAGGTCTCACGCTCGGCATCCTCGCTCTCATCGGCGGTCTCACCTGGTTCGGCTTCAAGATGTTCGGCGCCCCCGACGTGCCGCAGGTGAAGGTGCCGCCGCTGGCTGGCCTCACGGTCGACCAGACGCGCACGCAGCTGTCGTCGGCCGGTCTCCTGCTCGGCCAGCAGATCCCGCAGGTGTCGCCGGACAAGCCGAAGGACACCGTCATCTCCCAGGACCCGCTCGCCGGCACCATAGTCGACAAGGGTCAGTCGGTGAACATCACCGTGAGCACCGGCAAGGACCAGACCACGGTGCCGAACGTGGTGGGTCTGCCGTCCAGCAACGACGCCCGCAACGTGCTCGTGCAGAACAGCTTGGGCCTCGGCACCGTCACCCAGGTCGACTCCGACCAGCCTGAGGGCTACGTGCTGAGCAGCACGCCGGCCGCCGGCCAGCAGGTCGACAAGGACTCGTTGGTCAACATCACCGTGTCCAACGGCAAGGTCGCGGTGCCCGACGTCCTCGGCAAGAGCGAGTCGGAGGCCAAGAGCCAGCTGCAGCAGGCCGGCGGTTTCGACGTCAGCGTGAGCACCGTCGAAGACGGCACGGTCAGCCCCGGCACGGTGATCGACCAGTCCCCCAGCGGCGGCACGAAGGTCAAGCGCGGCTCCGCCGTGAAGATCACCGTGGCCAAGGCCCCGCCGCCGCCTCCGTCGCCCACCCCCACCGCGACCACGCCGACGCCGACCGTCACCTCCCCGTCCCCAAGCGTCTCCCCCTCCTAGCCCCCGCCCCGTCCCGCGTCTTCCCGCCCGTCGTCGTCCCGTCCCTCGTCGTCCCGTCCCTCGTCGTTGGTCCCTGCCATGGATCCAATGACCATTGAGTGGGGCGTGCATGGTCCTTCCATGGTCGGTTCGTCCATGCCTTGGATCAACGGACAAGGGGACGGACGACGAAACGGGCGACCGGCGGCGCGGCCGGCCGGCGTGCGGGGGGGACGAGGGGCGGTCAGGTGCCGGGGCGGGCCATCACGGGGGCGAGCCCGGCCGAGCGGGCCACGGCCTCGTCGTCCCCGCACCGGGCGAGCCAGTTCGCGAGCATCCGGTGCCCGCCCTGCGTGAGCACCGACTCGGGATGGAACTGCACCCCCTCGACATCGAGCTCGCGGTGCCGCAGCGCCATCACGACACCGCTCTCGGTGCGCCCGGTGACCTCGAGCACGGCCGGCACCGTGTCGGGTTCGACGGCGAGCGAGTGGTAACGGGTGGCAGTGAACGGCGACGGCAGCCCGGCGAGCACCCCGGCGCCGTGGTGGTAGACCAGCGAGGTCTTGCCGTGCAGCAGCTCCGGCGCCCGGTCGACGACGCCTCCGTACGCCGCCGCGATGGCCTGGTGGCCGAGACACACGCCGAACAGCGGCACCCGCCCGGCCGCGTAGCGAACCATGTCCATGCAGATCCCGGCGTCGTGCGGCGTGCCCGGTCCGGGCGAGAGCAGCACGCCGTCATACGCGTCCGAGGCCTGCACCGCTACGGCGTCGTTGCGCAGGACGTCGACCTGCGCGCCCAACTGGGCGAGGTACTGGACGAGGTTGAACACGAACGAGTCGTAGTTGTCGACGACCAGGATGCGCGCGCTCACGGCCCCATCCTCCCCGACCAGGGCACACCGGGACGCGCCGCCTCCGCCGCAGGGCTCACGGTGCGGCCGCTGGGCTCACGGTGCGGTCGGCCTGGCGTACCGGATCGACAGGGGACCCTCGTAAGCGGGCAGCGTCGTCGAGGCCGCCTCAGCGACCTCGTAGCCAAGGCCGTAGAGCGTCACGTACTCGCGGTAGACGCTGACGGTCGGGTCGTCGTCGAGCGCCTTGCGCATCTTCGTCGCGTCGCCCACCGCCGTGATCGTGAAGGGGGGCGAGTACACCCGGCCCTGGAGCAGCAGCGTGTTGCCGACGCAGCGCACGGCGGACGTGGAGATGATCCGCTGGTCCATGATGCGCATCGCGCTCGCGCCACCCTGCCACAACGCGTTGACCACGGCCTGGACGTCCTGCTGGTGCACGACGAGGTCGTCCGGGGTCGGTCCGGTGCCGTCGGTGGAGATGGGCTGCTTCGGCGCGTCGTTGAGCACGACGGTGAGCGACGGCCCGACGACCGGGGTGAAGCCGGCCGCCGGCGCGAGGTCGGCCGCCCGCTGGCGCTGCCGTGCGAGCGCGGGACCACCGCCCTGGGTGTCCGAGAGGTCCTGCACCTCCTGCTGCAGGTCGGTCACCTGTCCCTGCAGCACGGCCACCTGCTGGGCCCGCTTCGCGACGAGGTCGCGCAGGTCGGACCCCGACTCGGCCCGCAGGTTCGTACCGCCCGAGGTGAGGGCGCTCGCGGCGAACAGCAGTCCCGCCAGCGCCAGCACGACGAACGTCGCCACCCGGGACCACCGCCGGGCCTTCGGCGAGGTCGAAACGGTCGGGGGACCGGCGAACGGTGCCTCGGGCACGACGTCCTGGTCGACGGCGAGGCCGCCGACCGGCTCGTCCTGCACGCGCTCGTCAGGCACGCCCTCACGGTACGCGACGTCGCGGCGTTACCCTGGTGCGGTCACACGCACCCGTTGACCCACCGCTCCCGACCCACCAGAGAGGCAGGCCCATCGTGCCCGAGTCCCGGGGACGCAAGAAGGCCGTCTACACGCCCCCGCCGTCCAAGAAGGATCCCGTCAAGCTTGGACCTTCGCGGTGGGTCGGGCCCCTCATGGTCGCCATGTTCGTCATCGGCCTGGTGTGGATCGTGGTGTTCTACGTCGCCGGCCAGGACGTGCCGCTGATGAAGGACCTCGGCAACCTGTGGAACGTGCTCATCGGTTTCGCCTTCATCGGCGTGGGCTTCGTGCTCGCCACCCGCTGGCGCTGACTCCTCCCCCAGGAGCCCGTGGGGTGCCAGGGCTCGCCGGTCTCACTCCCTTCTCACGCACCTGACGCGCGATGCGGCACCCGTCCGCGCCCCGAGCCCGCGCGGCCTCGTCCGGTGGCGCACGGTGCTCGGGGAGGTTATCCACAGTTTCCACAGGCACCTGGTGATAACCACACGGCTGTGAGTTACATCGGTGATATTCGTCCCCAGCTGTGGGTAACCCTGTGGATAACTTTGGGAGCGGACGAGACCGAACTCAGCCGGCGAGCAGCGGGAGCACCAGCGCCGGCAGCGACGCGATCGGCGCCCCGCCCAGCACCGCGCTCACCGCTGCCGGCGCCCCGATCGGGAAGTCCGGGAGCAGGCTGGTGCGCAGGACCGCGGTGCGCCACATCGTCAGGACCACCAGGACGCCGACCACGGCGAGGACGCCGAGGATCTGCCACAGGGTGCGGTTGGCCTGCGGCGCGTACGCCATGATCGCGGCCACCAGCGCGCCGGTGACGAGGCCGCCGAGGTGCGCCCGCCAGTCGATGTTCGAGCCGGGAACGAAGCCGATGGCCACGTTGATGGCCAGCAGGACGAACACCTGGCCGATGTCGTAGCCGAGCCTGCGGCCCGCCACAACCAGCGCACCCATCAGGCCGAAGATCGCCCCGGACGCCCCGACCGATGGGATCAGGGGATCGCTGAAGATGTAGGACGCGACCGACCCGCCGAGGGCGGCCACGACGTAGAGCGTGAGGAACCGGCCGTGGCCCAGGATCCGCTCGAGGGTGGGCCCGACCGACCACAGCACCAGCATGTTGAAGCCGATGTGCAGCAGCGACCCGTGCAGGAACGCCGCGGTGATGAGGCGGTAGAACTCGCCGTTCAGCGCGATCTGCAGCGGCCACATGCTGAAGCGCAGCACGGCTTCGGTCACCACGCCCACGGCGCCGAGCAGGTAGACCGCCACACACACCACGAAGACGCCCGTCGTGACGACGGGTCGCTCGATCGGCCGGCCGCCCAGCTGGGTCGTGGCCTGGGGCCTCGTGGCCACGCCCTCGGCCATGCACTCGGGACACTGGAAGCCGACGGAGGCCGACGTCATGCAGTCGGGGCAGATCGGTCGGTCGCAGCGCGAGCACCGCACGTAGGTCTCGCGCCCCGGGTGCCGGTAGCAGCGGGGCACCTCCACCGGAGCCCCCGCGGGGTCGGTCACCCCTCGACGGTCTCGATGTCGACCGACGAGATCACGATGTCCGTCGTCGGCTTGTCCTGGCCACCGGTGGGTACCGCCGCGATGGCGTCGACGACATCGCGGCTCGGCTGGTCGGCCACCTCGCCGAAAATCGTGTGCTTGAAGTTCAGCCAGGTGGCTGGCCCCACCGTGATGAAGAACTGCGAGCCGTTGGTGTTGGGCCCCGCGTTCGCCATCGCCAGCAGGTAGGGCCGGTCGAAGGTGAGCTCGGGGTGCGCCTCGTCACCGAACTGGTAGCCGGGACCGCCGCGCCCGGTGCCGGTGGGGTCGCCGCCCTGCAGCATGAAGCCGGGGATGACCCGGTGAAAGATCACCCCGTCGTACAGCGCACCCTCACCAGGCTTGCCGGTACGGGGGTCGGTCCACGTGCCGGTGCCGTCGGCGAGGCCGACGAAGTTCTTCACCGTCTTGGGGGCGTGCATCGGCAGCAGCTCGATGCGGATGTCACCCTCGGAGGTGTGCAGGGTCGCGTAGGTCTTCGTGGCCATGGGGGGATCCTTCCACGCCGTCAGGAGCCCTGCTCCTCGGGGAGGTCCGGATCGGCGAGCACCTCCGGGGCGAGCCGGCCCACGACCGCCAACCACATTGCCAGCATCCGGCCGATGAGCAGGGCGAAGGCCACCGTGCCGATCCCGACGGTTCCGCCGAGCAGCCAGCCTGCCACCAGCACCGTGATCTCGATGCCGAGCCGCACCCCCGCCACCGGGACGCCGTACCGCTGGTGCAGTCCGGTCATCAGCCCGTCGCGGGGTCCGGGTCCGAGGTGGGTCGTGAGGTAGAGCGCGCCACCCAGCCCGACCAGGGCGATGCCCAGCAGTACCTGCACCAAGCCGACCACCGGAGCCGACGGGGTGGGCCACAGCCCGGCCGTCACGCCGAGGACGGCCGAGATCACCACGATGTTCAGCAGCGTTCCGAACCCCGGCCGCTCCCGCAGCGGCCACCACAGCAGCAGCACCACGCACGAGACCATCGCGCTGGTGAGTCCGATGTCGAGCCCGGTACGCACCGAGACGCCCTGCGCCAGCACGGTCCACGGGCTGACTCCGAGGCCTGCCGCGACGAGGGACCCCTCCCCGGCACCGAAGAGCGTGAGCCCGATCACGAGCACGAGCAGGGTCAGGGGGCGGGCCCGCCACCGCGACGGCGCGGCGTAGGACGTGCGCGGGACGTGCCGCGACCCGCCGAAGACGGCCGCGTGCCACCCACGTCGGGCCGGCTGCTCCATGGCGTCTCCTGCGCTGCTGACCGCGTCGAACCCTGGATCGTCCGACCGTAGGGGGGCGCTTCTACCCCTCGTCCATGGTCGTTTCATCCATGCCATGGATCATCGGACGAGGAACGGGGGGTGGGTGGGCGAGGAGGCCGACGAGGGAGGAGTGCCGACCAGGACGGGATCACGCCGGCACGTCCGCGACCGTGGAGACGAGGGGACTCGAACCCCTAACCCCCGCCTTGCAAAGGCGGTGCTCTGCCAGTTGAGCTACGCCCCCGGGGTGGGCCGCCCCGCGGCGGCCCGAGAACAGAACCGACCAGCAGATGCCGAACCGGTCGGAACGGTGGATCAGGACAGGTCGGGAGCTGCGGTGGCCTCGGTCCAGAGGTCCTGCTCGGCCCGACTCGCTGTGACCTGGCGGTAGACGACGAAGCCGACGGCGGCGAGCGCCGCGACCACGAGGAGCTTCTTCACGAAAGACCACCTTCGACAACGGGACGACGTGGGGCGCACGAGGATCGAACGGGACGAGCCTACGCCGTGCGCGGGGCTCCGGGCACGGCGGTTGGTGCGCGCGAGCATCCGCGCGGCCCCGGTTCTCACGTGCGAGAGCCCCTCCGCGCGGGAGGGGCTCCGGGAGTGGGCCTAGGAGGACTTGAACCTCCGACCTCTTCCTTATCAGGGAAGCGCTCTAACCGCCTGAGCTATAGGCCCGCAGTGCTCCGCACCAGCGTCGCTGGCGCCGGCAAAGGCTACCCCAGCCCGCTCGAGCCGCCCAAACCGGCCAGAACGATCAGGGCCTCAGCTCTCTTCGCTGAGGGTGACCTCGAGGCCGCCGGTGATGCCCACCACCAGGTTGTAGAGGAACGCGAACATCGTGGTGAGCACGGCCACGAGGACGATCTCGAACGCAGCCAGCACGAGCGTGACACCCATGACGCGCCCGAAGGACACGACCGCCTTGAGGTCGAACTGGGTGGTCCCGGTGCCCGTGATGTCGTTGACCGTGCGGCCAACGGCATCGAACACCCCCAGGACGTCGAGCACCCACCACAGCAGCGCCGTGGCCACGAGCAAGATGATCGCGAACGAGAGCGCCAGCATGAACGACGTCTTCAGCACCGACCACGGATCGACGCGGCTGACCATGAGCCGCGCGCGGCGCACCCCCGTGGGACGCGGCGCAGGGGCCGGCGTCGCGAGTGACGCAGGCGCCGGCGCGGTAGGCCGAGGCGCCACCACCGGCGGGTGCGCCACGGTCTGCGGCCCGGTGGCTTCGAAGTCGGGGGGCACGGGAACGGTGGGCACCCGACCGGCCGTGGGCGACGTGGGCGGCCCGCTCGGGGTGCCGGGGCGTCCCGGCGCCGGGGCGCCCGGCTTGGCCGCTGCCGGGGGCGGGGTGGGAGCGCCGAGCCCGGGCCGCCCGCCAGCAGGCGGCCGGGTGCCGGTGGAGGCCGTGGGCGTGGCGCCGTTCGTGCCGACCGCCGACCTGTCGGGAGCACCCGCCGGGGCGCTCGTGGTCGCCGCCGGGGCGCTCCCGACAGGTCGGCGGTCGGCACGAACGGCGCCACGCCCACGGCCTCCACCGGCACCCGGCCGCCGGCGGGCTGCCGGGCTCGGCGCTCCCACCCCGCCCCCGGCAGCGGCCAAGCCGGGCGCCCCGGCGCCGGGACGCCCCGGCACCCCGAGCGGGGCTGCCCACGTCGCCCACGGCCGGTCGGGTGCCCACCGTTCCCGTGCCCCCCGACTTCGAAGCCACCGGGCCGCAGACCGTGGCGCACCCGCCGGTGGTGGCGCCTCGGCCTACCGCGCCGGCGCCTGCGTCACTCGCGCGCCGGCCCCTGCGCCGCGTCCCACGGGGTGCGCCGCGCGCGGCTCATGGTCAGCCGCGTCGATCCGTGGTCGGTGCTGAAGACGTCGTTCATGCTGGCGCTCTCGTTCGCGATCATCTTGCTCGTGGCCACGGCGCTGCTGTGGCGGGTGCTCGACGTCCTGGGGGTGTTCGATGCCGTTGGCCGCACGGTCAACGACATCACGGGCACCGGGACCACCCAGTTCGACCTCAAGGCGGTCGTGTCCTTCGGGCGCGTCATGGGTGTCACGCTCGTGCTGGCTGCGTTCGAGATCGTCCTCGTGGCCGTGCTCACCACGATGTTCGCGTTCCTCTACAACCTGGTGGTGGGCATCACCGGCGGCCTCGAGGTCACCCTCAGCGAAGAGAGCTGAGGCCCTGATCGTTCTGGCCGGTTTGGGCGGCTCGAGCGGGCTGGGGTAGCCTTTGCCGGCGCCAGCGACGCTGGTGCGGAGCACTGCGGGCCTATAGCTCAGGCGGTTAGAGCGCTTCCCTGATAAGGAAGAGGTCGGAGGTTCAGCTTCCTAGGCCCACTCCCGGAGCCCCTCCCGCGCGGAGGGGCTCTCGCACGTGAGAACCGGGGCCGCGCGGATGCTCGCGCGCACCAACCGCCGTGCCCGGAGCCCCGCGCACGGCGTAGGCTCGTCCCGTTCGATCCTCGTGCGCCCCACGTCGTCCCGTTGTCGAAGGTGGTCTTTCGTGAAGAAGCTCCTCGTGGTCGCGGCGCTCGCCGCCGTCGGCTTCGTCGTCTACCGCCAGGTCACAGCGAGTCGGGCCGAGCAGGACCTCTGGACCGAGGCCACCGCAGCTCCCGACCTGTCCTGATCCACCGTTCCGACCGGTTCGGCATCCTGTCGGTTCTGTTCTCGGGCCGCCGCGGGGCGGCCCACCCCGGGGGCGTAGTCAACTGGCACAGCACCGCCTTTGCAAGGCGGGGGTTAGGGGTTCGAGTCCCCTCGTCTCCACGGTCGCGGACGTGCCGGCGTGATCCCGTCGGGCTCGGCACTCCTCCCTCGTCGGCCTCCTCGCCCACCCACCCCCCGTTCCTCGTCCGATGATCCATGGCATGGATGAAACGACCATGGACGAGGGGTAGAAGCGCCCCCCTACGGTCGGACGATCCAGGGTTCGACGCGGTCAGCAGCGCAGGAGACGCCATGGAGCAGCCGGCCCGACGTGGGTGGCACGCGGCCGTCTTCGGCGGGTCGCGGCACGTCCCGCGCACGTCCTACGCCGCGCCGTCGCGGTGGCGGGCCCGTCCCCTGACCCTGCTCGTGCTCGTGATCGGGCTCACGCTCTTCGGTGCCGGGGAGGGGTCCCTCGTCGCGGCAGGCCTCGGAGTCAGCCCGTGGACCGTGCTGGCGCAGGGCGTCTCGGTGCGTACCGGGCTCGACATCGGACTCACCAGCGCGATGGTCTCGTGCGTGGTGCTGCTGCTGTGGCGGCCGCTGCGGGAGCGGCCGGGGTTCGGAACGCTGCTGAACATCGTGGTGATCTCGGCCGTCCTCGGCGTGACGGCCGGGCTGTGGCCCACCCCGTCGGCTCCGGTGGTCGGCTTGGTGCAGGTACTGCTGGGCATCGCCCTGGTCGGGCTGGGTGGCGCGCTCTACCTCACGACCCACCTCGGACCCGGACCCCGCGACGGGCTGATGACCGGACTGCACCAGCGGTACGGCGTCCCGGTGGCCGGGGTGCGGCTCGGCATCGAGATCACGGTGCTGGTGGCAGGCTGGCTGCTCGGCGGAACCGTCGGGATCGGCACGGTGGCCTTCGCCCTGCTCATCGGCCGGATGCTGGCAATGTGGTTGGCGGTCGTGGGCCGGCTCGCCCCGGAGGTGCTCGCCGATCCGGACCTCCCCGAGGAGCAGGGCTCCTGACGGCGTGGAAGGATCCCCCCATGGCCACGAAGACCTACGCGACCCTGCACACCTCCGAGGGTGACATCCGCATTGAGCTGCTGCCGATGCACGCCCCCAAGACTGTGAAGAACTTCGTCGGCCTCGCCGACGGCACCGTGCACGCCTAAGGACCCCAGACCGGCAGACCCCGGCCAGGGACCGCTACGACGGGGTGCGCTTTCACCGCGTCATCCCCGACTTCATGATCCAGGGCGGCGACCCGCACCGGCAGCCGGGCGCGGCGGTCCCCGGCTACCAGTTCGAGGACGAGTTCCACCCCGAGCTCACCTTCGACCGGCCCTACGTGCTGGCGATGGCGAACCGGGCCCGAACACCAACGGCTCGCAGTTCTTCATCACGGTGGGGCCAGCCACCTGGCTGAACTTCAAGCACACGATTTTCGGCGAGGTGGCCGACCAGCCGAGCCGCGATGTCGTCGACGCCATCGCGGCGGTACCCACCGGTGGCCAGGACAAGCCGACGACGGACATCGTGATCTCGTCGGTCGACATCGAGACCGTCGAGGGGTGACCGACCCCGCGGGGGCTCCGGTGGAGGTGCCCCGCTGCTACCGGCACCCGGGGCGCGAGACCTACGTGCGGTGCTCGCGCTGCGACCGGCCGATCTGCCCCGACTGCATGACGTCGGCCTCCGTCGGCTTCCAGTGTCCCGAGTGCATGGCCGAGGGCGTGGCCACGAGGCCCCAGGCCACGACCCAGCTGGGCGGCCGGCCGATCGAGCGACCCGTCGTCACGACGGGCGTCTTCGTGGTGTGTGTGGCGGTCTACCTGCTCGGCGCCGTGGGCGTGGTGACCGAAGCCGTGCTGCGCTTCAGCATGTGGCCGCTGCAGATCGCGCTGAACGGCGAGTTCTACCGCCTCATCACCGCGGCGTTCCTGCACGGGTCGCTGCTGCACATCGGCTTCAACATGCTGGTGCTGTGGTCGGTCGGGCCCACCCTCGAGCGGATCCTGGGCCACGGCCGGTTCCTCACGCTCTACGTCGTGGCCGCCCTCGGCGGGTCGGTCGCGTCCTACATCTTCAGCGATCCCCTGATCCCATCGGTCGGGGCGTCCGGGGCGATCTTCGGCCTGATGGGTGCGCTGGTTGTGGCGGGCCGCAGGCTCGGCTACGACATCGGCCAGGTGTTCGTCCTGCTGGCCATCAACGTGGCCATCGGCTTCGTTCCCGGCTCGAACATCGACTGGCGGGCGCACCTCGGCGGCCTCGTCACCGGCGCGCTGGTGGCCGCGATCATGGCGTACGCGCCGCAGGCCAACCGCACCCTGTGGCAGATCCTCGGCGTCCTCGCCGTGGTCGGCGTCCTGGTGGTCCTGACGATGTGGCGCACCGCGGTCCTGCGCACCAGCCTGCTCCCGGACTTCCCGATCGGGGCGCCGGCAGCGGTGAGCGCGGTGCTGGGCGGGGCGCCGATCGCGTCGCTGCCGGCGCTGGTGCTCCCGCTGCTCGCCGGCTGAGTTCGGTCTCGTCCGCTCCCAAAGTTATCCACAGGGTTACCCACAGCTGGGGACGAGTATCACCGATGTAACTCACAGCCGTGTGGTTATCACCAGGTGCCTGTGGAAACTGTGGATAACCTCCCCGAGCACCGTGCGCCACCGGACGAGGCCGCGCGGGCTCGGGGCGCGGACGGGTGCCGCATCGCGCGTCAGGTGCGTGAGAAGGGAGTGAGACCGGCGAGCCCTGGCACCCCACGGGCTCCTGGGGGAGGAGTCAGCGCCAGCGGGTGGCGAGCACGAAGCCCACGCCGATGAAGGCGAAACCGATGAGCACGTTCCACAGGTTGCCGAGGTCCTTCATCAGCGGCACGTCCTGGCCGGCGACGTAGAACACCACGATCCACACCAGGCCGATGACGAACATGGCGACCATGAGGGGCCCGACCCACCGCGAAGGTCCAAGCTTGACGGGATCCTTCTTGGACGGCGGGGGCGTGTAGACGGCCTTCTTGCGTCCCCGGGACTCGGGCACGATGGGCCTGCCTCTCTGGTGGGTCGGGAGCGGTGGGTCAACGGGTGCGTGTGACCGCACCAGGGTAACGCCGCGACGTCGCGTACCGTGAGGGCGTGCCTGACGAGCGCGTGCAGGACGAGCCGGTCGGCGGCCTCGCCGTCGACCAGGACGTCGTGCCCGAGGCACCGTTCGCCGGTCCCCCGACCGTTTCGACCTCGCCGAAGGCCCGGCGGTGGTCCCGGGTGGCGACGTTCGTCGTGCTGGCGCTGGCGGGACTGCTGTTCGCCGCGAGCGCCCTCACCTCGGGCGGTACGAACCTGCGGGCCGAGTCGGGGTCCGACCTGCGCGACCTCGTCGCGAAGCGGGCCCAGCAGGTGGCCGTGCTGCAGGGACAGGTGACCGACCTGCAGCAGGAGGTGCAGGACCTCTCGGACACCCAGGGCGGTGGTCCCGCGCTCGCACGGCAGCGCCAGCGGGCGGCCGACCTCGCGCCGGCGGCCGGCTTCACCCCGGTCGTCGGGCCGTCGCTCACCGTCGTGCTCAACGACGCGCCGAAGCAGCCCATCTCCACCGACGGCACCGGACCGACCCCGGACGACCTCGTCGTGCACCAGCAGGACGTCCAGGCCGTGGTCAACGCGTTGTGGCAGGGTGGCGCGAGCGCGATGCGCATCATGGACCAGCGGATCATCTCCACGTCCGCCGTGCGCTGCGTCGGCAACACGCTGCTGCTCCAGGGCCGGGTGTACTCGCCCCCCTTCACGATCACGGCGGTGGGCGACGCGACGAAGATGCGCAAGGCGCTCGACGACGACCCGACCGTCAGCGTCTACCGCGAGTACGTGACGCTCTACGGCCTTGGCTACGAGGTCGCTGAGGCGGCCTCGACGACGCTGCCCGCTTACGAGGGTCCCCTGTCGATCCGGTACGCCAGGCCGACCGCACCGTGAGCCCAGCGGCCGCACCGTGAGCCCTGCGGCGGAGGCGGCGCGTCCCGGTGTGCCCTGGTCGGGGAGGATGGGGCCGTGAGCGCGCGCATCCTGGTCGTCGACAACTACGACTCGTTCGTGTTCAACCTCGTCCAGTACCTCGCCCAGTTGGGCGCGCAGGTCGACGTCCTGCGCAACGACGCCGTAGCGGTGCAGGCCTCGGACGCGTATGACGGCGTGCTGCTCTCGCCCGGACCGGGCACGCCGCACGACGCCGGGATCTGCATGGACATGGTTCGCTACGCGGCCGGGCGGGTGCCGCTGTTCGGCGTGTGTCTCGGCCACCAGGCCATCGCGGCGGCGTACGGAGGCGTCGTCGACCGGGCGCCGGAGCTGCTGCACGGCAAGACCTCGCTGGTCTACCACCACGGCGCCGGGGTGCTCGCCGGGCTGCCGTCGCCGTTCACTGCCACCCGTTACCACTCGCTCGCCGTCGAACCCGACACGGTGCCGGCCGTGCTCGAGGTCACCGGGCGCACCGAGAGCGGTGTCGTGATGGCGCTGCGGCACCGCGAGCTCGATGTCGAGGGGGTGCAGTTCCATCCCGAGTCGGTGCTCACGCAGGGCGGGCACCGGATGCTCGCGAACTGGCTCGCCCGGTGCGGGGACGACGAGGCCGTGGCCCGCTCGGCCGGGCTCGCCCCCGTGATGGCCCGCCCCGGCACCTGACCGCCCCTCGTCCCCCCCGCGCGCCGGCCGGCCGCGCCGCCGGTCGCCCGTTTCGTCGTCCGTCCCCTTGTCCGTTGATCCAAGGCATGGACGAACCGACCATGGAAGGACCATGCACGCCCCACTCAATGGTCATTGGATCCATGGCAGGGACCAACGACGAGGGACGGGACGACGAGGGACGGGACGACGACGGGCGGGAAGACGCGGGACGGGGCGGGGGCTAGGAGGGGGAGACGCTCGGGGACGGGGAGGTGACGGTCGGCGTCGGCGTGGTCGCGGTGGGGGTGGGCGACGGAGGCGGCGGCGGGGCCTTGGCCACGGTGATCTTCACGGCGGAGCCGCGCTTGACCTTCGTGCCGCCGCTGGGGGACTGGTCGATCACCGTGCCGGGGCTGACCGTGCCGTCTTCGACGGTGCTCACGCTGACGTCGAAACCGCCGGCCTGCTGCAGCTGGCTCTTGGCCTCCGACTCGCTCTTGCCGAGGACGTCGGGCACCGCGACCTTGCCGTTGGACACGGTGATGTTGACCAACGAGTCCTTGTCGACCTGCTGGCCGGCGGCCGGCGTGCTGCTCAGCACGTAGCCCTCAGGCTGGTCGGAGTCGACCTGGGTGACGGTGCCGAGGCCCAAGCTGTTCTGCACGAGCACGTTGCGGGCGTCGTTGCTGGACGGCAGACCCACCACGTTCGGCACCGTGGTCTGGTCCTTGCCGGTGCTCACGGTGATGTTCACCGACTGACCCTTGTCGACTATGGTGCCGGCGAGCGGGTCCTGGGAGATGACGGTGTCCTTCGGCTTGTCCGGCGACACCTGCGGGATCTGCTGGCCGAGCAGGAGACCGGCCGACGACAGCTGCGTGCGCGTCTGGTCGACCGTGAGGCCAGCCAGCGGCGGCACCTTCACCTGCGGCACGTCGGGGGCGCCGAACATCTTGAAGCCGAACCAGGTGAGACCGCCGATGAGAGCGAGGATGCCGAGCGTGAGACCTACCCACACCCACGGGCTGCGGGCAGCCGCGTCGTCGAGGCCAGCGGGCTCGCTCCCGCCGGCCATACCGATCGGGGCCATCATGGCCGTGGCCTCGTCACCGGCCACGACCGCAGCCCCCACGGGCGCCAGGGCGGCCGTCACCGGCATGCCGGCGATCGCCCGCTCGACGTCGGCGCGCATCTCGGCGGCGCTGGCGTAGCGGTCGTCGCGGTTCTTGGTCAGGGCCTTCAGGACGATGGCGTCGATGCTGGCTGGAACCGACGGATCGATGTTCGACGGTGGCACCGGCGGCTCGGAGACGTGCTGGTAGGCCACCGACACGGGCGAGTCGCCGGTGAAGGGCGGGCGCCCGACGAGCAGCTCGTACAGCAGGCACCCGGTGGAGTACAGGTCCGAGCGCGCGTCGACGATCTCGCCGCGGGCCTGCTCCGGAGAGAGGTACTGGGCGGTGCCGAGCACGGCGGCGCCCTGGGTCATCGTGGCTGACGAGTCGGCCACGGCGCGGGCGATGCCGAAGTCCATGACCTTGACCTCGCCGCCACGGGTGAGCATGACGTTCGCGGGCTTGATGTCTCGGTGGACGATGCCGTGCCGGTGCGAGTAGTCGAGCGCGGCCAGCACGCCGGCGGTCATCTCGAGCGCGCGCTCGGGCAGCAGCCGGCGACCGCTCTGCAGCAGCTGGCGCAGGGTCTGGCCGTCGACGTACTCCATCACGATGTACGGCACGGTGACCGAGGCCCCGGTCTCGCCGACGAGCACGTCCTCGCCGGTGTCGTACACCGCGACGATGTTGGGGTGGTTGAGCGAGGCGGCCGACTGGGCCTCGCGGCGGAAGCGGGCCTGGAAGGCGGGGTCGCGGGCGAGGTCGGGGCGCAGGATCTTCACCGCCACGCGCCGGCCGAGCCGCAGGTCGCGGCCCTCGTGCACCTCGGCCATGCCGCCCCGACCGAGCAGATCGCCCACGTCGTAGCGTTCGCCGAGCCTGCGGACGTCGTCCGTCACGATGCCTCCTTGGGCGCCTGCATCAACATCACGAGCCTCATCCGCCGAGTACCGCCTCGATCACGCTGCGGGCGATGGGGGCGGCCAGCTTGTTCCCACTGACCTCGGTGGCTCCCCCACCATTTTCGATGACCACGGCCACAGCCACGGTGGGCTGCAGGGCGGGGGCCAGCGCCACGAACCACGCGTGGGGCGGCTTGTTCGTTCCCGTCTGGGCGGTGCCGGTCTTGCCGCCTACCCGCACCCCGGGGATCTGAGCGTTCGAGCCCGTGCCGTTCTCGACGACGGTGACCATCATCGACACCTCGTCCGCCGCGTGTTCGGGGGTCATGGCGGTGCGGAACTGCGAGGGCTGGGTCGTCTCGAGCACCGAGAGGTCTGGCGCGAGGATCGACTTGACCAGGTACGGGTTCATGGTGATGCCGTTGTTGCCGATGGCCGCGCCCACCATCGCCATCTGCAGTGCGG
Organism: uncultured Actinomycetes bacterium; assembly: GCA_963778785.1. Classification (GTDB taxonomy): domain Bacteria; phylum Actinomycetota; class Actinomycetes; order S36-B12; family CAIYMF01; genus CAVZVV01. The sequence goes on from CAVZVV010000032.1 coordinate 15,683, forward strand.
TGGCCCGCACGTCGAACTGGCCGATCGCCGACTGCGCGGTCTCGGCCGGGTCGGGGTCGGGGGGGAAGTGCGACGTGGCGGCGTTCATCGGTACCTGGAAGGCGGTGTCGAAGCCGAACAGCGACGACTGCGCCGAGAGCGCGGCCCCGCCCAGCTGATTGCCCAGCCACGCGAACGCGGTGTTGCACGAGATGGCCAGCGCTTCGCGCAGGGTGAGCTTGCCGTTGGGCCCGCACTCGCGGCCCTGCCAGTTCGACAGCTCCTTGGTGGAGCCTGGCAGCTTGTAGGTGGCCGGGCCCGGGATCACGGTGTCGGGCGTGAACCGCCCGCTCTGCAGGGCCGCGGCCGCGGTGACGAGCTTGAAGGTGGAGCCCGGCGGGTAGGTGCGCGCCAGGGGCCGGTTGAGCATCGGCTGGGCCGGGTCCTGCTGGTACGCGGCGTACGCCGTGCGGATCTGGTCCGGGTTGTGGCTCGAGAGCTTGTTGGGATCGAACGACGGCGAGGAGGCCAGCGCCAGAATCGCGCCGGTGGCCGGGTTGATGGCCACCACCGCGCCGGGACGACCGGCCAGCCCGTCGTACGCAGCCTTCTGGGCCTTGGGGTTCAAGGTGAGCTCGATCCCGCCGCCCTTGGGGGTGCGACCGGCGAACAGCTGCTGCAGCCGGTCGACGACGAACCGGTCGTCGGTGCCAGACAGGATGCTGTTCTCGGTGCGCTCGATCCCGGTCGCGCCGTAGATCAGCGAGTAGAACCCGGTCGCCGGCGCGTACATCGGCCCGGAGGGGTACACCCGCAGGAACTTCAGCGCGTCGGACGTCTTCACAGACTTCGCCGCAGGCGCCGCCGCCACGAGGATCGGCCCGCGCTCGCGGTCGTACTCCTCCAGGACGAGCCGGGTGTTGCCCGGCTTGCTGCGCAGGTCGTCCGCCCGCAGCACCTGGACGACGTTGAGGTTCACCAGCAGGGCCACGAGCAGCAGCGCCAGGACCACGGCGAGCCGGCGCACCTGGCGGCTCACAGCTTCACCACCTGGGTGAGGGCCTCGTCCGGCGGGGCCAGCACGAGGTCGGGACGCCGGGCCGTGTTCGAGATGCGCAGCAGCAGCGCGACCATCATCCAGTTGGCGACGAGCGCGGAGCCGCCGGCGGCGAGGAACGGCGTGGTGAGGCCGGTGAGCGGGATGAGGCGGGTGACTCCGCCCACCGTGACGAACACCTGCAGGGCGAGCACGATCGACAGCCCCGCCGCGACGAGCGTGCCGTAGGGGTCCTTGCACGCCACCGACGTGCGCAGCCCGCGCTCGACGACGATCGCGTAGATCACCAGCATCGCGGTGAGCCCGGTGAGCCCGATCTCCTCCCCGAACGACGAGATGATGAAGTCGCTGTTGGCGTAGGGCACGAACTGCGGATAGCCCTGCCCCCACCCGGCGCCCAGGATGCCGCCGCTTGCGAGCCCGAACAGGGCCTGCACCACCTGGTAGCCCTGGTCGGACTGGTAGGCGAACGGGTCGAGCCACACCTGCACCCGCAGGCGCACGTGCCCGAAGGCGAAGTACGCCAGGGTGGCGCCGGTGACGAACAGCACGAAGCCCAGCACGAGCCACGAGCGCCGGTGCGTGGCCACGTACAGGAGCGAGACGAACAGGCCGAAGAACAGCAGGGACGTGCCGAGGTCGCGCTCGAACACGAGTACGCCGAGGCTCACGAGCCAGGCGACGAGCAGCGGGCCGAGGTCGCGCCCGCGAGGGAACTCGAGACCGAGCACCTTGGTGCGCACGAGCGCGAGGGAGTCGCGCGTGACCACGAGGTAGCCGGCGAAGAAGAGGGTCAGGACGATCTTGGCCAGCTCGGCCGGCTGGAACGACAACGGCCCCACCCTGATCCACAGCGTGGCCCCGTTGATCGTCGCACCGAGGCCCGGGACGAGCGGCAGGAGGAGCAGGACGAGGCCCAGCAGGCCGAACGTGTAGGTATAGCGCTGCAGCTTGCGGTGGTCGCGGACGATCAGCAGCACGGCGACGAACAGCACGATGCCGAGCGAGGTCCAGGTCAGCTGGGCGACGGCCTCCGGCTGCGGCATCGGGCTCCCGGCCCGGGCCGCACGCTGCTCGGCGGCGAGGTCGAGGCGGTGGATCATCGAGATCCCGAGCAGGTTGAGCGTGGCCACGGCGGGGAGCAGCACCGGGTCGGCGTAGGGCGCAAGGAAACGCACCGCGAGGTGGGCGGCCAAGAATCCGAGGGCGACCGCGCCCCCCACGGCCCAGAAGTGCGGCGGCCAGGAGTCGAGCACCGCGAGGTCGGTGTTGACCCAGGCGAAGCCGCCCACGACGAGGGCCCCGATCAGCAGGAGCAGCTCGGTGGTGCGGCGGGTGGGCTGCCTGGTGCCGAGCGCGGCGCCCGCGGTCAGGCTCACGGCGATCCCGTAGGTGCGGGCGGCGGGGTGGTCGAGGTCGAGGTCGTCGCCGACGGGGTCGTGGGCGGTGTGGGCGTGGCGGGGGTGGGGCAGCCGGGCGTGGTGGGCGCTGCGGCGCACGCGGCCGACTGGCTCGCGTACTGGGCCACGAGCCGCTGGGCAGCCTCGAGGTTGGCCGCGGGAGCGGGGGTGGCGAGGGCGTCCTGGGCGATCGTGGGCAGCGCCGTGACCGCGACGTCGCTGACGAAGTACGGCTCGGTCGAGGAGACGAGCGGCAGCGACACCGTGAGCCCCTGGTAGATCGCGACCTTTCCGTCAGACGTGGTCACGTAGTACTGCGACTTCGCCCACGTGACCGCCGCGGTGGTGCCGGCCGCGATCAGCAGGCCGATGCCGAGGATCAGCGCCAGGGGCACCAGCCAGCGGCGGCGACCGGCCGACTGGGCGTGCCGGCCGCTGCGCGCGGCCTCCGCGTCGACCGCGGCGGCCGTGGTCGCAGCAGCGGTGGGCGGGGGCAGCGCGCCGATCTCGACGGGCTCGTGGGAGGCGTCGACGGGCACGGCGGCCGGGTCGGGCTCGGCGTCGTCCGGAAACACCAGGTCGGAAAGGACCTGTCGGTTCCGGCGCTCCCCGGCCGCGCCGACCACCACCGGCTGGGCGATCTCGAGGGCCGCGGCGGTGACCTCGTCGACCTCGACGACCTCGGCGACGACCACGGTGACGTTGTCGGGCGCTCCGTTCTCGAGGGCCTTCTCCACCAGCGCACCGGCCGCGTACGGGGGGTCGCCGGTGCCGAGCAGCGCCGCGATGTCGTCCTCGGCGACGACGCCCGAGAGACCGTCGCTGCACAGCAGCAGCCGGTCGCCCGCACGCGCGTCGAGCATGATGAGGTCGGGCTCGACGTCGGTGACGCCGTCGATCGCCCGCATGATGAGGTTGCGACGGGCGTGGGTGAGAGCCTCGTCCGGGGTGATGCGCCCGGAATCGACGAGCATCTGCACGTACGTGTGGTCGACCGTCAGCTGCTTGAGGTCGCCGTCGCGCAGCTGGTAGGCGCGCGAGTCGCCGACGTGCGCCACCGCCACCTGGCCGTGGTGCCACGCCACCGCGGTGAGCGTGGTTCCCATGCCCCGCAGGTCGGGGTGTTCGACGACGACCCGTCCGATCTCGCTGGTGGTGCGGGCCACGCCGTCGCCCATGTCGCTGAGCACCGCGTCCGGGGCATCTGCGTCGTGCGCGGCCCAGCCGGGGGCGAGCGCGGCGAACGTGGCCACGGCGGCGGCGCTGGCGAGCTCGCCGGCCGCGTGCCCGCCCATGCCGTCGGCCACCACGAGCAGCGACGGCCCGGCGTAGCCGGAGTCCTCGTTCCCCGAGCGCACGAGACCCACGTCGGAGCGGGCGGCGTAGTGCAGGACGAGGGTCATCAGCTCACTTCCGGAGCTCGAGCACGGTGCGGCCGATACGGATGGGCACGCCCGCGGGCACGACCGTCGGGGCGGTGATGCGGGCGCGGTCGATCCAGGTGCCGTTGGTGGAGCCAAGGTCTTCGACCACCCAGCGACCGTCGTGCAGGTAGAGCCGCGCGTGCTGGCTGCTCGCGTAGTCGTCCGTGAGCGGGATGGTGCAGGAGGAGTCGCGGCCGATCGTCACCGGTGCTGAGTCGAGGGGCACCGACACGCCCTCGGCCGCACCCTCGATCACCACCACCGAGGTGGGGATGCCGCGCTTGGCCTTGGCCGGCTTCGCGCCCTTGGGCGCCTTGGGCTCCTTGGCCGCCTTGGGTGACTTGGCACCGGCGGCGGGCCGGGCCTCGCGCGGGGAGCGAAGGTCGCGGCGCAGCACCCCGACGGTGACCAGGACGGCGAGCCAGAGCAGGGCCAGGAAGCCGAGCCGGATGAGCGTGAGCGCGAGCTCGGACACGGCCGATCACCCGGTCCTGAAGTGGATCTCCGTGGTGCCCACGGTGAGCACCGACCCGTTGCGCAGCAGCACCGGGGTGCGGATGGCTCGCCCGTCGACGACGGTGCCGTTCGTGGAGCCGAGGTCGCGAACCTCGACGCCCTGGCCGGGGACGAGCGCGAGCTGCAGATGGTGACGCGAGACGCCGGGGTCGTCGATGCGCAAGTCGGTGTCGGTGCCGCGACCGATCACCGTGACCGGGCGGGTGAGCGGGTACGCGGTGCCGGAGATCACCAGCGTGGGCGACTCGGCGGTGACGATGCCCGTGGGCGGCGGTGCCGCGGTGACTCCTGGCCGGGCCTCGCTGCGCACCCGGAAGATGCCCGTCTCGAGCTCGTCGTCGCGCCCGAGCACCACGTCGACCCCGCCGAGGAACGTGTATGACTGCTCGGTGGCGTAGTCGGTGATCATCTGAGCGAGCTCGGCCCGAAGCGGGTCGGTGTAGGTGGAGAGCCGTTCGAAGTCGTGCACGGACAGTTCGACGGTGAAGACGTTGGGCACCACGGTGCGGCCGCGGCTCACCACGGCCGCCCGGTCGTCGATCTCGCGCTGCAATGCCGCAGCCACCTCGACGGGCTGCACCTCGGCCTTGAAGGCCCGGGCGAAGGCCCCGTTCACGAGCCGGTCGAGCCGCTGCTCGAAGCGGTCGAGGAGCCCCACCGCACCTCCTGCTCCCGGGCGCGGCCGCGGGGGCGGACGCGCGGACGGTCCGGGACGCCCCCGGTCCGGGGCCGGCGCGCCGCGCGGCCCTGCGCCGATGCTAGTCGCGAGTCGCTCGCAGGCCCGGGCGACGAGCCGTCGGGTCGGGTGACGAGTGAGGCATCGTGTGCGTTCCCTCCCGGTTCGGACGCTCTTCGGGGACCGCCGGACAGGCGTCCGCGGATTCCCGGCGGCTGCGGCCCGCGTGTTAGCCTTTCCCGGCGCGCGCGAGTGGCGGAATAGGCAGACGCGCACGGTTCAGGTCCGTGTACCCGAAAGGGTGTGGGGGTTCAACTCCCCCCTCGCGCACCCCACGAAGGCCCCGGGTTCTCCCGGGGCCTTCTGCACGTGCGGCGCCTGCGCGTCGTCGTCACCGACCACGTGGTCGTGGGGACGCAGCGGTCTGACCGACCTCAGGGCCGGTCGCGCCACGCCCGCCAGGCACCCGTGCACCACAGCGCCCACACCACGAGCAGCGGTTGGACGAGCAGCCGCACCGCGCGGGTGAGGTCGGTGTCGAGGCCGAAGGCGGCGGTGCGGGTGACGAACTGGGAGATGTTGCCCGGGAAGACGGCGACGAAGAACGCCGCGACGATCCAGCCGACCTCGGCTCGACGGCGCGGGAGCACGGCGAGGGCGAGCGCCAGCGCGAGTTCGACGAGCCCGGAAACGAGCACGGTGGCGTCGGGGGCGGGGAACCACGGTGGCACCTGGGCCAGGAACGACGAGGGCTCGCGGAGGTGGCCGATCCCGGCGATCAGCAGCACGGCCGCCAGCGCCCAGCGACCGGCGGTGCGCGCCGGGGAGGTGGGTGCGGGACCCAGCCATGTCGTCGCCATGGTGGACGGTCCCATGTCGGCTGCTCCGATCGAGTGAGCGGCGCGGCGCGTCGCCGGAGGTACGGGTCACGCGGCGCGCCCGCTCGCCGCGACTCCCGCCCTCAGGTGGCCTACGGTCGGTGTCTCGTCACGGCGGGGGAGAGCGGGAAGGAGTTCGTGTGCTCGACTCCACGGCTCCCGTCGTGCCCCGACCTCCGAGGCTGCGGCCGCCCGCCTGGCTTGTGGTGCTGGCGCTCGTCTGCTGGGTGGCCGCGATCCTGGCTGATGTCTGGTTCCCGCACCTGCAGTCCGACGTCCCGGCACCCCTGCTCGCCGTCGTCCTTGCCGGCCTCACCTACCTCGGTTCGTCCGTTCGCGCCCCGGCCAGCCTCGAGCGCGGCGGCCGGGTCTCCTTCATGGATCTCACCCTGCCGGGCATGTTCGCCGCCGCGATCCTGCTCCCGCCGGTGTGGCTGCTGGTCGTGGTCTTCGCGTCGGGTCCCGGGCGCCGGACGATGATCAACGGCAGCGTCCGGCTCGTGCACACGAGCGCGGCCGGCATCACGTTCGCCTTCGCGTGCGCGACACTCACCCGGGTCGGCGGGGACCTCGGCGGGCAGGCCGCCGAGGTGGCGGCCCTCGCAGCGGCCGGGCTCGTAATGCTCGTGGTGGAGTCGGTGCTCGTCTCGCTGATGTTCCGCCGGTTCTACGGCCTCGACGCGATCGAGGCTCCCCTGTTGCCCTGGCACGAGATGGTCCGCGACTCGCCGGACATCGCCATCGGCGCCCTGGCCTGCGTCCTGTTGACGCGGTCGCCGGCGGCCCTCGTGTTCCTCCCGCTGGTGTACCTGCTGAAGGTGCAGTACCTCGGGCGGCATGCGGCCGCCCTCACGTCCTGGCGCGACGGCAAGACGGGCCTGCTGTCGCTGGCTGCGTTCGAGCAGCTCGCCGCGGCCGAGCTGAGCCGGGCCCGGCGGCACCGGCGCCACGTCTCGGTGCTGATGCTCGACCTCGACGGCATGAAGTCGGTCAACCGCACGTTCGGGCACCTCGTCGGCGACCAGATGCTGGCACACGCGGCCTCGGCGCTGGCGGCCGAGGGCCGCGAGGAGGACCTCATCGCCCGGTTCGGCGGCGACGAGTTCAGCATCCTGCTTCCCGACACCCCGGCGCCCGGCGCCGAGGCGGCGGCCCAGCGCCTGCTCGACGCCGTGCTCGGCGCCCAGCTCGTCCTGCCCGACGGACGGGTGGTCCGGGTGACCGTCTCGGTGGGCGTGGCCGAGTCGACCGACGACGACGACGTGCCGACGCTGCTCACCCGTGCGGACCGAGGTCTCAAGCGGGCCAAGGAGACCGGCCGCAACCGAGTCTGCGTGGAGACGCTGGCCACCAGCGGGGCCGACTGATCCGGCGTCGAAACCCGCGTCAGGCGACGGCACCCCTGCGGGTGTGCCATACCTGAAGGAGCGCTGTGGTCGCGACGGCGGGGCTGAGCATGGCCCGCGCCTCCCGTCGGCCAGCCGCACCGAACCGGTCGGCCTCGGCCGGGTTCAGACGGATGCGGTCGATCGCGCCGGCGAGTGCAGCGGGGTCGTTCGGTGGGACGAGCAGCCCGGTGCGGGCGTGCTCGACCAGCTCGGGGATGCCGACGATCGAGGTGGAGATGACCGGGAGGCTGCGCACCATCGCCTCGCCGATCGCCGTCGGGAGCGCGTCGCGGTCGCCGTTCTCGTCCACCCGGCACGGCAGCGCGAAGCACGAGGCGCGCTCGTAGGCCGCCTCGACCTCAGGACCGGTGAGGGCGCCCAGGAAGTGGACCCGATCGGCCACCCTGAGGTGGCGGGCAAAACCTTCGAGCCGGTGCCGCTCCGGGCCGTCGCCGACGATCTCCACCTCGACGCGCACACCCACGCCGGCGAGCAGCCCGACGGCCTGCACGAGGGTGTGCACACCCTTCTTCGGCACGAGTCGGGCGACGCACAACACCGGCCCGTCGGTCACGCGCCGTCGTCGCGGCTGGGGATCGACGGCGTTCAGCACGACGTGCACGGGCGTGCCAAGCAGGACCGAGCGCAGGTGGGTGGCGTTGTACTGCGATCCCGTGATCACCGACTCGGCACCGGCGAGGCGCCGGCTCAAGGTGGGGGCGTGATCGCGGTGGAAGATGTCGGTGGCGTGGGCGGTCACGGTGACCGGCAACCCGCTGAGCCGACCCGCTGCCACGGCAACCTCGGCCGCCGCCGTGGCGAAGTGGGCGTGCAGCCGGTCGTACCCCTCGGCCATGGCGCGCCCGGCTACCCGGGCGGCCACGTCGCCCCGGTTGCTGACGTACCGCACGCGGCCGCGCAGCTCGTGGAGCTCGATCGGCCTCGGCTGGTCGGCAGACCGCAGCAGGGCGTCGACCCCCACCTCGACGCCGGCCGCTTCCAGTCGGAGCATCTCGCGCAGGACGACGGTCTCCGATGCGCGGGGAAGCCGCTTCAGCACATACAGGACACCGGTCATGTCTGCGAGCGTGCGGGGCCAGCAGGTTCGGCGGAAGACCCATCCCAGGGGCGCGCCGTACCCCCTTTTGGGGGCGCGCGGTCCTTCAATCGATGACGCCGAGCCGGATCGCGATGGCCACGGCCTCCGCGCGCGACGTGACGTGCCAGCGGGCGAACAGGTTGCGTAGGTACGACTTGACGGTCTCCTCGGAGATGCCGAGGGTGCGTGCCACCTGCCGGTTCTCCATCCCGCGGGCCACGCACTGCAGGATGTCGCGCTCGCGCGGGGTGATCGTGCGCCCGTTGCCCGACGAGTCGGCCACCGAGGCCGCGAGGTCGCTCTGCACGTAGCGACCGCCGGAGTGGGCCGTGTCGAGCGCCCGCATGATCTCCGTGCGGCCGCCGTTCTTGAGCACGTACGCCGACGCCCCGAGGGCCAGGGCGCGCCGCACGAGTGCGGGCTCGTCGTGCATCGTCAGCACGACGATCCGGGTGGCGGGCGTGCGTGTCCCCATGCCCTCGAGGACCTCGAAGCCCGACGTGCCGCCCATCCGTAGGTCCAGCAGCATCACGTCGGGCGGTTCGGCCTCCTCAAGGATCGCGAGTGCCTCGTCGCTCGTGCCAGCCTCTCCGACCACCTCGACGTCGTCGCGTTCGGACAGCAGCCAGCGCAGCCCGTCGCGCACCACAGCGTGGTCATCGGCGATAGCGACTCGCATGGATCTCCCCTCGGTGATCGGTTCGAGCGAATTGTCCCAACCGGTCCCCTTGCGCGAGCATCCGATGGACCGGCTGAACCGGACTGCAAGGGCACAACAAGAGAACATCAAGAGACGCCCCCCCGGATGGGGGGTGTTCCTGCGCATCCTGCTTGGGCGGACAAGGTCCCGCCGCACTTCCCCGGATGGAACGCGCGGTGAGGCCCCTCGTCCGGCGTGCGCTGCGCCCCTCTAAGCGCTCGTTCGCTCCGGTTGCCGGATGGCGCGGGCAGTTGGGCCACTCGGGCGGCCCCTAAGCACCTGTTTGGTCCGGTTGCCGGATGGAGCGAGGGCACAGGCCACGGCGTGTGACGGACCGCTACGCCGCGTACTCTTCGTCGCCCGGTGGGAGTAGTGGCGTCATCCGATCGGCTCACGACGAGCGACGTGGTCCACGCTGAGCGACCAGACGGGGGCACCCTGGTGCCGCGCGGCGATCGGACCTGGCCCGCGCTGGCGGATCGAGTGTGGACGGCGCGTACACCCCGGACTGGTTCGAGGTGACGGGCGTACGGGCAGGGAGGCGAGATGGTGCGCAGCGCGGTGGTCCTCGCCACCGTCGGGGCCCTCGCGTCCGGCGCCCTCCTGATCGGCGGGCTCGATGCACTGGTAGGTCCCCGTGGGGCGCGCGTCACGACCGGGGCTGCCGCCGCGGGCGGGACGCACGTGCCAGCCACGGACGCGCAGGCGCAGGTAGCCGCGGCCGGCGGGACACGCGGGCCAGCCACGGACGCGCAGGCCGAGGCCGCCGCCGCGGGCGCGACGTACGTGCCGCCGACCGAAGAGCAGGCCGAGGCCGCCGCCGCGGCGGGCCTCGGCGGGGCGCCGCCGCAAAGCGCGAACGCGCCCTCGCATCCGTCCAAGGCAATGCCGTCCCGGCCCTCCACGAGCGCAGCCGCCGGCCCACCAGTGCCGTCGCGCAGGGGCCAGGTCGTCGTGCCCGCCTACGTCGTGGCGCCGGGCGACCTGGCCCAGCGTCAGATCGACGCCTGCCGCCTGGCTCTCTGGTCCGAGCGGCCGCTGTGGTTGGCCGGGCACAACTGGTGCGGCTACGCGTGGTTCGCCCGCCTGACCCGCGGCAGCCGAGTGGTGGTGCCGTCGGGCCCGGCCGCGGGCCGCTATACGGTCACCGGCCGCATGTTCGTGCGGGGACCTCTCACCGCGACACCCGCTGTGGATGCCGATCTCGTCCTGCAGACCTGCGTGGTCGGCGGCACGTCGTTCACGCTGCTGCGCCGGGTCCGATGACCGCTGCTCCGACCCACCGCAGGACACCGTTCGCCGCCTAGCCTGGGTCTCGTGACCACCTTCGCGATGCCGGCCCACCCGGGCCCCTCGTCGGAGGCCGCCTCCCGCCGGATGAGCGTGCATCCGCGCCGCGACAGCGGCCCGGAGCTGCGGCTGCGGCGGCTCGTCCACGCGGCGGGCTTGCGGTACCGCGTCGCCTACCCGGTACCGGGTCAACGCCGTCGGACGATCGACATCGCCTTCACGCGGGCGAAGGTGGCCGTGTTCGTCGACGGATGCTTCTGGCACGGCTGTCCGGAGCACGGCACCAGCCCGAGGTCCAACAGCGCGTGGTGGCGGCAGAAGATCGCTACGAACCAGCGGCGCGACGCCGACACGACCGCTGTGCTGGTGTCCCAGGGCTGGACCGTGGTGAGGTGCTGGGAGCACGACGACCCCGTGGACGTGGCCGAGGAGGTGCGCGCGGCCGTCGACACCGCCAGCGCGGCCGTCACCCGGCGCCGTGACAGCTCACCGCAGGGGGGTGAGGCCGCACCCCGGGAGCCTGGGCCATGATGGGCGTTGGCCGTAGTGGGATCGGGCAGGAGGACGCGTCGGTGGCTGACCAGCCCGAGCTGATGAGGGCGGCCGGCGAGGTGGCCCTCGTCGACGCCACCAGCGTCCCGGACCTGCACCACCACGGCATCGCCGGGTGGGCCGGCCGCCGGCTCAGGGCCGAGTACCTCAACTGGCGGCTCGCTCTCGTGCGGCTTCTCACCAGCGGGGTGGCCGTCGTCCTCACCGTGCTCGTGATCCCTGGCTTGCGGTTCCGCACCTTCAGCGTGGGTGAGTTCCTGCTCATCGGCGCCGTCTTCGGCCTGCTCAATGCTGTGGTCAAGCCGCTGCTGCAGTTCTTCACGCTGAGGTACCTGCTGCCCACGTACGGCCTCGTGGTCGTGCTGATCAACGCGGCCCTGCTCGCGCTGCTCTCGTGGCTGCTCGGGCAGGAGATCTCGGTGAGGGGTGCGATCCCGCTGCTCCTCGGGGGAGTGCTCGTCGGCTTCTTCGGGCTGGTGCTCGACACGATCTTCGGCACCACCCCACCGATCCTCGACCGGGCCGCCGTGTTCGACACCGGGTCGCGTTCGGCCGACGCCGACCGCGAGCCGGCCGTCCCCGTGGTCAGCGCGGCCGGTTCTCCTCCCCCGATCAGCGCCGACGCGGACTCCGCCGAGGGCCAGGACGTGCTCCGCCAGGCCGCGGCCGTGCTGGCCGGCGGCGACCCCCAACCCGCCCCCGACCCCGTCCCCCGCGCCCGACCCCGACGAGGAGGGGTCCGCAGTGAGCTCCAGCGGCCTGGACACCGTCCACGAGAACCTGCGGCTCCAGCAGGTCTACGCGACCATGGTCAACTTCGGCGCGCCGCCACGATCGAGCGCACGCCGTTCGGCCGTCCCGCCGGAGGATGCAGCGCTGGATCTACCAGGTGCCGGAGCCCATCCCGGACCTGTCCGACGCGCAGCGCACCCGGATCATGCTCGAGAGCCTCGGCCCCACCTACGTCAAGCTCGGCCAGATCGTCTCGAGCCAGGCCAGCACGCTGCCCGACGACTGGCGGGTCGAGCTGGAGCGCCTGCAGAACGACGTCCCACCGGCTGCCGTACTCGGCGCCGCGAGCAGGTCATCATCGACGAGCTCGGAGCCCCGCCCGAGGAGCTCTTCGCCAGCCTTCGACCAGCACCCCGCTCGCGGCCGCCTCTCTCGGCCAGGTGCACCGCGGCCGACGCTGCACGACGGCCGTGAGGTCGCCGTGAAGGTGCAGCGACCCGAACCTCAGAAGATGGTCAAGGCCGACCTCGGCGTGGCCCGCGTATGGGCCGCTACTCCGAGCGCCGCAGCGCGTACGGCCCGCGAGCTCGGCATCGCCTCGATGCTCGACGAGTTCGGGTCGACGCCCATCGAGGAGCTCGACTACTACGCCGAGGCCTACAACATGGACCGCCTCGCGAAGAACATGGAACCGATCGCCGGGGTCCACATCCCGACCTTCGAGCGCAGCCTGTCGGGCAGCGCGTCATCACGCAGGAGTTCGTCCGCGGCGTCAAGATCTCCGACGTCGACGCGATGCGCGCCGCCGGGCTCGACATCGCCGCGATCGGTGACTCCGCGCTGCGGGCAGCCATGAAGATGCTGCTCATCGACGGCTTCTTCCACGCCGACCCGCACCCCGGCAACCTCTTCGTCGACCTCGACACCGGCGTGGTGACCTTCCTCGACTGCGGGATGGTCGGCGAGCTGACGCTCGTGCAGCGCGCCCACCTCGTCCTGCTGCTGTGGACCTTCGTCAAGGGCGACGTCGCGGCGATGGGCCAGCCAGATCCGCTCGCTGAGCGTGCCGTTCCGCCCGGTCGACGAGAAGGCCTTCCTCAAGGACTTCGAGCGCCGGATGAGTCGCGCTACGGCCAGGGGACGAAGCCGGACATCAAGCTCGTGCTGTCGACGTCGATGGACGTGCTGCGGGACAACGGCCTGCGGCTCGACCCGCAGCTGACCCTCGCGCTCAAGGCGATGGGCAGGCGTCGGCGTTCTTCACCATGCTCGCGCCGACGGACCGCACCTTCACCGAAGCGGCGCTCGAGGCCGTACGCGAGCTCGCCGAGGACGCCGTCACCGAGGACGCCATCATGGCGAGGCCGCCAAGACGCGAGTCCACGAAGGTCGCCGGCCGGGCGCTGCAGGAGGCGCCGGACTACCTCAAGGGCCTGCTGTCCTGGCGCGACCAGGTCAAGCGCGGCAAGTTCACCCTGTACCTCGACACGTCCTCGCTCGAACCGGCAGGTCGACACCCTGCGCTCGATCGCGCCATGGTCGTCGTGGCCCTGCTCGTCGCCGGCGGGATGATCGCGGTGCCATCGCAGCCACCGCCCTCCAGAACCAGGGCATCGGGCTCAGCAACGCCGCCAACGTCGGGCCTCGTGGGTGTTCTTCGGTCGGCCGGCCTCGTCTTCATCCTGGTGCTGGTGTTCCTGGCCCGGATCGTGCGGGAGTTCCGCCACCGCGACGACCGTCGTCCCACGCCGTAGCGGCCTCGGGGGGTCTCGCTAAAGACCCCACCAGCCATCCGCCCCACCTCGCGGGGCCCTAGGACTCTGCCGCGGCGACCCTTGGCTCCGATGGGGTGGGAGTAGCGGTCCGCACCGCGTCCCTGCTCTACCTGAAGGGATGGCGGCGCGACGTCGGCGTCGGCCCGTGCCAACGAGCCGTACGTCCAGGAGGACTCCATGACCGCCGTCGCCGAACCCACGCTCGCCCCGGATGTGGTGGAGGCCGTGGACGAGCAGGTCGCGCTCGCCCGCCGCGCCGCCGAGGAGTTCCGCACGCTCGACCAGGAGCAGGTCGACGCCATCGTCGGCGCGATGGTGCACGCGCGGGACTCAAGGCCGCCGGCGAGCTGGCCGCGCTCGCCGTCGCCGAGACGGGCTTCGGCGTGTTCGAGGACAAGGTGGTCAAGAACTTCGTCGCCACCGAGTTCCTCTACGACTACCTGCGCGACAAGAAGACCGTCGGGGTGATCGACGAGGACCCGGAGCTCGGCATCGAGTACGTCGCCGAGCCGATGGGCGTGATCGTGGCGATCACCCCGATCACGAACCCGACGTCGACGGTGCTGTTCAAGGCGATCTGCGCGGCCAAGACCCGCAACGCGATCCTCTTCCGCGCCCACCCGATGGCCACCGGCTGCGCGCTGCCGGGTGGTCGAGATTGCTCGCCGCGGCCGGCGAGGCCGCCGGCATGCCGGCCGGGGCGATCCAGGTCATCCCGCAGCCCGAGCAACGAGGTCACGCACTACCTGTTCAAGCATCCCGGACGTCGACTTCCTCTGGACCACCGGCGGACCGCGCATCGTCGCAGCTGACCAACGAGGCCGGAAAGCCGTGCCTGTCGGTGGGCCCGGGCAACGCACCCTGCTACGTGCACCGCAGTCGCCGACCTCAAGGGCGTCGTCGTCGACGTGCTGATCTCCAAGACCTTCGACGCCTCGGTGATCTGCCCGGCCGAGCAGACGATCATCATCGACCACGAGGTGTACGACGAGGTCGTCGCCGAGTTCGTCCGGATGGGCGCCTACCTGATGAACGAGGAGGAGGCCGTCCAGCTGGCCGACTTCGCGTTCGAGGCAAGGGCGACAAGGTCAACATGATGGCCCTCGGGCAGACAGGCCCCCGAGCTGGCCAGGCGGGCCGGCCTGGAGGTCCCCGGACACGTCAAGGTGCTGCTGGCCGAGCTCCCGGCCGATCTCGGACTCGCTGACGGCGCACACGCTCCGCCAGGAGAAGCTGATGCCGGTGCTGGGCATCGTCCGGGCGCGCGACGTGCAGCACGCGATCGACTGCGCCGTCGTGCGTCACCGAGCACGGCGGCCTCGGCCACACCTGCGAGCGTCTACGCCCGCGACGAGGACGTCATCGACCGCTACTCCGCGGCGCTGCGCACCGGCCGCATCCTGGTCAACGCGCCGACCGCGGTCGGCGCCACTCGGCGGCATCTACAACTCGCTGCCGCCCACCTTCTCGCTGGGCTGCGGCACCTGGGGCGGCTCGATGACCACCGACAACGTCAACTACAAGAACCTGCTCAACATCAAGACCGTGTCGCGGCGCAGGACCCCGCCGCAGTGGTTCCGGGTTCCGGCCGACATCTATTTCAAGGCAGGCTCTCTCGAGGCGCTGGACGAGGAGAAGTTCCAGCGGGTGCTGATCGTCACCGACCATGTGCTCGCCGAGAACGGCATCGTCCGGCAGGTCCGCTCGCACCTGGGAAATGCCTACGTCAAGGATCTTCGACGCGATCCTGCCGGAGCCGGATTTCGCCGACCGTGCAGGCCGGCGTCGACCCTCATCCGGGACTACGAACCCGACGCGCTGCTGGCCGTCGGCGGCGGGTCGGTGCTGGACGCCGCCAAGGCGATGCGGCTGTTCTTCGAGCACCCCGAGCTGACCATGGACGAGCTGACGCTGCCGTTCCTCGACCCCCGCAAGCGGGTCGCGCAGTTCCCGCAGGACAAGCACCAGCTGGCCCTCATCGCGGTGCCGACCACCGCGGGCAGCGGCTCGGAGGTGTCCCCGGGGCGGTGCTCACCGACGAGGGACGCAAGGTCACGCTGATCGACTACTGCCTGCTGCCGGACAAGGCGATCGTCGACCCGACGCTGATGGTGTCGCTGCCGGCGTACTCCACCGCGGACACCGGGCTGGACGCGCTCACCCACGCGCTCGAGGGTGCGGTGTCGATCTTCTCCTCCTCCGTACACGAACGCGTTCTGCACGCAGGCCATCTCGATGATCTTCGACTGGCTGCCCAAGGCGTATCGGGACGGCAGCGACCTGGAGGCGCGCAGCGACATGGCCGACGCCTCGACGCTGGCCGGCCTGGCGTTCTCGAACGCCTTCCTCGGCATCAACCACGCGATGGCGCACGCGATCGGGGTGAAGCTTCCACATCGCGCACGGCCGGGCCAACGCGATCCTGCTGCCGCACGTGCTGCGCTACAACGCCTCGCTGCCGAGCAAGTTCATGCCGGCGCCCGGCTACTCGTCCTACGTGGCGCCGCAGAAGTACGCGCAGATCGGCCGGATCATCTTCGGCGGTCACGACGAACGAGGAGCAGCGCGACGCGGCTGTTCGACGCCGTCGAGGGATCTGATCGACGAGCTGGGCATGCCGCGGTCGATGAAGGACGCCGGCGTCACCGAGGAGGAGTTCCTCGCGGCGCTGCCCGAGCTGGTCGACATCGCCTTCGCGGACGTGTGCCTGCGCACGAACCCGCGGATGCCGCTGCTGGACGAACTCGAGCAACTGCTGCGGGCCGCCTACTACGGTCGTTGACGGACCCCCGGCGCGAGGGCGGCCGGGGGACGTCGACGGCCGTGCTCGGCGATCGACGTCGTAGGCGCGCGCGTCAGGCGCCGCTGTCCATGGCCGCCATCGCGGCACTGATACGGCGCGCGGCCAGGACCACGAGGCGAGCCTGGAGATCGGGATGCTGGCCGACCTCGGCCTCCGAACCCGTGATGGAGACCGACGCGAAGGCCAGTCCGCGCCGGTTGACGATCGGAGCTGCGACCGACGAGAGACGTGACATCAGTTCCTCGTGCGACATCGCGTAGCCCCGACTGCGGATCTCGGCCAGGTCCCGGCGGAAGGCGAGGGGGTCGGTGATCGTGCGGGGGGTGTACATCGGGAGACCGGCCGCGATCCGGGCCTCGGCCAGGGCGGGGTCGAACGCGCACATCACCTTGCCCGACGAGGTCGCGTGCAGCGGCCAGCGGCGGCGGAACTGGGTCATGACCTGCATGCCGCGCAGCGTCGCGAAGCGCTCGAGGAACAGCACGTCGACGCCGGACGGGACGGCGAGGTGCACGGTCCAGCCCGAGCGCTCGCGCAGCTCCTCGAGGAGGGCCACCGAGGACTGCCGCAGTCGCATGCGGCTGAGCGCGAGGTGTCCGAGCTCGAACAGGTGCAGCCCGAGGCGGTAGCGGCCGGTCTCCTCGTTCTTCGCGATGATGTCGTGCGAGGCGAGGGTGGTGAGCAACCGGTGCGCCGTGCTCTTCGCGACCCCGAGGCGCCGGGCCACCTCGGAGACGCCGAGTTCCTCGTCCTCGGCGAAGCAGTCCAGCAGGTCTAGCGCGGCGTTCACCGACTTCAGGCCGCCGTCGTCATGCCCCTGACCCGCCTGACCGGCCACTCCGCGCCCCTTCCAGCTCTGGGGCCGAGGCTACGCCTCCGGCGGCTGCGGCGGCGCACCAGCAGACAGCGTTCCGTCCCCCGAGTGAGGTAGCCGTGGTGGCCGCTCGGTGCCACAGTGGCGCCGTGACGGACTCGGACGCCGCCGCAGCGCACGACCCCGACGGCGTGGCGCAGCTCGCGGAGATCATCGGCGTGCCGGCCGACCAGCTGCGCGAGGCCATCGGAGGGCCGTGGAGCAACGGCGAACCCGGTCCCGACTTCGGCCACGCCGTCACCGTCTTCACCGGGCTCGCGAACCCCCGCGCGCCCGGACGCCCGCTCGTCGCGCTTCGGGTCGACCACGACGACGGGGTGGTCGACGTCGGTCGGGCCATCGGCGCTGCGCTGCCCGGGGGCGGCCACCAGTGGTCGCTCGGGGAACCCCGCGCGAGCATCGAGTACGACCAGGTCCCGCTCGACGAGGCGTGGGGGGCGGAGCACACGGCCACCCTGCTCGTCGACGACGTGGGCTTCGCGGTGCGCGCGGTGCTCGACGCGGCGGTGCTGCGTGGTACGACCTGGTGACGCCGGTGCTCGGGACGTCAGCCGGCGGGATTCTGGGCGTGCTGGAAGAAGGTGAGCAGGGTGTTCACCCGGGCGTGATGGCCCTCGAGCGACACCACCAGGTCGCTGGTCGGCACCGCTCGGCAGGTGAGGCAGGTGCCGCGCGCCTTCTCCTCGTCGGTGAGCACCTTGTCGGCGATCGGCCTGGTGTAGTCGAAGGTGCCCTCGACCACCTCGACCTTGCAGATCGCGCACCCGCCGCGCCGGCAGCCCACCCGGATGGCGTGACCCGTGCGCTTGAGGGCGTCGAGCACCGTCTCGCCGGGGTAGGTCGAGATGTCGACCTCGGTGCCCTGCACCCGGATCCGGGCCATGGCGCTCGTCCTCCTTCTGCGTGTGTGCGGGGCAGCGGGTGTCAGCGCTTGATCAGCGGCGATCGGATCTGGGTCGCGGCAGCGCTCGCGTCGAGGAACTCCTCCTTGAAGATGTCGCGGGGGAACAGCCGCTTGAGCATGAGTGTCCTGAGGGCTGCCTCGACCATCGCCGGCGGGCCGCACACGTAACCGACGTGGCCCTTGAGGGTCTCGTGGTCGGCGGCCACCACGTCGGTGACCGTGCCCGACGAGAACCCATCGGCCTCCTCCTCGGACAGGCAGGGCCGGTAGGTGAAGCGGTCGGGGAACTCCTCGGCGAGCGCGCGGAAGCGGTCGACGTCGTACATCCACTCGCGGGTGCGGGCACCTTGGTAGAGGTAGAAGTGCTCCGTCTCGGCGGCACCCTGCTCGAGCGCGTGCCGGATCATCGAGGCGATCGGGGCCAGCCCCGTGCCACCGGCGATCATGACCGCCGGCTCGCTGCGGTCCTCCCGCAGGACGAACCGGCCGTACGGGCCCGACAGGGCGATGCTGTCGCCGACCGCGAGGTCCTTGAAGACCCACCCGTCCGTGGCGAGGCCGCCGGGTGTCAGACGGATCTGGAACTCGAGCCGCCGCGCCTCGGACGGCGGGTTGGCCATCGAGTACGTCCTGGTGACGCCGTCGTGACCCGGGAGCTGGAGCGACAGGTACTGGCCCGCGTTGAACGTGATGTCGCGGTCGAGCTCGAACACCAGCCGACGGGTGCCGAGCGCCACGTCGGTGAGCTCGACCAGGGTGGCGGAGTAGTCCTGCACGGGATGGACGGGGATGGACTCGTCGACGTCGATATCGGCTTCGAAGACCAGGTCGGACCTGGGCCGCGCGACGCAGGGCAGGAACTTCCCCTCGTCGCGCTCGAAGTCCATGAGGGCGTAGGGGGAGGCCTCGCCGTGCTCGAGGTCGCCGTCGAGCAGGTCGGCCTTGCAGGTGGCGCAGGTGCCATGGGTGCAGCTGTGCGGCACCCAGACGCCGGCGCGCAGGCATGCGTCCAGCACCGTCTGGTCGTCGCGGCAGGTGATCTCACGACCCAGCGGTTCGACGGTGATCTGGTACTCGGTCATGGGAGCTCCTGCCGGCGCGCGGGTGTCTCGGGGAAGTCGGTCTGTGCCCCGCGGCTCCCGGCAGACGATCGTGCCGGGAGCCGCGGGACAGGCTCAGATCTCGAACTGGACCAGGCTCTTGTGACCCACGCCGTTGGCGACCAGCGAGGCCTCCAGGTCGGGGGTGAGGGGCACCTTGTCGACCGCCCAGCGGGCCGTGTCCATCATCTCCGGGGAGAAGTCAGGGTCGGCCGCGAAGAACTCCTTGCAGAGCCCGACGAGGGCCCCGAAGGGCATGTCCCTCGGGAACGGGAAGGTGGCCGCAGACACGAAGAACGGGTTGCCCTTCCACCAGACGTGGACCAGCTGGTTGTCGCCGTACAGCTCGGCGCGCGAACGAGACGGCCAGTCGTAGTCGTACATCGCCGTGACGGCCATCGTCATGCCTCCTTCGGGGTCTGGCCGTGCCACGCCAGCCAGTTCTTCTGGTCGTTGGATCCGAGGTACTCGGCACCGTCGTTCGGGCCGAGCTTGTACCACTCGGCGACGGCAGGCAGTCCGCCCGGACCGCCACAGTTGCCCTGGAAGATCTGGTGCACGGGCAGCCACGACTGGCGGTACTTCGTGGGCTCTCGGTCGAAGATCCACTGGCAGCCGTCGGAGCAGAAGTCGTAGCGCTCGCCCTCGTACACCGACTGCCGCTGGCACTGCGTCAGCGGGTCGCCGGGCTCGGTGAAGCCCATCGGGATCTGGCAGACGGTACACAGCTGCGGCAGACCCGGGTTGAAGTAGCGCCCGCCGTCGTCCATGACCTTCTGGGCCTTGTCCCAGGCCGCCTTCTTGAAGACCGGCCAGGTCTCGGGGTAGTTGGCCTCGAGCCACGCCTCGTCCTCGGCGTTGGGGATCGTGGTGCTGAACGCCGCGGCGTGCGAGAACTGGTACAGCACCCAGTAGACCTGGTGCGACAGGATCTCCTTCTCGTCGATCGCCCACTGGACGTGACGCGGCGGCCTGATCCCGTAGTACTCGAGGTCCTTGAACAGACCGTTGAGCATCTGCTCCTCGAAGTAGAGCTCGAAGGCCTCCTTCCAGCTCATCACCCGCTTGGGGTGCATGTAGTCCATCATCCCTGCGACGAGGGCGATGAGCCGGTACCCGCGCCAGAACCACTTGTCGAGCCAGTCCTGCACGATCGGGACGTTGTCCTCGTCCTGCTCGCACATGAACTTGATGGCCTCGAGCCCGAGCGTCATGTGGCGCGACTCGTCGGACTGCGCCGAGAAGCCGAACGTCATGGTGGGCAGGTCGCCGTTGAACGACGCGCCTGACATGAACGGCACGAAGAGCAGGTTCGTCAGCAGGTACTCGAACGAGAACCCGATGGCGATGAGCCACTCGAACGGGCCGGCCGTCATGGCGTCCTCGAAGAACGACTTCGGCACCGAGAGGTACCAGACGCGGTCGGTCCAGTGGTGCCAGTGGTGCATGCCGTCGAAGTACTTGTTGTAGTGCGAGAGCGTGTGGATCTCGGTCTGCGCGTGGCGCAGTTCGTCCATGCTCTGACACAGGGCCGCGAACCGGGCGCCCGGGCCGTTGGCGTAACGGGCGAGGTAGGAGAAGTTGCGGTGCGCGTTGTACTCGTGCACCGGGATCGCCCTGCAGGAAGATCTTCATCGCGTTCATGTAGCGCGCGTCGGTGAGGCCGACCTGGCCCTGGCTCTGCGCGAAGCCGTCGAGGACGGCGTACAGGCGGCGGTCCTTCTCGGCCTGGTACTTGTTGTAGGCCTCCACGGTGAGGCGGAAGGGGTCTTCCCACTTCGACCAGTCGTGGACCTTGATGCCCTCGAAGGTCGTGAAGGGGAAGATCTCCTCCTCGGCCACGTACGTGGGGGTCCAGTCGAGATCGTGGGTGAGCGCGGAGTACCGCTGCTTCATCGAGAGCTTGCGGGCCGGCTTCTGCGGGGACACGGTCATCTCAGCTCTCCTCAGTGCTGCCAGGCGATGACGATCTGGTCGTCATCCCACTCAACGAACTCGCCGAAGTACGAGATGATCGCCATCTGGAACTCGTGGGTCTCCCACGGGCGCCCTAGGCGCTGCTCGACACTGGCCTGGTTGATGACGAGCTGACCGGTCTTGGTCAGCCGGATCATGCCGGGCATGTGCCGGATGTTGAGGTCGTCGTTGTCGGCCTCGATGGCCTCGACGAGCGCGCGGTTCTCCTCGTTCTCCTGCAGGTCGACACCGACCGGGCGGGACGTGGAAGCGACGGACATCAGTTCCCTCCGGGCACGGTGAGGCCGAGCGCCGCGAGGTCTGCGGCGACGGCGGATGCGGATGCGGCGACGGTGGCCGAAGCCCCGGTGCCCACGCGGGCCTCGACTGCGGCGGCGAGGTCGGAGACGGCTTCGACGATCTGGGCCCAGCGCGCTGCCAGCAGCGCGTCGTAGGCCGCCTTGTTGGCCTCGGCGTACGTGGGGTCGGCGAACCAGACCTTGACCAGCTGGTCGATCCACCGGCGCTGGTCGGCGAACCAGGTGCCGAAATGCTGCGCCACCAGGCTGTACGCTCCGGCACCGCTGGTGAGCGCGGCCTCGTCGAGGTGCGTGTACATGAGGTCGTACAGCAGCCGGTCGGTGAGATCCACGGTGAGCAGCTTGGCTGCGTAGTCCTGGCCCGTGGTGCCCGCGAGCGTCTCCTCGATCAGACGGCGCAGGCCCTGCAGCTCGGGCGCTTCGAGCCAGCGCGCCTTGGCCAGAGCGAGGGCGCCGTCGTGGCCCTCGCCGTAGACGATGCCCACGCGCGAGAGGTTCTGCGCGTTGCCGATGCGGTCGAACGACGCGAACAGGCAGCACTGGTCGATCGTCGTGCCGTACGCCCAGCGTGAACCCTCGACGCTCACCAGCTCGGCGCCGGCCTCCCAGTGGCGCAGGGGCACGAGCAGCTCGCCCACCACGGCGTCCCACCCTGCGGGCAGCTTCTGCAGCAGGTTCTTGGACTCGACGTAGTCGACCGTCCGGACGAACGCGTCGTTCGTCGCGGCCCGCGACTGGACGTACGGGGCGTAGTACAGCTGCCGCGGGTCGGTGAAGGAGTACGGGTCCTCGAGCCGGAAGGCGGTGTAGTCGGCGTCGTAGATCTCGTGGTCGGCCGACCAGAGCGGACGGTAGTGGAAGTTCGCGACCGACTGGATGTCGATCGAGCCTTCCTCGTACCGGGACGCAGGACGATCGCCGAACCTGTCGACCAGATTCGTGAACGTCTTGCGTTCCGGCTCGATCACCTGCGTGCGCAGTTCGATCTGCATGCGGTGCCTCCAGAGGCGCTGCGGGTGGGCGTGCGGGCGACGGTCAGCGAGCGGGGTGGCGCGGGGTGTCCGACTCCATCAGCAGGAGCAGGAGGAGATCCTCGACGGACTCGGGGCCGGCCAGCTCGTGGGGCTCGGAGTTGTCGAGGCCGTCGGCGACGACTCGGCCGTAGGCCGTGCCCTCGCCAAAGGTCGTGGAGACCACGGCCGCACGGCCGCGGTAGAAGACGCTGTAGAGCATCTCGTTTCCGACCACGTCGTCGACCAGCGTCAGGTGGTCGTCCTCGGCCGCGAGCATCGCGTTCGCCTCGCAGAGCAGCTGCTCGGTGAGTCCGCGGTAGGCCACGTGGAGGTCGTTTCCCTTGCCGGTGCTGCGGAACGTCGAGGGGCGCAGCGCTGGCATGGGGACGTCGAGCGGGTCGCTCACGTCGGTGCCGAGGATGTCGGCGACGCGCTGCATGAACGGGGTCATCCCGTCTCCCTTCCGCGACGGTCGGCTGCCGCCGACGGCGCATTCCTAGTGGTCGCCGACCGTGGTGGAAGGGGTCGTTCCCGAGGGTGGAACGGCTCTTCACCCAGCGCGGGCGAGGTAAGGGTCGCCTTAGTGCCACAGCGGGTTTCGGCGACGCGACGGCGTCCGTTCCGGGGTGAGGAACGGCCCGATGCGTCGGCGCGAGGCGGGTCTACGTTGCGGCCCACGGAGGGGCACCCGCCCGCGTTCGAGGAGAGGACCACACCCCATGGCAGTCATGCGTATGGGCTACATGCACGTGAAGGTCACGGACTTGGCCGAGGCCAAGCAGCACTACGCGAACACCGTCGGCCTCTACGAGACCCTGGAGCAGGACGGCAAGGTCTACTACAAGGGCTGGGACGAGTGGGACCACCACTCCGTCGTCATCGAGGAGGGCGGCGTCGGCTTCGTCCGCACGGGCTTCAAGGCGCTCACTCCTGAGGACGTCGCGGAGGTCGAGGTCAAGGCCACGGCCAAGGGCTACCAGGTCTCGCGCTTCGCGGCCGGATCGCGGCCCGAGGTCGGCGACGGCATCACGGTGACCCTGCCCAGCGGCCACGAGATCGACATCTACAGCGAGATGACCTCGATCGGCACCGAGGTCGGCACGCACAACCCCGATGCCTTCCCCCGTCACATGGTCGGCATCGGTGCCCCGCGTCTCGACCACGCCCTGCTCTGGGTCCCCAGTGTCGCGGAGAACAAGGAGTTCTTCACCGACTGCGTGGGCATGTGGGCGACCGAGGAGGTCCGTACCGGCCTCGAGGACGACGCGCACGTGATCGCGACGTGGCTCACCATCGGCGAGTCGAACCACGACATCGCGCTGCTCGAGGCGCCCGAGTCGAAGATCCACCACTTCGCGTTCGAGATGCGCGGATGGTCCGACATCGGCCACGCCGCGGACATCATGTCGATCGACGACGTGCCGATCGACATCGGCCCGACCCGCCACGGCATCACCCGCGGGACGACGATCTACTTCTTCGACCCGGCCGGCAACCGCAACGAGACGTTCGCGGGCGGCTACCGCTGCTTCCGCGATCGTCCGACCGTGGTCTGGACCCCGGACCAGCTGGGCAAGGCGATCTTCTACCACTCGCGCGAGCTGAACGACCGGTTCCTGACCGTCGCCACCTGAGGCGGCCGGCCGCCGGAACGCCTGGTCGCGGTCCCCGGGAGGCGCACAGACGGAGGGGAGGAAGGCCCACGGCCTTCCTCCCCTCCGCCCCGTCGCAACCCCCGTCCGAGCAACCTCGACCCCACCCAGTACCCCGCGTCACTGGCGGGGTTGGGGTGAAGACGGGTCGGAAGACCCCCACGCGGCCAGCGACTCTGGTCAGCGCGTGGGGGCGGGGGTGATCTGCATGACGACGGCCTTGGGCTCGGTGAAGAACTCGCGGCTGAAGTTGCCGCCCTCGCGGCCCACGCCGCTGTCGCCGACGCCGCCGAAGGGGGCGCGCAGGTCGCGGATGAAGAAGCAGTTCACCCAGACCGTGCCCGCCCGCAGCGCCGCGGAGACCCGGTGCGCGCGGGACAGGTTCTCGGTGAACACCATCGCGTTGAGCCCGTAGCGGGTGTTGTTCGCCAGCGCCACGGCCTCGGCCTCGGTGTCGAACGGGGTAGCCACGACGACCGGCCCGAAGACCTCCTCGCGCACCACCCGTGCGTCGGCCGGCGCGTCGGCCACGATCGTCGGCTTCACGCCCCAGCCCTCGCCCAGGCCGCCGGTGACCACGCGACCGCCGCCGAGCGACTCCGCGTCGAGGAACCCCGACACCTTGTCGAAGTGCTCGCGGCTCGCGAGGGCCGCGGAGAACTGCGTCGCGGGGTCCTTCGGGTCGCCCATGACGAGCGCCTCGGCGGCCTGCTTGTAGCGCAGCACGAACTCCTCGTAGATGCCGCGCTGCACGTACAGCCGCGAGCCCGCGAGGCATACCTGGCCGGCGTTGCGGAAGATGGCCTCGATCGCCCAGTGCACCGCGTTGTCGAGGTCGGCGTCGTCGAAGACGATGTTCGCGCCCTTGCCCCCGAGCTCGAGCGACACGGGGATGAGGTGCGCCGCCGCAGCGGCGCTGATGATCTTGCCCGTGCCCGACTCCCCGGTGAACGTGATGCGGTCGACGTCGGGGTTCGACGTGAGGGCCGCGCCCACCGAGTCGGGCCCGTAGCCGTGCACGACGTTCAGCACGCCGGGCGGGAAGCCGGCCTCGATGGCGAGCCGGGCCAGGATCGTCGCAGACACCGGGGTGTCCTCGGCAGGCTTGAGGACGACGGTGTTACCCCACGCAAGGGCCGGCGCCACCTTCCAGGTGCTCATCATGAGCGGGAAGTTCCACGGCGAGATGGCCACCACGACGCCCGCCGGGTCGAGCAGCGAGTACGCGTGGTGCCCGGAGTCCATCGGGTAGGCATCGCCCATCGAGAGGCGGGCGTGGTCGGCGAAGAACCGGAAGTTCCACACGCTGCGGGCCACGTCGTGCCGCGCCTGCGTGATCGGCTTCCCCATGTCGAGCGTGTCGGCCATGGCCAGCTCGTCGGCGTGCTCCTCCATGAGGTCGGCGAGCCGGTGGATCAGTGCCTGGCGCTGCTCGTACCCCATCCGCGGCCACGGGCCCTCGTCGAACGCCCGTCGCGCGGCGGCCACGGCGAGGCCGGCGTCCTGCTGGCTCCCGAGAGCGACCGCGGCCCACGGCTTCTGCGTGTACGGGTCGACCGAGTCCATCGTGGCGCCGTCGACGGACTCGACGTCGACGCCGTCGATGACGTGGCCGTAGAAGGGGAGAGTCATGTCAGCCTCCGTGCAGGACGATGGTGCCGAGCGAGCCGAACCGCAGCGTGACGGTGCACCCGGGCGGCGCGAAGACGGCGTCGGTGATGCCACCGGTGAGCACCACCTGACCGGCCTCGATGCCGAGGCCGCGGCGCCCGAGCACGTTCGCGGCGAACGCGAGCGCCTCGCCCGGGTGCCCCTGCACGTCGGCGCCGGTGCCCGTGTGCACCATCTCGCCGTCGACCTCCACCGTCACCGTCTCGGCCGCGAGGTCGAGCGCGTCGGGCCGCAGGACCACCGAGCCGGTCGCGTAGGCGCCCGACGAGGCGTTGTCGGCGACCACGTCGGGCAGCGTGAAGCGGAAGTCGGTGTAGCGGCTGTCGATCACCTCGGCCCCCGCGAGCACCTGGCCGACGGCCGCGAGCGCCTGCTCGCGGGTGACGCCCGGACCCTTGAGCGGCTCGGCCATGACGAAGACGATCTCCGGCTCCACCCGCGGGTGGATGAGCGAGGCCTGCGGCACGGGGTCGCCCTCGTCGAGCACCATCGACGACGTGAGCCACGCGACGAGCGGCTCGTCGATGCCCATCCGGGCCTGCTTGGCCTCGGAGGTGAGCCCGAGCTTGACGCCGACGAGGGTCTCGCCGCGTGCGAGCCGGCGTCGCAGGGTTTCGTCCTGCACCGCGTAGGCGGTCTCGAGGTCCAGGTCGGTCCACTCGTCGGTGATGGGCGGCCCGTCGCGCCGCTCGTCCTCGCGGCCGAGCAACTCGGTGGCGGCGCGGTCGACGTCCCAGCTCATCGGGTGCCCACTGCTGCGAGGTCGCCCATGTCGCGCTCCTGCGCGAGCTGCAGCGCGATGTCGATGATCATGTCTTCCTGCCCGCCGACGTAGCCGGCTTCGCCCACCCGCTGCAGGATCTCGTGCGCGGGCACGCCGTACCGCTCGGCCGCGCGCTCGGCGTGCAGCAGGAAGGAGGAGTACACGCCCGCGTAGCCCTGGACGATCGACGAGCGGTCCATGTGCGGCAGGCGGGTGACGAACGGCTTGACGACGTCCTCGGCCGCCGCGAGCGCAGCCTGCACGTCGACCCCGGTGGGCACGTTCAGCCGGTCGAACGTGGCCGCGAGCACCTCGGTGGGCGAGTTGCCCGCGCCGGCGCCGAGGGCGAGCAGGGCGCCGTCGATCTGGCGGGCCCCCGCCTGGTATGCGAGCACCGAGTTCGCGATGCCCATCGACAGGTTCTGGTGGCCGTGGAAGCCCACCTGCGCCTCGGTCCCGATCTCGTCGATGACCGCCTGCACGCGCTCCTGGGCGTCGCCGAGCACGAGGGCACCGGCGCTGTCGACGACGTACACGCACTGCGAGCCGGCGTCGACCATGATGCGCGCCTGCTCCGCGAGCTTCTGCGGCGAGGCCCGATGGCTGAGCATGAGGAAGCCCACGGTCTCCATGCCGAGATCGCGGGCGGCCTTGAAGTGCTGGCGAGACACGTCGGCCTCGGTGCAGTGCGTGGCGATGCGCGCCACCGACGCGCCGGCGTCGAACGCCTGGGTGAGATCGGTGACCGTGCCCAGACCGGGGAGCATCAGCACCGCGATCTTCGCCTGGGTGGCCTCGTCGACCGCGGCGGCGACGAGCTTGATGTCGTCGACGAGCGAGAAGCCGTAGTTGAAGGACGAGCCACCGAGACCGTCGCCGTGGGTGACCTCGATCACCTGCACACCAGCGGCGTCGAGGGCGTGGACGACCGAGCGGACCTGCTCCTCGGAGAAGCGGTGCGCCATGGCGTGCGAACCGTCGCGCAGGGTGGAGTCGGTGATCCGGACCGGCGGGTTCGCCACCGCGTCGGCCGCAGGCTCGGTGCGCGGCACTGCTGTCGCGGCGCTCGTCGGGGTGCTCATGCCTGTGCTCCTGCCGTGCGGGCCTGGCGGGCGTCGGCGATGAGGTCGCCCACGCGTGCGGCCGAGGCGGTGATGATGTCGAGGTTGCCGGCGTACGGCGGCAGGTAGTCGCCGTTCCCGAGCACCTCGAGGAACACCGCGACGCGGGCGCGGCCGTTCCAGATCTCGCGCGGATCGTCGAACTGGGGCTCGGCCCGCAGGGCGTAGCCGGGCACGTACTCCTGCACCCTCCCCACCATCGCGAGGACGGAGGCAGCGACGGCGTCGCGGTCGCAGTCGGCCGGGATGGCGCAGAACACGGTGTCGCGCATCATCATCGGGGGTTCGACGGGGTTCAGGATGATGATCGCCTTGCCGCGTCCGGCACCGCCG
Source organism: uncultured Actinomycetes bacterium (assembly GCA_963778785.1). Taxonomy (GTDB): domain Bacteria; phylum Actinomycetota; class Actinomycetes; order S36-B12; family CAIYMF01; genus CAVZVV01. The sequence continues at coordinate 43,659 of CAVZVV010000032.1, forward strand.
ACCTCTTCGATCGCACGACTCGTCGTCACCGTGAACTCGTCGATGTTGGCGCGGGTGCCGGGGCCGGCCGAGCGGGACGAGATCGAGGCGACGATCTCGGCGTACTCGACGTCGACGACCGAGGACACGGCGTTGACGATCGGGATGGTGGCCTGGCCCCCGCAGGTGATCATGTTGACGTTGGGCGCGTCGAGGTGGAAGTCGAGGTTTACGGGGGGGCACACGAACGGGCCGATGGCCGCGGGAGTCAGGTCGACCGCCTGGATGCCGGCCTCGGCGTACCGCGGGGCGTTGGCCTTGTGCGCGTACGCGCTCGTGGCCTCGAAGACGATGTCCGGCAGCTCGGGCTGCGCGAGCAGCCAGTCGACGCCCTCGGGCGACGCCTCCAGACCCTTGGACCGCGCCCTGGCCAGGCCGTCCGACGCGGGGTCCACGCCGATCATCCACCGGACGTCGACGTTCTCGCTGCGCAGCAGCTTGTGCATCAGGTCGGTGCCGATGTTGCCGGACCCGACGATCGCCGCCGTGGCCTTGGCCATCACTCCTCCTTGCGGGTGGGGGTGCGCGGGGCCGCGGGGGATCCGCTGGCTGTCCTGCCTCCGCGAGGCTAGGGCAGAGCCGGAACCACGCCCCTGCGGCGTTCCTCAGGCCGGAACTCGGGCCCGTCGGCCGAGGAGGTGGTCGACCCCCACGAAGGCGAGCGCGAGCACGACCCCGAGCACGAGGATCCCGAGGATGTTCAGGGCGACCGTGCCGTATCCCTTCGTCACCACGTCCAGGAAGGGATACGGATAGGCGGAGATCACGGCGCCGCGGACCACGGTGTACGCGATCCACGCGAGCGGGAGCAGGAGCGCGGCCGGGACGATCCGCGCCTCCAGCCACCCCCGGGGCCCGGCCACCAGCCAGACGAAGACGGTGAGGGTCGGCACCACGAAGTGCAGACCGTCGTTCGCCACGGCCTGCCAGCCCTGCGGGTTCGAGATCGGGGCCAGCACGATCGCGTAGACCAGGCCGGTGATCGTGATCATGAGCAGCGCGTCGAGGCGGAGAACCCGGCGCACGTACGTCACGTCGTCCGGGCGCAGCCACAACATCGTCATCACCACGGCGACGACGATGTTGCTCAGGATCGTGAAGTACGACAGGTAGTCCAGGATCCGCCCGAGGGCGCCCGCGGTTCCGGGCTGGTTCCAGCCCAGGCTCGACGCAGACGTGGGAGTGAACGGGTAGACCCCGCCGGCCGAGAGCCACAGCTGGATGCCGAGCGACGCCCACGCCGCCAGCGCGTTCACCCCGAAGAGCGGCCGGGCCCAGCGCTGGGCGGCTCGTGCCGGAGCGACCGCCGCGCCCCGAGCCGGGTTCCTGGTGGCCACGCCGATCAGTCCCGGTCGCCGGGGTCGGTGTCGGCGTGCGGGGCCCCTGGCACCTGGTCGAGGGCGTGCAGGAGTACCTGGCCCAGCACGGCCAGCCCGTCGCGCACCCCGCCGGAGGATCCGGGCAGGTTGATGACGAGGGTGCGTCCGGCCAGGCCCGCCACGCCCCGCGACAGCATCGCGCTCGGCACGCCGCGCCCGACGCCGTACGCCCGGAGCGCCTCCGCGATCCCGGGCACCTCGCGATCCACCACCCGCCGGGTGGCCTCGGGAGTGAGGTCGGTCGGGGTGAGACCCGTGCCGCCCGTGGTGACGACGAGGTCGTAACCGTCGGCCACCGCGCCGCGCAGCGCGGCCTCGACGGGGTCGCCGTCGGCGACCACGGTCGGCCCGTCGACGTCGAGCCCGAGGGCGGCAAGACCCGCGAGCAGGAGTGGCCCGCTCGTGTCGTCCCGCTTACCCGCCGCTCCGAGGGTGGACGCGGTGACGACGAGGGCGCGCCGGTTGCTCACGCGCGCATCCTGTCAGCCGCCGGCGAAAGGAGGCAGCACGTCGAGCCGGGATCCGGCCGGCACCGTGGCCCCCTGGTCGTGCACCGCGGCGGACTCGAGCAGGAAGCTGCAGCGCGCGACGACCTCGTCGAACCTGGCCCGGCGCTCGGCCGGCAGGGCGGCGCTGGCGGCGCTGAGCACCTCGTCGACCGATCCCGGTGGCACCTCGAGCCGGTCGGTGCCGGCGGCCGCGGCGGCCGCGGCCCACAACAGCACCTCGACCGACTCACTGCTGCCCATCGGCACCTCCCGCGTGCTGCGCGTACACCTCGACCTCGGTGGCCTTCAGCGACAACCACACCGCGGTTCCCGCCACGAGCCTCAGCTCGGCGAGAGCTCCCGGGGTGACGTCGACGAGTGCGGTCGGCTGGCCCCGCACCTCCACCCGGGCCCGGTGCCCGAGCAGCTCGATCCCGGCCACGGTGCCCCGCCAGACGTTACGCGGGGTGCCCGTCGGGCGCTCGAGGTGCATCGACACGGCTTCGGGCCGAACGGCTACCAGCACGTCGCCCTCGGGGGCGTCGGCCGCGTGGATCGTCCCCCCGTCGGCCAGCGACACCTCGCCGTCGCGCGCCCTGCCCCGGTACAGGTTCAGGCCCATGAGCGCCGCGACGTAGGCGGTGGCCGGGCGCCGGGCGAGGTCGCCGGGCGTGCCGGTCTGGACGGAGCGGCCGGCCTCGACGACGACGACGCGGTCGGCGAGCACCATCGCGTCGAGCGGGTCGTGGGTGACCACCACCGACGCGCCGCCGAACGAGGCGAGGTGCTCGCGCAGGTCCGAGCGCAGGTCGAGGCGGCTGCCGGCGTCCAGCGAGGCGAATGGTTCGTCGAGCAGCAGCAGCTCGGGGTCGGCCGCGAGCGCCCGGGCCAGGGCGACCCGCTGGGCCTGTCCACCGGAGAGCTCGCGCGGGCGTCGTCCGGCGAGCTCGGACAGGCCGAGCCGGGCGAGCCAGGCAGCGGACTGAGTGCGGCTCGCGGCCTTGGAGGCGCCGTGGGACCGCGCGGCGAACCCCACGTTGTCGGCCACGCTCAGGTGCGGGAACAGCAGGTGGTCCTGGAACACCACCGCCACCGGCCGCTGCTCCGGCGGGACGAAGGTGCCCTGGGCGGGCTCGTCGAGGACCCGGTCCCCGAGCCGCACGTGGCCGGTGTCGAGCGACTCGAGGCCGGCGAGCGCGCGCAGGGCCGTGGACTTGCCGGCGCCGTTCGGGCCGAGCAGCACCACCACCTCGTCGCGGGCGGCGTCGAGGTCGAGATGCAGGTCGAGCGTGCCGCGGCGCAGCCGCAGCACGGCGTCGAGGACCGGGGCGCTCATCGTCCGTCCGCCCGCAGACCCGGGAAGAACCACCGGTCGCGCAGCAGCACGAGCACCAGGACGCAGACGGCGAGCAGGAGCAGGCTCAGCGCGTAGGCCGCCTCCGGGTCGGACTCCAGGGAGAGGTACACCTCGAGCGGCAGGGTGCGCGTGGTGCCCGAAGCGCTGCCGGCGAACGTGATGGTCGCGCCGAACTCGCCGAGTGCGCGGGCCCAGCACAGCACCGACCCGGCGAGCACCGACGGCGCGATGAGCGGGAGCGTGATCCGGCGGAGCACGACCAGCCGAGAGGCGCCCAGCGTCGCGGCCGCCTCTTCGAGCCGCGGGTCGGCGCTGCGCAGGGCAGCCTCGACGGTGATGATGAGGAAGGGCATCGCGACGAAGGCCTCGGCGAGGACGACGGCGAGCGTCGTGAACGGCACCGTGATGCCGAACGCGTCGTAGAGGGGCCCACCGACGACACCGCGTCGTCCGAAGGCGAGCAGCAGCGCGATGCCGCCGACGACGGGGGGCATGACGAGCGGCACGACGACGAGCGCGCGCAACAGCGGGCGGGCCCGGGTCCGGCTGCGGGCCAGCACGTACGCGAGCGGCACGCCGACGACGAGCGACAGCGCGGTGGCGAGAGAGGCGCACACCAGCGAGAGCTTGAGTGCTGCCACGCTCTCGGGTGCGGTGAGCAGCTCGACCATGCGTCCCCACGGCGCGCGTACCACGACCGCCAGCACCGGGACGAGCAGGAAGAGCACCGCGACCGTCGCGGGGATGGCCATCGCGAGGGGCACGCCGCGGTCCTGCGTCGCGCGCTGCCTGGCCATGGACGCTCCCTGGAGACGGACGGGTGCGCCGAGGCTATCGGCCGCCGGGCGGGCTGCAGCGGGACGCCGCCCGCGGCTCACGCTGGTGGGGCCACGCCGCAGCCCTCGAGGATGGTGTGCCAGATGGCCGGTCGGTCGTCCAAGGCCGGCGACACCGTGACCGGACGCGCCGTGCCGTCCCCGGTGTCGACCAGTGCGGTGAGGACGTACGTCTTCTTCGACTCCCCGAGCCCGTGGCCGTCGCAGCGTCCGCTCGTCCGCAGTGTGACGGGCAGCACGGCGGCCTTCGTGCCCGGCGACAGGCGAAGCGGCACGGCGCCAGGCGACGCCGGCTCGAGGTCGAGCAGCACGCTGCCCTCCAACGCGGTGAGGGTGATGGTCGCGGTCGAGGCCTTGCGGCGCAGGACGAGCGAACCGGCCTGCGCGGCCGTGCCGCCCACGGTCGTCGGGTGCCAGGCGGGTCCGAACGACACGTCGACCGCCGCGGCGACCGCCTGGTTCTGGCAGGAGCGCTGGAAGAGGCGGGCCGCCAGGGCCCGTGAGTCGGCGTCGCCCATCACGACCAGGTGCTGCTCGCCGTCGGCGGTGAGAGCGGCGGCGGGCGGGTCCGCAGGTGGGGTGGAGGCCGGGTCGGGTTGGCCGGCGGTCGTGGCGCACGCCGCGGCGCCCAGGGCCACCGGCAGGTCCGTGGGGACGCCCGGGGCCAGCGGGTAGTCGGGGTGGTCGGGGTCCGCGGCCGCCAGGCCGGGCCACCGCAGCGCCAGATCCGAGATGTGCACCGTGGTCTCGCCGTGGTTCGTCAGCCGGACGACGGCCACCCCGCGCACCTCGTCCTCGCGGTTCTGGGCGAGCGTGGCGGTGAGGGGGGCCGGCGCTCCGCTCGCACCAGAGGTTCCCGTGGCGCTGGTGCTTGCGGTCTCCGCCGAGCATCCCGCCAGCAGGAGGGCGCCGACCAGGAGGGCCGCGGCCCGGCGTCGGGGGCGCACCCTCTCAGGGTCGCGGGGTTCGATCCGGGCGGCGGGCACGCCCCATCGTCACCCCGCCCGCGGGCCGGCGGCACCGGATTTCGCGTGTTCCCGGTCGGCATCGGACAATGTGCGCGTGCGCCCGCCCCAGCAGACCGACCTGCTCGTCGTCGGAGCCGGTCCCTCGGGGTCGGCGGCCGCCGCCTGGGCGGCCCGATCCGGGCGCGAGGTGCTGCTGGCCGACGCCGCGGTGTTCCCGCGAGACAAGCCGTGCGGCGATGGCCTCACCCCACGGGCGGTGGCCGAGCTCGAGGCGCTCGGCCTGGGCGGCTGGCTCGATGGCCGGACCCGCAACTGGGGCCTGCGGGCGGCCGGCTTCGGCCAGACCCTGTACCTCCCGTGGCCCGGGGGCAGCCTGCCGAAGTACGGGAGTGCGGCTCCGCGGGCCGAGCTCGACGAGCGGATCCGCGAGGTGGCCCTGGAGTGGGGTGCCGTGCCGCTCGAGGGTGCCCGCGCCGTCGACGTCCTCCGCGACGGCGACCGCGTGGTGGGCGTCGTGTTCAGGCACGGTGCGGAGACCCTCGAGGTGCGCTGCCGCCAGCTCGTGGTCGCCGACGGAGCGCGGTCGCAGCTCGGCCGGCTCCTCGGGCGCGAGTGGCACCGCGACACCGCGTACGGGGTCGCGGCGCGCGCCTACATCAAAAGCGCCCGCAGCGACGACCCGTGGATCTCCTCCCACCTCGAGCTGCGCGGCGAGCAGGGCGAGATCCTCTCGGGCTACGGCTGGATCTTCCCGCTCGGCGACGGCGAGGTGAACGTGGGCGTGGGCACGCTCGCCGTCGACCGCCGCCCCGCCGACCTCAATCTGCGCCGTCTGCTGGCCGTGTATGCCGACCAGCAGCGCGACGAGTGGGGCCTCGACGGCGAGGTGCGAGCGCCGTGGTCCGCCCTGCTTCCGATGGGCGGGGCGGTGTCCGGTGTCGCCGGGCCGAACTGGGCGCTGGTCGGCGACGCGGCCGGCTGCGTGAACCCGCTCAACGGCGAGGGCATCGACTACGGCCTCGAGACCGGCCGCCTCGTCGTCTCGGTCCTGGCCGAGGCGCTCTCGTCCGAGACCGCCGGCTCGTCCCCCGCGCTGGCTCCCTCGGGCACCCTCGCCGCGGCCGGCCTGGGTCCGGCCGGCGTCGGTTCGGGGTCCCGTGTCGGTCGGGCGTCCGGTGTCCGTCCGTCGGGTGTCGGTGTGGGTCCGAACGGCCTCGGTCCTGCGTTCGGCGTCGGTTCGGTGTCCGGTGTCGGTCCGGCGTCCGGTGTCGGTCCGAACGGCCTCGGGCCGGCGTTCGGCGTCGGTTCGGTGTCCGGCGTCCGTTCGTCGGGTGTGCGTCTTTCCAGGGTCCGTCGGTCCGGTGTCGTCCCGTCCGGTCTGGGCGAGGCCTGGCCCGCCACCCTCCGTGCGGAGTACGGCGAGGCGTTCTCGATCGCGCGCCGGCTCGCTGGGCTCCTCACCGTGCCCGGACTGCTGCCCGCCGCGGGCCCGGTGGGAATGCGCTCGCGCGGGTTGATGACAGTGGCTCTGCGCGTGATGGGCAACCTCATCACCCCGGAGGACACCGACGCCGTCGCCCGAGCCTGGCGTACCGCCGGCCGCGTGTCGACCAGGCTCGACCCCCGGCCCCCCTGGACCTGACGTCGGCCCCGCGTGCGGCGCCCCCTCCCGTCGGGAGTCGAAACAGCAGCCCCCTCCCGTCGGGGGTCGAGAGTGCGCGTTCTGAGGTCCTCGGGAGGCGGGACCGGCGGTTCCGTCGCATCGAACGAACCACGTCGCCTCCCACTGGGGCCGTTCCGTGTGCGGGGTGCTGGGGTGTCGTCTTCGCCCGTCGTCGATTCGTCCGCTCTGCTCGGCCCGGTCGATCTGCGGGCCGTCGTCGTGCGGGCCGTCCGGGAGCGGGGCATCTCCTCCGGCGTGCTCCGGGGGCTTGCGGTGTGTGGGCCACGGCGTGGTCGTCGCGAGTTGGCCCGGGCCCTCGAGGAAGTGGAGGCCGGATGCCGATCGCCCTTGGAAGGCATGGCGTTTCGCGCCATCGAACGGGCGCACCTTCCCTCCCGGAGTTCAACGGGCGCGTCGACACGCCGCGCGGGCCCCGGTTCGTCGACCTGCTGTGGCGCCGGCTTCGTCTCGGCGTGGAGATCGACGGCGAGGCCTACCACCGGGGGGTGGCACAGTGGCGGTCCGACCTGGTCAGGCAGAACGATCTCGTCGCGCAGGGACTGGTGCTGCTGCGCTTCCCGGGTGCTCGGGTCGTCTACGACATCGACGCGGTGGTGGGGGAGATCGGACGAGTCTTGCGCGATCGGGCCCGCGAGTGGGGAGGCCAGGATGCTCGCGACGCCGCGTGAGATCGACAGGTTTGACTCACGACCGCTCAGGAACGAACCATCGGGACTCCCGACGGGTGGGGGCCCCCTGCGAGCTCAGTCGAGGGTCTGGATGAGGCTGCGCTGGAACGAGGCGCGCAGCGGGTCGAGCCGCAGGACGCCAGGGGGCGAGGCCAGCACGTCAGACAACTCAGCGGCCATCCTGGCGAAGGCGCCGGACGCCTGGTGTGCCCGCTGGGCGTCGCCGTCGGCGAACCACTCGTAGAGCCACACGAGGTCGTGGTCGTCCGGATCGACCGAGATGATGAACATCTCCGTGCCGGGTTCCTCGGCGAGGTCGTCGGCGTAGCGGTGTAACGCGTCGAGGAGGGCGGGCCGCCCGCCCGGGCGTACCTGCAGCCGGATCACCATCCCGATCCGTCCGACGAGCAGTGCAGTGACGGGCTCGTAGGGGTCGGCGCCGGGGGCGGATGGCTCGGACACGCCTCCATCATGCCGGGCCAGGACGTGCCTGGGGGGCGCCCATCGCGCATCGGGGCTCACCTGGCCACGAGCGCCCGGCGGGCGTCACCTGTGCGCGGGTGCGCGGGCGGGCACCCGGCCAAGCCCCACCTGGGGGAGTTCATGTCGAACTACTCGACGTGGGGGCACCCTGATGCGGGAGCGGGAGCAGCGGGAGCGGGCGGAGCGGAGCGGCGGGAGCGGCGGGAGCGGGGGCGGGCGGGTTGGGAGGGGGGCGAGACGGGAGGGGCTGGGGGCGGCAGGATGGGGGCGTGAAGAAGGTCTCGCTCGAGCAGTTGGTCCCCATCCTGGCGTCGATCCCGGACAACCCCCGCGTGGTGGTGTCGGGCAACTTCGCCACGCCGAAGGCGCTGCTGGCCACGTTCGACGCCGCCGTGCCGACGTACACGTTGAACGCCCTCAACGCGCAGGTCGGCCTGCCCGACCGGGAGGGGGTCACGCTCGAGACCTGCTTCGTCGGCCCGGGCATGCGCCGCTCGCCGCGGCTGGCGTACGTGCCGTGCCGGCTGAGCCTGGTGCCGGTGCTGTGGCGCCGCGACCTCGTGCCCGACGTGGTGATGGTGCACACGAGCGTCCCGAGGCACGACACGGTGAGCCTGGGCACCGAGGTGAACGTGCTCCCCGCCGCGATCGAGGCCTGCCGCGAGCGAGGCGGCATCGTGATCGCGCAGGCCAACTCCCAGATGCCGTACACGTACGGCGACTCGCAGGTCTACGAGCACGAGATCGACTACCTCGTGGAGGTCGAGGAGGACATCCCGAGCCACTCGCCGACCCCGCTGGGAGACATGGCCCGGACCATCGGCGAGCTGATCGCAGCGGAGGTGGCCGACGGCTCCACCCTGCAGCTCGGTATCGGCGCGGTGCCCGACGCCGTGCTCGCCGCGCTCACCGACCGCCGCGGGCTGCGCATCTGGAGCGAGATGTTCAGCGACGGCGTGCTCGAGCTCGACCGGCGGGGCTGCTTCGATCCCGAGATCCCGCTGACCGCGTCGTTCGTCTTCGGCAGCCGCGAGCTGTACGACTTCGTCCACCTCAACCGCCGCGTCCGCATGCTGCGTACCGAGCGGACGAACGATCCCGGCCAGATCGCCCGCCAGCCGCAGATGACGAGCGTCAACGCCGCCCTGCAGGTCGACCTCTTCGCGCAGGCCAACGCCAGCCGGATCAACGGCAAGATCTACTCGGGCTTCGGCGGCTCCACCGACTTCATCGTCGGTGCGCTGCACTCGCGCGGCGGCCAGGCCTTCATCGCCCTGCCGTCGTGGCACCCCAAGGCCAACTGCTCGACCATCGTGCCGCTCATCGACGAGCCGGTGACGAGCTTCCAGCACTCTGCGGTGGTCACCGAGCACGGCGTGGCCAAGGTGTTCGGCAACTCTGAGAAGGAGCAGGCCCGCGAGCTGATCGAGAACGCCGCACACCCGGACGTGCGTGAAGAGCTCTGGGAAGAGGCGGCTGCGCTCGGAAAGGCCTGAGCCGCAGCAGTTCACGTACGCCGGATCGTCGCCTCGTCCAGCAGCGCGAGCAGGGCGACGCCGCCGAGGCCGTCCAGATAGGTGCGCGCCTGGGCCAGGTGCCCGGCCGGCGGCTTCGTGGACGGGAGCGCGCGCACCGCGACGAGCGTGGCCATCGCGTGGTCCAGCGGGAGCTCGGCGGACGACCACTCGTCGAGCACGGCGTCGAAAGCCGCGGGCGCGTCCGGCCCGCCGCCGATCGCGTCGGCGCCCGCCCGCAGGGTGCGCCGGGAGCGCTCCACCCACGGTCCGCCCAGCGAGGCCGTTCCCTGGACGAACCGGTCGATGGCGTCGGCGTCGCGCAGGGCGGCGCCCGCGGCGCCGGCCAGCCACAGGCCGCCGGACGTATTCGCGTCGGGCTCGAAGTCGTCGACGAGGCGCCGGGCCTCGTCGGCCGCCCCCCGGTCGTCGCCCGCCAGCAGGAGGCACAGCCCGTTCACCCGGACGTACCAGCTGCGCATCTGCACCGCGGCCCACGCGTCCCAACGGCGCGCCCGCAGGTCGTCGAGCAGCGCCCTGGCCTCGTCGGACCGGGCGCGGTGGGCGAGCAGCATGCAGCGGGTGAGCACTCTCCCGTCGGCCTCGTACCCCGCCGAGTCGATGGCGTCGGCCTGCTCGAGGGCACCCTCGGCCACGTCCCAGTCGCCGACGTCGACCGCGCCCTCGGCCGCGTTCGCCAGGGCCATCCCCTGCAGGGGCCGCACGCCCGCGATGTCGGCGAGCTCCGCGGCTCGGAGCGACGCCTCGACGCCCCCGCGCGGATCCTCCTCGTAGAGGAAGACGCCCAGCAGCATGTAGGCGGAGGCCTGCTCGAACGTGCTCCCGCTGCGGGCGGCCTGGTCCACGTAGCTCTCGTAGAGCAGCTGTGCCTCGAACCGACGTCCGGCCAGGCGCAGCGCCAGCGCCCTCGCGGCGGTGGCCTCCCGCAGCGCCCGCTCGTCGGGCCACCGCTGGGCCAGCATGATCGCCTCGTCGGAGTAGCGCATCGCGTCGTCCGTGCGGCCCTCGTGGCCAGCCGCGGACGCCAGGGCGGACAGCACGACCGAACGCGGCGCCTCCGGGATCGCCGGATAGCGGTTGATCAGGTCGCGGAGCCCGGCGTGCACGACGGCGAGGTCCGCGAGGGCGGGCGACGACCGCGACAGCTGGGTCAGCAGCGCGATCTCGGCGTCGAGGTTCTCCGGGAAGGTCCCTGGCTGCCGGCCCTCGCGCAGGTGCATCATCGCGTCGTCGACGTGGCCGGCGAAGGCGGCGGCGAGCCCGGCGCGAAGGTGCAGCCCTTGCCGCTCCAGCGGGTCGTCGGCCAGCGAGAGCGCTGTCGTGGCGTACGCCTCGGCCTGCTCCTGGGAGCCGAGCGACGAGGCCCGTTCCGCGGCCCGGCGCAGCCACCGTCGCGCGCGGCCGGCCACCTCGGCCGCGTCGGGCGCGGCCGGCTCGGCGCGGTACGCCTCGAGGAAGTGGCTGGCGACGACGCCGGCGAGGTCGTCTTCCTCGAGGGCGGCGAACCAGGTGGCGCAGGCCAGGTGCTTGCCTCGGCGCGCGACCTTGCTCAGGGTCGCGTACGCCACCTCCTGGATCACCGCCTGGACGAAGCGGTACTGACCGCGCTCCGGGGAGCGCGGGTCGGCGTCCTGGTCGAGCACCTCCTTGCGCACGAGCGCCCGGAGCGTGGCCTCGGCGTCGGCCGCCTCGTGCCCCCCGACCGTGCACACCGCCTCGAGCGTGAAGCTGTGCCCGGCCACGGACGCGTCCTGCACGAGCACGCGCTCCGCGGGGGTGAGGCCGTCGAGGCGCGCGGCCACCAGGGCCTGCAGGGTCTCGGGGATGTCCAGCTCGCCGCCGAGGTCGCCGACCATCCGGTAGGCGCTGCCGTCCTGCTCGAGCACCCCCCGGTCGGCCAGCATCCGGACGGTCTCGACGGCGTACATGGGCACGCCCTCGGCCCGCGCCACGATGCGGGCCAGCCCGGCCGCAGGGAGCCCCTCGACGTACCCGGCCACCATGGCCGCCATGGCTTCGTCGGCCAGCGGCTCCAGATGCAGCCCCGTCGACGAGCGCACCCCGGCCCCCCACGAGGGACGACGCTCGTACAGCTCGGGCCGGGCCAGCGTGAGCACCAGGACCGGCGACGTGCGCGACCACTCCAGCAGCGACTCGATGAAGTCGAGCAGACCGGGGTCGGCCCAGTGCAGGTCTTCGAAGACCAGCACCGTGGTGCCCCGCTCGGCCACCCGTTCGACGAAGCGGCGCCACGCCCCGTACAGCTCGTCCTTGTCGCCCGCGGGTGCGGCCTCCAGACCCAGCAGGTGCCCCAGCCGGGGCTCGAGCCAGCTGCGCTCGTCGGCGTCGGCGACGAAGCTCTCCAGGCAGGCCGCGAGCTTGCCCCGCGCCACGTCGTCGAGATCGGAGTCCGCGATGCCGGCCCGCCGTCGCACCATGTCGGCGAAGGCCCAGAAGTCGATCCCGTCGCCGTAGGCGGGGCAGCGGCCCTGGTGCCAGAAGATGTCCTCGGTCAGGCCGTCGGTGTACTTGCGCAGCTCCCAGACGAGCCGGGACTTGCCGATGCCGGCCACCCCGCTGACGTGCAGCAGCCGGGGCCGGTCGTCGCGGCCGGTGGCGTGCAGGAGCTCCTTGGCCAGGCGCAGCTCCTCGTCCCGGCCGACGAAGGGAGGCTCGGGAGCGGCGCCACGGCCCGAGCCGCCGCGCTCGCCGGTGAGCCTCAGGGCGCGCCAGGCCGCGAGACGCTCCTGCTTGCCCTTGAGGGCGAGCGGCTCGACCGGCTCGAAGGAGATGGCGGCCGACGCTGCCCGGTACGTGCGCTCGCCGACGAGCACGGTGCCCGGGGCGGCCGCGGACTGCAGCCGCGACGCGGTGTTGACGAGGTCTCCCGTGACCAGGCCCTGGTCGACGGCGCCGAGCGCCGCGACCGCCTCGCCCGTGAGTACGCCGGCGCGGGCCCGCAGCGGCTCGCCGATCTCGTGGCCGAGGGCCTCGACCCGGTCGACGACCTCGAGGGCCGACCGCACCGCGCGCTCCGCGTCGTCCTCGTGCGCCACGGGCGTGCCCCACACGGCCATCACGGCGTCGCCGATGAACTTCTCGACGATCCCTCCGTGCCGCGCGACCGCGGCGCTCGCCTCGTCGAAGTAGCGGCCCAGCATCGCCCGCACGTCCTCGGCGTCGTGCGCCTCGGAGAACGGGGTGAACCCGACGAGGTCGACGAAAAGGACGGAGACGAGCCGCCGCTCCGTCGCCTGGGGGTTCGCCGGGGCCGCGGCCGCAGCCGAAGGGCCCCCGAGGGGGGCACCGCACTCCCCGCAGAACTTCGCGTCGGGCGCGTTGGTGGTACCGCACGCCGCGCAGGCCGCCGAGAGCCGGTCGCCGCACTCGCTGCAGAACTTGCGGCCCGGCTCGTTCTCGACCCCGCACGCGACGCAGATCACGGCGCACCACTCCCTGCCGGGAGGCTAACCGCTGGCCGTGGCGCCCGAGACCGAATGCGCGACTCCCGGCAGGGGTGGGACTCGTCGGGCTGTTTGGACGTGGGGCACCACGGCGCGGCACGGGGCGGCAGGATGGGCGGGTGCCGGAGCTGCCGGAGGTGCAGGCCCTCGCGTCCTTCCTCGACGCCAGGGCGGGCCTGCGCGTGGCGCGCGTCGACCTCGCGGCCATCAGCGCGCTGAAGACCTTCGACCCCCCGCTGCATGCCCTCGAGGGCCGGGTGCTGCGGGGGGCGACGAGGAGGGGCAAGTTCCTCCTGGTCGACTTCGGGGACGACGGGACCCCGACCTGGCTCGCAGTCCACCTGGCTCGGGCGGGCTGGCTCACCTGGCGGGACGAGCTGCCGGCCGGCCCGACGCGACCGGGGAAGGGTCCCTTGGCGCTGCGGGTGCAGATGATCACCGCCGAGGGGGAGCTGGCCGGCGGCTTCGACCTCACCGAGGCCGGGACGAAGAAGGGTCTGGCCGTCTACGTCGTGCACGACCCGGACGAGGTGCCCGGCATCGGACGGCTCGGCCCCGAGCCGCTGGATCCCGCCTTCGACGTCGCGGCCCTCGCCGAGATCCTGCGCGCGGCAGGCGGCCGGCAGATCAAGGGGGTGCTGCGCGACCAGGGCACCATCGCCGGCATCGGCAACGCGTACTCCGACGAGGTGCTGCACGTCGCCCGCCTGTCGCCGTTCGCCGCCGGGGACAAGCTCACGGACGAGCAGGTGCAGGCGCTGCACACCGCGATCGTCGAGACCCTGACCGACGCCGTGGCCAGGTCGGTCGGCCAGGGCACCGGCACCCTCAAGGCGGAGAAGAAGGCCGGGATGAGGGTGCACGGACGCACCGGCCAGGCGTGCCCCGCGTGCGGCGACGTCGTGCGCGAGGTGTCGTTCTCCGACCGGAGCCTGCAGTACTGCCCCACCTGCCAGACCGAGGGAAAGCCGCTGTCGGACCGGCGGATGAGCCGCCTGCTCAAGTGACGCCCGAGCGCCGCCGGCCGGGTCCGCCGACCTCGGCGACGCCCTGGCCCGGCCACGGTGAGTGAAGGAACGGGTCGGCTGTCATCATCGTCTCTCTAGGGGTGGCTCGTGCGGGGCCGCCCGCCTGCAGCCGCCCTCGACCGGGGACCGGCGTCCCGACCGAGAGGCCGCCGCGTGACCCCGTCCGACCAGACCCCGACACCCGCGGGCAGCGGCGACGGCCGGGCCGGGGCTCGGCCGGGCTCGGGGCCGTCGTCCGGGCGCCGCCGGCGGCTCTGGCCCTGGATCACGGCTGCGGTGGTGCTCCTGCTCCTCGTCGCCGTGGGGGTGGCGGGGCTCGTCAGCGTCCGGGCGGCCCGGACGATCCAGGCCGAGGCCTCCACCGCGCAGGCGAGCATCACGGCGGCCAAGGCCGCGCTCGAGGTAGGAGACGTCGGCAAGGCGCGCACGTCGGTGGCGCAGGCTCGGTCCGCGGTCGACTCGGCCCGCTCGGCCTCCCAGGTGCTCCCGCTGCGTCTGGCCGGCGCCCTGCCCGTGATCAGCGCGCCCGTGCGCGACGTCGACCACCTGGTCGACGCTGCCGACGACCTCGTGAGCGCCTCCGGCGACTTCGTGGCCATCTACGCGGCCGCAGCGGGCAAGGACGGCGGGAAGAAGCTGTTCTCCGAGGGCGCGGTGGACCTACCCCGGGTGACGAAGCTGACCGAGCAGGTCAAGGGGGCCGCGAGCTCCCTGGACGCCGCGGTGGCCTCCCTCGAGAAGGTGCAGGGCACGTTCCCGGGCACGTCATCGATGGCGAAGGCGCGGGACGACGCCCTGGCCCAGACCAAGCCCCTGCAGGCCACGTTCGCCAAGCTGGCCCCGGCCATGCCCCTCGTGCCCGCGGCGCTCGGGGCCACGACCCCCAAGCGGTACCTGCTCGCGGTGCTCAACCCCACCGAGCTGCGCGCCAGCGGGGGTGCACCGCTGTCGGTGGCGGTGCTGACGTTCGACAAGGGGGCCCTTTCCATCAGCGACCAGGGCCAGATCAGCACCGAGATCCTGCCGGGCAACTCCCGCGTCCGTTGGCAGCACGTCACCGACCCGCCCTTCCCGACGGGAGACGAGTACAGCCGGTTCGTGAACGCGAACGTGCACCCGGACTTCCGGCTCGCCGGCGAGGAGCTCACCCGGGCGTGGCCCGCCTCGGGCAAGAAGCCGGTCGACGGGGTGATCGCGATCGACACCGACGCGCTCGCCGCCGTGCTCAAGGCGACGGGGCCGGTCGAGACCGTCGGCTTCGGCACCGTCACCGGGGATGACCTGGTGGAGAAGCTGGTGCGGTCGTACCGCGACTACGCGAACGACCCGCTCGAGCGCCAGAGCGTCAACGACGAGCTCGGCCGGGCCATCATCGCGCGGGTCAAGAAGGGCGGGGAGAGCCTCTCGGTGCTCAAGGCGCTCGCGTCGGTCGCGCCCGCCCGCCACCTGCAGCTGCACATGCAGGACCCCACCCTCCAGTCGACCATCCAGAAGGTCGGCTTCGGCGGCCTGGTGAGCTCGCCGACGGGCGACCACGTGGCCTGGTTCTCCCAGAACGGCAACGCGTCCAAGACCGACGCGTTCTCGCGCCGCACCATCACCGTGGCGGCGACGCTCACCGGCGGCGGCGGCGCCGACGTGACGCAGCGCCTGCACGTCACGAACGCCACGCCACCGGACCTCGGCAACCAGAAGAAGTTCGGGTACACGACCAACTGGAACGAGAGCGCGTGGTTCATCTACGTGCCGAACAGTGCGACGAACGTCGTCGTCACCACGCCCCCGGGCTGGGAGAAGCCCAAGCGCTGGCACGACGGCCTGGGCCGCGTGTTCTACCGCACGGTCGGGTGGCTGGGGCCGAACCAGTCCGGCGACGTGGAGGTGGCGTACTCGTTGCCCGCGGGCACGTTCGCCAACGACGGCTACCGGCTCGCGGCCGACCCGCAGCCGGTGCTGAACGAGCCCACCCTCTCGGTCACCGTCACGGGGGCCGACGGCACCGCGACCCCCGTGCTGACCAAGGCCCGGATGGACCGCGTGCTGCTCGTCGCGGCGAAGGGCTGAGACCGGTGTCGGCAGCGCCGACGACGGCGTCGGACGTCGCCGTGGTCCGGGTGGGCCGCGACCCCGAGCCCGCCCTCGTCGAGGCCCTCGCCCGCAGCCACCCCGCCGCCTCCGTCGTCACCGCGACGGCCGTCGGGCTCGTCCGCGCGGTGGGCGCTCTCGCGGCCGACGTCGTCGTGCTCCTCGACGGCGCCCTCGACGACCCCGAGCGCCTCGTGGCCGCCGTCGACCCGCTCGTGCGCGCTCTCTGCGACCCTCCGGTGCCGTTCGCCGAACCGGTCAGCCCGGTGCGCCCGTGGCCCGACCCGTTCGTGCGCCGCCGCCCGGCTGGGCAGGTGCTGGCGGCCCGGAGGTCCGAGCTCGTCGTCGCGCTCGAGCGGCTCGACCCGGCCGTGCGCGACGAGCCGCTCGCGCTGCTCCCCGCGCTGGCCCGCGGGCTGGCCGACCTCCGCACCGGATGGCCCGCGCTGGTCGAGGCGGTCGTGCCGGTGCCGGCGCTCTCGGACGAGCCGTGGCAGCCGGCCCGCACCGCCGTACGGCCCGCCGACCTCACCGCGGAGCCGACCACGGACGAGGGCCTGGCCCGCTGGTCGGTGCTCACGCCGGTGCCGTTCGAGGGGGCCAGGGACGGGTGGGGCGACCTGCACTACGCCCGCGGGCTCGCCGCCGCTCTGCGCCGGCACGGCCGCGCCGCCGGCGTCGACTACCGCGACACCGTCGACCGCGCGGGCCTGGCCGCGGTCGACGTGGCCGTGGTGCTGCGCGGCCTCGAGCGGCTCGACCCGCCGGAGCACGCCGTGGCCATCCTGTGGGTCATCTCCCACCCCGAGCTCGTCGCCGACGACGAGCTGGCCGCGTACGACCTCGTCGTGGCGGCCGGCCCGCGCTGGGCGGCCCAGACCTCGGCCCGTACCGGGATCCCGGTGCTCCCGCTGCTGCAGGGCACCGACACCGACCGCTTCGGCCCGGGGAAGGCCGATGGGCCCGCCTCGCAGGCGCTGTTCGTCGGCAACTCGCGGCACGTGCGCCGCCCCGTGCTGGACGACGCGCTGGCGGCCGGCGCGGACGTCACGGTGTACGGCGCGGGATGGGACGAGGTGCTTCCCGACCTCGCCGTGGCCGGACGCCACCTGCCGAACGCGGAGGTGCCCGCCGCGTACCGCTCCGCGCGGGTGGTGCTCAACGACCACTGGGACGACATGGCCGCCGGCGGCTTCGTCTCGAACCGGCTGTTCGACGCCGCGGCGTGCGGTGCTCGGGTGCTCAGCGACGAGGTCGCGGGGGTGCCCGGCGGCGTCGGGGCCCTGTTCGGCGGGTCGGTGCGCACGTACGCGCGCGGCGACGTCGCCACCCTCGCCGGCCTGCTCACCGAGGAGGGCGCCCGGCACGGCTGGCCCGCCGCCGCCGAGCGCCGCCGCACCGCTGCCCGGGTGCGCCGGCTGCACGGGCTCGACGAGCGGGCCCGGGTCCTGATCGCGGCGGCGCGCGCCGTCGTCGAGGCCCGTCGGAGCTCGGCCGGCGCCGTCGTACCGTAAGGCCCGTGAGAGCCACCCCCTTCGCCGCCCTGGCGGCTGTCACGGTGTCGGTGGCCCTCGGCGGTGCCGGTGTCGTCCCCGCCGCCGCCGCGATCCGCCCGGCCGCTGCAGCCGCACCCGTCCCCGCGGCCGCCTCCGTCCCCGCCGTCCCGACCGCGGTCAAGGGCGCCACCCGCAGCATCGTGGGCTACGCCCGCGCCGGGTCGGGCGCGTGGCTCGTGGGCTCCCCCGCCGGCTTCCCCTGGCAGCGATCGCAGGTCAAGGTGCCAGGAGCGGGCACCCCCGTCTGGGGTGACTGGGACGGCGACGGCCTCGCCACCCCCGGCCGGTACGCCAGCGGAACGTGGAGCACCGCGGCCCAGCGGGTCGGGCCGGCCACCCTGGTACCGCTGCGCTCCTACGGCGGGGTGGTCGGCGACATCCCCGTCGTCGGTGACTGGGACGGCGACGGGCGGTCGGACGTCGGCATCTTCCGCGCCGGGATGTTCCGGTGGGCGCTGGCCAAGGGTGGCAACGCCTACGTCGCGTTCGGTGCGAGGGGTGATCGGCCCGTCGTCGGTGACTGGAACGGCGACGGACGTCTCGACGTCGGCGTCGTGCGCGGCATCACGTGGTACCTCCGCCTGGGGGCGGGGGCGAGCCTGCCGCGCGGGCTCTCGCCCTCGGTCCGGGTGCTGCCCGGCACCACGCTGCCCGCTCCGGTGCGGCGCGCGGCGGGTACCGCAGCGGTGCCAGTTCCCGCCGGCGCACGCGCGCCTCGACCCGCCGGCCCCGTGGCCTTCCCGGCGACCCCCGAGAGCCCCGACTCGCCGGCACCCCCGGCAGCGGCCGTGACCCCACCCGTGCCGGCTGGCTCGACGCCGTCGGCCGCCGCGGCCGCCCAGCCGCTCGTCGTCGTCCGGGCGAGCGCCACCACGACGGCCCGGACCCTCGCCCTCGCGTACGGGGTGGCCGGCGACATCCCCGTGGCCGGCGACTGGGACGGCGACGGGCAGTGGACGCCCGGGGTGGTGCGCCAGCGGGCGAGCTGGCTGCTGCTGCGCACGTGGCGCAGCACGCGGTCGGTGTCGACGATGGCCTTCGCCCTGCCGGCCGACGCCGTGCCCCTGCCCGCGCCCGCCCCCCGCGACGCGGCTCCCGGCCGGTGCCTGACCACGAGCCCCCGGTACGCGCGCGGTCAGGCGCTGCTCGCCGCCTCGGTGGTCGCGCCCGTGCCGCTCGTGCGGCCGACTCCTCCCACCGGGGGGGCGGCCCCCGACACGTGGTCGCTCGTGCGTGGTGCCACCCGTGACGCGGCCCGCTTCCTCGTGCGGGACGACCTCACGACCCGGATGGCCGGCCAGCGCTGGAAGTCGTACGTCGATGTGCTCACCCTGGACAACCGGTACGTCGAGTACGCCGTGCGGAGGCCGGGCAACGCGGCGTTCGCGGTGGCACTGGCCCGCGCCACCGGGGCCTTCGATGCGCCCGCCGACCCGGCCGACGCGGCGCCGGCCGCGCCCGCGGTCGACCCGGCGGTCGCCGACGGGTATGTCGACTGGTGGGTCCGCAGCGTGTCCTGCCAGCACCTGAGCGTCACCCCGGGCGGGTGGGGCAACGGCGTGCAGACGGCGTTGTGGGCCTTCGTGACCGGCACGGCCGCCTGGTACTCGTGGAGCCGCCAGCCCCCGCAGGTGCGCGGCTACGTGGCCGCCATGGTGGCCTACGAGGCCCAGCGGGTGCTGCTGCGCCCGATCGAGTACTGGAAGGACCGGTCGGGCGCGTTCGTCTCGCCCGCCCGCGCCGGTGACACCTCGGCCGAGAACGTGTCGTGGGACGGCATGGTGCTCGCCCTGGCCGCGGCGATGATGCCCACCAACTCCTCGGCCCCGCGGTGGCGGGCCGCGCTCGTGCAGCGGGGTGTGGCGTCGTTCTCGCGACCGGCCGACCTGCTCCTGACCACGCCCGTGAACGGGATCTCGCCAGCGGCGTTCCTGCGGGGCACCAACGCCAACGACGACGCCACGGTCATCAACCACGACCGCCTCAACCCCGACTACATGGCGGCGATCGCGCAGAACTGGACCTCGGCGCTCGCCCTGCGCGCCGGCGGCCGGCCGGTGCCGCTGGCCCTGTGGACCAACGGTGCGGCCACGTACACCGCGCTGCGGACGGTCACCTTCGGTGCGGACGCCTTCCCGGCCGCACCCGACCCGCGCGGGCCGGTGTACCAGACCGACGGATCGATCTACTACCCCGACGGCACCAGCTGGGGCTCGGCCCGACGAGGCATCTGGGTGGCCACCGACGCGCAGGCGGCCGCCCTCGCGGTCGACCCCGCGGCACCCGGTCTGCTCTCGTCGGCGCAGTTCCTCGATCTGCACGTGCGCACCCAGCGGGCCCTGCAGGCCAGGTTCGCCGACGGTCGATCGTACGACCCGGTGACGCCCGAGGACCCGTATGCCGGGGGCCGCGAGGAGTACAACGCCCAGCAGCTGGGCGTGGCGATGTGGGCCAAGGCCGTCGCCGGCACAGCGCCGCAGGTGAACGACGCGAGCGTCTACAGCAGCGCCGAGCCGCCGCAGTAGCTGGCCGCGAGGCCATGCGGAGGGGCAGCACGGGCGAGCCCTATCCTCGGGGGATGCGCGGGATCATCCTGGCCGGGGGAACCGGTTCTCGGCTGTGGCCGGTCACGCGCGGCGTGAGCAAGCAGCTCCTGCCCGTGTACGACAAGCCGATGGTGCACTACCCGCTGTCCACCCTGATGGCCGCCGGGATGCGCGAGGTGCTGGTCATCACGACGCTCGAGGACGCCGCGTCCTTCCACCGCCTGCTCGGCGACGGCGGCGACCTGGGCATGCGGATCGAGTACGTGGTGCAGCACCGGCCGGAGGGATTGGCGCAGGCGTTCCTGCTGGCCGCGGACTTCCTCGACGGGGGCTCGGCGGCACTCGTCCTCGGCGACAACATCTTCTACGGCCCCGGCCTCGGTACCCGGCTCGCCGAGCTGACGTCGGTGGACGGCGGCCACGTGTTCGCCTACCGCGTGGCCAACCCGAGCGAGTACGGCGTCGTGGAGTTCGCCCCCGGCGGCCAGGTGCTCTCCATCGAGGAGAAACCGGCCAAGCCGAAGAGCTCCTACGCGGTACCCGGGCTCTACTTCTACGGCGCCGACGTGGTCGACGTCGCGAGGTCGATCCGGCCGAGCGCGCGGGGCGAGCTCGAGATCACCGACGTCAACCAGCACTACCTGCGCGAGGGACGACTGGCCGTCACCGTGCTCCCGCGCGGCACGGCGTGGCTCGACACGGGGTCCTTCCTCACGCTGCACGACGCGGGCGACTTCGTGCGGGTGCTCGAGCAGCGGCAGGGCACGAAGGTCGGCTGCATCGAGGAAGTCGCATGGCGGCAGGGGTGGATCGACGACGACCAGCTCGGCGCCCTGGCCGAGCCGCTGCTCAGGAGCGGGTACGGCGACTACCTCCTGACCCTGCTCGACGACCCCCGCTAACAGCGCCGCCCCCGTTCGTCCCCCACGTCACTGCCGCCGTGGTCGTCTCCGCGGCCGGGAAGCGACCATCACGGCAGTGACGCGGGGGGTGGGGCGGGGACGACGCTGATGGTCCCGCCGTACATCCCCATCGAGCACGAGAAGGCGATGGTTCCGGGGTCCTGCGCCGGGATGTCCACGGTGTTCTCGCCCTTCGTGAGCCGGAGGCTCACCCCGACCGACGGGGCTCTCAGCTCCACCGCGCAGGACTGCGGGTCGGCCGAGTCGATGACCCATCGGACCGGGGTGCCCGCGTACACCACCGACCTCACCGGCAGGTAGCCGTCGGCGACCTGCCGGGTGTGGAGCGTCTGGCGCGTGGGCGTGACGTCGACGTTGCTGGTGGCCGTGGCCGACACGGGTGGTTGCCCGAACGGGTGCGCCGGGTCGACGCCCGCGAGCCGCAGACCGGCTGCGACGTTGACCACGGCGAACATCAGCACGAGCACGCCAAGCCCCCGCAGCATCGTGGTCCGCGACCGGGTCGGCAGCACCTCCGGGAGGCCGCCGAGGGTGAGCAGGCCGGGAGCCGTCCCGAGGGCGAACGCGCCCATGATCGCCGCGGCGTACGCGGGCGACCCGGTGGAGAGCGCGAACACCTGGGCAGCCTGGGTGAAGCCGCAGGGCAGGAAGAAGGTCGCTGCGCCGAGCAGGCCGGTGCGGACGTCGGAGTAGCCGTGCTCGGCCCTCCGGTCCAGCGCGAGCCGCCGGGACGAGGACGACGGCAGCGTGACGCTCCAGCCGGCCATGCGCGGCGACAGCTCGGTCAGCCGGACGCCGAGCACCCCCATGACGACGCCGACCGTGAGCATCATGGCCGCCAGCAGCCAGGTGGGGATCGTGATGCTGGCCCCCACCGCCCCGAGCACGGCGCCGAGGGCGGCGAAGCCGACGACCCGGCCGAGGTTGAACACGACGACCGGGCGGAGCCGCTCGCGCGCCCCCGGGTCGGCACCCGGGTGCTCCCGGTCCAGCCGGGCCCGGTGGGCCGCCGACACGGCGAGCACCAGGCCGCCGGTGAGCGCCATGCAGGTGGACACCCCCGCCGCGAGACCCAGGAGGAAGACCACGACGAGTCCGCCCGCGGCCAGGTCGCCGACGCCGGACGACAGGCGCGACCACCCCAGCGACCCGGCGACGATGACCAGCAGGACGACGAGGACGAGGGCCACGGCCGCGGTCCGCCACGCGGCCCGGTCGTGGCTCAGCCAGGGAGCGCGGCCGACCGCGTAGCCCGACCCGGCCACCGCCTCGGTCACGGCGCATTCGTCGGGGGGCCCGTCGCACGTCACCTCGACCACTCCCCGCACCGAGGAGGCGGTGACTGCGGCGACTCGCGGAAGCTTCCCCACGGCGCGCTCCACCCGGGCCTCGCACGAGCGGCAGGTCATGCCGGTGACCGGCAGGACGAGCGTCACTCGGGCGTCCTTGTCGGTGCGGGCCACCGTGCCAGCGTGCCACGGCACTCCCCCCCGTTGCTCGGCCCGGCGGGGGACGGACGGGCCGCGGCCCGCGCGCGGCGCGACTGGCTCGCGGCCGCGCAGGTACAAGGTCCCGGCAGGTTCGGCCGTTCGGCGCATCCTCCCGACCGGACAGCCACCCGCCCGCGGCGTGACACTAGGGGGACGCCGTGGTGCGCCACGGGTTCGGCGCCGACAGAGACGGGGGTGCGCGATGACGCTCCCCCTGCGGCTGCTGCGCGGCGGCGTCCTGGGCCTGGTCGTCGTCGCGCTCTCGCTGGGAGCGCACACGCAGGCGGGCGGTCCCGCCGCTCCGGCCGTGGTCGCGGGGGTGGTCGCCGCCGCGGTGCTCGGCTGTTGCGCGCTGGCCGGCCGCGAGCTGTCCCTCGGCCGCCTGCTCGCGGTGCTGCTGCTCGGCCAGCTGGCCGTCCACCTCGTCCTCGAGTTCGCCTGCTCGCCGGGCGCCGCCCCGGCCACGTCGGACGAGATGCCCGCGATGGCAGGCATGGCGGACCCGCCCGGCGCGGTCCAGACGACGGCCGACGCCATCGGGCTGAGCACGCCCATGGTGGTCGGCCACGTCGCCGCCGCGATCCTGGCCGCCCTCGTCCTGCGGTACGGCGAGACCTTGCTGCTGCGGCTCATGTCGCTGCTGTCGTCGTCTCCGGCCCGACTCGCCTCCCTGGTGCCGCTCGCGGTGCCCGGGCTCACGCCGCGGCGTCCGGTCAGCTGGGAGCCACCCGGCGGACGCACGACGCTGCTCACGCACAGCATGCGCAGACGCGGCCCTCCGGTGGCCGCCGCCGGCTGACCACCCCGCGCCCCATCCCCTCACCCTTCGGCGCGGGGTGGTCCCTTCCGGCCCCTTGGCGTCAGCCGGCTCGACCCCACGACTTCGCACCACGACCGTCGAAGAGGTACTGCCATGGTCTCCACCAGGCCCACACCGGTGGCGCGCCGGATGTCCATGCTCGGGGTGGCGGCCGTGCTCGCCGCCACCGGGCTGGCCGGCTGCGGCTCCAGCTCGAGCAGCGCGTCGGGCGCGGCCTCGGCCGGCAGCATCGTCGTGACCGACGCGCGCGTGAACGAGCCCACGGTGCCCGCCAAGACCGGCGCCTTCGCGACCATCTCGAACCGGGGCACGAAGGCGATCAGCTTGACCGCCGTGGCGGTGCCGGCCGAGGTGGCCAAGGCCGCACAGGTGCACGAGACCACGATGGTCGGCGGCGAGATGCAGATGACGCAGGTGGCCGAGGTGCCGATCCCGGCCGGCGGGCAGCTCGTGCTCAAGCCGGGCGGTTACCACGTCATGCTGATGGACCCCACGGTCACGGTCGGCCAGACCGTCGCGCTCTCGTTCAGGTTCAGCGACGGCACGACCGTCACGGCCGACGCGCCCGTCCAGGTCGCCGACGCGATGGCATCGACCGGGGCGACACCCACGCGGTGACGTCGACGACGCCCGGCGCGCGGGGGTGCGGGCCTACGACGTCGGCGACGGCGTGCCGCTGCGGCCCCCGCAGGTGCCCAGGATCTTCGCCGCCGACGTCTTGAGGAGCTCGCGGTCCAGGTCGGTCTGGTTCTGCAGGGCCGCGCGGGCGGCCTGCACCTCGGCCGAGTCCGGCGAAGCACCGCCGGCGACGAGGGCGACCACGGCGCGGTAGGCCTGCGCCGCGCGCACGTTGGCCGCGGCCTCGTCCGGGTTGAGCATCCCCACCGAGACGCTGAGCTGCCACAGCGCGACGAACTGGTCGAGCGAGCCGAGCGCCTCCTTCGCGCTCGCGGCGTCGCTGCCCGTCTGCGACAGCACGTCGACGAGGCTCGCGTACGTGCCGCACCACTCGAGCAGGTTGGCCCCGCTCGCCCCGGGCGAGCCCGTCGGGGCCGGCGCGGCTGACGAGGTGGACGACTCCGACCCGGTGGGCGGCGCCGTGGTGGCTGGCGCCGCGCCGCCGCTGTTGCTGGAGCACGCGGCGAGAGCCACGAGCAGGACGGCAGCGACCAGAGGGCGTCGGAGCCGACGCGTGATGCTCACGGACGCACGGTACGCCCGAGGGCGCGGCGTCTCCGGAGCAGGCTGGAGCAGGGGGTCAGCGTCTGCCGATCCACAGCCACGCGAGCAGCGTGACGAGCGAGATCCCGAAGACGACAGGGACGAAGATCGCAGAGATCTGGTCGGCGAGCCGCTGCACCGGTGCCTTGCCCGACTGGGCCTTCTGCACCAGCGCCGCGATCTGCGCCAGGCGCGTGTCGTCGCCGACCCGGGTGGCCCGCACGACGAGGCGGCCGTCGCTGTTGATGGTGGCTCCGGTGACGTCGCCCCCGGCGGCCACCTCGATGGGAACGGACTCGCCGGTGAGCATCGACTCGTCGACCGCGCTGCTGCCCTCGACGACCACCCCGTCGGTGGCGATCCGCTCCCCGGGGCGCACCACGAACAGCTCGCCGACGGCGAGCGCCGCGATGGGCACCCGCACCTCGGTGCCGTCGCGGAGCACGCACACGTCCTTGGCACCCATGTGCATCAGGGCGCGCAGGGCCGCGCCCGAGCGGCGCTTGGCCCGCGCCTCGAACCACCGGCCGGCCAGGATGAACACGGGGACGGCGGCGGCCACCTCGAGGTAGATGTCGGGCATCGCCGACGTCTGCTTGGTCAGCTGGAACGAGGGCACGAGGCTCTCGGACATGCTGTAGCCGGGCACGCCGGCCCCGCCGCGGAAGAGCGCCCACGTGCTCCACAGATAGGCGGCCAGGCAGCCGACGCTGATGAGGGTGTCCATGGTGGCGGCGCCGTGGCGCAGCGAACGCCAGGTGGCCCGGTGGAACGGCCAGGCGCCCCAGAAGACCACGGGGCTCGCGAGCGCGAAGCACAACCACTGCCAGTACGTGAACTGGAGCGGGGGGATCATCGACAGCAGCAGCACGGGCACGGCCAGGGCCAGCGAGAACGTGAACCGCGTGCGGAGGTCGTCGACCTCGGCGTCGCCGGCGATCTCGGCTGCCGACCGGTCGTCGTCGTCCTGGACGGCGTCGGGAAGGGGCGGGGGGGCCGGAGGGAGCGCCTCGTACCCCGTGTCGTGCACGGTCTTGAGGAGGTCGCCGACCGTGATGGCGTCGGAGAACGTCACCGAGGCGGTCTCGGTGGCGTAGTTCACCGTGGCGCTGACGCCGTCCATCTTGTTGAGCTTGCGCTCGATCCGCATGGCACACGACGAGCACGTCATGCCGATGACGGCGAGGTCGACGCTGTGCGCCGCCGGGTCGAGGTTCGGGGTGCCCGGCGTGATCGGGTCGGCCTGCGTGCTCATGGTGCCTCCTTCCGTCTGGGTGCCGGTGCTGCTGGGCAGGGCCGAGCCGTCATCCGACGGCTACCGGTTCTTTGGCCCGGGCCGGCGCGGGTGCAGCCGGCCTTCCGTGATCGAGCGGAAGCGCCGCAGCCGCAGGCTGTTGGCGCACCACGAAGGCCGACGAGATCGCCATGGCGGCACCTGCGAGCAGCGGGTTGAGCATCCGAGAGCGGCGAGCGGGATCATCAGCACGTTGTAGGCGAACGCCCAGAACAGATTGCCCTTGATCGTGCCGAGCGTCTTGCGCGACAGCCGGATGGCGTCGACGGCCGCGAGCAGGTCGGTGCGCACGAGCGTGAGATCGCTGGCCTCGACGGTGACGTCGGAGCCGCTTCCCATGGCGATGCCCAAGTCGGCCTGCACGAGGGCGGCGGCGTCGTTGACGCCGTCGCCGACCATGGCGACGACCTTGCCCTGGTCCTGCAGGGCCTTGACGACCGCGACCTTGTCCTCGGGCAGCACCTCGGCGGTGACCGTCGGTGATGCCCACGTCGGATGCCACGGCACGTGCGGTGCGCTCGTTGTCGCCGCTGAGGAGCACCGGCTCGATGCCGAGCCGGCGGAACTCGGCGATGGCCTCGCGGCTCGTCGGTCGGACCGAGTCGCCGACGGCGAGGGCGCCCCGCACGGCGCCGTCCCAGGCGACGCCCACGACCGTGGCGCCACGGTGCCTGCCACTCCTCGACGAACGGGGCCATCCACGCGGCGGCGTCGGCGGGCAGGGCCAGGGTGTCGATCAGCCAGGCGGGCCGACCGACGAGCACCTCGGTGCCCTCGACCACGCCGCGCACGCCGAGCCCCCGCAGGTTCGCGAACGACTCGACCGACGCGAGCGGCCCGGTGCGCTCCTGGGCCGACGCGGCCACCGCGCGGGCCACGGGGTGCTCGCTAGCGTGCTCGACGGCGCCGGCACGGGCCAGCACGACCTCGTCCGACGCACCCGCAGCGGCGACGGCCGCGAGCTGCATCCGGCCCGTGGTGATGGTGCCGGTCTTGTCCAGCACGATGGTGTCGATCTTGCGGGTGTTCTCGAGCACCTCGGGGCCGCGGATCAGCACGCCCATCTGCGCGCCGCGGCCGGTGCCCACCAGCAGCGCGGTCGGCGTGGCCAGCCCGAGCGCGCACGGGCAGGCGATGATCAGCACCGCGACGGCGGCGGTGATGGCGGCTTCGAGCCCCGACACGTCGCCCGTCGGCGTGGTGGCGGCTCCGCCGCCCATGCCGTCGTTCGCGCTGCTCGCGTCGCCCGTGCCCGCGACGGTGACGCTGGCCTGGCTGGCGCCGTTCGGCGGGAAGCCGTCCTTCTCCACGCTGGCGAAGAGCACGAAGGAGTTCGCGCCCTGGGCCACCGTGACCGTGATCGTGGTGGGGTCGCCCGGGTTGACCACGACCGCCCGGCCCGTCTCGGAGCCGCTCTGGATCGTGATGCCGGGGCGGTTGACGAACACGCGGACGACCTCGCCGGCGGCCAAGGGGCCCGGCGTGCCGTCGACCTTGGTGAGGACGAGGTCGAACGTGGTGGTGGAGCCGGGGTCGACCGTGGCCGTCGCCGGGTCGAAGCGTGCCTGCACGACGTCGTTGGCATCCCAGCCCCAGGCGGGTGAGGCGGCGACGGCGCCCAGGGCGAGCCCGAGCCCCGCCACGACCACGGCCAGCAGGCGCGCGCCGAGGCGCGCCCAACGGGTCCTGTCAGCCATTTCGGCATCGTCTCACGGTGCCGTGCGTCACATCCGGGCAAGAAGTCCCAGATGTCCGCGCCATGGGACCTTCGACCCCACATCCCTGACCGAAGGGGGGATCCCCGTTAGCAGGACACCATCGGGATTCTAAAGGAACGTTAAAGCCAGCGGTTTGGTGCCGTGGCGCCCACCAGGCGTCCCGTGCTCACAACGTTCTTGAGGCCTCTGTCCGCGTCCACCTGCGCGGCGAGGCGAAGGAGGCCCGATCGCCCCTGCGGTCGGGGAGGGGACCAGGAGGTCCGATGTATAGGAAGCTCACGATCGGCGTGGCGGCCGGTTCGCTGTTGGTGCTCGGGTTCGTCCCGATGATCAACGCGAACGCGGCCACGAACGCCTCACCTCGTGCGGTCACCGCAGGGCTGCCGTCGAGTCCGACGGACGAGACCAAGGTGCCGCACTACTTCGGGCCGTATCCGAACTGGGCCTACAGCCCCCAGACCCTCGCCAACGCTGTCGTCGACCTGACGAACGGCGGCGGCACCGGCGCCGCCGCGACGGCGAACGTCGATCCGAAGACCGGCGGCATCAGCAGCTTCACCATCACCAGCGCCGGCTCGGGCTACACCGCCCCGCCCGACGTCGCGATCACCTCGCCCGGCGTGACGCCCACCGCCGTCGCCTCGGGCACCGCGATCATCTCGCCAGGCGTCATCTCGAGCGTTGCCGTGAATGAGAACGGCTTCGGGTTCACCCAGCCGGTCGTGACCTTCAGCGGCGGCGGAGTCGTCACCACGCCCGCCGCCGCTCAGGCGTACGGCGGCGTCGACGACGTCACCCTCGTCGATGGCGGCTCGGGCTACACCTCCGCTCCCATCGTCGAGTTCGGTCTTCCGACCGGCCCCGGCGGTACCCAGGCCCAGGGCTCGGCCACGATGTCGGCCGGCTCGGTCACCGGCGTGGAGATCACCGATCCAGGCTCGGGATACGCCAGCGCCCCGACCGTGACGGTCTACGACGCCGGGCACGTGCTCCCGACGACGGCAGCGACCGTGACCTCCACGATCAACGTCGCATCTATCGCTGTCACCACCGCTGGTGCCGGATACGACTCGGCCCCGACCGTTGACATCTCCGACACCGCGCCCGGCACCGGTCGCGACGCCACCGCGACGGCCACCGTGTCGGTCTTGGGCGGCGTCACCGGCATCACCGTGGTGGCGGCCGGCTCCGGCTACCTCACCCCCGGCCTGAAGAAGTTCGTCGACACCCTGCCCGGCCTCGGCCCGACAGCGGCGAACAACCTGGGCAACTACATCCCCGTCGCCGTGCCTGACACCACCACCTACCCGGGCACCGACTACTACGAGATCGGCCTGGTGCAGTACCGCCAGCAGCTCAGCAGCCAGCTCCCGGCCACGCTCCTGCGCGGCTACGTGCAGATCAGCACCACCACGGTGCCGGGCAAGCAGGTGCCGCTGACGAACGCCAGCGTCGACCCGAACGGCGCGGCCACCCCGGTGGCCGGCGGCTACCTCGGCGTCGACAACCCCATGTACCTCGGTCCGACGATCGTGGCGCAGAAGGACCGGCCCACCAGGATCCTGTTCCGCAACCTGCTCCCGACCGGTAGCGACGGCGACCTGTTCCTGCCCGTCGACGGCACCCTCATGGGCTCGGGCCCCGGCCCGAACGCGATGACCCTCGACTCCAACGGCGTGCCGATGGACATGGCGCCCGACGAGGGCACCGTCATGGACGGCGTTCGCAACCCGCCGTGCGGCATGACCCCGAAGCCGAGTGTCTGCTACTCGGAGAACCGCGCCACCCTGCACCTGCACGGCGGTCTCACGCCGTGGATCTCCGACGGCACCCCGCACCAGTGGGTCACCCCCGCCGGCGAGGCGACTGACTACCCCAAGGGCGTCAGCGTCTACAACGTGCCCGACATGCCCGACCCGGGCCCGGGCGCTGAGACGTTCTTCTACACCAACCAGCAGAGCGCGCGGCTGATGTTCTACCACGACCACGCGTGGGGCGTGACCCGCCTCAACGTGATGGCCGGCGAGGCCGCTCCTTACCTGGTCACCGACGCCACCGAGCAGAAGCTGTTCGGCACCGGCGGCGCGTTCGCCGACCTCGGTGTCGGCACCCCGCTCGTCGTCCAGGACAAGACCTTCGTGCCGAAGGCCGCGACCATGGCGAACCTCGACCCCACCTGGGACACCGCCAAGTGGGGCGGCGAGGGCAGCATCTGGGCAGCGCACGTCTACATGCCCGCCCAGAACCCGTCGGATCCCTCCGGCATGAGCTCGTTCGGACGCTGGTTCTACGGACCGTGGTTCTGGCCGCCGGCCACCGACACGAAGTACAAGTCGATCGCCAACCCGTACTTCGACTCCACCTGCGACCCCAACGTCCAGCCGTTCTGCGAGCCCCCGACCATCCCGGGCACGCCGAACATCTCGGTCGGCATGGAGCAGTTCAACGACACCCCGCTGGTCAACGGCGTGGTCTACCCGACCACCACCGTCGACCCCAAGGCGTACCGCTACCGCATCCTGAACGCGGCGAACGACCGCTTCTGGAACCTGTCGTGGTACGTGGCCGACCCCACCACCGGCACCCTCAGCGAAGTCGCGCTGAAGGCTGACGAGGTGGCCAAGGCGCAGACCGACCCCGTCGTCCAGCCCACCGTCGACACGGCGAAGAGCCCGGCCGGCCCGGACTGGATCCAGATCGGCACCGAGGGCGGCTTCCTGGCCACACCGGCCGTGCTCCCGGCGCACGACATCACGTACATCACCGACCCGACCCGGTTCGACGTCGGCAACGTGGACTACGGCTCGCTGATCCTGGCTCCGGCCGAGCGCGCCGACGTCATCGTGGACTTCTCGAAGTACCGCGGGAAGACCCTCATCCTGTACAACGACGCGCCCGCCGCCTACCCGGCCCGCGTGCCGCAGTACGACTTCTACACCGGCGGCCCCGACCTCACGCCTGACGGCGCGAAGGGCTTCGCCAAGCCGACCCTGCCGGGGTACGGCCCCAACACCCGCACGATCATGCAGGTCAAGGTGTCGACCAAGGCGCCGGCCACCCCGTTCGACCGTCCGAACACGACGGCCGACCGCATGGGCACGCTCATGGGCGCGTTCGCGCACCACACCGACGGCTCGGGCGTCTTCGAGTCCGGCTCCGACCCGATCATCGTCGGGCAGGCGGCCTACAACACCGCCTACGGCACGAGCTTCGTCCAGAGCGGCTACTGCAACAGCCCGCGCAGCCCGTCGGCCAAGTGCGACGGCTTCGCGCGCATCGACGAGCAGGGCGGCCTCGACCCGATGACCGTCAACGGGAACCAGACGTACGCCGGATCGACGGGAGACACGTTCAAGTTCGACACGTTGAACGGCGCTCAAGTCGGGATACCTCTCAAGAGCAAGGCGATCCACGACGAGATGAACTCGGCGAACTTCGACGAGTTCGGTCGGATGACCGCCAACCTCGGCGTGGAGGCACCAGGTGCCACCCCGCTCCTGCAGAACATCACGCTGTACCCGTACGTGAACCCCACGACGGAGAACCTCGACGCCACCAACCTGCCCAGCAGCTTGCACGTGACGCCGATCTCCGTGGGCACGGACGGCACGCAGATCTGGAAGATCACCCACAACGGCGTGGATACGCACCCCATCCACTTCCACCTCTACAACGTGCAGGTGATCAACCGGGTGACGTGGGACAACATCGTCATCCCACCGTTCCCCAACGAGATCGGGTGGAAGGAGACCGTCAGGATCAGTCCTCTCGAGGACACGATCGTGGCCCTCCGACCGATCGAGCCGACCCTGCCGTTCGGCGTGCCGAACAGCACCCGGCCGCTCAACCCGATGATGCCGATCGGGGCCAGGGGTAACCCCGCTGGCGGCGCCACGGCGACAGAGGCTGGGTTCAACAACCTCTTCCCCGACGGCAACGCCACGGCGACCCCGATCACGAACCGGGTCACCAACTTCGGCTGGGAGTACGTGTGGCACTGCCACATCCTGAGCCACGAAGAGATGGACATGATGAGGCCGCAGGACCTCACGGTGCCGACGACCAAGCCGGACGCACCCGTCCTGACCTTCACCCGCACCGGCGGCGCCTCGCTGACCTGGACCGATGGGACCCCGGTGAACTACGCCGA
Organism: uncultured Actinomycetes bacterium; assembly: GCA_963778785.1. Taxonomy (GTDB): domain Bacteria; phylum Actinomycetota; class Actinomycetes; order S36-B12; family CAIYMF01; genus CAVZVV01. Next base: position 75,391 of record CAVZVV010000032.1, read on the forward strand.
CCCCACGACCTGGGGCAGCCCGAAGGGCGAGGTCGGCTTCAACGTGCAGCGCGCTCCGCTGAGCAACAGCGGTGTGGTCGGCACGTGGGCCACGATCAACGCGGCCCTCGCCAACAAGGTCACCTACCTTGACGCCACAGGTGCCGGGACCACCGGCTACGCCTACCGCGTCGTCGCCTGGAACGCCGCAGGGAGCAGCACGTCCAACCAGGTCACCGTCGCGGTGCTCCCTGGCGCTCCCACCGGTCTGGCCGGAACGGTCGGCGCAGGCAAGGTGCCCCTCACCTGGACGGCCCCGGCCAACACCGGCGGTGCCGCGCTGACGGCCAACATGGTCCACTACCGGGCGGTCGGATCGCCCACGTGGCTGCAGGCGTCGAACTCGATCGCCGGCAACGCCACGAGCTACACCGTCACCGGCCTCACCGGCGGTACCGCCTACGAGTTCAGGGTCGCAACCCAGAACTCCGTCGGTTGGAGTGCCTGGTCGGCGACGTCGGCACCCGTGACTCCCACGGTCCCGATCACGGTTCCGGCTGCGCCGACCAGCCTGGCCGGCACGCCCGGCGCAGGTGTGGCGAACATGACCTGGACGGCCGCGAGCAATGGGGGCGCCGCACTCACGGCGAACTTCATTCAGTACCGGGCGGTCGGGTCGGGCACGTGGCTGACGGCGTCGAACACCATCGCTGCCGGCGCCACGAGCTACACGGTCACCGGCCTCACGGGCGGTACCGCCTACGAGTTCCGGATCGCAGCCCAGAACTCCGTCGGTTGGAGTGCCTGGTCGGCGACGTCGGCCTCGGTCACACCGACCGCGCCGATCACCGTTCCCACGGCCCCGCGCAGCTTCGCGGGAGTCGTCGGGACCAAGCTGGTCAACCTGTCGTGGCTGGCCCCGTCGAGCAACGGCGGCGCCGCGCTCACGGCGTACTTCATCCAGCGCCGCGTCACCGGGAGCGGCACCTGGACCACGGTGAGCAACACCATCTCGCCCGCGGCGACGACCTACCAGGTCACGGGGCTCACGACCGGAACGTCCTACGACTTCCGGATCGCAGTCTCGAACTCGGTGGGCTGGAGCGCGTGGTCGACCACGGTGACCCGGACGCCGCTCCGGGTAGTTCGGTAACCGTCACGCCGCGGTAGCAGCACCATCTGCGGTGTCCTGCCCCCCGCCACGGGGGCAGGACACCCAGATCCCGGAGACCCGGTGGCGCCCAGGGGGGGCCACCGGGTCTCACCTTGCGAAGGGAAGGGCGGAGCGTCTGTAAGCGACCGGCGGTGGTTAGCCGGGCGCCGCATAGGCTGACCATTGCGTCCGGTCCGGGCGCCCGATGCTGGCGGGGTGAGGCGTGAGCGAGCACCGCGGGTGGTCCTGGTGGCAGGCCGTGCCCGCGGCCGCCCCAGGGGGCCCCAGGCGCGTGGCCCTGATCGGCGTCGTGGTCCTCGCGCTCGTCGCGCTCGTGGCCTCGCTCGCGGCTCTCGCGCACAACGCACCAGCGGCTACGCCCGCGGCCGCCGCCGGCAGATCGGTCTACCTGAACTGGCCGGCGTGGGCGGGGACCGTCGCCAAGCTCGAGCGGCCGGGGCAGGCCTCGACGCTGGTCATCCTGGGTGACTCGATCTCGGAGGGCATCGGGGCCAGCGTGCCCGGAACCCTAGGCTGGCCGGCGTTGTTCGCCGATGCTCTGCACACCGCCCACGGTGCTCAGGTGGAGCCGGGCTTCGTCGGCCTGTGGCGGGCAGGGGCACGCAAGGGCACGACCGCCTGGACGATGTCGGGATCCTGGGCGCCGGACCCGTCGCAGTACGCGGTGGTGGGCCAGCCGGGGGCCACCGCCTCTTTCGGCTTCGTCGGGGTGGGCATCAGGATCGTCGCCGTCGCCCCGGCCGGCACGGGCGCGCTGGACGTGCGGGTCGACGGATCGCCGCGCACGCCGACACCGGCCCGTCCGGCGCGCGGGCCCTGGTCGTTCGGGGTCGGGAGCCTGTCGTCCGGGCGCCACACCCTGACCCTCACGGTGCGCGACGGGCCGGTCAGCGTCAGCGGCGCCGAACCAGTGCCGGCGCACCAGCCGGATGTCGTCATCGACAACCTCTCGCTGCAGGGGGGCGGGACCGCGCGCCTTCGCACCGACGAGTCCATGGCCCTGGTGGACGCGATCGTCGGGCACGTGCCCGACGTGGTGATCTTCGCGACGTACACGAACGACTACGCCGCTCAGACGCCGCTGCCGTGGTACCAGGTGGCCGTGGCGCATGTCGTCTCGTTCTGTCCCCCCCAGCGATGTCGCCTGCTCCTGCTGGCGACTGGGCCGAGGCGGGGCGACTTCGGCTCGGGCCCGGATCCGTACGTCGGCGTCCTGCGGTCCCTCGCGATCGGGACGGGGGTTCCGATGCTCGACGTGCTCGCCGCGCACGAGGGCGATGCCGGCTACCTCACCTCGTTCTTGGCCGACGCCGTGCACCCCAACGACCAGGGCCACCGCGACATCGCCGACAGGCTCGTGGAGCCGTAGCGTCGATACACTCGGCCGCGTGAGGGTGCCGAGCGGGGCCGCGGGCGGAACGTCGTGCGCGTCGCGCTAGTGCACAGCTTCTACTCCTCCGCCGTGCCCAGCGGTGAGAACCAGGTGGTCCTGGATCAGTGGGCCCAGCTCCGCGACGACGGCCACGAGGTGCTCCTGCTGTCGCGGTCCACCGACGCCGAGCGCGCGCTGCCCTGGTACCAGATCCGCGCCGGCGTACGCGTCGCCACCGGGTGGGGTCCCGATCCTACCGAACGCCTGCGGCGCTTCGGTCCGGACGTGGTGCACGTGCACAACCTGTTCCCCAACCTCGGGTCACGGTGGCTGCAGCTGTGGCGTGGTGCGGTCGTCGGCACCGTGCACAACTACCGGCGACTGTGCGCCAACGGCCTGCTGTTCCGCGACGGCCAGGTGTGCACGCGCTGTCCCGACGGGGACGTCTGGGCGGGCGTGCGGTTCGGCTGCTACCGAGGGTCGCGGGCGGCCACCCTGCCGCTCGCCCTGCGCACGTCGCGGGGGTTCGGGGCCGACCCGCTCGTGCGCCGGGCCGACCGCCTGGTGTTCATCTCGGAGCGCTCGCTGCGGGTGCACCAGCGCGTCCACGGCTTCGACGACCGCTTCACCGTCGTGCCGCCGTTCGTGCGGCGCACGCACGGGACCGCCTCGACCCCAGCGTCTGGTCGGACGTGGCTCGCCGCCGGCCGGCTTTCGGCGGAGAAGGGGTTCGAGCAGCTCGTGCGCGAGTGGCCTTCCGACGTGGCCCTCGACATTGCCGGTGACGGCCCGCTGCGCCCGCTGCTCGCTGACCTCGTCGGGAGCCGCCCGATCCGGCTGCTCGGTTCGGTGCCGCGGGACGACCTGCGTTCCACGATGCCCCACTACGTGGGCCTGGTGTTCCCGAGCCTCTGGTTCGAGGGCCTGCCCACGATCGTGCTCGAGGCGCTCGAGGCCGGCCTCCCGGTGGTGGCCCGCCGGGAAGCAGCGGAGCCGACCTCGTGGCCGAGCACGGGTGCGGATCGGTGTTCGCCGACGGCACCGATCTCGGCGCCGCGCTCGTCCGGGTGCTCGACTCGGGCGCTGCCGGCCGCGAGCATGCTCGCCGTGCCTACGAAGCGCACTGGTCCCCGGAGGCCTGGAGCCGGGCCCAGCAGGCCGTGTATGCCGAGGCCATCGACCATGCGCAGCGCCGGCCGTGAGGCTGGTGGTGGTGGCAGGTCCTGACGGCAGCGGCAAGTCCACGGTGGCGCGGGCCGTCGTGGAGCGTCTGGAGCGGGAGGGGTCGAGCGTTCGGCACGTCCACGTGGAGCCGTTGGCCGTCGTGCGGCCCGGCGGGGTGGCCGACCCGCACGCCAGGCGTCTCCACAGTGGTGCGGGCTCGCTTGCGGCGCTCGGGGCGCGGTGGTGTCGCTACCAGCTGTTCGCGGCTCGCGGCTGGGGCGGGGCGGCGCGCCGCACCACGGTGGTTCAGGAACGGGGGTGGCTCGACCAGGCAGTGGACCCGGTGCGGTACCGGCTCACCGGCGGCGTCGCCGCCCTCGTGGGACCGCTGCGGCGCACGGTGCGTCGTCCTGACCTCGTCATCCTCTGCGAGGGCGAACCGACCGCGATCGCTGCGCGCAAGGGCGAGCTGACCGCCGCGGAGACGGCCCGCCAGCTCGGGGCCTGGCGGCGGCTGCTCACCCAGGAGCGGCTCGTGTCGGTCGACACCACGCTGACCGCGCCGCCCGAGACGATCGACGCCGCCTGGGCGGCCGTCGACGACCTGCGCCGCGCGGGCGCGTTGCCTCTGTCCGCGCGGACGGTGGTGATGGCGCCGCGCCGGGTCGGGGCGGTCGCCACGGCCGGTGCCGCACCGGCACTCGAGCGCCTGCTGCGCCCCGTGTCGGCGCGCGGCCGGTCCTTTCGGAAGGTGTCGCTGCTGCTGACCCGCGCCGGCATCCGGGGCCGCGCGGCGGTGGCTCCTTTCCCGTTGGAAGCGCTGGCCGGCGCGCTGGGGGTGCCGTGGGACGCCTTCGGGCTCATCCGATCGCACGGCCGGCGTCGCTGGGTCGTGGGACTGTGCCGCAGCGGATCGCTGACGTCCGTGGTGAAGGTGGCGCCCGCCGGCGAGGTCGCGCTCGCGCGCGAGGCCGCACTCCTGGAGCGGCTCGAGGGCCGTGCCGGCCGACTCGTCGTGCCTCGGGTGCAGCGCCTCGTGCAGGTGCAAGGGTGGCTGGCGCTCGGCCTCGAGCCCGTCGAGGGAGGGGTGCGGCTCCGGGCCGACCTCGACGAGGCGCTCGCCGTCAGCCTCGAGCTGGCACGGGCGCTCGACGGACGGGGCGTCACCCACGGAGACCTCGCGCCGTGGAACCTGATGGCCGGGGACCCGGGAGCCGTCGTCGACTGGGAGGCGGGCACCGACCGGTTCGTCCCCGGCGCCGACCTGCTCCACTACGCCGTGAGCGTGTCGCGCGGCCGTGCCGGTGTCGCCCTCGACGGTCAGCCGGTGTACCCGGTGCTGCTGCGCTACTGCGAGGCCCTCGACCTGGACCGTGACACCGTGCTCGCGGATCTCGAGACGCGCTGGCGCAGGCACTGCGCCTCCCTGGGCGCGGTCCGGTGAGGCACCTGCCCCCGGGGCCCTACCGGGCCACCTTTGTCGCTGAGCGGAGGGTTCTCGACCTGCTGGCCGACGCCGGCGTGTCCTTCGCCTTCTGGCACCACGAGGCCGAGTTCGCGAAGGGAGAGTGCCGCTCCGACCTCGACCTGGTCGTCGACCGGCCGCCGACCGACGTGGTCGAAGTGCTCAGGCGTCAGCCGGACCTCGCGGTGCTGTGCGCCGGCGAGTACGCGCGGGGGAGCATGGCGGCCGTGGTGGCGGACACGCTCTCGGCGGGCTTCGTCCGCCTCGACCTCACGCACGATCCCGGGGGCAGGGGGCTCCTCGGTCTCCGGACCGACGTCGTGCTCGGCAGATGTCGAGCCGGGAGTGCTGTACCCGCGCGTCGCCGACTGCGACGAGACCGTTTACCGACTCCTCAAGCGCTGGGCGCAGGGCGATGCCGCCGCGGTCGACGCCGAGCGAGGGCGGCTCTCCTCGAGCGCGGCGCACGCCGCTTCGGCCGTGCTGGGCGAACCCGGTCGGCGACGGTTCGGCGCTGCGGCGCATGGTCGTACGGCCCCGACCTGGTGGCGCTGGCGCCAGCGCGTCGACGCCGCCCTGCGCCACGGCGCCGCGCGGGTGCGTCAGCCGGCTGCGTTCGTGCTGCGTTTCGCTGGCACCGACGCTGCTGCCCGCTCGGCGGCCGTCGCGTGGTCCGCCTGGTTCGGCCGGTACCACTCGCTCGAGGTCGCGCTGTTCGAGCCCCGCGGCGTCTCCGGCGTCGTGGCCGGACTGCGCGAGTCCCGGCGCATCGCGGTCCTGGCGGACGTCTCGGGCGCCGCGCCGGGCGGACCACCGGCTCTCGAGCCCACGGTTGCGGTGGGCGACGTCGAGGCCCTGGTGCGCATCAGGCGGGCACATGCCTGACAACGCGGCGCGGCCGTTCCGGCGCGTGCTGCTGAGCGCGTACGCCTGCCACCCCACCACCGGCAGCGAGCCAGGTGTGGGGTGGGAGTTCCTGCGGGCCGCGCTGGAGCTGTCCGACGAGGTATGGCTCCTCACGCGACCCAAGAACGAGCGCCCGGTGCTCGACGCGCTTCCCGACGTGGACCGGGCGCGGGTGCACGTGGTCGGGCACGACCTGTCGGCGACGGCGCAGCGGCTCAAGCACCTGGTGCCGGTGGGCACCCAGCTGTACTACGTCCAGTGGCAGCGCACGGCGGTGGCGCGCGTGCGCGCTGCGCACGCCGACTCCCCGTTCGACCTCGGGCATCACGTCACGTTCGGCTCGGACTGGATGCCGGCAGCGCTGTGCCTCCAGGACGACTTCCCGGTCGTGCTCGGCCCCGTCGGCGGATCCACCCGCCCCCCGGCTCGGCTGTGGCGCTTCCTCGGCGTCCGGGGAGCCGCGGTCGAGACGGTCCGCCTCGTGGCGAGCTCACTTGGTCGTGCCGCGGTGGGCAACGCGGCAGCCCGGCGCGCCGCTCTGCTGCTCGCCTACAACGACGACGAGCGGGGCACGGTCGGACGTGGCGCCGACCGGCTCGTCGTCGAGTCCACGGCCATGATGGACCCGCACCGCCCGCGGAGCGCCGATGAGGCCGATCCCGGTCTCATCGTCGGAGTGGGCCGGTTGCTCCCGTGGAAGGGCTGGACGATCGCCATCGACGCCCTGGACCAGCTTCCCGCGTCCTGGCGCCTGGTCCTGCTGGGGCGGGGGCCAGACGCGCGCCGGCTGGCCGCTCGGGCCCGGCGCCGCGGGCTCGCGGACCGGGTGACCGTCGTGCCGCGCCTCGACACGCGTGCGGACGTCTTCTCCCTCATGCGGCACGCGCGGGTCGTCGTCTTCCCCAGCCTGCGCGAGTCGGGCGGCTGGGTGGTCGCGGAGGCGGTCGCCCAGGGCGTCCCCGTGGTGGCGCTCGACTGGGGCGGGCCCGGGCAGATGCTGCGCTCGGCCGGTGGCTCGCCGGTGCCGGTGCGTGGAGTGCCGGCGCGAGAGGTGGTCGAGCAGTTCGCCGCGGCGATCCGGGCCGCCGAGGCGCCGGCCAACCCCGACCGCTGGAACCGCGACCGGCTGCCCGCACTCATGGAACACTGGTGGCGCGAAGCCGCCGGCCGGGTCGACGGCGCGGGCCGACGCCAGACCGCGGAGTGAGGCGACATGTCGCCGGTGCTTGCCATCTTTGCCGTTACGGTCCTCGCCGTGCTCGCGGTCCTCGTCCTGAGCCTGTCGCTCCCGCGACCACGCGCGGCCACCGTGATCCTCTGGGTCGCTCTCGTGTCGCCGCAGGCGTTCACCTTCGCGCGCGGCGACGCCCTCGCCTCGGTCCAGGATGTGACTGCCGCGGACTACCTGCGTCTCGTGGTGCCGCTGGCGCTGCTAGCGGTGGCGATGGTGGTGGGCCGGCGGGGCCTGCCGAGACTGAGCCCCACCGGCACGTGGTACGTGGTCTTCCTCGTGGTCGCCCTCATGAGTGCCACGTACTCCGTCTCGGGTCTGCTGACCGTGGGCAAGGGGGTGCAGGTCGTCGTGCAGGCGCTGGTCGCCGTCACCCTCGTGGACACCTACGAGGATCCCCGCCGCTTCCTCGTCGACCTTCGCAACGTCGTGGGATCGGTCCTGCTCCTGGCCCTGCTGGGGACGTTCCTGCGGCCCGACGCCGCCTGGATGCGGTCGCCGACCTCGTCCGAGATCCGCCTGCAGGGAGGGATCCCTCCGATACAGCCGGACACCCTCGGGTTCGTCGCCGGCGTGGCGCTCCTGGTGGTCGTGTACGGATGGGCGCAGACGCCGCGGCTCGTCGACAGGCTCTCCCTCCCGATCGCCCTCGTGGCCCTCGTCGTCCTGCTGGCCACTCGGTCCCGCAGCCCCCTGCTGCCCCTGGCGGTGCTGGTGGCGTGGGCCGTGTGGCGCCGAGGCATGCACCTGGCGGCACTCGGTGCCCTGCTGCTCGGGACCCTCGCAGCCTCGCCGTGGGGCAGCACAGCCGCCGAGGTCGTCGCGTCGTGGCTCAGGCGTGGTCAGACGTACGAGCAGCTCACCTCGCTGACGGGCCGGCTCGACGTCTGGGCGTCGGCGCTCCGGTTGTGGGAGCTGTCGCCGCTGGTGGGACGCGGGTTCTACGCCGGCCACCGGCTCGACCCATCCCTGTTCGGAAACGCCGCCCTGTCCACCCTCGACAGCACGTGGATCGAGACGGCCGTGGGGCTGGGTCTGGTGGGGGTGCTGCTGCTGGCGGCCGTGTTCGTGGCGTCGGTCGTGCAGCTGGCCCGCCACGGCGTACCTGGCGGATGCCGGCCCACGCTGGCTGCCCTCGTGCTCTTCGTCGCGGCGGCGTCGTTCTACAACTCGTCGATCCAGGGGTTCGGGCTCAACTCGTCGCTCGCCCTGGTGGTCCTGCTCGCCGCGGGTTCCGCCTGGCGCGCCAGTGAGCCGTCGGCAACCGGCCCGTCCTTGTCGTCTGGGCAGTCCGGCCCCACCCGCTGGTCGCGCGCATCTCTGCCGGTGCCCTCGGCTGAACGGGTCGGCCCGCGCGACCCGGTCGCGCGCTGAGCAGGGAAGGGCGAGCGGTGGTGGTGTCCGAGTCGGTGGCAAGGCGCCCGCTGGTCGCGCCGTCGACGTCGCGTCTGGCAGCCGTGGTCATCGACCAGGGGGTCGTCTCCCTCGCCAGCCTGGTGCTCCTGCTCGCCGGCGGACGCATCGGCGGGCTGCGCGACCTCGGCATCGTCGGGCTCGTCCAGACGGTCGGTCTGGTCGTCATCGGCTTCACCCGGATGGTCGTGTTCCAGCCGATGCTCGTCGACCGCGACCGGACCGCCGAGCGGGCGGCCCTGACGTGCGTGACCCTCATCATCGCGGCCTGCGCCGTCGGAGTCGTCGGGCTGCTCCTGGCCCGAGCCCCGGCAGTGTGGGCGCTGGCGGCATCCATCACGGCGGGGCAGCTGCTGCAGGAGTACTGGCGCACCGCGCTGTTCGCCCGCGGCCAGACCTGGCGGACCGTCGTGCTCGACGCGCCGCTGCTGGCGTGCGTGCTCGTCGGGCTCGCCGTGTGCACCACCATCGACGCGCTCCTTGCCTTCTGGGTGGCCGGGATTCTCATGGCGGCCGCGGTCGGGCTCGCCCTGTGCCGGGTCGTGCCGGCCCGCGTGCGTGACTCCGCGCGATGGCTCTCGGGGGCGCCCAAGGAGTTGGGCGTGCCGCTGCTGGTCGACGGGATCCTCTACCTGGTGGTCGTCCAGGGGAGCGTGATCTGGCTGGGGGCAGCCGTCGGCCTCGACCAGGTCGGCGCGCTGCGGCTGTCCGCCCTGGTCCTCGGGCCGCTCGCGGTGCTGGCGGCCTCCCTCACGAACTGGTCGCTCCCGGCGATGCCGTCGAGCGGTCCGATCCCGCGCCGGATCTCCCGGGCCGTCGCGGCGCTCGCGGCAGCGGCCGTGCTGCTCGTCCTCGCTGCGGTCGCCGCGACCGCGGCGGTGGTCGGCCACCTGGGTACCTCCGTCGAGACGCCCGGCGACCTGGCCCTGACGCTGGCGCTGGTCGGCGCCAGCTACACGGGGGTGATCGCTGCGATCGCCTACCAGGCGGCGCTCAAGGCCCGCCGTACCTACTGGCCCATGGTGGCGTGGCGGACTGCGACATCTGCGGTGATGGTGGTCCTGCTCGTCGGCGGCGCCTCCCGGGTCGCCGGCTCGGCCGGCGTCGCCGGTCTGTGGGCGGCGCAGTCGTGGGTGCTGCTGCTCGCGGCCGCGGTGACGTACGGCCGGTCGCGGCGGCGCGAGGGGGCCCGTTGACCCTCGCCTGCCCGGGGCCTGCGCCGCAGCGCATCGACGACGATCGCTTCCGTAGCATCGGAGCGCGCCGTGCTCGACACCAACGGCGCGTCCGGCGGAATCCATGGGCGGCCGCGAGGGGGCAGCAGTGAGAGTGCGCGGAGCATCCACGGCCCTGTACTACGCCGTCGCTCGGTACCTGCCGTCGACGAGCATGCCGGGCGGTCGGGCGTCGAATGCCCTGCGCGCGAAGCTGTGCGGGGCCATCTTCGAATCGGCCGGCCCGGGGTTCGTCGTCAAGCGCGGGGCCTACTTCGGCACCGGCACCGGCATCCGCCTCGGCGCCCGGTCGCAGATCGGGGAGGGCGCCCGCATCGCGAGCGACACGGTCATCGGCGACGACGTGATGATGGGTCTGGAGGTCCTGATCCTCTCCGACCGGCACCGCGAGCCGCCGCTGCCCGAGCCTCCGCTGCTCGCCGGGTACCTGCCGCGCAGCCCCGTGCACATCGGCGACGGGGCGTGGATCGGCGCGCGGGCGATTCTGCTGCCCGGCGTGCACATCGGTCGCTACGCGATCGTGGGGGCGGGGGCCGTGGTCACGTCCGACGTGCCCGAGGGCGCCGTCGTGGGAGGGGTGCCCGCTCGGGTCCTTCGGTACCGGGCGTAGCCGCGCGGCGAACTCGGCAGCCATCCGCGCGCCGCCTCGGGCCCTGCCGGTCAGCCCTCCCGGCCGTCGCGGACTACGCTGACCGCATGGGGCTCCGCGAGTACGTGCGCATCCTGAGGGAGCGCTGGCTCGCCATCGTCGTGTTCGGGCTGCTGGGCATCCTGCTGGCGGCAGTGGTGTCGTACGCGACCGCGCCGAGCTACACCGCGACGGCCACCGACTTCGTCGCGATCGGTGCACCCGAGGGCGCCAACGGCACGCTGTCCAGCGGCTCCCAGTTCGCGCTCCAGCGGGTGAAGTCGTACCCCCAGGTGGCCGTGTCGCCCGATGTCCTGCGACCTGTCATCGACAAGCTGGGACTGGACACCACGCTCGACCAGCTCGCCGAACGCGTGAGCGTCGACAACCCCGCCGACACCGTGCTGCTCGACGTCAGCGCCAAGGCGCCGACGGCCAAGGACGCGGCCGAGCTCGCCAACGCGGTCGCGGCCCAGCTGGGAGTGGTCATCCAGCAGCTCGAGACACCGATCGGCACCAAGCTGCCTCCGATCAAGGTGTCGCTGCTGAACCCGGCGACCCCGCCGCCGACGCCGTCCGAGCCCCGGACCAAGGTGAACCTCCTCGTCGGCCTGCTCGCGGGCCTTGGGCTCGGCCTGGTGTGGGCCCTGGTGCGGGACTCGTTGGACACGACCGTGAAGGACGTCGCCGACGTGACGGCCGTGGCCGGCGCCTCGCCCCTGGGGATCGTCGGGTTCGACCCCGACGCGGCGCGCGACCCGCTGTCGGCCCTGTCCCCGAGCTCGCAACGGTCCGAGGTCTTCCGGGCGATCCGGACGAACCTGCAGTACGTCGACGTCGACGACCAGCCCACGGTCATCACCGTCACGTCGGCCCGCCCGACGGAGGGCAAGACCACGACGGCGCTCAACCTCGCCATCGCCACCGCGCAGGTCGGCCAGCGGGTGTGCGTCGTGGAGACCGACCTGCGCCGGCCCAAGGTCGGCGAGTACCTCGGGCTCGACGAGTCCATCGGCCTGACGGACGTGCTCGCCGGTAACGCCACGCTCGACGACGCGCTCATCACGTGGAGGCGGGGGCTGCTCACGGTGCTGCCTGCCGGGCATGTCCCCCCCAACCCGTCCGAGCTGCTGGCCTCGCACCAGATGGTGAGCGTGCTCAAGGCCCTGCGCGCGCGGTTCGACCTGGTGCTGCTGGATGCCACGCCGCTGCTGCCGGTCACCGACGGGGCAGTGATCTCGAGCGTCTCCGACGGCGCGGTCCTCGTCGTCCGGCACGGGAGCACGACCCGCGACCAGCTGGAGCGGGCCGTGGATGCCCTGCGCCAGGTCGACGCCAGGTTGCTCGGTGCCGTCTTCAACTTCGTGCCTGCCCGCTCGGGCGGGTACTCCTACCGCTACCCGTACGGCTACGGCGGCGTCGACGCCGGCCGGCCGGCGGGCCGCGCGGGCAACCCCACGACGCCGTCGGCGGGGGGCGAGAAGGACGCGGATCAGGCACCGAGCGCAGCCGCCACGCTGCCGCCGCAGGTCCCCTCGCCGTAGGGCGGCACGCATGAACGCCGAGACGCCTCCTCCCGTGCCGAGGCGACCCGTCGGACGGGTGGAGTTCACCGTGGTGCCGTTCGAGGATGCCGTCACGATGGTGGTGGACGACGGCGGCGACCTTCGCGTGGGCCGGGCCGTCCACTTCGCCAACGCCTACTCGATCGCGCTCGCCGACCGTCATCCGGACTACGCCGAGATCCTCGCCGGGGGTGACATCGTCTTTCCCGACGGCGCCCCGGTGGTGTGGGCGGGACGACGCCTGCACCCCGACCAGCGCACCCGCTGGGCGCGCGTCGACGGGCCGGGTGTCATGTCGGAGGTGTTCGCGCGGTCGGGGCCGGGAGCGCCCCGCCACTACCTGGTCGGCGGTACCTGCGACACCCTCGACGCGCTCCGGGCGCAGCTGGCGTGCCGCTGGCCGCAGGCCGAGCTGGTCGGCTGGGAGAGCCCGCCGTTCAGGGTCGAGTCGGACGGCGAGCGGGCCGCCCGGGTGCAGCGGATCGCCCGATCGGGGGCCACCCACGTGTGGGTCGGTCTGGGCACCCCGAAGCAGGACTACGAGGTCCGCCGGCTCGCGGACGCCCTGCCGGTGACGTGCCTGGCCGTCGGCGCCGCCTTCGACTTCCTCGCCGGGACGAAGCCGCGCGCGCCGAGGGTCGTGCAACGCGCCGGGCTCGAGTGGGCGTTCCGGCTGGGCACCGAACCGCGCCGGCTGGCCTACCGGTACCTGTGGGGGAACACCCGGTTCGTCCGGGTGGTACTGCGCGACGCGCTGGGGTGAGAGGCCCGGCGCGATGCGGGCCGGGCCCTGCCGTCCGCGTCGGCCGGTGCGCCGGGAGCGGTCGACGCCGCTTCCGTAGGGTGGCGCCCATGCGGATCCTGGTCACGGGCGCGGCGGGTTTCATCGGGTCGAACTTCGTACGCCGCCTGCTCGCTGGCGACTATCCCGGGATCGATCCGGAGGCGGTCACCGTGCTCGACAAGCTCACGTACGCCGGGGTCCGCGCGAACCTCGACCCGGTGGCCGACGACCCGCGCTTCACGTTCGTCCTCGGCGACATCTGCGACGCCGACACCCTCGACGCCGTCGTCCCCGGGCACGACGCCGTGGTGCACTTCGCCGCCGAGTCGCACGTCGACCGCTCCATCACCGGCGCCTCGGACTTCGTCATCACCAACGTGCTGGGGACGCAGCGGCTGCTTCAGGCGGCGCTCGTGCACGGCGTCGAGCGGTTCGTGCACGTGAGCACCGACGAGGTCTACGGCTCGATCGACGAAGGGTCGTGGCCCGAGACCGACCCGCTCGCGCCGAACTCGCCGTACTCGGCCTCGAAGGCCGGCAGCGACCTGATGGTGCGCGCCTACGGCCGCACCTTCGGCCTCGACGTGCGGATCACCCGCTGTTCGAACAACTACGGGCCCTACCAGTTCCCCGAGAAGGTCATCCCGCTGTTCGTCACCAACCTGATGGACGGGATTCCCGTGCCGCTCTACGGCTCCGGACTGAACATGCGCGACTGGCTGCACGTCGACGACCACTGCCGAGGCATCGCGCTCGTGCTCGACCGGGGCCGCGGCGGCGAGACGTACAACATCGGCGGCGGCACCGAGCTCACGAACCGCGAGCTCACCGCGCTCATCCTCGAGGCGATGGGCGCGGACGACTCGATGATCACGCCCGTCGAGGACCGGCTCGGCCACGACCTGCGCTACAGCGTCGACATCTCCAAGATCTCCGCCGAGCTCGGGTACGTGCCGCAGGTGCCGTTCGTCGACGGCCTCGCCGACACGGTCGCGTGGTACCGGGCCAACGAGGCGTGGTGGCGGCCGCTCAAGGCCGGCGCGTCGGCGGCGCGGTGATGGCAGACACGTGGCTCGTCGCGGGGGCATCCGGACAGCTCGGCTTCGACCTGCTGCGGCTGCCGCGGTCCCACGGCCGCGTGATCGTGGGGCTCGACCTGCCCGACCTCGACATCACCGCGGCCGCGTCCGTGGCCGCGGCGCTCGACGAGCACCGTCCCTCGGTGGTCATCAACGCCGCGGCGTACACCGCCGTCGACGCCGCCGAGACCGACGAGGAGGCCGCGCTGCGCGTCAACGGCTTCGGGCCGCGCGTGCTCGCCGAGGGGTGCGCGCTGCGGCCCGGCACCCGGCTCGTGCAGATCAGCACCGACTACGTGTTCGACGGCGCCGCCACGGCGCCCTACGCCGAGGACGCCGAGCCCGCGCCCCAGGGCGCGTACGGGCGCACCAAGCTCGTCGGCGAGCAGGCGGTGCTCGAGGAGCTGCCCGAGGCGTCGTACGTGGTGCGCACGGCGTGGCTGTACGGCGCGGGCGGGGCGAACTTCGTCCGCACGATGCTCGCGCTCGAGGCCGCGCGCGACACCGTCGACGTGGTCGACGACCAGATCGGGCAGCCCACGTGGGCGCACGACCTCGCCGAGCAGATCGACGCGCTCGTCTCGTCCGAAGCCCCTGCGGGCATCTACCACGGCACGAACGCCGGGCAGGCGTCGTGGTGCGGCCTGGCCCGCGAGGTCTTCCGGCTCGTCGGCGCCGATCCCGGCCGCGTCCGCGCCACCACCACAGCCGCCTTCCCGCGCCCGGCCCCGCGGCCGGCCTGGAGCGTGCTGGGCCACCGGCGGTGGGCCGACGTCGGGCTCGCCTCGATGCGGCCGTGGCAGCAGGCCCTCGCCGAGGCGATGCCGACGCTTCGCGACCAGCCATAGGGCGCAGGTCGCGACGAACGACCCCGGTGCCTGGCCGGGCAGGCACCGGCTCAGAGCGGCCCTCGGCCCGGGCCGGGGGGTGGGAGGGCGACAGGACCGTGGCGCGCGACGGAGACGTCTTCTCGCACGCGACGGGCGCGCCGCCCCCAGCGCGCGAGCAGGCCTGAGCCGTGCCACCAGCGCTCGTAGTCGTACGTCTCGGCCGCGGCGAACTCCCGCCGGGCCGTGGACAGCTCGTCGGAGTAGTCGGCGAACAGGGAGCCGAGCACCGACCCGGGGGCAGCGACGAAACGATCTTGGAAGACCGAGATCCCGTCCGCTCGTTGCGGGTCGAGGCCACTGAAGTGGAAGAACACCAGTGGGACGCCGTTGGCCTTCAGCCCCTCGTCGTCGCGGCTGAGTTCCCGTTCGTGGAGGTTCCAGTAGGCGACGTTGGCTCCTGGGTTGCGGATGATGGCGGCGGTGGGGAAGAGGGCGGGGGCAAGGTCGAGCCAGCGCTGGTCGCCGTGGGTCCCTCGAGAGGGCTGGACGCGGCCGAGTCGGAACACGGCGTTCCCCCACCAGTCCAGAAACCGCATGCCCTCGGCCGATCGCCGCACGGCAAGGTATCCGCCGTTGAAGGCTCCGGACGTGAGCATGGCTCGGGCCCGCGGTCGCTTGCCGTCGTAGCTCAGGTCGGTCAGGACGTGGGGCGACAGCACGACGTCCTTGTCCTGGCCCAACTCGTGCGTGAGCACGTGGGGGTCGGCGTAGAAGCGAAGATCGCTGTCGACGTACTGGGCCGTGTCGTGACCGTCCAGCAGGGTCTGGCGAAGGATGTGCGGCTTGAGCGCGAAGCAGAGTTCTGCGGGGGTGTACCGCTGGGCGAGCGATGCCAGCGTGCGGTCGTCGACGATGTCCTCGACGTGCCTGACGTCGAGGCCGGCGATCGGGAGCCTGACGTGGTGCCGGCGCATGCCCACCAGGTACAGCACGAGTGGTGCCGCGGACTGCCGACGGATACTCCCGAGCGTCACGAAAGCGGGCGGGATGTAGCCGGCGGTTGCCAGGGAGACGAAGGCTGTGTCGATCGCGTACCTCCTCGGCTCCCGAGCAACGATATTCGCCCGGTGCCGCGCCGACTGCCTCCTGCAGAAAGTCGCTGAAGCGTCGGGCGTCAGGCCGCGTGAGCGGCGCGGGCCACCGCTGCGCGAAGGCTTCTCACGTCGCTCGAGGCTCGTCGTGGGAGGCGGCGAACTGAACCGCCAGGTCCGCGGCCCTCCAACGCCGCAGGGCGACGTCGCTGACCACGGGCGTGATGGTTGCCTTGGCCTGCAACGACCACGACTGCCCCGCGAAGTACGCCCTGCGTACCGCGTGCGAGCGTCCGAGCCTGTGCCGCAGGTCCTGCAGCATGGGAGGTCTCCGGGCGCGGGCAGCCTCGACGCCCAACGGGTCGTGAACCCCGTCGGACCAGGCCGCCTGGTAGTCGGACTGCTGGACGTCGTCAGGGTGAACACTGCGGGCTGGCGTCGTGACGGACACGACGTAGAGGTTCGCGCGGCTGGTGATGTTGACGCGGCCTCCTGGCGGCGGTCGGGGAACCTCGTACCAGGAGTCCGGCTGGCGGGCTGGGACCACGAACACCCGGGTCCCCTGGTATCCCCGACGTGGGGAGTAGTACGTGTGGAAGAGCTCGGGTGAGAACTGGAAGAAGCCGTGCCCGTTCTGCTGGTTCGCCGGCACCGCATGCGCGACGGCCCCGCCCGTCCTGCACAGAGCGCTGAGGTTCTCGAAAGCCTGGCGCACGTCGAACACGTGTTCCGTCGTGCCTAGGTCCAGCACCGTGTCGAAGTCTCGTGGAGTGTCGTCGGGCAGCGGTCGGTTGAGGTCGACCACCAACGTGGCGCCCTCGTACGCGGAGGCGTCCAACGACGTCACGGAGGTAGCACCGAGTCCGCGCTCGAGCACGGCCTCGCAGTACGGCGGAACCTCGGCGAAGGGGAGGCCGGCCGCCTTCAGGTCGTGGTCGTCGACGTGCGTCTCCTGGCGTCCGATCGTGAGAACCGCGCCCAGACCCTGGGGGCGAGCCGCGAGGATCCGGCACAGGTTCAAGCCGATCATGTCCAGGCCCATCGCGACCCCTTCGTCCTGGGCACGGTGTCCACCACGGCGCCATCTGCTGCTCAGCCGCGCAGGGCGGCGGTGTGGGTGAGGTACGCGTCGTACGAGGGGAGCAAGCCCTGGGCCTGGGCCTCGGCGAGCGACGGGGCCGCGGCGTCCTTGTCCGACAGCACCAGCTCGAGCCCCTCGGGCCAGTCGATGGCCAGGTCGGGGTCGAGCGGGTGCACGCCGTGCTCCGCGCCGGGGTCGTAGCCCTCGCTGCAGAGGTAGACGACGGTGGAGAGGTCCTCGAGCGCCACGAACGCGTGGCCCACTCCCTCGGGCACGTACACCGCTCGCCGGTCGACCGTGTCGAGCCGCACCCCCTCCCACTGCCCGAACGTGGGCGAGCCCACCCGCAGGTCGACGACGACGTCGAGCACCGCCCCCGCCACGCAGGTCACGTACTTCGCCTGCCCCGGGGGCACGTCGGCGAAGTGGATGCCGCGCAGCACCCCCCGGTGCGACATCGAGGCGTTGGCCTGCGCGAGCCGCAGGGGGTGTCCGACGGCCTCGTTGAACGCGGGGGCCGAGAACCACTCCAGGAAGCGGCCGCGGGCGTCGGGCAGCTGGCGCGGGGTGATGGCCATGGCTCCGACGACGGCCAGGCTCCGGATCTCCACGGGATCACCCTAGGCGGCCCGTGGTCACGCAGCGGTCGCACAGGTGCCGCCTTACGTGAACCTCGGGTCGGGGCGTCCCCGGAGACCTCGTGGTGGGGCTCGGGGGGCGCCGTGTCGTAGCCTGGGACGACGCGCACGCCATCACAGGCGTGCCTCGGCGCGTGAGGGGGACTCGTGCACATCCATTCGCGCACGGCCGCCGCGATGATCGGGTGCGCCGCCTTGCTGGCCGCTGGCGCGCCCCTCGCGGGGCCGGCCGACGCCGTGGCGTCCTCCCGTCCGCCCGAGCGACCCGCGCTTGCCACGGGGCTCGCACCGCGCATGGTGGCGGGACCCGCGGCCACCCGGGCGCTCGCGCCGCGGGCGGTCGCGGTAGTCGTCCCGGCCACCACGTTCGGGGTGCACCCGCTCACCGGCCAGCCGCCGGCTGGCCTCGCCCGCAGCTGGCGGCTCTGGGACTCCGGCACCGACTGGTGCGCCGTGCAGCCCACGTCTGCCACGCGCTACGACTTCCGTGCCCTCGACGCCGTGCTTCGCCGCGCGGCGGCGGCACAGGTCACCGACCTGCTGCTCGTGCTCGGCTGCACCCCGCGGTGGGCCCAGACCGCCCCGGCCAACGCGGCCCAGCGGGCGGCGGCGCGCAAGGACGTCAAGGGTTACAACACCTCGGCGCCGCCACGCCGCCCCGCCGACTACGGACGCTTCGTCGCCGCGATGACCAAGCGGATCAAGGCGAAGGCGCCGCGGACGATGGTGTGGGTGCAGCCCTGGAACGAGGCCAACCTGTCGTCGTTCTACCGCGGCACCCCTGCGCAGATGGCCGACCTCACCGCGCGAGCCCGTGCGGCCGCGCGGGCCGTCAACGCCCGCTACCGCGTGGTGGCGGCCAGCACGACCCTGCGCCTCGCGCCCGACTACCGCCGCTTCTACCCGCCGTACCTGAAGGCGCTGAAGGCGCGCGGGTGGCCGGTCGACGCGTTCGCCGTGCACTCGTACCCCAAGGGCACCGGCACGCCGGCCGACCGCCGGGCGCTGGTCACGATGGCCAAGCGCGACCTGCGCGCCGCGAGGGCGCCCGCTCGTCCGCTGTGGGACACGGAGTTGAACTTCGGGCTCCGTGGTCCGGGTCCCGGCTTCCCGTTCAGCCCGAAGAGCGCGGCCGTGTCGCGCGCCTGGATCGCCCGGGCCTACCTCGACTCGATCCGGCTCGGCGTGGCCCGCACCTACTGGTACGCCTGGAGCCCCGCGGGTGGGCTGCTGGGGATCACGCTCACGACGAACTCGCCGGCCGCCACGAGCCTGGCCACGCTCGCGACCTGGCTCACGGGCACGACCTGGCGCGGGTGCACGGCCGGTGACGTCGTGCGCTGCACCTTCACCCGCGGCGCTGCGAGGTTCGAGGTGTCGTGGACCGAGCGAGGGAGCGCCCGCATCGTGGTGGCCCCCGGCCGCACGATCTGCACCCTCGACGGAGCCTGCCGCGGCACGACCCGCAGCACCACCGTGACGCTGGGGGTGGCCCCGGTGCAGGTGCGATGACGCGGCCCGTGAGCCCGCAGAGTCCGGATGCCCCCGTCCGGGTGACCCTCGGCGGAGCCGTCATCGACCCGCTCGACGCGGGCGACGCCCTCGAGCTGATCTGCCGGCCGTCGGCAGAACGCGAGGAAGCCTTCGTCGTCGTCACGCCGAACATCTCGCACATCGCGATGCTCGAGCGCGACGGGGACTTCCGCGCGTCGTACTCCCGGGCCGACCTCGTGCTGCCCGACGGCTTCCCGATCGCGCTGGCGGTGCGGTGGTTCACCGGGCGCGAGGTCCACCGGGTCACCGGCGCCGACCTGCTGCCGCGCGTGCTCGAGCGGTGCGCGAGCCTCGGGCTGAGCGTGGCCCTCGTCGGTGGTGGCGAGGGGTCGGCGCAGGCGGCCACCGAGCGCGCCCGCCACGAGCACCCCGGCATCGACATCCGCCTGGCCGTGGGACCCCGGTTCGCCGAGCGCCCGGGCCAGGCCGACGTCGACCGCCTCGTCGACGGGCTGCCCGGCGACGTCGACGTCGTCGTGCTGGGCCTCGGCACCCCCAAGCAGGAGCTGCTGCTCGAGGCCGCCGACCGGGCCGGACGTCTGCCGCGGGCGGCGTTCCTGTGCTTCGGCGCCGCCATCGACTTCTACTCCGGGCGCGCGCAGCGGGCGCCGGAGTCGTGGCAGCGGCTCAACCTGGAGTGGGCCTACCGCGTGCGCCGCGAGCCGCGCCGGCTCGCCGGCCGCTACCTGGTCGCCGCCCCGCGCTTCACCCGGGTGGTGCTGCGGGAGCACCGGCGACGAACGCCCTCCTGACGTGGGCGCCGTCGGACCAGGCGACTCGGTCGGGGGGACGATCCGGGTCGCGGTGAGCCTCGTGGGGCTCGGCCAGCCCCGCACCACGGGTCTGGAGCGGTACGGCATCGAGCTCGTGCGGGCGCTGCGCCGGTACGCGCCGCGCGACGTGGCCGTGCTGCCGGTCGCGCACCGCTGGGCCGCCGAGCGCCTCGGCGGTCCGTGCGCCGTCGTCCCCGACCGCCTGCCCCGTCCCGCGGCGATGGAGGCCTGGCTCCCGCGGTGGCTGTCGCGCGCGCGCCCCGACCTGCTGCACGTGGTGCCCTTCGGCGCCCCCGCGCTGGGCCGCACGCCGTTCGTCCTCACGGTGCACGACATGGTGCCCTGGGACCTCCCGGAGGCTCTGTCGCGCGGGAACCGCTGGTACTTCCGGCCCACGGTGGAGCGGTCGCTGGCCTCGCCCTGGCTGCGGGCCGTGGTGTCGCACGCCGAGTGGACGGCGGCTGAGGTGGCCCGCCGGTGGCACCTGGCCGTGCCGTGCCGCGGGATCGGCGTGGGACTCACGGACGAGTGGTTCGCCGGGCCGTCCGGTCCCCGCGAGCCGGGCCCCCTGCGCCTGCTGACGGTGGGCACGCTCGAGCCGCGCAAGGGCCTGCACGAGGTGGCCGTGGCCGCGCGGCTGCTGGCCGAGCGAGGCGTGCAGGTGGAGTGGTCGCTTGCCGGCCGGCAGGGGTGGGGCGGGGTCGACGTGCCGCCGGGAGTCCGCCCGCTCGGCCCGATCGACGACGAGCGGCTGCGCCAGGAGTACCGGCGCGCCGACGTGGTCGTCGCCCCCTCCCACGCGGAGGGCTTCGACCTGCCGGTGGCCGAGGGGCTCGCGGCCGGCTGCGAGGTCGTCGCGTCAGACCTGCCGGTGCACCGCGAGCTGTTCGACGGCCTCGCCACGTTCGTGCCTGTGGCCGACGGCGCCGCCCTCGCGTCGGCGGTCGAGGCGCGTGCCGCCAGCGTGACGGACGAGGTGCAGGCCCGCAGCGTGACGGACGAGGAGTGCTCGCACGGCCGGGACGCCCGGTCGTCGGCCGCGCACCGCTTCGGCTGGGAGCGCACCGTGGCCGAGCTCGTCACGGTGTGGCGCGCGGCGGTCGGCTGATGGCCGGCGAGGTCGGGCGGGCCCTGCGGTCGGGCGTCGCGCGGCGGGCGGCCGGCTACTCGGGCAGCCTGCTCGCGAGCCGGGTCCTGTCCGCCCTGATGACCGTGGTCTCCACCTCCATCATCATCTCCGTGCTCGGGGCCGACGGGTTCGGCGTGTTCGGCGTCATCACCGGCCTGTACGCGATGCTGTCCGTGGTCGAGGTGGCCTCGGCCGTGGGCGTGAACACGATGCTCTCGGAGGCCGAGGAGCTCGGCGACCCCGCGGCGTCCCGGCGGGTGCTGGCCTCGGCGCTGTGGATGATGCGACGGTTCTCCGCGGCCGCGCTGGCCGTCGCGGTGGTCGCCACCTTCGTGCTGCCGTGGTCGACCCTCACCGGCGCCGGCGGCACGTTCCCCGCCGCCGAGGTGACCCTCGCCGTCCTGGTCTACCTCGTCCTGTTCGTGGCCTCGCTGCCGTGGGGCCCCTACCAGCGGGCCCTGGACGGCCTGCGCCGGTCGCCGCTCAACGCGGCGTTCGTCCTGGCGGTGCCCGGTCTGCTGCTCGTCGTGGCTCTGCTGGCCCGGCACGGGCAGCCCGCGCTCGCCGCGTTCACCGCGGCCGCCGCCGCCGGCTCGGTCATCCACGGCCTGCTCGCGCGCTCTGCCGTGCGCCGGCTCGACCGCGGGCGGCTTCGCGTGGCCGGCGGCGACGTCGACCGCTCGGTGGCCCGGGAGGTGTGGCACCGGTCGTGGCCCATGACGATCATCGCCGCCGCGTCCACCGTGGCGTACAGCCTCGACCCCATGGTGGTGGCCTCGGCCCTGTCGGCCAGCGGCGCGGCGGAGTACGTGCTGGGCGCCAAGATGTCCGCGCTCGTGACCGTGGCCATCACCGCCCCCACCCCGGTGCTGTGGAACTACTTCGCCGGCCGTCGCGCCCGCACCGGCATCCCGGTGCGCCGCGGCGAGCTCGTGCGGATGACGCTCCTGTGGGTCGTGGTGGCCGCGGCGCTCGGCGCCGTGCTCGTCGCCGTCGGGCCGGCGTTCGCCAGCTGGTGGTCGCACGGGCAGATCGAGGTCTCCCGCGGGCTGATGGTGGCCTTCGCCGCGCTGCTCATGGTGTCGGCGCTGCAGTACCCCACCTCCACGGTGCTGAACGACCCGGCGTCGCTGCGGTTCCAGGCGGTCACGATGAGCGCCATGGCGGCCACCAACCTGGTCCTGAGCCTGTGGCTCGTGCGGGTGGTGGGCGTGGCCGGCCCGGTGATCGCCTCGTCCATCGCCCTGCTCGTCGTGCAGGCCGCTCCGGCGCTGCTGCGGGCCCGACGACTGCTCCCGGCCTGACGTGACCCTACGATCGGAGTCCCACGCCCCGCGGTTCGAGCCGCACGTCCGAGGCCGGTGATCCTGCGTGCTCAGCACCGCCACCACGGTGCTCGTCTCGGCGGCCCTGCTGTGGCCGTGGTTCCTGCTGCTGCGGCGCAGGCCCGACGTCGCGGCCGCCGTGCTCGTCGGCATCGCCGTGTTCTCCACCTGGGCGCTCGAGCTGCTCTTCCGGGTCGGGATGCCCGCCGGAGCGGTGCGCGGGCTGATCCCGGTGAAGGACGTCCTGGCCGTGTCGGCGGTGGCCCTGCTGCTGTGGTGGCGCCGCGAGCGCACCGTCGCCTGGCCGCTCGCGCTGGCCCTCGGCGTGGTCGCCGTGCGCGGGCTGGTCGACATGGTGTCGTCCGGCCCGTCGCTCGAGCTCGTGTTCAGCGCCCGCAACCTCGCCGAGCCCCTGCTCGGGCTCGCGATCGGCCTGCTCCTCACGGCGCAGGAGCGAGGCTGGTTCCTGCGGGCCATGGCCTGGACGATCGCGGTCGGGGCCGGAGTGTCGCTGGTCGAGTACCTGCTCCCGGCGCGGTGGTGGTACCAGGACCTGCTGCGGGTGCCGGCGTTCTGGACCGAGGTGAAGCAGCAGCCGCAGTTCCTGTGGCCCTTCCCCGACGCGGGCACGCTGCCCGGCAACTTCTACACGGCCCTGCTGGGCGGAGGCGCGCGGCGCCTCGCGGGCCCGTTCGGCGAGCCGCTCGCGGCCGGGTACCTGCTCGGCGTCGGGGTCGTGGCCGTCGTGTGGACCGAGCGGCACTGGCGCCGGCTCGCCCTCCTCGGGGTCACCGGCGCCGCCCTGCTGCTCACGTTCACCCGGGCCGGGTGGCTGATCGCCGCGGCGGCCCTCGTGCCGTGGGCGGTGTGGGTGGTCCGCGCCCAGCGCGGGACCCGCCGGTGGGCGTACGCCGGTGTGGCCGTGCTCTCGGTGCTCGCGGTCCTCGTGGCCGTGCCCGGGGTGCGGCGGTACGTGGGCGAGGTGTTCTCCGGCCAGAACAGCTCGACGTCGGGGCACCTGTCGTCGCTCGAGCAGCTCGTGCGGTTCCACTACTCGCTGCTGGGCACCGGCCTGGGCTCGAGCGGCGCCGCCGTGGGGCTGGGGAACGAGAGCGTCCTGGCCACGATGGTGCTGCAGCTCGGCGCCCTGCTGGGCCTCGGGTACCTGGTCGGCACGGTGGCGCTGCTGTGGTTCGCCCGCACCCGGTGGGTGGGCGGCCAGGCGGTGGTCACGTACGTGCTGCTGCTCGGCTGCGTGGCGGCCGCGTGGTTCACTAGCGAGCAGTGGATCACGTACAACGCCGGGCTTCCCTTCGCCCTCTTGCTCGGGGCGGGGGTCAGAAGCGCGGCGCGGGACGAAGACGGCGCAGGACCACGTCGAGCGGCGGTGCAGCGCGAGCTCGCGTGAGGGCCGCCGCGGGACGCAACGATTTCGTCGTCGCCTTGCATCGCTGGTGGGTGGTGTTGCTAGCCTCGAGCAGCAGGCGGTGGCACGACAGCTGCGAGGCCGAACCGGCGGGGAACCGATGACGATCCACAGTGAGGGCGCACGGCCGAGTGCCGGGTCCCCGCGCGTGGTCGACACGCACCCCCTCCCTGACGCGTCCACCCCGCGGAGCGAGCGCCCGGCGCCGTCCCCGGCAGGCGCTGCCACCGCGAGCCACCACGACCCCCTTCGCGGCTACGTCGCGCGGGTCATCGTGCTCGACGTGCTGATGGTCGTCCTCGCCGTCCTGCTCGGCGTCGCCGCCCAGCAGCGGGGCGGCACGGGGCCGCGCAGCTGGCTGCTCGCCGGCGGTGTGGCCGCCGCCTGGTGGCTCGTGCTGCTCCTGCGCGGTACCTACGACACGCGGTGCATCGGGGTGGGCAGCGAGGAGTTCAAGCGCGTCGCCGTCGCGACCTTCGTCGTGTTCATGGTGATCGCCAGCGTGTCGTACGTGACGTTCGCCCAGATCTCCCGCGGATTCGTGCTCGTCTCCCTGCCGGTCGGCCTCGTCCTGCTGCTCGCGGCACGATGGGTCTCGCGGCTCTGGCTGCACCACCAGCGGGTGCGCGGCCGTTTCCTGAGCCGCACGATCGTCGTGGGCTCGGGCCTGCGGGGACAAGAGCTCGCGGCCCTGCTCGAGGTCGACCGGTTCGCGGGCTTCACCGTCGTCGACCACGTGGATCCCCCCTCGATGGACCTCCTCGAGCTCGACGCCTGGCTGGACGACGTGCTCGCGCGCATCCGCCATTGCCACGCCGACGCCGTCGCCGTGAGCCAGAGCGGCCGGATCTCGCCCGAGGTCGTGCGACGGCTGGCCTGGCGGCTCGAGGGACCGCGCATCGACCTGCTGGTGGCGCCGGCCCTCAGCGACATCGGCGGCCCGCGGATGTCGTTCCGGCCCGCCTCCGGCCTGCCCCTCATCCACCTCGACGAGCCGAGCCTGACCGGGCCGCGCCGCTTCCTCAAGCGGGCCCTCGACCTGCTCGTGGCCACGGTGGCCCTGGTGCTGCTGAGCCCCCTCATGCTGGTGATCGCCGCGCTCGTCGCCGCCACCAGCCGTGGTCCGGTGCTGTTCGTGCAGGAACGAGTGGGCCAGGGCGGCGAGCCCTTCCGGTTCCCCAAGTTCCGCTCGATGGTCGACGGCGCCGACCGGCTGCGCTCCCACGTCATCGGCGCGCCCGACGACGACATCGCCGAGCGGTACAGGTCCGACCCGCGGATCACCCCCGTGGGCCGCCTCATCCGACGGTTCTCCCTGGACGAGCTGCCCCAGCTGGTCAACGTGGTCGGGGGCTCGATGTCGATCGTGGGCCCGCGCCCGATGCTCGTCGAGGAGCTCCCGCTGCTCGGCGAGGCCGACCACCGCCGGCACCTGACCCGTCCGGGGCTCACCGGCGTGTGGCAGGTCTCGGGCCGCAAGGACGTGGTGTGGGAAGACCGCATGCGCATGGACCTCGAGTACGTCGAGACCTGGTCGGTCGCCCTCGACCTCGTCGTGATCGCCAAGACGATCAAAGCCGTCGTCGTAGGCACCGGCGCCTACTAGCGCCGCCCCCACCCCCCGTCGTTACTGCCGCGTTGGTCGCTTCCGGCGCGTTGTAGCGACCACTTCGGCAGTGACGACGGACGAAAGCGGCGACGCGGGCCGGGCGGGGGCTAGCGGGGCCGCTGGTCCGGGTCGGCCCGGGTGTGCAGCTGCCACGGCCGCACTCCCTCGGCCGCGAGCGCGGCGACGAGGTCGGGGTCGGCGAGGATCGCGCCGATCCGGTCTGGCGTCATCGGGACCCCGCTGACGTTCACCATGCCTGCGGTCGGGACGAACCGACGGGACTCCGCGGCCCAGGCGCGCCGGAGCTGCGCGGGCAGCCGGGCGTGCAGACCGGGCGCGGTGAGGGCGTCCCAGGCGGTGGTGGGGACGTCCTGCACGAACGCGAGCAGCGACGGGATCCACACCTCGGCCCGGAAGGCCTCGAACTCCTCGCAGCCGGAGCGGTACAGCGCGGCCCCGTTGAGGTGGTGCCACAGGGCCGGCGGAAGAGACGGGCGCAGCCACGCGTGCGGCGTCGCGCCGATGACCCAGGCGTCGCCGTGCCGGTCCAGCAGGTCGCCGACGTCGTCGCGCAGGTCGGTACCCAGCGGGAAGGTGTCGGGCTCGATGCCCAGGGTCCACGGCTCCGGGTGCAGCCCGGGCGCCCGGTCGAGCCGCTCGAAGAACTGCAGGTTCGGGCCCGACACGGTGCCCCACGGCGACCACGGCATCCCGCGGCGCACCACGCGCGTGTACCGGTCGACGTGGGCCGGGACGTCGTGCCGGTGCCAGCAGAAGGTGCCCGCGAGCGGATGGGACGTGTCGGCAGGCGACGCGTTGACGCCCCACACGCAGGCCCCGACGGGGGCCTCGCCGGGGGTGCTGAGGGCCTCCACCCACCGCTGGAGCAGGTCGAACGGCGCGTCGCCCTCGCGGACGAGCCACCACAGGGTGAGGCGCAGCCGGCCGGCCAGGTGCGCCGTCATGCGGACCGTTCCGGCGTGGTGGCCTGGTCGAGGAAGCCGTGGGCCGCCGCGGAGAGCCACGGGTTCGACGGGTACGCGGTCGCGAGCCGGCTGGCCATGGCGTCGCGCGAGGACCACTCGCGGTCCCGGTTCTCCACGAGCCCCCACAGCCGGGTCTTCGCCACGGCCCGCTTGCCCGATCGCAGTCCCCGCACGGCAGCGGCGGTGGTGTCGGCCCGCACGCCGTCGAGGCGCTGGCTCAGCGGCCGGCCGGCCCTGATGTCGCGCCGCCGGCGGCTCCCGGGGCGCTCGAGCCGGCCGGTCCTCGGCCGGGGGCCGAGGGGCACGAGCGTGTCCACCGCGGACGACGTGGGGACGAGCCGCGGGCTCGCCTCCGGCACGAGCGCCAGCAGCAGCGGGTACGCCGCCAGCGGGGCGGCCAGGGCCGGGGCGGCCAGGAAGTCGAGGCGCCGCTGCAGGCCCGCGGGAGTCGGCACCAGGCCGACGAGGTCGACGGCCGTGACGGCACCCGGTCCCTCGGCGAACACCGCCAGCCGGGGCGTGGCGCCCGCTCCGACGTAGGTGGGGAAGCCCGCCCGGATCGACTCCGCGAGCAGCCACGCCAGGAGGGTGCTGGCCGTGGCCGCGACGCATCCCTGCTCGCCCAGGTCGAGGTGCCACGCATCCGGCTCGTCGTCGCGCACGGCGCGCGACACGGCCTCGTAGTGCGCGGACGTCAGCGAGCCGTAGCGGCCCAGGTGGTAGCGGTCCGCCAGGGGCCGTGCGGCGGGTGGCATCGCCAGCGTCGCCGTCGACGCCTCGGCCGCCCGCAGGGCGCGCGCCAGCGGATTGGGGGCCAGGGATCGGCCGTCGGTGCTGGCGCATGCCCGCCCGGCCGCGACGAGGCCACCGGCGCCCCCAGCCGCGCCGAGGGCCCCTGCGCCGCCAGCCGCGCCGAGGCCACCCGCGCCCCCAGCCGCGCCGAAGGCACCAGCGTCTCCAGCGGCGACGAGGGAACCCACGCCCCCGGCGAGCCAGAAGGGCGAGGTGAACCAGGCCGCCAGTGCACGCGCCACGCTGGCGGCGGCGGCCGGGTCGGCCGACGCGGCGGGGTGCACGCCCACCACCTCGACCTGGCGAAGGGGCGCGCCGGCCGTCGGGCCGCCGGTGGCGGGGAGGGGCGGCGAGGTCACGGCCGGGGCAGCGGGGGGACGGCGCGACCGGAGCGCTGGTCGTCCAGCAGGGCCACGTCGGCGTCGACCATCAGCTCGGCGAGCTCCCGCCAGGTGGTGGTGGGCCGCCACCCCAGCGCCGCCGACGCCTTGGACCCGTCGCCCACGAGGGCGTCGACCTCGCTGGGCCGCAGGTACCGCTCGTCCAGCCGCACGTGGCGCTCCCAGTCCAGGCCCGCGCGGGCGAAGGCCGCCTGGCAGAAGTCGCGCACGGTGGCGGGCACCCCGGTGGCCACCACGTAGTCGTCGCCGACGGGCTGCTGCAGCATCGTCCACATCGCCTCGACGTACTCCTTGGCGTAGCCCCAGTCGCGGACGGCGTCGAGGTTGCCGAGGTAGCAGGTGCTCCTGCATGCCGACGGCGATCCGCGCGACCGCCATGGTGATCTTGCGGGTCACGAACGTCTCGCCGCGGCGCGGCGACTCGTGGTTGAACAGGATGCCGTTCGTGGCGTGCAGGCCGTACGCCTCGCGGTAGTTCACCGCCGCCCAGTACGCGTAGAGCTTGGCCACGCCGTAGGGCGACCGGGGGTGGAACGGGGTGGTCTCGTCCTGCGGCGGCGGGGTCGACCCGTAGAGCTCCGAGGACGAGGCCTGGTAGTACCGCGTGTCGACCCCGGAGGCGCGGATGGCCTCGAGCACCCGCATGGCCCCGATGCCGGTGACGTCGCCGGTGTAGTCGGGCATCTCGAACGACACCTTCACGTGCGACTGGGCCGCGAGGTTGTACACCTCCTGCGGCTCGATCGCCCGGATGAGGTTCACCAGGCCGAGCGCGTCGGACAGGTCGCCGTAGTGCAGCACCAGCGCACGCCCCTGCTCGTGCGGGTCCTGGTAGATGTCGTCGAGGCGCCCGGTGTTGAACGTGGACGCCCGGCGGATGAGGCCGTGCACCTCGTATCCCTTGGCGAGCAGCAGTTCGGCGAGGTAGGAGCCGTCCTGACCGGTGATGCCCGTGACCAGCGCCCGGGGTCGGGTGTCGGTCACGCGCGGCTCCTGGTCTCGTGCTGGTGGGGACGTGCGGCCTGCTCCCTGGCGAGCGCCGCTCGCACCATATCCCCGACCCACGTGTCGAACTCCGTGCGGGGACGCCATCCGGTGGCGGCCGTGAGGCGGCTCGAGTCGCCCCGCTGCTCGGGCGCGTCGCCGGTGCGCAGCAGCGAGCTGTCGACCTGCACGTAGCGCTGCCAGTCCTCCACGCCGACGGCGGCGAAGGCCGCGGCGGCGAAGTCGGCGACCGAGCGGCTCACGCCGCTGGCGACCACCCAGTCCCCCGGCGCGGGCAGCTCCGAGATCGCCACGAGGGCGTCGGCGACGTCGCCGGCGAAGCTCCAGTCGCGCCGCGCCTGCAGGTTGCCCAGGACGATGTGGTCGGCGCTGCCGGACACGATCGCGGCCACCCCCGCGACGATCCGGCCGGTGACGAAGTCCTCGCCGCGCAGCCACGACTCGTGGTTGAACAGGATGGCGTTGGCGAAGTTGGCCCCGTGCGACCGGTACGCCGACACGAGCTGGTGGGCCGCCGCCTTCGACACCCCGTACGGGTTGCTCGGGCCCAGGGGGGTGCGCTCGTCGAACGGCAGCGGCGAGGTCGACGAGAAGATCTCCGCGCTCGAGGCCACGACGAGGCGCGCGCCGGGCTGCTCCCCGGTGAGGTCGTGCAGCGCCTGCACGACGTTGGCGACGCCGCCGGTGTTCACCGCGAGGCACTCCACCGGAGACACCCAGGAGCGTCCGGCCGAGGAGAAGCCGGCCAGGTGGAACACGCGGTCGGGCTCGAGCTCGTGGACGAGCGCGCGCACGCCCGCCGCGTCCGTGACGTCGAGGGCGACGAGTTGCCCCGACGCCGCGAGCGGGTGCTCCGGCGGCACGGCCGCCAGGTCGCGGACGGTGCCCAGCACCTCGTCCGTACCGCGCAGGAGGGACGACAGGAACCAGCCGTCCTGCCCCTCGGCCCCGGTGATCAGGGTGCGCCGCATGGTCATCAGCACCCTCTCGTCGGGTCGGGGAGGATCCCGTGCGTCTCGGCCATTCTTGGCCATCGTCCTCGCTCGGCGCCAGGCGGGGCACCCGCCATAGACTCGCCGCATGGCCTCCGACGGGCTCTTCGCAGCCGACGGGCCCGTGTACGTCGCGGGCCACCGCGGCATGGTCGGGAGCGCCGTGTGGCGGGCGCTCGAGTCGGCCGGCGGAGTCGACCTGGTGGGCCGCGCCTCGGCCGAGCTCGACCTGCGCGACCGCGGTGCCACCTTCGACTACGTGGCCGACGCGAGGCCGAGCACCGTGGTGATCGCCGCGGCGAAGGTGGGCGGCATCCTCGGCAACAGCACCTACCCGGTGGAGTTCCTCACCGACAACTTGCAGATCGAGCTCAACCTGCTCGACGCGTGCCACGCCGCGGACGTCGAGCGGGTGCTCTTCCTGGGCTCGTCCTGCATCTACCCGAAGATGGCGCCGCAGCCGATCAGCGAGGACTCGCTGCTCACCGGCCCGCTCGAGCCGACCAACGAGGCCTACGCCATCGCCAAGATCGCCGGCGTGCTGCACGTGCAGGGCTACCGGCGCCAGTACGGGCACCGGTGGATCTCGGCGATGCCGACCAACCTCTACGGGCCCGGCGACAACTACGACCTGCAGACCGCGCACGTGCTGCCGGCGATGATCGCGCAAGTTCCACGCAGGCGAAGGTCAGCGGGCGGCCCGGTGGTGCTGTGGGGCACGGGCTCGCCGCGGCGCGAGTTCCTCCACGTCGACGACCTCGCCGCCGCCGTGCTCACGCTGCTGGAGACGTACGACGAGCGCCGAGCCGATCAACGTGGGCACCGGCACGGACCTCACCGATCCGCGAGCTCGCCGCGCTCGTGGCCGAGGTCGTCGGCTTCGAGGGCAGCGTCGAGTGGGACACGACCAAGCCCGACGGCACCCCGCGGAAGCTGCTCGACGTGACCAGGCTCGTCGCGCTCGGCTGGGAGCCGGCGATCCCGCTGCGAGAGGGATCGCCCACACGTACGACGCCTACCACGCCTCGCTGGCGCCGACTCGGGGGTAGCCCGCTCCGTCCTGCAGGGCTCCCCAAGTGGGGAGCGATGCGGGTCAGGTGCCGGGCGGAAGAGCTCCTCGGGGCTCTCCGCCCGCGCGGGCCGCGTGCAGATGGCGCGGGCGGCAGGTGGGCCCACGGCGTGTGCTGTCGGACCCGGGGGCATCCGGGGCATCGACCGAATCCTTTGCCGGCGGGCCTCACGCTCGGCGCCGCTCGCGACGCACGCCGACGAGCCGGTAGCCACCCAGCGCCACCCGCACGCGCGCCCGCCGGTGGGGCGGCACGTCTTCCCGCCCGGGGCGGCCACAACCCGTTGCCCGTGACGGCCAGGCCGCCGGAGTTGGCCGGTGCCCCCACGTGACGGCGGCTCCCATGGCTAGCGGTCCAAGCAGATCCCATCGGCACCCATTCACTCGCGGCGCCAGCGTTGGCCACGGACCGGGTGCGGCCTCATCCGAACCTGTGCGGGAAACAGGGTCACTCTCCGGCACACCGGATGTCGGGTGGGTAGCGTCTCCCACATGGCGACCGAGCACAAGGCCAAATCAATGCGCGAGGGGGCCGGGGGCCTGCACGTCCTTGTGGCTTCCACGGTGCACCCAGCTCATGACCAACGTATTGTGGCTCGCGAGGCGGTCACTCTTGCGCAAGCTGGCTACGGAGTAACACTTCTTGCACATGGCGAGGTGCCGACCTCGGCCAAAGGCTGGCTGCATCACGAGCATCTCCCATCCTCATCCGGTAGATGGATGCGGATCGCTCGCCTTCAGCCCCTCGTCGCCTGGCGCATCGCTCGCTTGCGGCCAGATGTTCTACACATCCACGATCCTGAGTTGCTTCCCCTGGCACTGCTATCCAAGTGGGTAGGCTTTACCGTCGTATATGACGCACACGAGGATCTCGTGCAGGACGTCACCGCGAAGGCTGGATGGATTCCGGAACCGCTGCGGCCAGCATTTATCGATTTCTCGAAACTCCTTGTCCTGATGGCTCGGCGCCTCAGTGAAGTGGTTGCGGCAACACCGTCCATCGCGGAATCGTTTGGCGGTCGCTGTGTGGTGGTGGGCAACTTCCTCGGGTCGAGGAGTTCGCCGACCTGATCCCCGCTCTCGACCCGTTCACTGTCGCCTACTTCGGCGGATTGGAGCGAGTACGAGGGATCAAGGAGTTGGTTGATGCGATGTCGTTGTGCTTCCTGATCTAACTCTGATACTTGGAGGGGACTTCAGCGACCCCGAGTATGAGCAGGAGGTCAGGAACTCGCCCGGTTGGCCACGGGTGGACTTTCGTGGATGGATGGGTCGGGAACAACTCGCGGGGGCGCTCGAGAAGGCTTGTATCGGCCTCGTTCCGTTTTACCCGATCGCGAACCACCTTCTAGCAATGCCAACGAAAGTCTTCGAGTACATGGCGGCGGGAGTCCCGGTCCTCGCGATGAGCCTGCCGGGGGTTCAGGAGATCTTGGAGCGAACGGGTGCCGGGCTAGTATTTGGTGCCGTCGAAGCCACTGAGATCGCGAGGGGGGATTCGGAGGCAATGCGTGGGGACCGCGAGGGGCTCCAGAGGATGGGCGAGCGTGGCCGCAAAGCGGTCCGCGAGGAGTACTCGTGGGAACGTTCTGCGCAGGCCCTCTTGGGGCTCTACCGGGATCTGGTGTAGGAGCGACTCGTGTGCGGAGTCGCGGCGCAGTTGTTCGTTGAGGGAGCGCCGACCCGGGGCAATCAGTTGCGGCCCTGAACAATCAGCTCCGCCGCGAGGTCCCGATAGCGAGGGAATTGAGGCCATTCGGGGGAAGCTCGGAGGTGCCGTCGTTCTTGGTCACCGTCGCTTATCGGTCATTGACACGAGCCCCGGAGGGCACCAGCCGATGGTTCGATCAGGATATGCGGTCACCTTCAACGGAGAGATCTACAACTACATAGAACTGCGGCAGGAACTACAGGTGCTTGGATGGAAATTCACTTCCGAATCGGACACTGAAGTCCTCCTCACAGCGTTTCGCGAGTGGGGTATTGATTGCCTGTCTCGCCTGCGAGGCATGTTCGCGTTCGCCATCGTGGATATTGATGCCGACGCAATCTTCCTTGTGCGGGACCGGTTCGGTGTGAAGCCCCTCTTTTGGTCACCAACGCAGGATGGAGTGCTGGTCTCTTCGACGCCCCAGTCACTTGCGGAGGTTCTCCCTCCTCCGTCCCAGATCGGAGTACGTTGCTCGCGGCATTGAGGAGTGGGTCTACGAAGACGACACCGACGGCTCCCCGTTTGAAGGGGTCAGAGCGGTGCGTGCTGGCACCTATCTCAAGTTCTCGCTCAGCAAGATCGGGGAACCTGAGGAGGTGGAGTGGTACGACCTCGGGGCCCGAGTCAGGCAATTGAGGGAGCAGGGCGGGCGAGAGTCAGGACTGTATGGAGGTGTAGAGCAGGTACTCCCTGAGGCTGTTTCGATCAGGCTTCGTTCGGACGTTCCTGTCGCCTGCTCGCTCAGCGGGGGCTTGGATTCCGGAATCGTTGCCGCGCTTGCCGGCCCAGGAGTTCATGCATTCTCGTTCGGTGGCTGGGACGATGCCACAACCGAGGTCCTGCCACGGCCAAGCGAACCGCTGATCACAATGGCATCCCCGTGACTTGGGTAGCACCGAGCGGGCGCGAGATGGCAGATGCGATGCTCCCGACGCTGGCTGCGCAAGGTGCACCGTTTCCTGATCTCTCTGTTGTGGCTCAGTTCCTGCTGTGTCGTCGCGTCAAGGAGGAGGGCTACAGCGTTTTGTTGGGCGGGCAGGGTGCTGATGAGGCCTTCCTGGGCTACCGCAAGTTCCAGGCGCGGTGGGTGCGTGACCAGTGGCGCAGCCAAGCGCGATCATCCGCAGCCAAATCAGGGGCCTGGTTGGCGCTTTCTCTGGCGTCGGATCGGCACTCTTGGCGGCAGTACTTGGCTGCCGGGCGTAGGTATTGGGGTCCACGAGCCGCGGCGCCTGCGTTTACCTTCGACACCTCCGAACGTCGGGAAGCGCTCAAGCCGACTGGAGACACGCGTGAATGGGCGATCAAGGACGTGCTCTGCTCCAACTTGCCTACCCTCCTAAGGTACGAGGATCGCAACTCCATGGCGTCAGGAGTAGAAACGAGGCTGCCTTCTGTCGACCACTTGGTCGTCGAGTATGGGCTAGCCCAAGACCCGTCCCGTCATATTCAGAGGGGTTACGGCAAGCACGACCTTCGGAGCTTCTCAAAGCCTCCTTCCCTCCGAGGTGCGCTTGGCGCGGAATAAGCGAGGCTTCGACACGAACGTCCATCGATGGGTCGAGTCGGGCCTCGGCGACAGGCTGAGGGAGTACGTCCAGGCAAAGCCGGGGTGCTTTGCCGGACCGCGTGCGCTTGCGGTCTCACGAAGTTGGTGATCGCTTCAGCGACGATGCACTGGTCAGACGTCCGGGAGCCTTTGCGGAGGCGGTTTCAATCGTCTGGTGGGGCGGCTGGCACAGCAGTACGGGACCAGCGGCGGCCGCCTACAAGTGAGCCAGCGCGGTCGTGGGTGAAGCGAGTCGAGCCGGATCCGAATCCTGTCGGGCCATTACTGAAGCGCAGAGTGCCGCTCCCGCAGCGCGAATTCGTTCGATTGGAAACGCATACTGGTTGGAGGCGACCACAGCGCAAGGCGACCGAGTGACAGATCCCGCCCGGAGGGTTCATGTATGACTTCATGCTGGTGGCGCCAACCGGCGAATTCTCATTTGGTCGCCAGGAGATGGACCGGTGCGGATACTGGACCGCGTGGCTGCCGATTGGCGGCGGAGTCGTCGCAGTTCGGCGTTGGTCCGATTATGTGTTTGAACACCTCTACTCGGATGAGGGTCGAACCATTTTCCTCCGCGGCGCTGCCTCTGTTGAGGGAAGTGCCCCAGACCGATCGGCGGGTGCGCTTCGGAAGCGATGCTCAGCGATGAAGGGCCGTGGGCTGCCATTCAGGGCACTTTCGGCATCTTCGTCGCCTTGGCGATGGACCCGCGGCATGGTCTAGTCAGGCTTGCCACATCGAGAAACGGTGTCATGCCACCTGTATGTGACCCGTACTTCAAGATACGCCGCGATATTAACGACCCTACTTGGGCTCGCACAACTGGCGATGGCGCGGCTCGATCCGGTCGGCGCCGCGGACTTCGCGCACATCGGGAGTGGCTTCGGCGCAACTACGCTCTTCCTCGGAGTCCAGAGGATCCTCGGGTGCTCGGTTGCGACCTTGCGAAACGGCGCGCTGACCTTCGAATCCCGCGGACCACTCGCGCACGCGAAACTGCATGAGACTGCGAGCGTCAACGAGTGCCGCCAGGCCCTCGAACTTGCGACCGCTCCCTTCCTTCGAGATCGTAAGACGATCGCTGCAGTCACGGCTGGAACTGACTCGCGAACGACGCTTGCGCTGACGATGACTTTTGGCGCGCGTCCCGTGACCTACACGCGCGTGGGGACTGCACCTGTAGATGTCCGTAGGGCAGTGGAGATCTCAGATCGGCTGGGCCTCGTTCACGAAACCGAACTCAATTCGAGCGGCCTTCTCGATTGGAGCGATTGGGAGGCAGCACTTGACCTTGCTGACGGCGCTGTGGACCCCCTCCATCTCAGTCGCGTCCTCCCTGCTCATGACTTCACGAGGCCTACGGTTCGATCAGTCTATCGGTGGCGCAGGTGGCCCGTTGTTCAAGGACCACTTTTGGCTCTACGAGGGAAACCGAGTCGGCCGAGTCCGCGAACCCAACTGGGCGCGACTAGCACGGTACGGCGTGACTGGCTATCCGGTGGATTCGAGCCTCTTCGGCCAGAAACTTGAAGATGACCCCTTCGGGAGGTTGGCCGAGGAGTTCCTGCGCGTGTCGTCCGAATTGCCTGGCTCGACGACAATTCAACGCCTCGACTATGTGTATTTCACGTATAAGGTGCCTGTG
>CAVZVV010000033.1:0-138584 GCA_963778785.1 uncultured Actinomycetes bacterium
GTGCTCGACTCATCGTATTGCTCGGCCCCGACCGGACCGATCGCCAGCAAGGCGGACAACGCGTCATTGCCGACGCAGCCGAACGAGATCGCTGACGCTGTCGAGCAGGCATACGCGCTTGGCGCCTCGGTCGCTCACCTCCACCTGCGCGACGAGCAGGACCGCCCGACGGCGGACCTCGGCATCGCGCGGCGGACGATGGACTCGATCGCCGAGCGGTGCCCGATCCTCGTCCAGCTCTCGACCGGCGTCGGCCTCTCCGTGCCCTTCGAAGAGCGGGAGAAGCTGGTCGAGCTGCGTCCTCGCATGGCTACCCTCAACCCGTGCGCGATGAGCTTCGGTGCGGGCGAGTTCCTCAACCCGCCGCAGGGCGTGCGCCGACTGGCCGGCCGGATGCAGGAGCTCGGTGTGAAGCCCGAGCTGGAGATCTACGACACCGGGCACCTCGACGCCTGCCTTCGGCTGCGCGACGAAGGACTCCTCGACGGACCCGCTGTCAGTTCAGCATCGTGTTGGGCGTCGTCGGAGGCGCGGCCGCGACGGCCGAGAACCTCATGACGATGGTCCGACGACTTCCCGAGGGCGTCGATCTGGCAGATCATCGCCATCGGCAAGGCCAACCTCGAGCTCACCGCGATGGGGCTCGCGATGGGCGGCAACGCCGCGGGCGGGCATGGAGGACACGCTCTACCTGCGCAAGGGTGAGCAGTCCCCGGGCAACACCCCGCTCGTCGCCCGGACCATCGCGCTGGCCAGGGACCTCGACCGGTCGATCGCCTCGGTCGAGGAGACCGAGGCCCTGCTCGGCCTGCCGCCCCGCTGACGTCTCGTGGGCAGACGCGCGACGCGCCGTCCGGCACGCCCGCGGCTCGAGGGTTTCACGGGACGTTCTGCGAGGATTCGGCCATGGACTCCGAGCATGATCACGTGAACGCCGACGAGAGCCGGGGGGGATCGGGGATCCAGGTCCTCGCGCGGGCTGCAGACATCCTGCGGGCCCTGACTACCTCCCCCGGAGGGATGAGCCAGGCTGAGCTCGCCGAGCGACTCGGCCTGGCGAGGACGACGGTGCACCGCATCATGGGGGCGCTCGAGGCGGAGTCGTTGGTCTCGGCGTCCCGCAGTCGCGGCCGGTACCGGTTGGGATCCGAGATCGCACGGATGGGTGACGCGATCAGGCGCGACGTCCTGGGGAGCCTCCACCCCATCCTTGAGGACATCTCCGACGAGCTCCAGGAGACCGTCGACATGTCGGTACTTGACGGCAGTCGGGTGACGTTTCTCGACCAGGTCGTCGCGTCCCGGCGGCTGCGGGCGGTGAGTGCGGTGGGGGAGTCATTCCCGTTGCACGCGTGCGCACCGGGGAAGGCCATCTTGGCAGCCCTTCCGCCGGGGGACCTGGCGTCGCAGCTCGCTGGCCGGCTGCCCGACCTGACCCCGCGCACCATCACCACGCAGACGTCCCTCCGGGAGGAGATCGCGCAGATCCGGGAGGAAGGGGTCGCGTTCGACCGGGAGGAGCACACCACGGGCATTTGTGCGGTCGCCGTCGTGCTGGA
This sequence comes from uncultured Actinomycetes bacterium, assembly GCA_963778785.1. GTDB lineage: Bacteria > Actinomycetota > Actinomycetes > S36-B12 > CAIYMF01 > CAVZVV01. Next base: position 1,560 of record CAVZVV010000033.1, read on the forward strand.
CCCGCGTGATCCCCGACCCATGGCCATCAGCATCCCCATGCCGGCGCAGAGGTTCTACGGGCGCGAGCAGAAGCTCAAGGACGCCCTCCTCACGGCCCGCGCCCGGCTCCTCGAGGAAGCGGAGATCGGTCCCTAGCGGGCGCGCGGTCTCTGGGGCTGGATACCTTCCCGCACTGACTGACCCCAATGCGGTGGATCGGCCCACGATGCGGTTAAAGTGACCCGAGGGTTGCTGAAAGCCTGCGAGGAGGCGTCGTGAAGCTGTGCACGTTCGTCCCGGCTGGTCGACCGGCGCGGGGGTCGCGGCCCGGAGTGATCCGGGGCGAGGAGGTCGTGACGCTCGACGCACCCGACCTCGTGGCCGTCCTCGGCGCGGGCGCCGCGGGTGAGGGCGAGGCGTTCGACCTCGCCGCGGTGAGGCTCCTGGCGCCCGTGCCCGAGCCGCCGTCGATCCGCGACTTCTTCGCCTTCGAGGCCCACGTGGCGATCACGCGCGGCCGACGTGGGATCGAGGTACCCGAGTTCTGGTACGAGGAGCCGGTTTTCTACTTCACCAATCCCGCGGCCGTCATCGGCCCCGGCGATGTCGTTCCCTGGCCAGTCGGTTCGCGCATGCTCGACTACGAGCTGGAGGTCGCGGCGATCATCGGCCAGGACCTGCAGATCGCGGGTTTCACCGTCCTGAACGATTGGTCCGCGAGAGACCTGCAGCGGGCCGAGACGTCGGTGGGTCTCGGCCCGGCGAAGGGCAAGGACTTCGCGACGAGCATCGGCCCTGTGCTCGTCACCGTCGACGAGTTCGACGGCACCTCCGCCACGATGACGGCCACCGTGAACGGCGTCGAGCGGTCTCGCGGGCAGCTGCAGGACCTCTACCACTCGTGGGCGTCGATGCACGATCGTGCTGGCCGCAACACGCGCCTCCGTCCGGGGGACGTCCTGGGGTCGGGGACGGTCGGCACGGGCTGCATCTTGGAGCTCGATGCCGAGACGTGGCTGCAGCCGGGTGATGTGGTCGAACTCGAAGTCACGGGTCTTGGCGTGCTGCGCAACGTGATCGGGCCTCGGGTCTGACGGCCGACCCGCCGGCGTGCCCGTTCCCTGCGACGGCTTCCGAAGCCGATCGCTTTGTCGCGTGCGTCCTGCCAGCCGTGGTTGTTCTGGGCTCAGTCACCGCCGGGCCGGACCTGCTTGACATTTGAACGGGCTACTCCTACCGTCCCACATCACGGCGCTGCGCACCGTATCGTGGGACACCCAGAGACAGTTGCACCGGGAAGAAGGCCCTCCATGGCGTCACGAGCATCCGATCTGACTGCGACGCCGGGGGACGAGGCGGTCGCAGACGCCGACCCCAGCACCGGCCTGAGTCTTGTGGAGCTGAGCCACGTGTTCGGCCACAACAAGCCGGTGTTCCCCGGCTACAAGGACATCCAGATCAGACGCGTTGCGACCCACGCGATGCACGGGGTGCTCACGAGCCACCTCGTCACCGTGATGCATAACGGGACGCACGTGAACGCCCCCCTGCACCTCACGCCGAACGGTCTGGGCGTCGGAGCGCTGCCACTTGACCGGTTCTTCGGCAATGGTGTGGTGCTGTCCATCCCGCGCGCGAGCTGGCAGTACATCGAGCCGGCCGACCTGGAGGCGGCCGGGGCCCCGGTGGAGCCGGGCGACATCGTCGTTATCAACACCGGCTGGCACCGCGGCTACTCGGACACGATGGAGTACTTCAGCTATGGACCGGGCCTGAGCAAGGCTGCGGCGCAGTGGCTCATCGACCGCGACGTCACGATGGTCGCCATCGACACGGCCACGATCGACCACCCGCTGGCCACGTCGCTCGCCCAGTCGCACAGGGGTTTCCCACCCATCGTGGTCGAGGTCCCGCGCAGGTACGTCAAGGCAACCGGCCGGATGGTGGCGGATGACTACCCCGAGTGGAACCCTGCTCACCGGTTGCTCGCCGAGGCAGGGATCCCGACCATCGAGAACGTCGGCGGGAACGTCGACGCGGTGACGGGCTGATGCGGTGCGCGTTCCACGCGGTGCCATGGTTCTGGCCCCAGGGGGATGCGTGCCTCGTGCGCTTCGTGGCAATCCTCGACACGCGTGGCGACTACCGGCTGGAGAGTGGTTCGTGATGCCGGACATCAGCCGTGACGGGGTTCGGCTCTACAACCTGAGCCACGAGATCTCGCACAACATGCCGCAGTGGCCGTCGCCGTTCAGCCCGCCGCTAGCTACGAACCGCGTCCAGTACCACGCCATGCACGACGTGTACACGGTCGAGTACGACGGGATCCTGCACCGAGGCACGCACATGGACTCGCCGATCCACGTCGAGGCGAACGAGCCATACCTCGACGGCTTCGCGCTGTGGAAGTTCTTCGGCACAGGAGTGGCCGTTTCCATCCCCAAGGGCAAGTGGGAGGTCATCACCCCGCACGACCTGGAGCAGGCCACCCCGCGCATCGAGCCGGGCGACATCGTCATGATCAACACCGGGGCGCACCGGCTTTACGGCGACAACGACGACTACTACTCGTATTCGCCCGGCCTCTACGCGGAAGCGGCGCAGTGGCTGGTAGACCGGGGAGTGAAGCTCGTGGGCGTGGATGTCCAGGCGCTCGACCACCCGCTGGGAACGAGGATGGCCGTCCACGGGCCGGGTCCGATCCTTCCTCACCTGATCGACGAGTACCGCGAGTTCACTGGCCGCGAGGTCGAGGACGACTTCCCCGATTGGGAGCCGGCCCACCGGATCCTGCTGACGAACGGCATCCCCGGCATCGAGAACGTGGGCGGGGAGCTCGACGCGGTCACCGGCATGCGGTGCACGTTCATGGCGTTCCCCACTCGTCTCGAGCACGGTGACGGGAGCCCGGTCCGGGTGGTCGCGATCGTGGATCCCGAGCAGCGGTTCCGTGTCCCGATCGCGCCGGCCGAATGGAGCGCCTCATGAGCACCGACGTCGCCCACGACCCGCTGTCCCTCTTCGACGTCAGTGGACAGGCGATCGCCATCACCGGGGCCTCCGGGGCCATGGGGCACGTCGTGGCTATGGCGCTTTCCTCTCTCGGCGCCCGCCTCCTGCTCGTGTCCGGGTCGGCGGAAAAGCTGGAGGAGGTGGCGACGGAAGCCCGTGCATGCGGGGGCGAGATCGAGACCTTCGTCGGTCGCGTTGACGACCTCGTCGACGCCGAGGCCGTCATGGCGGCCGGCACGAGGTCTTTCGGTCGCGTCGACTCCGTCTTCGTCGCCTCGGGCTACAACAAGCCCGCCCCCATCGAGGACATGCCGGTCGAGGACTGGCAGCAGGTGATGGACGCCAATGTCAGGGGGCCGTGGCTGATGGCCAAGGCGTTCGGGACGCACGTCGCGGCGCGCGGAGGCCGAGGACGGATGGTGCTGGTCTCGTCCGTCCGCGGGCGCCAGGGCAACGCAGCCGGGTACACCGCCTACTGCACCTCCAAGGGCGCCGTGGACGCGCTCACCAAGACCCTCGCCACCGAGTGGGGGGCCCGCGGCATCAACGTCAATGCGATCGCCCCGGCCGTGTTCCGGTCGTCCCTGACCGACTGGATCTTCGCCGACACTGACGCGGGTCGCGATTCGCGCCACCGGAACATGACGCGCATCCCCATGAAACGTCTCGGCGAGCCCGAGGATTTCGTCGGGCTCGCGCTCTATCTGTTGTCGCCCGCATCGGACTTCGTCACCGGCCAGGTCATTTACGTCGACGGCGGATACACAGCGGCATGACCGGTACCGGCAGGCTCACCGTCGTCGGTGCAGGCGTCATGGGGGCAGGCATCGCGCAGGTCTTCGCCGCGGCATCGTGGACGGTGTCGCTCGTCGAGACGAGCTCGGCCGTGAGGGAGTCACTCCCTGCGCGGGTGCGGCAGGGGTGCGCTGCTGCGGGCATCGACCCTCGAGGCCCGCTGGCTCGCATCACGGTGCATGCCACTGTCGCGGGCGCCGTCGATGGGTCCTCACTCGTGATCGAGGCGGGACCCGAGAACGTGGACGCCAAGCGGGCCATCTTCGCCGAACTCGAGCGCGCGTGCGACCCGCGGGCCGTGCTCACGAGTAACACCTCGTCGATCCCCATCCGCGAGATCGCACGCGACCTCAGCGACCCCTCACGGGTCGTCGGAACCCATTTCTGGTTGCCGCCCTACCTGGTTCCCCTCGTCGAGGTCGTGCAGGGCGACCGCTCGTCGGCCGAGGCCATCTCCTGGACCCTCGAGACGCTCACGTCGGTGGGCCTCAAGCCGATCCACGTGCAGGTTGACGTCCCCGGTTGCGTCGGCAACCGCCTCCAGCACGCTCTCAAGCGGGAGGCGATCGCCCTGGTCGCGAACGGAGTCTGCACCGCCGAGACCGTCGACTCCGTCGTGCGCTACGGCTTCGGCCGCCGCCTCGCCCTGGTGGGCCCGCTCGAGCAGGCCGATCTGGGCGGCCTGGATCTCACGCTGGCGATCCACGAGATGCTCATGCCCGACCTCGATGTCACCCCCGCTCCGCACCCTTATCTGGTCGCCCTGGTCGCGCAGGGCCACCTCGGTGCCAAGACCGGACACGGGTTCTACGACTGGGCGCCCGGCGAAGCCGCGAACAGGCGCGCACAGATCGCTGGGGGCTTGGGTGGCTCTTCCCCCAAGCCCCCAGCTGCTCAACGCCCGGACGCCGCCGGCGCACCGGCGATCGAAGGCGAGGCAGGGACATGACGGTGTCGGGCGAGGACAGCTTCGACGTCGCGGTCGTCGGCGCGGGCATCGTGGGACTGGCGGTGGCGCGCGAGGTGTGCACGCGGTATCCCGGTGTCCGCATCGTCGTGATCGACCGCGAGGCGAACGTCGGCGAACACCAGACCGGCCACAACTCGGGAGTCATCCACAGCGGCATCTACTACGAGCCCGGCTCGCTCAAGGCGCGACTGTGCGTCGAAGGGTCGCGTTTGATGTACGAGTACTGCGACGAGAAGTCCATTCCGTACGAGCGGTGCGGGAAGCTCGATCGTGGCCCTGCGCGAGAAGGAGTTGCCGGCTCTCGACAACCTCGAGGCCCGAGGGCGGGCCAACCGGGTGGACGGCCTGCGCCGGGTGAGCGCGGCCGAGATCGCTGACATCGAGCCTGGTGCGCAAGGGCTGGCCGCCTTGCACTCGCCCCACACCGGGATCGTCGACTACAAACAGGTCTGTCGCGCCATCGAGGACGACCTCCGTCGGAGCGGAGTGGAGTTTCGCCTCGGTACGAGGGTCGACGCGCTCGCGCGCCACGCCTCGTCCACCACGTTGGTCACGAACCACGAGCCCCTCACGGCGCGCTTCGTGGTCGGCTGCGCCGGGCTCTGGGCGGATCGTCTTGCTGTGGCCGCCGGCGCCCCGAAGGACCCCCGCACCGTCCCGTTCCGCGGTGGCTACCTCAAGCTCCGTCCCGGGCGTGAGCCAGTGGTTCGGGGCCTGGTCTACCCAGTGCCCGATCCCGAGCTCCCCTTCCTCGGTGTGCACATCACCAAGATGATCAACGGAGACGTCCTGCTCGGCCCCACCGCGATGCTGGTGCTGGCTCGCGACGGCTACAAGCTCGTGCGGATCAAGGCGAGAGATGGCTGGGAGACCCTTGCGTGGCCCGGCACGTGGAGCATGGGGAAGAAGTTCTGGCGCACCGGCTTCACCGAGGTCCATATGGCGGTGAGCCGCAAGCACTTCCTCGAGACGGCAGGGGAGTACGTGCCTTCAGTGGTACCGCTCGGGCTGATGCCCGGCAGCTCCTCGGGCGTCCGCGCCCAAGCCCTGGGACGTGACGGCAAGCTGATCGATGACTTCGTAATCTCGCCGACCCCAGGGGCCATCCACGTCCGAAACGCGCCGTCGCCGGCCGCGACGTCGGCGCTCGCCCTGGCCAAGGAGCTCGTCAACCGGTTCGAGACGACGTCCGAATGGGAGTGGCACCAGGCCTGACACCGTCGCCCCGGAGGCACCCTCCTCGCGAGCCGCAGCCGGCGGCCCGCGGCGGTGTGGTGCGCGCGTCGGAGACGGGTCTCGATGCACGACTTTGAGCCGCGGTGGTGTGACGGGCCAGCTTGTCTGGCGTGCGGCCGACGCGACCGCGAAAACCATTGGTGTGTAGAGCCTTTCGCGTCGCGGTGCGCCGATGTACGCCCCGCGCGTCGGTGGTCTTTCGCGTCGCGACGCGGTGATCAGGTCACGATTTGGATGCGACCCCGCATGCGCGCCGACACAACGCGCAAACACCTCGGTCGAAGTGGTTGACAGTGCCAGTGCTAGCGCCTAACTTGCGAGCACTGACCCGCATAGTGGTATGGCTGATTCACGATACGGGCAGAACGGCCGGGCACCGAGCCCGTCATCCCAACACCGGGAGGTGTGAGTCCATGAAGGTCCGAGGTCGCTCGGCCGCAGCGATTGCTGCGAGCGTGGTGGTGGCAACAGCGCTCGCCGCATGTTCGTCGTCGAGCTCGAGCAGTGCGTCTGGAGGGTCGGGGGCGCCATCGGGCGACCCGATCAAGATCGGCGCGTCCATCCCGCTGAGCGGCCCGCTCGCGGGCTTCGGCTCGTTCCAGAAGTGGGGCTATCAACACGCCGTCGACGCCGTCAACGCGGCCGGCGGGATCGAGGTCGACGGGGTGAAGCGTCCTGTCGAGCTGATCCTGCTGGACGACCAGACCGACCCGAACGTCACGGTCAACAACACCACTCGCCTCATCACGAGCGAGAAGGTCGACGCGATGCTCGGCTCCTGCACCGACAACCTTGTTGAGCCCGGCGCGCTCGTGGCCGACCGCGCAGGTGTTCCTCTGGTCACTGGGTGCGCTGCGACCAACACGTTCGGGACAACCAAGAACTGGACCTGGGCGTGGGACGAGTTCTTCAATTCCGAGGAGCTGACGGAGACGCCTTTCAACACGGTGGATGAACTCGCGCTCCCGACCAACAAGAAGGTCGCGATCATCAACTCGAACGGCAAGAACGAGACCGTGATCGGCGAGGAGTGGAAGAAGTGGGCCGCCAAGCACGGCTGGACTGTGACCTACAGCGCCGCCTTCCCGCCCGACACGTCGCAGTTCACCTCGGCGATCCAGAGCGCCAAGGCCACCGGCGCCGACATGCTTCTCACCGTCTTCCCGCCGCCCGCGGCCATCGCCCTGCGCAAGCAGCTCTCGGCGGCGTCCTACACCCCGAAGATCCTTGTGATCGAGGAGGGTGGCGAGCCGCAGGCGTTCTCCGACGCCCTAGGCCCGTTGGCCGAGGGTGTCTGGGTCGGGGCCTACTGGGATCCGTCCTTCCCCTACCCCGGGGCCAAGGAGCTGGCGGCGGCATTCGAAGCTGAGACCAAGCAGACGTTCTCCCAGCACATCGCCGACTCCAACGCCGCGGCGACGATCCTGCTCGAGGCGATGAAGAAGGCGGCGTCGACCGACAAGTCGAAGGTCAACGACGCGATCAAGGCCACCGACCTCATGACGGTCGTCGGCCAGATCAAGTTCGGCGCCGACCACACCGCCACCCTGCCGATGGTGCAGGCGCAGTGGCAGAGCGGAAAGAGCCCAATCATCGCGCCGAAGCAGTTCGCCAACGCGAAGGTGATCTTCCCGATGCCGGCGAACTGACCGAGGCCGCGAGATGGAAGGGCTGGTGGGTGTATCGGCGGCCGCCAGCCCTTCCCCACGTCCGGCGGAGCGCGCCTCACACGAGGTCCGGCTCGCGCGGCGGGCGCCAAGTGGGCCAGGTGACCCGTATCATGGCGGCCGTGGCCAGCGACGCTGAGATGACCGACCATCGAGCCGTGCCTGCCGGCGGTGTGCAGGTCATCAGCAGGGCGGCGCAGATCTTCCGCGCGCTCGACGGCGAGCCGCAGGGACTGAGCCTGAGCCAGCTCGCCGCCAGGCTCGACCTCCCGCGGTCGACGGTGCAGCGGATTGTCATGGCACTGTCGGCCGAAGGCCTCCTCGTCAGCGCCTCCCGGCTGGGCGGGGTGAGGCTCGGGCCCGAGTTCCTCCGCCTGGCCGCCTCCAGCCGTCGCGAGCTGTGGCGTGAGGTAGAGCCCTTCATGCAGCAGATCTTCGACGCCACAACCGAGACGGTCGATTGTGCTGTGCTCGACGGCACGAAAGTCCGCATTGTCGACCTCATCCCGGCGCACCACCAGCTGCGGGCGGTGACCGAGGTCGGGTCGACCTTCCCTGTGCATTGCAGTTCCAAGGGCAAGGCGATCCTCGCCGAGCTCGGCGATGAGACCGTGCTCCGGCTGTTGCCGGCCAAGCTCGAGAAACTCACAGACAAGACCACCGTGCGGCGCGCGGATCTGATCAAGGAGCTCCAGGAAGTCCGTCGCGTGGGAGTGGCCTACGACATCGAAGGCACGACGCCGGGCATCTGCGCTGCCGCAATCGCCCTCACTGAACCCATGGGCAACCTCGTGGCCATCTCCGTCGCAGCGCCGACGCAACGGTTCCTTGCCGATCGAGACCAGATCACCAAGGTGCTGCAGAGGGTTCGGGCCCTGGCGATGGCGGAGTTCAGCGAGAACCTCACCGGGTGATCGTCCCCAGCGCCGGTCAGGCTGTGCCGAGGTTCACGAACGCCACGATCGTCGGCTCGGCGCCCAGGTTGCGCCACGCGTGCCGGGTGCGGTTCTGCACCACGGTGTCTCCCGGTGTGAGCGGCACGAGCACGTGGTCGTCCAGCTCCAGCCAGACCGTGCCGGACAGGACGACCGCGTAGTCGACCGTTGGGGTCGTGTGCATCCCCGGTGCGTCGCGCTCGAAGAGCGCGGCAAGGTCGGGGGATACCTGCTGCTGTTCTGCCGACGCACCCATGGGGTCGAAGTCCGGGGAGGCGAAGACCCCGTCGGGCGGGAACGTCACGATGACGAAGCGGCTCTCGCCAGGTGCCGGTACATGCCGCTCGACTCGGGTGCTCGGATCGCCGTCCCGCGGATCCGCCCAGCCGCTCGAAGGGGTGGCCCAGACGGTGGTGGTCGACATCCCCGCGATGGCCTCGAAGTCATGATGTGCTGGAGCTTCTGAGTCCCAGACCACCACGCTGCGGCCGTGTGGATCGTGCCCTGTCACTACCCGACGGACGGTCATGCGGGGCTCCTTCCGGCGGTCCGTGGGAGCGGCTCGGACCATCCCGTGCGGCGAGGTCGCTGGCTTTGCCCGTGGTCGTTGACAAGGCCTAGTCGTCTCCTTACTGTATCGGAATGCGGGTCGGGTAACCCGTATCCCGAGACTCTCGGTGTGGTGGTGGTACGACGCACCGCATCCGCGGGCACGTCTCTGAGTGACGAGGAGCTCCGATGGACCGGCTTGCAGACAAGGTAGCGGTCGTCTCAGGCGCTGCCGGCGGAATCGGTCGGGCTGTGGCCGTGCGGTTCGCCGAGGAGGGTGCACGGGTCGGTCTCATGGACCTCGACGCAGTCGGCCTGGCTGAGACCGCTTCACTGGTGCGGGCCGCAGGGTCCGCGGCGCACACGGTGGCCGGCGACGTCGTCGACCCGGCGACCGTCGACTCTCTCGTCAGCGGCCTGGTGGCCGAGTACGGCAGGGTCGACGCGCTCGTGAACAACGTCGGCATCCTGATCATGAAGTCGCTCGAGGAGACCACCGCCGAGGATTTCGACCGGCTGATGCGGGTGAACTGCCTGTCTCATCTCATCGCGATCCAGCGGGTGGTCCCCGAGATGCGGCTCGCGGGTGGCGGTTCGATCACCAATGTCGCCTCGATCGGGGCGCTGGTCGCCCTGCCGAACGTCAGCGCCTACTGCGCCTCCAAGTCCGCCGTGCTGGGTCTCACGCGGTCGGCTGCTGCCGAGTTCGCCCCGCTGATCCGGGTCAACGCCGTGTGCCCGGGAGGCGTCGCCACCCCGATGGCGGACAGGCACCTCGAGAGCTTCGAGGACAAGGAGGCCGCGATCGCTCTGCTCACCGGCAGGCAGCTGATGCACCGGTACGCCCAGCCGACAGAGATCGCGAACGCGATCCTGTTCCTGTCCAGCGACGAGGCTTCGTTCATGACCGGCGCGGTCGTGCCCGTCGAGGCGGGGCACAGCGCATGCTGACCGACGCCGGGCATATCTCCGACGCCGACGAGGTCATCACCTCCGCGGACTGGCTTGACGACCACCGCCTTCTGGGAGAGTCGCTGGTGCGGGTGTCCACTGTGGACGACCTGAGGGGCATCACGCCGGAGATGTTCAGCTGGTGGTTCGCGCACATGAACGAGGAGTCGTACGGACGGTTCCACCCGTGCGACCACAAGGACTTCGCCTGGACGCGGGGCAAGCGAGCCGGGGAGTACCTGGGCGCGACGCATCGCACCCACCACCAGTACGGGGGAGCCGGACCCCTGCTCCGGTCCGAGATCAGCTTCGTGGACCCCACGACGTTGTTCAGCGCCGAGGCCCTCGGACGCCTTGGCGGAGGTGTGGCGCTCTCTGCCGTGGTCCACATGCTCGACGAGGAGAACACGCCGGAGCCGGACGAAGCCGGCCGGTTCGCCCACGTCGTCCTGCCCCGCACGGACGGCGTCGAGCTCCGCTGCCGTTGGTGGCTGAACATCGGGCCCGACTCGGATCTCGAGCTGCTTACCGTGGCGCGCATGCGGCACGTGCACGAGGAGTTCGCCTACCTTGTCGACTTCCTGCCGGAGATGTTCGACCACGAAGCGGATGGCGACGCATGATCCTGGCCCCGAACCTCTCGCTCATGTGGAACGACCTGCCGTGGCCGGACCGGTTCGCGCGGGCGGCGGCCGCCGGCTTCTCGGCGGTCGAGCTGTGGTGGCCGGGGGAGGAGGTGGCCGACCGGCTCGCTGAGCTCGCCTCGACCCACGGGCTCACCCTCGCGCTGCTGAACTTCGACGCCGGCGACATGCCAGCCGGTGATCGGGGCCTTGCCAGCGACCCGAGCCGGGCCGAGCAGTTGCAGCACAACGTGCCGCTGGCGCTGGTCGCCGCTCACCGGGCGGGGTGCACCCGCCTTAACCTGCTTGTCGGCCTGCGGGTCGACACGCTCGGTGCCGACGAGCAACTCGCCCTGTGCGTCGAGAACGTCCGCTGGACGGCAGACCTCGCCGCCCCTCTCGGGTGCACGGTGATGATCGAGGCGGTCAACCCGGTGGAGAACGGCCCGTACCTGCTCACCACGACGCCGGCGGCGGCGCGCTTCATCCGCGAGGTCGACCGGTCGAACGTCAGGCTGCAGTACGACGCCTATCACATGCAACGAACGGAGGGGAACCTCCTGACCACGCTCGACGAGTACGGGGACCTCATCGGGCACGTGCAGATCGCCGACCCGCCAGGACGTCACGAACCCGGCACTGGCGAGGTGAACTACCGCAACGTGCTCGTGCACCTGAAGGAGCGCGGGTACCAGGGATACGTAGGCCTGGAGTACCGCCCCAGTACCGGCGCGGCGGACGAGTCGTTCGGCTGGATCGAGGAATTCGGCCTCCTGCGTGGGAGTGCCTCATGAGCGACGTCGTCGGCTTCGTCGGGACGGGAGTGATGGGTCGGCCCATGGCCCGCAACCTGCTCGCCGCGGGCGTCGACCTCGTGGTCTACAGCCGAAGGCCCGAGGTCCGCGAGGAGCTCGTCTCGGCGGGCGCCGTCGCAGCAGAGACCATCGCAGAGGTCGCAGCGGTATCAGACATCGTCATCACGATGGTGTCGGACGACCGGGCCGTACGTGACGTCGTCATCGACCAGCTGGTCGCGGCGTTACGGCCGGGCACCCTCCTCGTCGATATGAGCACGATCTCACCGGCCGTGAGCCGCGAGGTGGCACGAGCTGCCGAGGCGGTTGGCTGCACCGCCCTGGACGCGCCGGTCAGCGGAGGAGACATCGGCGCCCGTGAACGCACCCTCGCGATCATGGTGGGCGGCGACGCTGGCGACCTCGACCGCGCGAAGCCGCTGCTGGAGATCCTGGGGAGCCGCATCGTGCACGTGGGTCCCCACGGTACCGGACAGGCGGTGAAGGCCTGCAACCAGGTGCTCGTCGCCATCACGATCGCCGGCGTGAGCGAGGCCTTGGTGCTGGGCGAGAGCCTCGGCATCGAGCCGTCGCTCATCCTCGACGTGCTGGGGGCCGGTCTCGCCGCGAACCGGGTGATGGAGGTTCGTCGCAACCATTTCCTGGCGCACGAGTTCACGCCGGGATTCACGATCGACCTGCATCACAAGGACCTGCAGATCGCCCTGGGCGCCGCTGGAAAAGCCAACGTGCCGCTGCCGATCACCGCTGCCACGCAGCAGCTCGTGCGCCAGGCTCGGGCGATGGGCCTCGGTGGTTCTGACCACACGGCGATCCTGGCCGCGCTCGAGTCCCAGGCGCAACGCCCCGCCACCGGCCAACGACCCGCGCGTCCGGGTCTCGACGAGGGTCCCGTGATGCCATGACCTTCCCTTCGCTCTACCTCCTCGGAAACGCCCTCATCCAGGGCATTCTGCTCGGCGGCCTCTTCGCGGTCACCGCGCTTGGGCTCTCGCTCGTGTTCGGAGTCATGAGGCTCATCAACCTGGTGCACGGCGAGCTGATCGTCCTGGCGGCCTACTTGAGCCTGTCGCTGATCAGGCAGTTCCACCTGGACCCCTTCATCACTCTGATCGCCGTGGTGCCGGCGCTCTTCGTGCTCGGCTGGGTGGTGTACCGGATCTTCCTGGAACCTTTGAAGGGCAAGGGACCTGAGCCGGGCATGCTCACGACGTTCGGCCTCGCGGTGATCGGCCAGAGCCTCTTCATCCTCGTCTGGACCGGTGACACGCAGTCGCTGCAGGCCGATTACGTCACGGACTCGTTCAACCTCTTTGACTACCAGATTCCCTTGATGTACCTAATCTCGTTCGCGGTGGCGGTGGTGCTCTTCTTCGCCGTCAACCTGCTGATGCAGCACACCGCACTCGGGCGCGACATCAGAGCGAGCTCCGAGGACGCCGGTGCGGCCGACGCGCTGGGGGTCAACGTGACTCGCGTCCACACGTTCGTGTACGCGCTCGCGGCGGCCTGCGCAGCGGTGGGCGGCGTCCTGATCGGGGCTACGCTGAACTTCACACCGACGACAGGCATGACGTACCTGTTGACCGGATTCGCCGTCGTGGTGCTGGGTGGCCTCGGATCTGTCAAAGGCACGTTCTTCGGTGCGCTCACCCTCGGCATCATCGAGAGCCTGGGGGGAGCCTTCTTCGGCGACGGCTACCGAGAGTTTGTCGGGTTCATCGCCTTCATGATCGTCCTGTCCATCCGGCCCCAGGGGATCTTCGGCCGAAAGGTGTCGGCGTGAACGCGCGGAGCTGGGTCAAGCTGGCCGCCGCGCTCGTCGTGGTGGTCGTTCTTGCCAGCGCCGCGAACTGGGCACCCGAGTACTGGCTGCTCGTAGGATTTCAGATCGCCCAGCTTGCGGCGCTCGCCCAGGCGTGGAGCATCATGGCCGGCTTCGGCGGCATCGTCTCCCTGGCCACGAACGCGTTCGTCGGGGTCGGCGCCTACGGCACGGCCAAGCTGGCGATCTCGCTCGACTGGGGCATCATCCCCTCCATCCTGGCCGGCGGTGTCGCGGCCGTCATGTTCGCGCTCATCGTCGCCGTGCCGATGTTCCGGTTCCGCGGCCTGTACTTCACTATCGGGTCGCTCGTCCTGGCCGAGGCCCTCGCGCTCTTCATGTCGAACTACAACGGCCTGGGTGGCAACCAGGGCCTCACGCTGTTGAACGACGCCCCCAGCTCCAAGATGGTGTACCTCATGTCCCTGACCGTGGCCGTCGGGACGGTCGCCATGGCAGCCTGGGTCTCCCGCACCCGGCTGGGGCTCGGCCTGCGGGCCATTCGTGACGACGAGGACGTGGCGGCGCGGGTGGGTGTCGGCGCTTTCCGCATCAAGCTCGCGGCGTTCGCCATGTCGGCCCTGGTCATGGGACTGGTCGGCGGTATCCAGGCCCAGCGGGTCGGCTACATCGAGCCCCAGGGCGCATTCACTCTCAATTGGAGCATCTCGACTATCAACGCCGCGATCATCGGTGGTGTCAGCTCCCTGGCGGGACCGGTGATCGGCGCTGGCGTCTCGGTCGGGCTGGGCGAGAAGCTGGCGAACTACCCCGAGATCCACCTCGCGATCATCGGACTCCTGCTGATCCTCATCATCCGGGTAGCCCCGGTAGGCGTGTGGGGACTCGCCGTGCAGATCGGCTCGTGGCTCAAGCGCACGCTCGTCCGCGGCGCCGACTCGCCCCCCCTCTCGGTTCCCGCTGTCGTGGGCGCCCACGAGCGTGCTACCGGGGGCCATGAGGCTGCAGCGGCTGCGCCCCGAGCGACGCGGGTGCAGATACCTGACGGCGAGCCGCTCATCAGGGCGCTCGGCGTCGGCAAGGGCTTCGGCGGGGTGCGTGCGGTGGACGACGTTAACGTCGAGCTCCAGCCCGGCGAGATCCTGGGGGTCATTGGCCCCAACGGTGCCGGCAAGAGCACCCTGATCGGTCTACTGTCCGGTGCGATCTCCGGCGACGGCACCACGTACCTGATGGGAGAAAATGTCACGAGTATCGGCGCGCACGGCCGGTCCCGCAGGGGCATCGGACGTACGCACCAGGTCCCTCGACCGTTCAGCCAGATGACGGTGATGGAGAACCTGCTCGTCGCACAGCGCTACGCCGGCAAGGCAAGCCATCGTGCCGGTCGGGCGGAGTGCTTGCGGATCCTGGAGCGCTGCGGTCTGTCCGAGTTCGCCGATGCGAAGGCCTCGTCCCTCGGCCTGCTGAGGCTCAAGCGCCTCGAGCTTGCCCGCGCCCTCGCGGTGCGGCCGACCATTCTGCTGCTCGACGAGATCGGTGCGGGACTCGTCGAGGCCGAACTGCGAGACCTCATCGCACTCATCCTGTCGCTGCGCGACGAGGTGGAGGCGATCCTCCTGGTCGAGCACGTGCTAGACGTCATCCGCGAGTGCTGCGATCGCGTCGTGGTCCTCGACGGGGGCAAACTCCTCACCCAGGGCACGCCTGAAGGGGTGCTGTCCGACCCGCAGGTCGTCGCCGTCTACCTGGGCACCGCGGGGGGCGAGGACGTCCACCATGCCCGCCGAGACCGTGCCTCGTCCCAGGGCACGCTGCTGGAGGTCAAGGGCGTGGCTGCGCAGTATGGAGCGTTCAAAGCGCTTCACGACGTCTCCTTCAACGTGGGGGCAGGGGGAGTGCTGGCGTTGCTCGGTTCGAACGGTTCGGGCAAGACGACGACGGCGCGTGCGCTCAGCGGCATGATCCCCATTACCGCGGGAGAGATCTGGTTCGATGGCAGGCGCATCGACGGTCGAGCCGGTCACGAGATCGTCCGGCTCGGCATCGCCCACTGCATGGAAGGGCGCCGGATCTTCGCCGACCTGTCGGTGGAGGAGAACCTGCTCCTCGGTGGGCGCACGGCACCGTCAAGGCAGGAGCGTTCGCGGCGGCTCGAGCGCGTCTACGAGTTGTTCGGGGTGCTGCAGGAGAAGAGCGCGGCGAGCGGCTCGCAGCTGTCGGGAGGCCAGCAGCAGATGTTGGCGATCGGGCGTTCGCTGATGGCGGCCCCGCGGCTGGTGATCTTCGACGAGATCTCCCTCGGCCTTGCACCCATCATGGTCGACCGGTTGTACGAGGCCCTCGCCGACATCAACGACGCGGGCGTCTCGATGATCGTGATCGAGCAGAACGTCGAGCGCGGTCTGGCTCTCGCAGATGACGTGGCGGTCATGGAGAAGGGGCGAACGGCGCTCAACGGGACTCCCGACGACATCCGAAACGATGCGCGGCTGAAGTCCTTGTACGTTGGCGAAGCCAAGGGTGCGCAGGCATGAGGGTGGTCCGCGCGGGTGAAGCACCCGTCTACCACCCGCCTCTGCACGACGGCGTTGATGCGTGGCGCCTTCAGGGGAAGGAAGCCGGCCAGACCGAGAGGTTCTGGGTGGGTCTGTCGGCCTACAGACCCGGTGGGGTGGCCGAGCTCTCGGCTGCTGGCGAAGAGACCGTGTACGTCGTTCTCGCAGGAGAAATCGATGTCGGCGTCCACGACGACAACCGCGGGGTGGACGTTCAGTCGCTCGGACCGGGCGACTCGATCCACCTGCCCCAGGGCACGGTCCGGTGCGTTATGAACCAGACCGACGCAGAGGCTCGCGTGCTCGTCATCATCGCGCTTCCGATCCCCTGAGCCGGTCCTACCTAGCGGGAGCCCGCGGGTGGACCGGCTGGTCCGTTGTCCCACGCCCCCGGGGTCGGCTTGAGCCGGGCCGCCGTCATGGACTCGTAGGCCATGCCTTGCGGTGCGGAGAAGAGCTCGAAGTACATGCCCCACGGCGACCGGAAGTACACGAACCTCGAGCCTGCGTTTGGGCTTGGATCGACGTTGAGCGTCGGCTCTCCGAGGACCGTCACCTCGTCGAAGCCGCGCAGGTACTCGATCGCGGCGTTGATGTCGTCGACATAGATGGCGATGTGACGGCCTCCCACGTCACTGTTCCTGGGCGAGACGCGGGACTGGTCCGGCGCCTCGTACTCGAAGAGCTCGACGCTCGTGTCGGCGCCCATCCGGACCATGGCGAAGCGAAGGGAACACCGACGATCGACGTCGAGGTTCGTCGCCATCCAACTGCCGTCGGGATCGGAGAAGGGACCCGCGTAGAAGACCGCCTGTCCACCCAGCACTTCGGTGAAGAAGCGGACGGCTTGCTCGAGATCAGGCACCGTGTAGCCGAGGTGGTCGATGCCGCGAGCCGAGGGGATGCCGCCCATGGGTTCCTCCGATGTGGTGGCGGTAGTGTTCCATATTGCGGGTCGCAACGTCCACGATACGGGTCACCCCATTCTAGGAGCTCTGATCCGTGACTTTCGGGTCGGAGGGGATCCACCCCTGCTATTTGCCGACTCACGGGTCGGGAAGGGGACGGGTTCGGTGGGAGAGTGTGCGGGCGACGCCCGGCGGATCCAAGCGGCCGGGGTGCTCTGGTCGGCTCACTCGGGGCGAAGGAGAGGCAGGGTCATGTTTCGTCAGGTCGTCGCCATCCGATGGGCCGACCACGTCTCGCCCGAGGAGAAGCAGGGCTATCGCGACGCGCTCCTGGGGCTCCACGAGATCCCGGAACTGCTCGCCCTGACGTGCGGGGACGATGCTGGCCACTTCGACGGGAACTTCGACTTCGTCGCTGTGATGGACTTCGCCGACTTCGCATCCGCCCGGGTCTACGTCGAGCACCCGCTGCACCAGAGGTACGTACGCGAGCACGCGAGCAAGGTCGTCGGAGATCGGGTCGTCGTTCAGCACGAGTGGAACCCCCCCACCGCGGGGCACGGGGAGAACTCCACGCCGTGACTGCTGAGGCGGCCACGACCGGTCGGGCGGGCGGGGGCCACGGGAGGCCACGTTATGGCCGGTGGGGAGGCTTTTATCCCCCTGGGGCGGGCGCGGTGCCTGCGTTCGGGGGCATCGTGGGCGTATGACAGTTCACCATCTCAACGACGCACCGTTCGACCCGCTCGAGGAGCTGGCCGCGAGAGGCGTCGTCTTCGAGCACCTGGACGCGGTCGAGGGTGGGCTCGTGGTACGGGTCGATCCCGGGGAGGCCGTGGGCCCGCTGTCCCCGCAGGAGGAGGACAGGTTGCGTGGCTTCCTGGTGGAGGCGACGGCGCGCTGGGCGCGCACCTTCCCCTCGCCGTGGCACGAGACGGTGGACGCCGTCGCGCTCGGGGGACTGTAGGGCCCAAGGTCCCTGTTCCGGAGGGTCGCACGGGTCTAGCGTGCGACGCGCGCTGGCCGTCCCCTCGCCCCCGGGTGACAGGCCGCCCAGGGGCCCACCCAGCCCCGCGCCCCCGGCCTCCGGCCGGGGGCGCACCCTTGATCGCGTCCGCTCTCCGGCCGCCAGGCAGGTGAGGTCGCAGGATCCACCCGGCCACGCCCGCCGGGCTCAAGCGAACCCCAAGGCGACTAGCGCACGGTAATCCTGTGGAACCCACCGGCACGCTCACGCGCGAGCACCTGCTCCCGCTCGTCGAGGTGCTCGACGACGGCTTCGTACGGATCGACGTGGCGATGCTGCCGCCCCTCGAGCCGATCGAGGTCGTGCGACTCGCGCAGATCCTGGTCGAGATCACCGGGGGTATGGCGGACATGTGAGGGTCGGTGCTGCGCGTGAGAGACCTCTCATCGTGGCCTCCCCGAGGTCTCATCTGGGCCCGGGACGGTGGCACCCGGCGCAGTCATGCGGCGCGACCAGGTGAGGAGCCACCATGGACGACACCTCTGTAGCCGTCGCTCTCGGCTCCCGTACGAGCGGGTCGCCCCCGCCGGGCGCGATGCGCTCGCGTGCGGACGCTCGTGCCGATTCGTCCGGGGTGAGACAGTCTGAGCTCGGGCTCGACTCGGCCTCGACACGACAAGGACCGGCGTGAGCATGCGAGCGATCCTCGTATCCGTCGGCGCCGGCGCGCTGCTGGTCGCCGTCGCTGTCGTCGCGGCCGTCTCCCTGTCGGCCGGACCTGCGGGCGAGGGCGGGGTGATCGGGCCGGCCGTCGTCGTCGGCGCCACGGGGGCGACCGCACCAACGCCGACGGTGACGACCAGCCCCCGCCAGTCGCCCGAGCCCTCGTCCACGACGGGCACGCCGCAGACGGTGTCCCCGGACCCGGCCGCCTCGGTCTCGGACGACCACGGCGGCAACCGGAACGGGAGCGGCTCCGGCGGTGGGGGCGGGTCGGGTGGCAATGGCCGCTGATCGAGGCACGGACGCGGAGGCTCCGGCCTTCGTCGCCGGGTGGACGAGCGTGCGGGTGCGGATCTTGGCGACGGTGCTGGCCCTCACCGGGCTCGCGATGGCTCTGGCCGGCGGCACCCTCATCCTGGTCCAGCGCTCCCGCGCCTACGAGCGGGCCGACGATGTGCTCACGCGCGATGTCGCGGAGTTCCGGGCCCTGGCCGCCACGGGTCTCGACCCGGGCGGCCGGGTGCCCTTCACCGACGTCACTGCGCTGCTGCGCGCGTCCGTGCAGCGCCAGGTGCCCGCGCAGGAGGAGACCTTCTTGGCCCTGATCGACGGGAAGCCGTCCTTGGTGCCGGCAGGAGCCAGGCCGGTGGCGTTGGAGGACGAGCCCGAGCTGGTGGATTCGGTCGCCGGCCTCACCCCCGATGCACCGGTGCGGATCCGTCAGGTCGAGACGGCCGCGGGCCCCGTGCGCTACGCAGCGGTGCAGGCACACCTGCCGGGTCGAACCGAGGTGGGCACGTATGTCGTCGCGTTCGTGATGACGCCGTCGCTCTCTCTCGTGTCCGACTCCGCCCGGCTGTACGCGCTCGTGGCGTTCGGGTCCCTGCTCGTGGTCGGCCTGGTCGGGTGGGTCGTGGCCGGCCGGCTGCTCCGGCCGCTGCGGCTGCTGCGGGCGGCGGCGGAGAACATCTCGCACACGGATCTCTCCTCGCGCATCCCGGTCACAGGCAACGACGACGTGTCCGACCTCACCCGCACCTTCAACCAGATGCTCGACCGGCTTCAGTCGGCGTTCGAGGCCCAGCAGCGGTTCCTCGACGACGCCGGGCACGAGCTTCGGACACCGGTCACGATCGTGCGGGGCCACCTCGAGGTGCTGGACGTGGACGACGCCGCCGAGGTGGCGGAGACTCGCGTGCTGGCCCTGGACGAACTCGACCGCATGGGCCGCTTGGTCGGCGACCTCATGGTGCTGGCCAAGGCGCGCCGCCCCGACTTCGTGAGCCCGGCACCGGTGGACGTCGACCGGCTCACCGACGACGTGGCCGACAAGGCGACTGCACTCGGCGACCGTCGCTGGCAGGTCGACGAGCGCGCCGAGCGGACGGTGCTGGCCGACGCTCAACGACTGACCCAGGCCCTACTCCAGCTGGCGTCCAACGCCGTGCGCCATACCCAGCCAGGCGACGTCATCGGCCTCGGCAGCGCCGTGGTCGCCGGCGAGCTGAGGATGTGGGTCCGCGACGTCGGCCCTGGGGTGAGGCCGGCGGACCAGGAGCGCATCTTCGAGCGGTTCGGCCGTGGCGAGCCCTCGGCGGGCACGGCGCGTGGCGACGACGGCTCCGGTCTGGGGCTCGCGATCGTCTCGGCCATCGCCCTCGCGCACGGCGGGCGGGTCGACCTCGACAGCGTCCAGGGCCACGGCGCGACCTTCACCGTCGTGCTCCCGGGAACGCTGCTCCTCCCCGATCCCACCGGTCCGGCCGGTTCCCGCGTGCCCGTGCCGGGCGGGTCGGCGGGGGAGGCTCGATGAGCCGCATCCTCGTGGCCGAGGACGAAGAGCGCATTGCCTCGTTCATCGACAAGGGTCTGCGTGCGGCGGGCTTCACCGTGACCGTTGTCGCGGACGGCTCGAGCGCCTACGACCTGGCCATGTCTGGGTCCCAGGACCTGCTGGTGCTGGACATCGGGCTACCGCTCATGGACGGGTTCGCCGTGCTGCGGCGGCTCCGGGAGGCGCGTCACGACATCCCCGTGATCATCCTGACCGCGCGGGACTCCGTCACCGACACGGTCGCCGGCCTCGAGGGCGGCGCAGACGACTACATCGCCAAGCCGTTTCGGTTCGAGGAGCTCCTCGCGCGCATCCGGCTTCGGCTGCGCACCCAGGTACCGCAAGCAGAGGTCACCGTGCTGCGCTACGGCGACCTGGCGCTCGACCTGCGCACCCGCAGGGTCACCACCGGAACGCGCTCGGTCGACCTGTCGGCGCGGGAGTTCGCCCTCGCCGAGACGTTCCTGCGCAACCCGGGCCTGGTGCTGTCCCGCGAGCAGCTGCTCAGCCTGGTGTGGGGGTACGACTTCGACCCGAGCTCCAACGTCGTCGACGTCTACGTGCGGTACCTGCGGCGCAAGCTCGGCGCGGACCGGATCGAGACGGTCCGCGGGGCCGGGTACCGGCTCGTCGAGCTCTCGGACGGGCCGGGCGCCTGATCCCGGTCGGCGGGCTTCCCGCCGATGAGAGCGCTCTCATCGGCGTCTCCTCGGGGTCTCACCGCGGCCCGTCAGTGTCTGCAGCAGGCACCCAGCAGCGGTGCACCGAGCAGAGGAGATCACCATGAAGAACACCACCGCCAGGATCGCCGCCGTCGGCGCCCTCGCCATCGCCGTCATCGGCGGAGCCACCGCCGTCGCCGCGTCCGCCAGCAGCGGCACCCCCGGTCAGGGCACCGACGACCGGGTCGTCGTGAGCACGAGTGTCACGGCATCGCCCACCTCTGACGACGCCAGCAACCACGCCATCGCGGACGACTCCGGTCACCACGGCGTGGCCACGGGGACGAGCGACGACGCCACGGCCGACGACTCGGGGCACCACGGCGTCGCCCCCGCGACGAGCGACGACCCGTCGGAGACGTCCGAGCCCACCAGCACCTCCGCCACGGAGGACGGTCGGCGAGGCAGCGACGACACCGTCACGAGCTCGAGCACCGCGCCTGGCCACAGCGAGGGCACCGACGACTCCGGCCACCACGGTCGCGGGACCGAGCACGGCCCGAACCACCAGTAGCACCGAGCGCACCCGCGCGGCCCCGAGGGCCCCGACCGGCAGCCGCCGCTCGGGGCCCTCGCGCTTCTCCGGCCGGTCAAGCGGCACGGTGTCCGGACCTGGATCGCTGTGGGTGACGCTCCCTGGCCGGACCTGCCCGGCGCGGGAGCAGGTAGCGCCGTCCTGGGACGAGCGAAAGCCGTCGCCGCCCCCACGGCCGTGGAAGTCTTGCTCGGATGCACCCGGATCAGTCCGCACGCTCGACCCCGGTGGGGGGTGGCGAGCCGGTGTGCGTGTGCCCGGACCTGGCGCCGGGGGAGTCCTGCGTGGCCTCGGCCGGTCAGCGGTGCGTGGCAAGGCTCCCCAAGGCGCACGTGCACCTGCACCTGACCGGCGGGATGCGCCATCGGACCTTGCTGGACCTCGCTGCCTCGCGTGGGCGTGCCCTACCGGCGAGGCTGGCCGACCCCACGCCCTTGCACCTGGACGTGCCCTCGGACCAGCGAGGCTGGGCGCGGTTCCAGGCGCTGTACGAGGTGGCGCGCGCACAGGTCGACTCGGCCGCCGTGCTGGATCGGCTGATGGTCGAGATGTGCGCGGACGAGGCGGCGGAGGGCTCCGGGTGGGTGGAGGTGCAGGTCGACCCGTCCGGATACACGAACGCCTTCGGGGGGCTGCACCAGGTGCTCGACGCGCTGCTGGCCGCGGCAGCGGCGGCCAGCAGCGCCTCGGGTGTCGGGGTGGGGGTGGTGGTCGCGGCCAACCGGACCCGGCACAGCCAGTCCGCGGCGACCTTGGCCCGGCTGGCCGCGCAGTACACCCCGGGCCATCGCAGCGGACGTGAGGCCGCCGGGGAGGGGGTCGTGCACGTCGTGGGGTTCGGACTGAGCAACAACGAGCTCTGGGGTCCCGCGTCGCAGTTCGTGCAGGCGTTCCGGATCGCCCGAGCCGCCGGGCTGGCGTCGGTCCCCCATGCCGGCGAGCTGGCCGGGCCGGCCTCCGTGCGCGAGGCGATCGAGCTGCTCGGCGCCACCCGGGTGGGGCACGGGGTTCGCGCCAGCGAGGACCAACGGGTGCTGGACTTGATGGCCGAACGCAGGGTCACGGCGGAGGTATGCGCGTCGAGCAACCTGGCCCTCGGGCTGTACGCCGAGCACGCGAGCGTGCCGCTCGGCGCGCTGCTGGCCGCGGGCGTACCCGTGGCGCTCGGGGCGGACGACCCGCTGCTGTTCGGCGCCCGGCTCGGTGCTCAGTACCGGGCGGCGCGATCGGCGCACGGCGTCGACGACGCTGGGCTGGCAGCGCTGGCGCGAGACTCGATCCGCTCCTCGCTGGCGCCGCCGACGCGCAAGAACGACCTGGTCGAAGGCGTGGATGACTGGCTGTCGACGCCAGCACGGTCGGTAGTGCGCTGACCGGTGCCCGATCGACCTACGTCTGAAGCCCGATGACCGCGTAGACGTCCGCGGCCCGCTCGGCGGTCCGGGTGTCACCCGTGGCTCCCGCGCCCCCGAGCCTCGCGCTCTCGGCGGCTTCGACCGGCTCGGGGTCCGCCTCGCTGGAGGTGCTCGCCGACGGGGTGGCGTCCTCGCGGACCAGGTAGCCGGCGGCGGGCCGGGTGGCGTTGCGGGGCCCGACGGCCGGGACGAACCGCAGGGGCGGTGCCGAGGTGCCGGCGGTCTTCTCGCTGGCCCACTCGACGCCCGAGTTGGGGATGGGGCCGAGGCACGTGATGATGTCGCCGGGCGAGAGAGGGTAGCTCCAGTTGCGGGCGCTGTGCCCGTCGGCGCTGCCGGTGGCCCCGTACAAGCGGGCCCCGACCCCGGTGACGACGTAGCGGGTGCCGGGCTGGTACTCGTCCAGGCTGAGGGCTGTGTTCGGGTCGGTGCTCATCGCTGCCTCCTGGTGGCCAGTCGCTGCACCGGTTCCGTGCCGAGCGTGCGCTCGCGGGGACAGTGCTCCCAGGATCGCACGTCTGCGCGGGTGTGCACCCCACCCTGCGGCACCGCGGCCAGCGGACTGGCGAGTCCGTGGCCGTCGATGCAGGCTAGGAGGGTGCTCCTGGCCACCGTGGCCACCTTGGCCCTGTCCGTCGCCGCCGCGTGGGCGTGGCGTCGGGAGGCACGCGCTCGGGAGCAGCTCGGATTGCGACGTAGGGAGTACCGGGTTCTCCGCTCGGCCTCCCGACAGTCGTTGGGTCAGGCCTGGGTCGCCGGGCACCTGCACCGCGCCGAGGTGGTGCGCCGGAAGGTGCACGCGTCGCTGGACCTCTCCGCCCAGGCGGGTCACGCCCGAGCGCGACTCGCCCACGACCTGCTCTCGCTAGTGGCCAGGTCGTGGCCCGTCGCCGCCCTCGCGGTGGTGTGCTGCTTCGCCTGGTCGCGGGTCCTGTTCGGGTAGTCCCGGTGATCCGATCGGGTGCAGGAGGGCCACGTTGACGCTGGCGCGTCGCCGAGGGACCATGCGCAGATCACGGCACGACGACAAGGGGTGGGGTGTCATGGGTGCTGCGACGTGGTGGTGTGCCTGGCCGAAGCTGAATCCTCGAGGGGTGCGTCGGGAGCGCAGGGCTCGCCACCGGGAACGCGCGTGCGCGGTGATGACCGGCGTCGCCCTCAGCGTCCTGCTCGTCGGCTGTAGCGGCACGGCTGGATCCGATGCTCCGACGCCGAGCGCGTCACCACCGTCAAACAAGGACCTCGCTTCCCGTAGCGGCAACCTCGTCGGCACCCTCGATACCGCGACGTCGATCCCGTGGACGCTCGGGGAGCACCACGAGACCACGCTCGACGCGGCCGGTGCGGCGAAGGCCAAGAAGGACTACCTGGGCGAGCCCGGCCGGGTGTCCGCCGAGTGCACGACCGCGCTCGACGCGGCGATCGGGCAGGTACCGGTCGGCAGCCAGCAGGCGCGCAACCGATACCACCCCAAGTCAGAGGGCTCCGACACGAACGACACGGCCGACTTCGGCGTCGTGCAGGTGTCGGATGCTGCGGGAGTCGTCACCATCCTTCGGGACAAGCCCGAGTGCGTCGGCGCCGGCGTCTCGACGGTGGGCTCGAGCGACGTCGCCGGATATCCCTCGGCGCTGCTCACGTTCCCCTGCGGCGGCTCCGCGGGCATCCCCACCACCTGCGTGGCCATGGCCGTCGCCGTGGGCGACAACCTCCTCACCGTGTCGGTCGGAGAGAACGCGAAGACCCACATGACGAACGAGGTGCTGGCGCACGTGGCCGAACGGCTGATCACGGGGTAGCCGGCGCGTGGTGATGGAAGCACCGTGTGGGGTGAGCGCGGTCGTGCGGCTGTCCGGCGGCGGCCTGATGCAGTGGCAGGCCGACGTCGGACCGGTGCCCCAGCACATCGCCGGGCTGCTTCACCTGGCACCCAGCCGTTGGGCCCGGCGGCGCCGAGTGGCGGGAGCCCTGCGGGCGCTGCGCCCTGCGGCGCACGAGCTCGGCGCCGGGCAGGGGGCCCGCGCACCCCGAACGGTGTTGAACACGCCCACCGGACCTCGCCGCCGGCACGCCGCCGTCACCCTGCCCGAGGACCTGCTCCGGAGCCGCGCGCGGGCCCTCGGCGGGTCGCTCAACGACGCTGTGCTCGCGGCGATCGCCGATGCCCTCGCTGCGACCGCCGCGCGGCACGGCGAGACCCTCGATCCCGTCGTGATCTCCGTGCCGGTCGCGTCGCGTCGCCGGGCTAGCAGCACGTCAGCGGTCGATGCTCCGGGGAACGCGGTCGGCGTGATGCCGACGCCCGTGCCCTCCCAGGGGCCGTTCGCCGAGCGGGTGGCCACCGTCACGCGGTGGAGGCACACCCGGCTGCGCGCTGACGCCGCCGGGGCGTCCCTCCCGGTGGTCCTCGCCTCGTTCCGGCTTCTCCACGCCCTGCGGCTGGTGCGCTGGTACAGCGACCACCAGCGCCTGGTCACCACTTCGCCACGTCCGTCCCCGGACCGAACCACCCCGTGGACGTCGCCGGAGTCCCGGTCACGGCGATCACACCGCTGGTGCTCAACCAGGGCAACGTCACGGTCGCGTTCGCCACATTCACCTACGCGGGGAAGCTCACCATCAGTGTCGCTGTCGACCCCGATCACGGACCGGACCCGGACGACATCGCCCGCTTGCTCCGTCACAGCCTCGAGCTCCTCGCCGGGTGAGCTTCGCGGGTCGATCGGTCCCGCAGGACCTGACGTCACTGGGACCCTCGGCATCCGGTTCGCGCACGCCGAAGCCCGTGACGATGTCGACAGGGTGCTCGCCCGCGCCGACCGCGCGCTCACCGCGTTGCTGACTTCTCGGCGACCACGGCGAACTTGCGTACCCTGCCCTGCTCCAGCCAGTCGCGCCAGAGGTGGTGGGCGGCGAGCAGTTCTTCCAGGGCCTGGGGCCCGATCTGCGACGTGATCTCGGACGCATCGGCGTCCAGGGCGTCGATCAGCGATGCGACCACCGCTAGGTGGGATGCGCTGCACTCGTCCTGCCAGCGGACCCGGAGCCCGACACTCTTCAGCAGGGACAGCAGGTCGGGCCAGGGCGTGAGCCAGACCGTATCGGCGTCAGGCATGCGCGCGCGCTCCGCCGCGCTCAGGGGCTGTCCCTCCTCCAGGGTGAACGCGAAGCGCCCGCCCCCCGTCAGAGCGCCCGAGATCTGTCGAAGCAGGACGTCCTTGTCCTGGAACGCGAGCATCGTCTCAAGCAGCAGCACCACGTCGAACAGGCCCGCAGGAAGGGGTGGGATCGTCGCCACCTCGAAGCGGCAGTCGATGCCACTGGCACGCTCACGCGCGATCTCGATCGCGCTGGCGCTGTAGTCGACTCCGACGTACGCGCATCCCAGCTCCCGGGTGATGAACCTCCCGGGACCGGCCACCCCGCAGCACAGGTCCAGCACGGAAACGCCGGGCGCGATGCCTGCTCGCACGGCCAGCCCCAGGATCTCGCCGGCCCGCATGAAGCTCTCCTGGTCGACGAACTCGCCGGGGGCGTACGCCGACTCGCGCGCTCGTTGCAGCGCTTGGATGAAGGGAGCGCGCTCGTCCTGCCTCATGGGTTGCGCACGCAGACCACCTGGACCACCTCCGGACTCGCCCGATAGGCCGCGCGGGATCGCCGAGCTTCTCGACCCACCCTAGGGACCGCACCGCCGACGGCAGGTATCACCCCGCTGACAGCGGAAGGTCGAGGGTGTGGCCGCCCCTGCGCGCCTTGGTCGCCAGGTAGTGGGCATTCGCGGCAGACAGGTGCACGCCCGTGGGCACGCGGGCCGCGACGGCCACCCCGAACCTTCGCAGCTGTCGGGCCTTGTCCGGGTTGTTGCTCAGCAGGGCGACCCGTGACACCCCCAGCGCGTGCAGCATCTGCGCGGCGACCACGTAGCTGCGTTCGTCCTCCCCGTGGCCGAGGGCGACGTTCGCCTCGTAGGTGTCCAGGCCGGTGTCCTGCAGCGCGTAGGCGGCGAGCTTGGCGTACAGACCGATACCGCGCCCCTCCTGCCGCAGGTACAGCAGGAAGCCGCCGGCGTCGGCGATGCGCTCGACGGCCTCGCGCAGCTGGGACCCGCAGTCGCAGCGCTGGCTGCCGAACACGTCACCGGTGAGGCACTCGCTGTGCGGCCGGACCAGCGGTGCCGGGCGGCGTCCGCCCGAGGCGACGACGGCAGCTCGATCGCCGAGCCCGAAGGCGAGGTGCTCCGCGCCGTCGACGAGCCCGTCGAAGCTGAACACGCGGGCGACCGTGGCGTCACCGTCCGCGAACCTCAGGGGCACGGTCACCTGGGTCCGGATCGTCGCCGTCGGCACGGGAAGCGGCATCGGTCTCCTCGGTCAGTCGGTCCGGACGGCATGAACCGAGACGCCGTTCTTCTCGTCTTGCGGATGTCCCACTACACATACGGAGGCGTGGTGCCTGCCGTTCACGCCGGTCCCGCCGCCGGGCTTCTCGCCCAGGTGGCGCTGCTCGGCGCGCTCGCCGGAACCGTCGGCCTCAGCAGCGTCGGCTGGGCCGTCGGCATCGCCTGCGGGGTCGTCACGAACTCGCTGCTGGCTCGGGGCCTCGACCGCTACGGCGCAGATCGGCTGGGGCCCGCTGACTGGGTCACGCTGGCTCGAGTCACGCTCGCCGGCGGTGTGGCCGCGCTCACCGCTGACTCGTTCGGGCAGCCGGCGGCGGTCACCACCGTGGTCGCGCTGGCGGTCGTCGCGCTGGTGCTCGACGCGCTCGACGGGTGGGTCGCCCGGCGCACGCACACGGAGTCGGCGCTCGGCGCGCGCTTCGACGGCGAGGCCGACGCGTTCCTGATGCTCGTCCTGAGCGTGTACGTGGCACCGTCGCTCGGTGTCTGGGTGCTCGCGATCGGCGCGGCACGCTACGCGTTCCTCGCCGCGGGCTGGCTGCTCCCGTGGATGCGCGCGGCGCTGCCGCCGCGGTACTGGCGCAAGGTCGCCGCCGCCACCCAGGGTGTCGCGCTGACCATCGCAGCAGCGGACGTTCTCCCCTGGGCCCTGACGAACGCCGTCCTCGCCGTCTCTCTGGCGCTTCTGGTCGAGTCGTTCGGCCGTGACGTCGTGTGGCTGTGGCACCATCGGCGCGCGGAGCGCGGCGGTGTCGTCGTGCCGATCGAGACCCCGGCCAGGAGCGGCGGGCGTGCCCCCGCGCTGACTCCAGTGCGCACGAGCGCGAGCAGCACGGCACGGAGTCCGCAGGCGGGGTGAGCGCGGGCCACCAGGGCACGGTTGTCGGGAGGGGAGAACCGCACATGCAGGGACTGTCGATCTTCGAGGACCGCCCGGACGCGCTGTCCGAGGAGTCATCGGGCGACGAGGAGGTCGGGCCTGCGCCACGACGATCGGGGATCCGCACCGTCGCGGCCTGGACGCTCACAGCGCTGGCCTGCCTGCTCGTGTGGATCTGCCTCGTCGGCCCCAACGAGCTGGGTCAGGTGTCTCCGGGCGCGTTCGTACGCCTTCCGCTCGAGGCGCTCGTGTTCGTCGGCGCCGTCCTGCTGCTGCCGCCGAGGGCGGGCCGGACCCTGGCCGTGATGGTCGGGGTGGTCCTCGGCCTGCTGGCGATCGTCAAGGTGCTCGACATGGGCTTCACGGCGGCGCTCGGCCGGCCCTTCAACCCCGAGGTCGACTGGAGCTACGTCGGATCCGCGTCCGACCTGCTGCGCGACTCCATCGGCGGCTCGCACGCGGTCGTCGCCATGGTGGTGGCCGCGGCCGCGGCGGTCGCGGTGCTCGTGTTCGCCCCGCTGTCGGTGCTGCGCCTCACCAGGGCCGTGGACCGCCACCGTGCCACGTCGCGGCGTGCCGTCCTGGTGCTCGGAGTCGTCTGGGTCCTGTGCGCCGTGCTGGCCTGCAGGTCGTGCCCGGCACGCCGGTCGCCTCGACGAGCGCGGCCGGTCTCGCCATCGACGAGGTGGGGCAGGTGTACGCGCGGGATCAAGGACCAGCAGGCGTTCGCGAGTGCGCTCGCCGTCGACTCCTTCCGCGACACACCCGGCGCCGACCTGCTGACCGGGCTGCGCGGCAAGGACGTCATCGTCGCCTTCGTCGAGAGCTACGGGCGCGTCGCCGTCCAGGACTCGACGTTCTCGCCGCCGATCGACGCGGTGCTGGACGCCGGCACCCGCCGGCTGCGCGCGGCCGGCTTCTCGGCCAAGAGCGCGTTCCTCACCTCGCCGACGTTCGGCGGGATCAGCTGGCTGGCGCACTCCACCCTGCAGTCCGGGCTGTGGATCGACAACCAGCAGCGCTACGACCAGCTCGTCACGAGCGACCGCTTCACGCTCAGCGACGCGTTCAAGCGGGCCGGCTGGCGGACGGTCGCCGACGTGCCGTCCGACACCCGGGACTGGCCGGAGGGCACGTCGTTCTACCACTACGACCAGATCTACGACAGCCGCAACGTCGGCTACGCCGGCCCGAAGTTCAGCTACGCCACCGTGCCCGACCAGTACACGCTGGCGGCCTTCCAGCGCGCTCGAGCTCGCCAAGGCCGGCCACGCTCCGGTGATGGCCGAGATCGACCTCGTGTCGAGCCACACCCCGTGGACCCCGCTGCCGCACATGGTCGACTGGAACCAGCGTCGGCGACGGCTCGATCTACGACGGCATGCCCGCGCAGGGGCAGCCGCCGGCGGAGCGTGTGGCGCGACTCCGACTCAGGTGCAGGCGTCGCTACGGGCAGTCGATCCAGTACTCGCTGAACGTCCCTGATCTCGTTCGTCGAGACGTACCACGACCACAACCTCGTCCTGGTCGTGCTCGGCGACCACCAGCCCGCCACCGATCGTCACCGGCGACGGGCGCCGAGCCACGACGTGCCGATCACGATCATCGCCCACGACCCGGCGGTGATGGACCAGATCTCGTCGTGGGGGTGGCAGGACGGCATGAGGCCCAGCCCGGACGCTCCGGTCTGGCCGATGGACGCCTTCCGCGACCGCTTCCTCGCCGCCTACGGGCCGCACCCGCCCACGAGCCCGCTACCCGCCGATCCTCCGGAGCAGCACTAGCGAGTGCGGCGCCCGGGCCGTCGAGTCATGACCCTTAGTCGTGCCCGCGGAACTCGTGCGCCGCGTGACCCGCGGGCTCGAGTTGGAACGTGCAGTGATCCACGTCGAAGTGGTCCGAGAGGCACGTGCCCAGCGCGTCCAGGATCCGCGCGCCACCTCCGTCGGCGAGCGCGTCGTCGGCGACGACGACATGGACCGAGAGCACGGGAAGGCCCGACGTGATGGTCCACGCGTGCAGGTCGTGGGTGCCGATGACGCCAGGGACGTCGACGATGTGCTGTCGGACGTCCGCGAGGTCCACTCCCTTCGGAGTGGCTTCGAGCAGCACGTCGACGGCCTCGCGCAGCAGCGTCCACGTACGCGGCAGGATCATCAGCGCCACCGCGATCGACGCGACCACGTCGGCGCGCTCGCGGCCGGTGCCGGCGATCACGAGGGCCGCGACGATCACCGCGAGTGAGCCCAGGAAGTCCCCGAGCACCTCCAGGTACGCGCCCTTGACGTTCAGGCTCTCCGTGGCACCCGAGCGCAGCACGAACAGGCCGGCGGCGTTGGCGACGAGGCCGACCGTGGCGAACGCCAGCATGAGCCCGCCGTGCACCTCCGGGGGCGCGTGCCACCGCTGCCAGGCTTCCCAGAGGATGTAGACGGCGACGCCGAACAGCAGCACCGCGTTCACGACCGCCGCCAGGATCTCCATGCGGTAGTAACCGAAGGTCCGCTCGGGACTGGCCGGCCGGGCCGCCATGGTCACCGCCAGGATCGCCAGCAGGATCCCTGCGACGTCGGTGAACATGTGGCCGGCGTCGGCCAGCAGGGCCAGACTCCCGGTGACCCGTGCCCCCACGACCTCGGCGATCAGGACGGTCGCGGTGAGTGCCAGCACGGTGAGCAGCCGCCCACGATGTGCCCTGCCGGCACTGCGCATGGGGCCATGACCGTGATCGTGACCCACGTCCCGGTTCACCTCCGCCCGCGTGCTCCGCCTTGTCGCCAGGTCCTCCGAGTCTAGGTGGGGAGGGCGGCACTCCCGCCGACCGAGGCTGGGCTCCGTCGTCGCGGCGCACCACGTGGGTCACTAGGGTTCCGGCATGCGCACTGCGACCCCCGCGCGCGAGGGCGCCGAGGGTGGCTCTCGATGAACCACTCCTTCGCGATCGCTGCCGTCCTGTTCGACTTCCACTGCACCCTCGTCGATCCCGGAGACCCTTCGGAGTGGCTGGCCGCCGCCTGCCAGGACGCTTCGGTGGCGCCTTCGGCCGGGGAGCTCACCACCTGGTCGCGGTGGCTCGACGGGGTGTGGGACAGATGCCGCGAGCTCGACCCGCACAACGAGCGGGATCTGTCACCTGCCCAGCACGCGCGCGTGCTCCGCGAAGCACTCCGTTCGGTGGGCTTCAGCCACGAGGCGCTCGTGGACTCTCTGTACACCCACATCCTCGATGCCTGGCGCGCCTACGACGACACCCGGCCGACTCTCCAGCAGCTCGCTCGGCTCGGGGTCGCAGTGGCGGTCGTGTCGAACACAGGGATGGACATCCGGCCGGTCATCGAACGGGAGGACCTCAGCGCGCAGATCACCCACGTCGTCATGTCGTTCGACGTGGGTGTGGTCAAGCCAGACCCGCGCATCTTCCAGCGCGCGATCGACCTCCTGGGCGTCCGGGCCGACGAGGCCCTCATGGTGGGCGACCACGGTGTCGACGACTCCGGCGGCGCCGTCCTCGGCATCCGCTCGCTCATCCTGCCGCGCACGCGGGGGTCGGTGCACGGTCTCGGTGCAGTCGCGGATCTGGTCGTGGCGGGATCGGCCGCCGCCAGCGCGGCGGATTCACCCGCGCAGGAGTAGCCCGGGACGACGAACCCGCTCAGTCGAGCAGCGACGAGGGGTCGTCGGGGGCGTCGGCTCCGCACTCGAGCAGCGCCTCTCCGGGCACGACCTCGAGGGCAGCGGCGTTGGTCGCCCGCAGCACCACCGGCGCCTTGACCCCTGCGGCGTACGACTCGAGCCACCGGCTCGCGCAGACGCCCCAGCGGTCGCCGGGGACCAGGCCGGGGAAGCCGTACTGCGGCATCGGTGTCACGAGGTCGTTGCCGATCACGCGCTGGTGCTCGAGGAACTCGGTGGTGAGGACGGTGCACACGGTGTGCGAGCCGACGTCGTCCGGGCCGGTGTTGCAGTAGCCGTCGCGGTAGAAGCCGGTGACGGGGTCGAGGCTGCACACCTCGAGCGCCTCTCCGTGGACGTTCCTCTGCGGTTCCATGAAGACACGCTAGACCAGCGCACGGGGTGGGCCGAGGTGTCGTGGGGGAGACGTGCCGACGCCCGCCGTGACGGAGGCGTGGTCATCGGTGCGCGACGACGCGGCTACGTGGGGCCGCCGCAACGGCCGTCAGGAGACGCTCGTAGTCGTCGACCATCCGATCGGCGGAGAAGCGTTCGAGAACCTCCGCCCGGCACCGGACTCGGTCGATGCCGCCCAGGGCCGCAACGGCGGAGACGCCCTCGTCCACCGTGTCGACGAGGAACCCGGTCACGCCGTCGCGGAGGATCTCCGGCATCGAGCCGCGAGGGTGTGCGATCACAGGAGTGCCCGCGGCGAGCGACTCGACCACCGCCAGGCCGAACGGCTCGTCGAAGCCGATGAGGTGCAGCAGAGCCCGGGCGCCGCCGAGGAGCCGGTCGCGGTCGGCGGGCCCGACGGGGCCGACGTAGCTCACCGCGGTGTCGTCGAGGTGGGGGGCGACGAACTCCTGGTAGTAGTCGGGGTCCTGGATGATGCCGGCGATGACGAGGGGCAGGTGGGCCCGCCGCGCGACCTCGATCGCCTCCCGGGTGCCCTTGTCCGGGTGGATGCGACCGAGGAAGAGCAGGTAGCCGCCGTCGCCGGTACCGAGGGTGAACTCGTCGACGTGGATGCCGTGGTGGATCGTGGCGGCGTACGTGAGGTCGCCGCGCCGGTCGGCGTCGCTGATCGATACGTAGTGGGCGATGTCGTCGTACGCGCGGAAGACCGGGACGATCCGCTCGGAGGAGAAGCCGTGGATCGTCGTCACCACCGGCGTCGCCGTGAGGCGGCTGAAGACCAGGGGCAAGAAGTCGAACTGGTTGCTGATGACGTCGAAGTCGTCGGCGCGTTCGAACACGGCGGCGATGTGCAACGCCTCGTACACCTTGGCCTCGACCTCGGCGTCCTCTTCGTATCCTGCCGGGGCCACGGCGTGCAGCCGGGCTGAGGTCGTGGAGTCCGCTGTGGCGAACAGAGTGACGTCGTGACCTCGCGCGACGAGCCCCTCGGTGAGGGTCGCGGCCACCTGCTCCCACGGGCCGTAGGACCGCGGGGGGACGCTGTGGGCGATCGAGGCGAGTACGGCGATCCTGACGATGTCCTCCTCGGGCGACGAGTGTCCCCAAACTACAGCGGATTGCGCGGCGACCGCCTTCGTCCGAGTGCCCTGGGCAAGGTCGGAGGGGTACCGCCCGTTCCCAGGCGGCGGGCGCTGCGGGAGCGGGCCTCCGCCCCGCGGCCTCCTGGTCCGTACGTGCGCGCCCGATAACCGGAGCGCCGCGTGGCGCGCCTGCGCCTGCCGTGTTTCGATCCGGACGATGAGCGCATGGCCGGGCGGCGACCGTCCGGACGGGCAGCGAGGAGCCGACGTGGGCAGGGGCACGGACGTTCCCGCCGCCGGTCTCGTGGTGGTTGCCAACCGGCTGCCGATGGAGTGGGACGGCGAGCGGTGGACCTCGTCGCCGGGCGGGCTCGTGGCCGCGCTGGACCCGTTGCTGCGGCGGCAGAGCTCGGCGTGGGTGGGGTGGGGCGGTCCTCGGCCCACGTCGGACGATGCTCCCGCGCCCGACCTCGGCCCCTGCCGCCTGGTCGAGGTCGCGCTCTCCTCGAGCGAGGTCGAGGAGTACTACAACGGCTTCGCCAACGGCGCCCTCTGGCCGCTCTATCACGATGCCATCCGGACCCCCGAGTACCACCGGACCCAGTTCGACGCCTACCGGACCGTCAACGCGCGCTTCGCCGCGGCGGCGGCGCGGGCCGCCGCGCCGGGGGCGTGCGTGTGGGTGCACGACTACCAGCTCCAGCTGGTCCCCGCGATGCTGCGGGCCTCTCGGAGGGACGTGCAGATCGGGTTCTTCCTGCACATCCCGTTCCCGCCGGTCGAGCTCTTCATGCAGCTGCCCTGGCGCCGTGAGATCCTGCTGGGCTTGCTCGGCGCCGACGTCGTCGGGTTCCAGACCGAGCAAGGCGCCGCGAACTTCGCCGCGCTGGCGACCAGGTTCGCCGGGGCGACCGCGTCCCCTGCGGCAGACGGCTCCTGGACGATCGAGGTACCCGAGCCCGGCGGTCTGCGCCTCGTGTCGGCGCAGGCCTTCCCGATCGGCATCGACGCCGCGTGGTGGGACGCCGAGGGCCGCACGGCCGGGGCGGTCGAGCGAGCCGAGGCACTGCGTCGAGAGTTCGGCAGCCCGGAGCACCTGCTGCTCGGCGTGGACCGTCTCGACTACACCAAGGGGATCGACATCCGCATCCGTGCCGTCGCCGAGCTGATGACCGACGGCCATCTCACGCCCGGTCGCGCGGTCCTCGTCCAGGTGGCGACCCCCTCGCGCGAGGGCGTGCTCGGCTACGACCGGATCCGCGAGGACGTCGAGATGCTGGTGGGGCGCACCAACGGCGACCTCGCGACCCTCGGCGAGCCGGCCGTGCACTACCTGCACCAGGACTTCGAGCAGCAGGACCTCGTGGCGCTGATGCGAGCCGCCGACGTGATGCTGGTGACGCCCCTGCGCGACGGCATGAACCTCGTCAGCAAGGAGTACGTCGCCACGCGCTCGGACGAGCTCGGCGCCCTCGTGCTCAGCGAGTTCACGGGGGCCTCGCACGAGCTCGACGAGGCGTGGCTCGTGAACCCGTACGACATCGAGGGACTCAAGTCGGCCATCATGCAGGCGCTCGGCGCGGGCGACGGAGAGCGCCGCCGCCGCATGGCATTGATGCGCCAGCGGGTCCTGACGCACGACGTCCACGCCTGGGGCGAATCCTTCCTGGCCGCCCTGCGCGAGCACGACGACCTCGCGCCGGACCACCGGCACCCCGCGCCGTGAGCGGCGCGGGGTGGTCTGCCCCGTGACGGACCGATCGCCGTCGGCGGCCCTCCTGGTGGCTGCGACGGCGCCGCGGCTCCTGGTCTGCCTCGACTTCGACGGCACCCTGGCCCCGATCGTCGAGGATCCGAGTCGTGCTGCCCCCGTCGCCGGAGCCGTACCCGTCCTGGTGCGGCTCGCCGCGCTGCCGGACACCTGGGTGGCAGTGATCTCCGGTCGGTCCCGCCGCGACCTCGTCGACCTCGTCGGTGCGGCACCGGGGGTGATCTTCGTCGGAGGGCACGGGGCGGAGTGGGCCGGCGAGCCCGCACCTGCGCGGCCGTTGGTGGCACGCATCGCGCAGGAATGCCGGCGGCTGGCCGGCGATGTGCGCGGCGCCACGGTCGAGGAGAAGGCGGTGTCCGTCGCCGTCCACGTGCGCGCGTGCGAGCCCGAGCAGGGAGCCCGCCTCCTGCGCGACGTCGCCGCAGGCCCGGGAACCATCGCCGGCGTGCGGATGCTTCCGGGGCACCAGGTCCTCGACCTGCTCGTCGGAGTCGCAGAGAAGGGGACCGCGCTGCAGCGGCTCGTGGACGCGACGCACCCCACGAGCTCGGTCGTCGTCGGTGACGACCTGACCGACGAGACGATGTTCGCCGCGAGCGCGCCGCACGACGTCACGGTGCACGTGGGCGGCGGGGCGTCGCTGGCCCGCTACCGCCTCGAGGGTCCCAGCGACGTCGAGGCCGCCCTGCGCCTCGTCCTGGGCCGACGGTCCCTGGGCGACTGACGCGCGGATCGCCGGCCGCGTGGTCGCACGCAGGACCGTCTTCGGCCGCCCCCACGGGCGAGCCCGGCCGCGGGACCCCGGTGGGATGCTCTGCTCTGACACGTGCGGACCACGGCGGCGAACGCCGGGTCCGCCCAGGACGCGCGGCCATGCCATTTCGGTGGCCCCGACGAGGTGGAGTGGCACATGACCGACACACCCGAACCCGTGAGCGCGACCAGCCCGGTCGGTGACTGGTTGGCGCATCCCGAGGGGGGCCCACTCCTGCGGGAGCTCCTGGCCCAGGCCGGGATGGACGAGAGCGTGCTGGCCCCCGTCCGCGGCCTACCGCTGCAGACCTTGGCCGACATGAGCCAGGGCCAGATGCCGCAGAGCGTCGTCGACGACCTGGTGCTGCGCGCCAACGGCGGGGTGATGCCGGAGGCCGACGAGGCGGGGCAGGCGCGGGCGCGCCGCGTCCCTGGCCGCTTCGACGGCAGCACCGTCATCGTCACCGGCGCCGGGTCCGGCATCGGGCGGGCGGTGAGCTCCCGCATCGTCGGTGAGGGCGGTCGCGTCGTCGGGGTCGACGTCAACGCCGCAGGACTGGACGCGCTCGCGTCCGAGCTGGGGGGCGACCACCTGGTGGCGGTGACCGGCGACATCACCCGGGCGGACGACATCTCACGGGTCATCGCCGCCGCGGGCGGCGCGATCGCCGGGCTGGCCAACGTCGCCGGGGTCGTCGACGACTTCAGCCCCATCCACGAGACGTCCGACGCCGTCTGGGAACGGATGTTCGCCGTCAACGTCGACGGGATCTTCCTGCTCTGCCGGGCGGTCGTCCCGGCGATGCTCGCGGCCGGCGGCGGCTCGATCGTCAACATCACGTCAGAAGCCGGACTCCGCGGGAACGCCGCGGGAGTGGCCTACACCGCCTCGAAGCACGCGGTCATCGGCATCACCCGAAGCATGGCCTTCATGTACGGCCCGAGCGGGATCCGGACGAACGCCGTAGCCCCCGGTGGCGTGGCCACCGGCCTGGCTCCCTCGTCCTACTCCCCCTTCGGGCAGCAGCGCATCGGGCCCTTCCTGCAGCTCATGCCCCCGGTGGCGACCGCCGAGCAGCTGGCTGCGACGATCACCTTCCTTCTCTCCGACGACGGCGTGAACATCAACGGCGCCGTCCTGCCGTCCGACGGAGGCTGGTCGGTGCAATAGCACCCGGTGGCACGTCGGTGGGGGCCCACCCGGCGGGGCCGGCCCCCACCGATTCCGTGCGGACGAGGCGGAGGCGCCTCGCGAGGGTCAGCTCGTGGTGCTCTTCTGCCGCGCCGTGGTGGCGGCGCCGGAGTCCATCGCCATCTCGGGGATGACGCCGACCTGCTGCAGCGCACCGAGAAGGTCGTAGACGGTCCAGACCTCGACGATCTTGCCCTGCGACCACTTGTCGATCGTCATGCCGGTCATCACGTACGTCTTGCCCGTGCCCGGGATGCCGCGGAACTCGCCGCGCGCGGTGCCCCCGAGGGTCCAGCGGGTGCACGTCATGTCGCCGTCCACCATGACGTCAGCCACGTCCATGTGCAGGTCCGGATGCGCGGCCCGCAGCTCGCTCACCTGGCTCTTGATGCCGTCGATGCCGTTCACCCGGAAGCTCGGGTCGTGGAACATGCAGTTCGGGGCGTAGAGGCGGTCGATGCTCGACAGGTCGCCCCTGTTCCACATCGCGTCGTTCGTGCGGCGGACGAGCTCCCTGCGCTCCACCGCGGACAGGTCGATTGCAGTCATGCCACCATCTCCTTCAACGCAGACGGGGTCCCGCGCGCATCGGGTGACGGCGTAGGACCCCCGTGTCGCGACCGAGGTCGCGCGCTGTCGACGCCCTGCCGAGATGTTCACCTCCGCCCGTCCGTGACAGGGCGTCATGCCGGTGAGGCCAAGAGACGAGCATGCGCCCCGCCGCCGGGGCCGACAAGGTTCCGCGACGACATCCGGACAGCTGTGGCCCGCGGACCGCCGTGCGCAGGAGGGTGCCGATCAGCGGGCGTCGGCACCGGCGAGGATCGCGTCGATCTGGCCGAGGGCCTCGCGCAGGCCCTCCTCCATCCCCATGCCCAGCAGCTGCTCCAAGGCCTCGAGCGAGGTGAAGCGGGACTCGATCGTGACGGTGACGCCGCCGGGGCCACGGTCGGCGATCCGCACCTGCATCGTGGTCGACGGCATGCTCCCGACCGGCACGCCGGCGTCGTCGGCGAAGCCGTCCTCAACGAGCAGGCGCCGCGGGGGCTCGACCTCGAGCACGTTCCACCAACCGCGCGGCTGGTCGCCCTCGGGGCCCGTCATGAAGTAGGTGACGGCCCGCCGGGGCGCAGGTCGTGGTCGACGACGGTGGCGGGGTACGTCGGCGGGCCCCACCAGCGCTCGAGCTGGCGCGGGTCGGCCCACAGCTGCCAGGCGCGCTCGGCGCTGACGTCGTACTCGGCGGTGACGGTCATCGTGAGCCGTTCGGTGTCCTTCACCACGCTGGTCACGCTCATGCCGTGCCTCCTCGTGGGTCCTCGTCCAGCAGGTCGCCCATGCGGTCGAGCCGGTCGCGCCACAGCTGCTCGTACTCGTCGAGCAGGTGCTGGGCCCACGTCAGGGCGCGTCCGACGTCGACCACCCGCTGCTCGCGTCCCTGCCGTCGCTTGACCACGAGCCCGGCCTCCTCGAGCACCGCGACGTGCTTCTGCACGGCCGTCACGCTCATCGGGTAGTGACGGGCCAGCGCCGACACCGAGTGCTCGCCGTCGAGGCCCGCCGCACGATGTCGCGGCGGGTGGCGTCGGCCAGCGCGTGGAACAGCCGGTCGATCTCGGCGTCGGTGAGCTGATCTACAACCATAAGGTTGCATGTTAGTGGGCGGGGCCGCTCTGTCAAGTGCGCCACCCTCGGCCCGCGACGCGCTGCAGGGTCAGCGGGCGATCGGAGGGTGGCCGGGAGATCGCCGCGCGGCCGGGCCTCGTGTGAGAGCCTGGCGGCCGCTGCTGCGGGGCCAACCTGGCGGCGAGGTCGGCGGCTCCGGCGCCTCAGGCCCGGCGCGGCCACCACCGGGGCCGGACGACGAAGGGGCGCACGCATGTCGGTGCAGGTACAAGGGGTCGTGGCGCGGGGCAAGGGGCTCTCGGTGTCCCTCGAGACGATCGTCGTGCCCGACCCGGGTCCGGGCGAGGCCCGGGTGAAGGTCCTGGCCTGCGGGGTCTGCCACACCGACCTGCACTACCGCGAGGGCGCGATCAACGACGATTTCCCCTTCTTGCTCGGCCACGAGGCCGCCGGCGTCGTGGAGTCGGTCGGTGCCGACGTCACCGACGTGGCGCCCGGCGACTACGTGATCCTGAACTGGCGCGCCGTCTGCGGCACCTGCCGGGCCTGCCAGCGCGGGCGCCCGTGGTACTGCTTCTCGACGTTCAATGCGACGCAGAAGATGACGCTGCTCGACGGTACGGAGCTCTCGCCCGCGCTCGGTATCGGCGCCTTCGCCGAGATGACCCTCGTGGCCGCCGGCCAGTGCACCAAGGTCGACCCCGCGGCGCCGCCGGAGGTTGCCGGCCTGCTCGGGTGCGGCGTGATGGCCGGCCTGGGCGCGGCGCTCAACACCGGCCAGATCACACGCGGCGACACCGTTGCGGTCATCGGCTGCGGGGGGGTGGGCGACGCCGCCATCGCCGGGGCCCGCCTCGCCGGTGCGCGGACGATCGTGGCCGTCGACGTCGACGACCGCAAGCTCGAGCTCGCCCGGCATTTCGGCGCCACGCATTCGGTGAACTCGAGCCGTACCGACGCCGTCGAGGCCATCCGCGAGGCCACGGGAGGGTTCGGCGCCGACGTCGTGATCGAGGCGATCGGACGACCCGAGACGTACGAGCAGGCGTTCTTCGCCCGCGATCTCGCCGGCACGGTCGTGCTGGTCGGCGTGCCCTCGCCGGACATGCGCATCGACTTACCGCTCCTGGACTTCTTCGGCCGCGGCGGAGCCCTGACGTCGTCGTGGTACGGCGACTGCCTGCCGTCGCGCGACTTCCCGATGCTCATCGACCTCTACCTGCAGGGCCGGCTTCCGCTGCAGGACTTCGTCTCCGAGACGATCGGGATCGGCGAGGTCGAGGCGGCGTTCGTGAAGATGCACCACGGCGACGTCCTTCGCTCCGTCGTGGTGTTCGACGCGTGACCGCGCGGGTGGAGGGCGTCGTCACCCGTGGCGTGTTCAACCTCGACGGCCACGACTTCGACGTCGACAACAACGTGTGGGTCGTCGGCGACGACTCGGAGGTGGTGGTCGTGGACGCCGCTCACGACGCGGAGGCGATCCTGACGGCCGTGAACGGCCGCACGGTCAGAGCCGTCGTGTGCACCCACGCGCACAACGACCATGTCAACGCGGTGAGGGACCTCGTCCGCGAGACCGGGGCCGTCGTGCGGCTCCACCCAGCCGACACGATGCTGTGGGACGTCGTCAACGCCGACGTCGTGTTCGAGCCGCTCGCCGACGGTGGCATGCTCGAGGTCGCGGGCGTGGAACTGCGCGTGCTGCACACGCCCGGGCACTCGCCCGGCGGTACCTGCCTATGGGCGCCGGCGCTCGGTGTGGTGCTCAGCGGCGACACGCTCTTCCACGGCGGAGCAGGGGCCACCGGTCGGTCGTTCAGCGACTTCCCGACGATCCTGCGGTCGATCCATGACCGGCTCCTCACCCTGCCCCCCGCGACACGGGTGCTGCCCGGCCACGGCGACGAGACGACGATCGGAGCCGAAACCGGTGGCTTCGACGAGTGGGACGCGAGCGGGCGGTAGCCGGTCACGCGCGGCGGGACCGGTTGCGCCGCAGGGCCTCGCGGATCGGCGGCACGTGGGTGCCCTCGCGGGCCAACCGGGCGCGGACGACGTGCCGGGTGCGCAGGAAGCCGGTGAGTCCGATGGCCCAGATGACGTACTGCACCGACAGAGCCACACGGAAGGCGTCGAGCGAGTAGGCCGACCCGTTGCCGGTGAGGTTCATCACCAGCCCGATGAGAAGGATCGTCACCAGCGCGGACACGAAGCCGCCCACGTTGACGATGCCCGACGCGGTGCCGAACCGGCGCGGTGGGTTGAACGTGCGGGCGTAGTCGAACCCGATCATCGAGGCAGGGCCGCCGAGACCCAGGACGATCGCGAGCGCGACGAGCAGCCAGAACGGCGCGGGTTCGCCCAGCGCGAGCACCGCGGTCCACACGGCGATCGCCGCGCCGACGATGCCGAGCACGAGCCAGGACCGGCGCAGCGGGTGCCTGGCCACGGCCTCGCCGAGCAAGGGCGCGGCGACCATGCCGACGACGACGAGCACGGTGAACAGCACGCCGGCTGTCGCCTGGGTGAGACCCTCGCCGGAGATCAGGAACGGATAGCCCCACAGCAGCACGAAGACAGTGCCCGGGAAGGGCGTGGTGAAGTGTGTCCACAGCCCCAGCCGCGTGCCGGGGTGCTGCCACGCGGAGAGCAGGTCGTGCTGCACCTGGTGCCAGGAGGGCGGTTCCTCGTCGCTGCGGTTGCCGGCGGGGGAGTCGCGCAGGACCACGACGGACAGCACGCCCACCAGGGCGCTGAGCGCGGCGGCCGACACGAACGCCGGGGTCCACCCTGGTCCGTGCAGCAGCGCCGCGAGCGGGATGACGCTGAGCAGCTGGCCGGTCTGCCCGGTGATGCCGGTGAGCTGGGTGAACAGCGGTACGCGCCGCGGCGGGAACCACTCGACCACCAGGCGGATGACGCTGATGAAGGTCATCGCGTCGCCGGCACCGACGAGCACGCGGGCGAGCAGAGCCGCGGGCATCGTGTGGGCCAGGGCGAGGGCCAGCTGCCCGGCGGCCATGAGCGCCGCCCCCCCGACGATGAGGACGCGCGGGCCCGCCCGGTCGACCATCACGCCCACCGGCACCTGCATCGCCGCGTAGACGAGTAGCTGGACCACCGCGAACAGGCCCAGCACCCCGGCGGACACGTCGAACCGGGCGGCGGCGTCCAGGCTCGCCACGCCCAGCGAGGTGCGCTGCAGCACCGCGACCGTGTACGCCCCGACCCCGACGCCCCAGATCACCCAGGCGCGCGTCGAGATCCGGTCCACCCCCCGATCCTCTCGCTGCTGCCGATCACGGGGTGACGCCGGCCGTCAGCACCTCGTGCAGGACGTCGGGATCGCCGTCGACCGCCAGCGACTCCGCCCCCGCGCGGCCCCACAGGGCGAGCAGCACGTCGGCCGCGCGACCGCTGGCCGTCGCGTCGGTCGGCGCCGCGGGGTCCGTCCCGTCGCCGGCCAGGACGAGGTGGCGGTCTCCGACGTCGTCGAGCACGAGCGTGATCCCGCGCGCCAGCGGCGGGATGCGCCCGAGCCGCACCTGCCGGGGGAAGAACACGCCCACCACCTCGTCGACGCCGTCGGCGGCGAACGAGGGGTCCAGCGCGACGCCGCGACCCAACGCGCGCAGCGCGTCGCCGAGGTGCATCGAGGTCTCGTGCGCCTGCCGGCGCACCCAGAACGACACCACGCGCGGGTGGGGCCCGAACGTCCAGGTGGGGGAGTCCGGGTCGGTGGTGCTGAGCCGCTCGACGAGGCGCGTCGAGCCGTCGACGAACCACGCGTGGAGGGCGAAGCGGCCGTACGGACCGATCGGTGCGTCGCCGGGCGCGCCCGTGGCGACGGCCCCCTCGGCCCATCGGTGGACGCCGCCGAGGTGCGAGGCCAGGTCGCGCAGGGTCCAGCCCGGACAGCTCGGCACCGCGAGGTCGAGGTCGGCATCGGCGACGATTGCCGCGAACGTGGCGGCGTCGTCGGCGAGCGAGCGGAGGTAGTCGTCGCGGCCCGGCATGCGCCGATGATCGCAGCCGTGCTGGACGGGCGACAGCCATCCGGGCCGGGTGCTCGGCCGCCGCGCGACCAGCCGTCCGCGGTGCGGCCGACGTCCGGGCCAGGTCTGGACCAGCCCATTCCGTGGGGTATATTAGTTGCATGCAGCAAGCAATATCCAAGCCTAGCCGCGCCCGGCCGCCCCACGCGGACCTCCCCCGCACCGGACCCGCGCACGACCTCGTCCTGTCGCTGGTCGACGTCGTGCAGCAGCTCAGGCGCCAGCACGGCACCGACGGGTCGGTGGAGCGCGGCGCCGTGGGCCTGCTGGCGCACCTCGCCCATACCGACGGCGTGCGTGGTGGCGACCTCGCCCAGCTCGTGTGCCTCGACGCCTCGACCGTCAGCCGGCACCTGAGGTCGCTGGAGTCGGCGGACTACGTGGCCCGCCGTGCCGACCCGGCCGACGCCCGTGCCTCCCTCGTCGCCATCACGCCCGAGGGCTTGGCCTTCCTCGACCAGCTCATCAACGACCGGGTGGCGACCTTCGAGCGGGCCACGGCTTCGTGGCCCGCCGACGACCGCGCCACCCTGGCCCGCCTCATGGGGCGGCTCGCCCACGACCTGGAGAACCTGTGACCACGAACGAGCCCGCCGAGGGCACCCTCGGCCTGCCGGCCGAAGCGCCGACCGACGAGCAGATCGCCGAGAGCCGCCGCCACCTTCGGGTGATC
The DNA here is from genome assembly GCA_963778785.1 of uncultured Actinomycetes bacterium. Taxonomy (GTDB): domain Bacteria; phylum Actinomycetota; class Actinomycetes; order S36-B12; family CAIYMF01; genus CAVZVV01. The sequence goes on from CAVZVV010000033.1 coordinate 45,070, forward strand.
CTGGCCGCCCTCATGCTCACCATGCTGCTGGCCGCACTCGACCAGACGATCGTGTCGACCGCCCTGCCCACCATCACGAGCGACCTGGGCGGACTCCAGGAGCTCTCCTGGGTCGTGACGGCCTACCTGCTCGCCTCCACCGCGAGCACGCCGATCTGGGGCAAGCTGTCCGACCTCTACGGCCGTAAGAAGATGCTGCAGACGTCCGTGGCAGTCTTCGTCGTCGGATCCGCCCTTGCCGGCATGTCGCAGAGCATGGGGCAGCTGATCGGCACGCGCGCGATCCAGGGCCTCGGGGGCGGCGGGCTCATGGTCCTCGTCCTGGCCGTCATCGCCGACCTCATCCCGCCGCGCGAGCGCGGCCGGTACATGGGCCTGTTCGGCGCTGTGTTCGGCCTTGCGAGCGTCATCGGGCCGCTGCTCGGCGGGTTCTTCACCCAGAGCCTGTCGTGGCGCTGGATCTTCTACATCAACCTGCCCCTGGGAATCGCGGCTTTCCTCGTCCTCGGCGCGGTGCTGCACCTGCCGAACCGGCACGAGAAGAAGCCGATCGACTGGCTCGGCGCCGCACTGCTTGTCGCCGGCGTCGTCATGCTGCTGCTCGTCACTGTGTGGGGCGGCCACGAATACGACTGGCTGTCGCCGCAGATCGTCGGGCTCGGTCTCACCGGTGTGTTAGCGCTGGTGCTGTTCGTGCTCCAGGAGCTGCGCACCGCCGAGCCGATCATCTCGATGGACCTGTTCAAGAGCCGCGTCTTCCGGCTCACCTCGGCAGTCGGATTCATCGTCGGGTTCGCGATGTTCGGCTCGATCATCTATCTGTCGCTCTACCTGCAGGTCGTGAAGGGCTCCACCCCCACGGAGTCGGGGCTTCAGCTGCTGCCGCTCATGTTCGGCCTGCTGGTCACCTCGATCCTGTCCGGCCGGATGATCACCAGGACTGGCCGCTACAAGATCTTCCCCATCATCGGCACCGCGCTCGCGGCCGTGGGCCTGTTCATGCTCTCGCAGCTGGGCGTCGACGCCCCGTACGGGCAGATCGCCGCTGGCATGCTCGTGCTCGGCGCCGGGCTCGGCAACGTGATGCAGGTACTCGTGCTCGCCGTCCAGAACACCATCGACCCGCGCCAGATGGGGGCGGCCACGAGCGCGTCCACCTTCTTCCGCTCGATCGGCGGTTCGTTCGGCACCGCGGCGTTCGGCGCGATCTGGGCCGCGCGGCTCTCGGCCGAGCTCGCGGCCGCCGTGCCGCCCGGAGCGCCGACTCCCGCGATCGACCACGCCACGGCGTCGATGTCGAACATCGCGGCGCTGCCGCCCGCGGCGCAGGAGATCGTCCTGGGTGCGTTCGCCCGGGCGATGGACACCACCTTCCTGATCGCGGTGCCGATCATGGTCTTCGGGTTCGTGCTCACCCTGTTCCTGCCCGAGGTGAAGCTGCGCAAGGCGCAGGACGTCGAGCACGTGCTCGCCGACGACGCCGCCGTGCCCCTGCCCACGCTGGACTGACGCGGCCGACGACGACGGCCGGATCATCCAGAAGGTGGAGGATCCGGCGGTTTGCGTCCGGATCTTCCACAGGTGGAGGTGCGGTGCGGTGCGGTGCGGCGGATGGTGGTGGCTAGAGTGCGCGCAGGATGTCCTCCACGCGGTCCTTCGCGTCGCCGAAGAGCATCGCGCTGTTCTCGCGGAAGAACAGCGGGTTCTGCACGCCGGCGTAGCCCGAGGCCATCGATCGCTTGAAGATGATGACGTTGTCGGCGCCCCACACCTTGAGCACCGGCATGCCGGCGATGGGGCTGGTCGGGTCGTCCTCGGCGGCGGGGTTGACGGTGTCGTTGGCGCCGATGACGAGCACGACGTCGGTGTCGTCGAAGTCGTCGTTGATCTCGTCCATCTCGAGCACGATGTCGTACGGCACCTTGGCCTCGGCGAGCAGCACGTTCATGTGCCCGGGCAGGCGACCCGCGACCGGGTGGATGCCGAACCGGACGTTGACGCCGGCCTCGCGCAGCTTGCGGGTGAGCTCGGCGACGCCGTGCTGGGCCTGCGCGACCGCCATGCCGTAGCCGGGGGTGATGATCACGGACTTCGCTGCGGTGAGCAGCTCGGCGGCCTGCTCGGCGTTGACCTCGTTGTGGTCGCCGTAGTCCTTCTGCTCGTCGGGCGCGGCCTCGATGCCGAAGCCGCCGGCGATGACGGAGATGAACGAGCGGTTCATCGCGCGGCACATGATGTACGACAGGTACGCACCGGAGGACCCGACGAGTGCGCCGGTCACGATGAGGAGCGGGTTGTCGAGCAAGAAGCCCGAGGCGGCCGCCGCCCAGCCGGAGTAGCTGTTGAGCATCGAGACGACCACCGGCATGTCGCCGCCGCCGATGGAGGCCACGAGGTGCAGGCCGAGCAGCAGCGCGACAACGGTGACCGCGACGAGCAGCCACAGCGAGGGAGAGGCGACGAACCACGCCGTGAGCGCCACGAAGGCCACGAGCGCGCCGATGTTGAGCAGGTTCTTGCCCGGCAGCACGAGCGGCTTGGAGCTGATCTTCGCCGACAGCTTGAGGTAGGCGATGATCGAGCCGGTGAAGGTGACCGCACCGATGAAGACCCCGATGAACACCTCGGCGTGGTGAATGCCGAGGGTGCCCTGGAGCGTGAGCAGGTCGACCTCGGCCGGGTCGGCGCCGCCCTCGACGAGCAGGTAGCCGTTCCAGCCGACGAGCACGGCCGCTAGACCCACGAAGGAGTGCAGCAGCGCGATGAGCTCGGGCATGCCCGTCATCTCGACGACGCGGGCGCGCCACAGGCCGATCCCGGCGCCGACGACCATGGCGACGCCGAGCAGGATCATGCCGATCGAGTCGATGCCCGTGTCGATGGCGAGCGCGATCGTGGCCGCGAGCGCCACGGCCATACCGGCGATGCCGTAGGTGTTGCCGACCTTCGCGGTCTCGTGCCTGGACAGTCCCGCCAGGGCGAGGATGAAGAGCAGGGCGGCGACCAGGTAGGCCGCCTGTGCGATGGATTCGATGGTCACGGGGTCAGCTCCTCGAGAACATCGAGAGCATCCGCTGTGTCACGGCGAACCCGCCGAACACGTTGATGCTCGCCAGCAGGATGGCCACGAAGGACAGCGTCGTGATCGCGGTGTCGCCGTGGCCGATCTGCAGGAGCGGACCGACGATGATGATGCCCGAGATGGCGTTGGTCACCGACATCAGTGGCGTGTGCAGCGCGTGGTGCACGTTGCCGATGACGTAGTAGCCGATCACGATCGCGAGGGCGAAGACCGTGAGGTTGGCGCGCAGCGCCTCAGGCGCTGCGGCGACCAGCAGGAGCAGCAGCGCGGCGGCGATGACCACCGGCGCCATCCGGCGCGCGGCGGACGGCGGTGCTGCCGGTTCGCGTGGCGGCGGTGGAGCGACGGCCACGGCCGCGGCCGGGGCGGCCGATACCTGCACCGCGGGCGGGGGCCAGGTGACCTCGCCGTCGCGCGCGACAGTGACGCCCCGCTGCACGACGTCGTCCCAGTCGAGCGTCAGCTCGCCGTCCTTGCCCGGCGTCATCAGCTTCATCAGGTTGACCAGGTTCGTGCCGTACAGCTGGGAGGCCTGCGCGGCCAGCCGGCCGGCCATGTCGGTGTAGCCGATGATCGTGACGCCGTTGGCCGTGACGACGGCCTCGTCCTTCACGGTGCCTTCGACGTTGCCGCCGTTGGCGGCGGCGAGGTCGACCAGCACGCTGCCGGGCTTCATGCTCGCCACCATCTCGGCGGTGATCAGCCGCGGTGCCGGCCTCCCGGGGATGAGTGCCGTGGTGATGATGATGTCGACGTCCTGGCACTGCTGGGCGTAGAGGTTCGCCGCGCGCTGGTTGTAGTCGTCGGACATCTCCTTGGCGTAGCCGGTGGCGCTGACTTCGACGTCGGCCGCCTGCACCGGCAGGTACTCACCGCCGAGCGACTGCACCTGGTCGGCCACCTCGGGCCGGGGGTCGGTGGCACGCACGATCGCGCCCATGCTTCCCGCGGCGCCGATCGCAGCGAGGCCCGCGACCCCGGCGCCCACGACGAGCACCTTGGCCGGCGGTACCTTTCCCGCGGCGGTCACCTGGCCGGTGAAGAAGCGGCCGAAGACGTTCGCCGCCTCGATCACGGCACGGTAGCCGGCGATGTTGGCCATCGAGCTCAGCACGTCGAGCGACTGGGCCCGCGAGATGCGCGGAACCGCGTCCATCGCGAACGCCGTGATCCCGCGCCGGGCCAGGTCGGCCAGGAGGTCGGGGTTCAGGGCCGGGCTGATCAGGCAGACGAGGGTGGTGCCCCCGTGCATCCCGTCGAGCTGCGCGGCCGAGGGCATGTTCACCGCGAACACGATGTCGGCCGCCACCGCTGACCCGATCGAAGCGCCGGCCTCGACGTAGGCGGGGTCGGAGAAGTCGGACCGCTGCCCTGCGCCCGGGTCGACCACCACCTCGTACCCGAGCTTGACCAGTTGGGCGACGGTGACGGGAGTCGCGGAGACCCGCGTTTCACCCGCACGGGACTCCGCCACGACTCCGATGATCACGACGATCTCCTCGCTATCGAGACACCACGGTGGTGCCTGGCGTCACGTCGGCGCGGTCTGAGGCGTCCGCGTACCGGCGGCCGGGCGTTTCTCCGCGTCGATCAGTGCCTCGCAGAACATATCCAATGGCGATGCGGTCCTGACGCCGTCAAGCGCCCCGGGAGCGGGGGACCTTCGTCCTGACGCTGGAGCCGTGTAGATACACGTCGAGGTATAGGCGGTCGCTCGTCCTGGCCCGTCGGGCAAGGGTTGTCCGGCGCCGCGGGCACAGCCCGGGTCTGCCGCTCAGCACCCGGGACGCGTGGCCGGAGCGACCTCGCCGAAGCGCTCGGAGAGCGCGTAACGCAGCAGCACGACGTCGCCGATCGGGCGCACCTCGACGAGGTGGGCGTGCCGATCCGGGTTCCACGGGAAGGGCCCGTCGCCGACGAACCGGCGCGCCCGCGAGTCGCCGACGAAGAACGGGGCCACGACGAGGTGAAGCTCGTCGGCGAGCCCAGCGGAGAGGAACTGGGTGTGCACGGACCCGCCGCCCTCGACCATGAGCCGCCGGACGCCGCGGGCGTGGAGGTCCTGGCTGAGCCGGCACATCTGGAGCGGCTCGCCCGCGCCGACGACCGTGGCCACGTGGCCGAGGCGGGCCCGCACGACGTCCGCCCCGCCCGTCGGGCAGTAGACGAGCTTCTCCGGATCGCCGGCGGAGAAGAAGTTCGCGCAGGGGTCGAGGTCGCCGGTGCGCGTCACGGTGACCTTCAGGGGCGATGGGCACTGCCCGCGGGCCACGCGCGCCTCCCGTCGCTCAGGCGACCGGACGAGGAGGCGAGGGTTGTCGTTGCGCACGGTCGTGGCGCCCACGAGGATCGCGTCGCTCGTCGCACGCACCTCGTCGACCCGGTCGAGATCGTCCTGGTTCGACAGCAGCAGCCGCTGTGAGGTGGCGTCGTCGAGGTAGCCATCGAGCGAGATCCCGACGCTCAGCAGCGTGTAGGGGTGGTCAGCCACCTGCCGCCCCCTCGAGCGGGACGACGGCCGCGGGCCACCACGTGGGTCCATCCACGACGAGGGGTGCAAGGACCGCCGGCGCGCGGTCGGCCGGCCCGCGCGTGGCCGGCTGGTGGGCGGACCTGCGGCGCAGCGCTGTGACCGCGACCACGGCGGCCCCCGGGAGGCTCGCCACGAGCACCATCACGCCGTACACGACCGCCGTGGCCACGCCGAGCCCCGCGCCGAGCCCGGCCATGGCGAAGACCGCGGCGGCGGCGCCCTCGCGCGGCCCCCACCCGCCGATGCTCGTCGGCAGCGACATGGCGGCGAGCACGAGCAGGGCCAGCGGGAACAGCCGAGCGGGCGCGACGTCGGCGCCTGCGGTGCGCGCGGCGATCATGAAGGTGGCGGTGTGGCCGAGCACGACGACGCACGACGCCAGGACGACGACCGGCCACGACCGTCGCGCCAGCACACCGGTCCGCACGTCGTGGGCAGCCGTGCGCAGCGCGCGAGTGCGCCGGGACGTGCCGACCAGGGACGTGCCCGGGTGCGGGATCCCCCGCCCGAGGAGCACCCCGACCGCTGCGGCTGCGACAAGTACGGCAGCCGCCGGGACCGCCCAGCGCTGCACCGGGGACGGCAGCACCAGCAGGACGCCGACGGTGAGGACCAGCTGAACCACCTGGCCGGCCGTGCGCTCCCAGGCGACAGCCCGGGCGCTCCGCCCGACGTCGCCGCTGCCGCGGCCGTGGTCGACCGCGCGGTGCAGGTCGCCGACGATGCCCCCCGGGAGGGTGAGATTGAGGAACTGGGCCCGGTACGAGGCACCCACCGCTACCACGAGCGGCACCTCGACCCCGATGCCGCGCGCCACGACGGCCCAGCGCCAGGCGCAGCTTGCGGTCGTGACGACCGCGATGCCGGCGGCGGCGGCGAGGGACCAGCCGTCGACCTTCCCGAGGCCGTCCAGGAAGGGTCCGGCGCCGAGGCGCCAGACGAGGGCGCCGAGCACCGCCGCGGCGCCGAGAATGCGCGCGGACCGCCACCACAACGGGTTCATCGGAGCGCGCCACCTCCTCGTCCGGTCGCCGCGGGCCCGCGGGCAGGGTCGCCCCCGTGGGCAGGATCCGGCCATGCTCCCCGACAGGCCGAACGCGCGCCAGCGGTTCGGGGTTCACCGCGGCTGCGGGTCATCGCGGCAGCGCCAGCAGGTCGCGGTGCCCGACAGACGCCCGCAGCCCGCCCGCAGAGGCCTGAGCGAGTCGATGGTGCAGGTACGGGCGGGCCGATCCAGCGAGCTCGGGGCGCTGCTCGCACGCGGCTCGGACCCATCCCCGGCACCAGGCGCTGAGCAGGTCGCCCTGTGCCGCGCCCAGCAGCCAAGGCGTCGAGCGCGCCACCACCTCGGCTCCGCGCGCCGCGAAGGCCGCCGTGGCGGCACCGGCCGCGTCCGGCCCGAGGAGCCTGCGGGCGTGGATGCTGCGCCGCTGGTGCGCGTTGAAGGCCTCGGCGATGGCGGAGTCGAGCGGATCGGCGGGCTCCAACCGCACCTCGCCCACCACGGTGAGCGCGAACAGGGCGGGGCAGCGCGCCTCGGTGCACGAGTCGACGATGTGCTCGACGTCGGTCCGGGTGAGCATGTCGAGCAGGGCAGAGGCGGTGACGAGATGCGCGCCCGCGAGGCCGGCTGGTCCGAGTGCCGCGACGTCGTCCAGTCGCGTCTCCACCGTGATGTCGGCCCCGTCGCGCGACGAACGCGGGGGATCGGCGGCGGCGAGCGCGAGCAGGCTCGGGTCGCGGTCGTGCAGCACCCAGTGCTGCGGCCCCGGCAGGAGAGGGGCGAGCCACCGCGCCATCGAGCCGCTGCCGCTGCCGAGGTCGTGCACGACCGTCGTCCCGACACGGGGCAGGTAGGGCGCCGCGAGCCCCACGAGGTCGGACGCGCGGGCTGCGGCGTCCGGCCCCTCCCGTAGCGCGAGCCACTGGCCGCTGAGACCGGCGGCGAGCTCGCTCACGCTGCCGATCCCGCCGTCACGTGGACGAGCACCGCAGCCACACGCTCGGCGGTGGCCTGCCAGGTGGCGAACGAGGGCCGGCAGGACTGCGCGGCGGTGCGGAGCTCCTGGCGCAGGCTCGGGTCACCGAGCCACCGGCGCAGGGTCGTCGCCAGCGCGGCGGGATCGCCGGGGGGTACGAGCAGGCCCGGGCGGGTGCCGTCGCGGGCCCGTCCGAGCGTGTCCGCCACGCCGCCGACGTCGCTCGCCACGACGGGGATCCCGCGCGCCAGCGCCTCGGCCACGACCATGCCGTAGGTCTCGCCGCGCGAGGGCAGCACGAGGAGGTCGGCGTCGGCGTAGGCAGCCGCGAGGCGGTCGCCGACGAGCGGGCCGGAGAAGGCCACCCGCGATCCGATGCCGTCGGCCTCGGCCTGGTCGCGCAGCCGCGCGACGAAGCCGGCGTCGTGCTCGAGGCTCCCGACGAGGGTGCACCGCCACGCCTCGTCCTGCACGCGGGCGAGTGCGGCGAGCAGCACGTCCTGGCCCTTGTGCGGCGCCACCACGGCGACACAGATCAGCGCAGTGCCTTCCGCCGAGCCGACGACGATGCGTTCGGGGTCGACGCCCGGCTCCGCGACGTGCACCCGAGCGGGGTCAACGCCGTACCCGTCGACCAGGCGGCTCCGGGCCCACACGCTCGTCGTGACGACGGCCGCGGCGGCCGCGAGCGCAGCCGCCTCGCGCGACTCGGCTTGTCCGGCCCGGTCCGCGGGCGCTCCGTCGGCGACGGGCATGTGGATCAGAAGGACGAGGCGCAGGCGCCGGTCTTCGGCCGCGAGCGCCTGCGGCGCGGACGAGCCGACGAGCCCGTCCACCAGCACTGCCGCGCCCCGTGGCACGGCGGCGAGCACGGCCCGCAGGGACTGCACCGACGCCTCGTCCGGCCACGGCCACGTGCCGTGGACCGGGTGCTCGTGCACCGCCCACCCGGCTGCCTCGAGGGCCTCGCACACTCGACGGTCGTACACGTTTCCCCCGCTGGGGCGGCTGGCGTCGTCGACACCGTCGGGCAGCACGACGTGCACCACGCGCGCCGACGTCACAGCGGCCGCTCGTAGCTGGCCCAGGCGACGTGCGACTCGTGCAGCGTGACGACGATGCCGTCGAGGCGGCGGGCGCCCTCCCCGAGAGCGCCGGCGTGTACCCGCTCCACCAGGCGGTCGGCGACGAGCTGCGCCAGCCACTCCGTGGACGTGTTCACCCCCGCGAACTCGGGCACCTCGTCGAGGTTGCGGAATGAGAGCTCGGCGAGCAGGCCGTGCAGCTCCTCCGACGCCCTGCCGATGTCGACGACGATGTTGTCGGCGTCGAGCGCGGCTCGCCGGAAGGTGGCGTCGACCACGAACGTGGCGCCGTGCAGGCGCTGCGCGGGCCCGAACACGTCGCCGCGGAAGCTGTGGGCCACCATCATGTGGTCGCGGACCGTGACGCTGAACATGGCTAGCCCCCGTCGTACGCGATGGTGTGGCACAGCGCGGGCAGGCTACCGTCGGCGAGCTTCGGCATCACCTGCGGGAGCTCGTCGAACGGAGACTCCCCGGTGAGGAGCACGTCGAACGCCGGATCTCGCAGCAGGTCCAGCGCGAGCGCCATCCTGTCGGCGTGCGAGCGGCTCGCGGCGCGGGCGGGCGAGACGCCGCCCACCTGGCTGGCCCGCACCGAGAGCCGGCGCGAGTGGAAGGAGCCGCCCAGCGAGAGCTGCACGTCGGCGTCGCCGTACCAGCTCAGCTCGATGACGGTGCCCTCCGGCGCGAGCAGGTCGAGCGATCGCTGCAGGCCCGCCGAGGTGGCGCTCGTGTGCAGCACGAGGTCTCTCCCGTCGGGCGCGCCGTCCGGCGGGGCGAACGCCACGCCGAGGGCGTCGGCCACCCCAGCCCGCCCCGGGTCGACGTCGACGAGCGTGACCTCCACTCCGGGGATCCGCGAGAGCAGCCGCGCCGCGCAGCAGCCGACCATGCCGGCCCCGACCACCGCGATCCGGTCGCCGACGAGGGGGGAGGCGTCCCAGAGGGCGTTCACGGCCGTCTCCACCGTTCCAGCGAGCACCGCACGCCGCGGGGGCACCCCGTCGGGCACAGGTGTCACAGCCGCCGCGGGGACCACGTACGCCGTCTGGTGCGGGTAGAGGCAGAACACGGTGCGCCCGAGCAGTTCGGCCGGGCCGCGTTCGACGACTCCGACGCTCAGGTACCCGTACTTCAGTGGCCCGGGGAAGTCCCCCTCCTGGAAGGGCGCCCGCATCGTGGCGTACTGGCCCGGCGGTACCGCACCGCGGAACACGACGGACTCCGTGCCGCGGCTGACTCCCGAGCGGACCGTCCGCACGAGCACCTCGTCGGTGCCGGGGTCGGCGACCGGCACGTGCCGGATCTCGCCCACGCCCGGGGCGCGCAGCCAGAAGGCGCGGGCCTGGTTCCCCACTGGCCTCACCCTTCCCGACACCGTGCTGGACGGGACCACGACACCGTGGACCTGGTCCAGTAAACCCGAACCCCAGGGTCGTGCGGGTGGTTCGGCCCGGCCCGGCGCGACGGCGCGGGCCGCTCGCTGATCGGGAAGAACCAGGGGGCGGTCAGCGCAGCCGTACGGCCTGGGCGTGGGAGGCCGCGGATGTGACAAGGCGACTCAGACGTCGACGGTGAGCGTGATCGTCACCGTATCGGCCACCTCGAGGGTTTCGGCGGCGCACGGGTCGTGGGCGCACGGCCGGCCACCGATCGACGAGAGGCGGGAACTCTTCGGCGTCACGGGGTTTCGCAGAGCCGGAGGGTCGCTCCGGTGGCTGACCAGGTGCGTTCGACCCGGCACGTGGGGTCGTCTCCCATCGTCCAGACCCGTCTGCCTATCTCAGCAACCGTCGGCAGTTCTCTGCCTGGACCGAGGTAGTGATCGAGACCGACTCCATCGAAGTAGTCCTGCCACCGTCCCTGTCCGAGGAACGAATCTCCGGTCTGGTAGTTGGCCACGACGATGCCGGCCAAAGCCGGGTAGTCAGGACCTCTCGCGGACGGCTTGCGCGCACCCACGAGAGACGGCAGGACGACAAGGGCCAACACGGATCCGACCAGGCCCACCTGCACCAGCGAGGCCCTCTTCGCGGAGATCCCCGCGGCGATCGCGAGAAGCGGTACGAACGCGAGCAGGTAGCGACCGATCCAGAAACTCGTCGGGCCGTGCGAGACCAGCCACACCAGTGACACCGGGACGGCGTAGGCGACGAGCCACCAGGTCCCCTCGCGGTCGGTGAGTGCGATCACGACGAGGACGAGCCCCACGGTCAGGGACGCGGTGTCCAGCCAGCCCTGCGAGAGGGGCACGCCGACGAGCTGCTGCACGGCGTCGCCGAGCGGCGGCCGCGGTATCCACCCAATCAGGCCAGCGAAGCGCACGTTGTACGTCGCGAAGAGGAGACCAGGGATCGCGCCCGCGCACGCCACGAGCCATGGTGCCGCTCTCCGCAGGCTGCGGACAGCACGTCCGACGATCACGGCGTGGCCAGCAAGGATCGCCAAGGAGACAGGGTGCAGGATCCCCATGGGTAGGACGAGGAGACCGTATGCGAGCCAGCGCTTCCTCGAAGCCGGTGGTGGGAGAGCCCGGATCAGCGCCAGAGTCGCGGCGGCGGCCAGAGCGGTGACGAGCGCGTAGCTGCGAGCCTCCTGCCCGTACCTGCTGACGCCTGGCATGAGTGCGAAGAGGACGCCGGCGGTGAAGCCGGCTCGCCGACCCGCCAGCTGCTTGGCGGCGACGGCGACCAAGAAGGCTGCAGCAGCCATCGAGAGCGCGCTCGGCAGGCGCAGCCACCAATCGGGGATGTCTGTCCAGCCGAGGACCCACCCCCGCATCAGGAGGTAGTAGGGAACGTGCATCGGCTCCCACGAATGGGTCAGTGGTCCCTTCGTCACTGCATCGAGGGTGCTGAGTTCGTCGAGCCACAGGGGCGTGCTGGCGAGGCCCCAGAGAGTGACGGCCAAGGTGCCCAGAGCCGGGAAGGTGGCGTATCCCCACGGCCTCCACCACGCGCGACGTGCTGTCGCTGTCAGGGGCGGGCCGGTGGCCCCGACGTCTTCGCCCGCGCGCTTCGTCATTGGCAGCACAGGTGAAGCGTAGTTGCGTGCCCGCCCCTGGACAGGGGGCACGGTGCATGGTTTTGGCGGGTCGCTGCGCTCGCTCCTCGGCGCTCAGCCGCGGCCGCGGAGCCGCTCGGTGAGCCTCCGGTCGCGCTTGGTGGGCCGGCCGCTGCCGCGCTCGCGCAGCACGGGGGCGGCTCCCTCCTCCTTGGGCGGGGGCGGTGGGGTGCGGTCCTCGTACTGCTCCACGGCGAGCGCGGCGCTCGTGCGCTTCCCGATCAGGCCCGTGACCACGACGATGCGCTCCCCGCCGGGCGTCCGGGCCCGGACGGTGTCGCCGGGACGGACGGAGTGGGCGGGTTTGGCGTTCGCCCCGTTCACCTTCACGTGGCCTGCCTTGCACGCGGCGCTCGCCGCGGAGCGCGTGGGGTACAGCCGCACGGCCCAGGTCCACGCGTCGACCCGTACGCTGCCGGACGACTCCTGCGCTGCCACAGCCCCAGCGTAGGCACAGCACGGACGAGGGGGCAGGTGCTGCCGCTCGGCTACCGTGGCCGCATGGCCACGCCGACCCGCTGGGAGACCGAGACCGACGACGGCCACTCGCAGTGGTACATCGAACGGTTCCGCACGATGGCGGCCCAGGGCGTCGACCTCGGTGGCGAGGCCCGCCTCGTCGATGCCATGGTGCCGCCGGGGTCGCGGGTGCTCGACGCGGGCTGCGGGCCCGGGCGCACGGGCGCGGTGCTGCACGAGCGGGGACACGTCGTCGTGGGCGTGGACGCGGATCCGGAGCTGATCGCGGCGGCCCGCGAGGACCACCCAGGGCCCACGTGGCTGGTCGCGGATCTCGCCGTTCTCGACCTGCCCGCCGCCGGCGTCGACGAGCCGTTCGACGCCGCCGTCGTGGCCGGCAACGTCATGGCCTTCGTCGCTGTGGGCTCCGAGCGCGACGTGCTGGCGCGCCTCGCCGCGCACGTGGTGCCCGACGGGTTCGTGCTGGTCGGCTTCGGCCTCGACCGGGGCTACGCGCTCGATGACTTCGACGCAGACGCGGCGGCCGCCGGGCTCGTCCTGGAGCACCGGTTCGCCACCTGGGACCTCCGGCCGTGGTACGACGAAGCGCGTTTCGCCGTCAGCGTGCTGCGACGTCCCGCCACGCCCCCCGCGCGCTGAGGCACCTTCCGGCACGCTCGCTCGCCTGAGCATACCTACATCGTCGGACCGCTGGCGCGCTCGCGCTCCTCCTGGGCGAGCCAGTCGGCGTGCTCCCGCGCAGCCCACCACTCGGGGACGAGCCCGGTGCGCATGCCCAGCCGGGCCACGGGATCGTGGAAGGCCATCCAGAGGTGCCCCACGACCACGATCAGCACGGCGAATGCGATCCAGTCGTGCACGAACGTGGCGCCGGTCTTCCACGCGTCTGGTGAGGCGCCCAGCCGCATCACCGAGCCGGTGAGCACCATCACGCCGACGGCACCCGCGGTGAAGGCCGCGTTGAGCTTCTGGCCGGCGTTGAACTTCCCGACGGCGATCCGACCCGTACGCCGGTCGGGTGAACGGAGCCAGGCCCAGTCGTCCGGGGAGAACCGGTCCAGGCGGGACAGGTCGCGCCGGTACGCGCGGCTCCCGAGCGCCGCGAGCAGGGGGGCGAGCAGAAGCAGCCCGGCCGTCACGTGCACTGTCGAGACAAGCTCGCGGTGGCCCACCCGCGCGCTCACCGACGGCAGGTACAGGGCCGCGGCGGTGCCGAGGCAGACGAACATGAGCGTGGCAAGCGACCGGTGCGCCCACCGCTCGGCCCGGTCGAACCGGACGAGCGGGGCGGCGCCTGGCCGCTCCGGGCCCGCCGGCGCACCGGGGGCGGCTGGGCCCGGCTCCGGATCGGACAGCGCCTCGGGAGCCGTCGGCGCGTGGGGGGCCGTCCCCGCTGCCCCCGCACCACCGGTGGGCGGCTCAGACGGGCTCATCGGCCCGCCCGTTCGACGAGCCGACCCACGCGTCGACGTCGTAGCCCGCGTGCTCCCAGTAGCCAGGTGCAGGGTCGGTGGTGACGTCGATGCCGGAGAGCCACTTGAGCGACTTGTACCCGTACATCGGCGCCACGCACAGGCGCACCGGCCCGCCATGGTCGTGCGTGACGGGTGCGCCGAGCATCGAGGTGGCGACGAGCACGTCGTCGCGTCGGGCCTCGTCGGCGGTGAGCGACTCGGTGTACTCCCCGTCGAACGACCGCAGCACCACGCCGGCGCCGGCCTGCGCCCCTGCGGCGTCGAGCACGTCGCGCAGGCGTACCCCCGACCACGCCACGTCGGGCACGCGCCAGCCGGTGACGCACTGGAAGTCGCGCGTGATGGACGTCTGCGGTAGCGCGGCCAGGTCGGCCATCGTGAGGGTCGTCCGAGTGCGTACCAGGCCGCCCACGGTGAGCCGGTAGTCGGCAGGCGCCACGGGCACCACCGACCCCACCACGCTGTAGAAGCGGAAGCCGCCCGCACCAGGGAGCACCGACCCCACCGGGCTCGAGGCGAGGGCCGAACCGACCGCGTCAGAGACGGGCTTGCCGACGACGACGCCGAGCGCCCCGAGCCCGAGCATGCCCAGCACGAGCCTGCGGCCCACCGCCGTGCCCCGCTCCTGGGGGTCGGAGGCCTGGTCCGAGGGGGTGCCGGTGGCGCCTGCTGTGGGGGAGCCGGGCGTGCGCGGGCCGCCGGGCGAGGCTGGTGTGGCGGTCACGGTCCCATGGCACCACGGCCCGGGCGATCGCGACACCCGGCGCCGGTGCGCGTCACGGCACCGTAAGGAACCCGGGCGCGGCGCGCCGGCGGCAGGATGGCCCCCATGCAGCTCACCCCATCCGAGCAGGACCGCCTCCTGCTGTTCACGGCCGCCGAGCTCGCCCGCTCGCGCCGGGCCCGGGGGCTGCTGCTCAACGTGCCCGAGACCGTGGCCCTCGTGGCCGACACCGCCGCCGAGGTGGCCCGCGACGGCGGCCGGCTGGCCGACGCGATCGCGGCCGGGCGCGCCGTGCTCGGTCCCGACGACGTGCTGCCTGGCGTGGCCGACGTCGTCGACGTGGTGACGGTGGAGGCCGTGTTCGACGACGGCTCGAGGCTCATCGTCGTGCCCGACCCCGTCGGCGGTGGCCGTCCGGCGGCGCTCGGGGCACCCGGGAGGGTGCTGCTCGACGACGAGGACGAGGAGATGCCCGTAGCCGCCGCCAAGGTGTCCGTCGCGGTCACGAACACGGCCGACGTGCCGATCTCGGTCACCTCGCACTTCCACTTCTTCGAGGTGAACCCCCGCCTTCGCTTCGACCGGGAGGCGGCCTACGGGATGCACCTCGCCGTGCCCGCGGGCGCCGCCGTGAGATTCGACCCTGGCGCGACCGTCGAGGTGGAGCTCGCTCCGATCGGGGGCCGCCGCGTGGTGGTCGGGTATGCCGGGCTGGTCGACGGCCCGCTCGACGCCCCCGGCGCGAAGGCTGCCGCGCTCGCGAAGGCGGCGGCCACCGGATTCCTGACCAGGACCGACGCAGGCGGACCGGCATGAGGCGCCGCGACTACGTCGGGGTGCATGGACCCACCACTGGAGACCGGATCGTGCTCGGCGACACGGGGCTCGTGGTGCGAGGTCGAGTCCGACGCGCAGCGCTACGGCGACGAGTTCCTCGTCGGCTTCGGCAAGACCGGCCGCGACGGCATGCACCTGCGCGCGGTCACGGTGCGCGAGAGCTGCGACCTGGTCATCTCGAACGTCGTCGTCATCGACCCGGTGCTCGGCGTGCGCAAGGCGTCGATCGGCGTCACGCGACGGACGCATCTCGCGGCTTCGGCCGTGCCGGAAACCCCGACACGCTCGACGGGGTGGACGTCGTCGTGGGCACGAACACCGCGGTCGTGAGCGGGGAGGGGCTGATCGCCACCGCTGGCGCCGTCGACACGCACGTGCACCTGCTCGCCCCGCGGATCATGGCGGCCGCGCTCGCGTCGGGCGTCACCACGATCATCGGCCAGGAGTTCGGACCCCTGTGGGGCGTGGGCGTGAGCGCCCCGTCGGCCCTGCGTCGGTGCCTTGGCCGCCTTCGACGCCTGGCCGGTCAACATCGGCTTCCTCGCCCGCGGCTCGTCCTCCCGGCCCGGCCCGTTGGTCGAGGCGCCTCGTCGAGGGCGGCGCGTGCGGCTTCAAGGTGCACGAGGACCTCGGGCGCGCACGCGCGCGCGCTCGACACCGCGCTGCGGGTGGCCGACGAGCACGACGTCCAGGTGGCGCTGCACACCGACGGGCTCAACGAGAGCCTGCTCGGTCGAGGACACCCTGGCCGTGCTCGACGGTCGCACCATCCACGCCTTCCACGTCGAGGGCTGCGGCGGCGGGCACGTGCCGAACGTGCTGCGGCTGGCGGGCGTGCCGCAACGTGATCGGGTCGTCGACGAACCCGACGCTGCCGTTCGGCCGGGACGCGGTGGCCGAGCACTTCGCGCATGATCATGTCGGCGCACGGGCTCAAGGCCGACCTGCCGTCGCGACGTGGCGATGGCGCGTGACCGGATCCGGGCCGGGACGATGGGCGCCGAGGACGTGCTGCACGACCTCGGCGTCATCCCCATCACCTCGTCCGACGCGCAGGGCATGGGCCGGGCCGGCGAGACCGTGCGGCCGCACCTTCGCCCTGGCCGCGAAGATGAAGGGCGAGCGAGGCCGCGCGGACGACGATCGCGGCACGACAACGCGCGCGTGCTGCGCTACCTGGCGAAGCTGACGGTCAACCCGGCGGTCGCGCACGGGCTCGCGCACGAGGTCGGTTCGCTCGAGGTGGGCAAGCTGGCCGACGTCGTGCTGTGGCACCCGGCCAGGTTCGGCGCGAAGCCGCAGCTGGTGCTCAAGGCGGGCTTCCCGGCCTACGGCGTCACCGGCGACCCGAACGCAGCCGTGTCCGGGACGCAGCCGACGGTGATCGGTCCGCAGTTCGGCGGTCACGGCGCGGCGCCGGCCGACCTCTCGGTGGCCTTCGTGTCGGCGGCCTCGATCGGCGCAGGGGCCGACCTGCTGCCCACCCGCCGGCGGCGGGTGGCCGTACGAGGTACGCGCGGCATCGGGCTGGTCGACATGGTGCGGAACTCCCGCACCGCCGATGTCACCGTCGACGTGCGCACGGGCGCCGTCGCGGTCGACGGCGAGCCCGCGGTCTCGCCGGCCGCGGAGTCGGTCGCCCTCGCCCGGCTCTACCACCTGTGACAGGCGACACACATCTGAGCGCCGCGGCACCGGCCGCCGAGAGCTAGAGCGCCGACGCCACGACGAGGCCGTCGAGCACTGCCTCCTCCACCGTGCGCGGTGCGAGGCAGTCGCCGACGAGGTGCACCTCCGCGCCCGACCCCTCGAGCGACTCGGCTAGGTCGGTCACGGCGTCGTGCCCCTGTGACAGCACGAGCGCCGAGGCGCCCTCGACCACCACGGGCTGCTCGGTGAGCACGTGCTGCAGGTACACGGTGTCGGCATCGGCGCCGTACGGCCGCACGAGCGGCACGATGTCGACCCCGAGCGACACCGCCTCGGCGATCATCGCGTCGCGCACGTATTGCTGGATGCGCTGGCCCGCGTGGTAGCCCGAGACGCCGAGCGTGACCTTGCGCCCCCGCCGGGCGAGCAGCGTGGCGACGCCGAGGCCGATCCAGTCGCAGCGCCAGTCGGCGACGACCACGCGGCCCGACGGCACGTCGCCGCCCCGCAGGACGTCCCACGCCGTCAGCACCGTGGGGGAGTCGACGAGCTCGAGGTGCGGCACCCGCGGCAGGGCGCCCGTCGCGAGGACGACGGCCTCGGGAGCCAGCCGCTCGAGCATCGTCCGGTCGGCCCGCTGGCCCAGCAGCACCGTCACGCCGGCCCGCTCGGCCTCCCCCGCGAGGTTGCCGATGGCCCCGCCGAACTCGGCCCGCCCCGGGATCTCCTGCGCGAGCAGCACCTGCCCGCCGAGGCGGCGGGCGGCCTCGAGCAGCGTGACGCGGTGGCCCCGCTCGGCGGCCACCGCCGCGGCCTTGAGCCCGCCCGGGCCGCCGCCTACGACGACCACGTGCCTGGCCGCGCGCACCGGGATCCTGGTGCCGTACGTACGCTCCCGGCCGGTCTCGGGTCGCTGGATGCAGGAGATCGGGTAGCCAGCGTGGAAGTGCCCGATGCAGGCCTGGTTGCAGCCGATGCACGCGCGGATCGTGTCGACGTGGCCGACGCGGGCCTTGGCCGGCATCTCCGGGTCGCAGATGAGCGCGCGGGTCATCACGGCGGCGTCCGCGTCGCCGCGGGCCAGGATCAGCTCGGCATCCTGCGGCTGGTTGATGCGCCCGGCTACCATGACGGGCACCGCCACCACGGCTTTCGCCCGCGCGGCCAGCGGAGCGGTGTAGCCCACCGGCGTGGTCATCGGGGGCACGATGTGGTCCGAGCCGCGCAGGGTCGCCGATGTTCCGGCCACCACGGAGAGGTAGTCGAACGCGCCCTCGGCATCGAGCAGCACGAGCGACTCGAGCACCTCGTCGCCGGTGAGGCCCTCCTCGGAGTCCTCGCCGACCGAGACGCGCAGCCCGACGACGAGGTCGGGGCCGACGGCCGCGCGGACCGCGGCCAGCACCTCGCGCAGGAACCGCATCCGGTTCTCGGCCGGTCCGCCGTACTCGTCGGTGCGCAGGTTGGTGCGCGGGTTGAGGAACTGGGCGGGCAGGTAGCCGTGCGAGGCGACGATCTCCACCCCGTCCATGCCCGCGGCCGCGACCCGCGCGGCCGCATCGGCGTAGCACCGGACCATCTCGCGCACCTGCGCGGTAGGCATGGCCCGCGGCATGACGTGGAAGCGCTCGTTCGGCACGGCCGACGGCGCCAGGGCCACCGGAAGGGTGCCGTCCTCGGATTCCATCAGCTCTCGTCCGTCGTGGAAGAGCTGCTGGAACACCGTCGCGCCGTGCGCGTGGATGACCCGGGCGAGCTCGGCCAGGCCGGGGATGCAGCTGTCGTCGTCGGCCATCAGGACGTGGCTCGTGTACCGCGCCGACGGGTGCACGCCCGCCACCTGCGTCACGATGAGTCCCACGCCGCCGCGGGCGCGGGCCTCCTGGTACGCGAGCAGCTGGTCGGTGACCTTGCCGTCGGCCGCCATCACCGTGTCGTGCCCGGACGAGACGATGCGGTTGCGCAGCGTGACTCCCCGCACCCGCAGCGGCGAGAACAGGGTGGGGAACGCGGTGCGCTCAGCCATGGCCCGGATCCGCCTCAGCGCGCCAGCATGGCGCCGAGCGCCCCGGCCACGGCCAGCGACTCGGCCATCGACGGCCGGTGGATGCCCGACATGCTCAGATACGCGTGGACGAGGCCAGGGGCGCGGCGCAGCACCACGGGCACGCCCGCCGCCCGCAGTGCCCCGGCGTACGCCTCGCCCTCGTCGCGCAGCGGGTCGAACGCCGCGGTCGTCACGAGGGCTGGCGCCAGCCCGGCGAGGTCGTCGGCGCACATCGGCGAGAGCCTCGGGTCGGTGCGCGACGCTCCGGCGGCATACGCCTCCCAGTACCAGTCCATCTGCTTCTTGGACAGGTAGTAACCCTCGGCGAACAGGTCCTTGGAGCGGTACGGCCGGCTCGCGTCGGTGCCCGGGTAGAGGAGCAGCTGAACCGCCGGCTGGGCGGTGCCCGCGTCTCGCGTGGCCTGCGCGACGACGGCCGCGAGGTTGCCGCCAGCGCTGTCGCCGCCGACCGCCACGCGGCCGGGGTCGGCCTCGAGGCCCTCCGCGTTCGCAGCGGCCCAGGCGAACGCGGCCACCGCGTCGTCGGCCGCGGCCGGGTAGGGGTGCTCGGGCGCGAGCCGGTAGTCGACCGACAGCACGTGCACGTCGGCGTACCGGCACAGCAGCCGGCACGGCTGGTCGTGGGTCTCGATGTCGCCGACCACCCAGCCGCCGCCGTGGAGGAAGACGAGCAGCGGCTTGCCGGCCGGCGAGGTGGGCGGGGCGTAGTGCCGGGCGCGCAGCGTGCCGGCCGCACCGTCGACGACGAGGTCGCGCACCGGGCCCACCGGGATCGTCGGGCCGGCCGCGACTCGCGCGCCCGTCCGGATGCCTTCGCGGCGCTCCTGCACCGACAGGCCCTCCCGCTCGGGGTGCAGCCGGTCGTTCAGTGCCAGCACCATGGCCAGGTGCGGGTCGAGGGTGTCGCCGTCGACCGGCTCGGCGCGACGGCCGAGGCGCCGGATGGCCCCGGCCGGAACGGCGTCGGTCAACCGGGCCATGCGGTACTGGGCTGACTCGGCGAAGGTGCGCGTGCCGCGCGTCGTGGCCATGCCCGGAAGCCTAGAGGCCGGGTGCCCGGCCCGGCCCGGCGGCGCCGCCGCGCCCCGGGGCAGGCTCGCAGTGGCCGCAGTGGCACGATCGGTGCACCCAGGAACGCACCGGACGGAGGACCTGTGGACGCAACGGCGGGAAGCCCCACGAGCACGGTGTCTGCGGTCGCCGACGACGCCCTCGGTTCTGACGACCTCGTCTGCCTGCTCGACCGGCTCGAGCGCGGCGACGTGTCGGCCGGGGAGCTGCGCGGCGCGGCTGTCGCCCGGGCACGGGCGGCACACGAGCGGCTCAACGCGGTGGCGTGGTGGGTGGAGCCGGACGTGGCCCCCGCCCCCGTGCCGGGCGGTCCCTTCGCCGGCATCCCGACGCTGATCAAGGACAACGAGGACCTCGCGGGCTACCCCAGCTCGCAGGGGTCTCTCGCCGTGGCCGACCACGCCGCGACGACGTCGTCGCCGTGGGTCTCGCAGTACCTGTCGCTCGGCGTCGTCCCGATCGCCAAGACGACGCTGCCGGAGTTCGGGCTCACCGCCAGCACCGAGTCGACGAGGTTCGGCGCCACCGCCAACGCGTGGGACGTGCGGCGCTCGGCCGGGGGGTCCAGCGGCGGCTCCTGCGCGCTGGTGGCCGCCGGCGTCGTGCCGATCGCGCACGCGAACGACGGTGGCGGCTCGATCCGCATCCCCGCGGCCGTCAACGGCCTGGTGGGGCTCAAGCCCACCCGCGGACGCCTCGTCGACCTGCCCGAGCTGGACAAGCTGCCCGTGCCGATCACGGTGCAGGGCGTCGTCACGCGCACGGTGCGCGACACCGCCCGGTACTACGCCGAGGCCGAGCGGGCGTACCGCAACTCGTCTCTCCCGGAGATCGGGCACGTGCAGTCGCCGGCCGCGCCCGGGCTGCGCGTGGCCATGGTCACCACCAGCGCGCTGGGCCTGCCGGTGAGCCCCGGCATGGTCGCGGCCGTGCAGGCGACCGGTGCCCTGCTCGAGGGGCTCGGCCACCACGTCGATGAGATCGGCCTTCCGGTCGACGACCGGTTCGGCCCCGACTTCTTGCGCTACTGGGCGTTCCTGTCCTTCTCGCTGCAGTACGGCGGCGGCCGGCTGTACGGCCCCGGCTTCGACGGCTCGCGCACCGAACCGCTGACGAAGGGGCTCGCCTCCTACTTCCTGCGCACGGCCGAGCGGCTCCCGGGCTCGCTGCGCCGGCTGCGCCGCCTCGCGCGCGACCACGAAGCCGTGTACGACCGGTACGACGTCGTGCTCTCGCCGGTGCTGGGGCACGAGACCCCCGAGCTCGGCTACCTCGGACCCGACGTCGAGGTCCGCACCCACCTCGTCCGGCTCCTGCGCTACACGTCGTTCACGCCGGTGCAGAACGTGTCGGGGTCGCCGGGCATCTCCCTGCCCCTGGCCCGCACGCCCGAGGGACTACCGATAGGGGTGCACCTCGGCGCACCGTTCGGCCAGGAGCGCCGCTTGCTCGAGTTGGCGCTCGCGCTGGAGCAGGCCGCGCCGTGGCCGCTCACGCCGCCGGTCTGACGGCGCCTCCCACCGGCCACCCGAGCTGCGGTCGTCAGGGTCACGCGATGCGCGGCCCCGCCGAGTCCGGGGGGAAGTCCTCCTTGCCGCACCGTTCGCACACCAGATAGCGCAGGCCCTCGTCGTTCGTCGCCTTGTGGTAGCTGTGCATCCCCAGCAGACAGCGCAGGTGGGTCATCGTGGACTCCTGTCCGGTCGCTTCCGGGTTTGCTCCGCGGGATGGACGAGACTCCCTCGCGATCGGGGCGGAACGGCCACCAGTGTGACCACGATCGGACCGCGTGCCTAGGGCCTCGGCGGGCGCCGCCCGTCGAAGCGTCAGCCCGCGTGCAGGGAGGCGTCGGCCGGCCCGAGGACAAACCTGGTGAAACGCACCTGCAGGCCCGAGCGGGTCGGGGCGCACACGAAGGGCCCCGCCCGCCACGCGCGTTCCTGGTCGAGCGGGGCCAGCCGCACCAGCCGCCAGGACCCCCTGCCGGCCCGCGCCCGGACGGTGAGCGCGTCTCCGCGGCGGCTCGCCCGCACGGTGACCTCCTGGTCGGACCACTCGGGGACCGGTGCCACCGACCAGTCGCTGCAGCCGCGGGTGACCACCGCACCCACCTGCGGGGCGCCGTCGCTCACCTCGACGCCCGCCTTCGTCCAGGTCTCGTCGTCGGCGAGCACCAGCACGCCCGCCTGGTCGAAGGTTCCGGCGTAGTCCAGCACGAACGACACCTCGACCGCGTGGTCCTCGGGCAGGTCGACGAGCAGGCCGTGGCCGTCGTCGTGGACGAAGCCGTACGACGTCGTGCGCCACAGGTCGCTGCCCTCGCGGGCCGTGACCAGCAGGTGCGCTCCGTCGGGCCGCACGTCCAGCGGAGGAACGGTCCACGTGCCCTCGTGCCATGGCACCAACGTGGTCACTCCTGGCTCGTCCTCGGTCGTCACGCATCCATCTTGGCCGTGGGCGAGCCATGCGTCGACGTGGTCGGCCGCGGCCCAGCGGCCTGAAGGAGGCGGCCGCCCCCCGGCTGACTCGTCCCGCCGAGCGGTCGGGCTCGGCGTTTGGCCTCTGCCGCGGCCTGGGCGGGTCTAGGGTGCGCCGCATCGGAGACCCCACCCACCCTGGAGACCACATGGCCCGCATTGGCGTGACGGTCGACGGAGTCCACCGCACCGCAGAGGTCGAGCCCCGCACGCTGCTCGTGCACTGGCTCAGGGAAGACCTCGGACTCGTCGGCACCCCGATCGGATGCGACACCTCCAACTGCGGCGCCTGCACCGTGCTCATCGACGGACGCAGCGCCAAGTCGTGCAGCGTCCTGGCCGTCCAGGCCGACGGCAAGGACATCACCACGATCCAGGGCCTCGCGAACGGCGAGTGGCACCCCGTGCAGAAGGCGTTCAAGGAGTGCCACGGCCTCCAGTGCGGCTACTGCACGCCGGGCATGGTCATGGCGTCGGTCGACCTGCTCTCGGAGAACCCGCAGCCCACCGAGGCCGAGATCCGTGCGGGCCTAGAAGGCAACCTCTGCCGCTGTACGGGCTACCACAACATCGTCAAGGCGGTCGCCGCCGCGGCCGAGGAGATGCGGACGGTGTCGCCATGACCGACACGATCGAGCGTCCCGCTCCCGCGATCGGCCGGCCGCTGCGCCGCAAGGAAGACGGCCGGCTGCTCACCGGTAGCACCAACTGGACCGACAACATCCAGCTGCCGGGCACCCTGCACATGGTCACGCTGCGCAGCTCGGTGGCGCACGCGCGGATCACCCGCATCGACACGAGCGCGGCCCGGGCGGCCGAGGGCGTGGTGGCCGTGTACACGGGTGCGGACTTCCCCGAGCTGCTCGGGACCACCTGCGTGTGGCCCGTCACCGACGACATCAAGACCGCCACCATGCCGGCGATCTGCTCCGACGAAGGTGAACTTCGCCGGCGACGTCGTGGCCGTCGTGCTGGCCACGGACATGTATCTCGCGGCCGACGCCGTCGACCTCATCGACGTCGACTACGAACACCTCCCTGCCGTGCTGGACATGGAGGCCGCGCTCGCTGAGGGTGCCACGGTCATCCACGAGGAGTTCGGCACCAACCACTGCTACACCGCTCCGATGCCCTGCGGCGACTACGAGGCCGCCACGGCCAAGGCGGACGTCGTGGTGAAGCGGCGCTTCGTCAACCAGCGGCTCATCCCCAACCCGATGGAGCCCCGCTCGGTGGTCGCAGCGCCCAGCGTCGGCATGGCCGACGAGATCACGGTGTGGTCGGCCACCCAGATCCCGCACGTCCTTCGGGTGCTGCTTGCGCTGCTCACGGGCATCCCCGAGAACCAGATCCGGGTCGTCGCCCCGGACGTCGGCGGCGGATTCGGCGCCAAGCTGCAGATCAACCGCGAGGAGGTCCTCGCGCTCGTCCTGGCCAAGAAACTGGGCAAGCCGGTGAAGTGGACCGAGAGCCGCTCGGAGCACTTCGTCTCCACGCACCACGGCCGCGACCAGATCCAGGACATCGAGATCTGCGCCACCAGCGAAGGCACGGTGCTGGGCCTGCAGGTGCACCTGCTCGCCGACATGGGCGCCTACCTGCAGATCATCACCCCGGGCACGCCCCTGCTGGGCATGTTCATGTACTCGGGCATCTACAAGATGGAGGCCCTCGACTTCAGGTGCACCGGCGTGTACACCAACAAGACGCCCACCGACGCCTACCGCGGCGCCGGCCGGCCGGAGGCGACGTTCGCGATCGAGCGCATCATCGACGAGCTCGCCGCCGAGCTCGGCATGGAGCCGCTCGTGCTGCGCGAGAAGAACTGGATCCGGCACGACGAGTTCCCGTACACACAGATCGCGGGGCTCACGTACGACCGGGCAACTACGAGGCCGCCACCGCGCGCGCCAAGGAGCTGTTCGGCTACGACGCCCTGCGCGCCGAGCAGCAGGCGCGCCGCGCGTCGGGCGACCCGGTGCAGCTGGGCATCGGCATCTCCACGTTCACCGAGATGTGCGGCCTGGCGCCGTCGCGCACGCTGGGCGCGCTGAAGTACGTGGCCGGCGGCTGGGAGCACTGCACCATCCGCGTCCTCCCGACCGGCAAGGTCGAGCTGATCACGGGTACGTCGCCGCACGGCCAGGGCCACGAGACGGCCTGGAGCCAGATCGCCAGCGACGTGATCGGGGTCCCCTTCGAGGACATCGAGGTCGTCCACGGCGACACCGGCCGGGCCCCGTACGGCATGGACACGTACGGCTCGCGCTCGCTCGCCGTCGGCGGCCAAGCCATCAAGATCGCCGGCGAGCGCCTGGTGGAGAAGGCCCGTCTCATCGCGGCGCACCAGCTCGAGGTCAGCCCGGACGACATCGAGTTCGACGCTGGGACGCTTCTCGGTCAAGGGCGATCCGGAGAAGTCCACCACGCTGGGCGCGCTGGCGTTCGAGGCCTTCACGGCCCACAACCTCCCCGACGGCATGGAGCCGACCCTGAGCGGGGAGTCGACGGTCGACCCGGCGGACTTCTCGTACCCGCACGGCACGCACCTCGCGGCGATGGAGGTCGACACTGAGACCGGTCAGGTGACGCTTCGTTCCTACGTGGCGGTCGACGACTGCGGCGTGCAGATCAACCCCCTGATCGTCGAGGGGCAGGTCCACGGCGGCCTGGCCCAGGGCATCGCGCAGGCCCTGTACGAGGGGGCGGTGTACGACAGCGACGGCAACCTGCTCACCGCGTCGCTCGCGGAGTACCTGCTGCCCAGCGCGGCCGACCTGCCGTCGTTCGATACCGACCGCACGGTCACGCCGTCGACCACGCACCCGCTCGGCACCAAGGGCATCGGAGAGGCGGGCGCGATCGCCTCGACGCCGGCGATCATCAACGGCATCGTCGACGCCCTTCGCCCGCTCGGGGTCACCGACGTGCCGATGCCTGCCAGTCCGATGACCGTCTGGCGAACCATCCAGGCTGCCGCGGGAGGTGCCCGGTGATCCCCGCGCCGTTCGACTACGTGAAGGCCGGCACCGTGGACGAGGCCGTGGCCGCGCTGGTCGCCGGAGGGGACGAGGCCAAGGTGCTCGGCGGCGGCCAGTCGCTCATGCCGGTGCTCCGGCTCCGGCTCAACGCGCCGTCCGTCGTCGTCGACGTGAGCGAGGTCGACGAGATGCGCCAGGTGGTCGACGAGGGTCCGACGCTGCTCATCGGCGCCTCGGTCACCACGTACGAGGTGATGCACGACGCCCTCGTGACGCAGCACGTGCCACTGCTGGCCCAGGCCGCCGGCATGGTGGCCGACCCAGCCATCAGGCACCGGGGCACGTTCGGCGGCTCCGTGGCGCACGCCGACCCCGCCGGCGACCTGCCGACGGTGGCTGCGGCCCTCGACTGCGAGATGGTCGTGGCCGGCCCCGGAGGGCGACGAACCGTCGCGGCGAAGGACTTCTTCGTCGACTACTTCACCACGGCGCTGGCCCACGACGAGGTACTCGTGGCCGTCCGCGTGCCGAAGCTCGGCGACGGGTGGGGCTTCGACTACCAGAAGTTCCACCGCACCGCGCAGGCCTGGGCGATCGTCGGCGTCGCCGCCGCGGTCCGGCGGGAGAACGGCTCCATCGTCGAGGCGCGCGTGGCCCTCACGAACATGGGCGCCACGCCGGTCCGGGCCTCGTCGGTGGAGGCGGCACTGGTCGGGGCGGCGTCGGCCGATGCCATCGCGGTCGCGGCGGCGTCCGCGGCCGACGGCACCGCACCGACGACCGACCTGCACGCGGATGCCGAGTACCGGGCGCACCTGGCCCGGGTGCTCACCCGACGAGCAGTGGCGAACGCGGCGGCCGGATAGCCGACGCCGCTCCCGACGCCGGCCCGGCCCTCACGACGTGGGTGCCGGGCCGGCGTCCGTCGGCTCGGCGTTCGCGCAGGTTCAGGGCGCTGAGGAGACGCGGGTCGGCATGAGGGATCCGAACGCTGCTGCCACGAGCGCTGCGGCCGCGCCGAGGGCGAGCGCCCACCGCGCGCCGGCGTGCTCGGCGATGAACCCGATCAGCGGACCGCCCACGGGGGTCGTGCCGAGGAAGGCCACGGCCCACAGCGCCATCACCCGGCCGCGCATCTCAGGTGCGGCTGTCATCTGCAGCGTGGCGTTGCCCGACGAGAGGAACCACACGCTCGCGGCCCCCACGACCACGAGCGCGGCCGCGGCGGCCTGCACGGTGGGTGCCAGCGCGACGAGCAGCACGGCCCCGCCGAAGGCGGTCGCCGAGGTCACCATCACCGAGGTGCCGGTGCCGTGCCGGCTGGCGACGGCGAGCCCTCCGACGACAGCGCCGAGCCCCATCGAGGCGGTGATCCAGCCGAGCCCGACCGACCCGGTGCCGAACGTCTGCGTCGCGAGCGCCGGCAGCGACACCTGGAACTCGTAGGTGAGCGTGCCCACGAGCGCCATCATCAGCAGCGGGACGAGCAGCTCGTGGGTGCGCCGTACGTACGACAGGCCGTCTCGCAGCTGGCCCGGGGCCCGGGGCGTGGGGACGGAGGGCGTGAGCGCGACCGGGTCCATCCGGACGTACGCGACGATCACGGCGGCGAAGCTGGCGGCATTGACCAGGAAGCAGGTGCCCGTGCCAGCCGTCGCGATGAGCACGCCG
The DNA here is from genome assembly GCA_963778785.1 of uncultured Actinomycetes bacterium. GTDB lineage: Bacteria > Actinomycetota > Actinomycetes > S36-B12 > CAIYMF01 > CAVZVV01. The sequence continues at coordinate 72,246 of CAVZVV010000033.1, forward strand.
GCCACGGCCGGCCCGACCGCGCGGGCCACGTTCACGACGACGGCGTTGAGCGTGACGGCGTTGCGGACGTCCGGGCCCCTCACCATCTCGCGCACGAACGCCTGCCGCCCGGGGTTGTCGACGGCGTTGATCATCCCGAGGACCAGACAGAGCCCGAGCACCCACGGCAGCGCGATCTGGCCGGTCACCGTGAGCAGGCCGAGCAGCAGCGCCTGCGCGGCGGCCGCGGCCTGCGTGCCGATCAGCAGCCGGCGCTTGTCCACCCGGTCGACGAGCACACCGCCGTACGCGCCCAGCAGCAGGATCGGCAAGGTCTGCAGCGCGATCGCCACGCCGATCCAGGTGGCCGAACCGGTCAGCTGCAGCACCAGCCACGCCAGCGCCACCGACTGCATCCACGTGCCCGTGAGCGAGACGGCCTGCCCCACGAAGAAGCGCCGGTAGTTCGGGGTGCGCAGCGAAGCGAACGTGCGCCCGACGCTCCCCTTGAATCCACCCGTCCGCGCCGGCGCGGCCTGCGCTGCGCTGCCCGCAGGCGTCGTGGGGGAGTCCATGGTGGGTCCAAGTGTCCCACTGGTGGGGCAGGGCCGCCCGCGGTCGACCCGCGGCTCGGGGCGTCCCGCCGAGGGTCGCGCTCGGGCTTACGGGGAGGTGAAGCCCGCCGCGCGCAGCACCTGCTGGCCGGGCAGGGTGAGGACGAGCTGGACGAACGCGGCGGCCAGGGTGGGGTTCTTCGTCCCCTTGAGCACCGCGATCGGATAGCTGGTGGACACGTTGTTCGCGGGCCCGATCAGTACCGGCCGCACCTTGTCGCCGGCCGTCTTCACGTCGGTGAGGTACACGATGCCGGCGTCGACCTCACCGAGCTCGACCTTGGTGAGCACCGCCTTGACGTCGACCTCCTCGGTGACCGGAGTGACCGTGATGTGGTTCTTCGCGAAAAGTGCCACGGCGGCTGCGCCGCAGGGCACCTGCTGCTGGCAGACGGCCACCTTCAGGCCGGGGGCGGCGAGGGCTGCGAGCGACGAGACCGAGGTGCTGCCCTTGGGCGTGGCGATCGCCATGGTGTTCGTCGCGAAGGGCACCCCCACGGTCGCCAGGCCCGCGTCCGTGACCGTCTTCATGGTGGTGAGGCTCGCAGAGGCGAAGACGTCGGCGTCGGCTCCCTGGACGAGCTGCGTGGCGAGCCCGCTGCTCGGGCCGAACTCGAACGTCACCTTCGTGCCCGGGTTGTTGTGCTGGAGCAGCTCGCCGAGCTGGCTGAACGTCTCCCTCAGCGACGCCGCGGCGAACACCGTGATCGAGCCGGTCAGCGCTGGCGTCGCCGGCGACGCCGTCGGCGTCGCCGGCTCCGAGGAGCTGCAGCCCGCGACCAGCGCGGCGGCGGCCATGGCGGCGGCGAGGGCGAGGTGTCGGGTGCGCACGGTGCGGGTCCTCTCGGGGTGGTCGATCGGGCGGTAGCCCGACGGCTGCGGGTCAGCCCCGCTGGGGGATCTCGATGACGACGTTGGTGGACTTCACCGAGGCCACCGCGAGGACGCCGGGCTCGAGCCCGAGCTCGTCCGCCGCCTCGCGGCTCATGAGCGACACGACCCGGTGGGGTCCCACCTGGATCTCGACCTGCGCCATGACGGTGTCGCGCAGCACCCGGGTGACGATGCCGGGCAGGCGGTTGCGGGCCGACGCCCCGACGACGGGCGATTCGAGCGAGGGGTCGGCGCCGGCCCGCCCGGCCATGACCCGGGCGAGCTCGGCCCCCTCGACCACCGTGCGACCGGACTCGTCCAGCGTCGTGGCGAGCCGGCCGGATTCGGCCCATCGGCGCACGGTGTCGTCGCTGACCTGCAGGAAGGCGGCCACCTCGGCGATGCGCAGCTGAGTCATGCTCAGGACCCTAGTCCTGGCCTGCGGAGCCCTACGGAGCCGTGCGGCTCATCCGAGGACTCGGTTCTGTGACGTTCGGGGGTATCTGCGGAACCGGACAGCGGCTGCTCAGCCCCGGGCGGGCGCATCGAGGTCGGTGCCGTCGGCGAGGTCGCCCACCTCGACGAGTACCACGTCCCGGCCGTCGAGGTAGGTCCGGGCCCCCGTGTCGCCGGTGGCCGCCGACGCGGCGCCCGCCCAGTGCTCCCGGGCCAGCAGCACCGGGTGGCCCCGCTCGCCCCCGTAGGAGGCGGCGGCCAGGGTGCCGCCCTCGGCCAGCAGCCGCTCGACGGCGGCGCCGGTGAGCCCAGGCAGGTCGACGAGGGTGAGCACCACCTGCTCAACCTCGGGCCGGGCCGCGACGGCGGTCAGACCCGCCCGCAGCGAGGTCGAGATGCCTGCCGCCCAGGCGGGGTTCTCGATGACCTCCGCGCGGGGCACGTGGCCCACCCAGGCGCCCAGCACGACGACCACGGGGTCGCACCCGCCCTCATGCAGCACCCGCACGGCCCGGTCGACGAGGCGCTCGCCGTCGACGACGGCGGGAGCTTTCGGCCCGCCGAAGCGCCGTCCCTGCCCGGCGGCCAGCACCAGGCCAGCCGTCCCGGTCACCGTGGAGCGCCGGCGTGGATCGGGCCGTCGGTGCCCGCCAGTGCCTGGCCGCTTCCGCCCCACCGCTCCCGGACGATCTCGGCCGCGATCGAGATCGCGGTCTCCTCCGGCGTGCGGGCGCCCAGGTCGAGCCCGATGGGGGAGTGGATGCGGGCGATGTCGTCGGCGGTGAGCCCCGCCTCCTTGAGCCGCTCGACCCGGTCCTGGTGCGTGCGGCGCGACCCCATCGCCCCGATGTACGCCGCGGGAGTACGCACCGCGGCCTGCAGCGCGGGCACGTCGAACTTCGGGTCGTGCGTGAGCACGCAGATCACGGTGCGGGAGTCGATCTGCTGCGAGCCGAGCCATCGGTGCGGCCAGTCGACCACCACCTCGTCCGCGTCGGGGAATCGTTTGCGCGTGGCGAACACCTCCCGGGCGTCGACGATCGTGACGCGGAAGCCGAGCAGCTTGCCGGCTCGGCACAGCGCCGCGGAGAAATCGATGGCGCCGAACACGAACATCTGCGGGGCGGGCGCGAACGAGGTGACGAACACCTCGAGGTCGGCGCCGAGCCGTTCCCCCTCGGGGCCGTAGTGCAGGAAGCCGGTGGTGCCGGACTCCAGCAGACCGAGCACGTCCGCACCCACGGTGTCGTCCAGGCGCTCGGTGCCCAGGCTGCCCTGGGTGCCGCCCGCGCGCACCACGAGGTGCCGCCCCACGTGCGTCGGACCGCGGACCACGGTGGCCACCGCCACGTGCTCTCCGGTCTCGATCGAGGCCGCGACACCCGGCAGCTCGGGCCAGGTCTCGGGCGACACCTGCTCGACGAACACCTCGAGGATCCCCCCGCACGTGAGGCCGACGGCGAACGCGTCGTCATCGCTCACGCCGTAGGTCTCGAAGGCCGGCGCGCCGGTGGCGAGCACCTCCTCGCCGAGCGTGTAGAGCGCGCCTTCGACGCAGCCGCCGCTCACCGACCCGACGGCCTCGCCGTCGGCGGTGACCAGCATCGAGGCACCGGCGGGCCGGGGCGCCGACCGCCAGGTGCGCACGACCGTGGCCATCGCCGCGGGCTCGCCGCGGGAGAACGACGCCAGCAGCGCAGGCAGAACCTCGCGCACGCGACCTCCTGGACCGCTCGGCCGGCCCGGCCTCGGGCCAGCGCGTCCGATACCTGCCGCACCGGGGAGGCGCGGCTGCCGGACGTAGCCCATCATGGCCCCATGACCGAGGTTCGGCGCGCGGATGTGGTGTCCACCCAGGTCCTCGTGGGTGACCTCGAGGCGCTCGTCGCGGACCGGGCGGCAGGTGCGGTCGTCAGCTTCTCCGGCGATGTGCGCGACCGGGATCACGACCGGGCGGTGGCTCGGCTCGAGTACGAAGGTCACCCCACGGCGGAGTCGGTCCTTGCAGAAGTGGCACGTGAGGTTGCCGCCAAGCACGACGTGGTCGCACTTGCGGTGTCGCACCGGGTGGGGCAGCTGCAGATCGGGGAGTCGGCGCTGGTGGCGGCCGTGAGCGCGGTCCACCGTGCGGAAGCCTTCGCTGCCTGCGCCGACCTCGTAGACGAGACCAAGCACCGCCTTCCGGTGTGGAAGCATCAGGTCTTCGCCGACGGCACGGACGAATGGGTCAACTGCGCATGAGCGAGCTGGTCGACACCTATGGTCGGGTGCACCGAGACCTACGGGTCTCGCTCACCGACCGCTGCTCGCTGCGCTGCACCTATTGCATGCCGGCCGACTTCGCCGACTGGATCCCTGGCCCGCAGCTGCTCACCACCGACGAGCTCATGCTCGTGCTCGAGGTGGCGACATCCCTGGGCATCAATGGCGTGCGCCTCACCGGAGGCGAGCCGCTCATGCGGCCCGACGTCGTCGACGTCGTCCGGCGCATCAACGCCCTGCCCTCGCCGCCGGAGATCAGCCTCACCACCAACGGTCTCAAGCTCTCGACGCTCGCAGGCCCCCTGCGCCGCGCCGGGCTCAGGCGGGTCAACATCAGCCTCGACACGCTCGACCGCGAGCGGTTCGGGCGATGACGATGCGCGACCGCTTCGACGACGTCATCGCGGGCATCGAGGCCGCGCAGGCCGCCGGGCTCTCGCCGGTGAAGGTCAACACGGTGCTCATGCGGGGCGTGAACGACGACGAGGCCCCGGCCCTGCTCGAGCACGCGATCGCCCACGGCTGGCGGCTGCGGTTCATCGAGCAGATGCCGCTCGATGCCGGCGGCATCTGGGTGCGCGACCAGATGGTCACTGCCGACGGAGCCCCTCGCGCTGCTGCGGTGAGCGGCACACGCTCGAGCCGCTGCCCGGTCGCGAGGCCCCTCGGCGCCGGCCGAGGAGTTGTCGTCGACGGCGGCCCGGCGTCGTCGGCATCATCGCCAGCGTCACCCGGCCATTCTGCGCCGACTGCGATCGGGTCCGGCTCACCGCCGACGGCACGCTGCGCAACTGCCTGTTCGCCCGCGACGAGCTCGACCTGCGGAGCGCGCTGCGCGACGAGAGCCTGTCGCCGGCCGCCGTGAGGGCAGAGGTGGAGCGGCGCCTCAAGGCCGGTGTGCTGGCCAAGCTGCCCGGGCATGGCATCGACGACCCGAGCTTCGTGCAGCCGGCCCGGCCGATGTCGGCCATCGGAGGCTGAACGGGTCGGGCCGATCGCCCGTTTCATCGGTGGACCGGTGACCCCGGCGCGGCGTCCGTGCACGTTCCGGGACGGTTCGATGAGGACTGCATGAGTCCTGCGTGAGTCTTGGGCGCTTCTGCCAGCAGCCGCGCCCGCAGGGGTCTACCGTCACCCCACCGGCGGCAGGTGCCCTCAGGACCCGCGCCGGGCCGTGCCGTCTTCTTGACCAGGAGTGTCGATGGAGCTGCAGAACTCGTTCACGGTCCCGTCGGACATCGACACGGCGTGGCAGACGCTGCTCGACGTCGAGCGGGTCGCCCCGTGCATGCCCGGGCGCGACGCTCGAGTCGGTCGACGGCGACGACATGACCGGCAAGGTCAAGGTCAAGCTCGGGCCGGTGACGCATGACGTACGGCGGCAAGGCCCGCTTCGTGAGCCGGACGAGGCCACCCACACCGCGGTCATCGAGGGCACCGGCAAGGAGACCCGAGGCACGGGACGGCCAAGGCCCACGTCACGACGACGCTGCGTGAGCGAGAGTGCCCGACCTCACCCGCGTCGAGGTGCATCGACCGATCTCACGATCACCGGGAAGGCCGCGCAGTTCGGCCGCGGAGTCATGCAGGACGTCGCCGGTCGCATCATCGACCAGTTCGCCGGCAACCTGGCCGCGTGATGAGCGCCCCGTCCGCCGACGAGGCCGGCGAGCCCGAGCGCGCCGGCCGCCGGCGCGCCCGGCGGCAGCGCCGCAACCGGTGGCCGCGACGACGCATCGACCTGCTCGGCACGGCGGGAGCCCCGGTGCTCAAGCGGGCCGTCCCGGCGACTCATCGGGCTCGCTGCTGCTCGTCGCCATCGTCGTCTGGCTCCTCAGACGCCGCAGATAGCTCGGCCGCGTCCGCGGCGGCACGACCGTGACTCGAGCATCACAACGACACCTGTGAGAGGTGGGGCATGCAGACACCAGCACCGGTCGACTACGCGAGGGCCACGCTCCGTCGAGGACGCCATCGCCCTGCTCGAGCAGCACGGCGACGAGTCGCGCCTCGTCGCGGGCGGCCACAGCCTGCTGCCGATGATGAAGCTGCGGCTCGCCCGGCCCGAGATGCTCATCGACATCAACGACCTCGACGAGCTGAAGGGGATCAGGATCGAGGGCGGCGACATCGTCGTCGGCGCCATGGTCCGGCATGCGCGAGGTGCTCGACTCGGCGGTGCTCGCCGAGCACTACGCGATCTTCCGCGAGGCCGAGCGGGTGATCGCCGACCCGATCGTGCGCAACCGCGGCACCGTCGGCGGGTCGCTGTGCCAGGCCGACCCGTCCGAGGACCTCTCGGCCGTCGGCGCCGCGCTCAAGGGCACCGTCGTCATCCGCGGCTCCGGCGGGCGCGCGCACCGTGGCGCTCCGCGAGTTCCACGAGGGCCCGTACGAGACCAAGGTCGGCGACCGGCGGAGATCCTCACCGAGGTGCGGTTCCCGATCCGGCCGGGCGCCGGCAGCGCCTACGAGAAGGTCGAGCGGCGCGTCGGCGACTGGCCGGTGGCGTCCGCGGGCGCCTACGTCGTCGTGCGCGACGGCACTGGTCACCGACTGCGGCATCGGCCTCACGGCCGTCGGGGCCGCGCACTTCTGCGCCCCGGAGGCCGAGGCGTTCCTCGTCGGCAAGGCGCCCGAGCGAGGAGAACCTCGCCGCGGCCGCCCGCCTGGCCGGCGGACTCCTGCCACCCCAGCGCCGACCAGCGCGGACCGGTCGACTACAAGCAGCACCTCGCCGACGAACTCACGCTGCGTGCGCTGCGCCGCGCCGCCCGAGGCCAGCCAGGGAGCCTGACATGCAGGTGACGATGACGGTGAACGGCGACGAGCACATCGCGCGACGTCGAGCCGCGGATGCTGCTCGTGCACTTCATCCGCGACGAGCTGCTGCTGAGCGGCACGCACTGGGGCTGCGACACCTCGAACTGCGGCACGTGCGTGGTGTGGGTCGACGGCGAGCCGGTCAAGAGCTGCACGGTGCTGGCCGCGATGGCCGACGGCCGCGAGGTGCGCACGGTCGAGGGCCTGGCCCACGGCGGCGAGCTCGACCCGGTGCAGCAGGGGTTCATGGAGTGCCACGGCCTGCAGTGCGGCTTCTGCACGCCCGGGATGATGATGACCGCCCGCCAGCTGCTCGACCACAACCCGCGACCCGTCGGACGAGCGAGATCCGCGAGGCCATCTCCGGCCAGATCTGCCGGTGCACCGGCTACAAGAACATCGTGCGAGTCCGTCCAGTGGGCCGCCGACGCACCCGGCCCAGCAGCGAGGTGACCGCATGACCGCCATCGACGAGGTGCCCACCAGCGCGGCCGGCAACCCCATCGGCTTCGGCCGGATGCACCGCAAGGAGGACGCCCGCTTCCTGCGCGGCGAGGGCAACTACGTCGACGACGTGCAGCCTGCCCGGCATGCTGCACGGCGCGATCCTGCGCAGCCCGTACGCCCACGCCCGGATCGTGTCGGTCGACACGTCGGCGGCCGAGGCGCTCCCGAAGGTGTGCGCGCGGTCATCACCGGCGCCGTGCTCGAGACGCTCAGGCCTGGCGTGGATGCCGACGCTGTCCTACGACACGCAGGCCGTGCTGGCCACCGACAAGGTGCGCTTCCAGGGCCAGGAGGTGGCGTTCGTCGTCGCCGACAACCGCTACATCGCCCGGGACGCGCTCGAGCTGATCGACGTCGAGTACGAGCCGCTGCCGCCGGTCATGGACGCGAAGAAGGCGATGGACCCCGACGCGCCGGTCATCCGTGACGACAAGGAGGGCAAGACCGACAACTTCATCTACGACTGGGAGGCGGGCGACAAGGAGGAGACCGACGCGGCCTTCGCCGACGGCCGAGGTCGTGGTCGAGCAGGACATGCTCTACCCGCGCGTGCACCCGGCGCCGATGGAGACGTGCGGCTCGGTCGCGCACATGGACCCGGTCACCGGCAAGCTCACGCTCTGGACCACCACCCAGGCACCGCACGCCCACCGCACGGTGTACGCGCTGGTCGCCGGGTCTGCCCGAGCAGAAGATCCAGGTGATCAGCCCCGACATCGGCGGCGGCTTCGGCAACAAGGTGCCGATCTACCCCGGCTACGTGCTGCTCGATCGTCGGCTCCATCGTCACCGGCAAGCCGGTGAAGTGGATGGAGGACCGCAGCGAGAACCTCATGTCCACCGGCTTCGCCCGCGACTACCACATGAAGGCGAAGATCGCCGCGACGAGGGACGGCAAGATCCTCGCCGTCAAGGTCGACGTGCTCGCCGACCACGGCGCGTTCAACAGCACCGCGCAGCCGACGAAGTACCCGGCCGGCTTCTTCCACATCTTCACGGGATCGTACGACTACCCCGTCGGCGCACTGCACGGTCCGCGCCGTCTACACGAACAAGGCGCCCGGCGGCGTGGCCTACGCCTGCTCGTTCCGCATCACCGAGGCGGCGTACCTCATCGAGCGGATCGTCGACTGCCTCGCGGCCGAGCTGGAGATGGACCCCGCCGAGCTGCGGCTGAAGAACCTGCTGCGGCCCGAGCAGTTCCCGTACACCACGCCCACCGGGTGGGAGTACGACTCGGGCGACTACGAGAAGACCATGCGCCTGGCCCTGGAGATCGCCGGCTACGACGAGCTGCGGCGCGAGCAGGCCGAGAAGCGCGCCCGGGGCGAGTACATGGGCATCGGCATCTCCTTCTTCACCGAGGGCGTCGGCGCCGGGTCCGCGCAAGCACATGGACATCCTCGGCCTGGGCATGGCCGACGGCTGCGACCTGCGGGTGCACCCCACCGGCAAGGCGCAGGTGCGGATCTCGGTGCAGACGCAGGGCCAGGGCCACGAGACGACGTTCGCGCAGATCGTGTCGCACGAGCTCGGCATCCCGCCCGAGGACGTCGAGGTCATCCACGGCGACACCGACAACACCCCGTTCGGCCTCGGGCACGTACGGCTCTCGCTCGACGCCGGTGTCCGGTGCCGCGGCGGCGGTGGTGGCGCGGCGGGTACGCGACAAGGCCAGGCTGATCGCGGCCGCCGCGCTCGAGTGCTCGCCGGACGACCTCGAGTGGGAGCTCGGCCGCTGGTACGTCAAGGGCGATCCCGAGCGCGGCCGGACGATCCAGGAGATCGCGATGGACGCGCACAGCTCGCTCGAGCTGCCCGACGGCGTCGAGGGGCACCTCGACGCGCAGGTCGTCTACAACCCGCCGAACCTCACGTACCCGTACGGCTGCTACATCTGCGTCGTCGACGTCGACCCGGGCACCGGCCAGGTCAAGGTGCGCCGGTTCATCGCGGTCGACGACTGCGGCCCGCGGATCAACCCGATGATCGTCGAGGGCCAGGTGCACGGCGGCCTCGCCGACGGGGTCGGCATGGCGCTGATGCAGGTCATCGCGTTCGACGAGGACGGCAACCACCTCGGCGGCTCGTTCATGGACTACCTGCTGCCGACCTCGCTCGAGTGCCCCGACTGGGAGCTCGGCGAGACGGTCACGCCGTCGCCGCACCACCCGATCGGGGCCAAGGGGGTCGGCGAGTCGGCCACGGTCGGGTCGCCGGCCGCGGTCGTCAACGCCGTCATCGACGCGCTCAGCGCCGTTCGGCGTGCGGCACGCCGACATGCCGCTCACGCCGGCGAACGTGTGGCGCGCGATCCAGGGCCGACCGGTGCGCACCGACCTGGCGGTGGAGTAGACGATGGCCACCGAGGCGCTGCACGACGCGGGCCGCCTCCCTGCGCTCCGGGCGCGTGCCGTTCGTGCACGCCCGGGTCGTGCTGGCCGAGCGGCCGACCTCCGCCAAGCCCGGCGACGAGGCGCTCGTGCTGCCCGACGGGGCCATCGAGGGCTTCGTCGGGGGGCAGTGCGCCGAGTCGACGGTGCGCAGCCAGGCACTCTCGCTGCTGGCCTCGGGCGAGTCGATGCTGCTGCGCATCGCGCCCGAGCCGGAGGCCGACCAGCCGGGCAAGACCGTGGTGGACAACCCCTGTCTGTCTGGCGGCACGCTCGAGATCTTCCTCGAGCCCGTGCTGCCGGTGCCGCTCGTCGCGGTGCTCGGCGAGAGTCCGATCGCGCGGGCCATGGCCGGCGTGGGCGCCGCCCTCGGGTACCAGGTGGAGGCGGCGACCGGACTCGACCTGGCCGTCGCCGACGCCGTGGTGGTCGCCTCGCACGGCACGGGCGAGGAAGACCTGCTGACGGCGGCCGTGCGGGCGGGCGTGCCGTACGTGGCGCTCGTCGCCAGCCCGAAGCGCGGTACGGCCGTCGTCGGCGTCGCTCGAGCTCGACCGCCGACCAGCGGGCGACGATCCACACTCCCGCCGGCCTCGACATCGGCGCGCGCACGCCCGAGGAGATCGCCCTGTCGGTGTTTGCCCAGATCATCGCCGAGCGGCCGCGGGCGCCGAGGCAGTCGCGCTCCAGCATCCCCGAGAGCCCAGCGTGCTGCTGCCCGTGGTCGAGCCCGACGCCGTGGCCATCGACCCCGTCTGCGGCATGACGGTGGACACGGGCCCCGACGCGTTGTTCGCCGACGTCGACGGCGAGCGGTTCTGGTTCTGCTGCCCGGCCTGCCGGCGGCTGTACCCGAAGCGACCCGGGGAAGTACCTGCGCGCGTGAACCTCGCCGACCTGGTGCCCGACCCGGCGACGCTCGCCGGCGGTTCGCCGAGCGTCGGCTACCTGACCGACCCCGGCCTCGCGACGGCACTGTTCTGCGCGGTGCGGCTGCCGCAGCCGCTGCTGCTCGAGGGCGAGGCCGGGGTCGGCAAGACCCAGGCGGCCAAGTCGCTGGCCGACCTGCTCGACACCCCGCTGATCCGGCTGCAGTGCTTCGAGGGCATCGACGCGGCGGAGGCGCTCTACGAGTGGAACTACCCGCGCCAGCTGCTCGGCATCCGGCTGGCCGAGGCGCGCGGTTCCGACCTGGCGGAGGAGAGCCTGTTCGGACCCGAGTACCTCATCCGCCGGCCGCTGCTCGAGGCGCTCGAGCACCCCGGGCCGCGACCCGGCGGTGCTGCTCATCGACGAGGTCGACCGGGCCGACGAGGAGTTCGAGGCGTTCCTGTTCGAGCTGCTCGCCGAGGACTCGGTGACGATCCCCGAGATCGGCACGCTGCGGGCGACCTTCCCGCCGATCGTGGTGCTCACGTCGAACCGCACCCGCGACCTGCACGACGCGCTCAAGCGTCGCTGCCTCTACCACTGGATCGACTACCCGCCGCTGGCCCAGGCCACCGCGATCGTGCGCGCCCGCGTACCGGCGGCGAGCGCCGAGCTGGCGGCCCAGGTGGCGGGCGCGGTGCAGCGGCTGCGCTCGCTGGACGTGCAGAAGCCACCTGGCGTCGCCGAGGCGATCGACTGGGTGCACGCGGCGTCGTTGCTCGGACTGCGACGGCTCGACGAGGCGTCCGTCGACGCCACGCTCGGGTCGGTGCTGAAGTACCGCGAGGACCATCGACGTGGCCCGGGCCAAGGGCCTGGCCTGGCTGGCCCGTGGCTGACCTGCCCGCGCTGGCCGCGGCCTTCGGTCACCTGCTGCACGCGGCCGGAGTGCCCGTGACTCCCGAGCGCAGCGCCCGGTTCGCCGAGTGTGTGGTGCTGGCCGAGCCCCGCACCACCAGCCGAGCTCGCCTGGCTCGGCCGCGTCACGTTGCTGAGCAGCCACGAGCAGCGAGACGCGTTCGACCGCGTGTTCGCTCAGGTGTTCGGAGGCGTCGTCGACCTCGCCGACTTCCGCGGCGACAGCCCCGAGCCGCCGCCGCCCTCGGTGCTTCCGACGGGCGAGCGCACGCCCGGCGACCCCGAGCGTGAGCCGCGCACGGAGTCGTCCGCGAGCGGCACGAGCGGCAGCCCGGGGGAAGGCGGCGAACCGGACGAGGACGCCGAGGAGTCGGTGCTCGCGGCCATGAGCACGCAGGAGCGGCTCGGCACCAAGCGGTTCGCCGACTGCACCCCCGAGGAGCTGGCGCTGCTCGCCGCGCTGGCCGAGCGGCTTGCGGTGGTGCCGCCGCTGCGGGCTGCGCGACGACTGCGTCGGCACCATGCCGGTCGGCGGCTCGACGTGCGGGCGACGTTGCGCAAGTCGCACCGCACGTCGGGCGACCCGGTGCACCGGGTGTACCGCAGGGCCAAGCGACGGCCGCGGCGGGTGGTGCTCATCGCGGACGTCTCGGGCTCGATGGAGCCTTACGCCCGCGTGTACCTGCACCTCATGCGCGGGGCGGTGCGCGCACTGCACGCCGAGGCCTTCGTGTTCGCCACCCGGCTCACCCGGCTCACGCGTGCGCTCGCCCTCGACCACCCCGACGTCGCCTACCGCCGGGCCGCGCAGGCGGCGCCCGACTGGTCCGGCGGCACCCGCATCGGCGCCGCGCTGCAGACGTTCGTCGACGAGTACGGCCGCCGAGGGATGGCTCGCGGCGCGGTCGTGGTGATCGTCTCGGACGGGTGGGAGATCGACGACCCAGCGCTCGTCGGGTGGGCCATGGCACAGCTCTCCCGGTTGGCCTACCACGTCATCTGGGTCAACCCGCGCAAGGCCGCCGCCGGCTACCGGCCGCTCGTGGGCGGCATGGCCGCGGCCATGCCGTACGTGGGCACGTTCGTCAGCGGGCACTCGCTGCGGGCGCTCGATGAGGTGATGCAGGCGATCCGCGAGGTCGACCACGAGGGCGGCGTCCGTGGGCCTGCCCCGGCGCTGCGCCTGCCCACCTCGCTGCCCGCCTGAGCCGCGTCGGTTCTCGAGCCGCAGCGCCCTACTCGAGGTCGAGGATGCGCCGGACGCTGGCCCGGTGCTCGGCGCGGACTCCCTCGCGCAGGTCGATCACGTGTCCGACGGTGGCGCGGTGCAGCCCGTGCCGGTCGAGGACGTCGCCGAGGGCAGCCTGGAACTCCGCGGCTCGGGCGGGGTCGTCGTGACCTCCGACGACGAGCACCGGCGGTGCGGCGGTGGGATCGATGCCCACGAACACCTCGGCCTCCGGCAGCCCGTACAGCGGCAGCCCTGCCTCGCCGTCGTGCGCCACCAGCTCCCCCTTCGCGGTCGTCCGGGGCACCCTACGTGCCCGCAGGCACCGAACAGCAGCCCGAAGGCTGCTCTTAACCCGAGCATCGCCCGGCCTTGGGCTCGGGTGCGCGGGGGGCGACGGGGCGGCGTCCGTCAGATCACGTAGTCGAGCTCGGACTCCCAGACCCCCACCGAGGCCATCGTGAGCTGCGACGTCTCGGCCCGGCCGGCCACCTGGGTCTCCAGCGCGGCGACCCGTTCGAGCAGCGCGGCAAGCGTGCTGGAGACGGGGTCAGGACCGGGGGTGTTGTCCTCCGGGTCGGCCACGACCGGCTTGGCCGGCCCGGTCGCGTGGATGACCTGGCCCGGCACGCCGACGACCACCGACTCCTCCTCGACCGACCGCACCAGGACCGCGTTCGCGCCGATGCGCGAGTCGTCGCCGACGGTGAGGTTGCCCAGCACCTTCGCGCCCGCGCCGATGACGACGTGGTCGCCGATGGTCGGGTGGCGCTTGACGTGCTCGAGGCTGGTGCCGCCGAGCGTGACGCCGTGGTAGATCGTCACGTCGTCGCCCACCTCGGCGGTCTCGCCGATGACGACGCCGGCGCCGTGGTCGATGAAGACCCGATCGCCGATGGTGGCCGCCGGGTGGATCTCGATGCCGGTGGCCCAGCGCGTGGCCTGCGACAGGCGCGCGCGCCGGGAACCGCGCGCCGTGGTGCCAGAGCCAGTGGCTGACGCGGTGCGCCCAGAGCGCGTGCACGCCCGGGTAGAGCAGCGCCACCTCCCAGCCGTTGCGCGCTGCGGGGTCGCGCTCGACGACCGTGGTCACGTCGCGACGGAGCCTGCTCAGCATGGCAGCGCCTGCAGTCGACCAGGTCGGCGAACAGCGCGGTGCTCAGGTAGCGCTCGCCGAACGACGGGATGATCACGACGATGAGTCTTGCCGGCGTTCTCCGGGCGGCTGGCCACCTGCGTGGCCGCCCAGACGGCGGCACCCGAGGAGATGCCGACGAGCAGGCCCTCCTCGGTGGCCGCCCGCCGCGCGGTGGCGAAGGCGTCGTCGTCGGCGACCTGGACGATCTCGTCGTAGATCGTCGGTGTCGAGGATCTCGGGGACGAAGCCGGCGCCGATGCCCTGGATCGGGTGCGGGCCCTTGGCGCCGCCGGAGAGCACCGGCGAGGCGGCCGGCTCGACGGCGACCATCTGCACCGACGGCTTGCGCTCCTTGAGCACCTGGCCGACGCCGGTGATCGTGCCGCCGGTGCCGACGCCCGACGACGACGATGTCGACGGTGCCGTCGGTGTCGTTCCAGATCTCCTCGGCCGTGGTGCGGCGGTGGATCTCGGGGTTGGCCGGGTTCGCGAACTGCTGCGGCATGAAGTACTTCGGGTCGCTCTTGGCGAGCTCCTCGGCCCTGGCGATCGCGCCCGCCATGCCCTCGGGCCCCGGGGTGAGGATCAGCTCGGCGCCGTAGGCGCGCAGCAGGGTCCGCCGCTCCTTGCTCATCGTCTCGGGCATCGTCAGCACGATCGGGATGCCTCGCGCCGCGCAGACCATGGCCAGCGCGATGCCGGTGTTGCCGCTGGTGGGCTCGACGATGACGGTGTCCGGGCCGATGAGGCCGGCGGCCTGTGCCGCGTCGATCATGCTGACGCCGATGCGGTCCTTGACGCTGTGGGCCGGGTTGAAGAACTCCAGCTTGGCCAGGACGGTGGCCCCAGCCCCGTCGGTGACCTTGTTCAGACGGACGAGCGGGGTGTTGCCGATCAGCTGGGTGACGTCGTCGGCGATGCGCATGGGGTGGCTGCCAATCTTCCTAGGACGGGACGGGGATCTGATGACGGACGGTTGCCGCGGGTCGTGCGGGGCTCCTGGGAAACACCCCGGGGGGCCCCGGTAGTCCCGGGGTCGGCGGGGGGCTGAGCCAGAACGCGGTACTGGCTCAGCCGCGGCGACAGCGGGTGGTCGTGGCCAGCCCGTAGTCCACGTGGCGCCGGCGCACGAGCACGAGGCAGGCGTGCGGCGGCACGTGCGGATCGGGCGCGGCGGGCGCGGACCCCCCGACGGCGTCCTTCCGGCTGCTCGGGCGGCTGGTCATGGTCTCCGCAGGTTATCGGCAGCCCCCCGCGCGGGCGACCGCACCTCCACTTTTCCCCCACCGTTTATCCATGCCTTGGACGAAACGACCATGGACGGGCGGTTCGGGGCGCCCTGTCTGGTCGGTTGGTCCAAGGCATGGATCAACGGGCGAGGGTCAGCGACGGGGCGGTGGATCGTCGGTGTAGCCGC
Organism: uncultured Actinomycetes bacterium; assembly: GCA_963778785.1. Lineage (GTDB taxonomy): Bacteria > Actinomycetota > Actinomycetes > S36-B12 > CAIYMF01 > CAVZVV01. The sequence continues at coordinate 87,724 of CAVZVV010000033.1, forward strand.
CCTCTTCGTGCTCGGCGGCGATCCGCTCGTTGCCCGGCCAGGGGTCTTCGTCGTCGGCCTCGTCGGCGCCGGCCGGCGCGCCCTGCGGGTGCGGCTTCGCGGTCAGCCCGTGGTGCTCACGCGCGGCCCGCGTGCCGGCGGAGATGCTGTGCCACATGTGGTCCTCGCCGATCCGCCCGATCAGCCCGGCCGCCGCAAGGGTCTGCCGGGCCCGGAAGAAGACCCGCACGAGGTAGAGGTCGATGTCCTTGGCCCGCAGCCGGTCGATGAGGTCGGCGAGCACGTCGATGCTCGTGGTGTCGATCTGGCTGGTGGCCTCGAGGTCGAGCATCACCACGGTGATCGTGAGGTCGGACTCCACGACCTCCAGCACCCGGTCGTGGATCTCGGTGGCGTTCGCCCAGAACAGCGGCACGTCGAGGCGCAGCACCGCGATGCCGTCGTACGTGCGCCGCTCCGGGTGCCGGGAGATGCTGCCCCACGCTGCCTTCTCGCCGGGCACCTTGCCCATCACGTCGAGGTCGACGCGGCTGGAGCGGTAGATGAGACCGAGCAGCGCCATGCCGACGGCGAACAGGAGGCCGTACAGCGGGCCGAGGACGAGCACCCCTCCCATGGCGGCCACGGCGGCGACGAAGTCGTTTCGCCGGATCGTCTGGTAGCGGCGGATGGCGCCGACGTCCATCAGCCCCCAGACCGCCTGGATGACGATCGCCGACAGCACCGCGCGCGGCAGCGGGGACAGCGTCTCCGCGAACAGTGCGATGACGACGAGCGTGAGCAACGCCGTGACGACGCCGGTGATCTGGGTGCTCCCCCCCGCGCGGCGCGAGGCGGCCGTCTTGGACAGCGAGCCCGCCACCCCGAGCCCGCCCGAGAGACCCGCGCCGATGTTGGCCGCACCCGTGGCAACGAGTTCCTGGTTGGTATGGACGGTGTAGCCCTCGCGCATCGCGAACAGGCGCGCGGCGCTCAGCCCCTCGGCGATCGCCACGAGGGCGAGCGCGCCGCCACCGAGCATGACCTGCGGCACGTCGGCGACGCCGATCGCAGGCAGGCCGAGCGGCGGGAGGCCTTTGGGAACCGACCCCACGGTGGCCACGCCCCGCGCGGCGAGACCGAGCGCGGAGGAGAGCCCTATGCCGGCGAGGAGGACGAGCAGTCCCCACGGCACCCGCGGCGCGAAGCGTGAGCCGGCGAACAGGACGGCGAGGGCCGTAAGACCCACGAGCGAGGTGGTCGGGTTGGCGTCGGTGAGGTGGGTGGCAACCGACCACGCCCGGTGCAGGGCGTCGCCGGACTCGACCGGCATGCCGAGCAGTGACGGTACCTCGCCGATGATGATGAGCATGCAGAGGCCGAACACGAAACCCGTGACGATCGGCCGCGACAAGAACTCCGCGGCCCACCCGATGCCCGCGAGGCCGGCGGCCACCAGGATCACCCCGGCCGCGATGGCCAAGGCGGAGGTGAGCGCCGGTGCCTTGGCCTGGTCGCCCTTGGCGAGGTCGGCCACCAGGGACCCCGACAGCACCGACACGGTCGACACCGGACCGACGATGAGGTGCGGCGACGAGCCGAGCACTGCGTACGCGAGGAGCGCGAGCGGGATGGCGTAGAGGCCGACCTGCACAGGGACGCCGGCGATGCTGGCGTAGCCGAGCGCCTGGGGCACTGCGAGAGCGGTGACGACGGCGCCGGCGAGCAGGTCGCCGGGCAGCAGTCCGCGCCTGTACCGCGGCAGCCAGACGGCGGCTGGCACGTGCCTGCGCCAGCCGGTGGCCGTCGCCGCAGCACGCTCGTCCATCTGGCGTTCACCCGCCGTTTCGCCGTCGGTGGTGCGCACGCTAGCGGTCGGCGGCCCCTGGCGGCAGTCCGATCCGACACGAGGGAGGACCCTCGCGCGGGAGAACGAAAGACAGCGCGGCTCGCGGGTCGCTACCGTCGTCGCATGATCCGATTCCTGCTCAACCTGGTCGTCTATTTCCTCGCTGCCCTCATCGCCCTCATCGTGGCCGACCTCGTGCTCAGCGGCTTGTCGATCAGCGGCGGGATCAACTACGTCGTGACGGCCGGCATCTTCGCGCTCATCCAGGCGGTCCTGTCGCCGCTCATCTCGAACAGCACCCAGAAGAGCGCCCCCATGTTCACCGGCGGCGTCGGGATCATCTCTGCGTTCGTGGCGCTGTTCATCACGAACCTGCTGCGCCAGGGCATGAGCATCGACGGGCTCGGCACCTGGATCGCCGCCGCGGTGATCATCTGGCTCGTCGGTGCGCTGGCCGCGTTCCTGCTGCCCTTCGTCATCGTGAAGAACCGGGTGCAGGACCGCCGGGCCTGATCATCCCACCGCCACGAGGGGCCCCGCTCCTGCGGCCGGGGCCCCTCGCCGTGCCGCGCCCCCGAGGCGCGCCGGGAGGTCGCTCTACATCACGTCGAACGTCTCGAGCACCTCGACGCGTCCGCCGGCCGCGAGGTGCGGGCAGCTGCCCGCGAGGGCGGCGGCGGCGTCGAGGTCGGCCGCCTCGATGACGGAGTAGCCGGTGATGCCCGACGGTGCGCCGTCGCTCACGGAGCCGTCGGTGGCCACGGTCCTGGCCGGGCCGGTGGGATTCCCAGCGTCGGCCACCCCGGCGCCGATGCCCTCGAACCAGGCGACCCAGGACGCCATCACGGCCTGGCCCTCTTCCTCGGACGCGGGCTGCGTCGCGTCTCCCGTGTATACGAGCAGGTACTTCGCCATCGGAGACCTCCCTGAAGTGGGTCGGCCGCCCCCCTCGGCCGCGGACCACCGACGGTATCCCCGGGCACTGACCGGCGTGGGGAGTTCGCCGGTGGCCGACCGTCGGGGGCCGGGTGCGCCTCGGTCGATGGCGCCACGTCCGTGCAGCGCGCGAGACCGTCCGTCCGGACGACCCGCTCAGCGCGCGCCACGCCTTCGGCGCGGCTACCGTCATCGATGTCGAGGCGCGCAGGTCCCGTGAGGCCCGCCGCCGGTACGAGCAGCGCCAGCGCCCGGTGCCAGTGGGTCGGCACCGCGGCGTTGGCGCCTCTCGCGTCCGGGCAGCTACGTGTGCACCGCGAGCGCCGCAGCGGCAGCGACCAGGATGAAGCAGCCGAGCTCGACCATGCCGACGGCACCAGGTCGCACCGGCTTGCGCCCCACGACGAACGCGCGGACGGCCAGGGCCACGAACGGCAGGACGAACCACCAGCCCGAGGGCAGCCCCCACCACGCGGCCAGCCCGAGGGACGCCCCCGCGCACGCCACGGCGTATCCCCGCGACAGCGCGGCGAAGCGGGCGTTGCGGCGCTCGCGGATGAGCGACTTCACGTGCAGGGCCGACCCGAGCAGGACGAGCACGCACACGACCACGAGAACCCACACGTGGGAGGGCACCGACGACAGCGGGGGTGGCGCGAACGTGCCTCCGCCCACGGCCACGGCCCACGTCACCAGCACCATCGCCGCGCACTCGCCTACGAACACGAGGTCGTTGGCGACCGCACGCTCGTCATTGCGACGCGCGTAGCGCACGTTGACCGCGAAAGCCAGGGCGTACGCCGCGCCGGCCCACACGAGCCAGGGCCGTGCGACGAGGAGCACGGCGCACGCCGGCAGCACGATCGCGGCCCACGCGGCGAACGGCGCCCTGAACCGCTGGTTCCGCTTGGCCCGCACGAGGCCGAGGGCCGCGTACGACCACGGGTACGCGGCGATCCACGCCACGGCGAGAACCAGCAGCAGCGGCGTCCACGGCGAGACGAGGGTGCCCAGCACGAGCGGCAAGGCCAGGAAGGCCCAGGCGCCGTGCTGCGGGGGGACGTAGCGGCTCATCGGGTCCTTCGGGCGGTCCGGGGCGCCGGGGTGCGGGAAAGGGCGTCGCGGGCGCGTGCCGCGTCGCGGCAGACTACCTCGTCGTGACGCAGGGGCCAGAGCAGCCGACACCCGCCGGCACGCCCGCCGGCCCGCCGCCGAGCCCGTCGCCGTCGGACCCGAGGCCTCCCTCGCGCCGTCGGTGGGCCGTCGACCTCACCCCGCTGCGCACGTCGCGCGACTTCCGGCTGCTGTTCGCGAGCGGGCTGGTCACCTACCTCGGTTCGATGATCACGTACGTCGCGGTGCCGTACCAGGTCGCCACCCTCACCGGCTCGTTCGTCGCGGTCGGGCTGCTGGGTGTCGTCGAGCTGGTGCCCCTCATCGTCTTCGGGCTGTGGGGCGGCGCCATCGCCGACGCCGTCGACCGGCGCCGATTGGTGCTCCTGACCGAGTGCGTCTTCATGCTGCTGAGCACCGCCCTGCTCGCGAACGCACTCCTTCCCGAACCGGCGCTCTGGCCGCTCTACGTGCTCACGGCCGTGATGGCGGCGGTCGACGGGCTCCAGCGGCCTTCGCTCGACGCGATCCTGCCCAGGGTCGTCGCGCACGACGAGCTGCCCGCCGCGGGCGCCCTTTCCTCGATGAAGGGCACGGTGGGGAGCATCGCGGGCCCTGCGATCGGCGGCCTGCTGCTCGCGACCGCGGGCGTCTGGGCCGCCTACGCCGCAGACGTGGCGACGTTCGCCGTGTCGGTGATGCTCCTATGGGCCGTGCACCCGGTGCCTCCGTCGAAGCAGGCCGAGCCGCCGAGCATGCGCCGGATCCGTGAGGGCATGGCCTATGCGTGGAGCAGGAAGGACGTGCTCGGCACCTACCTGGTGGACCTCGCGGCGATGTTCTTCGCCTTCCCGTTCGCGCTCTTCCCGTTCATCGCCCAGCAGTTCGGCGCACCCTGGTCGCTCGGCCTGCTGTACTCCGCGGAGGCCGTCGGCGCGTTGGTCGCGACGGCGACGAGCGGGTGGACGGGCAGGATCCACCGCCATGGCCGCGCGGTCGTGCTGGCGGCGATGGTGTGGGGGGCCGCCATCGCCCTCGTGGGCCTCGCCCCGACGATCTGGTTCGTGCTCGCCGCGCTCGTCGTGGCCGGCGGCGCCGACATGGTGAGCGGGCTGTTCCGGATGCTCATCTGGAACCAGACCGTTCCCGACCACCTGCGCGGACGGATGGCGGGCATCGAGCTGTTGTCGTACTCGATCGGCCCGCAGCTCGGCCAGATCCGGGCGAGCGGGGTGGCCCAGCTCACGTCGTTGCGCGCCAGCCTCGTCTCCGGCGGTGTCGCGTGCGTGGTGGCGTGCGGCCTGCTCGCCGCGGCGCTGCCGGCGCTGTGGGGGTTCGACGCCCGGACCGACGAGCACGCGGTGCGCGAGCGCGACGCACGGGCCGGGCGTGCGCCGCGGGCTCCGGCGGAGTGACGCGCACTCAGCCGGTCAGGCCGGTACGCCGGCGCAGCAGCACGGGATCGTCGATGCGCACCGAGCCCCGGGTGATCGTGATCGCGCCCTGCACCTCGAGCTTCTTGAGCGACTGGTTCACCGTGGGCCGGGTGGCACCGACGAGGTCGGACAGCTCCTGCTGCGTCACGGCGATCTCCAAGCCGGCGCCGAGGCCGCCCTGCAGGGCCGCGAGCGTGCACAGTCGCCGCGCGACACGACGGTCGACCTGCACGTAGAGCGCCTCGATGAGCTGGTCGGTGAGGCGGTCGACGCGCGTGGCCAGCAGCGCGGACGCGGCCGCCCACACGGTGGGGTGGTCGACGACCAGCCGTCGGAAGTCGGCCGGGCCGAGCACGAGCGTGCTGGCCTCGTCCAGGGCCACGACGGTGGCCGACCGGGTGCGCTCGGGCTGGACCAGCGCCATCTCGCCGAACACGTCTCCGGCCCCCAGGACGTCGAGGGTGACCGTGTCGCCCCCCTCGGTGGTGGTGCGGACGGCGAGCCGGCCGGCCTCGACCAGGTGCAGGCCGTCGGCGGGGTCGCCGGCACGGAAGACGGTCGCCCCGCGGTGGAAGCTGTGGCGGCGGCAGGCACCGAGCACCTGCGTGCGCGCAGGCTCGGGAACCTCGGCCAGCAGATCGACGCGCATGCCCCGATCCCACCACGTCCCGTCCGCGGGACGGGACCCGGCGCCCTGTTCCTGGCGCGGCCCCCGTGTCAGCCAGCCGACGCCCACTGTGTCACCGGCGCGACAGACGTGGTCCAGACCCGGCGTCATGATCAGCGCGTTCGAGCGCGCGGGGGGCGCGCAGACGGCACCACGGGGGGACGGCAAGCGGGACCTGACTGCAGGGAGCGAGGGGGCGGCGCCGCACGCGCGCGAGCGCGGTCGACGCCGCAGCTGCGGCAGGCCTCGCGCCGTGGTGGCGCCGTGAGTGGTCACTCGAAGCGCCGCGCGGCGGCGAGGGGGTTGGGCCCCGGTGCGGCCAGCGGGTGGAGCGTGTTCCTGTCGACGTGCAGGAACGGCTCGTCCCGGTCGGGGATCACCAGGGTGGTCGTCTGCTCGTACGACCAGGTGCCGTCGTCTTCGGCCCACGCCCGAAGGTGGAAGCGGTCGGTGCGGAAGGCCTTCTCCAGGAACGGGTTCGAGACGATGCCGTACTCGGTCGAGCCACGCTCGGCCACCACCTCGAAGCCGCGGGCGCCTTCTTCGTAGCGACCAGCGGCCAGCGCGACCTGGCCGCGGGGGATCGCCAAGGACACCATCACGGTGCGGGTCGACGGCTCCCACAGCCAGTAGCCCGCCTGGTCGTGGAAGGTGGCCATCTCGCCCGGCCGGACGATGTGCGCGTGGTACCGCAGGCCGTAGAGCAGTTGGGGACCGTTCGTCTGGAAGTCGACGGGCTCGATCTGGAGCCTCTCGTGGTAGGGCTCCTCGTGGCGGCCGCCCTCGGCGGGCGACACCGGATGGACGTCGACGCCACGACCTTCCCAGGTCCCTGCGAAGACGCGCAGCGGCCCGAGACTCGCCAAGGTGTCGGCGTCGCCTTCGGGCTCGGAGTAGATGTCGGTGGGGACAGGCAGGTCGACGCCCGGGGCGGCGCCCGCGGGATCCAGCGTGGTCATGGGACCACGCTAGGGCCGCGCCGGACCCGTTGCCGGGCAGGACTGCTAGCTCGGTGGACGGTGGACGAGCACCCACCCGCCGCCCGGGTTCGAGCCGTCGAGGTAGCGGCGCAGCTGCCACTGGACCTCGGCCAGCGGCACCTCGCCCGCAGGGCTCCTCGCGCCGGCGAACGGCTCGGCCGGGGGACCCGAGACGAAGCCCGCGGCCACCAGCGGCTCGAGGAGAGCACTGACCTCGTGGCGCAGGCCGAGGCTGAAGACGCCCAGGCTGCCCGCGTGCGCGGCGTCGTGCGCCACCCCTTCGACGAGGTCGACGGCCTGTAGGAGTGAGAGCGCGTCGCGGGCGCGCGCGGCGAGGTCGTCGGCCGACACCGCGGCCGGGGCCGAGGGCAGGGTCGGGGGCGGTAGGTCCGGCGGCGGTGCGGCGGCGAGCGCCGCCCGGCGGGCTGCTTCCTCCTTCGCCGCCTCGAGGGCCGCTTCCTGCTCGGCGGCGACCCGCTCTCGCTCGGCCTGCTCCGCGGCGGCCTGCTCCCGCTCGGCCGCCGCGGCCGCAGCCGTCGCGGCGGCTGCCCGCTCGGTCGCCTCCTGCTCCGCCGCGGCCCGGACCCTGGCCGCCTGCTCGGCCGCGACCCGCTCGGCGGTGGCGCGCTCGGCGGCCGCCCGCTCGGCCGCGGCGGCCTCGGCGGCGGCCTGCTCGGCCGCGGCGCGCGCCACTGCGGCCTGCTCGGCGGCGGCGTGCTCGGCGGCGGCCATCTCCGCGGCGGCGGCCTGCTCCTGGGCCGCGCGCGCGGCGGCGGCCTTCTCCTCGGCGGCGAGCTGCGCAGCGGCGGCCTCGGCGGCGGCGCGGTCGGCGGCGGCCTTCTCCTCAGCGGCCCTCGCGGCGGCCTGCTCGGCAGCCGCCTGCTCCGCGGCGGCCTGCTCGGACGCCGCGTGCGCGGCGGCCACCTTCGCGGCCTCTCGCTCGGCGGCGACCGCGGCGGCGGCGCTCGCGAGCGCCGGGTTGGGGGCCGCGCGCATCCGCCGGCCCGGTGGCGGCAGGGTCGCGGGCGTGACGGACGGATGCTCCTCCTCGGGCGCCGGGGCGCTGCCGGTGTGGCGGCCGCTGGCGGTGGCGCCCTCGGGCACGATGGCGCGGTCGTACATCGAGCGGCTGGGCGGCGCAGCCCCGTCCGCCGGCCGGTCCCGGCGGTCGATGAGCGAGTCGGCCCGGTTGATGGTCCAGCCTTCGACCAGCAGGGATCGCTTCAGCAGCACGGGCCCTGGGGTGTCGGGCGTGGCCTTCCACAGGTCGGCGACCTCGCGGATGGCCAGGTCGTGCACGAACACGCGCCCGTTGCGAGCCACCTGCCGCTTGCCCACGTAGATCGTCCGGCCGTCGTCGGTGTCGAGGCGCCCGACGACGATCGAGCCGTCGAAATCCCACACCGTCCACTGCGAGCTCAGCGCCTTGGGAGTGGACTTGGTGGTCTTGCCGTCGTTCACGCCGCGGGTGGGCGTGGCCTTGCGGATCTTGTCGGCCTCTTCGGCCTGCACCTGGCGCAGCAGGGCCAGGAACTCGCGATCCTTGAGCGAGGGGCGCATCGGGTGGTCCTCGTCCTCGGGCCGGTGCTGCTGGCGGCATCGTCAGGCCCCGGGGTCCGGTTGACCCCGCGTGGCCGGTTGTCACCCGAACATACGAACGCGAGCAGCCGAAGTCGAGCCCCGCGTGCCGTGCGCCCGGCCCTGGCCACCTGGGGCAGACTCCGCAGTGGGCAGCCAGCAGGAAGCCGGCAGACGGCTGGAGCGGTGCGGAGGGGGTCCGGTGGCGGGCGGCAGGGACACCAGGGAGCAGATCGAGCGGCTCACCGTGATCATCGCGCGGCTCTCCCAGGCCGACGGCCGGCCGGTGTCCGCCGACGACCTGCTCGAGCTCGTCTCGTACGGCGCCGAGCAGGTGCAGGACCGGCGCGAGCAGCTTCGCCGCGACATCACCCACCTGGTGCGGCTCGGCTGGGACATCACGAACGTGGCGCCGATGGGCGAGACCGCGCGGTGGCGGCTCGTCGCCGTCGACCCCCGGCTCCGGGTGGAGCTGGACGAGGCCCAGCGCGACCAGCTCGAGCGGCTCGCCCGGATCATCGCGGGCGCCGAGCCGGGGGCCCCGGACGGCGAGGTGCAGGTGGCCGTGGGCGGCGACCTGGGCGCGCTGGACCAGGTGCACAGCGCGCTTCAGGGCCGCTGCCTGCTCCGGTTCACCTACAAGGGTGCGCCCCGGACGGTGCACCCTGAGGTGCTCTGGGCCCGGGCCAAGGGGTGGTACCTCACGGCCCGCGAGGATGGAGTCGACGGCGGGGTGAAGACCTTCGTCGTCGCCCGGATGTCGGGGGTCGAGCTCGACGAGCCCGGCAGCGCCGCCGAGCCGCCGCCCTCGCCGGCCCGTCCCGACCTCGATCCGCTCGCGTGGGAGCGTGACGCCCCGCTCGAGGCCGTGGTGTCCACGACCGCGGAGCACCTGCCCCTCGCGCAGGCGATGCTCGGCCGCCGCGGGTCCCCGGTCACGGTCGGGGCCGAGGGCGAGCTGGTCCGGCTCACCGTGACCGTCACCTCGCGCGAAGCCTTTCTCGTGCGGTTGTGCCGGCTCGGTACCCGCGTGCGGCTCGAAGGTCCGGCCGAGCTGCGCGTGCAGCTGCGGGACCGGCTGCTCGCCGTCGCCGGGGGATCGTCATGATCGCCGGCTACGCACAGCGGTTCGCGCACGTGCCTCGCGCGCTCGCGGTCCTGCGGCTGCACCCCGGCGGTCTGGCGGTGGCGTCGCTGGCCCGCCAGCTCGGTGTCGACCCGGACGCGCTGCGCCAGGAGCTGCTCGCGTACTTCGTCGCCGACCCGCGCGGTGGGGTGCAGGCCTGGGTCCGCCCGCCGATGCTGGAGTTCTTCGCCGGCGAGCAGACCGACGACGACGTCCCCGACGTCGACGCGTTCGACGAGATCGACCCCCACGTCGCCGACCGCGTGCGGCTCGTCTCGGCCGCGCCGCTGGAGGAGCTCGGGGTCGAGTACGTACCCACCGCCGAGCTCGGCCGGCTCATCAGCGCGGGCCAGTGGCTGCACCAGCTCGAGCCCGACAACGACGTGCTCGCCAGCACCCTGGACCGACTTCGCGAAGCCGTCCTCGGCGGTGTGGGCGAGCTCGACGAGACCGCCGACTCCGCCCCGGAGGTGCTCCGCGAGGCCGCGGCCGCGTCGCTCCGAGTCCGCATCCGCTACACCCGTACCTGGCTGCCCGGCGTCGTCGAGCGCGTGATCGAGCCGTACCGGGTGCTCGCCACGAGCCGCGGTTTCGAGGTCGACGCCGGGCCTCTCGACGCCACCGGCGCGATCCGCTCGTACCTGGTGCGCGGCATCGAGGAGCTCGAGGTGCTCGACGAGGCGTTCGTGCGTCCGGCCGATGCCGCCCCCCGGTGCGACGCGGCCCGCCGGCCTACCCGCGTGCGGCTCGTCGTGCCCGCCTCCGAGGAGTGGGCGGTGTCGTTCTTCTCTGAGGCGTACGTGCTCGCCGACGCCGACGACTCGGGGGTGCTGGTCGACGTCGACCTGCTGCCGCCGGTCGAGGAGCGGCTCGGCCTGCTGCTCGTCGTCGCGGGGCCGGACGCGTTCGTCGTCGAGCCGCGCTCGCTGGCCGCCGCGGGGGAGCGCACCGCCCGCGACCTGCTGGCTCACCACGGTCTCGGCTGACTCGCATGCCAGCTCGCCCGCTGCCCGAGGTGGTCCACCCCGAGTGGGCCACCGCGCTGGTGCCGGTGGCGCCCCAGATCGCCGCCATGGGGGCATTCCTGCGCGCCGAGCTCGCGGCCGGCCGCGGGTACCTGCCGCCCGGGCCCGTGGTGCTGCGGGCGTTCGCGCGTCCGCTGTCGGCGGTGCGGGTGCTCGTCGTGGGCCAGGACCCGTACCCCACGCCAGGCCACGCGGTCGGGCTGTCGTTCTCGGTCGCGCCCGAGACCCGGCCCGTGCCGCGGTCGCTGCAGAACATCTTCGCCGAGCTCGTCGACGACCTCGGCGTGGCGCGGCCCGCGTCCGGCGACCTGTCGTCCTGGGCCGACCACGGCGTCATGCTTCTCAACCGTGTGCTCACGGTGCGCCCGGGGGAGCCGGGGTCTCACCGGGGGCAGGGCTGGGAGCAGGTCACCGACGCGGCCATCGATGCCCTCGTCTCCCGCGGCGGGCCGCTCGTGGCGGTGCTGTGGGGCCGCGACGCCCAGTCGCTCGCACCGCGGCTGCGTGGCGTGCCGGTCGTGGCGAGCGCCCACCCGAGCCCGATGTCGGCCGACCGCGGCTTCTTCGGCTCGCGCCCGTTCTCGCGGGCGAACGCCCTGCTCGTCGAGCAGGGCGTTCCCCCCGTCGACTGGCGCCTCCCCTGACACGCAGCGGAAGGGGCGGCGCGGGGGGTGGGCTGGGTCCTAGGCTCCGGGTGGGAGGGAACCATGAAGCGCGTGCTCGGCTATGGCCTGCTCGTCGTCGTGGTGGCCGTGGGCATCGTGTGGCCGGCGCTCGCGGCGTCGATGTCGATCGCCTCGGACGCCGTCACCCCGCCGAACGACCCGGTCGTCGTGACGACGTACCAGGCGACGTACGCCGTCGCCGCCGACGGAGTGCTCACGGCCACCGAGGACATCACCGGCGAGTTCCCCTACGGCCGGCACGGCATCTTCCGCTTCTGGGACGTGTCCGACCCCTCGGACGGCCACGTGCGCTACCTGCCCACCGTCATCTCGGTCACCCGCGACGGCCAGCCCGAGGCGTACGCCCTGTCGTGGGACAAGGGCGACCGCTTCCTGGTGGCCAAGATCGGCGACCCCGACGTGCTCCTCCCGGCCGGCAGCCACGTCTACCACATCACCTACACGGTGCCGGGGGTGATCTCGCCCCCGGCGCGCGGGGCCGGCTCCTTCGCGACGACGGAGGGCACGAACGCTTCGCCGCCCCAGTCGGTGTTCGACTGGAACGTCGTCGCGCAGGGCTGGGAGATGCGGATCCTGTCGGCGGCCGTGCGCATCACGCTGCCCAGCGACTCGGGCCAGGTGCAGTGCAGCGCGGGGCGCGATGCTGATACCGGTGCGGGCGGCGCCGTCGACGGTCCGTGCACCCTCACCGGCGCGGGCAGCCGGGTGATCACGGCGACCGCGTCGAACCTCCCGCCGCGTACCGGTATGACGGTGCGGGCCGCGATGGCCACCCCGCCACCGGCGCAGACGACGCTGCCGTGGCCAGCGGTATACGACAAGGTGTTCGGCCGCAGCGTCGCCGTCGTCTTCGTGCTCGTGCTCGCGTCGGTCGGCGCGTTCTTCCTGGGTATGGCCTGGGCCCGGTCGGCCCGCGAGGAGCCGCCCGGGCTGCCGGTGCAGTACGCCCCGCCGGACGGGCTGGGCCCGGTGCAGACCGTGTACCTGGCCGACGAGACGGTCGGGCCGAACAGCCTCACCGCCACGGTCCTGTCTCTCGCGGAGAAGCGGCTGGTGTCGCTGCAGGACCGCGGCGACGGCTCGTGGCTCGTGACGGGAACCGGCACGCCGCAGCAGTGGGCCGCCGCCGACCCGGTAGCCGCGTCGGTGGGGCAGATCGCTCGGCGTCGTCACCCCCGGGTCCTGGTTCCTCGCCGACGGGACGAAGGGCTCCGGCCAGGTCTTCGACCTGGCCAAGGACACCGTGGCGTCCACGACAAAGTCGTGGGCCCGCTCGTCGGGCCTGGTGGAGCGGTCGCCCCGCGAGACATGGGGCCGCGTGCTCCTGTTCCTCGCCGTCCTGCTCTCGATCGCCGCGTTCATCGGCTGGATGCGGCTGACGATCGTCGCCCTGCCGTTCGCCGCGTTCGTGGTCGGAGGGTGGGGCCTCCTGAGCAACGGGGTCGGTACCCGCCGCACGGTGTTGGGCCGCGAGTGGTGGTCGCGCGCCGGGGGCTTCCAGCGGCTGCTGTCGACGCCCTCGAGCGAGGACAGGTTCGACTACGCCGGGCGGCAGGACCTGTGGATCTCCTACGTGCCCTACGCGGTGGCCTTCGGGGTGGCTGACGTGTGGGCCGCGAAGTACCGCACCGCCACGGCGCAGGAGCCGCCGGTGCCGCTCTGGTACCCCGGGTACGCCGGCAGCGGCGGGCGCGGGCTGTACGACTCCGGCAGCGGCTTCTCCGGTTTCGACACCGCGGTCGCGGCCTCGCTCAGCGCGTACTCCGCCTCCCAGTCGTCCTCGTCGGGCGGCGGGGGCGGTGGCGGAGGTGGCGGGGGCGGTGGCGGGGGTGGGTCGTGGTGAGCTCCGCCGGGCGCGGGTCGTGGTGAGCTCCGCCGGGCGCGGTCCTCGCGCTGCGGCTGTGGATACGAGAGGGTGGGCCGCATGATCTGGGTCATCGTGGTGGTCGTGCTGCTGATCGTGGTGGGGCTTTTCTTCGTCACCGGCTTCAACCGGCTGCGCGGGCAGGACGTGAAGTGCCAGGAGGCGCTCGGGGGCATCGACGTGCAGCTCACTCGCCGGGCCGACCTGATCCCGAACCTCGTCGAGACGGTGAAGGGCTACGCCGCGCACGAGAAGGGCGTGTTCGAGGAAGTCACCAAGGCTCGCGCGGGTGTCACGGCGGCGGCAGCATCGGGCACCGTCGAGCAGAAGGCGGCCGCGGCGGATGCCCTCGACAAGGCGCTCGTCAACGTGATGGCCGTCGCGGAGCAGTACCCCGACCTCAAGGCCTCGGCCAACTTCATCGCGCTGCAGGGCCAGCTCACCGACACGGAGAACCAGCTCGCCTTCGCGCGGCAGTACTACAACGACTCCGTGTCCACGCTGAACACCACCGTCGTCACGATCCCGTGGATGCTCCTGGCTGGCGTCGCCGGCGTGGGCAAGCGGACGTTCTACCAGGCCCCGGCGGGGCAGACCGCCCCGCCGCAGGTCACGTTCTGATGCAGCGGCCGTCCGCGCCCGGCATCGACCCGGGCCGGGTGGCAATCCTCAAGCAGCGGGAGGACGCGGCGTTCGTCGCAGCCCGTCCGCGCGGTGCCGCGCTGTGGCAGCGGGCTGGTCGATCGATGCCCAACGGCGTGCCCATGGCGTGGCTGCGGAACTCGTACGATCCGGTGCCTCTGTTCGTCGCGGAGGGCCACGGCTCTCGGTTCCGGGACGTGGACGGGCACGAGTACGTCGACGTGAACATCGCGGACATGTCGATGTTCACCGGGTACGCCCCCGCGCCGGTCGTGGAGGCAGTGTCGCGCCGCGTGGCGCGTGGCTCGCAGTTCATGCTCCCGGACGAGGACGGCGTCTGGGTCGCCGAAGAGCTCGCGCGCCGCTACGGCCTGCCCCAGTGGCAGATGACGCTGTCGGCCACGGTGGCCAACACCGAGGCCCTGCGCGTCGCCCGCACCCTCACCGGCCGTGACGCGGTGCTCTTCTTCGACGGTCACTACCACGGACACCTCGACGAGTCTCTCGTCGAGCTCGTCGACGGCCGGGCGGCCCCCGAAGAGTCAGGACTGCCCTCGGACGTGGCCTCGCGGACCCTGGTGGTGCCGTTCAACGACGCGGATGCCCTCGAGCGCGCGCTGGCGGGGCGCACGGTCGCGGCCGTGGTGACCGAACCGGCGATGACGAACAACGTGGGACTCGTGCTGCCCGAGCCTGGTTTCCACGAATCCCTCCGGCGGCTCACGCGGGCCACCGCCACCGTCCTGGTGATCGACGAGACCCACACGCAGGTGGTGGGGCCCGGCGGGCTCACCCGCCGTTGGGGACTCGAACCCGACGTCGTGACCGTGGGCAAGTCCATCGCGGCGGGCATCCCTCTCGGCGCCTACGGCATGACCGACGAGGTCGCCGCCGTGCTGCGCCGCCCCCTCGGCCGCGACGACCCCGCGCCGCTCGTCGCTACGGGCGGCACGCTGTTCGGCAACCCGCTGTCGATGGCCGCGGCCCGAGCCGCCATGTCCGAGGTGCTCACCGACGACGCGTACCTCCGCAGCCAGGAGCTCGGCGCCCGTCTCGCCGACGGGCTCGAGGCGCTCGTGGCGCGCGCGGCCCTGCCGTGGACGGTGCACCGCTTCTGGCCGCGCAGCGGCCTGACCTTCGCGCCGTCCGCCCCCCGCACCGGCGCCGAGGCAGTGGCCGGCCTCGACGTGCCGCTGCGCCGGCTGGCCCGGGTGTACCTGGCCAACCGGGGGGTGTGGGAGGCGATCGTCGGTGCCGGTCCGACCCTGTCCGTGGCCGCCGGCGTCGACGACGTCGACCGGTACCTCGAGGCGTACGGGGAGTTGCTCGACGACCTCGTCAGGCGGTGACGCCCGGCGGTCCGGTGGTGCCGCCCGAGCCACCCGTGGGCGGGTTGAGCAGCCGCTTCTCGAAGACCTGGACGATGGCCGGCACGGTGGTCTTGCCCTCGACGGGCACCGGCTTGGTACTCGCGTCGATGAAGTAGAGGCCCAGCAGCACGGCACCCCGCTTGAGGTAGACCACGGTGGACGTGCGAGACGTGCCGGTGTCGTCGGTGGTCGTGACCGAGTACGCCTGGCGGTCGACGCCCGGCGTGTGAGCCCAGCTCTTGTCCGGCGTCGGGCCGAACGTGGTGGTGCTGGTGGTGCCGGTCAGCGGGTCGGTGGTGGGCGTGGTGGGGCAGGTCCGGGCCACCTCCGCCACCTCGCGGAAGGCCTGCGTCGTGGCGGCGGCCGAGCGATAGAGCACCGCCTCGGTGCTCAGGTTGGCCACCTGCTGCTGGTCGAAGGCCGCGGTCTGCAGCCGCTCGAGCCGTAGCGCCTCGCTGGCGTACGTGGCGTCGCAGAGGTCGAGCGTGGCCTGCCCCTGCACCTGGTCCCCGCCGGCGATGGTGGCCACCACGTAGCTCGTCGGCACGTCCTGCTGGCGGACCACGAGGTTCTGGAGCAGGGAGGCATGCGCGCCGGGCGGCTGGGTCGGGGACGCGGGGGAGGGGGCCGGCGCCGATGGGCTCGGCGCCGTGGGGGTGGGAGTGGGGGTCGGCCGGACCGGCGCCGGGAGGCTAGGCGTCGGGGTGGCCGCGGCGATGCTACGGTCGCTCGGGCGGAACGCGGCCACGGCCAGCCCGGCCAGGACGAGAACCCCAGCGATGAGGACGGCCGTGACGACGATGGCGCGGTTGCGGTTCCGGTCCGGAGAGGTCAGCACGTCGGGCTGCGGGTCCCAGGCCGGCAGGGGGGCCGCAGCAGCCCGCGAGCCGAAGTCGGGGGGCGGCGGGGGGATGGCGGCGGGCTGGGTGGGCGCCGGCCCGATCGCGCCGAGCGGCTGTTGTCCGAGGGGCAGGTCGAAGGCGTGCTGGAACACGTCGCTGGTCCAGCGGGTGCCGTCCCAGTACCGCTGCTGCCCTGGCTTCCAGGGGTCGGGGTACCACCCGGAGGCTGCGTCGGTCGTGGTGCGCTCGGTCACGCGGCCATCCTTGCCGATGCCGCGGCGGGCGTGAACCACCGCAGCGCGCCCTTGGCCAAGCCCGAACACGCCCGTATCCCCGCGCTGACCTGCCTGTGCGAGAGTCGGGGAGCGGGCTCCGGGTGCCCGGGCGTCGCCCGCTGCCCTGCGGGCCGGCCGCACGACGAGCAGCACCCGCACCTTCGTCCGACGCCTCACCCGATGCACCGGCGCCCCGCGCCGCCGCCGCCAGGAGCCTGCCGCATGGACCAGAACCCCCCCGCCTCCACCTCTGGGGTGCCGCACGCCGCCGACTCGGCAGCCCTGCTCGAGGACGCGCTGTTCCAGGTCAAGCGGGTCATCGTCGGCCAGGACCGCATGGTCGAGCGGGCCTGGTCTGCCTGCTGGCCCGCGGCCACTGCCTCATCGAGGGCGTGCCCGGCCTGGCCAAGACGCTGACCGTGTCCACCATGGCCAAGGTCGACCGGCGGCACGTTCCGCCGCCTCCAGTTCACCCCCGACCTGGTGCCGGCCGACATCGTCGGCACCCGGATCTGGCGGCCGTCGCCGCGAGGAGTTCGACATCGAGTGGGGCCCGATCTTCGCCAACATCGTGCTGGCCGACGAGATCAACCGGGCGCCGGCCAAGGTGCAGTCGGCCCTGCTCGAGGTCATGGCCGAGCGCCAGGTCTCGATCGGCGGCCAGACCCGCGCCGTGCCGGCGCCGTTCCTCGTGCTGGCCACCCAGAACCCGATCGAGTCCGAGGGCGTCTACACGCTGCCCGAGGCCCAGCGCGACCGCTTCCTCATGCAGATCGTCGTCCGCCAGCCCTCGCTACGCCGAGGAGACCGAGATCGCCCGGCGCATGGGCGTGCGGCCGCCCGCGGCCGAGCAGGTGCTCACCGCTCGAGCAGCTGCTGGCGCTCCAGGCCGCGGCCGACGACGTGTTCGTCCACCACGCCGTGCAGGACTACGCCGTGCGCCTCGTCATGGCCACCCGCGACCCGGCGCGTGGGGCCTGCCCGACCTCGCGCACGTGATCGCCCTCGGCGCCAGCCCGCGGCCACCCTCGGCCTGCTCGCCGCCGGCCGGGCCCTCGCCCTGCTGCGCGGCCGCCGCTACCTGCTGCCCCAGGACGTCTTCGACGTGGCCCCCGAGGTGCTGCGCCACCGGCTGATGCTCTCCTACGACGCGCTGGCCGAGGACGTCACCGTCGACGACCTCATCGCGCCGGCTGCTGACCACTCGCCGCGCCCGGCGTCACCCCCCAGCAGGACGAGCAGCCGCGATGCCGCCGCCCGTCGGCGGCCAGCCCCTCGGGCGTGGTGGCCGCAGTGACGGCACGCGCCGACGCCGGCGAGCGCACCGCTCCGACGCGCGGTCCCACCGTGGCCCGCCGTCGACCGGTCGCCGTCAAGGCGGCCGTGCTGCGCCGCCTCGAGCTGCTCGTGCACCCGCCGCCTCGACGGCCTCGTGAGCGGCGAGTTCCTGCGCCACCGGCCGGGCCCGGCAGCCGAGCCGGCCGGCGCCCGCGCCTACGGCCCGGGCGACGACGCCCGCCGCATCGACTGGAACGTCACGGCCCGGTCGCTGGCGCCGCAGGTGCGCACCACCGACGCCGACCGCGAGCTCGAGACCTGGGTCGTGGTCGACCGCTCGGCCAGCCTCGACTTCGGCACCGCCGACCGCGAGAAGCGCGACGTGGTGCTCGGCCGCCGTCGCCGCCTTCGGCGTGCCTCGCCGCCCGCGGGCGGCAACCGGTTCGGCGTCGTGGTCGCCGGCGGCGCCGACGGTGCTGCGCCGCCCGCCCGGCGCCGGGCGCACGCGCGATCCTCGCCGCGCTCGCCCACCGTCCACGACACGCCCCGCCACGACGCGCCGCCGGCGCCCGGCGCCGACCTCGCCGCCGCGCTCGGGCAGCTCGCCGCGCCTGCAGCCGCCGCCGCGGCCAGGTCGTCGTCGTCTCCGACTTCCTCGACGCCAGCGACTGGGCCACGCCGCTGCGCACGCTGGCCCATCGCCACCAGGTGATCGCCGTGCAGGTCATCGACCCGCGCGAGCGCGAGCTGCCCGCCGTCGGCATCCTCTCCGTGGTCGACACCGAGACCGGCGGCGCGTGCACGTCCAGACCAACTCGCGCGAAGCTGCGGGAGCGGTACGCCGAGGCGGCCCAGGCCGACCACGAGGCGATCGCGCGGCAGCTGCGCGCCGCCGGCGCCGACCACCTCGTGCTGCTCCACCGACCGCGACTGGCTCGGCGACATCGTCCTGTTCGTCGCCGGCCGCCGCGGCCGCCGCCGCGGCGCTGCCGTGCGCCGCCGTCCCAGCGGATGGTGACCGCGATGACGCTTCCTCGACGCCGCTGGCGCCTGCTGCTCCTCGTCGCTGCCCGTCGCCCTGCTCGTCGCCTACGTCGTCGTGGCGCGCGCAACGCCAGAAGTACGCCGTGCGCTTCACCAGCGTCGACCTGCTCGCGTCGGTCGCCCCCGAGCGCCCGGGCTGGCAGCGCCACCTCCCGCCGTCGGCCGCCCTGCTGCCGTCCGTGCTGCTCGGCGTCGCGTTCGCCCAGCCCGCGGCCGAGCGAGCGCACGCCGAAGGACCGCGGCACCGTCATCCTCGCCCTCGACACGTCCGAGTCGATGGCGCCACCGACGTGAGCCCCGACCGGCTCGACGCCGCCCAGGCGGCGGCCCGGTCGTTCGTCGACAGCCTGCCCAAGGGCCTCCAGGTCGGCCTGCTCTCGTTCGACAAGAGCGCCCGGCTGGTCGTGCGCCCCACCACCGATCGCGCCGCGGTGCAGGCCGGCATCGACGCGCTGCAGCTCGGCCCGGGCACCGCCACGGGGCCGGCCATCACCTGGCGCTCGACGCCATCGCCGCGCGTCCCCCCGGCGCCGACGGCAAGACGGCACCGGCCGTCATCGTGCTGATGAGCGACGGCACGCCCACCGTCGGCACGGGCGACGCGACGCCGGAGGAGTCCGTGGCCGACGCCACCGACCGCGGCCAAGGCGGCGTCCGTGCCCGTCAACACGATCGCCTTCGGCACCCCGGACGGCTCGGTCACCGTGATGGGCCGCGACATCGCCGTGCCCTACGACCCCGAGGCGATGAAGGCGATCGCCGACGCCACGGGCGGGGCCACGTTCACGGCCGAGTCCGCGGGGCAGCTCTCGTCCGTCTACGACGAGATCGGCCGGGTCGTCGGCTACGACATCGAGACCAGGGAGCTGACCGCTTGGTTCGCCGGGCTGGCGTTCCTGCTGGGGTGCCTCGCGGCGCTCGCGGCGCTGGTCTGGACCCAGCGGTTGGCCTAGCGACCGCTCCGCCGGCCGGTTCCGGCGGACGTTCCAAAAGTGCTGGCCCTCCCGCGAGCGGAGCGCGCCCGCCGCGCGAGACAATGAGCCATGCCCTCTGCCAGCCCCACCGCCTCCGACTCCCGCCTTCGGGTCCCCATGAGCGACCAGGACTCCCTCTGGCTGACCATGGACCGCCCCACCAGCCTCATGGTCGTCGATGGGGCCATGGTGCTGGGAGCGCGCCCGACGGTGCGCGAGGTGCGCAAGGTCTTCTCGCGCGCGGTCGAACGCTTCCCCGTGCTGCACCGGCGACCGGTGCGGTCGGGCAACGGCTGGGCCTGGGAGGACGACCCCGAGTTCGACCTCGTTCGGCACGTGTCGTCCGTGACGCTGCCCGCGCCCGCGGACATGCGCGCCCTGCAGGAGTTCCTCGCCCAGCAACGGGCCGAGCCCCTGGACAAGGACCGCCCGGTGTGGCGCGCCTTCCTGGTGCGGAACCTCAAGCTGGAGGACGGCACGGCTGGCTCGGCGATCGTCACCCGCTTCCACCACGCGCTCGCCGACGGCGTCCGGCTCACCCAGCTGATGCTCAGCCTGTGCGACGGCGACCACCACGGGGTCTCGGCCGTCGTCGCGCACCCGGCCGCCATGCCCACCGACGCGGTGGCGGTGGCGGGCGGTGCCGTGTCCGTGGCCGCCGGCATGGGGTTCGACGCGGTGGCCGCCACGACCGGCCTGCTCGCGCTCACCGGGCGCACGCTGCGGCGCGGCCCGGGTGCCGTGCTCGAGGAGGTGCTGGGAGCCCTCAACGAGGCACGCCGGCCCGAGCGCTGGTCCGAGGCGATCAGCGCCCTCGGCGTCGACGAGCACCGAGCCACGGCCGACCTCACCTCGATCGCGAAGATCGCGGGTTCGTCCAGTCCTGCGACGGTGTGGACCGGCAAGCCGGGCAAGCGCAAGGCGGTCGCCTGGACCCCGCCGATGCCGCTCGACGAGATCAAGCACGTGGGCCGGCACCACAAGTGCACGGTCAACGACGTCCTCATCACGGCCGTCTCCGGCGCCCTGGCCCGCTACCTCGCCGACCGTGACGCCTCGGTCGACCAGGTGATGTGGATGGTGCCGGTCAACCTCAAGCCGCACGAGCGCACGTTGCCCAGCGAGCTGGGCAACTACTTCGCTCTCGTCTTCCTACCGATGCCGCTCGACGACCCCGACCGGCGCACCCGCATGAAGCGGATACACGGGCACATGAAGCGCATCAAGGCCGCGGACGAGGCGGTGATCACGTTCGGCATGCAGCGGGTGGTGTCGTGGTCGCCGTCGCCGATGGCGACGGCGCTGACCACGTTCTTCGCCGACAAGGCGGTGGGGGTGCTCACGAACGTTCCCGGGCCCCGCGGCGAGCTGACGTTCGCGGGTGCGCCGGTGCTGCAGGTCGTCGGGTTCGCGCCCTGCTCGGGCAAGCAGCCCATGACGGCGACGATCTTCTCGTACGCCGGCGCGGTCACCGTCGGGTTCGCCTCGGACGCCGGCCTCGTGCCCGATCCCGAGGTCCTCTCGTCGTACGTGGCCGACGAGGTCGCGGCCATGGTGGCCGAGGTCGGCTCGCCGCACGAGGCCGCCACCGCGGCGGAGGGCAACGCGTGACCGCGGACCGGCTCAGCCCGCTCGACGACGGCTTCCTGCTGATCGAGCGGGACATCCAGCAGATGCACGTGGGGTCGGCGCTGGTGTTCGAGGGTCCGGCGCCGTCGTACGACGACGTGCTCGGCTACATGGCCTCGCGGCTGCACCTCGTCCCTCGGTACCGGCAGCGCGTGCGTCGGGTGCCGCTCGACATCGCGCGCCCGGTGTGGACCGACGACGAGCACTTCAACCTGCGCTACCACGTGCGGCACACGGCGCTGCCTGCGCCCGGCGGCGAGGAGCAGCTCGAGGCGCTCGGCGGCCGGCTCATGTCGCAGCGACTCGACACGTCCCGGCCGCTGTGGGAGATGTGGTACGTCGAGGGACTCGCCGGCGGGCGGTGGGCGCTCATCAACAAGGTCCACCACGCGATGATCGACGGAATCTCCGGGCACGACCTGCTCGAGGTGCTCCTCGACGTCGAGCCCGGCGAGGGACCGTGGCCGGCCCCCAGGGTGTGGGTGCCCGAGCCGTCGCCGTCGACGTACGACCTCCTCGTGGACGCCACGCGCACGAACCTCGCCCAGCCGGTCGACGTCGTTCGGCGCGTGGGGTCGGTGTTCACCGGAACGCAGGCGCTCACGCTGGCCGCGGGCCGCGCGGTGGGGCTGGCCCGCGCGGGGGAGAAGGTGGTGCGGCCCGAGAGCGTGCTCAACGGGCCCATCGGACCGCACCGTCGGTGGAGCTGGGCGCGAGCCGCGCTCTCGGACGTCAAGCTCGTGAAGAACAGGTTTGGCGGCACCGTGAACGACGTCGTGCTCGCGGCGATCAGCGGCGGCTTCCGCACCTTCCTCACCGAGCGCGGCGAGTCGGTGCAGGGGATGACGCTGCGCACGATGGTGCCCGTGTCGGTGCGCCGGCCCGACCAGCGCGGCACGCTCGGCAACCAGGTGTCCGCGATGTTCGCCGACCTGCCCGTCGGCATCGCCGACCCCGTCGATCGGCTGCACGCCGTCACCGCCCAGCTCGAGGGACTCAAGAAGAGCGGCATGGCGCTCGGCGTCGAGGCGCTCATCGGGTCGACCGAGTTCGCCCCGCCGATGCTCGTCGCCGTCGGCTCGCGGGTGGCGGCGCGCGTGCCTCAGCGGCAGGTGAGCACCGTGACGACGAACGTGCCCGGGCCGCAGCAGACGCTCTACATGGTGGGCCGGCCGATGGCCGAGATGATCCCGTACATCCCGCTGGCCATCGACCTGCGCATCACCATCGGGATCTTCTCGTACCGCGGCGCGCTCACCCTCGGCGTCACGGCGGACTACGACGAGGTGCCGGACATCGACGTGCTGTGCCGTGGCCTCGAGTCGGCGTTCGCCGAGTTGGTTGGCGCGGTCGAGACCGCAGACGGCTGACCCGCGCCGGGCCCCGGCGCTCGGGTCGGCGAGGCGATCTCGGCCGGCCCGCCGCCTGACCGCCGGCCCGGCCGTAGGGTCTCGTCATGGTGTCCCTCGATGGTGCGTACGCCGAGACGAAAGCAGCGCTGCTGCACGACCTCGCGAGCCGCGACGGCGACGCGTGGCAACAGCTCGTGCCCGCGACGCCGGACTGGCGGGTGGTCGACGTGGTCGCGCACGTCACGGGCATCGCTTCCGACGCCGCCGAGGGCTCCTTCCCGCCGGGGTTGAACCTGCTCGAGCAGTTCCGTGACGCGGCGGTCGTCGCGATCCGGGACGAGTTCGCCGAAGGCCACGTCCAGCTGCGACGGGGGCGCACGCCGGACGAGGTGGTGGCCGAGTGGGGCGCCATCGAGCCTGAGCTCCTGGGCCGCTTCGCCGCCGACGCCCCGCCCGAGCGCCGGTTGCCGATGGGCTGGGACGCGATCGTCGTGACCGACCTGTGCATCCACGCCGACGACGTGGCCGGGGCTCTCGGAACGGCACCCCAGCGCGGCAGCGCTGCGGCCGGCATCGCGCTGCCCACCTACTGCTTCGGGGTCGATTACCGCATCCGGGCGCTCGGGCTGCCAGCCCTCGCCGTGCGGTACGGGGAGCGCGAGCGCGTGCTCGGTGCGGGGTCGGCCGCCGTCAGCGTCACCGCCGACCGCTGGGAGCTCCTGCGGGTGCTGGGCGGGCGGCGCAGCCGCAGCCAGATCGCCGCGCTGGACTGGTCCGGCGACCCCGAGCCCTACCTGCCCCTGCTCCCGGCGTACGGCGAGCGCACGGACGCGCTGCACGAGGCCTCGTGAGCCGACGCAGTGCTCCCGCTCAGGTCCCGAAGGACCCCAGCGGGGAGAATCGCGCGGTGAAGTGGCGCAGCGCCGCGGGCTCGACCTCGATGGCCAGGCCGGGGAGGTCGGCGGCGTCGGCCGCGACGTGCTCGCAGACCTCGATGACGTAGTCGATGTGGCTCTGCGTGTACGTGCGGCGCGGGATCGCGAGGCGCACGAGATCCATCGGCGCTGCCTGCTCGGTGCCGTCGGGGTGACGGCCGAACATGACCGTGCCGATCTCGCAGCCGCGGATGCCGCCGGCGAGGTAGAGCGCGATCGCGAGGGACTGCCCCGGGTACTGCAGCGGGTCGATGTGGGGCAGCAGGGCCCGCGCGTCGAGGTAGACGGCGTGGCCCCCGATGGGCTGCATCACGGGGATGCCGCGCCGGAGCAGAGCCTCGCCAAGGTAGGCCGTGGAACGGATGCGGTAGCGCAGGTAGTCGTGGTCGACGGCCTCGCGCAGGCCCTGTGCCAGCGCCTCGAGGTCGCGGCCCGCCAGGCCTCCGTAGGTAGGGAAACCCTCGGTGAGGATCAGCAGGGTGCGGCACTTTGCGGCGAGGTCCTCGTCGTTCATGGCGAGCCAGCCGCCGATGTTCCCCAACGGGTCCTTCTTCGCGCTCATCGTCATGCCGTCGGCGAGCCCAGCCACCTCGCGCACGATGTCGCGCACCGAGCGGTCGCCCTGCCCGGCCTCGCGCTCGCGGATGAACCAGGCGTTCTCGGCGAAGCGGCACGCGTCGAGGAACAGCGGCTTGGCGTAGTCGTCGCACACCTCGCGGATCCCGTGCAGGTTCTCGAGCGACACCGGCTGGCCCCCGCCGGAGTTGTTCGTGATGGTGCACATGACCAGCGGCACGTCCTCGCCGCGCGAGGCCAGGAAGGCGTCGAGGGCGTCGAGGTCCATGTTGCCCTTGAACGGGTGCACGAGCGACGGGTCGTGCGCCTCTTCGATGACCAGGTCGACGGCCTGCGCGCCCGTGTACTCGATGTTCGCGCGGGTGGTGTCGAAGTGCGTGTTGTTCGGGATCGCCTTGCCCGGCCCGCCCACCACGGTGAACAGGATCTTCTCGGCGGCGCGGCCCTGGTGGGTCGGGATCACGTGCTCGAACGGGAACAGCGACTGGACGCTCTCGAGGAAGCGGAACCACGACGGCGACCCGGCGTAGGACTCGTCCCCGCGCTGCACGCCGGCCCACTGCTCCGCGGACATGGCTCCGGTGCCGGAGTCGGTGAGCAGGTCGATGAGAACGTCCTGAGCCCGCAGTCCGAACAGGTTCCAGCCCGCCTCCTCGAGCGCTTCGCGGCGCTCGGCTTCGCTGGTCATGCGGAGCGGCTCGACGGAATGGATGCGGAACGGCTCGATGATCGTCCGGAAGGTCATGGCGCGATGCTAGGGCTAGCGGCCCGGCCGCGGGGGAGCGTACGCCAGGCCTAGGCCACCACGAGCACGTGCGAGGACCGGTCGTCGGCCCTGCGGATCTCGAGCCGCTCGGGGATGCGCTCCTTGAGGTCGGCCACGTGACTGACGATTCCGATGACGCGGCCCCCCTCGCGCAGAGCGTCGATGACGCTGAGCACCGACTCGAGAGTCTCGGGGTCGAGAGCGCCGAACCCCTCGTCGATGAAGAGCGTGTCGAGCCGGGTGCCGCCGGCCTGGCCGCTCACGACGTCGGCCAGGCCGAGCGCCAGGGCCAGAGACGCGTAGAACGACTCGCCCCCGGACAGCGACGACGTGGGCCGCGGCGCCCCCGTGTGGGTGTCGACGACGCGCAGCCCGAGACCGGTGCGGGCGTCGCGCCGCGCTGCGTCGTCGGTGCGGTCGAGGACGTAGCGGCCCGACGACATCAGCGTCAGCCGGACGTTGGCCGCCTCGACCACCTGGTCGAACCAGTAGCGCAGCACGAAGCCGACGAGGGTCATCCGTTGCTGACCGCGCACCCCCCGGGCGAGCTCGTCGAGGCGGAGCAGCGCAGCTGCGTCGGCGACCTGGTCGGCGAGGGCGCTGCTGGCCCGCCGCACGCGGGCGGACGCCGCAGCGAACGAGCGGGACCGCTCGGCTGCCAGACCGAGGGCGGTGGTGGCGACCTCGTGCGCGCCACGCGCGACATCGACCCGCGCCAGCGCCTCGGCGAGGGCGGCGGATGCTCGAGGCAGGTCGTCCGGGTCGAGACCGGCCAGGTCGGGGTCGTCGAGCGCCGCCTGCGCGCGCACGACCGCCTCGTCGTCGGCGCGCACCGCGTGGGCCAGGTGCTCGAGCGCGCGGTGGCCGAGCACGGCGTCGTGAGCCGCCGACGGCTCGGTGAACCCCGCGGCGGCCGACGCCGCCGCGAGCGCCTCGGCGGCGGCGTCGTGGGCCGCGCGGGCGTGCGCGACCTGGTCGACCACGTCTGCACGCGCCACGAGCTCGGCCGCGGCCGCGAGGAGCGCCGCGTGCACGCCGCGCGCGGTGGTGGCGCTGCCGCGCACGGCGTCGACCTCGGCCCGGGACGACGCGTGGGCCGCGCGCTCCGCCTCGAGGGCCGAGGCGGCGGCGGCGCGCTGCTCGCGCCGGGCTGCCACGGCGTCGGAGCCGCACCGTTGCGACGAGCGGAGCGCGGCCAGCTCTGCCTCGACCCGGACGAGGCGCGCGGCGGCCACGTCGGCCACCGCCCCAGCGGCCTCGGCGTCGGCGAGCGCGGCCCTGGCCGCCTCCTCGCCGAGCCCGCCGGCCTCGGCCTCGGCGGCAGCGAGCGCGACGGCGGCGGCGGAGGCGGTCGCGCGCGCTGCATCCAGGAGCGCGGCGGCCTGCGCCGCGGCCGCCTCGACCTCGTCGACCGCCTCAGCTGCCACCGCCCCCTGCGCGGGCTGCGCCGGCGCCGGGTGCATCAGCGAGCCGCACACGGCGCACGGCTCGCCGTCGACGAGGCCGGCGGCGAGCTCGGCGGCGATGCCTGCCAGCCGGGCGCCGAGCACCCGGCGCCGCTCGGAGACGGCGTCGGCGTGCACATGGGCGGCCGCCGCTTCATCGGCGTCGGCCACCTGCTTCTGAGCCGCGAGGCGGGTGGACAGGGCGGCCGCCGACGCGCGGCGGCGAGATGAGTCGACCTCGCCGCGGAGGATTGCGCGCGTGCCCGCGACGGGGGCCAGGTCGTCGCGCTCGCTCTCGAGAGCCGTGATCGCGGCGGGCAGCGCGCCGACCCGCACCTCGTGCTCAGCCACCTCGGCGTCGAGGGCGGCCACCGACTCGACCCGGGCCGCGAGGCTGGCTTCGTCGCGGTGGAGGCGGGACTCGAGCACCACCACGCGCTCGATCCGGGCGGCCTCGTCGCGACGGGCCCGGGATGCCGCCCGCAGGTCGGCACCACCCTCGCCGGCCCGCTCGGCGAGCGTGGCGTCGGGGACGCGGGTGGCGAGGTCGTCGAGAGCCGCTGCGAGGGCGACGGCCGCCGCGGCGGAGTCGTGCAGCCGGGGTGCAACCGGCGCTGCCTGGCGGGCCCGGGCGAGTCGCACGGCGCGCTGCGTCCGCGCCGGCGCCGAGGCGACCAGCTCGGCTGCCCGGCGGCGGGCCTCCGCGAGTCGGGCGAGGCGGTCGAGCCGGTCGGTGCCGGCCCGGTGGACCGTCTCGGCCGTCCCGAGGTCGGCCAGGGTGAGAGCGGCGGTCGCCGCCGTGTCGGCCACCGCCGCACGGAGCGGGGCGGCCTCGGCGTCGAGCGCGGCCAGCAGCTCATCACCGTCGAGCCCGGCGAGGACGTGGTCTTCGGGGAGTGCCGCCGCCTGCACGGCGGCGGCCACCGCGTCGCGCAGGGCCCGCTGGGCCTCGGCGGTGCGTGCGCGCGCTGCCCTGGCAGTGCGGTCGAGCCAGTCGGTGACGTCTTCGTACGTGGCAACGTCGAAGAGCTGGCGCAGCACGTCCTCGCGCTCGTCGTGGCCCGCCTGAAGGAAACGCGCGAACTCGCCCTGCGGGAGCAGCACCACCTGGGTGAACTGCGAGCGGGTGAGTCCGAGCAGGTCGGTGATCTGCTCGGCGGCGTCGCGCACCTGGTGCGCCAGGGTGCGCGCGCCCGTGGGGTAAAGCCGTTCGAGCAGCACGGACGGGTTCTCGGCGACGTCGCCGCCTCCGCGCCGGGCGGGACGCTGGTGCCGAGGCGATCGGGTGATGCGGTACCGCTCGTCGTTCACGGAGAACTCGAGCATCACCTCGGGCTTGCGCCCGGGCGGTGCGAAGTCGGAGCGAAGGCGTTCCTCGGCCGAGCCGCTGCCGGCGACACTGCCGTACAGGGCGAACGTGACTGCATCCAGGATCGTGGACTTGCCCACCCCGGTGGGGCCCTCGAGCAGGAACAGCCCGCCCTGGCCGAGCCGGTCGAAGTCGACCTCCTCGACGCCGGCGAACGGACCCACAGCCGAGAGCCGCAGCAGATGCAGCCTCATCAGGCGACCGTCTGCTCGTGCAGCGCCGCCTCGATGGCCGCGCGCAGGAGGGTGATCTCGGCCCGCACGGGGTCGGAGCCGCCCGCGGCGGCGACGAACCGCGCGCACACGTCGACGGGGTCGGTGGTGGCGGTGATGACCACGACGCCGGGATCGGCGCCGCAGGCGCCCGCGGGCTCGAAGGTGAGGTCGACGGTGTGCGGCCACACCGTCCGCAGCGCTTCCATCGTCTGCAGCGGACGCTCGCGGTCGGTGATGACGGCGCGCACCCAGCTACAGGCGTACCGAGCCCCGGTTCTCCGGCCGTTCTCGACGAGCTCTGCGAGCGTGCCGCGCACCTCGACGAGCGCACGAGGTACCGGAGCCGCGACGAGCTCGACCTCGGCGGTGCCGGCCGCGTCGATCTCGACGAGAGCCACGGACTTGGTGTGGTGCCGTTCGGAGAACGAGAAGGCCAGCGGCGATCCGCTGTAGCGCAGCCGCGTGGCCGAGCCGTGCAGCGTGATCTCCTGCGGGCCGTGCAGGTGGCCGAGGGCGACGTACGACGGACCGTCGAGGGCCGCGGACGGGGTGTCGCCGATGCCGCCGACCGCGACGGCCCGCTCGCTGTCGCTCGCCGTACCGCCCGCGACGAACGCGTGGGCCACGACGACGGTGCGGGTGAGCCCGGCCGCCTCGGCGTGACCCATGGCCCGGGCGCACGCGGCCCGCAGGACCGATGCGTGCGACCGGTCGGCCCCCAGGTCGTCGCGGACGGCGTCGGGCACCAGGTATGGCACGCCGTAGAAGCCCACCGACCCGTGCTCGTCGGCCAGGATCAGGGGGTCGGTGAGCGCCTCGAGCGACGTGCAGAGCCGTACGCCGGCGCCGCGGGCCAGGTCGGCGCCGAACCCGAGCCGCACCGCGTGGTCGTGGTTCCCGCTGGTGAGCAGGAGGGGCACGCCAGCCGCGGAGAAGGCCACGAGGGTGCGGTCGAGCAGCGCCACGGCTTCGACCGGGGGAACAGCCCGGTCGTAGATGTCGCCGGCCACGACGACGGCCTGCACCTCGCGGGCGAGGGCAAGCTCGAGGAGCCACTCCAGGAAGGCGCCCTGGTGGGTCAGCAGCGACTCGCCGTGAAACGCGCGACCCAGGTGCCAGTCGGACGTGTGCAGGAATCGCAACGACCCTCCCCGGGGGACCGACCAGGCACCGGCGGCGCCCTCGTGGCCGAGTGTGCCCCACAGGTCCGGCACGACCGCCGAAGCGCGCCGGGGCCGCCCGGCGTGGCGCGTCCAGGGCGGTGCGGTATCGGCCGCATCCGGCCGCACCTTGATCCCCGGGACGGGGGAATTCGCCACCTTTCACCCGGTCGGGTCAACGGACGGGGGGTGCGGACGCCCGATTCGGAGGATGAACGCGAGGACGCTCGCGAGGATCGAGGTCGGTCATGACTCCCACCACCGCCGAGCGCGCCCCCCGCGCGTCCGCGTCCAGGACTCCCTCGATCAGGCCCTGGGTCCCGGCTGCGTTCCTGGTGACCGCCGCGCTCGTCGTCCCGATGCCGGGCGGCAGCACGGCCACCGCGACCACCGCGACCACCACCACGATGTCCCGCACCCTCTTAAGCGTCATCGACCCGGCCGGCTCGGCCGCGAGCGTGGCGGCGGCGGTGCGGGCTCGTGGTGGCCGCGTGGTGCAGGAGTTCGAGCTCGCCGACGCCGTCCTGGTCGACTGGCCGGCCGGGACCGCAGCTCCCTCCGGCGCCGTGGCGGTGCCGGACGCCGCGTTCCACGTCGCCAGCCTGCCCCGCGCCGGCACGGGAGTGGTCGGCGCCACCTATCGCGACACGCTGGGGCGCGTGGCCGGGGCAGCTGGCAACGGGGTCACCGTGGCCGTGGTCGACACCGGCGTGGCCGACGTCGCCGACCTCGCCGGCCGGGTGACCCACGTGAACGTGAGTGCTGCCACCCAGGGCGACGGCCTCGGGCACGGCACGTTCCTGGCGGGGCTCATCGCCGGAAACGGCACCTCGTCCGGCGGCACGTACGCCGGCGTGGCACCCTCGGCGAAGATCCTCGACGTGCAGGTCGCGGGTGCCGACGGAACCACCTCGCTGTCGCGGGTCCTGGCCGGGCTGCAGGCCGTCGCAGACGTGCAGGCCACCGACTCCACCGTCCGCGTGCTGAGCCTGGCGCTCTCGTCCGGCAGCCCCCTGCCGCCGACGGTCGACCCCCTGACGCGGGGGCTCGACCGGCTGTGGGCGCGTGGTGTGACGGTGGTCGTCGCCGCCGGAAACGACGGCCCCGAGGTCGGAACGGTCGGCTCGCCCGGCAACGACCCGGTCCTCATCACGGTCGGGTCCCTCGACGAGCGTGCGACCGCCGCCCGCGGCGACGACACCGTCGCGGACTTCTCCGCGCGCGGGAGCCTGTTCGGCGCGGGCAAGCCCGACGTGGTGGCCCCCGGGGTGTCCCTGGTGTCCACGAGGGCGCCAGGCAGCCAGGCTGAGACGCAGAACCCGGCCTCGTGGGTTGGTAGCGGCTACCTCAAGGGCACCGGCACCTCGATGTCGGAGGCGGTCGTCGCCGGCGCCGTGGCCGTGCTCTACGACGTGCGCGGCTCGCTGACGCCCGACACCGTCAAGACCCTGCTGACCTCGACCGCGTACGACGGCGTGGGCCTGTCCTCGTCCGACGCGGGGGCCGGCGGGGTCGACCTGGCCGCTGCCGCCGCTGCCGCGCCCAAGGCCAAGATCGTCAAGTCGTCCGTGCGCACCGCGCCCAAGGCCGCGGACGCGAAGTTCGCGCCGCTCGAGTCCGACGCCGACGAGTGGGCGGCCTTCGTGCAGGCCTGGCAGGCAGACGACCTGGACGCGACCGCGCAGGCGTGGGCGCAGCTCTCGCCGCAGACGCGTCGGTGGGCCGCCAACGCCTTCGCCGCTGCGCTGGTCATGTCGGGCCACGCGCAGTCGGACGAGGTCTACAACGACCTCGTCGGCGCGGCGCACCGCTGGGCCGAGCAGGGCTGGTCGCAGCGGGACTGGGCGGACGACCAATGGGTGGCGCACCGCTGGGCTGACGACGCCTGGGCGGCGCATCGCTGGGCGTTCGCGGACTGGGCCGCGCACCGCTGGGCCGAGGCGAGCTGGGACGCACACCGGTGGGCCACCGAGACCTGGGACGCGCACCGCTGGGGCGGCGTGTCGTGGGATGCGCACCGCTGGGCCGCGGACACGTGGGACGCGCACCGGTGGGCGGTCGACGCCTGGGACGCGCACCGGTGGGCCGCCGAGGACTGGCTGGCATTCGCCTGGTCGGCGCACCGCTGGGCTGCCGGCACGTGGGCGAGCGACGCGTGGGCGATGCGCGACTGGTCAGCGCACCGGTGGGCGACGAGCCAGTGGGACGCGCACCGCTGGGCCACGGACTCGTGGGATGCGCACCGCTGGGCCGACATGTCCTGGGACGCGCACCGCTGGGCCACTGCGTCCTTCGTCGACTGGTCCTGGAGTGCCCACCGCTGGGCGACGGACGGATGGGACGCCCATCGCTGGGCGACGCTGTCCTGGTCCGTCGGCTGATCGTTCGGGTGCGCTGTGACGACGCCGGGGGAGGCCGCCCGTAGGGCCACCGCCGTCAGCCTGGCGGTCGGGTTCCTCGGAGTGGTCTCGCTCGCCGTCGCCGCGTGGGCCGCGCCCCTGCTCCCTGCCCCCGCCGGCGATCCCGGGCTCGCGGGGCCGATCGTCGTGGCCCTCATCGTCGTGGCCGCGGCGGCGCTGGACGTCTTCAGCGTCCCGCTGTGGCACGGCGACGAGCACGAGGACCTCACCTTCTTCGAGGTCACCCTCGTGGCCGCCGTCCTCGTGGTCTCGCCCCTGTCCGCCATCGTCGCCCCCCTGGCCGGAGCCGCATTGGCCCTCGTGATCCTGCGACCGGGCTGGGTCAAGGCGAGCTTCAACCTGGGCATGTACGCCGCGGCGTGGTCGGTCTCGGCCCTGGCCTACCTCGCCCTCACGAACGGCACGCCGCGGTTCGAGCTCCGGTCCGTCGTGGCGCTCGTCCTCAGCATGATGCTGTGGGTCCTGATCAACACGGTCTTCCTCGCCTGGGTGCTCAACACCGTCCAGGGCACGGCCCGGGTCCGGTTGTTCCGCGACCTGTGGGGACTTTCCGTGCTCATGGCGCTGGTGGGGGTCGCCGCTGGCGCCGTCGCGGTCGCCCTGGCGAGCACCTTCCCGGTCCTGGTGCCCTTCACCGGACTTCCGGTCCTCGCGCTGTGGTACGCCTACCGCGCGGCCGCCCAGCACGCCCGGGCCCGCGAGCGGAACCGGTGGTTGGTCGTCGTGGCGACGTCCCTCGCGGCCCAGGGCTCCACCGACGAGCTCCTGTCTGTCGCCCCAGACGCGATCCGGGCCGCGGTGGGGGCGCCGGAGGTCGAGGTGGTCGTGCCCCCCGACCCCGACGCCCATCGCTTCGCCGCGTCGCCGTGCTCGGTCCTGGCGCCGCAGGATCGACCCAAGGGATGGACGTACGGGGTGTCCGTGGCCCTGGACGTGGACGGCACCGGGGCGGGCGTGCTGCTGCTCGGTGCCGCCGAGGGCGGCAGGGAGTGGCGCCTCGAGTCGTCCGACGAACCCATGCTCATCGCCCTGGCGGCCTCGCTCTCCAGCGCGATGCGCGGCGCCCGCGACCGCGAGTCGCTCGTGCAGGAGACGGGCAAGCTCAAGGCCGTGGTCGAGCACGCGACCGACGGCATCGTGGTCGTCGGCGACGACGGGCTCATCCAGATGTGGAGTCCCGCGATGGAGCTCATCAGCGGGGCGTCGGCGGCGGAGGTCGACGCCTCCCTGGACGACGCGCAGCCTGCGTCCGCGCGCCTGCTCGTGGCGGCCGCCGGGCTGCCGGGCATGCTGTACGAGCCGGGCATGGCGGGGGAGGCCCCGCCGTTCCCCGGCCTCGCGCTTCCGACGCGGGAGAGCCTGCTGTTGGGCCTGACCCGACCCGACGGGGAGATCCGCGAGGTGCAGGTCTCCATCGTCCGCATCCAGGACGAGGTCGACGGCGGTCAGGTGGCGATCCTCACCGTCCACGACGTGACGCGCGAGCGCCGCACCGACCGGCTCAAGGCGGACTTCGTGGCGACCATCTCGCACGAGTTGCGCACCCCCATCACGCCCATCAAGGGGTACGCCGAGCTGCTGCTGCACCGGGGCGACGAGCTGCCCGCCGAGAAGCGCCATCGCGCCCTCGAGCTGATCGCCGAGCGCGCCGACCATCTCGGCCGGCTCGTCGACGACCTGCTGCTCGCCTCGCGGGTGACCGGTGAGGCGGCCTCGGGCCTCGCCACGCGCAAGGCCGACGACGACCTCGTCCACCTCGTCCGGACCGCGGTCGGTGCCTTCCCCTCCCTGGAGAGCCGGATCGAGCTGCACGTGCCGGACCAGCCGGTCGAGGTGCACTGCGACCCGGTCCGGACCAAGCAGTGCCTGACGAACCTGCTGTCCAACGCCGGCAAGTACTCGCCGGCCGGATCGGTGGTCGTGGTGACCCTCGACGTCCCGGACCCGGCGGCCGGGCGCGCGGTGGTGTCCGTGCAGGACAACGGCCCCGGCATCCCGGAACCGGAGCAGGATCGCGTCTTCGACCGCTTCTACCGCCTCGGCGACCCGATGACCATGACTACCGGTGGGAGCGGCCTGGGGCTGTACATCGCTCGGGAGCTTGCCCGCGCCCAGGGCGGCGACCTCACGCTCGTTTCCTCAGCCGGCAGCGGCTGCACGTTCTCGCTGCACGTCCCGCTCGTGGCGGCCGCCGTCGCCTCGGTGCCGGACCCCGGACCCTCCCCCTACCCGACCGCGAGGGAGTCACGATGACCGAGATCCTTGTCGTAGACGACGAGCCGACGGTGCGAGCGCTGCTTCGCGACCTGCTCGAGCTCGAAGGCCACGAGGTGCGCGAGGCCGGCGACGGCATCACCGCGCTGGACGCCATGCGGGCGAACCCGCCGGACCTGGTGCTGCTCGACATCATGATGCCGGGCATGAGCGGCATCGAGGTGCTCCACCACGTGCGGGCAGACCCGAACCTGTCCGGCGTGCCGGTGCTCGTCCTCACAGCGAAGGGAGACGACGAGACCACGTGGGCCGGCTGGACTGCGGGGGCGACGAGCTATCTGTGCAAGCCGTTCGCGCCGGACAACCTGCTCGCGTGGATCAACAGACTGCTGAGCCCGGTGCCGAGCTGACGGCCCAGCCGCCCGGGCGCACGTGTGGCCCGGGCGCACCCGTGGCACCGGTCCGTCAGGGCTCGCCCGCGGGCCGGCTGTGGCGCAGCCACCACAGCCCGACGAACGGCAGCACCAGGGGGACGAAGCCGTACCCCGACCCGAACGTCGACCACACGGTGGCCCGCGGGAACTCCGCGGGGAGGAGCAGGCTCAGGGTGCCGACCACCAGCACCCCGACGAGCTCCACCGTGATCGCCGCGGCCGCGACCCGGCGCGAGGAGCGGTCGCCACGCGCCAGGGCCGCGGTCGCGAGCACGTAGACGACGGCCGACACGGCCGAGAGCGTGTAGGCCACCGGGGCCTCGCCGAACTTCGTCGAGATCTGCACGAGCGAGCGGGCCGTGGCCGCCAGCGCGAACACCGCGTAGACGGCCACGAGCACGCGGCCGAAGCCACGGTTCGTCGCCGGCCTCGGCGAGGTGGTGTCGGCGAGCGGGCGGGGCTCCTGGCTCATCGGCTGCTCCTCATCCGGTCGGTCCGGCCAGCAGCTGGGTGACGCGCATGGCCATGACCGCCACGGCGACGAAGGCCACGGCGAGGACAGCGGTGCCTGATCTCGTCTTCTCCTCGAGCGACCACAGGGTCGCGATCGGCGGGATGACGACCATGCCCAGCGCATATCCGACCACGGTGGCCTGCTCGACCTCGTGGTCCGAGCCGAACGCCGAGGCCAAGGCCACCACGGCGGCCAGCACGAGCACGAGCTCCAGCACGCCGACCCCCACCAGCAGGCCCGGCCCGGCGGGCCGGTTGAGCGCGACGAGGACGAGCGCCCAGCCTGCGAGCACGAGCGACACCCCGACGACGAGGTACGAGACGGTCTGCCACACGCGCCCCTCCCGGGCTCGGCTGGCGCCAGCCTAGGGGCCCGGTGCTCCTCAGCCGAACCGGCCGACGCAGAAGGCAGCGCCGGTCGGGTCGGTCAGGCCGGCGAACCTGCTCGAGCCCATCTGCATCGGCTCGAACAGCACCGCGGCGCCCTCCTCCCTCGCCAAGGCGAACGCGGCGTCGCACTCCTCGACGCCGAAGTAGACGAACCAGAAGCTCGGCACCTCGTCGGGCACCCCCGGGGGCATGGCCATCGCCCCACACACCCTGAGGGCCTCTGGTCCCGCGTCGAGCGTGGCCATCGAGTAGAACGGCGATCCGGGCGGGCTCTCCCAGCGCCACCCGAACACGGAGGTGTAGAAGGCGGTGGCCGCATCGACATCGCGGGACTGCAGCTCGGTCCAGAGCAGCCCGCCGTCGCCGAATCGCTCGGCCCCGAGGTGGTCTCGCGGCTGCCAGGCGCCGATGACCGCCCCCGTCGGATCGCCGACCATCGCCATCCGGCCCGAGGTGAGCACGTCGGTCGCGGGCATCGCCGTGAAGCCGCCGGCCGCCTCGGCCGCGGCCACGGCCGCGTCCGCGTCGTCGACGATCACGTAGGGGTTCCAGACCGAGGGCATGCCGGCTTCGCGCCAGGGTTCGGGCTGCGGGCCCATGCCCGCCACGAGCTGGCCCTCGAAGTGGCACATCGTGTAGTCGACGCCGACGGGCGTCGCCACGTCCTCGAACTCCCAGCCGAGCAGGGAGCCGTAGAAGGCCTTCGCGGCGGCGACATCGGACGTGGTCAGGTCGACCCAGCCGACCTGGCCGGGGATGGGCGGCATGGCAGCTCCTCGGATGGCGGTTCCTGGACGCTAGCGCGCCGCGCGCGGCGCGGGCGGGCGAACGACACCAGGAGGTCATTCCGTTCCAGATGGTCCCGCTGGAACCCCAGATGCGGTGTGATGGGCCCCGACGCGCCCCGAACAGGGAGAACACCATGGCCACGATCGAGAAGGACGCCGCGCGGCTGACGCCGCCCTGGCTGCGCGGTTACCAGCGCCCCTGGCTCAGCCGCGACATCGTCGCGGGACTGACGCTCTCGGCGGTCGCGATCCCCGAGACCATGGGGTACACCTCGATCTCGCAGACGCCGATCCAGACCGGCCTCTACACGGTGATCTTCCCGACGATGGCGTTCGCGATCTTCGGGGCGTCCAAGCTGCTGGTCGTCGGCGCCGACTCCGCCACCGCCGCGATCCTCGCGGCCGGCCTGGCGGCGGCGGCGATCCCGGGAGTCACGCCGTACTCGTCCCAGTGGCTCGCGTACTGCAGCATGATCGCGATCATCTGCGGAGCCCTGCTCCTGGTCGCGCGTTTGTTCAAGCTCGGCTTCCTCGGTGACTTCCTCAGCGCCTCGGTGCTCGTCGGCTTCCTCACCGGTGTGGGCGTGCAGGTGTTCAGCGGCCAGCTCGCCGGACATGCTCGGCATCCCGAAGGGCTCGGGCACCTGGATCGAGCAGCAGTGGCACCTGATCACGAACCTGAGCTCGATCAGCTGGCCGACGTTCGCGTTCGCAGCCGCGACCCTCGTCATCATCCTGGGGCTCAAGCGCGTGAGCGAGAAGATCCCCGGTGCGCTCGTCGCCGTCGTCCTCACGACGGCGGCGTCGGCGCTCTGGAACGCGTCCGAGCCACGGGGTGGCCGTCGTCGGCGCCGTCCCCTCGGGCCTGCCCGGAGTCTCCTGGCCGCAGGGCATCTCGACGTCGAACATGGCCGCCATCACCGGCATCGCCTTCTCGTGCTTCATCCTCATCATCGCCCAGAGCGCCGCGACGTCGCGCTCGTTCGCCATGAAGCACGGCGAGGGCGTCGACATCAACCGCGACATCGTCGGGCTGTCGGGTGCGAGCTTCGCCGCCGGGCTCACGGGTACGTTCGTGGTCAACGGCAGCCCCACCAAGACCCAGATCCTCGACGAGCAGAAGGGCCGCACCCAGATCGCGAACCTGACGATGTCCGTGGTCGTGCTGCTCTTCGTGCTGTTCTTCACCACGGTGCTCACGGACATGCCCAAGGCGGTGCTGGGCGCGATCGTGTTCCTGATCGGTGTCGACCTCATCGACGTCTCGGGCCTGCGCCGCATCTGGCGCAAGCGCCGCTCCGAGGAGCGATCATCGCGCTTGTCACCGCGGTCGTGGTCTGCGCGGTCGGCGTCGAGCAGGGCATCATCCTGGCGATCGTGCTGTCGATCCTCGAGATCATCCGCCGGCAGTACAAGCCGGCGGACTTCGTGGTGGGCGTCAACGCCGAGGGCGAGCCCGACGTATGCGGCGGCCACGCCGGGAGCCCAGAGCGCCCCCGGCCTGGTCGTCTTCCGGTACGACGCCGACCTCTTCTACGCCAACGCGAACCGTTTCGTCGACGACGTCGAGGCGCTCGTCGCGGCCGCCCCCGAGCCGGTGCGGTGGCTCGTGCTGGATGCTGCTGCGATCGACGACGTCGACTACTCCGCGGGCGTGGCCCTGCGTGGGCTGCTGAACTACCTCGACGCGCGGCACGTCACCTTCGCGCTCGCACGCGGCGACACGGGCCTGCTGGCGACGCTGAGCGCGTACGACCTCAAGGAGCGCATCCCCGACGACCGGATCTTCGGCAACCTGGCCGACGCCGTCGACGCGTTCCGCGCCGACACCCGCGCGACCTCGTCCTGACCGGCGCCACCGGTCGTCGCCGACCCGCCGCCGTCCGTCCCTCTCGGGGACGCCCGGGCCGTGTCGCGTGCGTGTGGTCCCTCTCCGGGACCACGGGCCCGAGGAAGGTCCGCCCCCGGGGTAGACCGGGCGGCTACCCGCGGGTAACCTGCCGTTGACAGTTGCTCAACTGCGCGGGCCGCAGGCTGCGGCCCGCCGACGGCGAGGGAGTCCGGGCGTGAGCGAGGCGTACATCTATGAGGCCATCCGCACCCCGCGGGGCCGCGGCAAGTCCAACGGGTCGCTGCACGGGGTCAAGCCCGTCACGCTCGTCACGGGCCTGATCGACGAGCTGCAGGCGCGTCATCCCGGGCTGGACACCCAGCAGATCGACGACATCGTCCTGGGCTGCGTGACGCCGGTGGGCGACCAGGGCGCCGACATCGCCAAGACCGCGGCGATCTTCGCCGGCCTGCCCGACACGGTCGCCGGCACGCAGATCAACCGCTTCTGCGCCTCGGCGCTCGAGGCCGTGAACATCGGCGCCCAGAAGGTGCGCGCCGGCTGGGACCACCTGATCATCAGCGGTGGCGTGGAGTGCATGAGCCGGGTGCCGATGGGCTCCGACGGCGGCGCGTGGGCGATGGACCCCGAGACCGCGTACGACACGTACTTCGTGCCGCAGGGCATCAGCGCTGACCTCATCGCTACCACGGAGGGTTTCACCCGCGACGACGTCGACGCCTACGCCGTGGAGTCGCAGCGGCGCGCTGCCGCCGCGTGGAGCGGCGGCTACTTCGCCAAGTCTGTCGTGCCCGTGAAGGACCGGAACGGCGTGGTGCTGCTCGACCACGACGAGCACATGCGCCCCGAGACCACGCCCGAGATGCTGGGCAAGCTCAACCCCTCGTTCGCGGGCATCGGCGACATGGGTGGCTTCGACGCAGTGGCGCTGCAGAAGTACCACTGGGTGGAGAAGATCAACCACGTCCACACCCCGGGCAACTCCTCGGGCATCGTCGACGGCGCGGCGCTCGTCCTCGTCGGCAGCGAGCAGGTCGGCACGGACATGGGGCTCACCCCGCGGGCCCGCGTCGTGGCCACCGCCGTGAGCGGCGCCGACCCGACGATCATGCTCACGGGTCCCACGCCCGCCACGAAGAAGGCGCTCGCGAGCGCCGGCCTCACCGTCGGCGACATCGACGTGTGGGAGCTCAACGAGGCGTTCGCAGCCGTCGTCCTGAAGTGGATGAAGGACCTCGACATCGACCCCGCGAAGGTCAACGTCAACGGCGGCGCCATCGCCATGGGCCACCCGCTCGGCGCCACCGGCGCCATGATCCTGGGCACCGCGCTCGACGAGCTCGAGCGCTCCGGCGGCCGCTACGCCCTCGCCACCCTGTGCATCGGCGGCGGCATGGGCCTGGCCACCATCATCGAGCGTCTCTGACCGCAGCGGAACGACAAGGAGCACCGAACGACATGAGTGACACCACCATGATCCGCTGGGAGCAGGACGCCGACGGCGTCGTCGTCCTCACCATGGACGATCCCGACCAGGGCGCGAACACGATGAACGAGACGTTCGGACGGGCCTTCGCGGCCACGGTCGAGCGGCTCGAGGCAGACAAGGATTCGATCACCGGCGTCATCCTCACCAGCGCCAAGAAGACGTTCTTCGCCGGTGGCGACCTGAACCTGCTCAGCAAGGCCACGCCGGCCGATGCGGCTGCTCTGGAGCGCCAGCTCGCGGTCACGAAGGGGCTCATGCGCCGCTTCGAGACGCTGGGAAAGCCGAGCGTCGCCGCGATCAACGGTGCGGCCCTCGGCGGTGGTCTCGAGCTGGCGCTCGCGTGCCACCACCGCATCGCGCTCGACGCCAGGGGTAGCGAGATCGGCCAGCCCGAGGTCTCCCTCGGCCTGCTGCCGGGCGCGGGCGGCATCGTGCGCACCGTGCGCCTGTTCGGCCTGCAGAAGGCTTTGATGGAGGTCCTGCTTCAGGGCCAGCGCCGCAAGCCCGCCGCCGCGCTCGAGGTGGGCCTCGTCGACGAGGTCGTCGCCACGCCGGAGGAGATGATGGCTGCGGCCCGCGCGTGGATCGCCGCCCACCCCGAGTCGGCGCAGCCGTGGGACGTCAAGGGCTACAAGATCCCCGGCGGCACGCCGTCGAGCCCGAAGCTCGCGATGATGCTCCCGGCGTTCCCGGCCAACCTGCGCAAGCAGATCAAGGGCGCCCCGATGCCCGCGCCGCACCACATCATGGCGGCGGCCGTGGAGGGGTCCCAGGTCGACTTCGACACCGCGATCGCCATCGAGACCCAGTACTTCGTCGACCTCGCCACCGGCCAGGTGTCGAAGAACATGATCAAGGCCTTCTTCTTCGACCTGCAGCACATCTCGCGGGGCGGGGCACGCCCCGACGGGTACGAGAAGTACGCGGCCAAGAAGATCGTCGTGCTCGGCGCGGGGATGATGGGCGCCGGAATCGCCTACGTATGCGCCCGGGCCGGCATGGAGGTCGTGCTCAAGGACATGACCATCGAGGCCGCGAACAAGGGCAAGGCGTACAGCCAGGGGCTGCTCGACAAGGCCGTCTCACGCGGCCGCATGACCGAGGCCGCGCGCGACGAGGTACTGGCGCGCATCCTGCCCACCGACAACATGCAGGACGCCAAGGGCGCCGACCTCATGATCGAGGCCGTGTTCGAGGACGAGAACCTCAAGAAGTCGGTGTACGCCGAGGTCGTCCCGCTGCTCGCCGACGACGCGCTCCTGGCGTCGAACACGTCCACCATCCCGGTCACCGGGCTGGCGACCGGTGTCGAGCGCCAGGCCGACTTCATCGGCATGCACTTCTTCTCGCCGGTCGACAAGATGCCGCTGCTGGAGATCGTGGTCGGGGAGAAGACCTCCGACGCCGCGATCGCCAAGGCCATCGACGTGGCCCTGCAGATCAAGAAGACCCCGATCGTCGTCAACGACAGCCGCGGGTTCTTCACCAGCCGCGTGATCGGCACGTTCCTCGGCGAGGCGGCGGCCATGGTCGGCGAGGGCGTTCCGGCGCCGTCGGTCGAGCAGGCCGGGCTGCAGGCCGGCTACCCGACCGGACCGCTCGCCCTGCTCGACGAGGTGTCGCTCACGCTGAGTCGCCGTATCCGGGGCGAGGCGCAGAAGGCCGCCGAGGCGGCCGGTGTGCCGTTCCCGGAGCACCCGTCGTACCCGGTGCTCGACGCGCTGGTGGTCGAGCACGAGCGCGGGGGCCGTGCCGCGGGTGCCGGCTTCTACGACTACGCCGAGGGCAGGCGCCTCGGGCTGTGGCCGGGACTGGTCGACGAGTTCGGCGGCCAGAACCACGACATCCCCTTCGGCGACCTGCAGGAGCGGATGCTGTTCGCCGAGGCGATCGAGTCGGTCAAGTGCCTCGACGAGGGCGTGCTGCGCTCGGTGCCCGAGGCCAATATCGGGTCGATCTTCGGCATCGGGTTCCCGCCGTGGTCCGGCGGCGTGCTGCAGTACGTCAACGGGTACGAGGGCGGCCCGGCCGGATTCGTCGCCCGCGCGCTCGAGCTGGCGGCTGCTGTACGGCGACCGGTTCACCCCGCCGCCGTCGCTGGTGGCGCTGGCGGAAGCCGGCGGCACCTACGAGTGACGTCGCGCCGCGACCCGCGCGCGGTGCTGCCCGCCGACGTCTCCGTGACGCCGGGGGGCAGCACCCGTGCCCGGATGTCCGCGGACGATCGACGAGCCCAGCTCGTGGCCGTGGGTCTGGACCTCCTGGCGACGCGGCCCATCCACGAGATGGCCATCGACGAGGTGGCCGCCGAAGCCGGTATCTCGCGCACCCTGCTGTTCCACTACTTCCCGACCAAGAGCGACTACTACGCGGCCGTCGTGCAGACTGCCGCCGAGCAGCTGCTGCGCCCCGACCTCGAGCCGGTGGGCGACACGCCTGCCGAGCGGGTGCGCGCCATGGTGGCCGGCTTCCTGCGGGCGGTCGAGCGCCGACGCGACCTGTACGTCGCCCTCGTGCGCGGCGCCTCCGGGGGCGACCCCAAGGTGATCGAGATGATCGACGGCATCCGCGCGTCGCTCGTGCCCCGCTGGCTCGCTGCGGCGGAGATCCCCGACGCAGCACCCCGCACGGTGCTCATGGTGCGTGGCTTCCTCGGCGCCCTCGAGGAGGTGGCCCTGGCCTGGGACCGCCGCGAGGTGCCTCACGACGAGGTGGTCGACGGCCTCGCCGCCGCCTTCTTCCGGGCCCTCGAGCCGTGAGCGGCGCCCGGCTGCGCCCTGCGCGCGTGCGGGTGGCGCGGCCGTCCCGCGACCTCGCCGCTGCCCTCGCGTTCTACGTCGACGTGCTGGGCCTCGAGCAGCTGGGCGGCTTCGCGGGGCACGTCGGCTACGACGGGGTCTTCGTCGGGCCGTCCGGCGCTGACTGGCACGTCGAGCTCACCCGGCACGAGAGCGGCTCTCCGGCACCGACGCCGACGGACGAGGATCTGATCGTCCTCTACCTGCCGAGCGAGGAGGTGGCGTCCGCGGCCGCACGGCTCGCGCTGGCGGGCCACGCCGCGCAGCACCACCACAACCCCTACTGGGCGCGGGCCGGCGCCGTCGTGGTGCGTGACCCCGACGGCTACCTGCTCGTGCTGTGCCCCGAGGCGGGCTGACCCTTCACCACGATCCGGCCGAGCAGGTCGGCCGTCGCCGCCGCGACCGCGGCCACGGCCTCGTCGAACGCATCGCGGTTGTGGGCCGCCGGTTCCCTGAAGCCGCTGATCTTGCGCACGTACTGCAGCGCAGCAGCGCGCACGTCGGCGTCGGTTGGGTCCTGCGTCATCGGCGGGCGGAGCGTCTTGATGCTGCGGCACATGGCTCCCACGGTAGGCCGCCCTTCCCGGTAGCGGGCAGGTTCGTGCCGACGTCTGTCCTCAGCGGGCGCCCGTCGCTCGTCGTCTGAGGGGCACCCCGTCGCCTCTCGGTGGGTGGGTACGGTGGGGACGCCGCCAGGCGAGCGCCTGGGGGAGGGAGGCACCGTGGACCAGCCGTCCGGGCCGAGCGCGCCACGTGCTCCTGCCGCCGTGGCGGCGGCCCAGTCCGAGTCCGCGCAGGGTCGTGCGTGGGACGGCGAGGACGAGGCCGGGACGACCACCAGGATCCTGCTCGACCCGAGGAACGTGACGAGGGCGGCCCTCTCCGTGCTCGCGGTGGTCTTGCTGGCGCTGCTCGGCCGCTTCGTCCTCGAGGACGGCGGCACCGTCATCTTCAACATCCTCATGGCGTGGTTCGCCGCGCTCGCGATGGAGCCTGCGGTCGGCCGCCTCGCGAAGAAGGTGCCGCGTGGCGTGGCCACCGCGTTGGTGATGCTCGCGTTGATGGTGGCCTTCATCCTGTTCGTGGTGGCGTTTGGTCGCATCTTCGTCGATCAGCTCGCCGAGCTCGTCAGGTCGATCCCCGACCTGATCCGTGGCGGCTTCGACTGGGTCAACGGCCACTTCGGCACCGCGTACAGGGCCGAGGACGTGCTCTCCTCCCTCAACATCGGGCCCGGCACGATCGCCCAGTACGCCAGCCAGATCGCCGGCGGCCTGGTCGGGGTGCTGGGCTCGATCGTCGGAAGCGTGTTCGGCCTGTTCACCTTCGGCCTGTTCGCGTTCTACCTGTCTGCCGACTCCCCGCGGCTGCGTCACTGGGTGGCCTCGATCCTGCCGCCGCGGCGGCAGGAGGTCGCCATGCGCATCTGGGACGTCACGGCCGAGAAGACGGGCAACTACGTCGCCGCGCGGATCGTCCTGGCCGCCATCAACAGCTTCTTCAGCGGCATCGCGTTCTGGCTGATCGGCCTGCCGTACTGGCTGCCGCTGGCCATCTGGACCGGCGTCGTCGCGCAGTTCGTGCCCACCATCGGTACCTACATCTCGATCGTGCTGCCGGTCGTGGTCGGACTGCTCAGCGACCAGCCGATCGACGGCGTCTGGGTGCTGGCGTACGCGCTCGCGTACCAGCAGATCGAGAACCTCACGATCGAGCCGCGCATCTCGGCCAAGGCCGTCGACGTGCACCCGGCGGTGGCGTTCGCGTCGGTGATGCTGGGTGCCGCCCTTTTCGGCGTCGCCGGCGCGCTGCTCGCGGTGCCCGTCACCGCGATGCTCCTGGCCGTGGCCAAGGCGTACACGACGCGGTACGAGGTGCTGCCCCACCTGGCCGAGGCCCCCGAGCTGCCGATCCCAGGCGAGGAGGCGGTGGGCCACCTGCGCGACGCCGCGAGGGACGCCGTCAGCGACGCCATCCCGGGGCACGGCCACGCTC
This sequence comes from uncultured Actinomycetes bacterium, assembly GCA_963778785.1. Classification (GTDB taxonomy): domain Bacteria; phylum Actinomycetota; class Actinomycetes; order S36-B12; family CAIYMF01; genus CAVZVV01. The sequence continues at coordinate 131,731 of CAVZVV010000033.1, forward strand.
ACGGCGGCGGGGAGTAGCGCCGGTGCTGCACGCCCTCCTGCTGAGCACGGCGGTGATCTTCGTCGCCGAGCTAGGCGACAAGAGCCAGCTCATGGCGATGACGTTCGCCACCCGGTTCCGGTGGCCGCAGGTGCTGCTGGGCATCACGCTCGCCACCGCGGTGGTGCACCTCGTGTCGGTGGGCATCGGCGTGGCCATCGGGGCCGCGTTCCCCACCAAGGCCGTCAACATCCTCGCCGGCTTGGCCTTCCTGGGCTTCGCGCTGTGGACGTTGCGCGGCGACTCGCTCGACGAGGAGGAGGAGGCCAAGGCGGCCAAGACCAGCGGGGCCGTCGTGCTCGCGGTCGCCGGGGCGTTCTTCCTCGCCGAGCTCGGCGACAAGACGATGCTCGCCACCGTCACCCTCGCCACCACCGAGGGGTGGTTCGGCGTGTGGCTGGGCAGCACCATCGGGATGGTGGCCGCCGACGCGCTCGCCATCCTGGTCGGCGCCGTGCTCGGCAAGCACCTGCCGGAGAACGTCATCCAGTACGGCGCGGCGGCCCTGTTCGCGCTGTTCGGCGTCTTCCTGCTCTGGCAGGGCGTCGCGAGCTGACCGGCCGGTCCGAGCGGCGCCGTGCGCGCTACTCGGGCGGGGCGACCATCCGGGCGAACAGGGATTCGAGCTCGGTCTCGGGGTCGTCGCCGAGACCGGTGTGCACCGGCGAAGGCTGCAGCACCGTGCTGCGCGGGGCCACGAGCCAGCGGAAGCGGTCGCCGGGCGCGCGACGCGCGTTGTCGCCAGCGGCCGTGTCGCCGGCGCACAGCGCGCGCACCGAGGCGAGGTGCCCGAGCACCGCGTCGACGTCGAGCAGGGGGTCGAGGGCGGCAGCGCGATCGAGGGCGTCGGTAGTCCGCGCGCCCAGGAAGCCGAGCGGCTGGCAGTAGAGCACCACACCGACGTTCACGAACTCGCACCGATCCACGCGGGGGACGACGCGGAGCACGGCCCACTCATACGGCTGCCGCACGGGCCACCTCCACGGCCGCGAGCCACGCCGCTGGCGTCGCCACCCGCTCGATCAGCACCTCTGCGTACGCCGCCCGCACCTCGTCGGCGCTCGCGAACCCGGTCTCGTCCTCCAGCCACCCGTCGGGCACGGCGGCGAGGACTGCGCCCACGAGGTGCGTGTCGACGACGCCGGCGAGCTCCTCGTGCGCCGCGGCGAGGGGCCCGGCGCTGCCGAGGAGCACATGATCGCGCGCCGCGGGGTACGGCCGCCCGGCGGCACCGGCGCGTCGGCTCCAGTCGTGATGGAAGTACAGGGCGGCGCCGTGGTCGATCAGCCACGGTCTCCCGTGCCATCGCAACAGGTTCGGGTTGCGCCACGAGCGGTCCACGTTCTGCACCAGCGCGTCGAACCACACGACCTTCGCCGCGAGGTCGGCCTCGACCGGGTCGACCAGCGGGTCCAGCCCCAACGAACCCGGCAGGAAGTCCATGCCGAGGTTGTCACCGTGGCTGGCGCGCAGCAGGTCCTGCACCTCCTGGTCGGGCTCGGCCGGCGCCATGGCGGCATCGAGGTGCACGACGACGAGTTCGGGCACCGGCAGGCCCAGCGCCCGGCCGAGCTCGCCCACGACCACCTCGGCCACGAGCGCCTTGCGCCCCTGCCCGGCGCCGCGGAACTTCACGACGTACGTGCCGAGGTCGTCGGCCTCCACGAGACCAGGCAGCGAGCCGCCCTCGCGCAGGGGCAGGACGTAGCGCTGCGCCTCCACCCGTCGCAGCGCCGCCACCATGGCGCCACGGTAGCGGCCAGGCACGGCGTGCTCGGGCGAGGGAACCTGGACGAGCCTGCGGCCGAGGGCGCGGGCGACGGCGCGGAGGACGGCGCGGACGAGAGCTCCGGCGAGGGGGGCCGAGCACGCCGGTGCGGGAGGCGGCAGGATGTCCGGGTGACGTCGACGGCTCCTTCCTCCGATGCGGCCGGGAGTGGACCGGGCCCGCGGGAGGAGCTCGCCGCCGAGCAGGGTGTCCTGGACGACCTCTACCGCCGGCTCGAGCTCGCCCGCGCGCACGCCGAGCGAGAGCTGCGTCGGGCCCGCTCGGGAGCCACAGCCGGCACCCCGGGGGCGCTCGCGGAGCGGGATGCGTTCGCCGCGCTGTACCAAGAGCAGCTCGCCTCGTTCGAGGCCGCCGAGCAACGGCTGTGCTTCGGCCGGCTGGACCTACAGGACGGTCAGCTCCGCTACGTCGGCCGGGTCGGCCTCAGCGACGAGGAGCAGCACCCTCTGCTGATCGACTGGCGGGCCCCCGCGGCCGAGCCGTTCTACCAGGCGACCGCCGTGGAGCCGATGGGCGTCGTGCGTCGCCGGCACATCCAGACCGCCGGCCGCACGGTCACCTCTCTCGAGGACGACGTGCTCGACCTCGAGGCCATGGCCGACGACGCCCACGTGGTGCAGGGCGGCGGCGCCCTCATGGCCGCCCTGGGCGCCGAGCGCACCGGCCGGATGCGCGACATCGTCGCGACGATCCAGGCTGAGCAGGACCGCATCATCCGCTCGCCGTTGCCGGGCGTGCTCGTGGTCGAGGGCGGCCCGGGGTGCGGGAAGACGGTCGTGGCGCTTCACCGCGCCGCGTACTTGCTGTTCACCCACCGGAACCGCATCGCACGCAGCGGCGTGTTGGTCGTGGGTCCGAACCAGCTCTTCCTGCGCTACATCGAGTCAGGTGCTGCCCGGCACTAGGCGAGACGGCAGCAGTCCTGGTGACCCCCGGGCAGCTCTATCCAGGAATCGACGCCGCGGCGGACGACGACCCCGCCGCGGCCGCCCTGAAGGGAGACCTGCGGATGGCCGACGTCGTGGCGAGCGCCGTGCGCGCCCGGCAGCGCGTGCCCGACGGCCCGCGCCGCCTGGACGTGCAGGGCGACGTCGTGACGCTCACCCCCGGCATGGTCGCGGCCAGCCGCGACCGCGCCCGGGCCGCGCGCAAGCCCCACAACCGGGCCCGACGCACGTTCGTCCTGAGCCTGCTCGACCGGCTCGCGGCGGCCCTGGCCAAGGTGCGCGGTGTCGACGCCGAGGCGTACCGCGAGGAGCTGCTCGCCGACTTGCGCGACTCCAAGGACGTGCGCCGCGAGGTCAACCTGGCCTGGATGCCGCTCACGCCCGCGCAGGTCGTGGACGAGCTGCTGTCCGACCCGGCCAGGCTCGCGGCGGCCGCCCCCCGCCTGTCGGCACGCGAGCGAGAGGCGCTGCTGCGGCCGAAGGGCTCGCCGTGGACCGTCTCGGACGTGCCGCTGCTCGACGAGGCCGCCGAGCTGCTCGGCGCCGACGACGAGGAGGAGCGCCGCGCCGCGGCACGTGCCGCGTCTGACCGCGCGAGGGAGTCCGAGTACGCCCAGGGCGTGCTGGAGATCACCGGCACCAGCACCCTCACGGCCGACCAGCTGTTGGACCGCTACGCCGGTGCGGTGTCCCGCCGCAGCGTGGCCGAGGCCGCCGAGACGGACCGCGAGTGGGCCTTCGGCCACGTCGTCGTGGACGAGGCCCAGGAGCTGTCGGCCATGGCCTGGCGGGTGCTGATGCGTCGCTGCCCGACCCGTTCGATGACCGTGGTCGGCGACCTCGACCAGACCGGCTCCGCGGCAGGCGTGCGCGACTGGGCCGACGTCTTCGACCGGTACGCCCCGGGGCGCTGGAGCACGGAGCGACTGACCGTGAACTACCGCACGCCGCGCCCGGTGATGGACCTCGCGCTCGACGTGCTGCGCGCCTCGGGCCGGCCGACCTCGCCCGTGACGTCGGCCCGCGACGGCGACGACCCGGTGTTCGTGCGCCTCGACCCCGACCGCCTCGCCGACGACGTCGCCGAGGCCGTCCGCGCCGAACTGGCGGCGCTCGGGGGTGGGCGCCTCGCCCTGCTCGTCCCGCGCGGGCAGCGCGAAGGGCTTGCCCGCGCGATCGGGCAGCGGCTGCCAAAGGGGAGCGTGGGATCGGGACTGCAGGCGCTGGACGCTCCGGTGAGCGTGCTCGCGGTAGCCGACGCGAAGGGCCTCGAGTTCGACGTGGTCGTGGTCGTGGAGCCGACGGCCATGGCCGTGGGGGCGTCAGGCGCGCGCGATCTCTACGTGGCCCTGAGCCGGCCGACCCGCCGGTTGCTCGTCCTGCACGCCGAGCCGCTTCCTGACGGATTCCCCCCCGGGCACTGACCCGGCGACGGCCCGACGCGTCCGAGTCCTCGCGCGGGTACCCCGTCCCGCTGCGGCGCCCTGCCCTAGCTGTAGCGACCCGCCGCGCCCCTGCAGCGCCCCGTCCGCACTGGCCCCCGCCTCCGAAGCGCGGCGCCAGCCCTGCCGCGCCCGCGCTGCCCCGCACGCGCTGCCCCGCTCCGAAGCGCGGCGCCCGCCGCGCCCGCACAGGCCGCGTCCAGCCCCGCTTGGTCCGGTGACCGGATCAAGCGGGCGCATAGGACGGCCCGGGGGACCCTAAGTGCGCGGATGGTCCGGTCACCGACGGGAGCGATGGCCGGGGGGCCGCTCGCGGGGTGCCCTTGGGTGCGCGGTCGGGCAGCGGCCAACGGCCGATCGGGGGGCCGCTCCTGGGCGGGCTCCGTTCCACGCGCGATCCGGTGACCGGATGGTGCGGGTGCATGGCGCTCGACGGGGGCTGCTAAGTCCGCGCACGATCCGGTGACCGGATGGTGCGGGTGCATGGCGCTCGACGGGGGCTGCTAAGTCCGCGCACGATCCGGTGACCGGATGGTGCGGGTGCATAGCGTTCGACGGGGGCTGCCACGTGCGCGGGCGAGGCGGGTCCGACGCCGAGGCCGGGTGGTCGCTCGGTTAGGCCACGCCCACGGGTCGGAACTGCACGCTGATGCGGGGGCCCACCGCCCCGGTGGCCTTGGGCACGGCGTGCTCCCAGGTGCGCTGGCAAGAGCCGCCCATGACGAGCAGGTCGCCGTGGCCGAGCGCGTAGCGATGGGAGGCGCCGCCGCCGCGGGGGCGCAGCGAGAGCGTGCGGGCGTCGCCGAAGGACACGATGGCCACGACGGTGTCGTGAGTGGCGCCGCGGCCGATGGTGTCGCCGTGCCAGGCCACCGAATCGCGGCCGTGGCGGTAGTAGCACAGGCCCGCCGATGCGAGCGGCTCGCCGAGCTCGCTCAGGTAGTGCGCCGACAGCGCCCGCCGGGCCGCGCCGAGCGCGGGGTGCGGGAGATCCTCGCCGGTGCCGTACCAGGCCACCAGACGCGGGACGTCGACCACGCGCTCGTACATCCGCCGACGTTCGGCCCGCCACGGCACGCGGGCGGCGAGCTCGTCGAAGAGCGCGTCGGCACCGACGAACCAGCCGGGAACGTGGTCGACCCAGGCGCCGCCGGCCAGCGATGTGCGCCGCACCGCGCGCAGCGGTCCCGGGTGCGGGGCCGACCGCTGGTCGACGTCGACCAGGTCGAGCAGCGACGGCTGGAGTGCCACGTCCATGCAGGAAGCTTAGCTCATGCTCGAACACGTGTTCGAGACAACACGCCCAAGAAGTCGGGACCTCTGGCAGGTAAGGCTTGCCTAACCGTTTCTCTACGCTAGGACTATGACGCTGGACGCCGCCCCCGCCGGCACTGACCTCGTGGTCGTGGCCACCGGCGGCCCGGCCGGTCTGGCGGACAGGCTCGCCGCGCTGGGTCTGCGGCCCGGCGAGCGGGTGCGGGCGCTGCACCGCACCACCGGACGCGGACTGGTGGTGGCCGTCGCCGACGACCGCCTCGCCCTGGCGCGCAGCGTGCTCCAGCACGTCGAGGTGGCGTTCGTCCGCGGCGGCGGCGCCACGTGAACCCGCTGGTCAACCCCGGCATGGCCCCAGCGTGCTGTGCTGACGTCGGTTCGGTGGTGCCCGAGGGACACCGCGTCGTCGCCCTCGTGGGTAACGCGAATGCCGGCAAGTCCACCCTCTTCAACCGGCTCACGGGGTCGTCGCGCGACGTCGGCAACTGGCCGGGGACGACCGTGGCGGTCGGCACCGCGCCCTGGCGGCTGCCGGGCGCCGGGTCGGTCACACTGCTCGATCTTCCGGGCGCGGTGAGCCTCGACCCGATGTCGCCGGACGAGGAGCTCACCCGCGACCTGCTCGCCGCCGACGCGGCGACCCAGCCCGACGTCGTCGTCGTGGTGGTGCCGGCCCTGCAGCTCGCCCGCGGGCTCGCGCTGCTGCGGCAGGTGCGCGAGCGCACGGGGCGGGTGGTCGTCGTGCTGACGATGGTCGACGTGGCGGGGCGCCGGGGCGTGCACGTCGACGCCGCGCGGCTCGCGGACACCGTGGGTGTGCCTGTGGTCGCGGTCGATCCGCGGCACGGCGCCGGCGCCGACGTCCTCGCCACTGCCGTGTCCGACGTGCTCGCGGCGCCGACGGGAGCGGCACTCGCGCCGCCGGTGCCGGACACCCGTGCGGACGAGGCCGACGCTGCGCTCGCCGCCGCGGACGAGCGCTTCACCTGGGTGGCCGATGCCGTGGCCGTGTCCACCCAGCGCACGGCCGAGCGCCATGCGCCGGCGTGGTCCGACCGGGTCGACCGCGTCGTGACGGCACCCGTCGTCGGACCGGTGCTCTTCCTCGCCGTCATGTTCGTCGTGTTCCAGGCCACGACGGCCCTGGCAGCGCCGCTGCAGCAGGCGCTCGACGCGTTCGTCACCGGGCCCGTCTCGTCGACCGCCGCTGCCGCGATCGAGGGACTCGGACTTGGCGGCACGTGGGTGCAGGGGCTCGTCGTCGGCGGACTCGTCGCCGGCGTCGGCATGGTGCTCACGTTCGTGCCGGTGATGGCGGTGATGTTCGCGCTGCTCAGCGTGCTCGAGGACTCCGGCTACCTC
>CAVZVV010000034.1:0-107706 GCA_963778785.1 uncultured Actinomycetes bacterium
GTCGGTCGTGCTTGGGCGGGCCGGGGCGGGCGGTCGTGGGGCGCGCCGAGCTAAGGGGCGGGGTCAACACGCAGCGCCCGGAGCCCCGGAGGGCGAGGACGAACGGTGTTGACGCTGTCCCTGCTCGGCGCAGACTCGGCGAGCCGGCACCGGTCGATGTGGGTGGTGTGTCTCGCTCCAGTGATGGGTCATGGATCAGGGCACCCGTGGGGGTGCCAGGCATTCCTTCGCCCGAACGGCTTGCGCCGCTGGAGTGCATGGAGCGATGCGGCGGTAACGACGTGCGCGGGGTCAATCACATGAAGTCGACCGCGACCAACAAGGGTCGGGCCATGCCGATAGCGACCTCGCGCGCACGCCGCGTCGGGGGCCGGTTCAACTCGCGACCGGCAGGGGTGCGTCCAGGCATCGGGCGTGCCCGTCACGCATCGTGTAGTAGACGACCTTGATCATGTGCCGGGCCGCGGCGACGGTCGCGATGTGCTGGGCGCGCTTGCCGCGCCGTTCGATGATCGCCCGGCGTTTGTCGACCAGGTAGGGCTCCCGGGCGCGTTGGCAGCCCTCGACCGCGGCCCACCGCAACAACCGGCGAGCCTTGCTTGGACACGTGCCCGTAGCGGGTCTGCTTGTCCGAGGAGTCGACCCGGGTGGTCAGCCCGGTCCAGCAGGCCAGCTGGTCCGCGGTGGCGAAGCGGTGCACGTCGCCGATCTCGGCGACGAAGATCGCCGCCATCACCGGACCGACCCCGTTGATCGTGAGCAACGCCCGATACTCCGGGTTGTCCTTGAGCCGGCGCGCGGTCTCGACCTCGAGCCCGGCGATCTCGGTGGACAGCGTCGCCATGATCCGCCGCTGCGAGGCGACCCGGGAGCGCATACGGCTCGGGCAGCACCAGGGCGTCGAGCATCTTCGTCCCGACCGGGCCGAAGATGTCCGCGATCTCCGGGATCACCCCGCACTTGCCCAGCACCGCGTGGACGCTCGCCTTCACCGCGGCCCGGTCGCTGCACCAGCTTGTGCCGGTAACGGACCAGCTCCCGCAGCTCCCGGATCTCCGGTGGTGCGATCCACGCCGTCGCCAACCGGCCCAGGCGCAGCAGGTCCGCCAGCTCGCGTGGCGTCCAGCGCGTCGGTCTTCGCCCGCCGGTTCTGCATCGACGCGACCCCACGCGGATGCGCCAAGCGTCACCTCGAACCCGGCCTCGGTCAGCGCGTCGACCGCCCAGTACCAGCCATAGGTCGCCTCGATCGCGACCGGCGCACCCGGCCCGGCCTTCGCGACTTGCTCGACCAGCGCCGGGACCGAGTTCTCGATCCGGACACACTCGACGACCTCGCCCTCACCATCCATCCGCACGATCACACTGCGACGACGATGCAGATCGATCCCCACGTACTGACGCGACTTCTCGTAACGTTGGTTCACGGCGGCCTCCTACTCACCGTGGGCTTCACTGACAATCCGAGAATCCTCGGATCACCCACCGAGCGGGAGGCCCGCCCCGCTCCGTCATCGCATCACATCGCGTGCGCTCAATGGCGCACGATCGCGCGGGCTTCTGCCTAACTCTGGGCGGCCCAGGTTCGTGGTCAGCGGACGCTGAACTGTTCCCAGCGGATCTGACTGCGGGGGATGCCCTGGTGCTGGAAGCCGTCTGCCATGGCCGTCATCATCGCCGGCGGTCCGCACATGTAGACCGAGGCGCGGGAGGGATCGGCGATGTCGGCGGTTGCCCGGTCGGCTGTGAGGTAGCCGTCGATGCTGGAGTCGACCAGGTGGAGTCGGAGGTTGGGGTGCGCCTCGGTGGCGGCGGTGATCTCGTCGAGGAAGATGGCCTCGGCGGCGTGGTTGACCGCGTAGTAGAAGGAGACGTCTCGGTCGAAGTTCTCGGGCAGGGACCGGATCCAGCTGATGAACGGTGTGATCCCCACTCCGCCGGCGATCCAGATCTGCTGCTGGCCGCCGTGGCGGTAGTCGAACGCGCCGAAGGGTCCGGCGATCTTGGCAGGGGTTCCGGGTTGGAGGTTCTCGCGCAGGTCACGGGTGTAGTCGCCGAGGGCTCGGATCGACACCTCGAGACGGCCGTCGGAAGGTGCGCTGGCGACCGTGAACGGGTGGCGTTCCCAGCCGTTCGTGCCTCCGAACGCGAGGAAGATGAACTGGCCGGGCTCGAACGTGAGGCCCGGTCCGTCCGGCTCGAGGAACACGTCGATGGTGACGTCGTTGGGACGCTGGACCTCGGCCACGAGGTAGTCGTAGATCGGGACGACGAATCGGGCGAGGAGCTCGCGATAGAGGTACGCGACCGTCCCGACGGCCCCGATGAGCAGGTACGTCCACTTGAGAGTGGCCGACCGTGCGAGGACGGGATCGACCACGGCACCGTGTACGACGGCGGCGATGACGAACAGGCCGGTGAGGCGGTGCCCCGTCAGCCAGCGTTCGTGGCTCAGGGACGCGAGATGCCGGATGAACCGCGACCAGCGCGCGGCCTTGAGGCTAGGCGCCAACGCCCAGATCGAGAGGAGCACGAGGCCGAGCATCGCCACGCTGCCCAGCTTCAGACCCGGCTGGGAGACGTCGAGCACGGGCGTGAGACCAGCAAGCGTGGGGTGCACGAGCAAGATCACCACGCCGGTGACCGCGGTGTAACGGTGCCACCGGGCGACCCGATCGAGCCCGTCGAAGGCTCGCTCGATCACCGGCAGGAGCGTGGCCAGGACCAGCGAGCACGTCAGCAGCAAGACCGCCTCGACACCGACGATCTCCCCGAAGTAGCGCCCCCACGGCTGATCAGCCGGGTGGAGGAGGACCCACAGCAGCAGATTCGCGAAGACCACGAGCGAGAGAATCGTCGTCCCCCACGTCGGCGACTCCAAGCGGTCCGACGCCTTCATCGGAGATCCAAAAGAATGATCCGCTGCATCAGTGATCCACTGCGCCCCTCGGAGGTAGTGGTGCTAAAGGCTAGTCCTCCGGCAGACGGTGGCGGCTGCTCTTGCCGAGAACTTCCTCGGCCCAACCGGCAACTCCGCGCGGCAGGTCGAGGCGAGCGAGAACGGCACTTCTGCGCGCCGCGAAGCGGCATGTGAGTGCGTTACAGAGCGTCCTGCTTGCGGCGTTGTGACGCACTTGTGGTGTCGGACCTGATTTAGTTCGCTGACGAGGGCGAGTCACGATCATCCGGCCGCACCGAAGGAGTAGGAGGTGAGATCTCCGCACAAAAGCGACAAAGCTGTGGAGTCCCAGCAGCATGCGTTCGGGGAGCGGGTCGTGGGCGCGGCGGCGATCGCGTTGGTAGCGTCGTTGGTCATTCAGAATGCTGTGCTGGTCTGGGTCAGAGCGCCCGGCTACGGCGACCCGATCGAGAAGGTGCTCGCCTGGCACGCGGTTCACCGGGGCGTGGTCGCGATCGCGGTCGGCTCAGAGGCGCTGAACCTGCCGCTGCTGCTCGTGTTCGTGACCGGTCTCCACGGGCTGGTCGGGCGTCGCGGGGGTGCGGGCGCCGACTGGTCGCGCCTCGCGGTGGCCGCGGGCGCGACTCTCGCGGCGGTCTTCGCGCTCTACGCCGTGCTGTGGAACGGAGTCGTATTGTCCGCCGGCGAGCTCGCCGAGCCGAGCCCGCTGTTCAAGCTCGTCTGGCAGCTGCATGCAGGAGCATTCGCTCTGGCGCTGTCGGCGCTCGGCACCACCTTCATCGGCGCTGCGCTGGCGGCGCATGCGAGTCGGCTGGCGGCGCCGTGGCAGCGTGTGCTCGGCGTGGCCGGGGGAAGCCTGCTGATCGCCGCCGGGGTGGCCAACCTCGCGATCGCTGACGGCTCGCCGATCCTGTTCGTGGGGCTGCTCGGCTACGCCGCCTGGCTCGTGTGGCTGCTGGTGACCGGGGTACGGCTGGTTCTGATGCCCAGGAAGGTCGGCGCTGCCTAGGAGCCGTTCCCGCCACGCGGCAGCCCCGATACAAAGATTGCGTCAATCTGGGCGAAGTGACACGACCGCTCATCGGCGTGAGCGGATGTTCAGAGGCGCCCGCTAATGCCGGTTCCTTCTCTCTCCTGTCACGCCAAGCGGCCTCAGGCGGCTCCGGCGATGAAGGCGGCGACGACGTAGTTGGCGTGTCGGTCGAGGTTGCCGCGGGCCCGGTCGTAGCGGGTGGTGGTGCGGGGGTCGGCGTGGCGGGCGGCGATCCGGACGTCGCGCAGCGGGACGCCGGCGTCGAGGGCCGCGGTGATGTAGGCGTGCCGCAGTGCGTGGCAGCCGACGTGGTGCTCGATGCCGGCGCGCTTGGCCAACCGGTGCACGATGCGGGTGGCGGCGTTGCGGTCCATGCGCTGGCCGGTGCGGGTGCGCAGCAGCGGGCCGTGGGTGCGGTCCCCGGCCGCAAGGTCCAGGGTGCGGGCCACCGGGACCGGCAGCGGGATGAGGGCGGGCTTGTTGCCCCTGCCGACCACGTGCAGGGTGCGGTGGCCGCGTTCGGTGCCCATGTCCTCGATGTTGACGTGGCAGGCCTCGCTGACCCGCAGGCCCAGCAGCCCGAGCAGGGTGATCAGACCGGCCTCGTCGGGGCTGGCGGCGCGAGCGGTGGCGACCAGTGCACCGAGCTGCATGCGGTCAAGGCCGAGGACCTGGGACTCCTCGGGCACGTGGGGTCGGCGCACGTACTCGGCCGGGGACCGGTCCAGGTAGCCGTCGATGACCGCGAACCGGTAGAACCCGACCACGGTGGACAGCCGGCGCGCGACCGTGGCGGGGGCGTACCCGCGTTCCTCCTCCATCCAGCGGACGTAGACCTCGAGGTGGGGCCGGGTCATCGCAAACACGTCCGAGCCGCGGTCAGAGCACCAGGCAAAGTAGGTACGCAGGTCCAGGGTGTAGGCCTCCCGGGTACGGCCCGAGTACCGGGCCAGGTACCCGGCTGCGGCCAGGTGCACCGCACCGAAGGTCGGCATCGGTTTAGGAATCATCACGGTCGTGGTGTCAGACATGGGCACCTCCACGGGGGAACAGGCGGGACACCCGCGACCCGACACCCCCGGACGTCCGAACGGCCACCCCAGACGTGACAGGAGAGAGAAAGAACCGGCAATCGGCATCGCTCCACGGTTCCTGCGGCCGTGTTCCGTGGCCCGGGACGGCGCTAACCACCCGATGCGATTTCGGTGGCTGAGATGGCTTGGATCTGTCCGGACGTGTAGTTGGCAACCAGGACTGTCCTTCCACCTGGCACCTGGGCTACGTCGCGGGGGAAGCCGCCCGCGACAACCCGCGCGACGACGGCCGGTCGGTGTGCCAGCGCCGGCTGCTACGTCCACCGCGCGAACATCGCCCTCTGAGTCGAATTCGCTGAATCTGTTGGAGTCCGTCACGACCAGGTACCGCCCGCCATCGAGGAATGCCAGGGCCACCGGGGCTTGACCGACGGCGACTTCGGCCACTCGGGCGTGCGTTGAGTCGGTTCGCAAGGTGGTGGCGGCGAACGCGAGCACCTCGTTGCTGCCTCGGGCGCTGACCCAGACGATGGCGCCGTCGGCGACACGATCACCCGAACCGGGCTACAGCCTGCGTGTGCGCTGGCGACGACTGAGTGCACCGGGTCGGTCTCTGCGCGGTGCAGGTCCACGACGCTGATGAGACCGTCGCGTCCGGATCCGCCCTGGCTGGTGGCATACAGCCATTGACCGTCCGGGGAACCGGTAGACGCCCACAGGCGCCACGCCGAGAGGAACTGCCCCAACGAACGATGGGTCTTGCCCACGGATCGCGGCCGCAAGGTTGAAGACATCCAGGGCCGACGACTTCTCCTGTGTGATGAAGACGTATCGGTCATCGCGGGAGATCGCGACGCCGGTGGCGCCCGATCGCGCCGGGTCGGTCATTGTGCCCACCACGGCGTTGCCTGAGCCTGCGATGGTCGCCGCCGAGTCGAGCACGGTCGCGCCAGAGCCACCGTCGGCCACGACGAGGTAGGACCCATCGGCGGTCAGAGCCATCCCCGTGCTGGTGCCTGATACCGATAGTTGTTGGACGAGGTGCGGAACGAAGGAGTCGTTGGAGAACACCCCGATCGAGGGCCCCAGTGAGACGAATGACCAACGTCCGTCATGGGTAGTGACGATCGCGAAGGGGTTGCCGGGCACGTCACCGAACTCGCTCCTCGCGGTCGAAAGGGGTGGCGTGATGCCGACCGACGTGGTGCACATGGGGAAGCCCGCATGTGAAGCAGACGTGGCCGCCGCCTGGTCGCCCCTAGTCGAGCAACCACTGACGGATAGGGACAGGAACAGGAACGGCACCAGCCAGACGTTGATGCTGCGACCGACTAGACCCACACGCATCCGCAACTGGACCCAACTCGCTCCCTTGACCGTCCGCCTTCCCGCGTGACGAGGCTACCGACGATCATCCTGTTCCCGCCTTAGCGGGGCTGCTGGACTTGGAAGCGACTACGCGCCGATGTGCCCTTCTCACTCGATTCGGTGAGAACGAACCGCCCTTCACGCTCGGCGCAGGCCGGACGTGCCGGTCCTGGTCGCTCGCCGAGCCTGCCGGATGGCCGCTACTGCGAGGTTGCGGTGTAGACGAGCAGCCCGATCCCGACCACCAGGAGTACGACGCCGATGGCGACCCCTGTCCGCCGGGAGATGCCGAGGTTGGGTCCTCCAGTGAGAGAGACGATCAGGGCAATGATCCCGGTGACGGAAAGAACGATGCCCGGCACTCTCGATCCCATAGCTGGTCCTTCCTCCGTGCCACGCCGGTCTCGGCGCTGTGGGCGCAGCCCAGTCAGCGTAGGGCGTCGTTGCACCGCGTGGCCCGCCACGCATAGGTGCCGATAGCGTGCCGCTCCGGGGCACGCAGAAGTGCCGTTCGCGCTCGCAAGCGATCGGGCGAACCGGCGATAGGCGTCACCCGGTCGGGCATCCTGTGCTTGTGAGGACTCGAGGTCTCGCGCTCGTCCGATTGAGAGTGGGCGACCTCTTGAGCGAAGATCTGCACGACCTCGCGGCCAGGGCGCTGGCACGCGGGCTGGACTCCCATGCCTGCGGACTCGTGCGACGGTTGCTACCCGTGGTGTCCGTCGCACGCCGATGAAAGGGCGAGGAGTTGCCATGACCGCCTTTGACGTCGAGGTTGACGCCGCCGCCCGCGCGTCGGGTTTCTCCGGCGTCGCGCGCGTCGACCGTGCCGGATCGGTGATCACCGCGGCGGCGTATGGCCTCGCCGATCGCCGATGTGTCACCGCCGTCGAGCTGTCCACCCAGTTCGGCCTGGCCAGCGGCACCAAGCTGTTCACGGCACTGACCGTGATGAGTCTGATCGAGTCCGGGGAGCTGCAGCTCGACACTCCCGTGCGGGGTCCGCTGGGAACCGACCTACCTCGTATCAGTGATGACGTCACGATCGAGCAGCTCCTGTCGCACCGCTCGGGCATCGGGGACTACCTCGACGAGTCGCTCTTCGACGACATCAGGGACTTCGAGTTGCCGGTTCCGGCCCAACGGCTGTGGTCGACCGAGCAGTACATCCCCATCCTCGACGGCCATCCGCGTGTGGCGGCCCCGGGTGCGGAGTTCGCCTACAACAACGGCGGCTACGTCGTTCTCGCGCTCATCGCGGAGCGCATGACGGGACGGTCCTTCGATGTGCTCGTCCGCGAACGGGTCTGCGTCCCCGCTGGGCTCGAAGAGACAGGATTCCTGCGTTCCGACGAGCTCCCGCAGTCTGCAGCACTGGGCTACCTGGACGCTGAGGGACTGCGAACCAACGTGTTCCACCTTCCTGTGCTCGGCAGCGGCGACGGGGGCATCTACTCGACCGTTGCAGACATCGGCGCTCTGTGGCGTGCGTTCGTGGGCGGCCGGGTGGTGTCGCCCGAACTGGTCGGGCAGATGCTCACCCCACATAGGGGCTCGGGGCCCGACGTCCTCGAGTACGGACTCGGTGTGTGGCTCCATCGCGACGGTGAAGTCCTTGAGATCCACGGCTATGACGCCGGCGTGTCGTTCTATAGCCTGCATCACCCCGCGTCAGCCACTACGTGCACCGCCATCTCGAACACTAGTGAGGGGACCTTGGCGCTCGAGGAACTGCTGGAGCACCGCGTCAGGCAGTGAGTTGACTGCTGGACCCCACACCAGTGGTCTCGGTGATCGATCCCCACAGAGCCTGCCGGACCACCCCAGACGAGTGCCGCGGGCTACCCATCAACGGCGTTGCAGGGACCCGGGCGACCGTCAACTGACGCCCCATACAAGCGCACGCGAAGTGCCGTTCGGGCTCGCATCCGCGGGTCCCTAACGACGTGACTTGTTGCCCTGCCCCGGTTGGTTCGCGAGAGTGACGGGGTGAGCAATCGGGACGCGATCGAGGCTGCCTGGCGGGCAGTCACGTCGTCGGTCTCGCGGCGGGACCCCGCCGCTGCTGCAGCGGCTGTTCCTGATGCGGTGCGGGAGGGCCTGCTCCACGCTGCCGGAGAGGCGGCGCTTCTTGCGCTGCCGTCGTCGTCAACCGACGTGGAGACCGAAGCACTGCGCGAGGCGCTGGGGGCGCGAGGGTGGGAAGGAGATGACGTCCTGGTCTCGCTGCTGACCGCAGCAGCCACGGGCACGGTCACGGGACGACGCGCGATCACCGTGGACCTCGACATGCTCGGCGACGTCCTCGGTGACGCGAATGGCGGCTACCTGGACCTCGTCACCGGCAACGCGTGGCCGATCGAGATTGTCGAGGACGGCCAGGTCGAGGGTCTCGACCCGCGTGAGGATCCAGACCCGGAGTTGTGGCTCGAGGTGCCCGGAGCCGGCAGCCGCGAGGCCTACCTCGACATGATCGACTTCACTGCGGGTATCACCGACCCGCGCGTCCAAGCGGACCTGAGCGCCGCGCTCGATGGCCGCGGCGCGTTCCGCCGCTTCCAGGCGGCGCTGGACCGGCACGAGCACTACCGGGTGCATGGGCGGGTGTTCTCCGCCGAGCGCACGTCGGGTCGAGCACGGGCGTGGCTGGCGGAGGAGGGCTACGACGCCCTGCCGTGAGCGCCAGCGGATGTCCGTTTCGTGCCAGATCCGTGCCAGATCTTGCAGCGAAGGGGGGTCGCGGGCGGAGAGGCGGGCGCGAAAACCCTTTGTTTCCAGGGAAAGTGCGATGGCGGCGCAAGTGGTAATCCCGGGAGATGGATCTTGAAGACCGCTGTGGCGGTATCCCCGCCACCGTGGGTTCGAATCCCACGCGCTCCGCTGGTGTGATGTCGCGGGACACCGTTCACAGGTGTCCCGCGACATCGTTCACGTTGCGGGCCGTGATTGGTAGTCCTTGGCTGGGTCCAGGGCGAGGTCTCTGAGTAGTTCTCCGGTGTCGCGGTCGATGATCCGGATGTCGAGGTCGCGGGCCAGGATGAGGATCTTGGTGCCGGCGTGGGGGCGTCCGACGCCGATGTGGTGCAGGCGGCTGTTGTGGCGCAGGGTGACCGTGCCGCTGTTGTCGATGGTGTCGCGGCGGGTCCGCCAGTGGGCGGTGTCGATCTTGGGCAGGCGGGGCTGGGCCTTGGGCCGTGCGGCGTAGGCCTGGGCCGGGGTGCGTCGGGCGAGGGCGCGGTGGGGTCGGACGTTGTTGTAGTAGTCCCTGAACGTGTCGAGCTGGCCGCGCAGCTGGGCGAGGGTGCGGGCCCGTGGCTGGGTGCGGAGCCACTTCTTGAGGGTCTGGTGGAAGCGCTCGACCTTGCCGTTGGTCTGGGGGTGGTAGGGCCGGGTGTGCACGGGTCGCACGCCGCGGGAGACCAGGGTGATCTCGAGGGCGACGCGTCCGCCGCCGCGGGAGTCGCCGGTGAAGATGGCGCCGTTGTCGCTGAGCAGGGCGGCCGGATCGCCGTAGCGGCGGGCGGTCTGGGTGTAGTCGTGGTCGACGTCGTGGGCCTTGAAGGTCCCCCGCGTGGTGCTGGTCAGGCAGTAGCGGGAGTGGTCGTCCAGGATGTTGAGGATCTCCACGCCGGTGCCGTCCGCGAGCGTCCAGTGGGTGGTGTCGGTGGCCCACATCTCGTTGGGCTGTTCGCACTGGAATCGGCAGTAGCTGGACTTGGGTCGTTTGTGGGGTTGGGGTGTGACGAAGCCTCGGGCGCTCAGGATCCGCCAGATCGTGCTGACCGCGGGGGTGTGCCCGTGGCGGTGTTCGAGGTGGTAGGCGATGGTCGCCGCGCCGGCCTCGTGCCCGTCGCGGTCGAGCTCCTTGCGGATCGCGATGATCTGGTCCTCGATCGCGGCCGCGACCTGGTTCGGGCTGTGGTGCGGGCGCCGCGAGCGGGGCACCAGACCGGCTTCACCCTCGGTCAGGAACCGCTGGACCAGGGTGATGACCCATCGGCGGCTCACGCCGTACTGGCGGGCTACCTCGCTCTTGGACCGACCCTCGCTCAGGACCGCGGCCACGACCAGTTCCGGCATCCCCATCGCGCACCCCTTAGGTCAGGGTGTGAACGATGTCCCGCCACAGGTGTGAACGATGTCCAGAACTCAGACACCACGCCCTCCGCTGGTCGCCGCTCGTAGCAGCAGAGCCGCGGCCGCCAAAGGCTCTGGGATTCGGGAGGAGCCGCGTGGCGGCGACGGTTTCCACGCCCTCCGCTGACGGGCGAAACGGACGATTTCGGGCCGGAGCGCGGTGGCACGGTACCGCGGTTCGCTGCAATGTCGGTGCATCAGCCGGAGACGCTGTCGGCGGTGTGGCGGGCAGCCTGAATGGTGCTGCTGTCAGCGGCGTTAACTCCCAACCGTCATCGAAGGGTGACCGCTGTCGCCTCGATGACTTCCCGAGTCGCAGGGAGCTTGTTCGTGGACCTAGATGGTCTCCTGTGCGCCGACCACACCCCCAGAGGCAGTGGACGGCAATGCCCCTCACCGAAGAGCTGAAGGCAGCGCGACAGAGGCCCGGCGGATGGCGGCCGCTCTCAAGGAAGAAGCGGGCATCATCGCCAGGAGGTGAAGCGCCGGGAATGGCAGGAGCACGGTACGTACCTCACCCGCGAACAAGCAGCGGCGGGAGAGCCCTGTCTCGGATGTGGTCTCCCCGTGATCGACAACCTGGGCGACTCGCCGCCGACGATGCACATGACCCCCGAGGAGCGCATCGAGCACGATGCGGCTGAGCTGCGCTTCCGCGCGCTCCATCCGGACTGCGAGTCGCATCGCTGGACCATGTCAGGCTCGCGCGCGACCCACTGCGGCCTGTGCTGCCCGCCGCTCCCGCTGTCACAAGACCAGCTCGATGAGCTTGCACGCATCCTCGATGGCGTCCGTGAGCGGCGGGCGGACGAGCTGGATGTCTGGGAGTGCAGGCTCACCTGCGCGCATCTCATCCAGAAGCGAGTTCAGAGCAACCGGGCCCTGGCGGCACCACATAATGGTGCCCCGACTGCGAAGTGACGCGCGGTGTCGTCGAATCGGTCAAGGTCATCGAAGCCGCGGCCCGCGCATCCGAAGCCAAGCGACGTCGGGACGAGCGCATTGCCCGCGCTGAGCGCGACCTTGCCAAAGCCGACCGGCTTGCGCTGGAAGCCCGCGAGCGACTCCTCGAGCCATCATGGCCCAGGAGTAGTTCGAGTCTCGGCGAGTGCCTGGTCCTGGTCTGTTTGGAGGAGCGCTATCAGGCACATCTGACTCGAGACCGTCATGCAGCCGAACGTCGAGCCATCCGTGCCCCCACGACTGTCGTGACGAGCCCGATCAGGCTGAGAACCAGTCCGAAGAGGGCGGAGAAGACGCTTCTGCCAGGGTCACCAACCAAGGGTTCGCTGGGATACGAGAGGAGCCCCAAGACGACCATTCCGAGCCCAGCGATCAGGACAACCAGACCCGCGATCACCGGGCGCCAGCGACCGTCGTTCTCGCGCTGTGACGCTTCTTGGAACTCGGCGCTCATGTGACGAAGCCTCCCTCAACTCCAGGGCGGAAGCGAGCACGAACGGCACTTTGCGCTCAGCAGTGACCGGACTCGAACAGCAGCACCTATGGCCGCCGAGGCCGTACCTGCCACCGGGGGCGTCGAGCCGCCAGGCGCGTACGTCCGACGCGTCACGGAGAGCCGCGATCAGGTCCGGGGCGGTATGTCCACGAGTCGCCCACGCGCGCATCTGCTGGAGTGGGCAGCGCCCGTCCCTTCGCCCAGACGCCTTGCAGAGTCGTGGCGGTCACGCGAGGAATCCTGCCTGATGGGGCGGTCACCAAGCGAGCGGTAGCGGCACCTCTGCTCGCGTCGTTAGGACTTCGCCGTGTCCTGCGCAGCCTGCTTGGCAGCACGATCCAACCGTTCGAAGTGTGCCGACCAACCCACTTCGTCGAGTGCTGGGAGGTTTTCGCTGTCACTCTTGAACCCTGCCGTCCCGTCGAGCAGTTCGCGCACGATGTCAGCGTGACCTGCGTGGCGGTTGGTCTCGGCAATGACGTGTACCAACATGCGGTGCAGCGTCACGCTTCCGTCCGGTCGCCACCACGGCACTTCACCAACAGCGTCCAGGCCCAGGGCACCCACGGTCGCGTCCGAGTGGCCCCAGGCGCGTCGGTAGAGGTCAATGACCTCTTTGCGGCTCTCAGCAGGGGTCGCCCACATGTCTGCGTTGGCCTCTGCGCCGTCCTCCCACCAGGGCAGCGGCTCGCCGAACGGCCGCCCGAACATATCGCCCAGGTACCAAGCCTCGACGGTCGCCACGTGCTTGACGAGGCCGAGCAGGTTGGTCCCTGTGCGGACCAGCGGACGACGGACGTCGTACTCAGAAACGCCGTCTATCTTCCAAAGCAGCGCCTCGCGAGCAACGCGTAGGTAGCGGAGCAGATCCCCCTTCCGTTCCTGAGATTCCACCCGAGTGATACTGCCGGTACTTTCTCGCTTCTGCCATGCCGCCGGCGGTGCTGGGGTGTGGATTCGCGGGTAGCCCGTCTCGTCCCCGTGGAGGTTGTGATGTCCCAGAACAACACCGTGATGGTCCGCGAGCGGCTGGCGCCGTTCGGCGCGGTTCACCTGGCCGCTGCCGGGTTCTTGGCCGCTACTCGGGCCGCGCCCGCGACGTGTACGCCCTGGATCTGCGCACCTACTTCGCGTGGTGCGCGCAGCGGGGCACGGAGGTCTTCGCGATGACCCGCCCGCACCTGGAGCTGTACGTGCGGGGGATTCAGGAGGACCGTGGCTACGCCCCGGCGACCACCGCGCGGTGGCTGTCCACGGTGGCGGGGTTCCCCCTGCGCGACGTCCAGATCGCCGCCCGGCACGCAGACCCCCGCACCACCACCCGCTACGAGCGCGCCCGCGGCAACCTGGACCGCCACGCCGACTACGTCGTGGCCGCCTTCATCGCCGGAGCCGCCTGACCCTCCGCGGCATGGCAGAGCCGAGAAGGAACCGGCTACTTGAGACTTCTCGGTAGCCCGGGGCTGCGCGAGGCTTCGGGTCAGGTGCCGGCGCGTCGCTCGCGAACCGGCTGCCCAGCCTTCGGGTTGTGGCTCGCGAATGGCTTGCGATCGCGCCTGGCACCCGCTTTCGGGGAGTGGCTCGAGAGAGGACTGCGCGGCCCGAAGTAGCACTGCCGTCCCCGTCTTCATCCGTGACGGCCTGGGAGGTCAGCGTGGTTGAGAAGTCGGTGGTGAAGATCGCGGTGGACCCGCACAAGCGGATCAACGCGGTGGTCGTGGTCGATGCGGCCGGGACGGTGCTGGCGCGCGGGACGTTCGCGCAGTCAACGGCCGGGTTCGCCGAGCTGATGGCGTTGGCGCGGCGTTGGCGGCACCGCCAGTGGGCGGTCGAGGGCGCGACCGGGGTGGGGAAGAACCTGGCCCAGTGGCTGGTCGCGCGCGGGGAGACGGTTTTCGACGTGCCGAGCAAGAAGTCCTCGCTGGTCCGGGCGTTCTCCGCGACCAGCGGGCGCAAGAGCGACGACGTGGACGCCTACTCCGTGGCGCTGGCCTCCCTGCACAGCGACCTGCTCGAGGTCCGTATCGACGAGCGTGCCGAGACGCTGCGGTTGTTGGCCAACCGGCGAGACGAACTGGTCGGGCTGCGCACCCAGGCGGTCTGCCGGATCCACCGCGAGCTGCAGATCCTCATCCCTGGCGGGGCTTCTCGGCGGTTGACCGCGGCCAAGGCCAAGGCGCTGCTGGCCTCGGTGCGCCCGCGCGACGAGGTCGGTAAGGTCCGCAAGGCCCTCGTCCTGGACCAGATCGCAGGCCTGGTCGCGGTCGACAAGCGGATCAAGGAGATCAACACGCAGATCAAGACCGTGGTCGCCGAGACCGGCACTAGCGTCACCGACGTGCGCGGTGTCGGCCCGGTCGTTGCCGCGATCGTGATCGGCGAGGTCCCCGACGTGTCCCGCTTCCCGGACAAGCACCACTTCGCGTCATACAACGGCAGCGCCCCGAGCCTGTGGGGATCAGCCGGCGATGCACGCCCGTGCGTGAACCTGCGCGGCAACCGGCGGCTGAACCACGCCCTGCGCATCGCGGCGATCGCGCAGCTGCGGTTCGACTGCGAGGGCCGGCGCTACTACCTGCGCAAGGTCGCCGAGGGCAAGACGCCCAAGGAAGCCCGCCGCTGCCTCAAGCGCCGCATCAGCGACGCGATCTACCACCAGCTCGTCGCCGACGCCCAGGCAGCCCAGGGGGGCCCGGGAGGGCAGATGGGGGCGACTACGAAGATCAGCGCGGCCGACCCAGCCCCGACGGTCGACTCTTCGATCAAGCCACAACCCGGACCCCACCGACAGATTGCCGCGCCACGCGCCTCTTGACAACAGAGAGGTGCCATTCACGCTCACTTCGTGGGGCAGGACTTGTGTCGCGTTCCGGATCTGGGCTGATGCATGAGGCACCGCTTCGGAGGGGTCAGACGACGCTTGCGCTCCGTGACGGTCGCGTCTGCAAGACGCCTCGCTTCGTTCGCCACGACATGATCGACCGGACCGATGCCGCTGACAGCATCGAACCGACGCTGGCGAACGAACCAACAGAGAGAACGGAAAGCGCGGAACCCACACACCCGATCGAAAGCACCGAGCCGACGGAGCCGACGGACAAGACCGACCCTCTGCATCCGATGCAAAGCATCGAGTCCTCGGAACGGATGGACAACCGTGATGAACCCATCCCGCCACTCTTCCATGCGGACTTGGCGCTCGGGCAGCAATGCCACCCGAACCGACGTGCCGTTCTCGTTCGCTTTGCAGAGCCCCTTGAGGTGGGGGCTGGGACCTCTACGGGACAGGAACGTCGCAGTCGACCGACACCGTTTGCCCGACCACGACGGTGACGCCCGGCTCCTGCCCGCAGGCGAGCGTGTAGCGCCCAGGAGCAAGGGTGAAACGGAACTTGCCAGCCGCGTCGCTCCTCGCCTCGGCGACGGTCTGCGCACCTGACAGCACCTTGACGGTCCAGTCCGGGCCGGGTGAACCATTGAGAGCCTGTTTCCCGGTCTGCGGGTTCATGGGCCCCCCGTACATCCGCACCAGTCCTGTCAGCGTGCCGGTCGACGCCGTGGTGGGGGACGCAGGTGTCCCGCTGGTGGAGCCGTTGTGCTGCGAGCAAGCGGTGAGGCTGAGAATCAGCCCGATGGACGCGGCCGTCTTGATCCGTGCCATGTCGACGCCCCCTTGCTCTCAGTCTGTCCAACCGTCAGACGCCCACCGATCCGCCCGCGATCCTCGTTCGCCCCAAGATCTACCACGAAACCGACACGGTCGCGGATTCCCCTTGTTTCCAGGCGAAGGGTGATGGCGGTACGGGCGAACATGCGGGGAGATGGATCGTGAAAGCCGCTGTGGCGGTATCCCCGTCACCGTGGGTTCGAATCCCACGCCCTCCGCTGACCGGCGGAAAACGTTGGTTGAGGCGCCTCCGCCGAGGGGGTCGGCGGTCGTTCGGGTCCGTGCCGTTCGGCGTGCCAGAACTTCGGGCACGGGGGGGTTCGCCACGGTCGGCGGTGGAGCCCAGGCGGCCTCGGGTGCGTGATTCCGTCAACCCGCGTCGACGATGGTCCCTTGGTGGTAGACGACCTGCCAGGTCGCTTCCGCACGGCGCCACACGGTGGCACGACGTGTGATCCGAGCACCCTGCCGCAGAATGTAGGTGAGCAGGTACGTATCAGTGCCGAGAAGACGACAGAAGAAGTCCGTGGCTTCCCACTCGTCCTCGTAGGCGGGATCCGAGTAACGCGATTCCAGGACCGGCCAGATCTCCTCGCGCCAGTAGACCTGACCTGAGGCGCCGACCTCCCAGTAGTCAGCGATCGTTTGTGCATCGAAGTCGCTGCGGCTGGCACCGAGTTCCGGATGGTGGAAGATGGGCTCCCGCGCGGCGAGGGATCGGCACACGTCGGCGAGCTCGGCCGACATCGCTATCGCATGCGACTCGCTGCTCACGTGCAACATGATGCCGGGTCGTTGTCGTGAGATGTGAGTGATATCCGTTCTGCGTGCCGCGCGGCGGCACGCTATCGGCCCGTGGGGGCGGTGAGGCGCGGCGTCCGGCCTCGGCAGCGATCGCGTCCAGCCGCGAGCGCATCTCGCGTCGCACCATGCTGCGGCTCAAGGCTGCCATCCCCCAAGGCACGGAAGTCTGCGTGGTCCAGGTCAAGGCGACGCCATCTCCCTGGGCTGCGAGAGGTCGCACTGGGCGAGATGGCATCGGGACTACGCCGATCCCACGCCGCAACTTTCGCAGCGGCTAGCGGTCGTCGTCTCACGAACACGCGAAAACCTGAGCGTGGCCCCTCCTGGGACCGTGCGGCTGATCAGTTCCTGCGCTGGACAGGGCCACGACGTCGTCCAGGCGCTGGACGGGCACCCAAGAGCGACCGACGTTCTAGAACGCCCAGTTGAGGCGGATCCTCACAACTCTGCCGCCTCCGCTGAGGAGCTCGCGAATGCTGGGTTGACCTCTATTGAGTCCGTCTGAGGTGACCCGCGTCTACCACCGATACCTACATCGGGAGCGTCCCCGCCGACCTCGTCCTGCTGTGTGGAATCTTCGGCAACATCTCCGACGAGGACGTGCACAACACAGTTCTCAACACGTCGATGCTCTGCGCACCAGGCGCTCAAGCCATCTGGACCCGCCACTGACAATCGCCTTGCCCGCGCGACATGTGCCGATAGCGGGACCGCTGGCTGAGTTGGCCTAGAACCGACCCGAGGCGATGTGCCGATCGCGATCGTCTGTGGTTTGGCACCGGTGGCCGTCCGGAGTCGCTTCTATGCTGGTCTGGTTCCGACCTCGGAGGAGCGCAGGAATGGTGGTGTCGACCCGACGCTGGCGCGTGCGGCGGAAGCGTTGTGCACAGCTCGGGCGGCCCGGCGCGGGCCGAGCGTCGGTGCGTCCGTGAGCATCAGGGTCCCGGACGATGCCCGCCCCCATCTACGTCGGGCGCGTGATCATGCGGATCGAAACTACGCCGATGCGCTCGATCTCGATACCCTGGCGGCAGTCGCGGGCATGAGCAAGTACCACTTCCAGCGCTTGTTCACGGCGACGTACGGCATCAGCCCGGCAGCCTACCTTTCGCAGCGGCGGATCGAGCGGGCACAGGACCTGCTGCGGGCCACCAACCTGACCGTCACCGAGGTCTGTCACGCAGTGGGGTTCTCCAGTCTGGGCTCGTTCAGCAGCCGGTTCCGTGAGCTGGTCGGCTGTTCGCCGAGCGAGTTCCAACGTCGGTACGCCCAGGGCGCGCCCCACATCCCCGGCTGCTACATCTTCATGTGGGGGCTGGCCGAGCGGAGCTCCGCAACCTAGGAGAAGCGCAGGCGAGGCGCGGCGTCGTAGCGTCGTGCCCATGATCACCAACATCTCCCTGGCGTCGGTCTTCGTGAAGGACATCGACGCGTCCAAGGCGTTCTACATCGACGTGCTCGGCTTCGAGGAGCACACCGACATCACCCTGGGCGACGGCTACCGGTGGTGCACCGTCAAGCAGCCCAGCCAGCCCGAGCTCCAGGTGCACCTCACCACGCCGGGGCCGCCGTTCTCCCCAGAGATGGCCGACGCGATCAACCGCTCGCTCGACGAGGGCGGCATGAACGGTCTCGGCATGGCGGTCGACGACTGCCAGAAGACCTTCGAGGAGCTCGCCGCCAAGGGTGTGCGAGTTCCTGCAGGAGCCCGCCGAGAGGCCCTACGGCGTCGAGGCGGTGTGTCGCGACAACTCCGGCAACTGGATGGTCCTGGTCGAGCAGCGCGAGTACACCGGCGCCGACTTCAACCACGCCTGACAGACCGTGAGCAGCACGGGCAACTGCGCAGGGACGACCAAGCACATCGCCATCTCGCTGTCGCAAGGTCGCACCGGGTACTCCGACGAAGCGAGCAACTGGTAGGCGCGGACTGCTCCGCCGGAGCGGCTACTCCTCCACCAAGAGCACCAGCGTCTCGGGCAGTACGCCGTCGTACTCCATCGCGTCGGCCATCGCCGGGTTCTGCATCGCCGCCATGACGGCGTCCAGGTCGGCTACGTCCATCAGAACCGCGACCTGGGTGCGGTTCTGGGGGTTGACGAAGGTTCGGATATTCGTGACACCCAGCGGGCCGAAGACCTCTTCTCGCTTGGGCGAGGCAAGCCAGTGGTCGGTGTCCTTCACATCGTGGTGCCCGATGACGGTCGGCATGTCGGCTCCTCTGGGCTGGGTCCGCGAGTTGTGACCGGAGCGTAGTGCCGCGCCAGTCGCACCAACAGCCGGAGAACGGGAGGGCCCGCGCCCGACGCGCGAGCCTCGGACGGCGGCTCGTGGGCCCGTGCTGGTCGAGTCGAGGGTCGCACCTGCTCGCCCCTGGCGCACCGTCTCGAGGCGGAGGATAGTTGCGAGATTACATCTCGAAGGGTGCTGCGATGCCGACCGATGCAGAGCTCGTCCAGCTCGAGGCCCGACGTGCCGAGCTGCGGGAGAAGTATCTTCGTGCGCCGCAGGACCGTCCCTCGACGCCGGGGCGGGGCATCCACCACGCCGCCCTGATCTGCTCCGACGTCGAGCGCACCATCGAGTTCTACCAGGACCTGCTCGGCTTCCCGCTCGTCGAGCTGGTCGAGAACCGTGACTACAAGGGGTCGTCGCACTTCTTCTTCGACGTCGGCAACCAGACCCTGCTCGGGCTTCTTCGACTTCCCCGGGCTCGGCCTCGAGCCGGTCATCGAGGCCATCGGGGGCGTCCAGCACATCGCGATCTCCGCCCCACGCGACCGGTGGGAGGAGGTCCAGCGACGGCTGGACAAGGCAGGCGTGACGTACGCCGGCCCGGATCTCGGCATCCCGGAGTCGATGTACTTCAAGGACCCCGACGGCATCCAGATCGAGCTGCTGAGCGACCCGCTGATGTACTTCGGCGGACGCCAGCTCGACGAGCCGCAACTCTCCGAATGAGGTGTCAGGCATGAGCGAGTGGAACGCCATGACGTACGAGGGCAAGGACACCATCCTGCGGGTGGTGCGCGACGAGGCCGAGCGGATGTTCGCGCTGGCCGACCGGCCCGACGCATGGGAGGCGCCGACCGCCTGCGACGGCTGGACGACCCGCGACATCGTCGCCCACATCGTCGACACGACCGAGGGCTACTTCAGGGCCTTCGACGCCGCCCGGGGCGAAGGGCGAGGTCCCCGAGCCGTACGGCCTGGCGCGTGATGAGCGAGAAGGTCAACGAGGGCGCCACGGCGTTCCGCGGGCGTGCCGCAGGCCGAGATGATGGAACGGCTGCGCACCGACTTCCAGCAAGATGCAGGAGATCCTCGAGCCGATCGGCCCCGAGGACTGGACCGGCTTCATGGTCACCCACCCGTACATGGGCCCGGTGCCGGCGTTCTTCTACGCCGCCGGCCAGCTGATGGACTACGGCGTGCACTCGTGGGACATCCGGCAGGGCACCGGCCAGTGCGCACGGGCTCTCCGGCGACGCCGCCGACCTGCTGGTGCCGTTCATGTTCGAGATCTGGCGCGGCACGGTGCGCACCGAGGCGGTGACCGAGCCGTTCACGATCGGCATCCGGGTCAGCGGCCGCAACGCCGGCGACTACCGGGTGTCGGTGAGCGACCGAGGGGCTGACCTACGAGCCGGGCGACATCGACAGCCTGCCCGCGTACATCGAGTTCGACGCGGGCAGCCTGGTGCTGACCGCGTTCGGGCGCTGCAACACCGGCACCGTTCGCGGCGACATGGAGCTCGGCCGAGCGCTACCTCAACCTGTTCTTCCGGATCTAGGCGCCCTCAGCCACGGCGGAGGTCGGCTCGTCCACGGTCGCGGGTGGCGGCTCGTACACCGTCGCCCGGTCGACCTCGTCGTAGATCGCCAGGCCGACCGGTCGGCGCATCTCCTCGGCGAGGTGCCCGAGGAGTCCGGCCGCGCGCGCCAGCAGCGCGAACCCGCGCAGGATGTCGACGTCGAACCCGAGGTCGCACAGCGCCGCGCCGCACACGCCCGCGCCGTTGAGCGGCAGCGTGCGCCCGAGCACGCTCGCGGGTGCACCCGGCCGACCGCCTCGAACAGGCGCAGGTGCGGCCCGCGCAGCCCCTCCTCGTCGGCGATCCGCAGCAGCACCGGCGTGCGCGGGTCGCCGTCCTTGTGGACCGGG
This sequence comes from uncultured Actinomycetes bacterium, assembly GCA_963778785.1. Classification (GTDB taxonomy): domain Bacteria; phylum Actinomycetota; class Actinomycetes; order S36-B12; family CAIYMF01; genus CAVZVV01. The sequence goes on from CAVZVV010000034.1 coordinate 20,588, forward strand.
TGGCCGAGGCCCGGGACGTAGCAGCCCCGCTGCACGCTGGGCGCGTCACGGCCTCGCAGCGCCAGCGTCGTCCCAGCCCGTCGTCGGTGGTGGGGAACGCTGCCGCCGTCGGCGTCGAGGCCGGCCAGCGCGTCGACCAGGAAGCGCCCGGCGTCCTCGGTGACGCCGAGGAAGCGCGAGCCGCCGCCGAGCAGCCCGGCCGCCAGGGCGCCCTGCACCGACTCGGGGGCGCCGGTGAGCGTGAGCCGCGCGGCGATCACGGTCGGGCGTGAAGCCGTGGTCGGCCAGCGCGACCAGCACCGCCTCGAAGACGCGCAGCTCGCCCGGGGTCGGGCGGCGCATCGCGACCAGCCAGAACGCGAGCTCGCCGAAGCCGACCTGGCCCATGAGGTCGGCGGCGAGGTCCTGGCCGAGCAGGTGGATCGTGGTCTCGTCGGCGGTGCCGATCGACGTCGGGTATCCGGTCATGGCGGGTCCTCGGTGTCGGGGCGGAGCGCCGGCGCTGGCGTCGTACTCCGTCGGGCGGGTGCCCCGCCGGCAGCCGGTGCTTGGCGACCCGGGCGGTCGGCGTGCGCGGCAGCGCGTCCAGAGCCTGCCAGTACCGCGGCACCTTGAAGGCGGAGAGCCGCGCCGCCGTCCACGCCCGCAGCTCGTCGAAGTCCGGCGTCGCGACCGGGCACCGGCGACGACGAACGCCTTGACCTCGTCCTCGGTGAGCTCCGAGGGCACGGCCGACGACGGCGACCTCGAGGACGTCCGGGTGGGCGAGGATCGCGTCCTCGACCTCGGCCGGCGACAGGTTCTGGCCGCGGCGACGCAGCACCTCCTTGCGGCGGGCGACGAACGTGTAGGTCTCGTCCGCGTTCGACCGTCACCAGGTCGCCGGTGTGCAGCCAGCCGTCGACGATCGTGCGCGGCCGTCTCCTCGGGCATCTCCCAGTAGCCGGGGGTCACGGCCGGGTTGCGCAGCAGCAGCTCTCCGGTGCCGCCGACGCCCAGCGCCGTGCCCGTCGTCGTCGACGACCCGGGCCTCGTTGACGACGCCGAGCGTCGGGTGCTGCCGGACCGAGCCGAGCGTGCCGAACGGCCGGGTGCCGTGCCGCCAGATCAGGCCGTACGGCGACTCCGACATCGCGTAGCCGCACACGACGCGCAGCGCCGAACCGCGCCTCGAACGCCTCCTGCCACTCCTGGGCCGGCGACGGGCCGGTGTAGCAGAGCCGCAGGTCGGTGTCGGCGTCGTCGGGCCGCACCGGCTGGCGCACCAGGATCTCCAGCATCGCCCCGATCGCGTTGAACTCGGTCGCCCCGTGCCGTCGCGCCGAGTCGAGGAAGCCGCTCGCCGAGAACCGCGGCAGCAGGACGAGGCCGGCGCCGCAGGCGAGCGAGCCGAGCACCGAGTACGCCGGCGCGTTGATGTGGAACAGCGGCAGCGAGGTCATCAGCCGGTCGGCGGCGGTGAGCTCCATCCAGTACGGGAAGCCCTCGCCGGCCATGGCGTAGGCCCGGTGCGTCTGCATGACCAGCTTGGAGCGCCCGGTCGTGCCCGAGGTCGGGATGAGCACGGCCAGGTCGTCGGGGGCGGCCTGGACCCGGCAGCGGCGCGTCGTCCCGCGGCGCCAGTCGCCAGTCGGCGACGAGGGCGTCGATGGTCACCACGCCGAGCTCGATCCCGCCGGTGACGTCGGCGGCCTCCGACCGACGCCATCAGGTCCGCGTCGGTGACGAGCAGCCGTGGCCGGACCTGCCCGACCAGCCCGGCGAGCTCGCCCGCGGTGGCCGCCGGGTCGGTGGGCACCGTCACCGCGCCGATCGAGGCCAGCGCGAGCCAGCACAGCAGGTACGGCGGGGTGGTGCGGGTCGTCACCACGACCAGGTCGCCGTGTCGGACCCCGGCCTCGCGCGAGCCGCCGGGCCGTGCGCGGCGACCTGGCCGGCGGCCACGGCGAACGTCGCGGTGCCGTCGTCGGTGCGCAGCCACGTTCCGTCGGGGTCGCGGTCGGCCGCGGCCAGCAGCAGCGCCGGGACGGTGCCGTTCACCATCGACCGCTCAGCCCCGCTGGTCCGCGTGCGGTCCCTGGCACGTCGGTCACGTCGGTCAGTCTGGCCGCGCCGCCCAGCGGCGGCAATGGGGGGTCGGCCAGATGCCGCTCGTCCGGTATCCGCTTCAACTCGCCCGACCGGGTGACCGTGACCTTAAGGAGGGTGCAAGGAAGGCGGTCCGCGCCCGCACCGGCTGGATCCGGGCCCGGCGCGTGCCGACGATGGGTGGAGAGACGGACAGTCGTGCGGGAGAGGGAGCCGTGGTGGGGTCAGCGAGGGTGCTAGCGACGACGAGGGCGTACGCCCGCCGGCGGTTCACGGTGCCCCTGGTGGCGGGGTGCCTCGCGGTTGCCGGCGCGTCGCTGCCCGCCCAGGCCGCCGTAGCCGGCTCGGCCCAGGATGCGGGTCTCCGGGCCGCGTCCGCGCGCTACAGCACGACGGTGCGCGGCTGGCCGCAGCGGCTCCCGGCAGCGCGGACCGGCGCCCCCGTGGCCGTCTCGGTGGGCGTGGCGAGCCGTGGCGGGGGCGCGGGTCGCACCGTCGTCCTCCAGCGGTACCAGCCCACGGCCGCGGCCTGGACGAACGTGCTGCGCTCGCGCACCGGTTCCCGGGCGCTGGTGGTGCTGCGCTGGGCGGCGCCGGCGAGCGCGGGCACCTACCGCTACCGCCTCCGGGTCCTGGCCACTCCCCACGCGAGCGCGACAGTGACCCGCGTCAGCGCGCTCACCGTGACCAGGACGACGGTGACGATGGCGTCGCGGCTCGTGAGGGCGGTCAACGTCGCGCGCTCGCAGGCGCGCCGCTGCGGCACGCAGCACTTCCCCGCCGTCGCGCCGGTCGCGGCGAACGCCAGCCTCCAGCGGGCGGCGGCCCGGTACGCCGGTCGCATGGCGCACGAACGGTTCTTCGCCCACGTCTCGCCGATGGGCGACGACCCCGGGGACCGCATCGCGGCGACCGGCTACGCCGCCCGCGGGTGGGGGGAGGACATCGCGGCCGGGCAAGACGGCGTGAGCCAGGTGATGACCGCGTGGCTCGCCAGCCCCGGTCACTGCGCCATCATCATGAGTCGCTTCCACGACCTGGGCGCGGGTTACGCCAACGTGGCCGGGTCGCCGTACGGGAGGTACTGGGTGCTGGACTTCGGTAGCAGATGACCGACTCGACCGAGCTGGCCACCAGGCCCGCGGGGCAGGTCGCGCTCGGCGGCGGCGTCAGTCCAGGCAGAACTCGTTGCCCTCAGGGTCGGCCATCACGATGTGTCCGGCACTCATCGGGGGCTCGGGCTCGTAGCGGCGAACGCGCGTTGCTCCCAGCGCTAGGAGTCGGTCGCACTCGGCCTCCAACGCCACCATCCGTTCGTCCGCCGCAAGTCCGGGAGCCGCGCGGACGTCGAGATGCACGCGGTTCTTCGCGACCTTGTCCTCGGGCACCAGCTGGAAGAACAGCCGAGGTCCGTGACCGTCCGGGTCCTCGAGCGCCGACCTCGTGTTGCGCTGTTCTTCCGGGATGCCGACTCGGGCCAGGAACTCATCCCAGGCGACCAACGGGTCGGCGCCCGCTGGGAGTGCGACGCCGGGCGGACCCGGATGGACGTAGCCCAGGGTGTCTCGCCAGAAGGACGAGAGTGCTCGTGGATCGTGGGCATCGAACGTGACCTGAACGTGGCGGCTCATGCCAGAGATGGTGCCTCTTGCCTCTGACAGCGCGATACCTCTCCGGGACATCGGCGCCACGCCGGCGCCACCGTCTGCGTCGCGCCATTGAGCCCCCGGCTGCGCCCGGGGGGTACGGTCGCAGCATGGGTGAGGACGGGTCGGCGTGGCGCAGGACGGTTCCTGCGGCCGCGGCTGCAGCGGTCGTGACCATCATGCTCGCGGCGTGCGCGTCCCCGTCGGGTTCGACGGGGACGTCCTCGTCGCCTGATCCGACCGCGTCCGCGTCCGCCTCCGCGGCGGTGAGCCCGACCGCGTCCCCGCGTTCGGGCGTGCTGGCGGGAACGGCGTGGCTGCTGGCCTCGTACACGCCCGCGGGCGGCACCGGGATCAAGGCCGATCCGTCGTCCGTCGCCGCCCTCGGCTTCGGCCAGTCCGGGGAGCTCACGGGGTCCACCGGCTGCAACCGGTTCGGCGGGTCGTACGAGGAGTCGTCGGCGAACCTCACCTTCACCCTCGGTCCCATGACGAAGGCGGCCTGCACCTCGGCGCGGCTGGCGGCGCAGGAGAAGGCGGTGACCGCGGGGCTGGCCGCCGCCCGCTCCTTCATCGCCTCAGCCGCCACGCTCACCCTCGTCGACGCGTCAGGGGTGCCGCTGCTGGCCTACCGCGTGGCCGCCACCTCGCTCGTCGGCCCCACGTGGACGGCCACCGGCATCAACAACGGCAAGGGTGGCGTCGAGACGACGGCTACGACCTCCAAGGCCACGGCCGTCTTCGAGGACAAGGGGAACATCAGCGGCTCGACCGGGTGCAACTCCTACTTCGGCCCGTACAAGACGAGCGGGACGAAGGGACTTACCATCGGCCCGCTCAGCAGCACGCTGATGGCCTGCATCGGCGCCGCCGGTGACACCGAGGCGCACTACCTCGCGGCCCTGGAGAAGGTGGTGGCCTACCGCATCGATGCGGACGGCCTCACCCTTGTCGACGCCCACGGGGCCACCCAGGTCCACTACGTCGCAGGCTGAGTCGCCGCGACGGGCGTGGGTTCGGGCCGCTGGCATGCGTGCTCGGGCGGCGCTCAGCCGCGCACATACCTTGCGGTCTCAGGCGATCGCTGCCGTGTACTCCAGGGCCAGGACCACGTCCTGGACGGAGGTGAGGTCGACGCCGGGGTTGGCGGCCTTGGTCAGGGTCAGCGTGTAGCGCTGTCCCGGGTCCGCTCCGGCCAGGGCGTCGAGCGGGGTGGGCGGTAGCGCAGGAAGGCCCGGGTCCGGCTGGAGCGTCGACATGGCCACACCCTCCTCCAGGGTGAGATGCACGGGGGCCGCGGGCGGTGACGACGCGAGCGTGGCGGCCACCGGCTTGGCCGGCGGGTTGACGAGCAGCACGGCGGCGTTCGTGACGGACCGGCCGGCCTCGCGGCGAGGAAGGGGGATCGTCCGCGGGTCGAAGACGAGCGAGGCGCTCGGGGCGCCTGCCCTCAGGGCGGCCAGCCCGGCCTGGCTGAAGGTGCTGGCGCGCATGAGGATCCAGTGCCGTGTGGTCGTCGGGGTGGCGGCGAGGTCGCCGAGGTAGAGGTCGGGCACGAACTCCGCCCGCAGGTCGAGAGTGACGAGGACGTCCAGCAGCGACTCGAGCGCCGCCCCGTTCGCCGCCGGGGGGCAGCTGATCTCCCAGAACGTGTCGAGGTGCGTGCCCTCGAAGGTGAGCAGGGTCTGGTCGGGGAGGCCGTAGACGGACATGTCCTGGGCCAGTCGGAACTCCGAGATCGGAGCGGCCTCGGCCGGGCGTACGAGCACCCGCGCTTCGGCCTCGTCCGGGTTGGCCGTGGAGATGCCCGAGTTGATGAGCATCCCGCGCACGGGGGCGGACAGATCGACCTGCGCCACCGTCGTGGAGGCGGCCCGGATCCGGTATCTCCGCGTGCCCGGGAATCCTGCGCGGAGGTCGGCCTGGCCGGTGCGGAACGTGCATCGCCCGTGCTTCTTGAGCTGTCCGAGGGCCAGCGGGAAGTCCCGCAGGAGCGAGTAGGTGACCTTCACCGGCACGGTGCGCCTGATGCCGTCGATCCAGGTCGCTTCGAGCTCGGCGAGGTCGAGCTGGAGCAGGTCGGCCCCCGTGATCCCCTGCAGCCGCTCCGGGAAGTAGTCGAGCCGGACGACGCGCAGGGTGCGGTCCTGCTCGTGCGCGAGCGCGCGCTCAGCGAGCCAGGCGGTGCGCGCTCCGAGCTCCAGGTAGCGCCGCATCAGGCGCCGCGCGAGCTGCGCCATGCTGACCCAGAACCCGACGTTGAGCACCTTGTCCTGCTCGAACGCGAGCAGCGAGCGGGCGAGGTCGACGTCCGCCTGGGCGATCTGCTTCTGGTAGCCCGCGATCGTCACGCCGCGCTCCTTGGCCACGACCGCCTCCTGCGCAGCCGCCCGCCCCTTGGTGTCTAGCGTGATCAGCTCGTCGTGCCGCTTGTTGGCGGCGGCCTCCATGCCGCTCAGCGCGGTGTAGCCCGCGTACACGAAGATGCCGTAGCCGGCGAGGACGGACGCTCCTGCCCCGAGCCCCAGCATCCCCTCGCCCACGAGCTCGTCACCCGTGGCCTGGGACATCACGCCGGACTTGACGGCCGACTGGGTGTCGTCGGGCAGCGAGGTGAACGTCTTCTTGATGCCGTCGAAGAAGTCGCCGAACTGCGAGAACAGGCTGTCGGCCTTGGCGATCTCGTCCTGCTTGGCCTTGATCGCGACCTCGACCGCCGCCGCCTGGTCCTTGGCGATGGCCACGTCGTGCTGGGCGATGCCGATCTGCTCGGTCGCGATGGACGCCTGCAGGGTCCCCTTCTGCAGGAGCGTCGAGAGCTGCATCCGCGCGACGAGCGCTGACTCCACCTTCTCGGTGTAGTCGAGGAAGTCGGTCTGTGCGGCCTTCGCGAGGGCGGCGAGCCGGTCGGCCGACTCCTTGAGCGGCCGGTAGCGGAGCGCGGGCACGACGTCGTCGCGCTGCCCGAAGTAGTTCAGTCCGGCGTCGATCTGGAAGAAGCCGAGCCGGGCCCGCTGCTTCTGGGACACGATCGCGGGGTTCTCGACGTGCGGAAGGAAGCCCGGCGGCAGCGACAGGACCGGGTTGGCGCTGGGCCAGCGCGGCTCGATGGGGACGGTCTCCCCCCACATCCACAGCACCGCCTTGTAGAGCTCGCGGGCGCGCGCGATCCCCGCGGCGGTGTCGGAGCGGTAGAGCTCGTCGGCCCACTCCAGCAGCGCGTTCGCGTGGCGCAGCTTGAAGAGCCGCTTCTGGACCGGGCTCGACAGCACCGCGCTGCGGTCGGCCGCGAACTCCTCGACGGCGTCGTAGGTGGAGGTGTCGTAGAACTCGTCCCGCTCGGCCTCCGGCGGGTACCGGGTGTATCCGGGGGCATCCCGGTCGAACTGGTGCAGGACGATCGTGTACGGCAGGTTGCCCCGGTCGTACGGCTTCGAGTCGTCGAGGTAGTACGGCTTGTAGCCCCCGGCGTCCGACTCGCTGGCGGCTGCGATCAGGGTGCGGGAGGCGAACCCGTAGTGGAACGACGCGCGGGTGAAGTCGCCGAGGGCAAGGAGGGTGTCACCCAGACAGACCGGTAGGACGTACAGCGTCCACACCACCAGGCGCACCGCCATCAGGTCGCGGATGTCGTCGGCGCTCATGCCGTAGTCGAGCGCGCTGAGGGCGGTCTTGAGCGGGTCGAGGTACGCCGCGAGGTCCTTCGCGGTACCGACGGGCGCCTTGCGTAGCGCGACCAACGCAGCCGTGACGTCTGTGCCGGTGAACGACGTGTCGATGAAGGCGTCGACGGCGATTCCCGCCGCCCGCTGGTAGGCGAGGCGGGCTAGCTCGAACTCCCCGTTGCGGTAGTGCGTATGCCCTTCCTGGAGCGCGTCGTTGAGCGTGAGGACCGTCCGCACGAAGCGCCAGGTCGGTGCGCTCGTGAGCTGCGCGGGCACTAGTCCCGTGGCCATCTTCTCGAGGAAGCCCCTCTCCTGGGCGCCCCAGGTGACCGGCAGGAGGAGGCGCAGGTCGAGCAGGTTCTCCGGGAAGAACGGGTCCTGCTGGCGGGCCCACTCCTCGTAGTACAGGAAGAACGGGGCGATGCCCTGCCGGCGGACCGGCACGATGGGCCCGCTCAGGACGTCGGGAGTGGCGTGCCAGGGCTCGGGTGCGCTCTGGAAGCCGTCGCGGAAGAAACCCTGGAGCGCGTGGATGTTCTCGCGCACGGGGCTGGAGGTCTCGTGGTCCTCTCGGCCGAGGTCGATCCGGTACCGCAGCCCGAGCTCGGCGGCCCCCAGGCCCGTGAGCGCGATCAGTTGGTCGAGGTAGGTGCGGGCCGTGGCGGCGCCGCGCGCGGGGACGGCTGCGGCGGGGACGCCGAAGCCGAATCCGCTGCCGGCCGGCGACGTCAGGACCTCGGTGATGATCGCGATGAGCACCTCGTTCGCGGACCTGTCGGCGTCGTCGGTGGTGGTGAACGTCTGGTGGAACCTCGTCTCCACCTGCGAAAGGGCCTCCCCCGCGGTGGGCTGGGGGCCCGCGCCGAAGTACGAGGCTGACGAGGGCGTGGTCCAGATGGCGAGAAGGTAGTCGCGGTATCGCACGGGAGAGGTGTGGTACCCGGGCAATTCGAGATCGACGGGCTGCTGCTTCTTGTACGAGTCGGAGTACTTGTTCAGCGCGAGCCCGATGGAGTCAGCACCCAGCTCATCGGCGGGGAACACCCAGTCGACCTCGTCGATGCGGTCGAAGGCGTCGACCTTCCCCAGCAGGTCCTCGACGGCCTCGCGGAGCGGGAGGGCAGCCTGGTCGAGCCGGAGGCCGGCCACGTAGTCGGCCCGGGCGGACGGATCCTCCAGGGCGGCCCAGGAGGGCAGGTCGGGCGCGGCCGCCCGCAGTGCGCCGGTCGGGTCGAGGAACTCCTGCTCGACACGGCGCAGCAGCAGGGCCCGCTGCGCCCCGGAGGCGGCGCGGTCGCCGCCGAGGGCGTCAGCCAGGGAGCCCGTCCAGAGCTCCTGCACGAGGTCGCACACCCGAGCGATCCGCAGGTCCCGCGCCCGTCGTGCGAGCTCGGTCCAGGCGGCGTCGGGGATGCCCGCGTCGACGGGGATCGACACGGGGATCTCCACGCGGACGTCGACCGCGACCACGGGGACGGCCTCGGTCGTCGCGAGCCGGCCTGCGACGGGGTCTGACACCTCGAACCGGAGACCGGGCCGTCCTGTCGCGCGCAGCGACAGGAGCGCGTCCCGTGCACCCGGCGCGAGGTCGATGCGGAACTCCCCGTGGACGTCGGTGCGGCCGCGGCCCAAGCCAACCGGCCGTTCGCCGCCGGCACCTGACACTGCTTCGGCCGCGACGGCCACGCCCGCGATCGGACGTGTGGTGGCGGCATCGAAGACCCGCCCCCCGAGGGACGCCGGGCCGGTTGGCTCGGGCACCTCGGGCTGATCTGTGACGTCCGTGACGTCAGTGACGTCGATGGACAGATCCCCCGCGAGGTGCAATCGCTCGGTCATCAGGCACTCCTGGCACTGCCGGCTGGGACGGGTCACGCTAGCGGCGTCGGCGGTGCGCCTGGCTATTGACATTAGCCACGGGGCTAAGTATCGTCCCCGCCATGACCACCTTCCCGCACGGCGGAGCCACCTCGTTCCTCATCCGGCCGGAGGGCCGGATCGCCTACGACGTGGCAGGCGCCGGCCCCCTGGTGGTGCTGGTGCCCGGCATGGGCGACCTGCGCGCCTCGTACCGCTTCCTCGCCCCGGCGCTGGTCGCCGCCGGCTACCGCGTGGCCAGCTCCGACCTGCGCGGCCACGGAGACAGCGACACCACGTTCGTCCGCTACGGTGACGCGGCGACGGCTGGCGACATCGTCGCCCTCGTCGAAGCTCTCGGCGGTCCCGCTGTCGTCGTGGGCAACTCGATGGGCGCCGGCGCCGCCGTCATCGCCGCGGCCGAGCGTCCCGAGCTCGTCACCGGCCTCGTCCTCGTCGGCCCCTTCGTCCGGGACCCGGCGGTCAACCCGCTGATGAAGGCCGCGATGCGCGTCGCCATGGCGCCCGCGTGGGCGGCGGCGGCGTGGAAGGCATACCTGCCGAGGCTCTACGCGGGTGCCAAGCCGGCCGACCTCGAGGCGTACGCCGCCCACGTCGTCGAGAGCCTGCGGCGTCCGGGCTACGCCAAGGCGTTCTCCCTGACCACCCGCACCACGCACGCCCCTGCCGAGGCGCGCCTCGCCGACGTGCGCGCACGCACGCTCGTCGTCATGGGCGGTCTCGACCCCGACTTCAGCGACCCCAGCGCCGAGGCCGAGTGGATCTCCGCCCGCACCGGCGGCCGGGTCCTCATGGTGCCCGACGCCGGGCACTACCCGCAGTCCCAGCAGCCGGTCGTCGTCGCCGATGTCGTCACCGGCTTCCTCGGCGAGGTGGCGCCGCGTGCCTAGGGCCGGCTTGACGAACGACCGAGTCGTCGGAGCCGCCGAGCAGCTCGCCGACGAGGTCGGCCTGCCCGCACTCACCCTCGCCGCGCTCGCCGACCAGCTCGGGGTGCGGCAGCCCTCGCTGTACAAGCACATCGAGGGGATGGACGACCTGCAGCGCAGCATGTCGGTGCGTGCGAAGAACGAGCTCGCCGACGTGCTGTCCCGCGCAGCGGTCGGCAAGGCGCGCGGCGACGGCGTCCGAGCTCTCGCGACGGCCTACCGCACGTGGGCGGTCCGGCACCCCGGTCGGTATGCCGCGGCGCAGCGGCTGCCCGAGGCCGACGACCTCGAGGACACCGAGGCTAGCAACCGCGTGGTGTCCGTCGTCGTGGACGTGCTCGCCGGCTACGGCCTCGCCGGCGACTCGGCCATCGACGCCACCCGTTCGCTGCGGGCCGCGCTGCACGGCTGGGTCATGCTGCAGAACGCCCACGGGTTCGGCCTGCCGCGCGACATCAACCGCAGCTTCGACTTCCTCGTCGACACGTTCGTGACGGCCTTCGAGACGACGCGGTCCGCGAAGACGCCGCGGCGCGGGCGCGCCTGAAGCCACCGCCGGCGACCGGCGCCCGGCGCCGAAGGGTGGGGGCCGGAGGTCCTGCTTCCTGGGGCTTCGGAAGGACAAACGGCCGCTCAGGTGGGGTCCGACGGCGACGCCGTGACCCCTCGGGAAGGGGCAAGATGATGGTTGAACGATCAACCACCGGGGCCGCCCCTTCGATGGGCGGCAGAGCAAGGAGATGACCGCCATGCGGCGCCGCACGTTCGACAAGACCCTCTCCGTCACCGGATTCGTCCTCGCAGGCGTCCTGGCCGTGGCCGGGGGGTTGCTGCTGTGGGGCGGCACCTTCGCCCAGAGCACGGTGCACGACCAGCTCGCCGCGCAGAGGGTCACCTTCACCAGCGACACCACCCAGCTGCCTCCCGAGCTGCAGCAGTACGCCGGGCAGTCGGTCGACAACGGCCAGCTCGCGAAGGCCTACTCCGACCTGATCTCCGTGCACCTCGAGAAGATGGCCAACGGGAAGACCTACTCCGAGGTCAGCGCCGAGTGGCTCGCCGGCGGTAGCAAGGACGCCGAGCTCGGGCAGCTGCGCACGACCATGTTCATGGGCGAGACCCTGCGGGGCATGCTGCTCAACGCCTACGCCTTCTCGATCTTCGGCACCATCGCGATCATCGCCGCGTGGGTGATGTTCGGGGCCGCCGCCATCCTGCTCCTGCTGGCGATCCTCGGCCTGGTGCACCTGCGCCGGACCACCGACGACGTCGCCATCTTCGCCGCCGTGCCGAGCGCGCCCGTGGGGGTCAGGGTCTGAAGCCCGCGTCGCGCTGCCAGACGGCGCCGGCCCCTCGGGGGCGGGCGCCGTCCGCGTACCGATCGGGACGAGAAGTCGGCTCAGGCCTCGGCGTCCCACGTGCCGGGCGGGATCCCTTGCTCCTTGAGCCGGAACTTCTCCACCTTCTCGGTCGGCGTGCGAGGGAGCACGTCGACGAGGCGCACGTAGCGTGGCGCCATGTACGCGGGGCCGTGCTCCAGGCAGTGCGCGCGCACCTCGTCCGGGGCAGGCGGCGTCCCGGGTCGTGGGACGACGTACACCAGCACGTCCTCCTCGGTGAGCTCGCTCGGCACGCCGATCGCGGCGGCCTCCAACACCTGCGGGTGCAGCTGGATGATCTCCTCCACCTCGAGGGCTGAGATGTTCTCGCCCCGGCGGCGGATCGAGTCGCTCAGTCGGCCGCGGAAGGCGAGGAAGCCGTCATCGTCGAGCTGGCCTAGGTCGCCGGTACGCACCCATCCGTCCATGACCGCGAGCGCCGTCGCGCCGGCGTCGCCGTAGTACCCGTTCATGGTCAGCCCGGGCTCTCGCCCCCGGACGAGGATCTCGCCGACTCCTGCGGGATCGCCCGGGCGGCACCTCGACGTGTCGATCTGCACCTCGAACTCGTCGAGGACCCGGCCGGCCGTGTGGGTGCGTCGGGGTCCCACGAGCGGGTCGTACACCGGTACCCCGCCGTCGGTGAGGCCGTAGACGGTCCGCACCTCGAGTCCGAACCGCTGCTCGAACGCGTGGTGCCAGTCGGGCAGCGGGACACCCCAGGCGAGGCGCACGCGGTGGTCGCGGTCGTGCGACGACGCGGGCTGCTTCCACAGGATCGTCAGGGTGGCGCCCATGAAGTTGAAGACCGTGGCGTCCAGGGAGCGCACGTCGTCCCAGAACGTCGACGCGCTGAACCGGGCGGCGAGCGCCGCCGTGCCCCGCACCGCCAGCGCTGCGCACACCGTGAGGGTGGCGGCGTCGATGTGGAAGAGCGGGAACGGGGTGAACAGCACGTCGTCGGCCGTGGCCCCGATGCTGCGCGCGTGCAGCTGCGCTTGCCGGACGAGATAGCGGTGCGAGAGCGCGCACGCCTTCGACCTGCCGGTGGTGCCCGACGTGAACAGCAGGGTCGCCGTCGCGAGCTCGTCGACGTCGGCAGGCTCGGTGGCCTGGCCGTCCGCGGACGCGCCGCGGACGAGGGCGTCGAGGTCGAGCAGGCGCGGGGGAGCCGCGAGGCGGCCGATCGCGTCGTCGGCCGCCGCTCGGTGTGCGTGGTCCACCACGAGCACCTCCGCCCGGGAGACGAGAAGGGCATGCACGAGAAGGTCGCCCGCCAGGGCGGTGTTGAGCGGGGCGTGCACGGCGCCGAGGTGGCTCAGCGCGAACCACAGGACGACCTGCTCGATGCTGGTACCCATCAGCAGGGCGACGACGCATCCTGGCCGGACCTCCTCGTCGCGCATCCGCGTGGCGAGGGCCTGCACCTGGTTTGCGCACTCCCGGTAGGTGAGCTGCGACCCGCGGGTGCGGAGGAACGCGGCGTCCGGTGCCGCCGTGGCGGCGTGCTGCAGCTCCCGCGCCACCGTGAGCCCAGACTCGGGCGGACGAGCGGTCATCCAGCCGTTCCGAGGCCGAAGAGGCGCGCGGCGTTGTCGTGCAGGAGCGCCTGCAGCGCAGCCTCCGGCAGCCCTGAGCCGCGCCACTCGCCGATCGCCCGCGAGGGCGCGATCACCGGCCAGTCGCTGCCGTAGAGCACCTGCTCGCGCAGCACGCTAGGCATCAGGCCGAACAAGGCGTCCCACCCGGTACCGGCCCGCGCGACGTACTTGGGGGCCAGGCCGCCGAACTCGAGGAAGACCGTGGGGTGACGCCGCGCGACCGCGGCGAACTCCGTGGCCCACGGCCAGCCGGCGTGGCAGGCCACGAGCCGCAGGTCGGGGAAGTCGCACGCCACTTGGTCGAGCAGCTCGGCGCGCTCGTGCCGGATCGGGTGCATCCGGCTGTACGTGATGCCCGTATGGACGGCCACGACGAGCCCGAGCTCCTCGGCCCGCGAGTAGAGCGGGTACAGCATGCGGTCGTCGATGTCGCGGCCGAAGAACGCCGGTTGGAACGAGACCCCGGCGAACCCTCGTCCGGCGGCGCGGACCGCCTGGCGGACCATCTCGGTGGGTGAGGCCAGCCCGATGTCGACGCATCCCATCCCGGTGAACCGTCCCGGGTGCTGGTCGAGCACCACCCGCAGCGCGTCGTTGAGCCCGTCGGCGTCTTCCCCGCCTTCGGACTCCGCGTGCATCACTGCGTGGGTGATGCCCTGGGCATCGAGCTCGACCAGGAGCGCCGCGAGGGATCCGGCGTTCATCTTGTCCGAGAGGTTGAGCACCCGGTCGTACTGCTCGGTCTGGCGAGAGGGCGCCCTATATCGGGCCCGTTCGCGGCGGTCCTGAGGCAAGCGGACGCGTGCGTCGATGATGCTCACTCGATCACCCCGCGAGGTCGTCCTGCCGGCTCCGTGTCGGCCTTCCTGCCGGAGTCTTGCACCTGCCGAGCGCCCTCGTCGCCCGTCCCGCCCCTCGCCGAGCCGTAGAGCTCAGCTGCCGGCGCGGTAGACCGCCACGATCGCGTTCGCGTGCCCGTGTCCCATGCCGAAAGTCGCCTTGAGGTACTCCACCTGCTCCATGTGCGGCTTGTCGGCCACCGCATCGAGCTCGGCGAACCACTCGTCGACTGGCCGGCCGTACTTCTTCTCGATCGACGGGAAGTAGGACCTCGGCCCGCTCACCTTCTCAGCCATGGACGACACCCCACCACACCCGGCGGACCGCGTCCGGCAGACTGGCGCACATGTCCGAGCTCCTGGCGATGTGCGCCGATCTCCCGCTCGAGGCGCTCCCGGCGGGCGCAGTGCTGATCGCCGAAGGCGCTGAGCCCGGCCGGATGCTCGTGCTCGTCTCGGGCGAGGTGACGGTCGAGCGCGACGGCACGCCGTTCGCCCGCATCGACTCGCCCGGTTCGGTCTTCGGCGAGATGTCCGCCGTGCTCGGCAAGAGCGCCACGGCCACGGTGCGGGCCACCTCGCCGGTCGAGGTGCGCGTCGTCGACGATCCGCTCGGCTTCCTGCGCGAGCGGCCGGGAGCCGCTCTCAGCGTGCTGCGCACGACGGCAGCGCGGCTCGATGGGCTCACGCAGTACCTCGTCGACGTGAAGGCACAGTTCGCCGGGCAGTCCGGTCACCTCGGCATGGTCGACCAGATCCTCGACACCCTGGTGCACCACCAGACGCCGCCCGCGCGCACGGGCTCAGCCCGCGACCCTGAGGGCGACCACCAGCACTGACCCGCCGGGGGAGCAGCGTCAGCGCCTACAGGGTGAGCGTCCCGGTCTCGAACACGCCGAACCACTCGGCGGTCCCGGCCACGGTGTCGAGCGTGATGTGCGGGGGACGCGGCCCATCTGCTTGCCCGCGTTGAACACCCACGTGTCGCCGATCTTGTCGTACCAGGAGCCGCCCTCGATCCAGGGCGCCTGGTGGATGTGCCCGCACAGCACGATGTCCGGGGCGTGCTCCCCGATCCACGCAGCGAGCTCGTGGTCGGGAAACTCACGCCTCCCGTCGCGGCACAGCACGGTGCCCGCAGGCGGCGAGTGGTACAGCCACACCCACCGCTCGGGCCGGTCGGCCGCGGCCGCCTCCAGCTGCGCGGCCACCGCCGCACGCGACTCGGGCCCGTCCCACCACGGGCAGAGGGTGAAACGGGTGCCGTCGACGTCGACGCTCGTCCCGTCGACGTGCACGCGTTCGCGGGCGCAGCGCTGCAGCCACCCGGACACCTGCTCGCCGTGCTCGCCGGGTCCGTCGAGGTCGTGGTTGCCGGAGGACGCCAGCACGAGCGCGTCGTCGGAGAGCCGCTCGAGGTACTTCTGCAGCACCACCACCTGCACCTCGTGCGGGACGGCGTTCACGACGTCCGCCAGGTCGCCCACGAGGGCCACCACGTCGACGTCGGCGGCGGCCTGCACCAGCCAGTCATAGTGCGGCAGCCGGTAGTGGAGGTCGGAGACGACGAGGATCCGCACGTCCCGGAGTCTGCCCCATGGCCTCGCAGCGGGAGGACGACCCCGGTCCGGACGAAGCCGGGGACCGGGCGCGCCGCGGTGCCAGACTGGCCTGCACCCGTCGCGAGGAGCCGCCATGTTCGTCCCGCTCACCGTCAACGACTTCCTGGACCGAGGCGCCACGGTGTACCCGCAGCGGACCGCCCTGGTGGACGAGCCGGACCAGCCCGCTGGTCCGCTCGGGCCGTGGACGTACGAGCAGTTCGCCGCCGCGGCCGCCTCGCAGGCTGCCGCGCTCGACCGGCTCGGCGTGCTCGTCGGCGGCCGGGTCGCGATCGTGTCGCACAACGCGGGCCGGCTGCTCACCAGCTTCTTCGGCGTCTCGGGGTCGGGCCGCGTGCTGGTGCCGGTGAACTTCCGGCTCGCGCCGGCCGAGGTGGAGTACATCGTCGGCCACAGCGGTGCGGAGGTGCTCTTCGTCGACCCCGATCTCGTGGGCCTGCTCGACACAGTCAAGGTCGACCGCACGTACGTGCTCGGCGAGTGCGACGACGAGTTCTTCTCCGGCCGTGACCGGGGCCGCCCGTGGGAGGGCGACGAGGGCGCGACCGCGACGATCAACTACACCTCGGGCACGACGGCGCGGCCCAAGGGCGTCCAGCTCACGCACCGGAACCTCTGGCTGAACGCGGTCACCTTCGCGATGCACACCACGCTGAGCGACCGCGACGTGCTGCTGCACACGCTGCCGATGTTCCACTGCAACGGTTGGGGCATGCCGTACGCGGTCACGGGTCTCGGCGGCAAGCACGTCGTCCTGCGCAAGGTCGACGGCCGTGAGATCCTGCGGCGCATCGACGAGCACGGCGTCACGATCTTGTGCGGCGCACCTGCGGTGCTGTCGATGGTGCTCGAGGCCGCGGCCACCTGGGACGGGCCGATCCCCGGGCGCGGCCGCGTACGCGTGATCGTCGCGGGGGCGCCGCCGCCCACGCGCACGATCGAACGGATCGAGACCGAGCTCGGCTGGGAGTTCATCCAGATCTACGGCCTCACGGAGACCTCGCCCCTGCTCACCATCAACCGCCGCCGCGGCGAGTGGGACGACCTCGAGCCGGCGGCGCGGGCCAAGCTCCTGGGTCGGGCCGGTGCTCCCGCGCTCGGGACGCGGCTGGAGACCGACGAGTCCGGGGAGGTGCTCGCCCGCAGCAACGTGGTGCTGGAGTCGTACTGGGACCAGCCCGAGGAGTCCGCAGCGGCGCTCGACGGCGGCTGGTTCCACACCGGCGACGGCGGCTACCTGCACGACGGCTACCTCACGATCAGCGACCGCAAGAAGGACGTGATCATCAGCGGCGGGGAGAACGTGTCGTCGATCGAGGTCGAGGACGTGGTCGCCAGCCACCCGGCGGTGAAAGAGGTGGCCGTGGTCGGCACGCCGGACGAGAAGTGGGGGAGCTGGTCACCGCCCTCGTCGTCACCGACGGCACCCCGCTGACGGCCGACGAGGTCATCGCGCACTGCAGGGCCAGCCTGGCCGGGTACAAGTGTCCCAAGCGGGTGGAGTTCCGCGACGAGCTGCCCCGCACGGCTACCGGCAAGCTGCAGAAGTTCAAGCTGCGGGCGGACTTCTGGGCGGGCGAGGAGCGCTCGATCAAGGGGTGACGCGGGTGGCGGGGCCTCGGCGAGCGGGTGTCAGGCGGGGCCGAGGCGGGTGACGTTCGCGGTGATCGAGACTCGTCCCCCGGGCCGGACGACGGTGCACTGCCCGAGCAGGTTGCACACGCGGGTGGCGCGGGCCGGCACCGTCACCACGCGGCGGGTGCCCTCGCTCCACTGGATCGTCCAGACCTTGGCGCCCTTGCCGATCCGGCAGATGACCATGGGCGAACTGGTGCGGCAGCCGTACCAGGTGGCGCCGGCCATCCACGAGTACAGGGTGCGCTCGGCGCGCATGCCCGGAGTGCCGGTCCACATCTGGATGCCGACGATCGACTCGTTGTACATCTGCTCGTACCAGTACACGCGAGACACACCCAGCCGGCGGGCGTCGAGGTACGTCCGGCCGACCCAGTTCGCAGCGGTGATGCCGGTGATCGTGCGGCGGGGGTGCGACTTGCCGGGCCCGGCCAGACCGTAGTTGATCTCCGTGATCCACAACGGCTTGGCGGCGCCGCCGTACCTGTTGATGTCAGCGCGCGCCTTGCCGATGTAGCCGCGGCTCGTGACCGGGGTGCCGTTGCTGGCGGGGTACGAGTGGATCGACAGGGCGTCGACCGGCCAGCCGCGTGCCTTCAGCCCGGCGAGGTAGGCCGGGTAGAACTTCGTGTAGTCCGGCGCGAGGCGCATCGTCGTCGACGCTGCGACCACGGTGATGCGCGGCGCCACCCGCTTGATGATGCGGTAGGCGCGCGCCGTCATCTCGGCCATCTGGGCGGGCGTTCCGTTCCAGAACGTCGTGAGGTTGGCTTCGTTCCACACCTGCAGGGCGACGTTCTGGTTCCTGAGGTGGGTGGCCACGGCAGTGACGTAGCGGTCCCAGAACGCGTAGGTGCGCGGAGGGTTCGCGGTGGCCGGGCTCGTCCGATCACTGCTGCGGTTCGGTCCGGCCGCCCATGCGGGCGTGCGGCCCAGGACGAACAGGATCTGCTGGTTGCCGCGTCGCTTGCCCTCGCTCACGTGCCAATCGAGGTCGGCCCAGGTGAAGGCGCCGGACGACGGCTCCACGTTGGTCCACAAGGTGTTCGACATCCGGTTCGTCCCGGTGATCATCGCCTGGCTCCGGGCGGGGCCCCAGTTGTGCGTGCCGAAGAACGTGGACGAGGTGACGGTGAGGGCCGCTCGGGGCGCGACGGCCCCAGCGGCGGCGGCGACGCCCGACCCCACGGCCGACGACGTGGCCGTGGCGGTGGACGCGCCGGGGACGGCGACGGCGACCAGGGCTCCTGCGGCCAGAGCGGCGGCAGCGGCACGAGATCGGCGCATGGGGCTCATTTCCGTCAAGCGTCCAAGGGTGACGCGGTGTTGCCGGCTGGACTTCTACGGTAACCCGGCCGAAGGCGTGCTTGCCCCCTTGGCCCGTGCCGGGCGGGGCGCCTTAGCGTGGCCTTTACGCGTCCATGCGCCAGTGCCACGCGCGCACGCCCCCGACGAGCGCGGCGGCGTTCGGCACGACCTCGACGTCGTCCCCCAGGGTCGTGAGCACGGCGGGAACCACCTTGGCCCCGTTCCCGCCGCCCAGGTAGAGCCGGTCCCAGAGCATCACCGGACGCAGCGCCTGCACCATCGTGCGCACCCGCCGGGACCAGAACGGGTTCCCGAGCCGGCGGCGCTCCTTCTCGCCGACATAGGTGTCGTAGCTCAGGCCCCAGCGAACCGGCGCTTGCGAGAGCTCGAGGTGCGGGGCTAGGTCGCCGTCGTCGAACATCGCGCACCCAAGCCCCGTTCCCAGCGTGAGCACGAGCTCGAGCCCGACGCCGGCCACCACGCCCGCACCGTGGACCTCCGCGTCGTTGAGCACCAGGGTGGGCACGCCGAAGGCCTCGGCGAGGGCGGCCTGCGCGTCGAAGTGGTGCCAGCGCTGACGCAGGTGGGGGTCGACGCGGGAGCGTGGCCCGCGGGTGGTGATGTAGTGCGGGGTCGAGATGACGGCGCCGTGCCGGATCATGCCGGGCAGCCCGACGGTGGCGCGGTCGACCGGGGGCAGTCCGCGGCGGATCTCGTCGAGGGTGCGGACGAAGCGCTCCGGCGGCAGCGGGTACGGCGTGGGGACGCGCAGGGGGTGCACGAGCATCGTCGCATCCTCGTCGAGCACCGACGCCTTGATACCGCCGCCGCCGCAGTCGATCGCGAGGGTGGTGGTCATGGCGTCACCTCCTGTCGGCTCAGCCGAGGTCGCGCGTCACAGCGTCGGCGGTCTGGCGCACGGCCGCGATCGCGGCACGGCGCTGCGCCTCGTCGAGCCGGAACAGGGGGCCGGCGACGCCGACCGCAGCCACCACCGCGCCCGTGCCGTCGCGCACCGCAGCAGCGCAGCCCCAGAGCCCTTCGTCGAGCTCCTCGGACGATTCGGTCCAGCCGCTCTCGCGCAGCCGGTCCAGCACCTCGGGCGCCACGAGGTGCGCCAGCGGGGCGGTGCGGTCGCGGGCCGTGCGCGCGAGGTACTCGCCGCGCCAGCCGTCGGGCGCGGCGGCCAGCAGCACCCGTCCCGGTGACCCGGAGTACGCCGGCAGGGCCTGGCCGACCTCGTACGGCAGCCGCACCGGCTGGCGCGACTCCGCCCGGTCCACGACCACCACGGCGTCTCCGGCCCGGCGCACGAGCACGGCGGTCTCGTTCGTGGCGTCGCGGAGGGCGAGCAGGTGGCTGCGTGCGGCGGCGACGAGGTCGGCGTCGGTGGCGGCCGCGGCGCGGCCCAGCGCAGCGGCGCGCGGCCCGAGCCGGTAGGTGGCGTCGCCCGCGGGGTCGAGCTCGAGGAGCCCCTCCTCGCGCAGGACCGCGACGTAGCGGTACGCGGTCGACGCCGGAAGGTCCGCGTAGGAGGCGAGCTCGGCGACGGTCCAGGTGGGACGCGCGGGGCCGAACGCGAGCAGCACCCGGAGGAGCTTGCGCGCGCTGCTGCCGTCCTGCCGCGGCGCCGTCACCCGGGCGACCCTACCCGCGGGGGCGGGCCGGCGGAGCAGCGACGCCGGCTCACAGGTCGCGCGGGATCACCATCGTCGGCACGCGGGCCGCACGCAGCAGCTTGAACGACATGTCGCCCAGGAAGACGCGGCGCAGCGGCCCCGCCCCGGACGACCCGATGACCATGGCGTCGCCGGGACGCCAGCCGACGGCTTCCAGCGCCGCAACCACTGTGTCGGCGACGACGACCTCGTGCGTCATGCCGGCGCCGAACTCGGCTGCGGCGCGGGCCATCGCCTCCTCCGCGTGCCTGCGTAGCTCGGCCACGACCATCAGCTCCGGGTCGCGGCCCACGGTCGAGGCGGCGATCCGGTTCACCTTCGTGATGATGCTGACCAGGTGCACGGGGACCCCGGCCCGGCGGGCCTGCTCGGCACCCGAGCGAAGCGCCGCGCCGCCCTCCTTGGTCAGCTGGTGCGCCACCACCAGCCGTTCGAGCCGCGGGGTCGCGTGCGGCTCGTACCCCTGCGGTGCCATGAGCACGGGAACCGGGGAGCCGTGGAACAGCTGATCCGCGGTGCTGCCGCTGGTCAGGCGCCCGTCCTCGCCGCTGGGCGCCGAGCCGATGACGATGAGCTGCGCCCGGCGGTCGTCGGCGACCTCGGCCAGGCCCACCCCGCTGCTGCGGTTGCCGTGGACCTGCTCGCCGAGGGCGGACTCCCAGCCGACCTCGCGCACGCCGCGAGCCGCGGACGCGACGATCGTGCGCGCTTGATCCTGCAGATAGGCGCGCCACTCAGCGTCGACGGACGCCTGGCTCGGGAAGTCGAACGGCCGCGGGTAGATGTGCGTGAGCACGGGCGTCAGGCCAAAGGTGCGCGCCGTCGCGAGCCCGAGCATGACGGCGTCGCGTCCGCCCTGGTCGGGCGTCGTGCCGATGACCACGTCCACGGGCGTCTCCCGTCCCCTCGACGCACGCCTGCCTCGCGCGCGCCGCGCCGGCCGTCCTGCGCGCGCCGGATGACTTCGGTCACCGGCCCGCTTCCGGCTCTGCCGCTCGCTACCGTATCCCCGAGCGGGCCGTGACGCCCCGTCATCTGGAGGACGCATGTCGTCGCTATCGCACCAGCTCTTCCGGATCAAGCCCGTGGACGTGATCCTCGCTGAGACGGGCGCGGATTCCCCTGGTGCGCCGACCGACGGCTCAGCACATCTCAAGCGCACCATGGGCCTGTTTGCCCTGACGATGTTCAGCGTCGGTTCCATCGTCGGCACGGGCATCTTCGTCATCCTCGGCACCGCTGTGCCCAAGGCCGGCCCCGCGGTGCTCCTCTCGTTCGTCCTCGCGGCCGTGACCTGCGCGTTCTCCGCGCTGTCGTACGCGGAGCTCGCCGGCAGCATCCCGGTGTCGGGTTCGTCGTACTCCTACGCCTACGCCACGCTCGGCGAGCTCATCGCGTGGGTCGTCGGTTGGTGCCTCATGCTCGAGTACGGCGTCTCGGTGGCCGCTGTGGCCGTCGGTTGGGGTCAGTACCTGAACGAGTTCTTCCACGACACGACCGGGTGGGAGATCGCCGACGCGTGGTCGCAGCCGCCCGGCGGGGGCGGCACGATCAACATCACCGCAGTCCTCGTCGTCGTGCTCTGCATGATCCTGCTGCTGCGCGGGGCCTCGGAGTCCGCCACGGCCAACAGCATCATGGTGTGCGTGAAGATCGGCATCCTGCTGTTCTTCTGCATCGTCGCGTTCACCGAGTTCGATCCGGCGAACCTCACACCGTTCATCCCGTTGGGTTTCGCAGGGGTGAGCGCGGCGGCCGGCCAGGTGTTCTTCTCGTACATCGGGTTCGATGCGGCCTCGACCGCCGGCGAGGAGGCCAAGAACCCGCGGCGCGACCTGCCCATCGCCATCCTTGCCTCCCTCGGCATCGTCACGATCATCTACGTGCTGGTGACGCTCGCCGCGCTCGGTGCGATGCCGTGGGTGGACTTCGAGGGCAAGGGTGGCGAGGCGGTGCTCGCCACCATCGCGCGCGACGTCACGAACTCTTCGTGGGCACCGGCCATCATCTCGTTTGGCGCCGTCGTCTCGATCTTCTCCGTCGTCCTCGTGGTGATGTACGGCCAGACCCGGATCCTGTTCGCGATGGGCCGCGATGGGCTGCTGCCCAAGGTGTTCACGACGGTCAACCCGCGCACGCAGACGCCTGTGGCCAACACGATCATCGTCACCGTGGTCATCTCGATCTTGGCCGGGCTCGTCCCGCTCGGTCAGCTCGCCGAGGCCACCAGCATCGGGACGTTGGTCGCCTTCGCGATCGTGAACATCGGCGTCGTGGTGCTCTGGCTGCGCCGGCCCGACCTCGAGCGCACCTTCCGCACGCCGCTGTTCCCGCTCATGCCGATGCTCGGCGTGGTGTTCAACGTGTACCTCGTGTCGTCCCTCGCGCCCGTGACGTGGGCGGTGTTCTTCAGCTGGATGCTGGTCGGGCTCGTCATCTACTTCCTCTACTCGCGGAACCACTCCACGGCCCGCACGGAGTCGCAGAAGGTGATCCCCCCGGCAGAGGCGGTGCCGCTGCTCGCCGGGCGCCGAATCGGGGCCGCCGCGGTGATCTCCGCGGTCGTCGTGCTCGGCCTGGCGGCCGTCGCGGCGACGCAGGTCTTCGCCGGCGGGACGTCGACGGTCGGCAAGATGTTGTGGGGCCTCGTCGTGATCACCGGGCTGCTAGGCGCGGCCGCCGTGGTCGCGGGGGTGCAGCGCGAACGCTCGGCCCACATACTCGCCGGCGACGGCTCGGGCGGCTCGGGCGCCGACACCACCAGGGCCGGCGCGTCGGGCGTCGCGCTGGACACCGCCGTTTCGTCGATGCGCTCAGGCGCCTGGCTGGTGGCGGTCGGATTCCTCGTCCCCTCAGTCCTGGCCGCCCTCGCCACGACCTTCTCCGGCCAGTAGCCGGCCCCGGTCGCCGGGCGCGTTCTCCACGGCTACCCGGCGTCGGGTACCCTCGTGGCGGCCCGATCGGCTGCACCGGTCACGGCCTTGGAGGCGTCGCCTAGTCCGGTCGATGGCGCCCGCCTGCTAAGCGGGTTGGGGTCTCAAAGCCCCTCGGGGGTTCAAATCCCCCCGCCTCCGCCATACGACCGTGGGCGCCCCTCCCGGGGGCGCCCACGGCCGCTTCCTCTGCCTGCACCGTGCGCCGTGCGCGTCGGCGCCGTGTGCCCTGCGCCCGTGTGCCCTGCGCCGTGCGCGCGGGTCGTGGGCCCGCGTGCCCCGCGCCGGGCCTGCGCGTTCGCGCCGGGCCGTGCGCGCCGCGCCCGTGTGCCCCGCGCCCGTCCGCGCGGCCTCGTCTCCGCTCTCGTTCCATCCGGCTCCCGGACGAAGCGTGCACTTACGCGTCCCCGCGGGCTTCTATGTGCTCGTTCCATCCGGCAACCGGATCTAACGGGGGAGGAAACGCAGCCGGCGGTGGCATGGCGCGGGCGATTTCACGGCGGCCAGGCGGTCACGGTAGACTCCCCGTCGGCCTTCGGGCCGTGCGCCCGTAGCTCAACGGATAGAGCATCTGACTACGGATCAGAAGGTTAGGGGTTCGAATCCCTTCGGGCGCGCCGGGTCGGGTGTAGAGCCTCGGTTGATGCCTGACAATTGGGCTTCGGCTGAGGCTTTACATGTCTTCGGCTGATGGTTGACAGCTGCTCCGGTTGATTCTTGACACTCCCTGGCATGAGGGAGATGAGTGTGGCTGAGCAGCGCTATCAGGCGGTTCTCGCGGTGATCGCGGAGGGCCGGTCGGTCACTGAGGTGGCCGCGCAGTGGAAGGTGTCCCGGCAGACGTTGCACACGTGGCTGGCCCGATACGAGGCGGCGGGCCTGGAGGGTCTGCCGGACCGGTCGCACCGGCCGGTGGGGTGTCCGCACCAGATGCCGGCGGTGGTGGAGGCTCGGGTGCTGGAGATGCGCCGGGCGCACCCGTTCTGGGGTCCGCGGCGGATCGTGGCGGAGCTGTCGCGGGCGGGGTTCGTGCCGCTGCCGAGCGAGTCGGGGGTCTACCGGGCCTTGGTGCGTGCGGGGGTGATCGCACCGGTGCGCCGCCAGCGGCGCAGCGAGGCGTTCCGGCGGTGGGAACGGGCCGCGCCGATGGAGTTGTGGCAGATGGACGTGGTGGGCGGGTTCCACCTCGCGGACGGGTCGAGCGCGAAGGCGCTGACCGGGATCGACGACCACTCGCGGTTCTGCGTGTCGGCGCGGTTGATGCCCCGCGAGCGCACCCAGGCTGTCTGCGACGGGCTCGCGGCGGCGATGGGCACCCACGGTGTCCCCGAGCAGATCCTGACCGACAACGGCAAGGTGTTCACCGGCCGGTTCCACGCCCCGCCGGTGGAGGTGCTGTTCGACCGGATCTGCCGGGAGAACGGCGTGGAGCACCTGCTGACCGCGCCGCGCTCGCCGACGACCACGGGCAAGGTGGAGCGTTTCCACCGCACGCTGCGCCTGGAGTTCGACACCGCCCGGGTGTTCGCGTCGCTGGCCGCCGCGCAGGGCGAGCTCGACGACTGGGTGGCCCACTACAACGCCGAGCGCCCGCACCAGTCCCTGGACTACGCCACCCCCGCGGAGGTGTTCGCCGGGGAACGCGCGCCGCGCCCCAGGGCGGTCCGAGAGCGTCCAGAGCGCGAGGCCGGGCGCCGGTCAGGAGTGGGTCGCGCGCAAGGTCACCTCCAACGGGGTGGCCTGCGTGGGCGCCCAGCAGGTCAGCGTCGGGAAGAACTTCGCCGGCTCCCACCCGACGTGCTGGTCACCGCCGAGCTGCTGCAGTTCTGGATCGGCGACCAGCTCGTGAAGACCGCGACCCGCACCGACCCGACGACCGATCCGCAAGAAGCGCGCCGACGGCACCAGCCCCCGGCGCTAGAGTCCGAAACGGAGCGTCAAGGATCAACCGACATAGCAACCGTCAACCATCAACCGAAGCTGCACAGGCGCGCCGGGTCGGGCGCGCCTGGAAATCTCCGCACGTCAGAACCGGCTTCCTCGCCCCCGAGGATCCGGCCCTGCATCGTTTCGGCTGACGACAGCTCACCGCGTTGTCGCGACGACCACGTCGTCGCCGCCTTGATCGACGGAGCCGTCTAACCCCCGCCACGCATGGCAGAAGCGAGGAAGGTGCCAGTATGCGCGGGTGCCATTCCGCCGCGTCCCCCTGGTGCTTCTCTTGCTCTCCTCAGTCGTTTGGCTCGTGTGCGGGTTGGCGTTCGTGCTGATCCAGGTCGGTGACGTCGTGGGGGTCTGCGACGCCCTTGGCGGTTCCAACAACCTAGGTACGGGTCACTATCAGATGTGGCCGCCGGGCCGCGAGTGCGTGTATACCCCCGACGAACTGCCGCCCGTCGACCTGAACACCGGTCACGCAGTGCCGCTCGTGATCCCCGTCAGGCCGGAGACTGGACTGGCCCTGGCGATGCTCGTCGCCTTCCCTGTCGGAGTTGCTTCTTCGCTCTCCCTTCGCCGTCGAACCGGCACCGCCGCATAGGTGCCCGTTGGCACGAAGGGGACGAGTTGGGCCGGGCCAGCCTCGTCTCCGACCCGGCCGGGCCCGCGATCCTGCACGCGGCCGGTCACGTCGGCGCGCCCCAGGCGGCCGTGCTCGGTGGCTGGTACGACGCCTGACGCGTCGCGCGCAGCGACGGCCCGGGGCCCGCGGATCGATCGCCGCGGCGCCGCGGGCCGTCGTCCTGAGCGCGCCGCGTGGCTCCGCGACGTCGTCAGGGGTTCTCGCGGTGATCGTGGATGGTCGCGCGGTGGCGATGCCGGCAGCCTCTGCCTGGGGGCCGACGCGTCATGGGTCGGTGGGCCTCGGGGGTCGCCGTGGCACCCAGGCAGGCACGGCCGCGCGGTAGTCGTCGTACTGACGACCGAAACGCCGTTGCAGCGCGGGCTCCTCGACGAACCGGGCGAACGTTGCCATCGCGGCGGCAGCTCCGACGGCATACAGCAGAAGCGTCAGGCTGCCCAGCAGCAGCACTTGCCCGACGATCACGCCGATGACAGCGAGGTACATCGGGTTGCGCACGTATCGGTAGGAACCACCGACGACCAGGGCCTCGGTGGGGCCCACCGGCGCGGGCGTGCCGACGCCCTCCCGCACGAACCGGACGAAGGCGGCGACGAGCACGGCCGAACCCGCGATCACGAGCACACCGCCCGCGACGCCCACGGGCCAGGGCGGTTCATAGCCGGGTACCGCCCGCCACCCCGTGATGATCCAGGGCACGAGACCCGCGACGACGCCGGGCGCGCACGCGAGGAACAGCCCACTGCCGAGAGCCGCCGTGGATCGACGCACGCGGCCATCCTCCCAGCAGGTAGACACGATCGGTCGTTGTGCGTCGAGCCCGCGGACCTGCGCGTGCCCTGAGGCCGTCGCGGACGTCGCCCGTGGGCCAACCGGGTGAATGCCAGGCACGCGCAGGCGGGCGCCGGAGGGTCGGCCCTGCGAGGTCCGCCCGGGCGGCTGGGGGATGCCGCCCCGACCACCGCCATCTCGTGGTCGGACCCTAAGCGTTAGCAACGTCTTAGTCATCCCATGAATGGGGGTCGTCGCCTCCCTCATGGATGCGACCCAGAGGGGTACAGGCGGACCGCTCCGAAGATGTGCCTACCCGCGGATGGCTTAACTCCCGGGCGCCGAACAGGCTGAAAACAAACAGCAGACGGCTCGCCGACGGGTTCCGCGTGTCGGCTCCGACGGTCCGAACGTCCCTCAAGACGCCTCCACTGCCGGACCGATGTCACCCCCCAGCGAGCGCCCCAGAGTGGCGCCCCACGCGCCTCGACCGCCACACCATCGAATCCTTGGAGGATCGATGCTCCCCGCTTCCTCGTCCCGCGGCGCCGTCCGGGCGCTCCGCACCGGCTCGTTCGTGAGCGTCTCCCTGGTGCTCTTCCTCGCCCTCTTGCTCGTGGCGAGCATCACCCGACCTGCGTCGGCGACGCCCGACCGACAGAAGAACTGCACCAACTGCCACGGTTCCGGATCGGTGGCAGGCACGGTGACGGCGACGCCGAGCACGGCGACCCCCGCCCCCAGCGCCTCCTACAACGTCACCATCACGATCTCGGCGAACCCCAATGGCGGCGACACGGGCTACTGGATCGCCAACTCTGATGCCGCCGGCACGACTGGCACGAGCGTGAAGTTCGGTGGGCAGGTCGGAACCAGCCAGCCGCAGTACGTGGTGGCGATGACGGCACCCGCCGCCGCCGGCACGTATTACTACAAGGTCTGGGCCAACCAGGGACTGGACGACGCATCCGCCCAGACGAACTGGGCGCTGTACTCGATCACGGTCTCGTCAGCCCCGGCGACTCCCGCGCTCGCGTCGGTCGCCCCGACCCACGCCCTGGTCGGCGCCTCGGTGGTGCTCACGGGCACGAACCTGGGCACGGCCGGCGTGGTCTCCTTCGGCGGGACGACGGCGGTGACCACCGCGTGGTCGGCCACCTCGATCACCGCCACGGTCCCGGTCCGCGCGACCGGCGCGACGACGCTGTCGGTGACCCCGACCGGCTCGTCGGCCTCCAACGCGATCGCGTTCACCATCGACGCCCCGCCGGTGGTGGCGGCGCTGACCTCGGTCGCCCCGACCCACGCCCTTGTCGGCGCCTCGGTGGTGCTCACCGGCACCAACCTGGGCACCGCGGGCACGGTGAGCTTCGGCGGGACGACGGCGGTGACCACCGCGTGGTCGGCCACCTCGATCACCGCCACGGTGCCGGTCCGCGCGACCGGCGCGACGACGGTGTCGGTGACCCCGACCGGCTCGTCCACGTCCAACGCGATCGCGTTCACCATCGACGCCGCCCCGGCTCTCACGTCGGTCGCCCCGACCCACGCCCTCGTCGGGGCCTCGGTGGTGCTCACGGGCACCAACCTGGGCACCGCGGGCGTGGTCTCCTTCGGCGGGACGACGGCGGTGACCACTGCGTGGTCGGCCACCTCGATCACCGCCACGGTGCCGAGCATGGCTGTCGGCGCCACGACGGTGTCGGTGACCCCGACCGGCTCCTCGGCTTCCAACGCCATCGCCTTCTCCATCGACGCCGCCCCGGCTCTCACGTCGGTCGCCCCGACCCACGCCCTGGTCGGTGACTCGGTGGTGCTCACGGGCACGAACCTGGGCACCGCCGGCGTGGTCTCCTTCGGCGGGACGACGGCGGTGACCACCGCGTGGTCGGCCACCTCGATCACCGCCACGGTCCCGGTCCGCGCGACCGGCGCGACGACGGTGTCGGTGACCCCGACCGGCTCGTCGGCCTCCAACGCGATCGCCTTCACCGTGGACGCCCCGCCGGTGGTGGCGGCGCTGACCTCGGTCGCCCCGACCCACGCCCTGGTCGGTGCGTCGGTGGTGCTCACGGGCACGAACCTGGGCACCGCGGGCACGGTGAGCTTCGGCGGGACGACGGCGGTGACCACCGCGTGGTCGGCCACCTCGATCACCGCCACGGTCCCGGTCCGCGCGACCGGCGCGACGACGGTGTCGGTGACCCCGACCGGCTCGTCGGCCTCCAACGCGATCGCCTTCACCGTGGACGCCCCGCCGGTGGTGGCGGCGCTGACCTCGGTCGCCCCGACCCACGCCCTGGTCGGCGCGTCGGTGGTGCTCACGGGCACCAACCTGGGCACCGCGGGCGTGGTCTCCTTCGGCGGGACGACGGCGGTGACCACCGCGTGGTCGGCCACCTCGATCACCGCCACGGTGCCGAGCATGGCTGTCGGCGCCACGACGGTGTCGGTGACCCCGACCGGCTCCTCGGCCTCCAACGCCATCGCCTTCACCGTGGACGCCGCCCCGGCTCTCACGTCGGTCGCCCCGACCCACGCCCTGGTCGGTGACTCGGTGGTGCTCACCGGCACGAACCTGGGCACGGCCGGCGTGGTCTCCTTCGGCGGGACGACGGCGGTGACCACCGCGTGGTCGGCCACCTCGATCACCGCCACGGTGCCGAGCATGGCTGTCGGCGCCACGACCGTGTCGGTCACCCCGACCGGCGCGTCCACCTCCAACACGCTGTCGTTCACCGTCGACGCGCCGCCGGCCGTGCCGGTGCTCGTCTCGGTGCTTCCGATTCACGCCCTCGTCGGTGACTCGGTGACCTTGACAGGCACGAACTTCGGTACCGCGGGCACGGTGAGCTTCGGCGGGACGACGGCCGTGACCACCGCGTGGTCGGTCAACTCCATCACCGCCACGGTGCCTTCGATCGCCGCGGGCGCCACCTCGGTGTCGGTCACCCCCACGGGTGGGCAGTCGTCCAACGCCGTGTCGTTCATGGTCGACGCTCCGCCCATCGTGGCGGTGCTCGCGTCGGTGCTGCCGGCGCATGCGCTGGTCGGTGACTCGGTGATCCTCACGGGCACGGACTTGGGCACGGCGGGAACGGTGAGCTTCGGCGGCACGACGGCCGTGACCACCGCGTGGTCGGTCAACTCCATCACCGCCACGGTGCCGACGCTCGCAGCGGGTGCCACCACGGTGTCGGTGACGCCGACCGGTGGGCAGTCGTCGAACTCGGTGGCATTCCTCGTCGACGCCCCCGTGGTGGTGCCGCCGGTGACGCCGGCCCTCACCTCGGTCGCGCCCACGCACGCGCGGGTCGGGACTGCCGTGGTGCTCTCGGGCGCGAACCTCGGCACGGGCGGCACCGTGCGCTTCGGCGGCACCGCCGCCGTGGCGACCGCGTGGTCGGCTACGTCCATCACCGTGAAGGTTCCCGTCCGGCCGATCGGCGCGACGACCGTGTCGGTGACCCCGACCGGCTCGTCCGCCTCGAACGCGATCGCCTTCACCGTCGACGCCACTCCAGTGGTGAAGCCGCTCAAGGCCGTGGTCAAGGCCATCGCGCCTCTGCGTGGCCGAGTCGGCGCCAAGGTGACCATCACCGGGCTGAACTTCGGCAAGCCCGGCTGGGTCAAGTTCGGAACCCTCAAGGCGAAGGTGGTCTCCTGGTCGGCGAAGAAGATCGTCGTCAAGGTCCCGAGCCGCAGGCCCGGTGCCGTCATGGTGACCGTCACCCCGTTGCGCGCCGCGGTGTCGAACGCGAAGAAGTTCACCGTCATCAAGTAGGCAGCATGTGTGCGGGGCGGGCCGGAGCGGTAACGCGCCGGCCCGCTCTGCTGTGCAGATGGGGGAGCGCTCCGAGAGCCAGCCTCAGAGCTGGAAGGGGCCGGTGGCGACCGTGATGGCGCCGCCGGAGCTGCTCTTGATGGTGACGGTGCCCGGGTCGTACGGCTGGTAGGGCATGACGGTGCCGCCGTAGCGGCTGCCGCCGCCGTTCTGCAGCTCGCCGATGAGCGAGCCGTCGGGGCGGTAGGCGAACAGCCGGGCCTTCGGGTCCGAGCTGCTCGCCTTGATGAGCATCTCCCCGCCGGTGGTCGGTGTGGCGTTCGTGTAGCACTTCGTCACCCTGATCGCGTCGAGCTGCGAACGGCCGCCGCCTCCGCTGCCCCCGCCGTTGCCCCCGCTACCCCCGCCCCCTCCGCCGTTGCCCCCGCCGCCGCCCCTGTCACCGCTGGGGGTCGACGCGGTCGGGGCTGGAGAGCTCAGTGGCGGGGTGCGGACCGGCGGACTCACTGGGGGGGCGCTGTCCCCCGAGGAGCTCGAGAGGGGCGTCGGCGACGTGGTGGACGACGGGTCGGCCGCGGCGAGCGGGCCCGCCGGCACCTGCTGCTCCGGGGCAGCCCCGCAGCCAGCGAGCACGAGCGCGGCGAAGGCACTCGCACCGACGATGACCGGTGATCTCGCGAACCTCATGGTCGCTCCTCGTCCCTGGGAGCGGCGGCTGCCGACTGGCCTCGACCGTGACAACTCCGTGCGGCCTGCTGCGGTTCACCTTCGCACGTCCGGCTCTCGCGGTGGGTGGCGGATAGGCGCCGTCCCGGAGACGGAGTTGCCGGGCACGGTTTCCCGTGCCCGGCAACTACCGGTCTCGCTAGCGTTCGCTCCCAGCCGTTGCTGTCACGTACGGATCGTGGTCAGCGGTGAGGCCGGGCTGGTGCCGATCACGGTGCCGGCCGCGTTGAGCGACTTGACCGTCAGCGGGTTCTGCACGCACGGGGTGGCGTAGGCCCCTCCGAGGTTGCAGGCCGGCGGCGGGGCGCCCACCAGGGTGATGGTGAACGAACCTGGCGCGATCAGCGAGACGGTCAGGTTGTTCCCGAGCGAGGCCGGGTCGAACACGGTGCCGGTCTCGGTCTGGTACGGCTTGAGCACCATCGACACGACTGCCGCGTCGGTGGACGTCGCCGTGATGACCAACCGCTGCTTGGTCGTCCGGTAGACGTTGTTCAGCGTGACGTTGGTCGGCACGGACTGCGTCACGGTGACGGTCACCGTGCTCGTGGGCGACGACCCCTGCGCGTTGGTCGCCTTCACCGTGAAGGTGTAGGTGCCAGCGGTTGCCGGGTTGAACCGCAGCGACGACGTCGCCGAGGCGGTGGCTGCCGACGGGGTCTGGGTCAGGACCGGGTTGGCCGGTCCGGCCGTCTGGGCCCAGGTCCAGGTCGGAAGCGGTGCGGACGGGCTGGTCGCCGTGAGGGTGACCACCGTGCCGGCCGTGACCGTCTGGTTCTGGATCGGGTTGATGCTCGGCGGCGGTGCTGCGGTCACGGTGATCGTGGTCGTAGCCACCGACGGGCCGCACGTGTTGCTCGCGGTGAAGGTGAGGAAGTAGGTGCCTGCGGCCAGGCCGGTGGCGTTGAAGGTGGGTGTCGTGGTGGTGGCCCCGGCGAGTGAACCGTTCAGGTTCGTGCCGTTCGCCACCGTTCCCGCGGTCCAGTTCACCGTGACGGGTGTCGAGGCGCCGGCCGTGACGGCACCGGAGAGCTTCAGGCTTCCGCCGTTAGCCACCGAGTACGGGCCACCGACGATGGACGCCGCTGCGCACACCGGCGGGCTCGGGATGACGTTGCTGGGCCAGGGGTTCAGGACGCCGGCCTGGACGCCGGTGACGGACTGGTAACCGCCGGCTGCCAGGAACGGGAGCGTGTTGAAGTTGTTCTCGGGGATGGCGGTGCCGGGGACGTTCTCGGGGAAGATGTACTCACCGATGGGGGCGTGGTACTGGCCCCAGTAGAGACCGTTGGCGACTGCCTTGGCCGAGGGGGTGCCGGGCACCTGGCTCTTCGGGTTGGCGGTGGACGTACCCGGGAGGTACTGGGACACGCCGTCGACCACTGCGCGGACCTCGCGGGTGGGCGGGATGAACTGCCCGGCAGGCGGCGGGGTGCAGGCCTTGGTGGTGGGAACTGCTGCGGTGCACGGGGGACGGAACCGCCAGCGGCCGCGGACCGCGCCGGTGGGCGGGCCCAGGTCGGGCATGATGGTGCCCCACTCGCGGTCGGTGGTGGCGCCGGTGACGGGGTTGATGTCGATGCCGTAGAGGCGGATCATCCGGGTCTCGTCGGTGGTCATGCCCTCGAACCGGGTGCGCACGGCGGCTTCGCCGGCGCCGAAGACGGTCAGGCCGCCGGTGCCGATGAGCGAGACGTCCACCGAGACGTAGGCGGGGTCCACGCCGGTCTGGGTGTAGATGCCCAGGCTGGCGGTGATGGTGTGGGCCAGCATGTACTGGCCGTTGGCGTCGGTGGTCAGGTTGCCGGCGAAGGTGACGTAGTCGCCGATCTCGAACGGCGCCTGCACGCGCGGGTCCGCGCACGGGGTGCGCAGGCACAGCGCGGCGTTGTTGTCGATGTTGGCCGGGTCGTCCATCCGGAACACCCGGTAGTGCTCGCCGGCGACCAGGGTGTTGGGCTGGGGGGTGATCCCGGAGGTGTCGGTGACCGGGGTGCTCACGGTGGGGCGGTTGGACTGCGGGCACAGCGGGTCGGGGCTGGCCCCGGTGGGGTCGGTGCGCGGCACGCACATCGGGAACCCGGTCTCGGCCAGGATGGTCGGGTTGTCCTGGTCGACCTGGAACCGGTCGTCCGGGGAGTTCGCGCGCCCGTACCGGCCGCCGTTGCCGCTGGTGGGGTTGGCCGGGTCGTTGATGGCCACCCGGGTGCCGGTGCCCGGCGTGCCGAGCTTGCCGCCGACCTCGAGCTCGCCGGTGTTGTAGTTGATGAAGTTCACGTAGCCGGTGCCCGAGTTCAGGTCCTGCTGCGAGACGTGCACGAGCCCGGCGATGTACCGGTCGCAGCCGGTCGCCACGGCGCAGCCGTTGGTGCCGCTGGGGTCCACGACCCGGTTGCCGATGATGTTGAACTCAGAGGTCGTCAGCGGCGCGGGGGTGTCGCCCAGGGCCAGACCGGTCTGGGTCGGGCCGTAGGGCGCCGGGGCGTGGGTGAACAGCTCCTGCCACGTCAGCGCCGCGGCCGGCAGGATCACGATGGTCTCGCGCGGGATCACGATGGAGTGCCCGTTGACGCTCACCATCCCGCCCGAGTGGGTGTCCCCGGGGGTGTCCAGGGTCGCGGTCTGCAGGAACCCGGTCACGTCGAACTGGGTGCTCGACGACAGCACCGGCAGCACCGCCAGCGGCGCGCCGGCGCCCAGCGCGGGCACCGCGATCGCCCCGCCGATGGCCGTGGCCACCGCGACCAGGAAGATCACCAGCAGCGAACGCCGCCGCTTGCCCCCCGGACCCGCTGCTCGGTCTCCCACATCTGTCAGGTGCGCGGCGATACCACGCAAACGCTGTCCCAGTTCGGTCGCCATGACGATTCCCCTCCAAGTCGATGCCCCCCTGGCAAAATCCAGAGGAATGCCCCTGACGGATCGTGCTCCGTTAAGGGGGGGTGAGGGTAGAACGAAAATTGGGGGTGCTTGGGGTACGACGAAAGTCGAAGACGCCCTACGACCACCCGGCCGTCGCAGGCTCAGCCAGTGGTCGGGCGACGATGGTGAGCGCGTGCGGCGGTACCGCAGAATCCCTGTGTTTGCAGTGTTTCTCGTCAGGGTCCAGCATGCACCGGGGCACGGCCGAGGGTAAAGGCGGGCACGGCGGAGAGCGACTCGACCAGGCACCCCAACGTCGCCCCGAGAGCTGCCTCGACCTTGAGAACGGCGACGTCATCGGCCCGCGTAGGGCCTTCGTTCACCACCGCGATGGGAATGCCGTCGCGCTCGGCCCGGGCCACGAACCGCCGGCCCGAGAAGACCGAGAGCGAGGTTCCGAGGACGAGAAGGAGCGACGCGTCGGCGAGGAGCGCGTACGCGGCAGCCACCCGTGCGGGCGGCACGTTCTCGCCGAAGTAGACCACGTCGGGCTTGAGCACCCCGCCGCACCTCTCGCAGTCGACCAGGACGAAACCGTCGAGCTGTTCGTCCGGCACGTCGACGTCGCCGTCGGGGTTCACGGCGGTGACCGTGGCCGACCACGCGCTGTTTGCCTCAGCGAGCCGGTGTCGCACCGCCGCGCGGTCGACGAGTGCTCCGCACTCCAGGCACACCACGCGGTCGAGGCGGCCGTGCAGGTCGATCACCGTCCTGGATCCCGCCCGCTGGTGCAGACCGTCGACGTTCTGCGTGATGATGCCGACGACCAGCCCGCGCGACTCGAGGTCGGCCAGGGCGACGTGCCCCGCGTTGGGCTCGGCGCGGTCGAGCAGCTGCCAGCCGAGGTGGCTCCGAGCCCAGTACCGGCGCCGCGCCGTCGGGTCTGCGGCAAACGCCTGGTAGGTCATGGGCGGCCGCCGCCGCAGCGCCGCGCCGGACGGCCCCCTGTAGTCGGGGATGCCCGACTCGGTGGAGAGGCCGGCGCCGCCGAGCACGAGCACCCCGCCCTGGGACACGAGCGCGGCGAGCGCGGAGGTGGGCTCGTCGGGAGTCACCGCGCCATCCTCGCCTCCAGGCCGGCGGGCCACCAGGCGACCCGTGGTCGGACCTCACGCACCCGGCCGACCGGGAGGTGGTGGCGGTACCCGGCGTCGTGAGATCAGACTCCGTGGCGCGACGAGGGAGAGCCGGGCAGGTTCACAGCTGGAAGGGGCCGGTGGCGACCGTGATGGCGCCGCCGGAGCTGCTCTTGATGGTGACGGTGCCCGGGTCGGACGGCTGGTAGGGCATGACGGTGCCGCCGTAGCGGCTGCCGCCGCCGTTCTGCAGCTCGCCGATGAGCGAGCCGTCGGGGCGGTAGGCGAACAGCCGGGCCTTCGGGTCCGAGCTGCTCGCCTTGATGAGCATCTCCCCACCGCGGGTGCGGGTGGCGTTGGTGAAGCACTTGGTGACCTTGATGGCGTCAGCGTGGGAACCGCCGCCACCGCCGCCGCGGCCACCACCGCCGCCTGGAGACGGCGGGGTACTGGACGGGGGCGCGCTGGTGGGCGGGGCACTCGCGGGTGGGTTACTCGCGTGCGGGGTACTCGAGGGTGGCGTGCTCGCGCGGGGCGTGTGGGCGGGTGGGGTGGTGGCGTGCGGCGTGCTGGCACGGGTGGTGGCCTGCGGCGTGCTAGCAGGGGTGGTGGTCGAGCGGGGCGCACTGGGGGCGGGGGTGTGCGCCGGCGCTGCAGCCGGAGCGCCGGCGGTGGCACGAGCGGTGGCGCTCGACGTGCTGGCCGATGGTGTCGAGCCGCCGGGGCCAACCGCACCCCTGGCCGTGGCAGCACCCGTCGACGGACCGGCGGGCTTAGCGGCCGAGCTCCCCGGCAGGGGCGGCGGCGCCGTCGGTGAAGGTGGGACCGCCTCGGCCGAGACCGCGCCCGCCGCGCGCTGCTGCGAGGGAGCGTGCGCGCAGCCAGCGACCACGACCGTAGCGAGGGCGCCGGCGCCCAGGGTCATCCATGCTCTCGTCGTCCTCATGGCTCTGGTACTCGTCCCTTCGAGAGTCGCGGTGGTCGCGGGCTTTGGCCTGCTACGCAAGGGTGCTGCCGGGGCACGGAGGTCCGTGCCCCGGCAGCAACCGGGCTAGCTAGGTGGTGCGTTCCATGGTGCTGTCAGTTGACGCGGATCGTGGTCAGCGGTGATGCCGGGCTGGTGCCAATCACGGTGGCGGCCGCGTTGAGCGACTTGACCGTCAGCGGGTTCTGCGAGCACGGGGTGGCGTAGGCCCCTCCGAGGTTGCAGGCCGGCGGCGGGGCGCCCACCAGGGTGATGGTGAACGAGCCTGGCGCGATCAGCGAGACGGTCAGGTTGTTCCCGAGCGAGGCCGGGTCGAAGACCGTGCCGGTCTCGGTCTGGTACGGCTTGAGCACCATCTTCGAGACAGTCGGGTCGGTGGACGTCGCCGTGATGACCAACCGCTGCTTTGCCGTCCGGTAGACGTTGTTCAGCGTGACGTTGGTCGGTACGGACGGGGTGGCGACGACATTGACGCTGACGGGGGATGAGGCTCCCTGTCCGTTCGTCGCGGTGACGGTGAAGGTGTAGGTGACGTTGCCCGGGCCGGGGTTGGCCAGCGGCGTGAACTTCAGCGTCGACGTTGCCGATGCGGTGGCTGCCGAGGGGGTCTGGGTCACGACCACCGCGGGTCCGGCCGTCTGGGCCCAGGTCCAGGTCGGAGCCGGTGCGGACGGGCTGGTCGCCGTGAGGGTGACTACCGTGCCGGCCGTGACCGTCTGGTTCTGGATCGGGTTGATGCTCGGCGGCGGGGCCGGGGTCACGGTGATCGTGGCCGCGTCAGTCGCCGTTCCGCAGGGGTTGCTCGCGTAGAGGGTGAGGAAGTAGGTGCCGACGGCCAGGCCGGTGGCGTTGAAGGTGGGTGTCGTGGTGGTGGCGCCGGTGAGGGATCCACCGAGATCGGTACCGTTCAGCGCCGTGCCAGCAGTCCACTGGACGGTGACGGGGGTTGAGGCGCCCGCCGTGACCGAGCCGGAGAGCTTGAGGCTGCTGCCACTGGCAACCGACAGCGGCGGTCCGATGATCGTCGGAGCGGCGCAGACGATCGGGCTCGGGATGACGTTGCTGGGCCAGGGGTTCAGGACGCCGGCCTGGACGCCGGTGATGGACTGGTAGCCGCCGTAGGCCAGGAACGGGATGGTGTTGAAGTTGTTCTCGGGGATGGCGGTGCCGGGGACGTTCTCGGGGAAGATGTACTCACCGATGGGGGCGTGGTACTGGCCCCAGAAGATGCCGTTGGCGACTGCCTTGGCCGAGGGGGTGCCCGGGACCTGGCTGGTCGGGTTCACGATGGTTGTGCCCGGCTTGAACTGGGACACGCCGTCGACCACTGCGCGCACCTCGCGGGTGGGCGGGATGAACTGCCCGGCAGGCGGCGGGGTGCAGGCCTTGGTGGTGGGAACTGCTGCGGTGCACGGGGGACGGAACCGCCAGCGGCCGCGGACCGCGCCGGTGGGCGGGCCCAGGTCGGGCATGATGGTGCCCCACTCGCGGTCGGTGGTGGCGCCGGTGACGGGGTTGATGTCGATGCCGTAGAGGCGGATCATCCGGGTCTCGTCGGTGGTCATGCCCTCGAACCGGGTGCGCACGGCGGCTTCGCCGGCGCCGAAGACGGTCAGGCCGCCGGTGCCGATGAGCGAGACGTCCACCGAGACGTAGGCGGGGTCCACGCCGGTCTGGGTGTAGATGCCCAGGCTGGCGGTGATGGTGTGGGCCAGCATGTACTGGCCGTTGGCGTCGGTGGTCAGGTTGCCGGCGAAGGTGACGTAGTCGCCGATCTCGAACGGCGCCTGCACGCGCGGGTCCGCGCACGGGGTGCGCAGGCACAGCGCGGCGTTGTTGTCGATGTTGGCCGGGTCGTCCATCCGGAACACCCGGTAGTGCTCGCCGGCGACCAGGGTGTTGGGCTGGGGGGTGATCCCGGAGGTGTCGGTGACCGGGGTGCTCACGGTGGGGCGGTTGGACTGCGGGCACAGCGGGTCGGGGCTGGCCCCGGTGGGGTCGGTGCGCGGCACGCACATCGGGAACCCGGTCTCGGCCAGGATGGTCGGGTTGTCCTGGTCGACCTGGAACCGGTCGTCCGGGGAGTTCGCGCGCCCGTACCGGCCGCCGTTGCCGCTGGTGGGGTTGGCCGGGTCGTTGATGGCCACCCGGGTGCCGGTGCCCGGCGTGCCGAGCTTGCCGCC
The DNA here is from genome assembly GCA_963778785.1 of uncultured Actinomycetes bacterium. Classification (GTDB taxonomy): domain Bacteria; phylum Actinomycetota; class Actinomycetes; order S36-B12; family CAIYMF01; genus CAVZVV01. The sequence continues at coordinate 58,818 of CAVZVV010000034.1, forward strand.
GACCTCGAGCTCGCCGGTGTTGTAGTTGATGAAGTTCACGTAGCCGGTGCCCGAGTTCAGGTCCTGCTGCGAGATGTGCACGAGCCCGGCGATGTACCGGTCGCAGCCGGTCGCCACGGCGCAGCCGTTGGTGCCGCTGGGGTCCACGACCCGGTTGCCGATGATGTTGAACTCATAGGTCGTCAGCGGCGCGGGGGTGTCGCCCAGGGCCATACCGGTCTGGGTCGGGCCGTAGGGCGCCGGGGCGTGGGTGAACAGCTCCTGCCACGTCAGCGCCGCGGCCGGCAGGATCACGATGGTCTCGCGCGGGATCACGATGGAGTGCCCGTTGACGCTCACCATCCCGCCCGAGTGGGTGTCCCCGGGGGTGTCCAGGGTCGCGGTCTGCAGGAACCCGGTCACGTCGAACTGGGTGCTCGACGACAGCACCGGCAGCACCGCCAGCGGCGCGCCGGCGCCCAGCGCGGGCACCGCGATCGCACCGCCGATGGCCGTGGCCACCGCGACCAGGAAGATCACCAGCAGCGAACGCCGCCGCTTGCCCCCCGGACCCGCTGCTCGGTCTCCCACATCTGTCAGGTGCGCGGCGATACCACGCAAACGCTGTCCCAGTTCGGTCGCCATGATGATCCCTCTCCACGTCGATGCGTACCCCCACGACAAACCCCAGAGGAATGCCGGTACGGATCGTGGCGACCTCACCTTTCACTCCGCTGATGGCGCGGAGGTCGTAGGGCGGCCACGCGTGCTTCGACTTAGGTCGTACCCCATCTGGGCTGGGCGCGACGATCACCGGCGTAGGCGCGACGATCGCGACCGGTGCGCGGGACGCACGAACGGCGCGCGCCACTCACGTCGCGCTCGACCACAGGAAACAAGGGGCTCGAGCACGTGATCGTCACGGCACGGGGCGCAGGTGACGGGCGCCTCGGCGCGGGCGAGGGGTCAGGATCGCTGCTGGTCCTCGCGGCAGAGCGTCAGCTCACGTACTTCAGCACGTCGTAGATGAAGAACGCGGGCCAGAGGATCGCCTCGAAGAAGGCCCAGATGTGCAGCCAGAACCCGTCGGCAGCCTGCCAGTAGTAGACGAGTGCGCCGATGAGCCCGAGGCCGTACACCGCACCCGCTCCGCCGGCTCCGGCGTTCGTGGTCTTGGTGGTGCTCGACATGGTGACCTCCCGACGAGACGACGGATCCAGTCTCCCACCTCGGGCGCTCCCGTCCCGGCCAACCTCAATCACATGGTTGACGAATGGGTCGGCGGGCTCTAGCGTCTTCGTCAACCAATCGGTTGACGAAAGGGGTCACCGTGGACCGACTGTCCAGGGCATTCGCTGCCCTCGCGGATCCGACCCGCCGCGATCTCGTCACGCGGCTCGCGGTCGGCGACGCCACGGTTGGCCAGCTGGCCGCGCCGTACGACGTGAGCGTGCAGGCGATCTCGAAGCACCTCAAGGTGCTCGAGGGTGCCGGCCTGGTCAGCCGCCACGGCGACACGGCGCGGCGCCCCGTGCACCTCGAGGCCGAGGTGCTCGACCTCATGACGGCGTGGATCGAGCGGTACCGGCGCCAGGCCGAGGAGCGCTATGCGCGCCTCGACGCTGTCCTCGACGAGATGCAGCAGGACGAGATGCAGCAGCACGACACCCAGGAAGGGACCGGAGCATGAACACGACGACGAGCACCACCATCGAGGCGGACCGGGACGTGCCGATCATCCGGCTCACGCGCGACTTCAGGGCCACGCCCGAGCAGCTCCTGCGGGCCCACACGGACCCGGACATCTACGCCCGTTGGATCGGACCCCACCGGATGGACACGCGGATCGACGTCTGGGACGCGCGCAGCGGCGGAAGCTGGCGGTTCGTGCAGACTCGAGACGGCGTCGAGTACGGCTTCCACGGCTGCTTCCACGAGGTGAGCCCGCTGCGCCTGGTGCAGACGTTCTCGTTCGAGGGCGAACCGGACCATGTCGCGCTCGAGACGCTGACCTTCGTGGACCTCGGCGACGGCCGGACGCGCCTGCAGGCGCAGTCGCTGGTCGACAGCTTCGAAGGCCGCGACGCGTGGCTCGCCAGCGGCATGGAGTCCGGCGTCAACGAGGGGTACGCCAAGCTCGATGGGCTGCTAGCGGGCGGCGATGTCTGAGGGCGCGGCGGTCCGGCACCGCGAGATCGCAGGCGGGTTCACAGCGGCGGTGATCGGCGCCGGCGACTGGGATGCCCCGTCGCCGGTGCCGGGCTGGGTGGCCCGCGACGTGGTGCGGCACCTGGTCGAGTGGCTCCCGGCACTGCTCGCCTCGGGTTCGGACGTCCGCCTCGAACGGGGCCCGTCCGTCGACGAGGACCCCGTCGCTGCCTGGCAGGTGCACGCCGCCTCGGTGCAGGCGCTGCTCGACGACCCGGCCACAGCGGGCCTGATGCTGGTGAACCCGCACATCGGCGAGCTCCCGGTCGACCGCGCGGTCGACGACCTCTACACGACGGACGTCTTCCTCCACACCTGGGACCTCGCGAGGGCCACGGGCCAGGACGACCGCCTCGACGAGGCCACGTGCGCGCAGCTGCTCGCCGGCATGGAGCCCATGGACGGGGTGCTGCGCGCCTCTGGCGAGTACGGCCCGCGGTTCCCCGTGCCGTTCGCCGCAGACGCGCGGAGCCGGCTGATCGGGTTCATCGGACGCGACCCAGACTGGTCGCCGTCGTCGGAGGCCCTGGTCACGCCCGGCGACGACCCGCGCACCTGACCACCCGGCGCGCACGTTCCGCAGCGGCGAACGCCCGACCCGTCGGCAGCCCGACACCGCCACGATGGGTCGGGGACGAGGGGGTACGCCATGTCAGATCCGCTGCCTGATCACGACCATGGCGGGCTTCCCGTCACGGTCGTGATCGCGCGTCGACCGGCGCAGGGGCACGAAGACGACGTGGTGGCCTGGGCCCGCGAGGTCACCGAGATCGCCAGCCGCTTCCCAGGCCACCTCGGTGCGGAGATCTACCCGCCCGCGCCGCCCGAGCGTGACGACCTCGTCATCGCCTTCTCGTTCGACAGCGCCGAGCACCTGTCGGCGTGGGAGCACAGCGCCGAGCGCCACGACTGCCTGCACCGGCTGGAGCCACTCGTGACCGGTGCGTCCACGCCGCACGCGGGCAGCGGCTTCGAGGGCATCTTCGCCCACGGTCCCGGCGAGGCGGTCGTGCCGCCGGCCCGGTGGAAGACCGCGATCGTGATCGCACTGGCGCTCTTCCCCGCCTCGCTCCTGCTGGCGTGGCTGCTGGGTCCGGTCACCTCGTCCTGGCCGCTGGTGGTCCGCGTGCTGCTGAACACCGCGATCCTCGTGCCGTACATGTCGTGGGTGGGCGTGCCCTACCTCACCCGGTGGCTGCGCGGGTGGCTGCACGCCGGCTCGTAGCGGACCGGCGGACGGTCACGGCGTAGGAACGCCGCCGCCCCGGCGTCGGTAGAGGGCGAGCAGCCCGAGCGACACGGACGACGCGGCGAGCATCGCGGCGCCCATCTCGACCGCCGGAGCGAAGGCGAGGGCGGAGAGGAGGGCCGAGGTGATACCGGCGAACCCCTGCTGGAGGCCGCCGACGAGCGCCGCGGCGGAAGCGGCCGAGCGCGGGAACGGATCTATCGACAGGGAGATCGCGTTGCTGTTCACCGCGACCACGGTCATCAAGGCCCCCCCGAGCGGGAGCAGCAGCACGCCGACGTGCACCGCGAGAAGGGCTGCCAGCAGGACGAAGGCGGAGGCGACCACCTGCACGGCGACCGACGCCCGCAGCACGGGGACGACCTGACGTCCCTTCAGCAGTCGCCGGTTGATCTGCGCGCCGAGGATGAGCAGCAGGGACAGCCCGGCGAACAGCAGGGTGAACATCCCGCGGTCCACCCCGTAGGAGTCGATGAAGACCGCGGGCGAAGCCGACACGTACGCGAAGATCGCGACGCTGCCGAGCGCCGCGACGGCTGCCGTGTAGCGGAAGCTACTCGTCCCCAGGATCGTGCCGTACTGGTGCATCGCGCCGACGAAGCCGTGCGTGGTGCGGCGCGCCGGCTCGAGCGTCTCGTGCAGCGACAGGACGCCGACGAGTCCCGCGACGCCGAAGAATGCAAGCGCCACGAACGTGCCCTGCCACGGGGCGACCAGCAGGACTGCCCAGCCGATCACCGGGGCGATCGCCGGGGCGAGGGTGAACACGCTCATGATGGTGGCCATCGCGCGGGCGAGCTCCCGACCGCTGTAGAGGTCCCGCACGATCGCGCGCGAGATGACGATGCCCGCCGAGCCGCCGACCGCCTGCAGGAATCGAAGGGCGACGAGTGCGGTGAAGCCGGGAGCGACGGCGATCAGCAAGGAGGCCACCACGAAGAGCGAGAGACCGGCCAGCATGGGCCGTTTGCGCCCGTACCGGTCTGACGTCGGTCCCCAGAGGATCTGTCCGGCGCCGAGGCCGACGAGCGCCGCCGAGAAGGTGAGCTGGACGGCCCCGGTATCCGTCCCGTAGTACGTCGCGATCTGGGGGAACGCGGGCAGGTAGAGGTCCAGCGAGAGCGGGCCGAAGGAGCCCAGCGCTGCCAGCAGCACGAGAAGGCCGAGCCCGCGGCGGGCGGCCGGTCTCGTCCCTGGCGCCCCGGTGGTGGCAGTCAACGCGTCCTCCTGTGTCGGTACATCATCGCCTGGCCCCGTGCGGCCGCTGCCCGGTGGTCGTACCGGGGCGCAGGCTTCGGAGCAGACTCGACCAAATCGCCGCTCGCAGGGAGCAGGTGTTACTACGCTCCGTCGTGGAGGAGGGATGACGATCCAGGAAGGCGGTCCGGGCCGACCTCCGGGGAGCCGGGACCGCGAACGGGCCATCGCGCGCACCTTCGTGCGCCTCGCCGACACCCTCGTCGACGACTACGACGTGGTCGACCTGCTCGACCGCCTGGCGCACGCCGCTGTCGAGCTGCTGGGCGCCGGCGCGGCCGGGATCCTGCTGGACGACCTGCGCGGACGCCTTGCCGTGGTCGCCGCGTCGAGCGCCGAGGGCAGGCTGATGGAGCTCCTCGAGGTGCAGCAGGAAGAAGGCCCGTGCCGCGACTGCGTCCGCGAGGGGCAGCCCGTGGTCGCCTCCGACCTCGAGGCCCACGAGCGCCGCTGGCCCAGGTTCGCCGCGGCAGCGCAGGAGGCAGGCTTCCGGTCGGTGGTCGCCGTGCCGCTGCGTCTGCGCGCGCAGACGATCGGAGGCCTGTCGATGCTGCACCCCGTCGTCGGCGCGCCCACCGACGACGACCAGGGGCTCGCCCAGGCGCTGGCCGACGTGGCGACCATCGGGATCCTGCAAGAGCGCAACGTGCGCCGCAGCGCCCGGCTCGCCGAGCAGCTCCAGCGCGCCCTGGACAGCCGGGTCGTGCTTGAGCAGGCCAAGGGCGTCTTCGCCGAACGGCACCATGTCAGCGTCGACGTCTCGTTCTCGTCGTTGCGCCAGCACGCCCGCGACCACAACCTCACGCTCGGGGACGTCGCGCGCGGCGTGCTCAACGGCGCCCTCAGCCCTGCCGTGGTCCATCCCGACCCTTCGGACTGATCCCGGTCGGCTTCGTCCGATCGCCGAAGCACCTGGTGCGAGCGGGATCTGCGTGTGACACTCGCAGCACCAAGCGCGCCTGGACCTGTCCGGACCCTGTGCACCCTCGCCGCTGCCCGCACGATGCGAAGGCGGCATGTCCGATGACCGAACAGCGCAGATCGACAGCCCTCGTTCCGCCCCCAGCGCGATCGGGTCCACGCGTGTACGACCCCTCGCGCAGCTACGACGGCAGCGCACCCTTCCCGGCGCGGCGACGGCGACGGCGGCGCCGGACGGGCCGTGGCAGTGGCGCGTGCAGGTGGCGGTGACGGTGCTGCTCGTGGCGGGACCACTGGCGGCTGTCGTCCTCGCCGCGGCGCTGGCCTGGGGGCGGGGGATCGGCGCGCTCGACCTGGTCCTGCTGGTGGTGCTGTACGTGATCACGGGGCTCGGCATCGCGGTGGGCTACCACCGCGGACTCACGCACCGCAGCTACACGCCCCGCCCGGTCGTGCGCGCCGCCCTCGCGACCGCCGGCGCCATGGCGTTCGAGGGCGATCCGATCAGCTGGGTCGCCACCCACCGCAGGCACCACGCGTTCAGTGACCGGCCTGGCGATCCGCACTCGCCCTACCGGTACGGCACGGGCCCGTGGGCGCAGACCCGCGGCCTGGTCGACGCTCACATCGGTTGGTTGTTCCGGCACGACGAGACTGACCCGGCGCGGTGGGCGCCCGATATGACGGCGGACCCGGCGATGCGCCGGATCTCCCGGCTGTTCCCAGTGCTGTGCGTCGTCTCGCTCGCCTTACCGTTCGCGCTCGGCCTCGTCCTGCGCCGCAGCGTCTCCGGCGCTCTGCTGGCCCTGCTCTGGGCCGGTCTCGTGCGCGTCGCGCTCCTGCAGCACATGACCTGGAGCATCAACAGCCTGTGCCACGTCTTCGGCAACCGACCCTTCACCACCCGCAGGTACGACCGTGCCTCGAACCTGTGGCTACTCGCGGTGCCGTCGTTCGGCGAGAGCTGGCACAACGCCCACCACGCCGACCCGAGCTGCGCCCGGCACGGCGTCGAGCGACACCAGGTCGACGTCGCCGCCGGCGTCATCCGGCTGCTCGAGCGCGCGGGCTGGGTCAGCGGCGTGCACTGGCCATCGCCCGAGCGGGTCGCCTCCCTGCGCCGCCGGCCCGCGCCGCCGGGCGCCCGCCACGCGGAGGCCGGCTCAGGCGGCGACGAGCACGACGACGATGTCGACCACGACGGCCATCAGGATCGCGCGGAACAGCGCGTCGTCCGCGTGGCTGCGGCTGCCGTAGGCGAAGGCCCCGAGGAAGCCCAGGACGGCCACGACTGACAGCAGCACGGAGGCTTCGGCAGCGACGACTGCGAGCACGCCCGAGCCGAGGGCGAGCAGCAGCCAGGCGGTCCATGCGCTGGTGCGCGGGCCGAGGGACACGACGACGCCGCCGAGGCCTGCGGTCGTGTCGGACCCGAAGTCGCGCAACGCGTTGGCGAGGTGGGCGGCGGTTCCGATGATCGCGAAGACGAGGACGAGCCACCCCGGGGGCGCCGATCCATCGAGCCCGAACGTCAGGAAGGCGGGCAGGAAGCCGAACGCGAGCGCGTAGGGCAGCCACGACCAGACGGTCCGGGAGAGCCTCACGTTGTAGAGCCACGCCAGCGCGACGGCCGCGACGTGGAAGCTGCCGCCGACCCAGCCGGCCACCCACCAGCTGGCGGCAGCCGAGGCGCTCGCCGCCGCCGCGGCGCCGATCCACAGCGACCGCACGGTGAGCTCGCCCGAGACGGTCGGCTTCTCCTCGCGGAGCGCCCGCGCGTCTGCCGAGGCGTCGAAGGCGTCGTTGCTCCAGCCGACCGACAGCTGCCCGAGGAGCACGGCGAGTGCCACGCCGACGAGGCCCTGCGCCCGCCACCCGAGGCTCCACGCGCAGGCCACGACGATGACGGTGACCGCTGCGGTGGGCAGCGGGTGGCACGCCCGGACGAACGCGCGCGGCACGCTCACCGGCTTGCCCGCCACGCGGGCCCGGCCCGGTCGGCTTCTCCGTCGCCCGCCGTCATGGGTGAATCCTGCCTGCTCCTTGCTGGCCACGGACGGACGCGTGTCGTCGGGAGGCCATCTCGCGGCCGGGTGCACCATGGAGACGAGGAACCTACACCTCTCTGAATGGTCGTGACGCCAGGTGCCCAGTGCGGTCGATCCCCGCGGGCCCGCCTCGCGCGGTCGTCGATCTGCGTCCCATCGTCGAGTCATGACCGCACACGGACCCATCATCCCTAAGGGGGAGACAGTCATGCTGACGCTGCACTTCGACGTCAAGGGCGCGCTTCGAGAGGCAGCACGAGAGTGTGAGGCCGAGATCTTCCTGCGGTGGTTCGGCAACACCCGCGAGGAGCTCGCGCTCGAGTACGACCCCTACGACCAGGACTCCGTATTCATGGTCGTCGCGGACTCGGGCGGAGGGGTCATCGGAGTCTGCCGCCTGATTCTCCCGGGTCCCGCAGGGCTCAAGACGATCCGCGACGTCACGTCCGGCCCGTGGCACGTGGACGGCGACCGGGCGGCGCGCGCGGCCGGGGTGCGGCCGGAGGCGGCGTGGGACATCGCGACCCTCGGCGTCCGCGACGCCACGCGGGGTCGCTCGATGCTGGCCGCGGCCGCCCTCTACCACGGCCTCGTCGTGTCGTCGCGGGTCAACGAGGTTCCCTCGGTCGTCTCGATCGTCGACGAGCAGGTGCGGGCACTCACGGACGCCATCGGCATGATCCTGCCCGCGCTGCCGGGTACCGGGCCGGCGCCCTATCTGGGGTCGCCGGCGAGCACCCCCGTCTACGGGCACTGCCAAGTGATGGTGGACACGCAGCGTCGGCTGAACCCCGACGCGCACCGGCTCATCTGCCTCGGCGTCGGGCTCGACGGCATCTCGGTGCCGGGTCCGGACGCCTTCCGTCTCAGGCGCCGGGAGGCGCCGATCCACGTGCGCCACCACGGCATGCGTCGGGCCGGGGCGACCGTCGGCTGAGCACAGCGGCCCGCGAACCGCCTCACCCCTCGGACGCGTCCTCGCGCAGGGCCGCCTCGTTCCAGCGCCGTACCCAGGGCTCGATCTGGTGCACCGGCATCGGTCGGGACAGGTGGTAGCCCTGCAGGATGTCCACGCCTATCGCGACCAGCTCCGCGGCGGTGGCGGCGTTCTCGACCCCTTCGGCCACCACGCGGAGCCCCAGGGCGTGAGCCATCTGGCAGGTCGAGGCGACGATGACGCGGCTGCGCTCGTCGGTCCGTACCGTGGACACGAACGAGCGGTCGATCTTCAGCTCGTTGAGGGGCAGGTCGCGTAGGTAGGCGAGCGAGGAGAATCCGATGCCGTAGTCGTCGATGGACGTCTGAACGCCCTGGCGGCGGGCGTCGGCGAGGGCCTTGCGGGCACGCTCCGGATCGGTCAGGAACGAGTCTTCCGTGACTTCGACGGTGATGCTGTCGCGAGGAAGGTTCGCCTGGCCGAGCATCCGGTACAGCTCGGGCATCAGCGTGCCGCCGAGCAGCTCCGGCGGTCCTAGGTTGAACGACACGCGGAGCCGCAGCCCCGCCCGCCGCCAGGCCACGGCGTCGGCGACGACGCGGCTCATCACCCGCTCGGTGAGCATCGGCATCAGGCCCGCCCGCCGGGCCACCGGCAGGAATTCCAGCGGACCGATCACGCCGCGCTCGGGGTGCTCCCAGCGCGCGAGCGCCTCGACGGCGATCACGGCCTCGGTCGTGGCGTCGACCTGCGGGTGGTACCAGAGGGTCAGCTGGCCGGACTCGATCCCGCGTCGCAGCTCCTCGCCCATGCGCAGCCGGGTGCGGGTGAACTCGTCGCGGGAGGGGTCGTAGAACTCGGCGCCGAGGCGGTGCATCTTCGCCTCGTACATGGCGATGTCCGCCCGGCGGAGCAGGTCACCCGCGTGCTGGTCGCCGGCCGTGCGGGTGGTGATGCCGACGGACGCGTTGATCACCAGGTCGAGGCCCTCGACAGTCAAGGGTGACTGAAGCGCATCCCGCACGGCCGTCGCCCGCTCGAGCAGCCGCACCTGGTCGTCGTCGTGGACGATCAGGGCGAACTCGTCGCCGCCGACGCGGGCCAGCGTCACGTCCAGGGGCAGGCTCCCTAGCATCCGCACGGCCGCGAGCTCCAGGACAGCGTCGCCCGCCCCGTGGCCCAGGGTGTCGTTGACCTCCTTGAAGGCGTCGAGGTCCAGCAGCATCAGTGCGAGCGGGCCGCCCTTGGCCAGACCCTCGTCGAGCTCGTGCAGGACGGCGCGCCGGTTGGGCAGGCCTGTGAGGTCGTCGGTGCGCGACAGCACGATGGCCTCGGCGGCCGATCGCGAGTCGCGCAGCGCCAGCATCAGCCGTCCGCCGGCCGCGAGGAGGGCGAGGGCGGCCGGCGCCGCGAGGCACCACCACAGCAGGCCGTGCCGGTCGGGAAGGACGAGCAGCATGACGAGGGCGGCGAGGGCGGCGCCGACGAGGAACACCTCGGGGAGGGGCCGCGGCTTGGCCGTCACGGGCGGCCTCGGTCGGCAGGCCGCCCCGACGATCAGCGCGAGGGCGACCCCCCACGCGAGGTCAAGGACGATGGTGAACCCGTACGTGCCCGCCGACAGGTTCATCAGGAAGCTGGAGTCGGCCGCGGCGAACAGGACGAACCCCGCGATGAGGCTCCAGGCGACGCGCGACCACGCCCTCGTCCCCAGCACCGACTGGGCCACCACCACCAACGCGAGAGACAGGTCCAGCACCGGGTAGAGGAGCGCCACCAGCAGCGGCACGCCGTCATCGGGCAGGGCGGCCACGACCGGCGTCAGCAGGAGCGCGCCGGCGACGACCGTGGCTCCGCCGCAGACGATCGTCGCGTCGAGCCAGGCCGCCAGGGGATGCCCCCGGCGCGATCCCACGTCGAGCAGCAGGTACGCGGCCATCGCCCCATAGGACGCCAGGAACAGCCACTCTCCCGGCGCGGGGAACTCGGTGGACGACGCGCCGGACGCGTTGAGCGCCGCCGACCCCGTGGCCCACAGGGCCACGCCGGCGGCCAGCACGAGCAGTGCCACCCGACGACCCGGCCAGATCGCCGCGGCGAGCAGCAGTCTGACGACCAGGAGGACGAAGAACGCCGTCAGCGTGACCATGAGCACGGGCAGGTCCACGTAGGGGTCGCTGGCGGGCCGGGCCAGGTACGCGGCCGCCCCGCCCACCACACCTACCACCCAGGCGGCGCTGCCGAGGCGGGCGAGAACACGTGGCGGACGGCTCGCAAGCGGTGTGCGCGAGGCGCCCATGCGGCCCCTCCGATCCGGCCCGGTCCGTGGCACCGCGAGGCGTCGCCACCCTGCGGCGGGCGCCGCGGCGGCTGCCGGACTCTGCCCGCCAGCGTCCTGCCACTGTATCGACGGGGCGCAGGCGAAGGCCGATCGGAGCGGCGTCCCCTTCGGACGGCGGTCTTCCGGGTCGTGCGTCAGACGCCGTGGTCGGCGGCGGCCGTGACGGTGAGCAGGGACTCCTCGTGCCTCGCCGCCTCGAACGCGGCATGCCCGCCCCGCACTCCGAACAGGTGCTTGCTCCACACGAGCCAGGCCACCGCGGCCACGTTGAGGACGAACCCAGCGGCCTTGAGCAGCGTCGCGTGGTGGATCAGCTCCCATACCTCCCACGGCAGGAAGAGGCTCGTCGCCACAACGGCGAAGTACTCGCCCCAGCGCGCGCCGATCCAGAGCCCGGTGGCCTCGACGACCTGCAGCGCCGCGTACGCAAGCAGGGCGAACACGATGAGGATCAGGGTGTTGTGGTCGGCGGCCAGGGCCTCGCGGGCCTTCTCCGTGATCCACGCGTGGTCGATGTTCCACCCGATGCGGTCCGCCGCAGGACGCAGGAGCGGGATCAGCGAGTCGGTGGTGTCCGCCAGCGACGACTGGGCCTTCGAGAACCGCCATACCCCGTAGGCCACGAGGAGCAGGACGAGCGCCCGTAGGCCGCGCTCCACCGCCAGCGCACGCAGCAGGAAGCGGTCGCGCAGCGCCTTGCCGCGCGGGACGCTCGGCGCGTTCTCGGCCGGACCGGAACCGCCCACCGCGCCCGGGACGAAGTCCCAGCAGCGCAGGCATCGCCACGCCTCGCCCACCGGGGTGTCGGCCACGAGCGGGGCGCGCAGCTCGGGCTCGTCCGGCGCGTACGTCACGTGGCCGTGCCGGGCGCAGTGCCGCAGGTTCCACGCGTTGGACGAGGTCACCGGCTGACCGTACAGGCACGCGCCCCGCGAGATCCTGCGGCGCCAGGGTCGAAGGAACACAGAGGCAACCTCCCGCGCGGCCACGGTGTCGAGGTCAGTGGCGGGCCGTCAGGTTCCGTCACGGCACTCCATCCATGTGGGTCCCGGGCTACGGGACCCGTCGGGAGGACGTGCCCGCCCTGATCCATTCCTCGCCTGGAGGCACCTGTGTCCGAGTCGCCCACCACCCTGGTCCCCCACCCGACGCGTCCTGCCGCCGTCGTGCTCGTCGCGCTGCTCCTGCTTGTCGTGTTCGGCGCGCTGGCAGGCATCCGTAGTCGCGAGCTGACCACTACGGGCACGGCCGCGAGGTCGGCCGGGCCTGCCGCGTTCGCGGCCCCGATGCCGACCGGTCCCGGCGCCTCGGACCGCTCCAGCCACTTCCGCGCCGCCGGCGGCGGCCAGTAGTGCTACCACGATGTCGCCAGGGAGGTCCCTGGCATCTGTCGACGGCGGGCATCTCGGACTCGTCCGAGGCGCAGGCCCTCGTGCGTTCATCCGAGCTGCCGGCCACACGATGGACGCATCGTGAGCCAAGATCGGAGCGACACATGGGCAACCTGAGCCGTCGCCGCGGTGTCGTCACTAGGGAGTGCCCCTCGTGAGGAGTGCCTATGTCGTGGCAGGAAAGCACCACCGCCGGATCGTCCCCGTGGGGCGACCGCGAGGTCCTGGACGCTCAGCGACCCGTGGCGCCAGCCTCGTCCGGGGTGCGGCTCGTGCTGGCGGCCGCGGATTTCGACGACTTCGCGGGCAGCCTCCTTTAGGAGGCTTGTCCGGGCCGGCTACCTCCTCACCGGTAGCCGTGACGATCGCCCACGACCTGGCCCAGGGTGTGCTGGAGCGGGTCTACGTCGCCTGGCCGCGCATCCGCGAGCACCCTTACGCCTATGCGCACCGGGCTCTCGTCGAACCAGGCGTACAACCACCGACGCTGGCGCCGAAGGCATCCCGAAGCGAGTTGAGCGGCGGCTGCCGAGCCGGTGCGGCCGGACGACACCCGGCGCGTGCTCGACCGGGACGTACTCGTCCGGGCGCTGCAGCGAGCTGCCGCCCAAGCAGCGCACCGTCCTGGTGCTGCGCTACTTCGAGGACTTGTCCGAGCAGGAGACCGCCGTCGCGTGGCCATGGGCACGTCGATCGGCACGGTGAAGAGCCAGGCGTCGAAAGGGATCGCGGCCCTGCGTGTGCTCGTCCCCGATGAGCTCGAGCCGAAGAGCCACGCGGATGGGCGACCCAATCCGACGACGAAGGAGGCGCGGCGATCGCAGCCGCTCGGTCGACGAGACGTGGCTGCGTGAGGGCATGCGCGGCGCGGTCGAGGGGATCGTTCTCGAATCCGGCGATGCTGGAGCGTGCGCGCGCTGGAGGAATCCGACGGCGCCGCCGTCGGCGCGTCGGCCTGGGGGTCGCCGCGGCCGCCGCGGCGGTCGTGGTCGCCGCCGGCGGGGTCGGGGTGACGTCCTTCATCGGCCGCCACGCGGTCATCGACCCCGGCTATAGCGTTCGACCGAGCCGGCGCCGCCGAGCGTCCCGCTCGTCCCGGTGCTGCCCGGCAGCCCGCTGCCGAAGGAGCTGGTGGGTACCTGGGTGCACCAGCTCCCCCACGCGGGGTCGGCGCAGCCGGTGACCGAGACCCTTGGGTTCGTCGCGGACTCATACTCGCTGTGCGGGGTTGGCTTCGGCGGGTGCGGCAGCGACGGGAGGGCAGTCATTCGTGGACGTCACCTCGTGCTATACGGCGACGCCATGTGCTCCCTCGACGACGCGCACCTCGGACTCGCAGGAGCTGGCGAGTACGCGTTCTCCGTCACCGGGGGGAAGCTGACGTTGGTGGCGGTCGGGTCTGACCCGTGCGGCGCACGCGCCTCGCTCGTGCAGTCGCGAGTGTTCACCCGGGTGGGTTCCCCGTCGACGAGCACGCCCTGACCGCGTGAGGACCGGAGCCGGGCCACGCGACCGACGGGTGCCGAATGTCGCGCGCTACTCCGGGTCCGTCACGTCGGCCACGGTGGCCCGCAGCGCGGCGAGCAGCGGTCCGGCGCCGATACCGATCGCGACGTCGTGCACGCCGGACCCGAGCGTGATCTCGCCCCGCGTCGCGACGACTTCGTCCGCCACCACCGGCCAGGCGGTCGATGAGCCGAGCGGTGTGATCGTGCCGCGCCGGAACCCGGTGGCTTCGAACGCTTCGTCCGCCGGCGGCATCGTCATGCGCTTGACGCCGAGCAGGTCGCGAAGCTTTGGCCACGACAGCGATCGGCCGCCCGGGACGAGCACGAAGAGGTAGTCACCTTCGCCGCGGCGCACGACGAGAGTCTTGATGACGTCCACGACTGCCACCCCGCGCGCGGCGGCCGCCTCCTCCAACGACGCGACCGGTGCGGTGTGCACGATGACCCGGTAGCGGAGCCCGGCATCGGCGAGGGAGACAAGGACGGCGGGCGCGGGCTCGGCGAGCCGGCCGTCGGGTTCCGTAGGTTCGGTCATCGGCCCATCGTGCCGTCCCCGGCGGCGCCCCGCAGCGTCCGTCGCGGCATCGGCCAAAACCTGGACGGAACGACTATGGAGGGGGCCCGCGCAGCGCGCTCAATGGTCGTTTGATCCATGCCATGGATCAAACGTGAAGGGGCGGGGGGGGCGGCGGGATGGGAGTGAGTTTGTGGCCGCCGACCCAGGTGCCGACGAGCGCGCGCTCGTCCGCGGCCATGAGCAGGACGAACAGGAGCGATGCGGCCTCCGCGCGCTCGTCCTGCGCCGGTGTCCGGTGCTCGAGCGCCAGCCCGAGCGTCGGGCACAGGTCGGGGTCGAGGACGACGAAGTCCGCGTACTTGCCCGGGTCGAAGTTACCGACCAGGTCGGCCATGTCGAGGGCCGCGGCGCCACCGAGCGTCGCCGCGTGCAGCAGCTCGGCGGGTTCGATCGCGATGCGCTGGGTCCGCACGTCGTTGATGTGCGCCTTGTAGCAGGCGTTGAGGATGCGTGGCATGAACCACTCGTCGCCGGCTGCGATGTCGCTGCCGATCGACAGGGTGGCTCCCGCGCGCGCGACGCGCGGCCACGGCATGGTGCCCGAGCCGAGAAACTGCTGCGAGACAGGGCAGTGCGCGATCGAGGCTCCCGCGGCGGCGATGCGCACCAGATCGTCGTCCGAGCAGTGCACCGCGTGCGCCAGCACGGTGCGGGGCCCCAGCAACGACGGCCCGCCCGGCCGCGAGCCCGGCAGGAAGCGGCCGTCGTACACGTCGAGGTACGACTCGACGCTGTACCGCGACCGGACGGCCCCCACCTCACCGCTGCGCAACCCGCCGCTCTCGCTCAGGTGGGTGGTGACGTAGACGCCGCGGGACCTGACGTCGCAGTAGAGCTCGCCGAGCGCTCGGAGGGTCGACGTGGTGACGCTCAGTGCGAACCGGGGCACGATCGCCACCCGGCGCCGGTCGGCGTCCCGGGAACCCGCCTCCGGGTGCCAGCGGTCGATCTCCGCGGCGGTCAGTCTCAGCGCCTCGTCCTCGGACGTCAGCAGCGCGGCGGCCGCGTCCGGGCCGGTCGTCATGAGGGTGCGGCCGGAGACCATCCGCAGCCCTTGGTCGTGGGCGGCGGCGAACAAGGCGTCCTGAGCCTGCGGGAACTCAGAGCCGAAGACGAGCGACGTGGTGGTGCCGACGCACGCGAGCCGGTGGCACAGGGCGGCGGCGGCGTCCGAGGCGTGTTTCTCGTCGGAGAACTTCGACTCCGCCGGGAACACGACGCGCTCGAGCCACCGGAGCAGCGAGCCACCTCCGTACGCGTCGGTGCAGTACACCTGCGGGAAATGCAGGTGCGTGTCGATGAAGCCCGGCAGCAGGAAGGCGCCCCCGTGGTCGACGACCGGCGCCTCGGCGTGCGGCCGCTCGTGGTAGGGGCCGCACCAGACGATGCGGCCCACGTCGTCGACGACGAGGGCGCCGTCCGGGTGATGGACGAGCTCGTCTGCGGCCGCCGCGGGCGCCTGGACGGCACCCACGTGAAACACGTGCCCCCGATGGCACTCCACGCGGCCACGCTAACCGTGCTCTCCCGGTGATGCAGGGCGGATCCGCCCCGTCGCCCCGAAGCCGCCCGGCGGGCCGGCGGCACTGGGCTGGTAGCCCGATCCGTCGGCCCGCAGGGCGCAGATCTAGTCGTCGTGCAGGGGTGCGAAGTCGTCAAGCCCCCGTCAGCCGCGCCCGGGCGGCGACCACGCGGGGCGCCAGGCCGTGTCGGCGCGTACGTCGAGCGCCGTCTCGATCGCGTGCGCTGCCGCGAGCAGCCGCGCCTCGCTGCGCGGGCGGCCGATGAGCACGAGGCCTACCGGCAGACCAGCGACGAGTCCCATCGGCTGGCACAGCACCGGCCACCCGCCGATCGAGGGGGCCGGGCTCGCGAGGCCGCCGCCGAACGCGTCACCGCCGGCGAGGTTGCTCTTCCAGGCCGGACCGTAGGCCGGCGCGACCAGGAACTCGGGACCGGCCTCGAGCGCGGGGGCGAGCGTCTCGTCGATGGCCCACTGCAGGCAGCGCGCCCGCGCGTCGGCGTACGCGTCGTCGTCGCGGCCTCCGGTCGCGAGGGCCTGCTCGAGGAACTCCTGGCCGAAGTGGACGAGCTCGCGGTCGGCATGCGTGACGTTGAAGTCGACCACCTCGCGCAGCGAGCGGGGTCCGACGCCAGGCCGAGCGGCGAGGTAGGCGTCGAGGTCGTCCCGAAGCTCGCACAGCAGCACGGTGAGCTCGTCGGCTCCGACGCCCGCGACGGGGGTCACCTCGGCCACCGAGAGCGTGGCGCCCTTCGCCGCGAGCGCGTCCATCGAGGCGCCGAACAGCGCGTCGGTGCCGGGGTGGCCACTGGGCCAGGCGGCGGCGACGCCGAGGCGCAGGTCCTCGAGGGTCGCGCTGCCGATTCCGGCCGCATACGAGGACGAGCCGGTGAGCGCGTCCAGCAGCAGCGCCGCGTCGGCCACGGTGCGGGCCATCGGGCCGGGCGAGTCCTGGCTCGCCGCGAGCGGCACCACCCCGGCCGTGGGGATGAGGCCGAGCGTGGGCTTGAGCCCCACGACGCCGTTGAGGGAGCTCGGGCAGGTGATCGACCCGTCGGTCTCCGTGCCGATCGCGAGAGGCGCGAACCCTGCCGCGAGCGCGGCTCCGGACCCGGACGACGACCCGCCGGCGCTGCGGTCGAGCGCCCACGGGTTGCCCGTGAGCCCCCCGACTGCCGACCACCCGCTCGACGACAGCGGCGAGCGCAGGTTCGCCCACTCCGACAGGTTGGTTGCCCCGAGCACGAGCAGGCCCGCGGCACGCAGCGCGGCGACGAGCGGGGCGTCGTCGGACACCGGGCGGCCGGCGAGCGCGAGCGAGCCGGCGGTGCCCGGCAGACCCACGGCCTCGACGTTGTCCTTGATGAGCACGGGCACGCCGTGCAGGGGCCCACGGACGGAGCCGACCGCCCGCTCGGCGTCGAGCTGCTCCGCCTGCTCGAGCACGTCCGGCGCGGTGGCGATGACCGCGGCGAGGGCCACGGGACCGGGCCGGTCCACTGCGTCGATCCGCGCGAGCAGCGCCCGCACGACTGCGACGGACGTGGTGCGCCCGGCGGCGAGGTCGGAGGCGAGGTCGTCCGCGCTGCGCCCGGCGAGCGACTCGGACTCGGGGTGCGGGTCCGCCGGAACGCTCACGACCCGACGATGATCTCGCCGTCGTGCACCGATGCGGCCACGACCGTCAGTGGTGCCGGCGACTTGCCCATGGCGACGAGCTTGCGCGACCAGCCAGGCGCCGGGATGCCGGCGAACCCTGGTGCCCAGTCGAGGTTCTCCCCGGTGCACACGTCGAACCGGGAGTTGTGCCACGGGCAGGTGATGACGCCGTCGTCGTACCCGCCCCGGGGACCGCGGGTGAGGCTCAGCCCCATGTGCGGGCACCGGTCGAGGACGACGCACGCCTCGTCGGGGCTGTCGCGGCGCCGGACGACCACGTACGTCTCGTCGTCCGCCTTGACCCGCGTCGGCGTGTCGAGGTCGAAGCCGTCCAGCCGTCCCAGCGAAGTCGTCATCCCCCGGACGCTAGCAGCGCCCCCACCCCCGCCCCGGCCTTTCCCCTCCACGTCACTGCCGCGGTGGTCGCTTCCGGCGCCGTGACACGACCAACGCGGCAGTAACGCGGGGGTTACCAGGTGCGGGTGACTTTGGTGAGGCCGGGGGGGCGGTCGGGGTCGAGGCCCCGCTCGAGGGCCATGGTGAGGGAGAGGCACTGGAGCACCACGATGTCGACCATGGGGGAGAGGTCTTCGCGCAGGCCGTGGTCGACGAGCAGCCCAGGAGACTCGGGCCTGACGCTCTGCGGACCTCCCACGACGGTCAGGTCGACGTCCGTGGCGCGGAGCCGCTCCAGGACCGGGGCCATCGCCCGCGCTCCCTGGCCGTCGGGGACGACGGCAAGCACCGGGTGCTGGCGGTCGAGCATCGCCACCGGCCCGTGCAAGAGGTCCGCGCCGCTGAACGCGTGCGCAGGCAGATGGCACGTCTCGGCGAGCTTGAGCGCCGCCTCGCGCGCGGTGGGGTAGGCGTAGCCGCGCCCCGTCGTGACGAGCCGCTCAGTGAAGCGCAACCGCGCGGCGAGCTCCGCCACGCGCGGTGTGAGCGCGAGGGCCCGATCGGCGGCGGGGCCCACGGAGAGGGCCTCGTCGCCGGTGCCACCGCGCCAGAGGTCCACCAGCAGCCACAGGACCATCAGCTCCGCCGTGTACGTCTTGGTGGCCGCGACGGCGAGCTCCGCACCCGCGTCGAGGCCGAGGTGCAGGTCGGCGGCACAGGCGAGCGCGGAGCCGGGCGCGTTCGTCACCGCGAGCACGGTGGCCCCGCACCCACGAGCGATGGTCGCCGTCTCGAGCAGGTCGGGTGACCCGCCGCTCTGCGACACCGCGATGACGAGCACGTCGTCCAGCGCGGGACGGCTGCCGTAGGCGGTGATCGTCGAGGGCGACATGAGGCCGGCGGGGAGCCCGAGCCGCACCTCGACGAGGTACTTGGCGTAGAGCGCTGCGTGGTCGCTGGTTCCGCGCCCGGCGAGCAGGACGAAGCGGTGCCGCCGGGCGGCGAGCGCTCGCGCGACCTCGGAGATCTCCGCACGCCGCTCGCGGACGGTGCGTTCGAGCAGGTCGGGCTGCTCGGCGATCTCGGCTCGTATGAGACGGCCAGGTGCCTCTGGTCGGTCCATCCGGACGGCCTCCTCAGGAAGACTGGTCGGCGAGCAGCAGGACGACGGCATCAGCGGTGAACCGCGAGGAGCCGCGGGTGAGCACGCGCGGCAGCGCCGACGCTGGTGCGGGGCAGGGCGCGCCGACCTCCACGACGACGTCGCCGGCCTGCCGGCGCCCGGCCGCGAGCCAGGCCTCTACCTCGCGCTGCCACGGGTGGTGCTGTGGCTCCCGCAGGACGAGGACGACGGGGCGGCCGTCCGCCCGAGCGAGCGCGTGACGGGCCCGCTCGGCGGTGGCGACCCGCTCGGTGGTCGTGCCGGCGCGCCACTCGGCCACAGCGGCGCCGATCGAGCGCTCGCGCGTGGGACCGGCTGCGATGAGCGCCGGCGCCACGCACTCCAGGACGAGCGGGGCGCCGGTCCCGAGCGCTGCTCGGCCCACCGCCTCGAGGGTGCGCGAGGCGAGGTCGCGCAGCGCCTCCTCGTCGGGGACCGCGGGGTGCGCCGCCGCGGCGCGCGCTCTGCCGCGCCACGCTGCGAGAGCGGCCAGGCGCCCGGCCGCTTCGACCAGTCGCGCCTCGGGCAGTACGCCGTCGCGCACCGCTGCGACGATCGCGGCGTGCACGTGCGCCACGGACTCGGCGTCGGCCAGGGCGCCGCCGAGGCACAGAGCGTCGACGCCTGCGGTGAGGGCCTGTACGGCCGCCGTGGCGATCCCGCGGCCTTCGGCCGCCCCGGCCATCTCCAGGGCGTCCGAGACGATGACGCCCTCGAACCCGAGTTGCTCGCGAAGCAGGCCCCGCACGGCGCTGTGGGACAGGGTCACGGGGAGTGAGTCGTCCACCAGAGGCAGCACGACGTGCGCCGTCATGACGCTGCGGACGCCCGCGGCGATGCAGGCGCGGAACGGCGCGAGCGCGAGCCGCTCGAGGTCGTCGGCCCCGAGCGCCAGCCGCGGGAGGCCGAGGTGCGGATCGGTGGCGGAGTCGAGGTGGCCGGGGAAATGCTTGGCGCAGGCGGCGATCCCCGCATCGTCCTGCAGCCCTCGGACGACGGCGCCGGCGTGCCGCCCGACCCGCTCGGGATCGGCCCCGAAGGAGCGCACGCCGATGGCCGGGTTTCCGTGGCCTCGCTGGACTTCGACCACCGGCGCCCAGTTCCAGTCGCCTCCGACGCTGTGGACGAGGGCGCCGATCGACTGGCCCACCGCGCGCGTGGCGGCCACGTCGTCGAGGTGACCGAGCGCGAGAGCGGACGGGTAGCGCGACCCTGTATCCGCCTCCAGCCGGCTCACGTCGCCGCCCTCCTCGTCGACCGCGACGAGGATGTCGTCGCGCTCGGCCCGCAGCGAATCGGTGAGCGCGCGGACCTGCGGGCCGTCCTCGACGTTCCGTGAGAACAGCACGACGGCGCCGAGCCCCGCGCCGAGCGCCCGCCGCACCCAGTCCGGTGCGCGCGTGCCCTCGAATCCGGGCACCAGGACGCGGGAGGCGTGGGTCTCGAGATCGGTGCTCACGTCACCTCCACGCTCGGTGCCGCTCCCGGACGGTGCTCGCGGCCTGTCCTGCCCGGCTCTGGCTTGGGCGTTGACTCCGTCGCCGTCACCCTCTAGCGTCACACTAACAGGAAACCTTCCTAATAGTCCGTTCGGTGAGGTAGGCGATGGCACCTGCTCGACCGGCTCGACCGGCGCTGCTTCGCTCGCTCAACGATCGAGCGGTCGTCGAGCTGCTCGTGGCGCGCGGCCCGTCGACGCGCGCTGACCTTGCGGCCGCTTCGGGGCTGTCGAAACCCACGATCGCCGAGGTGCTCGCGCGGCTCGAGGAGGCCGGACTCGTCGTGCCCGCAGGCGAGGCGGTCGGGCGACCTGGCCCGAACGGCCGGATGCACGACGTGGCGGGTGCCACCGTGCATGCCGTCGCCATCTCGGTGACGTCGGCCGCGCTGGTGGCGGAGGTGGTCGACGTCCACGGCCGCGTGCTCGCCTCGCTGGCCCGCCGTCGGCGCGACCTGCCTCGGGGTGCGGCGGAGGCAACCCGCGCGATCGTCGCCGACTGTGCGCGGGAGGCGGGGCTCACACCGCCTGGCGTCATGGACGTCGTGATCGCGGTCCCCGGCTCGTACGACGCGGGTTCGGACCAAGTGCGGTACGCCGACCGGATCCCCGACTGGACCGTCCGGGGCCTCGCCGCGTCCATCGCTGCGATGCTGCCCGGGCATCCGTGCGTGACCATCGAGAACGACGCCAACCTCGCGCTCGCCGCCGAGCGGGAGGCCGCGCGCTGGACCTCCACGGTCGCGTCCCTGCTCTGGCTCGGTGACGGCATCGGTCTGGCCACCGATCTCGGCGGCACCCCGTTCCGCGGCGAGAGCGGGGGGGCCGGCGAGATCGGGTACATCCCGGTGCCCGCGGTCGCGACCCGGGCCCGGACCACCTACGCGGCCTTCCAGGACATCGCCGGGGCAGCGGCCGTCGTCGCGCTCGCGCGCGACGGCGGGGTGCCCGGGCGCAGCGCGGGGGCGGCGCTGGCGTACGCCGCAGGCCACCACAGGACCGACGCGCGCAGCGCCGCCCTGCTCGACGAGGTGGCCCGCCGGATCGCCCTCGGGCTCGTGGTGGTCGCCGCGGTGCTCGACCCTGGTCTGGTCGTCCTCGGGGGCGAGGTGGGCCGGGCTGGAGGAGAGCCGCTCGCCGCCCGGACGTCCGCGGCGCTGCGCTCCGTGGGCCCGCTGCGCTGCCGCGTCGTCGCGAGCGCCGTGCCGGGCGACCCCGCCCTCGCGGGGGCGCGGCAGGCTGCCACCTCCGCACTGCTCGACCGGTTGCTCGACGTGGCCAACCGCACCGCACTCGCCGGCTCGGCCACCACCACCTCGTCGCCGGACGCCGTCCGGGTGACGAAGCACCGCACCAGGGAGGTTCGCTGACATGACTGCTTCCACCGGACGGCTCCGCACCCTCGCTCTCGGCGCGGCCGTCGCCGTGGGCCTGGCCGTGGCCGGTTGCTCGGGCGGGTCGAGCTCCTCCGCCCCCGCCTCGAGCGCGCCCTCGAAGGTCACCGGCACCATCACGTTCTGGCACTTCTTCAGCGACCGTGAGGCCGAGGCCGTGCAGCATGCCGTCGACTCGTTCCAGGCGGCGAACCCCGGGGTGAAGGTCGAGGTGAAGAAGGCCCAGGACGACGAGAAGACCATCCAGGCCATCGCCGCGGGCCAGCCGATCGACGTCGTCCTGTCGTACTCGACCGACCAGATCGGCAAGTTCTGCTCGACGGGCGCGTGGCAGGACCTCACCCCCTACGTGGAGCGCGACAACGTCGACCTGAACCAGATCCCTGCCGTCGTCCGCGACTACACGCAGTTCGAGGGCAAGCGCTGCTCGATGCCGCTGCTGGCCGACACGTACGGCCTCTACTACAACAAGAAGATGCTCGCGGCGGCCGGCTACACGGAGGCGCCGAAGACCATGAGCGCCTTCGACGACATGGCCAAGAAGCTCTCGGTCAAGGCGGCCGACGGAGCCATCCAGACCGCCGGCTTCGTGCCGACATTCGGCTTCTACGAGAACGTGGCAGCCCACTTCGCCCCCAGCTTCGGCGCGCAGTGGTTCAACGCAGACGGCAAGTCGGCGGTGGGCACCGACCCGGCGTGGGCCTCGATGATGACCTGGCAGAAGGGACTGGTCGACTACTTCGGGTACGACAAGCTCACCCGCTTCACCGCCGGGCTGGGCCAGGAGTTCAGTGCCGACAACGCCTTCGAGAAGGGGCGGATCGCCATGATGATCGACGGCGAGTACCGCAACGCCTTCATCAAGAACGAGGCGCCGAACCTCGACTACGGCACCGCGCCGTTCCCCGTGGACGACACGAAGTCCGACCAGTACGGCGCCGGCTACATCACGGGCAACGTGATCGGCATCGGCCGCGGCTCGCAGAACCCCGAGGCTGCGTGGGCGCTCGTGAAGTACCTCTCCACCGACACCGACACGCTCGTCGCGCTGGCCAACGCGATCAAGAACGTGCCGACGACCATCCCAGCGCTGCAGTCGCCCAAGCTCGAGAAGGACGCGAACTACCAGACCTTCCTCGACATCTTCGCGAACGCGAAGAGTTCGACGACGCCTACGACGGCCAGCGGCAAGGCGTACCAGGACACGTTCGGATCGTTCGCCGAGCAGTGGCAGGCCGGCAAGGTGCCCGACCTGGCGGCGGGCCTGACCCAGACCGCCACCCAGATCGATGATCAGCTGGCCCTCGGCGCGGCCCCGTGACGGTGGTCTCGGACCGGCCCGCGCGGGGGCGCGGGCCGGTTCCCTGGCGGGTGCGCCGGCGCCTCACGGCGCTGGCGTTCCTGACCCCGTGGCTCGCAGGCGTGACGATCTTCTTCGTCTATCCCTTGCTGGACACGCTCTACCTCAGCTTCACCAGGTACGACCTGCTCTCGCCGCCCCAGTGGGTGGGCCTCACGAACTACGTGTTCATGTTCACCAAGGACCCCAAGGTGGTGCAGGCAGCCACGAACACGCTGTGGCTGGTGGCGATCCTGGTTCCGGCCCGGATGCTCTTCGGGCTGGCCGTGGCCACGCTCGTCGTGCGCATCAAGGCGGGGGCGGGCCTGTTCCGCACCGTGTACTACCTGCCGGCGCTCGTGCCGCCCGTGGCCGGCACGCTGGCGTTCGTCTTCCTGTTCAACCCCGCGACCGGGCCGGTCAACCAGGTGCTGGGGGCGCTGGGCCTGCCGCAGCCGCTGTGGTTCAACGACCCGGCGCTGTCCAAGCCGTCGCTCGTCCTGCTCGGGCTGTGGGGCGTGGGCGACCTGATGATCATCTTCCTCGCAAGCCTGCTCGACGTGCCGAGGGAGCAGTACGAGGCGGCGGCGCTCGACGGCGTCAACAGCCGGCAGCGGTTCTGGTACGTGACGCTCCCGAGCATCTCGCCGGTGCTCATGTTCGCGGCGATCACCGGTGTCATCGCGGCGCTGCAGTACTTCACCGAGGCAGTCGTCGCAGCGTCTGTCGCGTCGGGCCAGGCCACGACCGGCGGAGGCAACGCCAGCCTGCTCGGCTACCCGGAGGGATCCACCCTCACGTACGCGCAGTGGCTCTACACCATGGGCTTCAAGAACTACTTCCTCGGCTACGCCTCGGCCCTCGCGGTGGTCATGTTCGTGGTCTCCCTCGGCGTGACCCTGGTGCTGCTGCGCCGCTCGGGCACCCTCGTGCACGGGGCGGAGGGCACTCGATGACCGTCGCCGCGATGGGGCGACCCGCGGGCCGGGGCCGTCGTACGATCGGCTGGGTGGGGGACCACGCCGCGGCGATCGCGATCGGCACGATGTTCTTGGCGCCGTTCGTCTTCATCGCGCTGCAGTCGTTGATGACGAGCCAGCAAGCGCTGACGTCGGAGCTCTGGCCCACCTCGTGGCATCCGGAGAACTACGTCGAAGTGTTCACCAAGGCACCCATGGCCACGTACCTGCGCAACACGATGCTGTACGCGGGCCTCGCGACGGCGTTCATGCTCCTCTCGAGTATCCCGGCGGCGTATGCGCTCTCGCGGCTGCAGTGGCGCGGGCGAACCGCTGCCCTCGTCGTCGTCCTCATGATGATGATGCTGCCGCCGCAGGTGACCCAGGTGCCCATCTACGTGATGTGGACCCACCTGCACCTCACCGGCACGCTGTGGCCGCTGATCCTGCCTAACCTGCTCGGCGACGCCTTCAGTATCTTCCTGCTGCGCCAGTTCTTCCTCACCATCCCGCAGGAGTACTCGGACGCCGCCCGCGTCGACGGATGCTCCGAACTGCAGGTGCTCACCAGGGTCATCGTGCCGATGGCCAGGCCGAGGCATCGCCGCCACGGCGATGTTCATGTTCTTCTTCTGCTGGAACGACTTCTACGGCCCCCTGCTGTACACGAGCGAGAGCCCCGAGAACTGGACGATCTCGCTCGGGCTGGCCTCGTTCCGCAACCTTTACCAGGTGCAGTGGAACCTGACGATGGCGGCGACGATCTTGGCGATGCTCCCGGTGCTCGTGGTGTTCTTCCTGGCGCAGAAGGCGTTCGTCGAGGGCATCACGCTCACGGGGGTGAAGGGGTGACCGGATGAAGCTGGCAGTGGTGGGCGGTGGGTCCACCTACACGCCCGAGCTGGTCGACGGACTAGCCCGGCTCGGCGGCGTGCTCGACGTCGACGAGCTCGTCCTCGTCGATCCCGACGCGGAGCGCCTTGCGGTCGTGGGCGGCTTCGCCGGCCGGATCCTGGCCGAGCGGGGGGCGCGCACGCAGCTGACGCTGACGGGCCGACTGGACGAGGGGGTCGATGGCGCGGCCGCCGTGCTTCTCCAGTTCCGCGTCGGCGGCCAGGCGGCGAGGGCCGGCGACGAGACCTTCCCGCTCGCCTGCGGCTGCGTAGGCCAGGAGACCACGGGAGCGGGCGGTCTCGCGAAGGCGATGCGCACGGTTCCCGTCGTGCTCGACATCGCTGAGACGGTGCGGCGCCGCGCCGAGCCGGACGCCTGGATCGTCGACTTCACCAACCCCGTCGGCATCGTCACCAAGGCGCTGCTCGACGCGGGCCACCGGGCCGTGGGGCTGTGCAACGTGGCCATCGGCTTCCAGCGGCTGTTCGCCGGGTGGCTCGGGGTCGAGCCGGACGAGGTGTCGCTCGGCCACGTCGGGCTGAACCACCTCACCTGGATCCGGGACGTGACCGTCGGCGGGACGGACGTGCTGCCGCACGTCCTGGCCGAGCATCGCCCCGAGCTCGCGGAGCGCCTCGAGCTCCCCGAGGAACTCCTGCGACTCCTGGACGCCGTCCCGTCGTACTACCTGCGCTACTACTACGCGCACGACGAGGTGGTGGCCGAGTTGCGCGCGACGGGCACGCGGGCGGCGGAGGTGCAGCGCATCGAGTCTGCGCTGCTCGAGCTGTATGCCGACCCCGCCCTGGTGCGCAAGCCCGAGCTGCTCGAGCAGCGCGGCGGCGCCTACTACTCCGAGGCAGCGGTGGCGCTCATCGCCTCCCTGCTCGGGGGCCCGGGCACCAAGGCGACGCACGTGGTGAACGTACGCAACGGCGGGACGCTGCCGTTCCTGCCCGATGACGCCGTGATCGAGGTGCCGTGCGACGTCGACGGGTCGGGAGCCGGGCCGCGGGCGGTGCGCCCCCTCGAGCCGTCGTACGCGGGGCTCGTCGCGCACGTCACCGCCTACGAGCACCTCGCCCTCGAGGCCGCCCTCCGCGGCGGGCGCGACCGGGTGGTACAGGCACTCCTCGCCCACCCGCTGGTCGGCCAGTACGACACCGCGACGGCCCTCGCCGACTCGCTGGTGGCAGGCAACCGCGATTACCTGCCGTGGGCGAGGTGACCGTGTCGAGCCCACGCGTGGTGGTCGCCGTCGACGGCGGTGGGAGCAAGACCGATGCCGTCGTGGTCGACGCCGCATCCGGTGCCCGGCTGGGGGCGCACCGGGGGCCGGGCTGCTCCCACCACGCGGTCGGCCTCGACCGGGCCGTCACCGTGATCGACG
The DNA here is from genome assembly GCA_963778785.1 of uncultured Actinomycetes bacterium. Taxonomy (GTDB): domain Bacteria; phylum Actinomycetota; class Actinomycetes; order S36-B12; family CAIYMF01; genus CAVZVV01. The sequence continues at coordinate 85,447 of CAVZVV010000034.1, forward strand.
ATGCGGTGCGGGCGGCGCTGGGCACGGCGGGGGTGGCCCCAGAGTCCGTGGCCCATGCCGGCTGCTACCTCACGGCGGTCGACCTGCCCGAAGAGTCCGAAGCGCTCGGGGCCCGGCTACGGCCGCTGCCATGGGCCGCCGGCTCGGTGGTCGTGGAGAACGACGTGTTCGCGCTGCTGCGGGCCGGGACCGACGCAGCCGACGCGGCCGTCGTCGTGTGCGGCACCGGGCTGAACGGCGCTGCGGTCCGTTCCGACGGCGGGACGGCGCGCATCCTCGCGCTGGGGCGGCTCTCTGGCGACTGGGGTGGAGCGAGCGGCATCGCCGAAGCCGTGCTCTGGCACGCGGCCCGGGCCGAGGACGGTCGGGGCGAGCCGACCGCGCTGCGCGACGCCCTGCTCGGGTGGACCGGATACCGCACCGTGCACGACCTCATCGTGGCGGTGCACCATCGCGAGGCTGATGCGTCGCTGTGGTGGGGTCGGATGCCCGAGGTCTTCGCCCTGGCGGCGGCGGGCGACGCGGTGGCCGGCTCGCTCGTGCGTCGCCAGGGCGGTGAGATCGGGCGCCTCGCGGCGTCGTTGCTCGTGCGCCTCGACCTGGCGCATGCGGCCGTGCCCGTGGTCCTGGGCGGTGGCATCGGTGCTTGCGGCGACCCGATGATGATGGCTTCCGTGCACACGCACCTGTCCGCCCGCTCGCCCGGCGCCACGCCGGTGGTGACGACCGTGCCCCCCGTCGAGGGTGCGATCAGGCTGGCTCTCGCGGCGGTCTCGTGAGGAGACCGCCCCACCCACACCGCTAGGCGTGCTCCGCGCCCGAGCGCCGGACGAGCGAGGAGACCTTCGCGAAGACGTCGGTCTTGGCGTTGAACGCGGCCATGATCGCCCTGTCGCCCCCCGTCCTCTCTGCCGGCAGGAGACCGACCTGGCGGGCGAAGGTGAGCCCGTCGTAGTAGATCGTGTTGTGCACGAGGAGGCCGTCGTCCCAGCGCATCACGTCGACGCCCCGTAGGTCGATGGACCGCCCGGTGGCGTGGATGCCCTGGAACGGCGATCCGGTGAAGGTGCCCGTGGCGCGCCAGCGAACGGTGGCGTTCTCGTCGGTGCCGATGAACTCTTCCGGCGCGAGGATGAAGTCGGGCACCGCCGCGAAGATCTCCTCGAACAGGCCGCGGACCGCGCGCCGCCCGCGGAACACGCCGAGCACGACGAAGTCGTCGACGACGTCCGGGTGCCAGAGCGCCTCGGCCGCGTCGAGGTCGCGGCCGTTGAGAGCCTCGAAGTCGGCGTGCGCGAGCGCGACGGCGGTCGGATGTGCCTTCGTCGGCATGGATCCTCCTCGGCAGTGGCTGGCTGGAACCGGACCCGCTCAGCCTGCGCCGGGACCGGGGCGGCGTCAATGTCGCACGGCTGACCACGACGCGTCACGGGCCTCGGTCATTAGTCCGCGGCGGGGACGTTGAACATCCAGCGAGTGCCGAACCTGTCGGCGCGCGCGCCCCACCAGGCGACCCAGAACATCTTCCGTAGGGGCGCCATCCGACCTCCCGATCCGAGGGGGCTTCACACATCCTTGTCAAGGTACTAACATCCTGGAATTCGTGTAGGGGACTTCACAGGGCAGCCGTCGCAGAGGGGTGCGGCCGGGGGCAAAGGCACGCCCTGAGTAGACACGCGGGGAAGGCTTGCGGGAGCCGCCACCCCACGGGCGAACGCGGTGTGACCAGGGCGGCCAAGGGGTGGGCAATGGCGCGAGTTCTTACTGTCGACGACGAACCACGGGTCCGGGCGATGCTTCGCCGCGTGCTCGAGGAGGCCGGGCACGAGGTCGTGACGGCGTCCACGGGGGTCGAGGGGCTCCGCCTCGCGTGCGAGGAGGAGTGGGATCTCATCACGCTCGACCTCGTGCTGCCCGACCTGTCCGGACATTCGGTGCTCACCGCGCTCCTTGAGCGTGCGCCGCAGCAGCGCATCATCGTGGTCTCCTGCATCGCCGACCTCGAATCGCGCCTTCAGTGCCTCGAGTCCGGCGCGGTCGACTTCCTGGTCAAGCCGTTCGCGGTGCGCGAGCTGCGGGCCCGGGTGCAGTCCCGGCTCGAGGGGCCCGCCCCGCGTGCCACCGAGAACGTGCTCGAGCGCGGCGGGCTGCGCCTCGACCTCGTCCGACGCCGTGTCGACGTCGGCGAGCACAGCGTCGAGCTACCACCACGCGAGTTCCGCCTGCTCGAGTACCTCATGCGGCGGGCCGGTCAGGTGTGCACCCGTGAGGAGCTGATCACGGCCGTCTGGGGCTACGGGTACGACGTCACGAGCAACGTCGTGGAGGTGGCGGTCGCGCGCCTGCGGGCGCGGCTGGGCAAGGAAGACATCATCGAGACGGTGCGAAGTGTCGGATACCTCGTTCCCGGCATCTGACCGCTCGCTGCGGGCCTGGGTCGAACCGCACGCCGCGCGGTCGACATCGCCTTCATGCTGGTGGTGGGGGTGCTCCTGGCGGGCATGGTGCTGTGGCAGAACACCGAGACCGTGCCGTACCACATCATCTTCGTGCTCTTCGCCGTGACGTATGGCTTCCGGCTTTGGAGCTACCAGGTCACTGCGGTCGTGCTGCTCCTGTTGACGATCGCCACGGGCATCGTGCTCGTCTCTCACTACCAGCAGGGCTACATCGGTGGCGAGGAGCTCTCCGAGGTCGTCCTCATGCCGCTCATCCTCAGCGCCACCTGCTGGCACGCCCTCCGGGGCGACGCGATGCGCCGCGAGATCCGCGACTTCGCCGCCAGGGAGGCCGCTCTGCACGCGCGCGAGCGCGAGTTCCTGCGCGACGTCTCCCACGCGATGCGCACTCCCCTGACCGTGGCGCGCGCCCACGTCGAGCTGGTGCGCGAGGTGGTTCTCGACGCCCAGTCCATGGCCGATGCCGACATCGCTATCGACGAGCTGGACAGGATCAACCGGTTGGCGCTGCGCCTTCTCACGATCGCCGCCATGGACGGCGCGGATCCGCTCGCGCTGCGGCCGGTCGACCTGTCCTGTTTCGTGCAGGGCCCAGCACGCCCGCTGGGCCAGCGCCGTCGACCGCGAGTGGCAGATCGAGACACGCTGGCCGTGCTGGGCGATGGTGGACGAAGACCACCTCGTCGTCGCCTTCGACGCCCTGGTCGAGAACGCCCTCAAGGTCACCGGGGAGGGCGACCTCATCACCCTGCACTGCCACCGCCGCGGCGACGTCGTGACCCTCACCGTGGGCGACTCCGGTCCGGGTATCCCCGAGTCGAACAGGGAGCAGGTGTTCCAGCGCTTCTGGCGGAGCCCGGTGGGCTCGAGCGACGTGGGTAGCGGCATCGGGCTCGCCTGCGTGCGCTCCGTCGCGCTCGCGCACGGCGGAGAGACGTGCGTGGGGCGGTCCGACGAAGGAGGCGCAGTCGTGGGCCTCCGGGTGCCGGCGTGCCCCCGTCCCGCCCACGGCGGAGGCCACGGAAACGCTCGCGGCGGAGGCTTTCTCCGCGTCCGCGCCGCCACGCTGAACTGACGACCGCCGGCGAGCCCGCCGTGCGTGGCTCTGCGGTGCCGCCGGTGACGTTCCCGAACGGACGCCCGTGATGAGGTAAGCCTTACCTCTCCCTAACCGCATCATGACCGTCTCGCAAGGAACCACCACCGCCCCCCGACGGGCTCCTACCTTCGCCGAATCGCGCGCGATCTCGCTGCGTGCTGGGGACTGCGAAGGGGTGGACTTCAATGACGCACACCTGGACGGACCGCCTTCGTCGCTCGGCGCTCCCCTACGTGGTGCTCCCGGTGCTGCTCGCCTCGCTCACCGCGCCGGTGTCACTGGTGACCGCAGGCCCTGCGGCCGCCGCGACCTACCCGGACCTCCCTGATGTCACCCGGTCAACGCGCGGGCGTCGGGCAGCCTCGCCAAGGGCGCGGCGGTGCCGAACGGCACCGACTACCAGTGGCTGATCACCGCCGACGACGTCGGCAACCCGCACGACTCGCCGGCGAACTGCCGCGCCCGCCCCGTGCGGCGGGAACCGCCCGGACTTCCCGGACAACTGCCAGTGGCCCTCGATCCGGCAGACGCCGGGCTCCGTGCCGGTCGTCGCCCAGGGCGACCAGACGACCTGAGCCGCGGCACGCCGCTGTCCGAACCTGCCCGACGGGCGATACCTGATCTCGGTGACCGCGGACGGCTACAAGATCGACGGCGCGCACTTCACGGTCGCTGGTCGGCGGCTCCGAACGACGGGTCAACGACACGGGACGTCAACGTGGCCATGCAGCCCTACCCGCTGCCGCTCGGCACCGTGCGGCTGCGCGTCTTCAACGACAACATGCCGGTCGACGGCACCTACGAGGTCGGCGCCGGAGCAAGGCGGGCCTGGCCGGGTTCACCGCGCACCTGGCCGACGTGCTCGGCGAGGTCACCACCGACTACTACGGCAACCCACTGTGCACGAACTACGTGCACACGGCGCCGGAGGTCACGTTCGACGCAGCCGTCTTCGCCCGGTCAAGTCGACATCGCACGACCCCGGCGGGAGTGCCTCAGCGACGCCGCCGGCGACATCGTGATCCCCAACCTCGGCCCGGACCGCTACGCCGCTCAGGTGGCGGCCCGCCGACCGGCCCGACCTGGGTGCCAGACCACCACCCTCGAGGGTGCCCACGACTGGGACATCTGGGTGCAGGAAGGCGACACCGGCTTCGACACCGAGAGAGCGTCGGCGGCGAGCCGGTGCCGTAGGTGCGACTTCGGCTTCGTCGCGCCACAAGGCGCTGCCCGGCACGCGCCGCGACCGGCGAGATCACCGGGCGGTGCGTCGTCGGCTCGCACCTACGTCGGCGGCAACGGCGGCGTCACGCGTGCCCAACGGCCGGGCGTCGCGGGCGCGAGCAGTCGCCGGCCCGGTCAGCCAGCCGTGGGTGGCGCTGTCCGACCTGGACAACAACGACCAGATGGTCTACGTCGGCCGCGGCGGCGCGGACGGCACGTTCGACATCCCCAACGTCCCCAACGGCAACTACCAGCTGACGCTGTGGGACGACCAGCAGGACAACATCCTCGACTCGTTCAACGTGACCGTCGATCAACGGTGGACACGCGTCGACGTCGGGCAAGAAGGCCCTGGTCGGCTGGTTCACCGAGATCAGCGGCACGGTCTTCATCGACACCAACGGCAACGGCAAGCGCGACCCCGGCGAGGCCGGGCGTGCCGCAGTTCCCGGTCGGCGCTCAAGGAGCGCGACAACTCGCTCATGGACCAGGGCAGCAACCCGCGTCACCACCGACGCCAACGGGCAACTACGCATCAACGAGGCGCTACCCGATGACGAAGTGGCTGGTCCTGGAGGCGCTTCAACACCCGGTACAAGACCACCGGGCATCACCTACCAGGCGGACAACCAGCCCGACCGCGACCACCTTCTCGGCGCGGCCGTCGACGTCAACGTGCTGCCGGTCATCGGCCTGTCCGGCCGGGTCGACTGGGGCGTGCAGCCCTACGCCGGCGGCCGAGAACGGCGGCATCGTCGGCACCGTCACGTACGACACCACCCGCAACGAGCTCGACCCGCGCGTACGCGGTCACCGAGGCGCTACCAGCCCGGCATCCCGGGCATCAAGGTGCACCTGTACGCGGTCGGCCCGTGACCCGACCACGGCGACCCGGTCGCACAACCCGGACGGCTCGATCGAAGCGCGGCCCTGAGCCTCAACGACGGCCTACACCTCCGAGACCTGGGAGCCGCCGGCCGGGGCTGCACCGCCGCGGCATGTTCGACGGCACGGCCCTCGACCGACCAGCGCGCCCTGCCGGACGCCCGGGCACGGCGGCCAACCAGCTGTGCGTCGAGTCGCCGATGATGGGCTTCCAGGCGCTGCCCAGCGACACCACGCCGGCGCCTTCGGCCAGACCGTCAACGGCAACTACGGGTTCGCCACGTCCGAAGCTGAACCTGTACCCGCCGGGCGACCCGAAGAACCCGCGCCGGACCACCAGCTGCCGCTCTACGCGGCCGCTGCCGGCCGGCTACGACCGCAGCCGCTGGTGCCCGACGACTACCTGGTCTCGGTCGACATCCCGAACAACCCGGTCGACGGCCAGCCGATGTACCAGGTGACCAAGGAGGAGGACGTCAACATCTTCGACGGCGACGGCCTACCTGCCGCAGGAGAACTTCCCGCCGGCACCCGACCCGGCGACCGACCCGCCCGAACCCGGCACAGCCGCAGCCCGACCCGCCGGCGGCTCCGCCCTCGCAGGGCGGCGGTCTGGGCATCTCGCCGCTGCGCCGGCGCCAACCACACCGTGCACGTGACCGACCAGGCGTTCGTCGACGGCGGCGGCAGCCCGTATCGAGGGCCAGCAGCGACCGCTGTGCGACGACAAGCTGGTCACCGTGCGGGCCAAGCAGACGGTCGCGCCGAACTTCAACCTGTTCACCCCGGTGCCGCTGCCCGACGCACTTCTGGGGCCTGACCATCAACGACCTCGGCCTGTCGCAGGACAAGCGCAGCATCCAGTACGGCGAGGCGCAGCCGCTGCCGAACGTGCCCGATGGGCATCTACGACTGGTCGCGGCCGCCTGGTCGACACCGTGAACACCGACTTCAACGGCTTCTACGAGGCCATCGAGCCGTCGACGTCGTCCTACAACTGCCCGCTGCCGGCAGGACCGTGCCCGAACATGTACCGGTTCGTCGGGCAACGACCCCGGCCAGCCCGGCCACCTCGAACCCGAACTACAACCCGCGGTTCCGGACGATCGCCACCAACTTCCAGGCCTGGCCGGGGCTGTACACGGTGACGGACACCGCACCCACCCAGGTCGGCGCCGTGGTGGTGACCCCGGGCACCACTACGCCCACGCCCGTGAGCTGCGACGTCAGCGCCGCGACTCCTGAGGTGTTCGCCGTCTCGAAGCCCTACGTGCCCAGCGGATCTGCTTCGGACCGCACGATCACGGTCAAGGGGCAGCACTTCGGCGGCTACGTCGCACCGAACCCCAGCGGCTCCACCGGCAGTCGCGTGGAGCTCGTGGCGGCCAACGGCTCCGTCGTGGGCGCCACCCCGGGCCCGGGCTCGTGGTCCGACACCTCGATCACGTTCCAGACGCCACCGGTCGCCAGCCTCACCGGTGCGCAGTTCCAGCTCCGGATCCGCAACGGTGCTACCTCGGCGTGGTCGAGCAGCGCCGTGACGGTGCGCGTGCGCGGTCTGTCGTACCTGCCGACCGTCTACCACGTCGGCCCCGCGCAGACGTACGCCACGATCCAGGACGCCATCAACCACGCGACCGCAGCCAACTCCCTCATCCTCGTCCACCCCGGGGCGACGTCGGCGTTCAACCCGCTCGGCGCCTACTTCGAGAACCCGGTGATGAACCGCCGGGTGACCCTGCAGGGATACGGCCCCGGCGGCCAGGCGGCCGGCGGTGCCTACGTGGCCGGCACCGTCGTCGACGGTCAGGCATTCGACGCCGACGGCGCCTCGGGCACCGCCTGGAACGCGCTCGTCGCCGGCACAGCCCACCCCGCGCCCGCGGGCGTTCCCGACGGCGCGGTGATCACCGTGCTGCCCTCGTCGCAGACGCAGTTCACCAACGCCAACAACGCCGCCATCGACGGCTTCCGTATCACCGGCGGATACCAGCAGAACGTCCCGGGGAACATCAACGCCATCACCGGCGCCAACGTCACGGGGTTCGGGGCCCCGGGGGCCATCGTGACCCAGGGCGGCGGGATCTACGTGCACTCGTACGCCCGCTTCCTGCAGGTCACCAACAACCTGATCCTGGGGAACAGCGGGTCGTACGGCGGCGGCATCCGCGTCGGTACCCCGTATGCGGTCACCGCGAACGGGGCACCCAACGACAACAACAACGACAATGTGCGGCTCGCATACAACCGGGTGCGCGACAACGGCGGGACGAACCTGGCCGGTGGCATCGGGATCTTCAGCGGCGCCCAGAACTACTCCGTCGACCACAACGACATCTGCGGCAACTTCTCGGCAGAGTACGGCGGCGGTATTAGCGCCTTCGGGTACAGCCCGGGCGGGAGAATCGACCACAACCGGATGTGGTTCAACGAGTCCTACGACGAGGGTGGCGCGATCACCCTGGCCGGCGAGCTCACGGCGGACCCGAGCGCGCTGTCTTCCGGCACCGGTGCGGCGACCGTGTCGGCCAACGAGATCGTGGTGAACACCGCGAACGACGACGGTGGTGGCCTGCGCCTGCTGATGGTGGGCAACTACCCCGTGCGGGTCGAGAACAACATCCTCGCCGACAACATGTCGACCCACGAGGGCGGTGGGGTCGCGATCGACGACGCCACGAACGTGACGTTCGTGAACAACACGGTGGCCCGCAACATCACGACCGCCACGGCGGTGACCAGCGACGGCAACCCGGCCGCCGCGGGACTGTCGATCGGGGCGAACAGCCAGGCCCTGCAGGCCTCGCTGCCGGCCACGGCGGACACCTTCAGCAAGCCGGTCCTGGTCAACAACGTCTTCTGGGAGAACATGGCCGGGTCGTGGGACGGCACCACCATCCACGGCATCGGACTCACGGGCGACACCTCGCCCAAGAACTTCTGGGACATGGGGTCGACCGACGGCTCCGGACCGCTGACGCCGCGGTACGGCGTGCTCACCACGCCGAACACGGGCCAGGCGACGGCACCCGCCGGTGGACTGCTGCCGGGCACGGACGTGGGAACCGGATCGACGCGCACGACGGCGCCGTGGTTCGACCTCGTCACCTCGGGCAACGCCGGCATCAACTTCGTCAACCCGTACTCGGTGGGCGCCGATGTCTCCACGCTGCGCACCTTCCCGGGATTCCGGCAGTCGGTCATCATCGCCCGCAACCTGGCGCCCGACCTGCAGGGCACCTACCACCTGGCCCCGGGCTCCACGGCAGTCAACCTTGGCGTCGCGCTGTTCACCCAGGTGACGCCGAACGTGACGGCACCTGCCGTCGACATCGACGGAAACGTCCGCTACACGCCGCCCGCGACCGCCGTCAAGCGTCTCGAGTCCGGCGCCGACGAGCGTCCCTGATCACGGCCATCACGCCAAGGAGTCGACGTGGACAACGACCAGTTCCCTCGTGAACGCCGCCGGCGGGTCAGCCGCAGGACGATTCTCCGCGGAAGCGGTGTCTTCGCGGCCGCCTCGGCGGTCGGGGCGCGGCAGCTCTGTCGGCGGCGGCAGCCCCGCCGGCTGTGGCCGGCGCCCCAAGCCGCTGCCCCGCGGGCGCTGCGCACCCCCTACGACACCGAGCAGCAGGTCCACCTGGCCGCGACGGACGGCTGGGTGTCGATGCCCGGTGACGCGCCCCCCATCGCACGCCGTTCTGGCCCGATCCCCGCCCGGGCGTCGAGCCCGTCCGGCGGCAACCTCTACGTGTTCGGCTTCCGCAACGTCACGGGCTGTCGCGCCACGGCACGTGCTCGGCGAGCAGGGCCAGGCGCAGATCAGCGCTCCGCATGCTCGTCTTCGACCAGGACGACCCGGAGCTACCGAGGTCACGCTGAGCAACCTCGGGCCTGGCGCAGCGGCCCGACCTGGTGGACGGCCACACCATCCACTGGCACGGCTTCGTCAACGCGATCCCGCTGTTCGACGGCGTGCCCGAGCTGTCGATCTCGGTGCCGATCGGCCGCAGCTTCACCTACTTCTACCGGCCGCACGACGCCGGGCACGTACATGTACCACTGCCACTTCGAGGACGTCGAGCACGTGCAGATGGGCATGACCGGCGTGCTCTTCGTGCGGCCGATGCAGAACGGGAACACCGGCGCTGGCTACCCGACGGGCAAGTTCGCCTACAACGACGGCGACGGGTCGACCGGGTACGACCGGGAGTTCGGCTTCATGCTCACCGAGATCTTCGCCGAGGCCCACTACCGCGACGCGCACATCCAGGTCACCGACTGGACCGACTTCAAGGCCGAGCTTCTGGCTCATGAACGGGCGGACCTACCCGGACACGATCGCAGCCCGGCGGACGCACGACGGCGACCGGTCTTCGACCCGCAGCGACCGGCGTCAGCGGCGAGCCGGCTGCGGTACCAGCCCGATCTCTCCTGGTCGACGGCCAACGCCGGGGAGCGGGTGCTGCTGCGCCTGGCGAACCTCGGCTACCAGAACCACGCGATGACCGTCGACGGGATCGACCTGAGGTGATCGGCCAAGGACGCCTCGCTGCTGGTCGGGCCTGGACGGGGCGGCCGACCGCAGCTACGATCACCGAACACGGTGGAGATCGGGCCCGGGCGAGAGCCGCGACGTCATCTTCACGGCGCCGGCGACGCCGTCCGGGCGCACCTACCTGCTGTACGACCGGGACTACGCCTACGCCAGCAACGCGGGGCAGCCCGGCGTCTCCGGGCGGCCAGCATGACCGAGATCTGCGGTCTACCCGTCCGGCTCGCTGGCCGGCCGCAGACCCAGCCCAACGAGCAGTCCGCCCAGGCCGGCGAGGATCCGATGACAGTCACGATGACCCGCGCCGGCCGACCGACGACGTGCGCCGGCGGATCGGCTACGCGCTCCGCGGCCGTTGGCGGCGACGCGGCTCTGTTCCTCGCCGGGCCCAGATCGGCGCAGCGCGGCTCCCGGCAAGTCCGAGGGCATCATGTGCGAGACGCTCGCCGGATCGCAGCAATCCGACCTTCAACCTCGACGCCAGGGCCGGCTACATCTCCACCCCGGACGGCAACTCCGATCTACATGTGGAGTTACACCGCCACCGGCGGTGCGCTTCCAGCTTCCGGGGCCGACGCTGTGCGTCGGATCCGGCGACACGGTGACGGTGATCCTCCACAACTCGCTGCGCGAGGACGACGTCGATCGTCTTCGCCGGGCAGACCGGCGTCCAGGCGGACGGCAAGCCCGACCCAGCCGCAGTTCACGAACGGCGTGCTGACGTCGCTCGTCGACGCCGCGCCCAAGACGAACGGGACGATCACGTATCAGTTCACCGCCGGCGCCCCCGGCACCTATCTCTACAGCTCGGGCACGGACGTGCTGAAGCAGAAGGAGATGGGCCTGTACGGCGCGCTCATCGTCCGGCCGGTCGGCCGGTGGCGCGCTCGACAGCCACGACGACGCGGCGCGGATCGGCGTTCGCCTTCGACCCCTCGCACCGAGTACCTCTACGTGCTCGAGCGAGATCGACCCGGACCTGCACTCGGCCGTCGAGCTCAACAAGAAGTACAACTACAACACCAGCAAGGCGCGCTACTTCTTCATCAACGGGCGCAGCATGCCGGACACGCTCGCGCCCAACAACGCGGCGTGGCTGCCGAGCCAGCCGTACGGCGCGCTCGTGCCACATCCACCCGACCAAGACGGGGTCGTCGCACCGCCGGCCTGATCCGCTACGTCAACGCCGGCACGTCGAACTACCCGTTCCACCCGCACGGCAGCAGCCAGCGCGTCATCGTCAGGGACGGGCGGCCCGTGACGGACGGCGCCTCGCAACGACGCCAGTTACCTGAAGTTCCTCGTCGACGTCGGGCCCGGCCAGAGCGCTCGACACGCTCGAGAGCTGGACGCAGGAGTACAACACCAGCGACAACCAGATCCCGTCCGACGTCCAGCTGCCGCAGGTGCAGGACCAGATCGTCGGCCGCCGGCACGGAGACGTGGTTCAGCGAGAACCCCTACCTGGGGCGGGCGACAGGGCCCGATCCCCGCACGGCATGGCCTCAGAACAACCAGTGCGGTGAGTACTACCACGTCGCCCACAGCCACGCGCTGTAGCAGGCGACCAACTACGGCGCCAGCTTCGGCGGGATGATGACGCTGATCCGCATCGACCCGCCCGCCGGGTGCCCGACGCCATGACCCGCACCCGGAGAGGACGGCAGGACGATGCCTTTCTCGACGCCTCGTTCGACAGCTCCGCGTCGTCGGCCTCGTGGCGGCGCTGGGTTTGAATCTGTTATCCTGCAAAAATAATAATAAACAATAAAGTTAAAGTCAAAATAAAAATCAATTAAGTTCCTATTTAAAAGTCAGATAGAGATTATGATTATTCTGCTTCCACATGAAAATTTCCTCCTAACTAACAGAAAGACTGACTTCTAAAGAAGAGATTCAAAAACAAAATAAAGGATGGGGAACCACTGCCAAGATTAACCATCTGAAGCAGCATGCAGTTAGATTGCATTTAGTAAAGGAGTCAGAAATAAGTGCAGTAATAGATGCCTATAAGTTAAATTTCCAGAAGGCTTATGACTCCTCATCCTCACCAAATTGGAATTCTAGATTCCATTATCTGCACTCATTTCTACTCCTTTTACTAAATCCAATTCCTCAATCCACCATGCTTTAATATCCTTAATCTTACATGCTTTTCCAATTCTTTTATTTTGTTTCTAATTCCTTCTTTAGAGCTTCAACTTTTTCCTTAAGTTAAGGACCAAATTTTCATGCTCAGCAGATAATATAATCTCCATCTACTTTTCAAATACCAACTAATTGATTTTCTATTTCAACTTTACTTTTATTGTTTATTATTATTTTTCCAGCTATAACAGATTCAAGGCCAGCGCCGCCACGAGGCCACGACGCGGAGCTGTCGAACGAGGCGTCGAGAAAGGCATCGTCTTGCCGTCCTTCCGGGTGCGGGTCATGGGGTCGGGCAGCCGGCGGGCGGGTCGATGCGGATGAGCGTCATCATCCCGCCGAACGTGGCGCCGTAGTTGGTGGCCTGCTGCAGGGCGTGCGAGTGCGCGACGTGGTAGTACTCGCCGCACTGGTTGTTCGAGGTCACGCCTGCGGGGAGGCTGCCCGTGTACCCGAGGTACGGGCTCTCGCTGAACCAGGTGTCAGGGGTGACGATCTGGTCCTGCACCGGCGGCAGGTCCACCGGGATCGGGTTGGTGGGGCTGTAGTCCTCGATGTTGCTCCACGTGAGCGTCGTGTCCACCGTCTGGCCGGCGCCGATGTCGATGAGGAACTTGTCGTAACTGCGGTCCGTCGTGCCGGGCGTCGTGGGGACGAGCGCGTTGCCGTCGCGCCCGACGACGCGCTGGTCGTTACCGTGCGGGTGGAACGGGTAGGTGGCCAGCCCGGCGTTGAGGTAGCGGATGAGGGCCGGCAGGTGCTGCCCGGGTTCGGCGGGGTCGGGCTCGTTCGGTGCGATGTGCACGTTCGCCCCGTACGGCTGGTCGGGCAGCCACGGGGCGTTGTTCGGCGCGATCGTGTCTGGCATCGAGCGGCCGTTGATGAGGAAGTAGCGCGACGTCAGCTTGGTCGGGTCGTACGGGCGATTGCGCTCGACCGCCTGGTGGAGGGCGGGGTCGATCTCCGAGAGCAGGTGGAGGTACTCGTGCGCGGTGTCGAACGCCGACTCCGCGCCGTGGTACGCCTGGCCGGTGAGCACGGTGCCGTTCTCGACCGGACGCACCACGAGCGCGCCGTACAGGCCCATCTGCACCTGCTTGGAGACGTCGGTACCGCTCTCGTAGAGGAAGGTGCCGGCGTGCGAGGCGGTGAAGGTGTACGTCACGGTGCCGCCGTTCGCGGCGGCCGGCTGCACCAGCGAGGTCAACGTCGGGCCGCTGAACTGGGGCTGGGCCGGCTGCCCGTCGGCGGTGACGCCGCTCTGTCCAGGGAAGATGATCGACGACGGCTCGGCCAGCGTGTTGTGCATGACGATCGACACCGTGTCGCCCTCGGCCACGCACAGCGTCGGCCCGGGGAGTTGGAAGTTCCCGCTGTCGCCGGCGTATCCCACATGAAGATCGAGTTGCCGTCCGGCGTGAGGATGTAGCCCGTCGTCGCGGTGAGGGTGAAGGTCGCGGTCGGCGAGGTCTCGCACTCGAGCCCCTCGGTCTGCTGCGCCTGCGCCGGTCCCCAGGTCGACCCGACCGCCACCAGGACGACCGCGGAGGCCAGCAGGGCCAGCGGCGTGCGCCACCGGGCGATCCTGCGCGTGTTGGTCATCGCCATCACCCCTGTCACGTGTTCGGCTGGGTCTGGGCCGGCAGGGTGGCGCTGGCCGGGTAGATGCGCACCTCGGTGAGCTGGCCCCCGTATCCGGGCGCTCCCCCGTTGCTCAGATAGGCGTAGTTCCGCTCGTAGAGCCGGTAGGTGCGCAAGGACGGCACCGTCGGCGCCGTGAACAGCACGTCGCGGCTCTCGCCGGGGCCGATCTCGACCGTGTTGGTGGTGTAGCTCAGGTCGGTGCCGTCCAGGCCCACCAGCCGGGCGGCATCCTTCGCGATCACCCTCATGGGGATTCCGTCGAGGGTCATCGCGTGCTGCTGGTAGCCGAGGTTGGCCAAGCGCAGCAGCACGACCTCGCCGGACTTGGCCTGCACCAGCGAGGAGATCGGGTTGTAGCGCAACGACCTGTGCGACGCCGACAGCGGATCAGGACCGGTCGACATCGGGTCGCCCCCGGGCTCGATCGTGTCCGGATAGGCGCGACCGTTCATGAGCCAGAAGCTCGGCTTGAAGTCGGTCCAGTCGGTGGTCTGGATGTGTGCGTCGCGGTAGTGGGCCTCGGCCCAGAGCTCGGTGAGCATGAAGGTGAACTCGCGGTGGTAGGCCGTCGACTGCGCGTCGCCGGGCGGTACTCCGTCGTTGTAGACGTATTTGCCCGCGGGGATGTTCAGCGCCGCCACTCCCCTGTTCTGCCTCGGCCGCACGAAGACGACTCCGGTCATGCCCATCTGCACGTGCTCGACGTCCTCGAAGTGGCAGTGGTACATGTACGTGCCCGGGTCGTGCGGCCGGTAGAAGTAGGTGAAGTCTGCGGCCGATCGGCACGGAGATGGACAGCTCTGGCACGCCGTCGAAGAGGGGGATGGCGTTGGTGAAGCCGTGCCAGTGGATCGTGTGGCCGTCCACCAGGTCGGGCCGCTGTGAGAGGCCGAGGTCGTGAGCGTGACCTGGACGGCGTTGTCGGTCCCGCTCGCGGAGTCGTACACGTACTCGTCGAAGCCGAGGATGGGAGCCGAGATCTGCGCGTGGCTCTCGCCCAGCACGGCCATGTCTCGACATGCCCGTCACGTTGCGGAAGCCAAACACGTAGGTGTTGTAGCCGCCGGACGGGCTCGACACCCGGGGGCGTAGGGATCGGGCCAGAAGGGTGCGATGGGGGGCGCGTCACCGGGCATCGACACCCAGCCGTCCGTCGCTGCCAGGTGGACCTGCTGCTCGGTGTCGTAGGGGGTGCCAGCGCCCGCGGCAGCGGCTGGGGCCCGGCCACAGCCGCGGGGCTGCCGCCCGAGAGAAGCGCCGCGGCCCGACCGCCGAGGCGGCCGCGAAGACACCGCTTCCGCGGAGAATCGTCCTGCGGCTGACCCGCCGGCGGCGTTCACGAGGGAACTAGTCGTCCCACGTCGAATCCTCGGCGTGATGGCCGTGATCAGGGACGCTCGTCGGCGCCGGACTCGAGACGCTGGACAGCGGTCGCGGGCGGCGTGCAGCGAGGCTTCCGTCGATGTCGACGGGAGGCGCCGTACGTCGGCGTCACCGGTGAACATCGCGACGCCAGATGACTGCCGGCGAACACCGGTGAGGTGGTAGTTGCCCATCAGGTCGGCGCCAGGTTGCACGATGATGACTGACTGCCGGAACCGGGAAGGGGCGCAGCGTGGAGAATCGCGCCACGATACGGGCGACGAAGTTGATGCCTCGTCTGCCCAGTGACGCGGTGAACGGGCGCCGTCGTGACGTGATCCGGTTCCACGTCCGACGCGGCAGCGTCCGCTCGGGTGCGTGCCGGTCGTGCCGGCGTGGTGAGCACCGAGTTGGTCGGCGTCAGCGGGCCGACGCCGTCAGCCGAGCCCATGTCCCAGTAACGTTCTCCGGGCGGGGCGTCTGCGCGCGCCGATCCCGCTGATGTACAGGCCGGTCCAGCTGCCGGCGCGGTTGTTCCAGAAGATGTTGTTGAACATCTTCGGGTTGCTGAACCTGGCGGCGTTGCGGGGCAGCGTCGCCTGCAGGGCCGCTGTTGGCCGTGGTGGACAGTCCCGCGGCGGCCTGCCGTCTGCTGGTCGCCGCTGTGGCGGTGGTGAGGTTGCCCATGACGGTGTTGTTGACGATGCGAACGTCGATGGAGTCGTCGAACGCGATGCCGCCACCCTCGTGTGTGGACACGTTGTCCACAATCATGTTGTTGGTGATGGTGATGCGGACGTTGCCGGCCTGGAGCATCCGGATGCCGCCGCCGTCGTCATTGGCCAGGTTGGCCTCAATGATGTTCGAGTCGATGGTCACCCGACCCGAGCCGGATGGGTTGGCCGGATTCGCCGGCAGCTCACCCGCGACCATGACGCCACCAGCCTCGTCGTAGGACTGGTTGAGCCAGATTCGGTTGCTGGTGATCTCCCGTTGGGCGAGAGTCCAAAGTGCGCGATACCGCCGCCGTACTCCGCGGAGAAGTTCCCACACACCGCGTTGTGGTCGACCGAGTAGTCGGTCGCTGCCCTGAACAGCCCGATGCCGACCGGCCAGGTTCGTGCCACCGTTGTCGCGAATGTTGTTGCGAGCGGAGATGCTCACGTCGGTGTTGCCGGTGGTGAGGCTACGGCGTACCAAGGCGGATCGCTCCACCGTAGGCACCACTGTTCGCCGACGATGAGGTTGTCGGTGATCCGGGGAACCGGGCCTGCGAGTGCAGGTAGACACCGCCGCCCTGGGTGATGGTGCGCCGGCGCCCCGACACCGGGGCGTTACCGCACCGGTGATAGTCATTGACGTTGCCGGCGAAGTCCGACTGGTTACCGCCAGTGATCTTGAAACCGTCCACTGTGGGCGCGTTGTCGTTGGTGAACTGACCGGTCTCGCCAGCACCGTCACCACGCGCCGTCCGGCACGTGCGCCGGCGCGGCGTGCCCGATGGAGTTGACCGAGCGAGCCAGGCGGTTCCACTCGGGTTGTCCACCCCGAACGCTCGACCGTCCAGTATGGATCCTGGCACGTAGGCACCGTCTGAATACTGCCCACCGGGGCCGACGCCCTGCAGCCGCACCGAGGAGTGGATGACCACGTTCTCGAAGTACGCGCCGAACGGGTTGTTAGTGCTGGCGGCGTTCGGCCACACGGCCACCACCGCGACACCACCCGCGGTCGCCGCCGCCTCAATCGCGGCCTGCACCGTGGAGTAGCCAACCTCGCCGGGTCGAAGCGCCGATGCCGGCGGGTTCACCTGCAACACCCGCGGGTTGCTCGACGTGCCAGCACCGGCACCAGTGCCGACCAGTTGCAGGGTCAGGCCGTTGCGGGTCTGCTGCCCATTGCCGGCGGTAATGGTCAGGACGGCGGCGCCGCGCGCATCACTGTTTCCGAGGGTGACCTGGATCGGCCGATCCGACCACGAGTTGATGGTGACGGTGGGCAGCGCCTCCAGTGCCGCTGAGGGTCACCGAGCCCGGATTAGCGCCAAAGCCGCTGCCGCTGATGGTCGGTCCGCCGGTTCCGGTCGTGCCTCGGATAGGGTCGAGACCGCGAACAGCTGCGGGGTGTCGTTGGCCAGATCGCAGACCACGGCACCGACCTGGGTCGAGCCCGGCGCTACCGCCACCGCCGCCACCTGGGTGGGTGCCGTGTCAGTCGTCGTGTACAGCCCGGGCCAGGCCTGGAAGTTGGTCGCGATAGTCCGGAACCGGGGATTGTAGTTGCGGTTCAGGTGGCCCGGCTGCCCCGGATCGTTGCCCACGAACCGATACATGTCCGGGCACGGCCCCGCCGGCAACGGACAGTTGTAGGTGCTCGTGGACGGCTCGATGGCCTCATAGAAGCCGTTGAAGTCAGTGTCCACTGTGTCCACAAGACGGCCAGCCCAGTCATAGATGCCCATCGGCACGTTGGGCAGCGGCTCGGCCTCACCGAAGCTGACGCTGCGCTTGTCATGGGACAGACCGAGGTCGTTGATGGTCAGGCCCCAGAAGTGGGTCGGCAGCGGCACGGAGGTGAAGAGGTTGAAGTTCGGCGCCATGGTCTGTCTGCCCGCACGGGCACGAGTTCTGTCCGTGCACAGCGGTCGCTCTGGCCTTGATACGGGCTGCCGCCGCCGTCGATAAACGGCTGATCGGTGACGTGGACGGTGTGGTCGGGGCCGACGCAGGGCAAGATGCCAGCCGCCGCCCTGCGAGGGGGCGCCGGGGTCGGGCCGCGGTTCGGGTTGGGCGGGTCGGCCGCCGGGCCGGTTCCGACGGGAAGTTCTCCTGCGGCAGGTAGCCGTCGCCGTCGAAGATGTTGACGTCCTCCTCCTTGGTGACCTGGTACATCGGACTGCCATCGACGGGATCGTTCGGGATGTCGACGGAGACGATGTAGTCGTCCGGCACGAGCGGCTGCGGGTCGTAGCCGGCCGACGGCAGGTCCGCGTACAGCGGAAGCTGGTGGTCCGGCGCGGGATTCTTCGGGTCCCCGGGCGCGTACAGGTTCAGGTCGGACGTGGCGAACCCGTAGTTGCCGTTGACCGTCTGGCCGAAAGCGCCGTCGGTGTTGTCAGCCGGCATCGCCTGGAAGCCGGAGGCCGGGGACTCGACGCACGTCTTGTTGGCCGCCATGCCCGGCTCCGGCAGGAAGGTCAGCCCGGTGAGAGCCGTGCCGTCCCACTGCCGCGGGGTGCAGCCCTTGGGCGCGCTCCAGGTCTCGGAGGTGTAGGCCGTGGAGAGCTCAGGGCCCTTCTTCGTCGACCCGTCCGGGTTGACGACGGGGTCGCCCGTGGTGGGGTCACGCTCGACGGCGTAGAGGTGCACCGGGACGCCGGGGATGCCTGGCTGGTAGCCCTCGGTGACGGCGTACGCCGGGTCCAGCTCGTTGCGGGTGGTGTCGTACGAGACCGTGCCCACGATGCCGCCGTTTGTGCCGTTGGCGTAGGGCCGCACACCCCAGTCGACACGTCCGCCCAGGCCGAGTACGGGCAGCACGTTCACGTCCACCGCGGCCCCCCTGATGGTGGTCTCGTTCGGGTCGTTCTCCCCCTGGAACGTGATGCCCGTGCCCTCGTACCGGGTGTTGAAGTGCTCGAGGATCAGCCACTTGGTGAGCGGGTACGCCTCGACGAACGAGTAGTGGCCGTTGACGTCGGTGGTCACGGTGTTGCTGAACTGGTCCATGAGCGAGTTGTCGCGCTCGCGCAGGGTGATCGTGGTGCCTTGCAGCCCAGCCTCGCCGGAGTCCCGCTTGCCGTTGCCGTTGGCGTCGATGAAGATCGTGCCGGAGATGCGCTGGGTCCAGCCGCTGAGGTACTGCTTGCCCACGTCGACGCTGTGGCCGTTCTCGACGGTCACGTTGAAGCTGTAGATGATGTAGTCCTGCTCGTCGTCCCACATCGTCAGCTGGTAGGTGCCATTGGGGACGTTCGGGATGTCGAACGTGCCGTCCGCGTTGCCGCGCACGGTCGCGACCATCTGGTCGCCGTTGCCCAGGTCCGAGAGCGACACCCACGGCTTCTTGATCGGTGGCCCCTCCTTGCCCCCGGCGGTGCCCGTGCCGCCAGGGATCGTGATGCCGCCGTTTCCGCCGACGTAGGTCAGGCCGACGAGCACCTGCCCGGTCACGTGCGCGGTCGCGGAGGAGGCCGGGAGGTCCTTGGGCTCCACGTAGCCGAACTGCACCCACGGCACCGGCTCCCCGCCGACGACCATCTCGGTGTCGAGGCCGGTGTCGTTGTTCTGCACCCACACGTCGTGGTCGTGCGCGCCCTCGAGGGTCGTCGTCTGCACCCAGCCGAGCTTGTCGGCGGGCCTGCTCAGGGTGACCCCGTAGCGGTTGCTGCCGAGGTTCGGCACGACGATGTCGCCGGCCGCATCGCTGAGGCACTTCCCGCCGGGGTCGTTCGAGTCGATGACGGGCGACCCGGTGCTGTCGAACGTGACCTTCCCGGCACCGTCGTGCACGTAGTTCGTGCACAGCGGGTTTCCGTACCAGTCGGTCGTGACCTCGTTGAACACGTCCGCGAGGTGGGCCTGGAACCCGGCCAGGCTCTGCTGGCCGCCTTGGGCGCCGGTCTCGCTCCCGGCTTCGTACGTGGCGTCCACCGGCGCGTTGTCGTGGAACACGCGCACGCGCAGGGTGCCGAGCGGCACCGGGTTGGGCTGCACGGGCACGTTGAGGATCCCGTTGTCGTTGATCCCGTCGTTCGGAGTCTCGTCGACCAGCGGCATCGTGAAGTGGGCGCCGCCGAGCGTGTAGCCGTCTGCGAGCACCGAGATTAGGTATCGCCCGTCCGGAAGTGCGGACAGCGGCGTGCCCGCGCTCAACTGCGTCTGGTCGCCCTGGGCCACGACCGGCACGTTGCCCGGCGTCTGCCGGATCGAGGGCCACTGGCAGTTGTCCGGGTAGGCCGGGTCGGTTCCCGTGCCGTACGGGGCGGGCGCCTGGCAGTTCGCGAGCGAGTCGTCGGGGTTGCCGACGTTGTCGGCGGTGATGAGCCACTTGTAGTCGGTGCCGTTCGGCACCGCCGCGCCCTTGGCGAGGCTGCCCGACGCCCGTGCGTTGACCGGCTGCATCAGGAGGTCCGGGTAGGTCGCGGCGGCCGCAGGGCCTGCGGTCACCAGTGACACCGGCGCGGTGAGCGAGGCGAGCAGCACCGGGAGCACCACGTAGGGGAGCGCCGAGCGACGAAGGCGGTCCGTCCAGGTGTGCGTCATTGAAGTCCACCCCTTCGCAGTCCCCAGCACGCAGCGAGATCGCGCGCGATTCGGCGAAGGTAGGAGCCCGTCGGGGGGCGGTGGTGGTTCCTTGCGAGACGGTCATGATGCGGTTAGGGAGAGGTAAGGCTTACCTCATCACGGGCGTCCGTTCGGGGAACGTCACCGGCGGCACCGCAGAGCCACGCACGGCGGGCTCGCCGGCGGTCGTCAGTTCAGCGTGGCGGCGCGGACGCGGAGAAAGCCTCCGCCGCAAGCGTTTCCGTGGCCTCCGCCGTGGGCGGGACGGGGCGCGCGGGCACCCGGAGGCCCACGACTGCGCCTCCTTCGTCGGACCGCCCCACGCACGTCTCTCCGCCGTGCGCGAGCGCGACGGAGCGCACGCAGGCGAGCCCGATGCCGCTACCCACGTCGCTCGAGCCCACCGGGCTCCGCCAGAAGCGCTGGAACACCTGCTCCCTGTTCGACTCGGGGATACCCGGACCGGAGTCGCCCACGGTGAGGGTCACGACGTCGCCGCGGCGGTGGCAGTGCAGGGTGATGAGGTCGCCCTCCCCGGTGACCTTGAGGGCGTTCTCGACCAGGGCGTCGAAGGCGACGACGAGGTGGTCTTCGTCCACCATCGCCCAGCACGGCCAGCGTGTCTCGATCTGCCACTCGCGGTCGACGGCGCTGGCCCAGCGGGCGTGCTGGGCCCGCACGAAACAGGACAGGTCGACCGGCCGCAGCGCGAGCGGATCCGCGCCGTCCATGGCGGCGATCGTGAGAAGGCGCAGCGCCAACCGGTTGATCCTGTCCAGCTCGTCGATAGCGATGTCGGCATCGGCCATGGACTGGGCGTCGAAGAACCACCTCGCGCACCAGCTCGACTGGGCGCGCGCCACGGTCAGGGGAGTGCGCATCGCGTGGGAGACGTCGCGCAGGAACTCGCCGGGCTGCGCGCGTGCAGAGCGGCCTCCCTGCGCGGCGAAGTCGCGGATCTCGCAGCATCGCCGCATCGCGTCGCCCCGGAGGGCGTGCCAGCAGGTGGCGCTGAGGATGAGCGGCATGAGGACGACCTCGGAGAGCTCCTCGCCACCGATGTAGCCCTGCTGGTAGTGAGAGACGAGCACGATGCCCGTGGCGATCGTCAACAGGAGCAGCACGACCGCAGTGACCTGGTAGCTCCAAAGCCGGAAGCCATACGTCACGGCGAAGAGCACGAAGATGATGTGGTACGGCACGGTCTCGGTGTTCTGCCACAGCACCATGCCCGCCAGGAGCACCCCCACCACCAGCATGAAGGCGATGTCGACCGCGCGGCTGTGGGGTTCGACCCAGGCCCGCAGCGAGCGGTCAGATGCCGGGAACGAGGTATCCGACACTTCGCACCGTCTCGATGATGTCTTCCTTGCCCAGCCGCGCCCGCAGGCGCGCGACCGCCACCTCCACGACGTTGCTCGTGACGTTCGACCCGTAGCCCCAGACGGCCGTGATCAGCTCCTCACGGGGTGCACACCTGACCGGCCCGCCGCATGAGGTACTCGAGCAGGCGGGAACTCGCGTGGTGGTAGTCGACGCTGTGCTCGCCGACGTCGACACGGCGTCGGACGAGGTCGAGGCGCAGCCCGCCGCGCT
>CAVZVV010000035.1:0-30136 GCA_963778785.1 uncultured Actinomycetes bacterium
AGGAGGAGACGCCGTAGTCAGAAGCGTCCTCCTCATGCTCCTCGTCGACGAGGTCGCCGAGACAGCACCGCCGTCGATCCGCGCGCTGACGAAGGCGGGCTCGATCCCGACATGGTCTTCGAGCGGTGGGACAAGAGCGCCAAGGTCACCTTCGACCGACGCGTGCTGCAGGAGCTCTCCAGCCTGCGTTTCGTCGAGGCCCATCGTAACGTCGTCATCCTCGGTCCCGTCGGCGTCGGCAAGACCTTCGTCGCCGCAGCGCTCGGCCACATCGCCTGCCGCTCGGGTTTCAACGTGCGCTTCCATCGCGCTGACGATGCTGCTGCGTCTGCTGCGACAGAGCCGGCTCGACAACTCGCGCGAGGCTCTGATGATGGAGCTCTCCACCGTCGACTTGCTCATCGTCGACGACTTCGCGCTCGAGCCGATGACGCGCGAGGAGAGTCGCGACGTCTACCAGCTCTTCGTCGAGCGCACCGCACGCGCCTCCACCGTCGTCACCAGCAACCGCGACACCGCCGAGTGGCTCGCTCGTCTTCGACGACGCGCTCCTCGCGCAGAGCGCCGTCGATCGTTTCAAGAACAACGCCTACGACCTCGTCATCGATGGCGAGTCCTATCGCTCTCGCCTCAAGCCCGACATCGACAAGGATGGGCCTCCGCCTTCGGCTCCGGTCAAGAAGGTCGCGGTCCACCCTCGCACCAAAGCGGCCAACCCGTCGTCGATGACACCCAGAACGTCGGCCCCCTGTCGGGGGCCTCCGGGCTCGACCTCGGCCGAGAATCTGTGGCATCAGATTGGCCGGTCTTCGATGCTCGTCACCTGGCCCCATGACCCTGGCGACAGCTGGCCCCATCCCCCTGGCGAGTGACACGCGCCAATCCTCGAACGGGGATTCGACCGATGGTGATGCTGCGCTCTCGTCTATCAGTTCGTCGAAGCTCCCGCCGCGCACGGTGAACTCGGGTGCTCACCGTCGCGGGTGCGATGCGGAGGGTGCGAGCGATGTCCGTCACGCAGAGTCGTGAGACCTCGAATAGCTCCAGGTCGCCCGTTGCGTGGGAGGCAAGCGACGCACGGCCTCGGCCAACATCTCGTCTGAAATGTAGCGCCATGGAGACACGGCCATCACCGCAGACGCCCTGGATCTCATCAAACAACGTGGACGTCGAATGGGTCCGCTGGCGTACGCGGTCAATGTGCAGATTCGCATCAATACAGCTGAACCATCCGGACAGGAATTCGATAGCTCAAGGCGAAGGCGATTCTCGAGAACTCTCAGGCACGTGCTCTGAACGAGGTCGTCCGCCTCCGCGCGTTGGTGGCGGGTGAGGGTCTTCGCCCGCGCGATCAGGTTCGGCATCGCCCGCACGAGCTCGTCGACGACCACGTCCCCGACCGGGCGTTCGGTCGTATCGCCCTTGCGCGAAGCCCCGCGGGTACGCGATCGTCCAAGAATTCCATCGACTGGCTTTTGAAGATCCGTCTGATCGTTGCAGCAAAAGCGGAGCCATTCGCGTCGTTCGGCAGGAGGTCCAGACTCGCGAGGGGAGCGATTCCGTCATTCACCACGCTGCTGCTCGCGGTGTCCGGTCAAATCGCGGAATAGACGTCCATCAGGAACAGGGCATCACCTTGCTGTGAGACCCGTCCTGGCAGAGCGTCAATACCTCGCCGAAGGCCGGGAATTGCGCCTGGCAAAGCCATCTGTACTTGGGTCGGTCCGCCTCAATTGAAGAGCGAGCCGAACGGTGCCGAAGCCCGCCACCGGGACGCCAGAGCTCATCCTCGCCGGTGAACCCGAGATGGAGCGCGCCGCTGTACTTCATCGAGATGGTTGCCTGATCGCTGGTCGCGAGCCGCGCTCGACCATCGAGGTCGAAGGTTGCCGACCCCGCGGACGCGCAGCTTGTCATGGAGCTCCATCACCTTGACGATGGGAACCTCATGGGTGGCCCCGTGGGCCGTGGTCATGATGTCCTCGTCCACGACGTGATACGAATCGGCGCAGGCGACGCTGTTGAATCGTGGTCGTCCGGCGGTTCAGGCGGGAGCCCCGCTCTGGATGCTTTGACGACGGCTGCAAGTCTCTCTTCGGTCGGCAACTGCGCGGGCAGCCAGGCGACGGATGCTTTGCGTGCAGGTACTTCGATGGCGAGCCTCAGCTCGAGGGAAAATGCGTATACGATGTTCTTTGGGAGGAAGGTCGTGCGTTCGCGCCAATCGGTCGTCAACGGCAGCATGGTCACCTCGCTTCAGGTCATGACGTATACGTCGTAAGTCAAGCGTCTCAGCTCGCTCCGAACCACCATCGCGCGCCCGAAGCCGACGCATTGGTACTCCGTCAGCCAACGATACCGGGGGCTCGTGGTCTCGAAGCGCGGCGTCGTCATGATCGGAAACACAACGGGATCGTCCTCCTTGCCGGCCTTTCCCTTCTTGCCCACCAATCTACGAAAGCCGCTCGGCCCAAGGTCAGCCTTGCAGTCGTAGGTGCAATGAATCACGGCGCCGTCGTCCGTCTTGACGGCCATTCTCACGTGAGTCACTTCGATGTCGTCGTCGCGCCAGAACAGCCAGTCTCCTCCCCAAGACGACCCGGAGATCGGCTGAAATCCAAGCCCTGGCACGGTGCGTTCGCGCGAGGCGTGGTACACGCGTGACATCTCCTCGCGCGCGAAGACGTTCACGCGAACGCCCCCTGCGCGCGAAGCCGAGCTCCTCGCGATCCATGTCGGCCTCGACATCGTGAGACAGATACGTAGAGGATCGTCTTGTCTATGAAGTGGCGCCGATGTGAGGACGGGGCGCCAACGATGGCGGGTGCGAGCCTTCTCACGCGACCGTCTCCTCAAAGACGTCGAGCTCGATTGTCGAGATTGGGCTGCAGACCGTCTTGACCACCGTCATGTGGCCCACGGCAACGAACTGCCCCGGACCAGCCGCTCGTACCGTTTGAAGGCCGCGGCGGCTGTCTGAAGGCTATCCTTGGCCCAAGACTTCTCGGAGCTGGCGGCTTCAAAGTGCAGCCCGAGCGACATCGGGATTGTCGAGGCCGCCAAGGTCCCCGAGATCCAGTTGTTGTAGACGTGCTTTCGCTGGTCGAGCTTCGCTGCCGCGATCTTCGGGAATCCACGACCCCAGAGATGACGGCGTCCACGAGGAAGTCGTCCCTCGGTCTTGATCGTCATGCGTCCATCGAACATCGCGACGCCGTCCTCTCGGACCGTCGCCCAGTAGCCGCCGCTCACGATGGTTCCGTTGATGCCGAACCACTCGAGCTTCCTCGACGTACGCAGGGCCTCCTCCTCGTGCGGCCTGAGCTGATTGACAGCGGCAAGGTCGCGAAGGCGCCCGTTGCCAGGATTGCTCTCCGGCGCCAGGGGTGGGCTCCAGCGAACTGAGGACGGCCTCGACCTCCTCCGGTGCCGTCAGCCAGTCGGATTTGTAGCATGCGGCGTCCGTCGTCACGGCGTCTCCTCCGTCACCGTATCGCAGGTCGACGCGGAACCCTCCGGGACTTCGCCCACCGGGGTGGCGGTCATCTTCGGCTTGAACGTGAAGAAGTAGGTCGTCTTTACTTTCGCGTTAGGCATCGAGATCTTCCACCTTGTTGAGCAATGCCTCGGGCCAGGCGGCCTATGCCCGAGGTCACCGATTTTGCGGCATGTGTCCGTGTCGTCCAAGCTCGGCCAGTCGCTCACGTATCCCCGTGAGGCCGCGCGTGACGTGACCCTTCGATGTAAATGACCACGAATCACAGCGCCGTTTGCTGGATCCACGGCGTCGAGAATCGCGTTCACGGCCCGCCGTGCAGCTTCGTTGGCGCCCTCCATGCAAGCCAGGTCCGTCTCGGTCCGGACGTAGTCGCCAGCGAGAAACATGTTCCGCAGCGCGGTTCGCGCCGACGGACGCAGAGCGCGAGCGCCCGGTCGATTGACGAGCAAGGGCTCGACGTTGAATCGAAGGCGGTGGCCGAAAACAAAGGGCGTATCGCTCTCGCGTCCGGATATTCCTTGACGCTTCAGGAGCTCGTCGGCGCTGAACCAGACTCCCCGCGCCTTCTCGTAGCTACCTTGTTTCTTCCAATCGAGGAGGTTCGCAAGGTTGTCATCGAGGTGATAGCTCGACGGAGCGGCCGGGGCGCCGCCGGGCCAGGCGCGTCATCAGTGGTAGGGCGCCCCGCTCGCGACACACGGAGGCCGCGTTCTGGCCGTCTGGGGGCCGGTGGGTGCTCCGGGGCGCACCACGGTGGCGGTCACGGTGGCCGCCGAGCTCGCCGCGTCGGGCGTGGCGACGCTGCTCGTCGACGCCGACACCTACGCCGCCGGGGTGGCCCAGACCCTCGGCCTGCTCGACGAGACGGCCGGGCTGGCCGCCGCCGCACGCGCCGCGGGCCAGGGAGTGCTGGACGTCGCGCGGCTGGTCGCCCTTGCACCGCTGGTGGTGCACCGGTTGCGGGTGCTCACCGGGCTGCCGCGCCCCAGCCGGTGGCCGGAGCTTCGCCCGTCCGCCCTCGAGGTGGTCTGGCAGCGCGCCCGCGAGATCGCCGCATGGACGGTCGTCGACTGCGGCTTCGCCCTCGACCCGGACGACGACGCGGGGCCCGACCCCGCGCCTCGACGCAGCGCAGGCGGCCTGTCGGCCCTGGCACGCGGCCGATGCCGTGCTCGCCGTCGGTGCCGCCGACCCCGTCGGGCTGCAGCGCCTCGTCCGCGGGCTACAGGACCTCAGGCCCGTGCTGCACCCACGGAGGGGCGGGCCGGCCCCCGACCTTCGCGTCGTCGTCACGAAGGTGCGAGCCTCCGCGGTCGGCCCCGACCCCAACCGGCGGATCAAGCAGGCTCTGGCCCGCTACGGCGGGGTCAGCGACCCGGTTCTGGTGCCTGACGACCGGCCGGCGCTGGACGAGGCGATGCTGCTCGGGCGAACCCTCACCGAGTGCGCCCCGCGATCTGCGGCCAGGCTCGCGTTGGCCGCTCGCGGCCGGGCTCGCAAGCGCGGGCGCTCGGGCGCCTGCATCCAGGGCGCACCGGCGTGGCTCCTACAGTTGACGATGCCTCCCGGACCCTCCGAACGACGCCGCCCCGCTCGGTCTCGTCGTCGACTGGGGCGGCGTCCTGACGGCACCGCTGCCCGACGCGATGGCCCACTGGGCCCGCAGCGACGGCGTCGAGTACGGGCATTTCCGAGCGGTCATGCAGGCGTGGGTGGGCCCACGGGCGGCAGGGGAAGGCGCGGGCGATGCCGGACAACGTCTACGCAGCGCTGGAGCAGGCGGTCGACACCGGTCCGGCGGGCTCCTCGCCGGTCCACCTGCTCGAGCGCGGGGAGATGTCGCCGGCGGACTTCGAGGCCCGCCTCGCCCGAGCCCTCACCGAGCAGGGCTCACCCGTCGAGGCGGCCGGCCTGCTGGACCGCATGCTGGGCGGTCTCGCCCGGCTCGACGACGACATGGCCGCCGTGGTCTCTCGCGCCCGCGGCAGCGGCATCCGCACCGCGCTCCTGTCGAACTCCTGGGGCGACCACTACCCCGAGCAGCTCTGGGACGGCATGTTCGACGCCGTCGTGATCTCCGGTCGCGTCGGCATGCGCAAGCCCGACGCGGCGATCTACGTCCACACCGCCGACGCGATCGGTCTCGTACCTGCCCAGTGCGTGATGGTCGACGACCTGCCGCACAACGTCGAGCGGGCGCGGGCGAGCGGCATGGTGGGCGTCCTGCACCACGGCTTCGCCCAGACGCTCACCGAGCTTCAGAGCGCTGTTCGGCAGACCGCTGCGCGACGAGGTGCCACGCGAACGATGGCACGATGGCATGATTCGACGAGCTCGGTGGAGGAGGAGGCGGAGGTGGCCGACCGGCTCTCGCCGCTCGACGTCTCGTTCCTCTACCTCGAGGAGCCGACGACGCCGATGCACGTCGGCTCGGTGATGATCTTCGAGCCGCCCGCCGGCGGCCTGGACGTCGAGGCCGCTTCGTGCGCCACGTCGGGGCCCGGATCGCGCTTCGTGCCGCGGTACCGGCAGCGGGTCCGCTGGGTCCCGGGCCGGCTCGCCAACCCGGTCTGGGTCGACGACGAGCAGCTTCGACATCAGCTACCACGTCCGCCGCTCGGCGCTGCCGCGGCCCGGCAGCGCCGAGCAGCTGCGGCGAGCTCGTCGCCCGGCTGCAGGCCCGCCGGCTCGACCGGGCGCCGCCCGCTGTGGGAGCTGATCGTCGTCGAGGGCCTCGCCGACGGGCGGGTCGCGTCGTCACCAAGGTGCACCAGGCGCTGGTCGACGGCGTCACGGCGGTCGACCTCGGCCAGGTGTCCTCGACGACGCACCGGGCACGCCACGGCGCCCACGCCGCACACCTGGCACCCCGTCCGCCCGAGCCGAGCGCGGTCGAGCTCGTCGGCGGGCGCGCTCGCCGACTCCGTGCGCCGCCCGAGCAGGTCGTCGAGACCGTCCGCTGCCGGGCTCGGCGACGCTCGCGGCGACCGCGGTCAAGACGCGTCGAGGCCCTCAGCGGGCTGGCCTTCACCGCCGCCGAGGCCACCCGGCCGCGCCGCGCAGCCCGCTCAACCGCGACATCACCGAGCACCGCCGGTTCGCGATGGTCGCCACCGACCTGGAGGACTACCGGCGGATCCGCCGGATGGCCGCCAAGGCCAGCCGGTGGCCGGTCGCTCCCGCGGGCCAGCGGCGATCGACGGCGGCGGCGGCGAGGGCGACGGCGGCGGCGGCGACGGTCGCGCCTGGGGACGGCGCCCAGGTCGCGCCGGGGACGACGCCCAGGTCGCGCCGGCCGCCGCCCGCGCCGGCGCCACGACCACGTCAACGACGTCGTGCTGGCCACGCTCGCCGGGGCGCTGCGGACCTGGCTGCTGACCCGGGGCGAGCCGGTCCCGCCGACGAGCGTCGTGCGGGCCCTGGTGCCGATGAGCGTGCGGGTCGACGACCCGACGCAGGCCGGGGCGATCGGCAGCCGGGTGGCCTCGCTGCTCGTCGACCTGCCCACCGGCGAGCCCAGCCCGCTGATGCGGCTGCACCAGGTCGCCTACCAGACCAAGGCGCACCGGGAGGCCGGCCAGGCGGTCGACGCCCCGGCGATCGCCGGGATCGCGGGCTTCGCCCCGCCGACCCTGCACTCGCTCGGCGCCCGGCTGGCCAGCGGCCTGTCCCGGCGGCTGTTCAACCTGGTGGTGACGAACGTGCCCGGGCCGCAGCAGCCGCTGTACCTCGACGGCGCGCGGATGCTCGCCTCGTACCCGGTGATCCCGCTGGCGCGAGGGCCAGGC
Source organism: uncultured Actinomycetes bacterium (assembly GCA_963778785.1). Classification (GTDB taxonomy): domain Bacteria; phylum Actinomycetota; class Actinomycetes; order S36-B12; family CAIYMF01; genus CAVZVV01. The sequence continues at coordinate 7,288 of CAVZVV010000035.1, forward strand.
GCTGGCCGATCGGCCTGACCTCGTACGACGGCGGCGTGCTACTACGGCCTGAACGCCGACCGCGACGCGATGCCGGACCTCGACGTGCTCGGCCAGTGCATCGTCGAGGCCCTCGCCGAGCTGCGGGAGGCCGACCCGGTGAGCCGTCGCTGGGGGCTCGTGCTCGGCGGCGGCGGCGTCCTCGGCGGCGCCTGGATGGTCGGCGCGCTGACCGCTCTGCAGGAGGTGCACGGCCTCGACGCCCGCGACGCCGAGGTGATCGTCGGCACGTCGGCCGGCTCGGTGACGGCGGCGCTGCTCGGCGCCGGGGTCACCGTCGACGAGCTGCGCGCCCACCAGCTCGGCGACCGGCCGGTGCCGGCCCGCTGCGGCGACGCTGGACTGGGACTACGACACGCGCGACGGGGGCTCCGCACCCGCCGCGGCCCCGGCTGCTGCCCGGCAGCACCGCAGCTGGTCGCCCGCAACGCCGCCGGCTGCGCCGGTTGCCGCCGACGGCGGTGCTGGCCGCGCTTCTGCCGGAGGGCCGCGGCTCGCTGGCCGCGGTCGGGCAGCTGGTCGCGGGCGCTCGTCGCCGCACGGCGGCTGGGCACGCACCCGGGCGTCCGGGCGGTCGCGATGGACTACGAGTCGGGCACGCCGCGTGGCCTTCGGGGCATCCCGGCGCCCCGGCCGCGACGCTGGCCGACGCCGTGATGGCGTCGTGCGCGATCCCCGGCTGGTACGCGCCGGTCGTCGATCGGCGGCCGCCGGTACGTCGACGGCGGGGCCTGCTCGGCGACGAACGTCGACCTCGCCGCCGGGCTCGGGCTGGACGAGGTCTTCGTGCTCGCGCCCGATGGTGTCGTTCGCGCTCGACAACCCGACGCACTGGCGGACCCGGGCGGAACGGCGCTGGCGGGTCCGGGTCACCCGGCGCTGCCTGCGCGAGGTGGCCAAGGTGCACGCCGGCGGTACCGAGGTCACCGTGCTCGGCCCCGGCCCGGAGGACCTGGAGGCGATCGGCGCCAACCTGATGGCCGTCGATCGCCGACGGACGGTGCTCGAGACCGCCCTGCGGACCTCGGCGCGGGCCCTGGGCGACCCCGAGCCGCTGCAGCACCTGCCGGCCGATCAAGGACCTCGAGCAGGACGTCTCCGACCGGTCCGGACCCGGCCACGACGCGGCTCCGCCCGGGCCCACCTGGGCGGACGGCCGGCTGATGCGCGTCTACCTGCCCCGCACCCTGCCGCTGCTGGCGCGCACCTGGCGGGGCGCTGCGCCCCGGCGACGGGCGGAGCGTCGGCGGACGGCGGGGCCTGCGCCGCGCACGCGGTGACCCCCGCGGTCCGCGAGTGGTACGTCGAGGGCGACCTGGAGGAGCTGGAGTTCGCCGCGCTGACCGACGCCGCCGAGGCGGCGTCTGCGCCTGCTCGCCGCCGGACCGCGACGCTCCGCGCCGGCGCGTCGTGCTGGCCGCCGACGTGCCGGACGGTGCCGCGGTCCGCCCCGCGAGCGGCGTTCCGCTCCTCGGTTCTGGTGGCGGCCGACGTGCCGTCGGTCCGCGGTCGCCAGCGTGCACGTCGACGAGCCGGGGGCGCGAGGCCGTCGCCGCCGCCGTCACGGCGCTGCCCGCGGCCGACGCCGGGGACGACGACGCGCTGTTCGCCCTCGACGAGGCCGAGGCGTACGACCTGCTCTGGTACGACGTCACCGAGCTTCGACCAGCTGGTCTAGGCCAGGCTCATCGCCATGCGGATCTCGTTCGCGCACGTGTGGTCCTGCACCTGCGGCGGCACCTCGACCTGGCTGAAGCCGTAGCGCTGGTAGGCATGCAGGGCGGCGGTGTTCCCGCGCATGACCCACAGGGTCAGCTGCTCGGCCCCGTCGGCACGTGCGTGCGCGGCCAAGGTGTCCAGCAGCCGCGCCGCCAGGCCGGTGCCGCGCAGTGACGGAGCAACCCACGTCCCCACCACATGGCGCCCCGCAGGGTCGGCCCCGCGCTCCACCACCAGGCCCACGACCCCGACGGCCGGCGTGCCCCGCCGGCGGCCAGGAGCCACGCCATCACGGCGACCCGGCGCGCCACTGCTGCTCCCCGTACGCGGACTCCTTCTCGTGGGTGGACGCGAATGCCGCCGGCGTGTCTGCCAGGGCTGACAGTCGCACATCGCGCAGGAGTCGCCAGTCGTCCTCCGTCGCGCACCAGATAGCCGTCACAGCGCCACTGTCCCGCATCGGCGTACCGACGACCAGGCCGGGCCCCCAGCCGCGCCCGGCCGGGTGTTCGGCAGCAGGAGTCGCGCCGTCCCTACCCGGAGGAGCGCACAAGAGGGGCCGGGTGCTTCGCCGTCAGCGTCGACCGCGGTCGCCCTCCGGCCGAGCAGGCTGCGCCAGGACCGTGAGCCCGTAGGCGACGGCCCAGCGGTGGCCGAGCATGCCCGCGACGTCGGCCCGCCCGACGGTCGAGCCGGGTAGGGCCTGGTCGAGCACCCGCAGGATCTCGGCGTCCCCGGCGACGCCGCCGGTGAGCACGACGTCCCAGGCCGGCGCTGCGCGGCGTCCCCCCGGTCCCTGCCTGTCTCCCCTGCGCTCGTCGCCCGTGCACCCGACTCCGGTGAGGCAGACTCCTCCACATCCATCTCCTCGACGTCCATCTCCTCGACGTCCATCTCCCGTGCACCCGACTCCAGGTCCAGGGCTTGCACGGCCCGGCGCAGGTTGTCACTGAGTGCTGCCCGCTTGATCCGCAGACGTAGCGCACGCCACTCCGCGGGCGACAGGCGCCGGTCGAACGGCAGCCATCCCGCCGGGCCCGGCACGGCCAGCGCGCCCACCGCGTCGGGCGCGGCCGTGCGCGCGAGGAACGTGCGGCTCCCGTCCTCACCGAGGGCCAGGTGCGGGGTCTCCAGGCGGGCGCACGGACCCCGCTTGACCCATTCGGCCGCCGCGCGCGAGATCCCGAGCGCGGCGGCGACGGCGGCAGAGACCATCTCACCGGCGCCCGCCACTACCGCGTGAGCACCGTCAGGGGCGACCACATCGATCGTGCCCCCGCCCAGGTCGAGCACCAGCGAGGCACCCCGGGCCCCCGGTGTCGTCAACGCCCCTGCCCGCGCCGCCGCGGCCTCCGTGCCGGGCACGAGCACCGGTACCCCCAGCGCGTCCCGCAGGACCGAGGCCTGAGCCTGAGGCCCGGGACGTCCGGCGGCCGGCCCGACGTCCGCCAGCCGCGAGAGGGCCGAGACGACCAGGTCCCGGACGGCGCCCGCACCCCGCCGGGCCTCGACCTCGGACGGCGCCGCGACGTCGAGCAGCCACAGGTCGTCCACCGAGTCAGCGCGGTGCCCGGCGCGCGGCGAGGCGGTAGCCGGTGACCCAGCCCGGCGCGCTGGGCGCGCAGGAGGGGCAGCAGCTCGGCCAACGGCAGCGGTGCTGCGGTGAGTGCAGCCACGCCGCGTCGCGTGGCCGGCGACGGCCTCCGGGGTGCGGTACGGCGGGCGTTGAGCCCGACGACCGCGTTCGCGGTGTCCGCCAGCGCCCGGGCCAGGGTGGCGGCGTCGTCGCGCGTCAGCCGTCGTCCAGGCTGCAGGTCCGCGACCAGCGCCAGCGGGTCGGCCAGCCTGCGGATCGACCGAGGTCCCCGGGCTCGGCCACCTCGACGGCGAGCAGGTCGCACCTGCGCCGCGGCGGCGACGTCCACCCGGTCCAGCACCGGGACGTCGAGCCCGCAGCGCCGGGCGACCAGCACACCCTCGTCGGCCTCCACGAGCACGGCCGCGACCGAGTCCGGCCGGGCGGTCCCGAAGCGAGCACGGCCGCCTCCTCGTACCCCACGGTGGCGGGGACGAGCACCACCTGACGCCCGGGCCCGGGCTCCGGCCAGGCGGACGTCGCACGGCCGCCCCACCCCGAAGCCGGCCCGCCCGGGGGTGGGCGCACCGCCGGCGACGCACGACCAGCCGACCGGTCGACAGGCGCGGCAGCGTGGACCGTCGCGGTGAGGGTGTCCACCGGGTGCTGCGGGGCCATGCGGCACTGCGTGAGCGTGATGCCCTTCGCGGCGCGCGAGCCGCCGCACGAGCGCGGCCGCGGCCTCGGCCGCCCCGGCCGACCCCTTGCGCCCGCGCGTCGGGATGCGGTCCCACGCCAAGCGGCCTGGGCGGGTGCCGCGTCGCGTCGACGAGCACGACCTCGGTCGTCGAGTTGCCGACGTCGACGCCGGCGACGCGCCGTCCTCACGTCCGCAGCAGCCCCCGACGGGCGTACACCTGGGCCGCCTCGCGAACCAGGGCGGCGGTGCGCGGCGCCCCGCGCGCCTGGAGAGAGGCCGCCGTCTCCTCGAGCTGCGCGGCCGTCGGCCCGGCGCGGCCGCAGCAGCTCGTAGATCGCCAGCACCTCGTCGTCGGCCAGCGCGGTCAGCTCGGCCGCGCGCTCGAAGTTCGCCGCCAGCTGCGGGTTGGCGTGGTGCGCGGGCGACGTCGGCCTGGTGCAGCAGGGTCTGCGGGCGTGATCCGGAAGTCGGCCATCGTCAGCTCGCCGGCGCGCAGGCCGTCGAGGCTCACCGGGGTCTCGGCGCTCGTCACGACGGGCTCACCACGACACCTCCAGCTGTTCCACGCCCGGGGCGCCCGCCTCGACGGCGGCGCGGCTGCAGGCGCGCTCGATCGCGACGAGCGAGACGACCCTCGTGTGGTAGCGGGCCTCGATCGCCTCGTCGGTGTACGGGTTGCGGGCCGGCTCGGGGGTGGCGCCCTTGGCGTGCCGGGCGGCGTTGGACCCCAGAAGCCGGTACAGGCCCGCGTCGACCACGGGTGCCACGCTGTACAGCTCGAGGTTCATCAGGGGCGCGAGGTCGCGCCGGTGGATGAGCGCGGTCCCCTTGCCCTGCAACCCGATCCCGATGCCCGACCCCGACAGGCGCGCCGCCGTGAGCCCGATGAGCCCGAGGTCGATGGTGTCGTTGACCCGCACGACCCGACCGAGGCAGCCCTCCTCCTCCAGCCCGGCCAGCAGCTCGCGCAGGGCGTCCACGACGTCGAGCCCGCCGAGCGTCGTCCAGATCTCCCGACCCACGGCCGGGGAGACCCCGATCACCACGTCGCGTGGGTCGCTGCCGGGAGCCGCCGGCCCGGTGGCGCGCACCGAGCCCACCGTCGAGGCCAGCCCCTGCTCGGTGCGCAGGTCGGCCACCGAGCGTTGCTGGCGGACGGCGTCGATCTCGGCAGCGCGCGCGCGGGCCGGGCTCGTAGCCGGTGCCCGGCCCGGCGTAGTCGTTGGGGTCGGTGACCAGCGAGAGCACGCGCAGCGTCTCGTCGAAGATGGCGGCGGTCTGCAGGTAGTCCCCGTGCACCCGCTGGCCGAGCATGTCCAGCAGCCGCTGGGCCTCGATGTCGAAGCCGGTCTCGGCCAACGCTGCGGCGACGTCCACCATCGTCAGCCCGGACTCGCGGATCACCCGCGCGGCCTGCAGCGGTGCCATCAGGTCGGCGGCAGGCACGTCCTTGGACCCCGCGGCGTCGACCGCCTGCTCGGCCCACTCGTCGTCGAGGTCGGCCAGGCCGAGGTGGCGGTAGACGGCCTGGACGGCGTCCACCGCCCGCCGGCGAAGGCGCGCCACGTCGTCGTGCTCGGCGGTGCGCAGGCCGCCGTCGACCCCCCAGTCGCGCTGCATGACCAGGTAGTCGTCGATGTCCTCGCTGTTCCACTGCGACGGCCCGAACATGTTGTCGTAGCGCTGGATCGAGCCGAACCCGCTGCAGATGAAGTCGCTGCCGGCCAGGAAGATGGGCATGGTGCGCGAGGTCCGGCGCACGTCGGACTCGCTCATCAGGGCGTCGTTGCCCGTGCACGCCTCCAGGTTGCGCGCCATCACCATGACGTTCTCGGCCATGAGCGAGCGCACGCCCCTCGGGACCGCGCCGGCCACCGAGGCCGAGTCGATGCCGCCGTTCTGCACCCCCTGCGCACCGATCGCCCGGGCCAGCGCCACGCAGCGGGCCTCCAGGTAGAACATCGAGCGGCCCTCGGCACCCGCCCATCAGCGCCTCGGCGCCACCGCCGGACGTCACGCGCATCTTGACCCCTCGCGAGGCGTAGGCCGAGGTGAGGAACGCCTTCGACCACGGGGTGTCGTCGCCGTCGAGGAAGATCTGTTCGGTGCCGTAGAGGGAGACGGTCTCGGCGTAGGAGACCAGGCCGCGCATGCCGAGCTCGAGCTCGATGGCCTCCTCGACCGAGCACTGCACGAGCACGCCCGGGGAGCCGACCGCCGCCCCGATCGAGACGGCGACGGCGTTCGAGGCGGCGTCGGCGAGCACGGGGACCGTCGTCTCGATCTCCCGGAAGCCGAAGGCGGCCGCGGTCGCGGCGTCCGCGGCGAGCAGCAAGCGGGTCGTCGGAGCGGTTCGTCACGTGCGCCTGGTTGGACGGCGTGCGCCTGGCCCGCAGCTTGGTCATCGCCATCGCCAGCTCGACCGGTCGCAGCAGCGGCCAGCACGCGGGCCAGCTTCGCGGGCGTCATCCCGGCGGCGAGGCGGACGACCTCGGCGCGGCCGACCGCGGGGTCCACCATCATCCGGGCCACGGCGACGGTCGTCCATCGCCATCGCCTCGGCGGCCACGCCGAGGTCGAGGCCGTGGGCGGCGATGAACGCGTCGATGGTGTCGAAGTCCTCGCGGGCTCGCCCGTCGAGCTCGAGGACGTCGCCGTCGGGGGAGACGACGAGGGACGGCGCGGGGTCGGCGGGGGAGTCGAAGGCGATCAGGCCGAGGGACGGCGTCCTCGACGGCGAAGCCGTCCAGGTTGACCCGCTGGGCGTCCATGAACCGGAACCGGCCGATCCGGTCCCGGCGCTCACCGGGTCACCCCCTCGTGCGGGTCATGGGCATGCCCGGCGCCTGGGGCGAGGTCTGCGCTCCGGGCAGTCTGCACGTCATCGGCGTCCTGGGACTCCCGGGCTTCCTGCACGTCCCAGACGGCGACCGCCGCGGCGGCGCAGGCCACGTCCTGGGCTGCTGTGCCACCGCTGACCCCGACTCCGCCGACCACCCGGTCCTGCGACCACAGCGGGTGCCCACCGCCGAAGCAGACGAAGCGACCGCCGTCGGCGGCGAACATACCGGTGAGGTCGCCCCGCTCGCCCACCTCGGCGCGCAGGTCCGCCGTCGGGCAGCGGTGGGCGACGGCGGTGTAGGCCTTGTCCCGGGCGAGGACCGGACCGGCGATCTCCGCGTCGTCCATGCGCTCGAAGGCCACCAGGTGGCCGCCGCCGTCGACGACGGCGACGGAGACCAGCGCGCCCTGCAGCCGGCGCTGGCTCGCGCGCGACGGCGCACATGGTCAGAGCGACAGTCGAGGCCGACGACGGACGGTCGTCACGCGAGTCATGCGGGATGTCCCCTTCGCTGGCGAACGGAGCGCGAGCAGGAGCAGAAGCAGGGCGGAGGGCCGGGCCGGGGCGCCCGACGGAGCGCGGGCGGTCTCGGGCGGGCTTCCCGGGGGCCGGGGCTTGAACGTGCGCCCAGGACGGGGCTCGGGTGGTGCAGAGGCCCCAGGTTCCACCTGATGACCTCACACGGGACCGACGGGCAGGGTCTGGGTGACGGGGGGCACCCAGACACCTGCCCGCCGGCGCTCGTGGCAGCCGACGGCGGCGGCTCGAGGGGCGTCAGACCCGCTCGTGCGCCTCCTCGAGCACCGTCCGGCCGATCTCAGCGTAGGTCTGAGGGTGGGCCTTCCGCAGCCAGAGTGCGTAACCGATCCCGAAGACGAAGACGAAGACGACGATGTACGGCGTCGCCTTGAAGACCGGGCTCTGGGCGGCCGCTCCGGCGGCGAAGGACAGGTTCTTCAGCAGGAGCACCACGACCGCGCCCATCCCGATCGCACCGAGGATCGGGGCGACCAGCGTCCGCATGGGGTGGCTGGTCTGGGGGTGGTTCTTCTGCACGTGGAAGTAGAACACCACCGCCACCGAGGTGATCGTCTGGACGATGAGGATCGCCATGGTGCCCAGGATCGCCATGAGCCCGTACAGGTAGAAGTACGGCGACGTCCGGCGCGGACGTGGTGGGCTTCTGGAGCCAGAAGAAGCCCAGCGTGATGACCAGGGTGATCGCGGACTGCAGCATCGAGGCGATGTGCGGCGACTGGTGCACGGGGTGGGTCCCGCCGACCGTTCGACGCAGCGACTCGTACGGTGCCTCGCGGCCCAGCGCGTAGATGTACCGGGACGCGGCGTTGTGGAAGGCCAGCGCACAGGCGAACGACCCGGCCACCGTGAGGATCTTGTACAGGTCGAGCGACCCCGTTGCCGAGCAGGGCCTTCGTGGGCAGGAAGAACATGTCGAAGGAGTTGCCGGTGGAGCCGCGGGCCAGGTGCGATGGACTGGGTGCTGCCGTTGGCGGCGACGAACATCCACGACACGAACGTGTAGAACAGCCCCAGCGAGATGACGGCGATCATGGTCGCCCGCGGCACGATCTTCCTCGGGTTGCGTGACTCCTCGCCGTAGACCGCGGTGGTCTCGTAGCCGATCCACGACCAGAACGCGAAGAAGAGCCCGATCGCCGGCCGAGCCGACGATGGCGCCGTCCGCGCTGGCCGGTGCGGCCTTGAAGGCGTTGACCGGGTTGATGGCCGCGGGGAGCAGGCCGTCGGGGCCGCCGCCCTTGAGCAGGTACCCGACGCTGAGGATCGTCAGCAGCGTGACCTCGGTGATGAGGAAGAAGCCGAGGATGCGCCCGGAGATCGCGATGTCGTAGTACCCGAAGACGCCGATGACCGCGATCCCCGCGAGGCCGTAGACGATCCACGAGAGCGTGGGTCCGTGGAAGGTCTCGACGGTGCTCTTGGCGAACGACGCGAAGATGCCGATCAGGGAGCCCTCGAACACGATGTAGGCCATCGTGGCGACCAGGCCCGAGGCCATCCCCACGATCTGGCCGAGACCATGGGTGATGAAGCCGTAGAACGTGCCGGCGGTCGTGATGTGCCGCGCCATCGCGACGAAGCCGACGGTGAAGATCGTCAGCACGACGGTGGCGACGAGGTAGCCGGCCGGGGCTCCGATGCCGTTGCCGTAGCCGACGGCGATCGGGACGTTGCCGGTCATGGCGGTGATCGGGGCGGCGTTGGCAAGTGCCATGAAGAGCACGGCGACGATGCCGATGGCGCCCGACTTCAGGTGCGCGCCCGGGGGACGCGCACCTGAAGCTTCCTGCGTCGGGGAGCTGCTGTCAGTGGTCACGGGCGACGGGTCCTTCCTCGGCTGGCCAAGAGGGTCGCATCGGTGACGCGGGGTGACCCCGGTCACAGGTAGGGGCACGATGGCACCAAACGGGGGACCGTTTCAAGAGGCTTCGGCTCACCACTTTCGCGTGTCATGAAACCGAAACTGGCCGGTAACCCTGGGCAGAAGGGACATATGGTTCGCATCGCAGTGACCGAAGGGCTTGATTCGGTATGGCATTTCGGTATGCTCGCTCGCCAGCGCTGGGATTGCGCGACGGAGGCGGGAGGCGGCCATGAGCGGCGAGCAGGACCTCACGACGTCGGTCGCGGCGCGCGAGCTGGGGTTCGTGAGCAAGGACGACGTGCTCGCCAAGAGCCTGGAGTACTGGAACCCGGGCAAGACGCAGTTCTGGGTCGACTCGGGTGTGCCGCTGGTCATCGACCGGCGTGAGGGCTACTTCATCTACGACATGTCGGGCAAGCGGCTCATCGACGTCCATCTCAACGGCGGCACGTACAACCTCGGCCATCGCAACCCGGAGGTGGTGCGTGCCATCACCTCGGCGATGGAGCACTTCGACATCGGCAACCACCACTTCCCCTCGATGGCTCGGACGGCGCTTGCCGAGGCCCTGGTCACCAGCGCGCCCGCGGGTCTTACGAAGGTCATCTACGGCTCGGGCGGCGGCGAGGCGATCGACATCGCGCTCAAGACGGCCCGGCATGCCACGAAGAAGCGCAAGATCGTCTCGATCGTCAAGGCCTACCACGGGCACACCGGCCTGGCCGTCGCCACGGGCGACGAGCGGTTCTCCGAGCTCTTCCTGGCCGACCGGCCCGAAGAGTTCCCGCATGTGCCGTTCAACGACCTCGACGCGATGGAGCAGGCGTTGCGGGGCCGCGACGTCGCCGCAGTGATCATGGAGACGATCCCCGCGACCTACGGCTTCCCCCTGCCCGCGCCGGGCTACCTCGAGGCGGTCAAGGCACTGTGCGAGCGCTACGACGCGCTCTACATCGCCGACGAGGTGCAGACCGGTCTCATGCGCACCGGTGAGCTGTGGGGGATCCAGAAGCACGGGATCGCCCCCGACATCATGGTCACCGGCAAGGGGATCTCCGGCGGGATGTACCCGATCGCCGCGGTCCTGGTCAGCGAACGCTGTGCGGGCTGGCTGACCGAGGACGGGTTCGGCCACATCTCCACGTTCGGCGGAGCCGAGCTCGGCTGCATCGCCGGCCTGAAGGCGCTGGAGATCTGCAGCCGGCCCGAGACGCGCTCGATGGTGCACTACATCTCCGACCTCGTGGGCAGCGGGCTGCGCGACATCCAGGCGACCTACCCCGACTGGTTCGTCGGCATCCGGCAGAACGGGGTGGTGATGGGCCTGGAGTTCGACCATCCCCAGGGCGCCAAGTTCGTCATGCGCCACCTGTACGAGAACGGGGTCTGGGCGATCTTCTCCACGCTCGACCCGAAGGTGCTGCAGTTCAAGCCCGGCATCCTCATGACCCCGCAGCTGTGCCAGGAGCTGCTCGACCGCGCGGAGGTCGCGATCGGGCGCGCATGCCGCGAGGCCCGGGGCGCCGCCTCGCGCCCGCAGCAGAGCGGGGGTGGCACGGTGACCAGCGGCCTGAGCGACGCGGCGCAGACCTTCCTCGAGCCCGCCGGTGTGCCCCGCGCCCGGGCGATGCTCGAGCGTGCCGAGTGGGCGAGCCTCGCCTTCGCCCGTTACGACGCGTGCCAGTGTCGGGCGCATCGTGGAGGCGGCGGCCGCGGGCGGGTGCGGCGCGTGCGGAGGAGTTCGCCCGGCGAGCGGTGGAGGAGACCGGCTTCGGGGTGGCCGAGCACAAGGTCATCAAGAACCTCGCCTGCTCGACCGGGCTGCTCGAGACCTACGCCGGCCACGACTACGTCTCGGTGCGGGTGGACGACGCAGCCAAGATCGTCGAGATCCCGCGCCCGGCCGGCGTCGTGCTCGCCCTGACACCGTCGACGAACCCCGTCGCGACGGTCTTCTTCAAGGTGCTTCTGAGCCTGATGACGCGCAACGTCGTCGTCGTCTGCCCCCACCCCCTGGCCAAGTCGGTGTGCTGCGACGCCGCGTCGGCGATGTACGAGGCGGCCAGGGCGGCGGGAGCACCGGACGGATGCGTGCAGTGGGTCGAGGAGCCGTCGATCCCGCTGCTGAACGCGCTCATGTGCGACGAGCGAACCGACGTCATCGTCGCGACGGGCGGGACGGCGGTGGTCCGGGCCGCCTACCGCAGCGGCAACCCGGCTATCGGCGTGGGCCCCGGCAACGTGCCCGTCCTCGTCGACAGGACGGCCGACCTCGCGGCCGCGGCCCGGCGCATCGTCGAGAGCAAGAGCTTCGACAACTCGATCCTGTGCACCAACGAGAGCGTGCTGATCGTCGAGGAGGTCTGCGCCGACGCCCTCGCTGCGCCACCTCGAGCGGGCCGGGGCGCACCTGCTGGACGACGCCGAGCGCGACCGGGTGCGCGACCTGTTGTTCCCCGGTGGCCGCTTCGACACCGCGATGGTCGGGCTGGACGCCGTCACGCTGGCCGGCCGCGCCGGCGTGCGCGTGCCGCCGCGGACCACGGTGCTGCTGGCTCCGTTCGACCTCGTCGTGCCCGAGGAGCCCTTGGCGCACGAGAAGCTCTGCCCGGTGCTCGGTCTGGTGCGGGTACCGACGGCAGCCCGGGGGATCGCGGCGGCCCGCGCCGTCCTGCGGATCAGCGGCGCTGGGCACTCCGCCGCCATCCACAGCACGGACGCTCGGACGATCCTCGACTTCGGGGCGGCCGTGCAGGTGCTGCGGGTCTCGGTCAACGCGGGCGCGAGCCTGGGCGGTGCCGGGCTCGCGACCAACCTCGCGCCGTCCATGACCATCGGCACCGGCTTCTTCGGGCGCTCCTCGGTCGGTGAGAACCTTGAGCCCAAGCATCTGGTCAACCACACGCGCCTGGCCTGGAACGCCGACGCGCGCGAGCGTATGGCGGCCGTGGCGGGCCTCGAGGTGTGGCAGCCCCCGAGCGGCCCGGTGCCCGCCTACCCGGACGCCTCGAACGCCTGGGCGCCCGCAGGCGACGGCGCTGCGGCGTCCGGCGCCCCTGCTCCTGGTGCGTCCGCGCGCGGCGCCCGTCCCCGAGAACCCCTCAGCCCCGACTCAGCCGAGCTCCGCGAGGAGATCCGCCGGCTGATCGTCGAGGAGCTGCGGCAGATCATCCGCGGCTGAGAGGGGACCGAGCGTGGCGGAGCTTCGCAGCTTCATCTTCATCGACCGTCTGCAGCCGCAGACCTTGTGCTACCTGGGCACCTGGATCAAGGGCCGGCTGCCGCGGGCGGACATGGCTGCACAGGTGATCGAGGTGGCGCCGGGGCTGGACATCGAGGCGCTCACCGACGTGGCGCTCAAGCACGCGCGTGTGCAGGCGGGCGTGCTCGTCGTCGAGCGCCAGTTCGGCTACCTCGAGGTGCACGGGAGCACCGACGAGGTGCGCGCGGCGGCCGACGCGGTGCTGGCCGCGCTGGGCGCCGAGGCGTCCGCGGCCACTGCGCCGCAGGTGCTCGCGAGCCGCATCGTCACACGCCTGGACCCCCAGCACGCGTTCCTGATCAACCGCAACCGGATCGGCTCGATGGCGCTGCCGGGGCAGTCCTTGTTCGTGCTGGAGGTCCAGCCCGCCTCCTACGCGATCCTGGCCGCCAACGAGGCCGAGAAGGCAGCCGACATCACGGTCGTCGACTACCGGATGATCGGTGCGACCGGCCGCCTGTACCTGACGGGCCGGGAGGCCGACGTGCGGCAGGCGGCGCAGGCCGCGGAGGCCGCGCTGGGCGCCCTGGTCGGGGGGCGCCGGTGACTGCGGACCTGAGCCCGGATGTGCTGCGCCGCCTGGTTCGGGAGGTGCTCATCGAGGCGTTGCCGGACCTGCTGGTGCCCGCAGCGGGAACCGACGGCCAGGCGTACGCCGGGGACGCCGCGGCGCCGGGCAACGCGAACCTTGTCGGGCGGGCCCGGCGGGTCCGGCGGGTCCGGTGGGTCTGACATGCCGGGCGACTCGGGCTCCTCGGGCGTGGAGGTCGTCCGGGTCGACTCCGACGCCGACCTCGACGCCTTCGCCCGGCACGTGCTGCGGCTGTTCGAGAGCCCCGAGCGCCGTGACGACGTCCGCGCCGGCCGGGTTCGCTTCCGGCTTGCCCGCAGTGGCGTGACGCCGTCCGCCCCGGATCTCGCGGATCTGCCTGTGCGGCGCATCGAACGAGGTGCGGTGACCGAGCCGGTCGTACGCGAGGCGGCCGCGGCCGGAGCGCCGCCTGGTGCTGGGCCGGCGAGCCGTCCTGACCCCGCTCGCGCGTGACTGCGCGCGGGCACTGGGAGTGCCCATCGAGAAGGACGTCGGCAACGACGCCGGGAAGGAGCGCTGATGCTGCGCGCACGCGTGGTCGGCAATGTCTGGGCCACCCGGCGGCTGCCCGAGATCCCGAACGGGGCCTTCCTCGAGGTCGAGGTGGACGGCGGCGCCCGGCTGGTCGCCTTCGACGTCCTCGGCTCCGGGGTCGGCGAGCAGGTCCTCGTCGCCACCGGCTCGGTGGCCGCCGCCTGGTTCCCGGGCAAGGCCCCGCCCCTGGACGCCCTCGTGATCGGCTCGATCGACGAGACCTCGGACAGCCCAGTACCCACGAGCACTCCTGCTCCACCGAGGACCCACTGACCACGACGCCCCGGAAGAAGGGATGACCATGTCCAGCAACGCGATCGGCATGATCGAGACCAAGGGCTACGTGGCGGCGCTGGCCGCCGCCGACGCGATGGTCAAGGCCGCCAACGTGATCATCGTGAGCCGCGAGGAGGTCGGCGACGGCCTTGTGGCGGTGACGGTGGTCGGCGACGTCGGCGCGGTGAAAGCCGCAACCGAGGCAGGCGCCGAGAGCGGCCACGAGCATCGGCGAGCTCGTCTCCGTGCACGTGATCCCGCGCCCGCACGCCGAGCTGAGCAAGCACTTCACGGTGTCCGGCGAGGCTACGTGAGCCGCAGCGGCGGAGCTGCGGGTCCACCTGCTCATCCCGGACCTGCAGCGGCAGTTCGCCGCCTACCTCGGCACGCCGACGCGTGCCCGGGGGTACCCGGCCTACGAGGGCCAGCACGCGCTGATCGTCGAGGTCGCCCCCGGTCTGGCGATCCACCGGGTCGCCGACCTCGCGCTGCGCTCGGTGCCCGGGGTCGAGCCGGGGATCCTGTTCGTCGAGCGGCAGTTCGGCGTGCTCGAGGTGCACTCCAGCGACCTGGCGGACGTGCGGGCAGCGGGGGCGGCGATCCTCGCCGGGCTCGGCGCCAGCGAGACAGACCGGTTGGCTCCGCGGGTGCTGTACTCCGACGTCATCGCCGACGTCGGGGACCAGCACGCGGTGATCATCAACCGCACCCGGGAGGCGTCGATGATGCTTCCGGGGCAGTGCCTGCTCGTGCACGAGGTCACGCCCGGCCCTGTTCGCCGCGGTCGCCGCGAACGAGGCCGAGCGGGCCGCGCCGGGCAACACCCTGGTGGACGTCTCGATGATCGGCGCGGCGGGTCGGCTCTACATCGCCGGCACCCTGCGCCGGGGTCGAGGCGGCCAAGGCAGGCGATCGACGCCGTGCTCTCGCCACGTCGAGGGCCGCGACCACTGACTCGAAGCTCGGCGACCACCATCCACGACACCCGCCCGTCAACCGACGATCATGCAGTTCCGGTCCACCCACCTGTGGTACGCATGAGGGGAGTCGCGTGACCGAGGTCGCTGCGCTGCAGGGCGAGCTGCGCGATCGCCTGGTGCCCATCGCCTACGACGCCCTGCGCGCGTACGGCATCGGCGCCGCAGGCGCGCCTGACCCTGCTCAACATCTCCGAGAACGCGACCTACGCCGTCGACGACCCCGACACCGGGCAGCGCAGCGTGCTGCGCGTGCACCGGCCCGGCTACCACTCGCGGGAGCGCGATCGAGAGCGAGCTCGCCTGGATCACGGCGCTGCGCTCGGACGGCGTCGTCAGCACCGCGGCGGTGCTGCCGGCCGTCGACGGCGCGCCGCGTCGTCGATCGGCCGCCACCCCGACGGCGAGCAGCGCCACGCCGTGCGCTTCGAGTGGGTGGAGGGTGTCGAGCCGGCCGGGGAGCGCCTCGTGGAGGACTTCCGAACCCTCGGCGCGATCACCGCGCGGCTGCACCAGCATGCCAAGGCCTGGACGCCGCCCGCCGGGCTTCACGCGCTTCCGGTGGGACTTCGACACCTCGATCGGGGAGCGCGGGCACTGGGGTCGCTGGCAGGACGGGATGGCGGTGGGCGCCGGCCGAGCGCGACGTGCTGGGCCGGCTGGCGCGCAGACCGCTGCAGCGCCGGCTGGCCGCCTTCGGCGACGGGCCCGACCGGTTCGGGCTCGTCCACGCCGACATGCGGCTGGCCAACCTGCTCGTGCAGCCCCCACCCGGCGGCACGGACCCGGGGGAGACCTCGGAGGTCCCTGAGGGCTCGGTCGTGAACGTGATCGACTTCGACGACTGCGGTTTCGGCTGGTTCATGTACGACCTCGGGTCGTCCCTGTCGTTCATCGAGCACGACCCCACCGTCCCTGCGCTCATCGACTCGTGGGTGCGCGGGTACCGGGCCGTGGCCGAGCTGTCCGCCCAGGAGGAGGCCGAGCTGCCCACGTTCGTCCTGCTGCGGCGGCTGCTGCTGGTGGCCTGGATCGGCTCGCACTCCGACACCGACCTCGCCCAGTCGATGGGCGCGGAGTTCACCCGCGTGTCCTGTGACCTGGCCGAGAGCTACCTGTCGCGATTCGCCTGACCAGACCAGCACCGACCTCCAGATCGCCCGCCGCAGAAGGGAACCCAGACATGTTCGGCTCCATCGCCGGCCGCAGCGTCGTCGTCACCGGAGGCACGAAGGGAATCGGGAAGGGCATCGCCAGGGTCTTCGCGCGTGCCGGCGCCAACGTCGTCGTCACCGGGCGCGACGAGGCCACGGCGGCTCGTGCCGCCGCCGAGCTGTCGCGCGCTCGGCGGAGGACGCGTCACCTACGTCCTCGGGGACGTCGCGAGCGCGGCCGACTGCCGTGCCGTCGCCGAGGTGGCGGCGGCGCGCAACGCGGGCATCGACGTCCTGTGCGCCAACGCGGGAATCTTCCCCGACGCCAAGCTGGCCGACATGACCGAGGCCGACCTGGACCTCGTGCTCGGCACCAACGTCAAGGGGACCATGCTCATGGTCCAGGCCTGCCTCGCCGCGCTCACAGCGTCGGGGCGGGGCCGCGTCGTCCTCACGTCGTCGATCACGGGGCCCATCACCGGCTTCCCGGGCTGGTCGCACTACGGCGCCAGCAAGGCCGCCCAGCTGGGGTTCATGCGCACAGCGGCGATCGAGCTGGCCCCTCGCGGGATCACCGTGAACGCCGTCCTGCCCGGCAACATCGCCACGGAGGGGCTCGCCGAGCTGGGTCCGCAGTACCGCGCGTCGATGGAGGCCTCGATCCCGATGAAGCGGCTCGGTGAGGTCGACGACATCGGCAACGCGGCCCTGTTCTTCGCCACGGACGAGGCCGCCTACATCACCGGCCAGGCCCTCGTGGTCGACGGCGGTCAGGTGCTGCCGGAGTCGCTCGAGGCGTTGCAGAGCGCTTGACGCCGCAGCGTTCTGACGGTCGCGCGGGGATAGGGGCCGAGGGAGGGAGGGCAGCACCACATGGGTGACTCAGAGTCGCCGGCTCACCCGCCGACCGAGACGCCGGGGCACGCCGGCGCCACCGCCCCGCTCGGGCCGGCGGCCGACGACACCAGGCGTCGGCTGCTCGAGATGATCGGGTCCGGGGCGCTCGGGGCAGGCGAACGGCTGGGCGCCGAGCGCGACCTCGCCGTCGAGCTCGCCGTCAGCCGGTCGACCCTGCGGCATGCGCTGGCCTCGCTCGAGCACGACGGCGTCGTCCGGCGAGTTCCAGGGAGGGGTGGGGGCACGTTCGTCACCACCCAGAAGTTCGCTCGAGACCTGTCGAGCATCGTCGGGGTGCCGGCCATGCTGCGCGACCAGGGGTTCCTCGCCGGCTCACGGGTGATGAGCGCCTCAGTCGTGGCCGCCGACGAGGTGACGGCTCGCGCGCTGGGCCTGGAGCAGGGCGCGTTCGTGCTGGACGTCGTGCGCATCCGGCTCGCCGACGGCTCACCCATCTCCCTGGAGCACGCGCGCTTCCCCGCGGACCGCTTCCCCGACCTTCTCGAGCAGTCCCTCGGAGGCTCGATCTACGAGCTCCTCGCCAGCCGGTACGGCGTGCGCCCGGCGCAGGCCGAGGAGCGCATCGAGGTCGTCCCGGCCGACGACGACGAGGCGCGCATCCTGGGAGTCGCCGCGCGGCGCCGCGCTGCTGTCGATCACGCGCACGACGCTGGACGACGACGGCCGGCCGATCGAGTACTCGCACGACCTCTTCCGCGCCGACCGCACACTCATCACGGTCCGCACCCGTGGCAGCCAGGGCACCGCCGGCTCGGCACGGGCTCGGGGGCGCATCGTGGAGCTGCGCGCTCGCTCGCTGTAGGCACACGACGACGGCCCGGTCCGCGACAACCCGGTCCGCGACATCTCGGTCCGCGACATCTCGGTCCTTGACCTGGGCTTGACATTCAGCGAACCCGGGGGCGCGCCGGCTGCGGGCATCATGGTCGCGTGCTCGCCGGCCCGTCGCCCAGGTCAGTGGCCCAGAGCCCTCGGAGCGGCGCGGGCCGGGCCCGGGGCGTCGGCGTGACCGACCTGGGACCTGCGGGGCGGACGGCGGTTCGGGGCCGCAGGCTCTCGTCGCGGGGCGGCGGGGGCGGCGCCGTCCACCGGCGCGACGTCGAGGGTCTGCGGGCCGTGGCGGTGCTCGCGGTGCTGGCCTTCCACGCGCGAGTCCCGCATGCCACGGGCGGCTTCGTCGGCGTCGACGTCTTCTTCGTGATCTCCGGGTACCTCATCACCGGGCAGCTCGCGCGCCGGCTCGAGCGCGGCGAGGTGTCCCTGCGCGACTTCTACGCGCGCCGCGCACGGCGGATCCTGCCTGCGGCGGCGACGGTCCTGGTCGTGGTGCTGGCGGCCGGGTCCGTCCTGCTGCCGCCCCTGAAGCAGGTCGACCTGGCGAAGGACGTCGCGGCCGCCGCGGTGTACGTGCCGAACTGGCGCTTCGTGCTGCAGCAGACCGACTACTCCCGGCAGGGGCTCGACGTCAGCGCCGTGCTGCACTACTGGTCCCTCGGCGTCGAGGAGCAGTTCTACCTGGTGTGGCCGTTGCTGTTCCTGCTGAGCGCGCGGTTGCGGCGAGCAGGTCGTGGACGCCGCGCGGAGCCGGTGCGGCGAACTGCGGTGGCCGCGTCGTGCTCGGCGGGCTGGGTCTGGCGTCCCTGCTGGCGTCCCTGCTGCTCACCCGCTCGCACCCGCCACTGGCCTACCTGGGCTCTCCCACCCGGGCCTGGCAGTTCGCCGTCGGCGGCCTGCTGGCGCTTGCCTCGCCGCGGTTCGGGGGCGGGTTCGGCGGCGGCGGCGGGCGGGAGCCGGTCGGGCACGAGGTGGTCGGGCACGAGCCGGTCGGCCGGGAGCCGGTCGGGCGGGAGCCGGTCGGGCGGGAGCCGGTCGGGCGGGAGGTGGTGTGGCGGGCCGTCCTCGGCTGGGCGGGGCTCGTCGCGATCATCTGGTCGTGTGCGTTCTTCGGCGCTCGAACCCCGTACCCCGGCCTCGCCGCCCTGGTACCGACGCTCGGCACGGCGGCGGTGATCGCTGCAGGGTCGGCGGGGATGGGTGCACGGCAGGGGCCTGGGCGGCTGCTCTCCAGCCGGGCGCTGGTGGCGGTCGGCGGCCTGTCCTTCTGCTGGTACCTGTGGCACTGGCCGGTCGTGGTGCTCGCGGAGGAGCGGTTCGGTCCGCTCACGTGGCCGGTTCGGTTGGCGCTCGTGATGGCGAGCGCGGTGCCGGCCTGGGCGACCATGCGACTGGTCGAGCGACCGGTGCGCTACTCGGCCAGCGATCAGCGCTCGGCCCGGCCGGGGGCTCGCGGTCGGGGCCGTCGCGATGTGCCTGCCGCTCGCCCTGGCCGTGGCCGTCGGCGGCGCGCGCCTCCGGGCAGCTCGACTCGCAGGCCGCCGCCGCGCCCGCCCGCAGCCCCGCGGCGTCTCTCACCGACCCCTTCGCCGCGGCCGGCGGTCGCACGAGCGGCGCCGTCACGCCGTCCCCGGCCAAGGCGCGAACGGACTACCCGAGCTACCCCGCGCCCTGCCAGCTCGAGGCGCCGGTCACGCGCAGCCCGACCTGCATGATCGGCGACCCGTCGAGGGGTCACGTCGTGCTGCTCGGTGACTCCCACGCCGCGCAGTGGATCGAGCCGGTGGAGTCGATCGCCACGGCTCGCGGATGGGCCACGGAGCTGCTGCTCAAGGGTGGGTGCCCGTTGCCGCAGATCACGGTGGTGCCGGCGCAGCTGGGCAGGCCGTTCACCGAGTGCGACACGTGGCGGGCGGCCACTCTGAACAGGCTCGTGGCCGAGAACGCCCGTCAGAAGCCCTCCGTCGTCTTCGTGTCCGCGCTCGACCGGTACTCCACCGATGCGGCCGAGGTGCTCGCCGGATGGCGTGCGGTGCTGCAGCGGCTGCGCGCGCTCGGCGTCCCCGTCGTCTACCTGCGCGACTCCCCCTACCCGGGCCGCGACGTCCCGGCCTGCCTGTCGGGGGCCTTGCCCGCGTGGACGCCGTGCGCGTTCCCCCGTGCCCCGGCCCAGCCTGCGGACCCCCTCGCGAAGGCGATAGCCACGCATCAGGTCAGCGGGGTGCGGATGGTCGACGTGAACGCGGTCGTGTGCCCGCCGGTCCCCGCGACGTGCCCGGCCGTGCTCGGCGGGACGGTGCTCTACCGCGACGCCTCCCACCTGACCAACACGGCGATGCGGCTGCTGACGCCGGTGATCGAGGCCTCCCTGGTCCGGCAGGGCGTTCTGGCCAGGTAGCCAGGCGCTCCCCAGTACCCGGCCCTCGGCCCCCACACCTCTCGGCTTCCTGTGTCCTGTCGTCCTCGCTCAGGCCTCGTCGCGGCCGAGCACAGACGCCAGCGCGGCGATGAACGCGCCGCGGGCCTCGCGCCGCGGGTTGTGACCGGCGGGTAGCGCGAGCACCTCGGCGCCGCCCCGGCAGGCCGCTGCACACCGTCGTGCCGCGGTCATGGAGACGATCGCGCCGCGTGCGCGCTCGCCACGGATGATCAGCACGGGGCACGTCACGTCCGCCAGCACGGCCATCAGGGGCTCGCCCCACACGGCGGGCACCTCGAGGTGGGCCACGTCCACCTCGGCCTTGCTGCGTACCCACGGCCCGCGCTCGTCGGCCGGCCAGTCGGGGTGGTGGTCCACGACGTAGGCGAGCCGGCCCGCGTGGTCGGTGCCGCGCAGGCCTCGCAGCCAGGTGCGGAACCCTGCCTGGGACGGCGAGCGGCGCGGCGTCGTCCGGGCCGGCTCCTCGAGCACGAGATGAGCGACGGCGACGGGTCTCGCCGCCGCGACGCGTGCCGCGGTCACAGCACCCATGGAGTGGCCGAGGAGCACCGCCCGGCGGCGCCTGCCCGCCACCTGGGGAAGTGCGTCCAGCACGGCGGTGACCCCGACCGCGTGCGTCGTCACGTCGAAGGTGTCCGCGTGGGGCCAGGGGGTGCCGCCGTGCCCGGGGGCGTCGGGGGCCACGACGGTCCAGCGGAACCTCAGAGCGGCCGCGAGCGGGCCGAAGACCTCGCCGGAGTCGGTCCAGCCGTGGGTGGCCAGCAGCACCGGCCGTCGCGCTGCCGCTGGGTCGAGCGAGGGCCACACGTGCACCCGTACCGGGCCCGCGGGTGTCGCGAGCTCGGTGACGAGGCTGTCGCCGGCGGGGGAGTCGACGGACCCGACGTCCACTTCTGGCACGTGTCCATCCAACCCGACGGTGCCGACGAGCGGGCGGACGCGCGCCGGGGCCCCCGCCCGGTGGCGCTTGATGTATACAGCGTTGTATACGAGAATTCATCCCACGAATCCGTGAAGATGAGACCCAACGCACCCGCCAGCCGCCAGAAAGGCGCAGCCATGGACGCCGTCACCAGAGTTCCGGCCCCCGTCAACGAGCCCGTCCTCTCCTACGCCCCGGGCAGCCCCGAGCGCGCCGCGCTCAAGGCCGAGCTCGCCCGCAGAGCCGGCAGGTCGAGATCCCCATGTTCATCGGCGGCGAGGGATGGGGCACCGGCGCTGCTCGACGACGTCCGCCCCCGCACCGCCGCGTGCTCGCTCCTCGGGCGCGCCCACCAAGGAGGATGCCGCCGCGGCCATCGAGGCGGCCGCGCCAGGCGCACCCGAGCTGGTCGGCCTGCCGTGGACGGCGCGGGCGGCGGTCTTCCTCAAGGCCGCCGAGCTCCTCGCGGGCCGCGGCCGGCCAGGTCCTCAACGCCGCGACCATGCTCGGGCAGAGCAAGACGGCGTACCAGGCCGAGATCGACTCCGCGTGCGAGCTCATCGACTTCTTCCGCTTCAACGTCCACTTCGCCAGCATCATCGCCGGCGAGCAGCCGCAGAGCGCCCCGGGGATGTGGAACCTCTCGAGCCGCGCCCCCTCGAGGGCTTCGTCTTCGCGGGCACGCCGTTCAACTTCACCGCCATCGCCGGCAACCTCCCCGCCGCGCCGGCCTTCATGGGCAACACCGTGGTGTGGAAGCCGGCGCCCAGCGCCGCTCTCCGCGCACTCACGATGAGCCTCCTCCGCGAGGCGGGCCTGCCCACCGGCGTCATCAACCTGGTGACGGGGCGGCCCGCCGTCTCCGACGCCTGCCTCGACCACGAGGATCTCGGCGGCATCCACTTCACCGGCTCGACCGCGGTCTTCCGGGATGTGGCGGCGCGTCGGCGAGAACATCCCCCGCTACCGCAGCTACCCGCGCCTCGTCGGCGAGACCGGCGGCAAGGACTTCGTCTTCGCCCACCCGAGCGCCGACGTCGAGGCGCTCGCGGTGGCCCTGGTGCGCGGCGCCTTCGAGTACCAGGGCCAGAAGTGCTCCGCGGCCTCGCGCGCCTACGTCCCGCGCTCATCTGGCCCCTCAAGCGCGCCTCGTCGACTCATCGGGCCTCCCGCGTGGGCGACGTCACCGACTTCCGCAACTTCATGGGGGCGGTCATCGACCGGCGCGCCTACGCGCGCATCACCGAGTACATCGGCCCGCGACGCCGCGGAACGCCGCGATCCTGGCCGGCGGCGGGGCGCGCGACGCGGAGGGCTTCTTCGTCGATCCCCACGCTGGTCGAGACGACCCATCCGCGGACCGGCTATGCGCGAGGAGATCTTCGGCCCGTGCTCACCGTCTGGGTCTACCCCGACGGCGACGAGGCCAAGGCGCTCGAGTGCGACGCCACCACGCCCTACGCGCTCACCGGCGCCATCTTCGGCACCGATCGCGGTTCGTGGAGCGGGCGCTATCGGCCCTGCGCTTCGCCGCGGGCAACGTCTACATCAACGACAAGCCCACCGGCGCGGTGGTCGGCCAGCAGCCCTTCGGCGGGGCGCGCGCAGCTCGGGGACCAACGACAAGGCGGGGGGGGGGGGGGCGGCGACAGAACCTCTA
>CAVZVV010000036.1:0-10145 GCA_963778785.1 uncultured Actinomycetes bacterium
GCGCGGGCCTCCCACATGACCGTCATCGCAGCCCTCCCACCAGGACGTCGGTGATGGGCATCGCCGAGTCGGCCGGCAGGTCCAGCGGGGACGGCGTCGCCCCGTGCCGGACGAGTTGAGCGCCGAGCGCCGCCACCATCGCGCCGTTGTCGGTGCACAGTCCCGGGCGCGGGACGCGCAGCCGGATCCCGGCGGCCTCGCACCGCTGCTCGGCCACCGCGCGCAGCCTCGAGTTGGCGGCCACCCCGCCGCCGATGATCAGGTGGCCGACTCCCTGCTCGCGGGCGGCGCGGACCGCCTTGGCGGTCAGCACGTCGACCACCGCCTCCTGGAACGACGCGGCGACGTCCGCGGTGGGCACCGCCTCGCCCGCGCGCTGCCGGGCCTCGACCCAGCGCGCGACCGCGGTCTTGAGCCCGGAGAACGAGAACGCGAACGCCGGGTCGTGGGCCGCGGTCATCCCTCGCGGGAAACCGATCGCGGCCGGGTCGCCCTCGCGGGCCAGCCGGTCGATCGGCGGACCACCGGGGAAGGGCAGCCCGAGCAGTCGCGCCACCTTGTCGAACGCCTCCCCCGCCGCGTCGTCGACGGTCGCGCCCAACTCGGTGACGTGCTCACCACCCACCTGCGGGCACGAGCAGCAGGGACGAGTGCCCACCCGACACCAGCAGGGCCACGCACGGCTCGTCGAGCGGGCCGTGCTCGAGCAGGTCGACCGCCACGTGTGCGCGACAGGTGGTTGACGCCGTACAGCGGTTTGCCCAGCGCGAGCGCGAACGCCTTGGCCGCCGCGACGCCGACGAGCAGCGCCCCGGCCAGCCCCGGACCGGCCGTCACCGCGACGGCGTCCACGTCGTGCGCAGTGACACCAGCTGTCTCGAAGGCCCGGCGCAGGGTCGGCACCATCGCCTGCAGGTGCGCGCGGCTGGCCACCTCGGGCACGACACCGCCGAAGCGGGCGTGCTCGTCGACGCTGCTGGCGATCGCGTCCGCGAGCAGCGTGGTGCCACGGACCAGACCGATCCCGGTCTCGTCGCATGACGTCTCGAAGCCGAGCACGAGCGGCTCGTCAGAGGTCGACACGCATCACCACCGCATCCACCCGGCCGAAGGCGTAGTAGCCGCGGCGTCGGCCGATCTCGACCCAGCCCTGCGCCTTGTAGAGCGCCTGAGCCGCGTCGTTGTCGGCGCGCACCTCCAGGAACGCCTCGGTCGCGCCGCGGCGTCGGGCTTCGTTCGACGAGGTCGTCGACGAGCAGCCGTCCGATCCCGCGACGGCGGGCCGACGGGATGACGCCGACGGTGAGGATGTCCGCGCTCTCGCCGACCACCCGCACGCCGGCCCAGCCGACCAGCGTGTTGTCCGCTGCGACGGCCGCGACGTAGTGGCGGCTGTGCGTGTCGGCCAGTTCGTGAGCGGTAGCTGCTGGCCGTCCACGCCTCGGTGTCGAACATCTCGCGCTCGTAGACCATCAGCTCGTCGATGTGGGCGGGCGTCATGGCCACGATCGTCGCCGCCGTCACTGACTCACCCGTTTTGGTGCGCCCGGCGCCACGGCGTCGGGGCGGCGCAGGTACAGCGGGGTGAGCGGCTCGGACGGCGCCGCGGTCCGGACGCGGTCCGCGGCGCAGCGGGCCAGACCGGCGACCGTCGGGAACCGTCCCGGCCAGCAGCGGCACGCCGAGCACGTCGGGATAGAGCTCGATCCCGACCCCCACGGCGCCGGTGACGCCGTCGCACGGGACATCGGCGGGACGGTCCACCGCAGGCCCGGCGCTGCGCACGCCGTACTCGTAGCGGGCCCAGTAGACCTCCTTGCGGCGGGCGTCGGTCGCGACGAGCAGCGCGGGCTCGTGGCGTTCGAGGTCCGCGAGGGCGTCCAGCGAGCAGACGCCGTAGGCGGGCAGGCCGAGCGTCTCGGCGAACATCGCGGCCGTCACCAGCCCGACCCGCAGGCCGGTGAACGGCCCGGGACCGGTCCCCGCGACCACGGCTGCCAGGTCCGCCGGCGCGGCCGCGGCCTCGGCCAGGCACTCGGCGATCAGCGGGGCGAGGTACTCGCCGTGCCCGCGGGCGTTGTGCACGACCCGCTCGGCGCGGACCGTCACGCCGCCGCGTCCAGCGGACGTCGACGTCGACTCGAGCCCGGCCGTCACGGCGGACGACGAGGTGTCGAGGACGAGGACGAGCACGGTGCCAAACCTACCGACGGCCGCCGGAGTCAGAGTGCGGCGACCCGGGTTGCCCAGTCGCCGCCGACGGGCACCAGCCGGGCGGTGCGCTGCTCGGAGTCCTCCGCCCGCTCGATCACGATCTCCAGCCGGGCGTCGGCCAACTGCTCGACCAGCCCGGAGCCCCACTCGACGACGGTCACCGCGTCGGCCATGTCCACGTCGAGGTCGAGGTCGTCGACCTCGTCCAGCGACCCGAGCCGGTAGGCGTCCACGTGCACCAGCGGCAGCCGCCCGCGATGCACCCGCGCGATGACGAAGGTCGGTGAGACGACGGCGCCGCGCACCCCCAGGCCGGCGCCGATGCCCTGGACCAGCGCCGTCTTGCCGGCGCCGAGCGGGCCGATCAGGACGATCAGGTCACCGGCCCGCAGCGTCGCGGCCAGTCGAGCCCCGAGGGCCTGGGTGTCGGCCACGGTGGGCAGGGTCAGCACCGGGCCGCCCCACGCCGTGCGCTGCTGCGGTGTCAGCGGGACGCGTGGTCCGGCCGGCCGGCCGGGCCCGTGCCTGGGACCGCCCATCTCAGGCCCCGACGTACGTGCGCGTCACGCGCGGGCCGACCCGCGTGACGATCTCGTAGTGGATGGTGCCCACGGCGTCCGCCCAGTCCTGCGCCAGTGGCTCACCGTCGCGCCCCGGGCCGAACAGGACCGCCGCGTCGCCCGCGGCCACCGGCAGGTCCCCCACGTCGACGACGATCTGATCCATGCAGACCCGGCCGCTCACGGTGAACCGCGATCCGTTGATCTGGACGGGGCCAACGTTCGTGCCGCTGCGCGGTACCCCGTCGGCGTATCCCAGCGGCACGAGCGCGAGCGTCGTCTCACGCGCCGTCGTGTAGTTGTGGCCGTACGAGACGCCTTCCCCGGCGCGAACCCGCTTGGTCAGCGCGATCCCCGCCCGCAGGGTCATCGCGGGAACGCAGCCCGAAGTCGCCGCGCTGAGGCACCGGCGACAGCCCGTAGACGGCGACACCAGGGCGGACCATGTCGAAGTGCGCCTCGGGCAGGGTGAGCGTGGCGGCCGAGTTGGCCAGATGCCGGATCTGCGGCTGGACACCGCCCCGTGCAGCGACGGCCAGGGCGTCGCGGAACGCCGCGATCTGCTTGGCGATCGTCGGGTGGCCCGGCTCGTCGGCGTAGGCGAAATGGCTCCACACGCCGATGACCACGATCTCGCCGGCGGCCTGTGACCTTGGCCGCGGCCGTCACCAGGTCGGGCCAGTCGGTGACGTAGCTGCCGTTGCGCGAGAGGCCGGTATCGATCTTGAGGTGGACGCGGGCAGTCTGTCCCGCGGCCCGGGCTGCCGAGACCACGGCGTCCAGTTGCCACGTCGAGCCGACCGACAGGTCGATGTCAGCGCCGACCGCGCGAGCGATCGTGCCGGCCTCGTCCGGGGTCCACAGCCACGACAGCACCGGTGCCGAGATGCCCGCCTCGCGCAGTTGCAGGGCCTCGTCGACGATGGCCGTGCCCAGCCAGGTCGCGCCGCCGGCCAGCGCGGCTCGGGCACACGGGACGAGGCCGTGGCCGTAGCCGTCTGCCTTCACCACGGCCAGCAGGTCGGCGGGTGTGCCTGCCTTCAGCGTCGCGACGTTGCCGCGGATGGCTTCGAGATCGACGACGGCTTCGGTTCGCAGCACCCGGCCAGTGTCTCAAAGCCTGCGCCCCAGCCACCCACCCCCGTCGAGTGGCCACTTAGCGTCGAGTGGCCGCCTATAGCTGGCCACTCGACGTCTAAGTGGCCACTCGGCGGTGAGGGGGGCGCTCAGCCGACCGGACCGGTGAACGGCAGCACGACCATGCACGGCACCGCGTGCTTGTGCGCGGGGTCGAGCGTGTTGAGCACGATCTGGGCGGCGACCGGGTCGGCTGCGATCTCGAAGTGCTCGGTGTAGTCGGTGGCGCACGAGTTCTGCACGACGTAGTTCGTCATGTCCGGCTGCTCGCCGCTGGTGTACGGGTTCACCAGCTCGTCGTACTGGGTGACGATGTTCGTGTAGTGGATGCCCTTGACCGCCGGCGTCCCGCCGGAGCGCAGCTTGGCCATGAACGCCGAGTGGGCGAGCAGTTCCGGCCCGGACGCGAACCCGGCGCTCAACGCCTGGTCGAGCGCAGCCGTCGCCCCGAGCATCGCGCCGAACACCGACAGGGTGTCCAGGCCGGCCGGGTCCGTGCCGTGCCACAGCGGCGCGAGCGAGACGTACTTGTCGATGTACTTAGCCCCGCCCAGGAACTTGGCGTAGTAGTCGGGCATCACGGTGCCCTCGGAGTGCCCGAGGACGTTGACCTTCTTGGCGTGGGTCGCGGCGAGCACCTTGGCGACGAAGGCCTTGAACTCGACCGCGCTCGACTCGACCGCGGTCAGGCCGCCGAACTGGTCCGGCCCGGTCGGAGTGCCAGGGTTGACGCCGTAGGTCAGCGCGAACACGCAGTAGCCGTTGTTGGCCAGCAGCGGCGCGTACGTCTGCCAGTTGGTGTTCTTGTTGCCGAGCAGGCCGTGGACGAGCACGACCGGCTCCGGGTGGGCCGCCGACGGCCGGCAGGTCCAGTTGTTCGCGCCGGGCGGGTCGGCGTTGACCGCGGTGCCGGCCTGGATCGCCGAGGCCAGGAAGTCGTAGGTGACCGGGAGCTGGGTGGACGCACCCGCCGGTGCGGTGCCGACCGCCAGTCCTGCGGTCATCGCCACTGCGGCGAGGAGGGTGGCTAGGCGGGGACGACGGCGCATGGCTGGCCTCTCGGTGGGGGTGGGGCTCACGTCGACCAACGAACGATCGCGGCCGAGGATGCGCGCCAGACCGTAGGGTCTGAGCGTGCCGAGCCAACCGCGGCTGTTGAGAGCCACCGACCGCAGCGTCACGACCGTCGAGCTGTTCTTCGACCTGGTCTACGTCTTCGCCGTCACCCAGCTGTCGCACCTGCTCGTCGTACACACGACGACCGAGGGCGCCGTGCAGGCCGCGGTGCTGCTGGCGATGGTGTGGCAGGTCTGGGTCTACACGACCTGGGCGGCCAACTACCTCGACCCCAATCACGACGCGGTGCGCGCGATGCTGCTCGTCCTCATGCTCGGCAGCCTGGTGCTGTCGGCCGCCCTGCCGGAGGCGTTCACCTCACGCGGGCTCGTGGTCGCCGGCGTGTTACGTCGCGATGCAGGTGGGCCGCTGCCTGTTCGCCGTCGTGGCGCTGCGTGGCGACGTGCTGCAGATGGTCTTCGTCCGGATCCTGCCGTGGAGCACGCGTCACCGGGGCGATCGTGCTCGTCGGTGCGTTCGAGCACGGCAACGTCCGGGCTGGGCTGTGGGCGCTGTCGGTCGCCCTCGACCTGTTCGCCGCGGGGATCGGCTTCCGCGTCCCGGGCCTCGGTCGGTCGGTGACGAGCGAGTGGGTGATCGACGGTGGCCACTTCGCGGAACGCTGCCAGGCCTTCGTCCTCATCGCGCTCGGCGAGTCGATCGTGGTGATCGGCTCGACGCTGGCCGGGCTGGACCGCCCCGGCACCGTCGAGATCGCGGCGTTCGTCGCGGCGTTCGCCGGGAGCGCGGGACTGTGGTGGATCTACTTCGACCGCGCTGCGCAGGACAGCGCGCGGGTGATCGAGGAGTCCGACGACCCGGGACGCCTGGGCCGCAACGCGTTCCACTGGATCCACCCGGTCATCGTCGGCGGCGTCATCGTCGCGGCGGCCGCCGACCAGGTCGTGCTGGCCGACCCGAGTCGGCACGGCGTGATGGCCACGGCCTGGCTGGTGCTGGGCGGCGTCGGGCTCTACCTGCTCGGGCACGCGCTGTTCAAGGCCGTCGTCTGGCGGGTCGTCCCGTGGACGCGGCTGGCGGGCGTGGTCGTGCTGATCGCCCTGTTCGCCGTGGCGCCGCACGTCACCGCTCTCGTGCTGAGCCTCGCCGCGCTGGCCGTCGTGCTGGGAGTTGCCGTGGCGGACCGCCGGCTGCACCCCGCCGCGCACACTCAGCGCTCGGGCACCGCGCAGGCAGCCGTGCCGCCCGGGAGCCGGTAGCGGTTCGCCGACACCCACTGCGTAGGCGCGCGCGGCGAGCCACGAAATCCCTGGAACGACGAGTAGCCGCCCGAGCGGACGCCAGCCGGGCGCGCTGTGGCGAAGGGCTGCGGCGACTGCCCGGTCTCCGCGGTGCCGGGTGCCGTCGGCAGTGACGAACCAGGCCGCGTCCGTGCACTCGTCCTCGGTCAGGTTCAGCGCGGCGAGGTCGAGGCGCTGCCACGGGACGACGTCGTACCGGCCACGCCGGTCGATCCAGCGCCTGCCGAACCGAACGCAGCTCGAGCAGAACGCGCAGTCACCGTCGAAGACGAGGACCGCTCTCACCGCGTCTCGATGGCCAGGATCGCGCCGCGGACCGCGGCCAGGATGTCGCCCGCGGCAGGTGGCCCACCCGCGGCCGCCTGCTGGCCGGCGACCCCGTGGACGTACGCGCCCACTGCCGCCGCGTGCGCCGCGCCGAGGCCGGTGGCCAGCAGCGAGCCGATCAGCCCGCTGAGCACGTCCCCGCTGCCGGCCGTCGCGAGCCACGGCGTCCCGGTCGGGTTGACGAAGGCGGCGCCGTCGGGCGCCGCGACGACCGTGGTCATCGATTTGAGCAGGACGGTCACGCCCAGGTCGGCGGCCGCCCGGCGCGCAGCGGCGAGCCGATCGGGACCGGGCTCACCGGCCAGCCGGGCGAACTCGCGGTCGTGCGGCGTCAGCACGGTCGGCGCGTGACGTCCGTGCACCATCCCGGGCGCCCGCGCGACGAGCGTGATCGCGTCGGCGTCGACGATCACCGGCACGTCGGTGCGCAGGACGTCGGCGAGCAGGGCCATCGCGGCGTCGTCGGTGCCCAGGCCCGGGCCCGACCACCCAGGCCTGGACGCGCACCTCGTGCGGTCTGCGACTCCTCGTGGACGACCACCTCGGGGTAGTGCGAGCGGATCAGCCCCGGCGAGCGCCCGAGGTAGCGCACCATGCCCGCACCGGCGTGCAGCGCGGCGCCGGTCGCGAGCAGGCCGGCTCCGGAGTACTCGGGCGATCCGGCGATCACCCCGACCACGCCGCGCGTGTACTTGTCGTCGTGCGCGCGCCGGCGTCGACAGCGCGGCGAGCACGTCGACCGCTTCGAGCACCTCGGTTCGCGCGGGCGGCAGGTGCGGACCCAAGCCGATGTCGACCAGCCGGACCTCGCCGGCGAGCGCGGCGCCGGTGCCCGTGACCAGACCCGGCTTGAGGCAGCCGAAGGTGACCGTCACGTCGGCACGCACGGCCGCTCCCGAGGCGACCCCGCTGTCGGCGTCGACCCCGGACGGGACGTCGACGGCCACCGTCAGCCGGTCCATCGCGGCCTGGGCCAGGGCTGCCGCTGGACCACGCAGCCCGCCACGGCCGCCGATCCCCAGCACCCCGTCCACGACCAGGTCGGCCCCCGCAACCAGATCGGGGTCGGCCGCGGCGGCACGCCCGCCCGCCCGGCGCAGGGCGGCCAGACCGCCCGCATGCGCGCGGGCCGGGTCGACGAGCAGTGCAGTCACCCGGGCGCCGCGGCGAGCCAGGCGGGCGCCGGCGAACAGGGCGTCACCGCCGTTGTTGCCCCCGCCGACGAGCAGCACGACGTTCGCGCCGTACACCGGCCCCGAGCACGTCGAGGCACTGC
This sequence comes from uncultured Actinomycetes bacterium, assembly GCA_963778785.1. GTDB lineage: Bacteria > Actinomycetota > Actinomycetes > S36-B12 > CAIYMF01 > CAVZVV01. The sequence continues at coordinate 7,893 of CAVZVV010000036.1, forward strand.
GTGGCCAGGGCCGTCGCTGCCCGCTGCATGAGCGCGCCGTCGGGCACGAGCGCCATCGCGGCGGCCTCGGCGGTCCGCACGTCCGCGACCGGATAGACGCCCTGCATCAGTCGCGCTCCGCGATGACCGTCGCCGAGGCGATGCCGCCGTCGTGCGACAGCGAGATGTGCCAGCGCGTGACGCCCAGCGACGTCCGCGCGGGCGGCCACGGTCCCCCGGACGTCCAGTGACGGTCGGCCGACGTCGTCGGTGCGCACCTCGGCGTCGGTCCAGCTCATGCCGCCGCCGGCTCCGAGCGCCTTGGCCAGGGCTTCCTTGGCGGCGAATCGCGCGGCCAGCGACTCGGCAGTGCGGCGTCCACCGGAGGGCGTCTGCAACTCGTGCTCGGTGAACAACTTGCCCGCCAGCGACGGCGTGCGCTCCAACGCCTCGGCGAACCGCGCCACCGGCACGACGTCGATGCCGACGCCGACGATCACGCGGTCGGCGCCGCTTGCTGACCGGGCTCCGGCGCGTAGTCCGACAGGTGGCCCGGGAACGCGGACACATCGGGATTGAGGTACGCCGCGATGTTGTTGACCGCGGTCGCGACCTCGCCGAAGCCGGTCGCGATCAGCTTGACCTTGCCGTCGTACTCGACGATGTCCCCGGCCGCGTAGATACCGGGCACCGTGGTGCGGCCGCGCGAGTCGACGGTGATTGCGCGCTTCTTGATCTCGATGCCCCACTCCAGCAGCGGGCCCAGGTTCGCGGTGAACCCGAGTGCAGCGACGAGCCGGTCGCACGGCAGCGTGCGCACCTCGCCCTTGACGTCGATGTCCACCTCGGCCACCTCGGGCTCGCCGCGCACCGCGCAGATCTGCGCGTCGGTGAGCATCGTACGTCGACGACGCGGTGACCAGGTCCACCGAGTGGGCGTGCGCGCGGAACTGCGCGCGCCGGTGTACCAGGGTGACGGACTTCGCGATCGGTTCGAGCATCAGCGCCCAGTCCAGCGCCGAGTCACCGCCGCCCACCACGACGACGTCGCAGCCGGCGTAGGTCGTCGGGTCCGGCACGAAGTGCGCCAGGCCGCGGCCCAGGTACTCGTCACCGACCGGCAGCGGGCGCGGGGTGAACGTGCCGATGCCGCCGGTGATGACGATCGCGCGGCACTCGATGCGCAGGTTGGCCGAGGTCATCACCGCGAACGTGCCGTCGGCGCAGTGCTCCAGGCCCACGGCCTGCTGCCCGAGCAGGTAGGTCGGGTCGTGCTGGGCCGCCTGGGCGACCAGTTGGTCGACGAGGTCGCGACCCTTGATCGCCGGGAAGCCCGCGACGTCGAAGATCGCCTTCTCGGGGTACATCGCGGTGATCTGCCCGCCGGGCTCCTCGAGCGAGTCGAGCACGATCGTCGAGAGCTTGCGGACGCCCGCGTAGTAGGCGCCGAACAGGCCCACCGGCCCGGCTCCGACGATGAGCAGGTCTACCGACTTGGTCGATGCGGCGTCCGTCACATCCGGGAGCCTACCGACCGGCTATTCGACCGTGACGGACTTGGCCAGGTTGCGCGGCTTGTCGACGTCGTACCCGCGCGCCTGGGCGATCTCGGCCGCCAGCATCTGCAGCGGGATCGTGGTGACGAACGGCGCCAGCAGGGTCGGCACGGCCGGCACCGTGATCAGGTGCGCGGCGTGCTTGGCCGCCGCGACGTCGCCCTCCTCGGCGATCACGATGGTCCGCGCCCCGCGCGCCTGCACCTCGGCGATGTTGCTCAGCATCTTCTGGTGCAGCAGCGGTCGGCCGGTCGGCGAGGGCATGATCACGACGACGGGCAGGCCGTCCTCGATGAGCGCGATGGGGCCGTGCTTGAGCTCGCCGGCCGGGAATCCCTCGGCGTGCATGTAGGCGAGTTCCTTGAGCTTCAGCGCGCCCTCGAGCGCGACCGGGTAGCCGACGTGCCGGCCGAGGAACAGGACCGCCTTCGCGTCGGCGATGTCGCGCGCGAGCGCGCGGACCTCGTCGGCCAGGGCCAGCGTCCGGGTGATCTGCTGCGGGATCGCGGCCAGCGCATCGAACTCGCGGGCGATCTCGTCGCCGTACTTCGTGCCGCGTGCCTGGGCAAGTGCGAGCCCGACCAGCTCGGCGGCGGCGACTTGGGCGACGAACGTCTTCGTGGCGGCGACCCCGATCTCGGGGCCGGCGTGCGTGTAGAGCACCGCGTCGGACTCGCGCGGGATCTGCGCACCGTTGGTGTTGCAGAGGCGATGCGTG